>NZ_FCOE02000034.1 GCF_001544915.2 Caballeronia pedi | reverse complement strand
ATGTTCAGCACCGTCGCATCGATGTTTTCCGCGAGGCCTTCGGCGAGTTGGGGCGCATCGGCGAGCAGCACTTTGCTCACGCCTGCGATCTTCGCTGCCGCATCCGCCGCGCCCTGCGCGTTCGAGCCTGCAACCAGCACATGCACATCGCCGCCGATCTTCGCCGCCGCTGCCACCGTGTTCAACGTCGATGCCTTGATCGACGCGTTGTCGTGTTCCGCAATAACAAGAATCGTCATCAGATTACCTTCGCTTCGTTCTTCAGTTTTTCGACCAGCGTCTTCACGTCCGGCACCGTGATGCCCGCGCTGCGCTTCGGCGGCTCGACCACTTTCAGCGTCTTCAGACGAGGCGCGACATCGACGCCCAGATCGGCGGGCTTCACCGTCGTCAAAGGCTTCTTCTTTGCCTTCATGATGTTCGGCAACGTCACATAGCGCGGCTCGTTCAGGCGCAGGTCCGTCGTGATAACTGCGGGCAGCTTGAGAGAAAGCGTTTCCGCGCCGCCGTCGACTTCACGCGATACCGTTGCCTTGCCATCCGCGACCACGACCTTCGATGCGAACGTCGCTTGCGGCAGACCCGCCAATGCCGCCAACATCTGACCGGTCTGATTCGAATCGTCGTCGATGGCCTGCTTGCCGAGGATGACCAGTTCCGGCTTCTCCTGATCGACCAGTGCCTTCAACAACTTCGCCACGGCCAAAGGCTGCAAGTCCTCTGAAGTTTCAACCAGCACAGCGCGATCCGCGCCGATGGCCAGCGCGGTCCGCAACGTCTCCTGACACTGCGCTACGCCGCACGACACGGCGATCACTTCCGTCGCAATGCCCGCCTCACGCAAGCGCACCGCTTCTTCAACAGCAATCTCGTCGAACGGGTTCATCGACATCTTCACGTTGGCGATATCGACACCCGTGATATCCGATTTCACGCGGACCTTCACGTTGTAGTCGACCACACGTTTTACCGGCACCAGAATCTTCAAAGTAATCTCCCTTCTGACAATCGATACGAATACGACGCTATCGCTGTTTCCTCATCCCGGTATTCGCCTCGATCGCTCCGCTGCCGTCCAGATAGCCATGCTTGCCAAGGTCCGGCATCAGGATCGAGGCCACGAACGTGATACCCGTGAGTACCGCGACATAGTAGAAAAAGCTTGATTCGACGTTCGACGAACGCAAGGTGAGCGCCACGTACTCGGCCGTGCCTCCGAAGGTTGCATTCGCCAGCGCATATGGAAGACCCACACCGAGCGCACGCACGGCCGGCGGAAAAAGATCGGCTTTCACCAGACCGGAAATCGGCGTGTAAAACGATGCGATCAACAGGCCCGCTGCAACGAGCGCGAAGGCCATGTACGGGCTCGTGACCGACTTCAAGGCGAACAGGATCGGCACGACCAGCAATGTCGCGAGACCGGAGAACAGCAGCATGTGCGTTTTGACTCCAATCCTGTCCGCGAGCAGGCCGAGAAGCGGCTGACAAAGCATGAAGCAGATGAGCGAGGCCGTCATGACGAAGCTGACGACCTGCGGCGTCATGCCGGCCGACACAACCAGGAACTTCTGCATATACGTCGTGAACGTATAGAAGTAAAGCGACCCGCCTCCGGTGAACGCAAGCACGAGAAGCACGGCGCGCTTGTGTTGCAGCAATCCGGAAATCGATCCGGCTTCCTTTCGTTTCATGTCATGCCTCGACGCAGTCTCGACCATCGAGCGCCGGAGATAGACGACCACGACCGAACTCACCGCGCCCAGGAAGAACGGGATGCGCCATCCCCATTCCTTCAGCTCGTCGAGCGACAAGGTATGCTGAAGAATGGCGACGGTGAGCAAGGCAAGCAACTGGCCGGAGATGATCGTGAAATACTGAAATGAGCCGAAGAAACCACGGCGGCCGGTCACGGATGCTTCGCTGAGGTAGGTTGCTCCGGTCCCGTACTCCGCGCCTACAGACAAGCCTTGAATAAGACGGGCCACCACGAGCAGCACAGGTGCGGCAACTCCGATGGCCTGATAAGTCGGCAACACGGCGATCAACAGCGAGCCGGCGCACATCATGAAGACGGAGATGATCATCGACACTTTCCGACCCTTGGTGTCGGCAATCCATCCGAATATCCAGCCTCCGAGCGGCCTCATGAAGAATCCCACGGCGAAGACACCCGCGGTCGCCAGAAGCTGACTTACCTGGTTGCCGGTCGGGAAAAACGCAGCAGCGAAATAGATCGATGTGTACGCATAGACGAAGAAGTCGAACCATTCGACGAGGTTGCCGGAGCACGCGCCGATAATCCCCTTCACTCTGATGGACGTCGAGGTCGCAGGGACAGACGAATCAGTTTCGATTCCGATATGACCTAATTCCTTTTGCATTCACGTCTCCTGAAATTCTAGTTGGACGGCGGGTCCATTTTGTGGACCCGCCGATCGACGCGTCTCGGAGGAAGCACTACGGCTCGCGCGTCTGAATAGATTTGAATCCGCCGTCGGGTTAAGCGGACTCTATGGGAAAGCGCGGGCCGGCGGAAATACGAGTTTTATTTGACGCACATAGGGCGAACCTATGCCCGATGATCGCCCTTAATGGTTAACCCGGGATTCTGATGACAGGATGGTGCCGCCCAGGCGGAGTGGACCGCCTCGAAGCGCTATCGAGGTATGCAGGCAGGCGTGGTGGCGGCGCGATCAGTACGACCGCGCCGGAAGCGGAAATGTCGTACAGGACTCAAAGATCGAAGGCATTGACCGGACCAATGAAATCCATCTTCCCGACGTCGACTCCGTTCGTGCGCAAGATCGCGTATGCCATGGCGACATGAAAGTAGACGTTCGGAATCACGATTTGCAGCAGATAGTTCTCTCCCGTCAGTTTGCCCGGCACCCACGACACTTTCACGACCTGCGTGGCCGCGTCGTCATATCGCTGCGTCGCCACGCTCTCGACGAACTCGATCGTCTTGCGGATACGCGCCCGCGCTTCTTCGAGCGTCTGCTCATTGTCTTCATGCCGCGGAGGCTGCTGTCCCGACAGCCACGCCGCCCCACCCTTCAGATAGTCGCAGGCGCTTTGTATCTGATAGAGCAGTGTGCCCATGTCGGGCGCGAGCCGCGTCGACAGCAGGACGGCGACCTCGAACTTCCTTGCGCTGGCGAAGCGCTCCGCCTTGTCGAGATACGTCTCCATCGTTCTGACTGCTTCCACGCATTGCGCGATAGCCTGTGCATACATTTCGGTTCTCCAGAGACAGATACAATACGGCGACTCAATTCCACGTGAGCAAACGCAGTGGACCGACTAGAAGCCATGGAAATGCTGGTGACCGCGGTGGATGGAGGCAGTCTGTCGGCGGCGGCTCGCGAGCTGAAGATTCCTGTCAGCACGCTGACCCGCAAGGTCGCCGATCTCGAAGAGATGCTCGGCACCCGACTGCTCATACGCACCACGCGCAAGCTCACGTTGACCGACGCAGGCATGTCATACGTCGCGGCGGCACGGCGCATTCTCGATCTCGTGCGCGAACAGGAGCACGAAGCCACCGGTGAGTTCGCCACCGCGCGAGGCGAACTGGTCGTCACCGCGCCCGTGCAGCTCGGGCGTCTGCATGTGCTACCGGTCATCAACCAGTTCCTCGCGCAGTATCCGGACATCACGGTCCGGCTCCTTCTCTCCGACCGGAACATCGACCTGATCGATGCGCACGCCGATCTTGCGGTGCGCATCGGCGAGTTGCCCGACAGCAATATGATCGCCACGCGCATCGGCTCATTGCGCCCGATCGTGTGCGCGAGTCCGGCCTTCCTCGCCAGAAGCACGCCGCCGCGCGAACCCGACGACCTCGTGAAGTATGCGTGCGTCGTCTTCAACAGCCCGTACCTTTCGCCTTGGCGCTTCCGGCTTCCGTCGACGCAAAAGATCTATCTGCTGGCCGTGAAGCCCCGGCTCGAAGTCACGTCGCCCGATGCCGCGGTAAGCGCCGCAGCGGACGATGCGGGCATCACCTACGTGTTCGAGCACGACGCCGACGAAGCACTGCGCAACGGACAACTCGACATACTTCTGCCGCAGTTCGAAATCGAGCCCGTGCCCGTGCATATGGTTCATGTGTCGCGCAACCTCATGCCGATCAAACTGCGGCATTTCATCGACTTCGCGGGGCCGTTGCTCAGAGAATCCCTGTCCCGCTTCGGCAAGCAAAAGCAGCGCTAAGCCTCAGGATCGCCGAGCACGCGATCGTTACGGTTCTCGATCACGTCTCGCGTTTTCTTCGTCGCGCCGGGGCCGGCCGCGAAGCGGACGTCCCGATAGCCCAGCGCATGCCCGTGCGCTCCGCGAACCTCGACCGTCTCGACGGCATTCCCGCTCGCATGCTCGACCAGTGCGATCGGCGGCTTGCCGTTCGGTCTCAGCCATCTGTCTCCCCACTGCATGAGCGCGACCAGCACCGGATACAGGTCTTCCCCTTTCGAGGTTAGCCGGTAACCGAAGGTGTTCGCGCGTTCCGCAATCGGGAAGCGTTCGAGAATGCCCAGTTCGATCATCCGTTCGAGCCGTGCCGTCAGCACATTTCGGGCGATGCCAAGCCCGTTCTGGAACTCGTCGAAGCGCCTGCTGCCCTGCGTGCACTCGCGCACGATCAGCAGCGTCCACCACTCGCCCACCTCGTCGAGGGCGCGAGCAATCGAGCAATCCATTTCATCGAAGCGTTTTCTGTACATGATGGGCAGATGGTAATCGAAGTTTCATCACGCAACTTAACCACTTTGCGGGGAACAGCTTCCCGGTTTCGGCCAGTACCGAGCCGCAACCGGCTTGCATATAGTTGCGTCACGAAACTTAGCTGGCAGTCGTCATCGACCTCGTCCAGCCAATCACCTCTTCTAGGATACCCATGGAAAACCAAATCGATCAGGCCGGGACGGGCATCGACGCTCCAGAAACTCCGGCCAAGTCTTCTTCGGTTCGATGGATCGGTAAAGGCGTCGCTGGTCTCGTCATCGCCGCAGCGGCTGCGGCGGCGTTTCACCTGCATGGGTCCGATGCCGCGCCGATCGCCGTGCCGCCGCCATCGGTAACGACGAGCGCGCCGTTGCAGCGCGACATAGAAGACCGGCTCGGCTCCCTCGGCCAGTTCTCAGCCGTGAATCGCGTCGAACTGCGTGCGCAGGTGGGCGGCACGCTCACGCAAATCCATTTCAGGGACGGCGACATCGTCCATCAGGGCGATCTGCTATTCGAGATCGACCCGGAGCCGTATCAGATCAAGCTGAGCGAAGCGACAGCCGAACTCGGCGCTGCCAACGCGCGGCTGACGCTCGCCACGCGCGAACTGGCCCGCGCGCAGGAGCTGCAGCGCGCCGAAGCGGGAACCGCCCAGAACGTCGATCAACGCGTGGCCGAGCAGCGCGCGGCGCAAGCTGCCGTGGACCGCGCGAACGCGCTGGTTCGCGACGCACGCTTCGACCTGGATCGCTGCAAAATCGCGGCGCCCTTCACCGGCCGCATCGGCACGCATCTGGTTTCCGTCGGTAATCTGGTGTCCGGCAGCCGCGCCGGCAGCGCGCCGACGACACTGCTCGCCACTATCGTTTCGCTCGATCCGATCTATCTGGACTTCGATATCAGCGAAAACGACTACGCCGCTTTCCAGCGTTCGCGCGCAAGCCTGCAAGGACCGCTGGCCGACGCCGTGAGTATCTCGCCCACCGGCGACAGCGGATTCACGCGCACCGGCAAGTTCGATTTCATCGACAACGCGCTCGACCGTTCGAGCGGAACCATCCACGCGCGCGCGACGATCCCCAATCGCGATCTGTCGCTGACGCCCGGCGGCTTCGCGCGCGTGCGGCTGGCGACGACCGCGCCGCAACCGGCGTTGCTCGTGCCCGACGCCGCCGTGCTCGACGATCAAACCGACCACATGGTGTACGTGGTCGGCGCAGACGATGTGGCCACGCCGAGAAAGGTGCAGATCGGTGATCTGCGTGGCGGCCTGCGCGTGATCCGGTCCGGGCTCTCACCGAACGACCGCGTCGTGATCGACGGCATTCCGTCCGTTCGCCCCGGTTCCAAAATCGCCCCGCGCGCCGGAAGCATCCAGTTCTCGACCGAGCAAGTGGCCGAAGGAGCAAGATCATGAAGTTGACGCACTTCTTCATCGAGCATCCGCGCTTTGCCGCGGTGCTCAATATATTCGTCGTGCTGATCGGTCTCGCGACGATGATCAAGCTGCCGGTGGCGCAGTATCCGAACATCGTGCCGACCACGATTCAGATCACGACATCGTATCCCGGCGCATCCGCCGATACGATTGCGCGCACGGTCGCCACGCCGCTCGAACAGTCCATCAACGGCGTCGAGAACATGGATTACATCTCGAGCCAGTCGACCGGCAATGGTCAATTGACGATCACGGTGATCTTCAAGGTCGGCACGAATCCGGACACTGCGCTGCTGCTCACGCGCAGCCGCGTGGAAGACACGCTCTCGCGCCTGCCCGCCGATGTGCAACTGCAAGGCGTGCAGGTCAAGAAGACGATTCAGGCGCTGCTGCTGGGCGTTCACGTCTATTCGCCCGATGGCTCCCGAAGTCCCGAGTATCTGTCGAACTATATGCTCAAGGTTCGCGATCAGATCGCACGTTTGCCGGGCGTATCGGACTTCCAGCTGTTCGGCGAGCGACAGTACGCGATGCGCATCTGGATCGATCCAGATAAAGCCGCTTCGTACAAGATCAGCGCGGGTGAAACACTCGCTGCGCTGCGCGCGCAGAACGCCGCGGTATCCGCGGGCGTGCTGAATCAACCGCCGGTCTCGAACCACGGCACGGGCGCGTATCAGATCAACATCGAGGCACTCGGCCGCCTGAGCACGCCCGAGCAGTTCGGTGACGTGGTCGTGAAGTCGGATACGCAGGGACACGTCACGCGGATTCGCGATATCGGCCGCGTCGAACTCGGCTCGGTGGACTACGGCTCGAAAGCGTATGCCGACCGCTACGCGGCCACGCCGTGGTTCGTGATCGCGACGCCGGATGCCAACGTCGTGCAGGTCGAACACGACGTCTGGGCCAGGATGGCCGAACTGAAGAAGAGCTTTCCTCCCGGCGTCGACTACATCAAGATCTACGACCCGACCACGTTCGTTTCGCAGTCGATCCACGAAGTCGCCAAGACCATCCTCATCGCAATTCTGCTGGTGGTCGGCGTGGTCTATCTGTTCCTGCAGAACTGGCGCGCGACGATCATTCCGGTGGTCGCGATCCCGGTGTCGCTGGTCGGAACCTTCGCGGTCCTGTCGATATTCGGCGCTTCGATCAACAACCTGTCCCTGTTCGGACTGGTGCTGGCGGTCGGGATCGTCGTCGACGACGCCATCGTGGTGGTCGAAAACGTGGAGCGCAACATGGCGCTCGGCATGACGCCAAGAGAAGCCGCGCATCGGACCATGAGCGAAGTCTCGACCGCCATCATCGCAATCGCGCTTACGCTGTGTGCGGTGTTCGGGCCGACCGCGCTGATGTCCGGCATCTCGGGCCTGTTCTTCAAGCAGTTCGCGATCACCATCGCCGCGTCCACCGTCATCTCGTGCTTCGTGTCGCTCACGCTGAGCCCAGCTCTTTGCGCGGTGCTGCTCAAGCCGCACGACATGGAGAAGACGCACGGCGGAACCACTGCGCTGGGTCGCCTGCATCACGCGATCTTCGGTCGCTTCAATGCGTCGTTCGAATGGCTGTCGTCGAAATACGGCAAGCTCACCGGCCGCGCCGTGCGCGCGACGACCGTGATGCTGCTCGTCTACGCCGGGCTGATCGCGGCAACCGGTCTGCAGATGTCGAGAATGCCCACGGGGTTCATTCCGGAACAGGACATCGGTTATCAGGCGGTGATCGCGTTCCTTCCGCCCGGCTCCAGTCTGGAGCGCACCGACAAGGTGATTCGCGAGATCAACGATATCGTGCTCGACACGCCGAAGCTCAAGGGCGTCACGCACACGTCGCCCGTGTCCGGCTTCGATGTCACGACCGGCACCATCGCGCCCAACGTGGGGACGCTGTTCTACGGCCTGCCTTCGCTGTATGGCAAGCACGTGCCGGGCGTCAATGCAGCCTCGATGCTGGTCGAACTGCGCAAGCGCGTGGCCGGGATCAAGGACGCGGTCGTGGTGGTGGTGAATCCGCCGCCCGTGCAAGGGCTCGGCGCGGCGGGCGGCTTCAAGCTGATGCTCGAAGATCGCGGCGGGCTCGGTCCGCAAGCGCTCGCCGACGCGGCTCACGCACTCGTCGCGGCGGCCAACAAGGACAAGACGTTCGGCGGCGTGTTCACGCTGTACAACGCGGGCGCCCCGTCGGTCTATGCGGACGTCGATCGGCTGAAGGCGGAAAAGATCGGCCTTACGCCAACGGACGTGTTTTCGACGATGGAGCTTTACCTCGGCTCGCAATACGTCAACGACTTCAACTTCATGGGACGCACGTATCAAGTGCGGGTTCAGGCCGACGAAGCATTCCGCCGGACACCGCAGGATATCGGCAGGCTCAAGGTGCGCAATACCTCGGGCGACATGGTGCCGATCAGCAGCGTGGCGACGTTCCGCAACGACACGCAGCCGTATCGCGTGCCGCGCTACAACATGTATCCCGCAGCGGAAATCATGGGCGCGGCGGGCCCCGGTCTTTCATCCGGCGCTGCGATCGAACGCATGGAAGAACTCGCCCAGCAAGTGCTTCCGAACGGCATCGCCTACGAATGGACGGATCTCGCTCATCAGCAAAAAGAGCAGACCATGTCGCCGCTCGTGATCTTCGCTGCGTCGGCACTGTTCGTGTTCCTCGTGCTGGCTGCGCAGTATGAAAGCTGGAAGACGCCGCTTGCGATCGTGCTGATCGTGCCGATGTGTCTGCTCGCAGCGGCAATCGGCCTGAATATGCGAGGCATGCCGATTGACATCCTCGCGCAGATCGGCTTCGTGGTGCTCGTGGGGCTGGCCGCCAAGAACGCGATTCTGATCGTGGAGTTCGCCAAGCAGCGTCAGGACGAAGACGGCGTCGATGCGGAGGACGCCGCCACGCACGCGGCCCACGTGCGACTGCGCCCGATCCTGATGACGTCGTTCGCCTTCATCGCGGGCGTGGCGCCACTCGCCATCGCAGCCGGCGCGGGCTCCGAGATGCGGCAGTCGCTCGGGACGACGGTGTTCTTCGGCATGCTCGGCGTGACGCTCTTCGGCCTTGCCTTCACGCCCGCGTTCTATGCCTTCGTTCGCAAGCTCGGTGTCCGGGACATCCGCGCCTTGCCGCGCAAACTCAGCAGTGGAGAAGCGAAATGATCAAGCTCTTGTCCAGAACGTCGAAAGCGATTGCGGGCGGTCTGTTCGTCAGCGCGTTCCTCGCGGCGTGCGCGGTTGGCCCGAACTACGTCGCGCCTGAAACGCAGATGGCGCCGTTTCATAACGCGCAGCAGGTGGCCGAGCGGCAAACCACGCTGCCCGCGCCTAGTCTCGACAACTGGTGGACCGGGTTCGACGATCCGGAACTGGTCACCGTGGTGCAACGGGCACTGGCTCAGAACCTGAGCATTCAGGCCGCGATCGCGCGCGTCGCCCAGTCGCGTGCGGCAGCCCAGGCGGCCGGTGCACAGTTGCTCCCGACGGTCGATGCCAACGCGTCGTATTCGGCCGAACACCAGAGCGTGCAGAGTCCGCTCGGCGCACTTGCGAGCGCGTTTCCGAACTACAGCCGCGATCAGAAGCAATACGTCGCGGGCGCGACGGCAAGCTGGGAAATCGATCTCGCCGGTGGTCTCAGACGCGCACATGCAGCCGCCACCGACGAAGAACAGGCCGCCGAGGCTGCGCAACTCGGCACCCGCGTCACCGTCGCCGCCGACGCCGCCGACGCCTATCTGCAAATCCGCGGTCTGCAGGCGCAACTGGCCGTCACGCAGGATCAGGTGGACACGGACGCGCGACTGCTGGAACTCGTGAAAGCGCGCAAGCGGGCCGGCGCATCCGACGAACGCGAAGTGGCTCAGGCCGAAGCGTTGTTGCGTCAGGCGCGTGCCGCCGTGCCGAGCTTGCGGGTATCGCTCGAAGCGCAATCGAACCGGCTCGATGTGCTGTTGGGCGCGCAGCCCGGCACCTATGCGGCGGAACTCGGCACGCATGCCGGTGCGATTCCGGACGTACCGGCGATCAGCAGCGGCGATACACCCGTCGACGTACTGCGGCGCCGCCCCGACATCATCGCGGCGGAGCGGCATCTGGCGGCGTCCAGTGAAGGTATCGGCGCGGCGCTCGCCGAGTACTACCCGAAGATTTCGCTCGCCGGCGCGCTGGGTTTCGACAGCCTCTCGGCCAGCCACTTTCTGAGCGCGAAGGCGTTCCAGGCGGTCGGCACGGGCGCGCTGCGATGGCGTCTGTTCGACTTCGGCAGGGTGGACGCCCAGGTGAAAAACGCGCGCGGCACGTATGCGGAGGCGCTCGCGCAGTATCGCGAAGCGGCGCTCAAGGCGACCGAAGACGTTGAGGACGCGCTCATGGCGCTCTCGCAAACCGAGATTCGCGCTCAGGAAGTTCAGCAGGAAGTCGACGCATTGACACGGGCACGCGACCTTTCGGAGAAAGCGTATCGCGCGGGTTCGATCACGCTCACCGATGTGCTCGACGCCGACCGGCAACTGCTCGTCGCCCGCGACGATCTTCATGCGACGAAGGCGGATGCCGCGCGCGCCGCCGTGCGGACCTTCCGCGCGCTGGGAGGCGGCTGGGATGCGCCGCAGCAACAGGTGGCGCAAAAGAACTAGCGCCCGCGCACTTCGCCGATTTACGGGGAACAGCTTCCCACTTCTGGTCGGTAGTGCGATCAGGCTGGCTTCCCTATAGTTTCGTCACGCAACGCAGTTTGCACTCTCTATCCTTCGGGAGAAGTTGAAATGGATCGTCGTCTATTAACACTTGCGCTCGGCATGTTCGCACTGGGGACCGATAGCTTCGTCTTCGCGGGCATCCTGCCTGAACTTGCCCATTCGTTCGGCGTGAGCATCGGCGCGGCGGGTCAGTTGATCAGCGTCTATGCACTGAGCTACGCGCTGCTGGGTCCGACCATCGCCGCGCTCGCCGCGAATGTCGGACGCAAGCGCTTGCTTCTGAGCGGTATCGGCCTCTTCGTGATTGCCAACCTCGGCACCATCGTGGCGCCGAACTTCGGCATCGCACTGGCTACGCGTGCTTTGGCCGGCCTCGGCGCGGCAATGTTCTCGCCGACCGCCAGCGGCACCGGTGCGGCACTGGTGCCGCCGGAGCGGCGTGGCTACGCCTTGTCCATCATCGTGGCGGGCCTGACCACCGCGACCGCGCTCGGCTCGCCGATCGGCGCGGTCATCGGCGGCCTCGCGGGCTGGCACTGGACGATGGTGCTCGTCGCCGCGCTCGGGGCCGCGGCATTCTTCGGCATCCTCGCATTCATGCCCGAGGTGCCGCTGCCGCCGGCCATCTCGCTGCGCGCGCGTCTGTCGCCGCTGACCGATGCGCGCGTCGGCCTCACGCTCACCACGACCGTGCTCGCACAGATCGGCACCTTCATCATCTTCAGCTACTTCTCTGTCGTGTTCGACCGTGCGACCGGCCATAGCCCCACGGTGCTGGGCGCGTTGCTGGTGTTGTGGGGGCTGGCCGGGACGTTCTCGAACCTGCTGACGGGACGCATTCTCGACCGCATTGGTTCGCACAAGGTGGTATTGATCAAGCTGGCCATCGTCGCGGTGGTCGTCTTCACCATGCCGATCACGAGTGCGCACCTGTGGAGCGCGGCCATCGCGGTGACGGTCTGGGGTGCGTGTGCGTGGGGTGTCCTGGTGCCGCAACAGTTCCGCCTTGCCAGCCTGAATCCGCCGACGACCTCCGTGCTGGTCGGCCTCAACACGTCGGCGACTTACGTGGGCGTGTCGATCGCCGGCACGCTGGGCGCCGCCGTGATCCCGCTTACCGGCAGCCACAACCTGGGTTATCTGGCAGCCGTTCCCGTGGTGATCGCGATTCTGGTGTCCGGGCTCGCGACGCGCCGCATCGCATCGTTCGCGGGAACCAAGAGCGCGGTAGCGGCCTGAGTACGCTGCACGTTCCGTTCATTCGAGATTTCAAGGAAAAGGAAACAGTCATGTCCAAAGCAGGCACGTTCCGTCAGTTGCACAATCAGTCGACACCGCTCCTCTTGCCCAACGCCTGGGACGCCGGCAGCGCGCGTCTCATCGAGGCGCAGGGCGCATCCGCGATCGCCACGACGAGCGCGGGCTTTGCCTGGGCGCTCGGTTATCCCGACGGGCGCATGCTGCCCTTCGACGAAGTCATCGGCTCGGTTCGGCGTATCGTCCGCGTGCTTGAAGTGCCCTTGTCGGTCGATGTCGAAAACGGCTACTCCGACGATCCCAAAATCGTCGCGGCGCATGTGATGCAACTCGTGGATCTGGGTATTGCCGGCATCAACATCGAAGACGGTCCGGACGCAGCGTCGCTGCTGGCCGCGAAAATCGAGGCGATCAAAGAGGCCGTTGCGAAAGCCGGCGTGGACCTCTTCGTCAACGCGCGCAGCGATGTCTTTCTTGCCAGCCTCGTCGAGAAGGCGAAGCAGCCGCAGGAGGCGATTGCTCGCGGCCACCTGTATGCATCGGCGGGCGCGGACGGTCTTTTTCTTCCGGCGCTCGTGCAGCCGTCCGATATCAAGGCGATCGTCGGCGCGATCCGGCTGCCTCTGAACGTGATGGCGCTGCCCGGCCTCGCCGATGCCGCTACCCTCGGCAAACTCGGCGTGCGCCGGCTCAGTGCGGGCAGCGGCATCGCGCAGGCGGTGCTCGGCAGAACAAAAGCCATGGCGGCGGACTTTCTGGCGCACGGCCGTTCCGAGACACTCGATGACCAGCCGTTGCCCTACTCCGAACTTCAGCATCTGTTCGCCTGACCGGTCAAACGTCAGACGCCACGCGCAGTGCTCAAAACTCTCGCAGCGTCAGCTCGACGTGCTTGAGCCTGCGCACCATACGCTCGATGAACTCGTCCGTCACATGCGGCAACGCGCGCTGACTCGGGACGATGATCCCGACCGTCAGCTCGTTGATGTTCTCGTCGTCGATGGGCCGCCACACCACGTCGCCGCGCGACAGTTCATCGAGAAACGCGAGTTTCGAAAAGAACGAGATGCCGCGTCCCGATGCGATGAGCCGCTTGAGCAAGGTCGTCGAATTGCATGTCACGCTCGGCTGCAGCGACTCCCAGAACGGCGGAAACTCGTTGGACATCACGCCCTGAATCGGCGAGCGTCCTTCGAGGCGCAGAAACGCATGATGCCGGCACTCGTCGAAGGTGACGCGCTCGCGCCTGGCGAGCGGATGCGACGACGCCATCACGACGCCCGGCGGCAAGGGCACGTCGGTCACGACATCGAGTCCGGTTGGCAGCTTCGTGATGTACGTGATGCCGACGTCGTACTCGCCGCTCAGCACGCGCGGCGGGACATCGTGCGGCGGCACGGCGGCGATCGAATACGTGACCGCCGGATACGCATCCGAAAAATCCTCGACCGTCGCCGGCAGAAAATCGACGAACAGCGAATCCATCGCCACCACCGACACATGGCCCTTGCGCTCGCCCTTCAGCTCGTCCAGTTCGCTGCGCATCAGGTGGAAATCGTTCAGCGTCTCGCGAATGTGCTGCAGCACGCGCTCGCCGGCGGCATTCAGGCGAATGCCATTGGGCAGCCGGTCGAAGAGTTCCGTGCCCATCTCCGATTCGAGCTTGAGTATCTGCCGGTTCACCGCGCTCGATGCGACATAGAGGTTCTGCGCGGCCTTGCGGATCGATCCGCACCGCGCGACCTCGACGAAATACTTCAGAACGTTCGCGTGCATCGCCAGTCCTTAGTCCATCACCTTGATCCGCCACTTCGCGGCCACGACGCGACCACGGGATGATCGAAGGCTACCTTGCCGACGTCCGAAGCGCCACCCGGTGAACCGAGCGCGCTCACGCCGGCATCGAAGAACGCGCGGTTCACCGTGGCGAACGCCGCTTCCGCTCGCGGTAGCTCATCCTCGTGATAGATCGCCTCGGTCGGGCACACCGAGACGCATACGCCGCAGTTGATGCATTCCTCCGGATGGATATAGAGCGTGCGCCCGCCTTCGTAGATGCAATCGACCGGACAGCACTGCACGCACGCGCCGTCCTTCACGTCGATGCACGGCGACCCGATCACATAGGCCATCAGCGTCCCCTCCATTGCGGCTTGCGCTTTTCCTGGAACGCGCGCACGCCTTCGTGCGCATCCTCCGACTGCAGCGCGCTGACGAGCGCGGGGAGCCTGAGCGCCTGCGCTTCACTCGCCGACAACGTCGACGTGCGGCGCACGACCTGCTTGATCGCCTGCACCGACAGCGGCGCGCAGGCGAGCACGGCATCGACCCATCGATCGACGGCCGCGTCCAGATCGGCGCGCGTCACGACCTCGTTGACGAGCCCCATCTCCAGCGCATCGTTCGCCGAAATGCGGCGTCCCGTCATGAGCATCGCCATCGCCTGACGATAGGGAATCTGCCGTTGCAACAAGGTCATGCCGCCGTCGAGCGGCATGCGCCCGACGAGCGCCTCGGGCAAGCCGAAGCTCGCTTCCTCGCATGCGATCACGAGATCGCAGCCGAGCACCATCTCGAAGCCGCCGCCGAGCGCGTAGCCGTTCACGCGCGCGATCACCGGCACGTTCAGCGTCTCGCGCAGCGCGATGCCGCCGAAGCCGCCCGGACGCGGCGCGGCCCAGTATTCGAGGCCGCTCATCGCGGGATTCTTGAGATCCGCGCCGACGCAGAACGCGCGCTCGCCCTCGCCCGTCAGCACGACGACGCGCACGTCGCGGTTATGTTCGAGCTCGCTCCAGATGCGTTGCAGCTCGGCTTCGGTTTCCAGATCGACGGCGTTGAGCGCTTCGGGACGCGCGAGCGTCACGGTGGCGACGTGTCGATCGATGACGAGGCGCACGCTCATGCGGCCTCCGTCGTCGTGAGGCCGAGCACCTCGGCCGTGTGTTGCCCCAGTCGCGGCGGCGCGCGACGCAACACCACGGGCGCGTTCGACAGCTCGATCGGGCTGCCGATCAGGCGCACCGGCTGCCCTTCTCCGTCGCCTTCGATGACGAGCCGGTTATGCAGCGTCTGCGGATCGACGAGCGCCTCACGCAGATCGCGCACCGGCGCGCACAGCAAATCCTGTTCTTCGAGTCGCGCGAGCCAGTGCTCGCGGCTGTTGCTCGCGAAACGCTCGCGGAAGGTGCGCTGCAATTCGGCCTTGTGCGCGAACTGCTGGTTCAGGTTGCAGAAGCGCGCATCGGCGGACATGTCGGCGATTTCCAGCGCCGCGCAGATGTCGCGCAACGGATTCGCCTTGAACGCGCCGACCAGCACGAGCGGTCCCGTCGTCGTATCGAACACGCCGGAGAGCGGCATCGCGGCCCAGTTCACTTCGGAGTCGGCCATCATGATCATCGCGGCTTCCTGCATCTGCATCGCGAGCATCGAGTTGTAGAGCGACACGTTGACCTTCTGCCCCTCGCCCGTGCGCTCGCGATGCAAAAGCGCGAGCAGAATGCCCTGCACCATGTGCATGCCCGCCGAGTAATCCGCGAGCGCGGTCGGATAGACGGAGACGGGCAGCGCGTCATCGGCGCGGCGCGCCATCACGCCGCTCATCGCCTGCGCGAGCACGTCCTGGCCGCCCTTGTGCGCGTACGGTCCCGTCTCGCCGAAGCCCGTGCCGACCGCGTAGATGATGCGCGGATTCAGCGCGCGGCAGTCCTCAAAGCCCAGGCCCAGCCGATCCATCACGCCCGCGCGGAAGTTGTTCACGACGACGTCCGCGTCCGCGATCAGCGCCTTCAACGCTTCCATCTGCGACGCATCGCGCAGATCGAGCGCGACGCTGCGCTTGTTGCGATTCAGGCTGCAGAAGATCGGGTTGTCCGCGCCCGCGACCGGCTCGAAAGTCGAGCGGCTCAGATCGCCCGCGCCATGCCGTTCGATCTTGATGACATCCGCGCCGTAGTCGGCGAGCATCTGCGTGCAGACGGGGCCCATCATCACCTGCGTGAGATCGATCACGCGCACGCCGGTCAAAGGAAGTTCATGCTTCTTCATTTTGTTCTCCGTGTTGCTCATGCTGCTTCCCTCGCATCGATATGCCGTGCGAGCGCCGGGACGTCCGCGTTGCGCCCGCTCTGGTCGCCCGGGTCCGCGCCCTGCGCGCGCAGCGTCTTTTGCAGCGCGGACACGTCGACGTCGCGTACCGTGACGCCTGCGTTCAGCGCGAGCGCCGCCGCGACGCCAGCAGCCTCGCCCATCGCCATGCACGGCGGAATCTCGCGCGACATCTTTTGCGCCTGCGAGGTCGCCGAGTAATGCCGGCCCGCGACGAGCAGGTTGTCGATTTCCTTCGGCAGCAGCACGCGATACGGCATGTAGTAGTCGCGTCCGCGCGCGATGCTGTCCGTGAAGCGCGTGCGCTGCGCGAGGTCTTCCTTCGTCATCACGTATTCGCCTTGCAAGAGGCGCGTCTGACGCACGCCGGTCTGCGGCGCGACATCGATCACATAGCATTGCTCGAAGCCTGGCAGTTTCTCGCGCGCGAATTCGACGACCGCGTGAATATGGCTGCGCCCCTTCATTTCAGCGTGGGTCAGGTCTTCGGGCTTCAATCCATCGAGGCCGGCCATGTGCGGACAGTTGCACCACACGACGCCCGGCAGCGGCGTCTTCAACCACCAGTAACCCCAGGAGCCGCCGAGAATCCGCTTGATCTGACGATCGAGCGCGGCGAATGCTTCGGGTTCCTCTGCTTCGAAACGTTCTGCCGCATCGGTGTCGACGCCGCCCAGACGGAACACCGTCGTCGTGATGTAGCTGCCGCCGACATGCGGCACGCCCGCCGACGCCGCGACATCGAGATCGCCGGTCGCGTCGATGACGACATCGGCGAGAATCGCTTCGCGCCCGCTCTTGGTCTCGCAGATCACGCCCTTCACCTTGCCGTCTTCCACGAGCGTGCGCGAGAACCACGAATGCAGCCGCAGTTTGATGCCGAGCGACTCGACCATTTCGAGCGCGACGCGCTTCATCGCGTCGGGATCGAAGGCCGCCGCGAAGCACACCGGATGCGGGTTCTTCTGGCTATGAAAGTCGAACGTGCCCCAGCGGCCCCATTTGCGATACGCCGCCGGATCCTCGCCCCATTCGTCCGCGCGCGGGAAGTACGCGAGCTTGCGCGCCGCCATCCGTTCGATGAAGGTCATGCAGGTGCCGCGCACCGAGATTTCCTGCAAATGGTTGTCCCACATGTCGTCGAGCACGAGCACCATGCCGCCCGATGCGAGACCGCCCAGATGGTTGTAGCGTTCGAGCAGAATCACTTGCGCGCCGTTGCGCGCCGCCGCGATCGCCGCGGACAATCCCGCCGGGCCGCCGCCGACCACCACGACGTTCGCCTGCGCCGCCACGCGCACGTCGCGTGCGGGTTCCTGAATCCAGTCGCTGATCATGTTCATTTCGTCTCCTGTGTTGATGGTTCGTGTCGCGTCGGTTTCAGCGGACGCCTTCCGGCTGCCACTTGACGAGCCAGCGCTCGAGCGCCGCGATCACGAGGAAAAAGAAGCCCGAGAGAACGGCGCTCATGATGATCGCCGTGTAGAGCAGCGCCGAGTCGAAGGCATAGGTCGCCTGGATGATCATCGCGCCGATGCCTTCGGTCGCGCCGATCCACTCTCCCACCACCGCGCCGATCACCGCCATCGACGCCGCGATGCGCAGCGCGGAGAACAGATACGGCAGCGATGCGTAGAGCCTCAGCTTGAAGAAGATTTCGCGCTTGCTGGCGGAGAGCACGTGCATCAGTTCCATCGCCTGCGGGTTGACGGCTTCGAGACCGCGCACCATGTTCACGAGCGTCGGGAAGAAGCAGACGATCGCCGCGATGGTGATCTTCGGCTCCAGCCCGTTGCCCATGATGAGCACGAGAATCGGCGCCTTGGCGACCACCGGAATCGAATTGATCATCACCGCGACCGGATAGAAGATGTCCTGCAGCGTCTTGTTGTGCACGAAGATGGTCGCGAGCACGATGGCCGCGAGATTGCCGAGCAGAAAGCCGAGCGAGGCTTCGACGGCGGTCGGCACGAGGTTCTGCAGCAGCACGTCGCTCTTGGCGAAGAGCGTCTCGAACACGAGCGCCGGCGACGGCGCGATGAACGGCTTCACATGAAAGCCCGCGACCACCGCCCACCACGCGAAGATCAGGCTCGCGACGCCGAGCGCGGGCAGCATGCGCGCGCGCCACATCTGCTGACGACGGCGCGCGCGCCACGCCTGCGTTTCCTCGTCCGGCAGGTTGGCCGGCACGTTCAGATTCATTTCGGACGTAGCCATCAGCAAGTCTCCAGTACGCGGCGCAGGTGCGCGGTGAGTTCGACGAATTCGCGCGTCTCGCGGATATCGAGCGTGCGATCCTCGGGCAGGTCCACCGGCACGATTTCCTTCACGCGCCCGGGGTTCGCCGCGAGCATGAGCACGCGCTGACCGAGGAACGCGGCTTCGTAGATGCTGTGCGTGACGAACAGCGTCGTGAGTCCGAGCTCTTTCCAGACGCGGCGCAGTTCTTCGTTGAGACGGTCGCGCGTGATCTCGTCGAGCGCGCCGAATGGTTCGTCCATCAGCAGCACCTTCGGGTCGCAGACGAGCGCGCGGGCGATGGCCACGCGCTGGCGCATGCCGCCCGACATCTCGTGCGGAAAGGCGTCCTCGCGTCCCTTCAGACCGACGAGTTCGAGCAGTTCGCGCGGCGTCGCCCACCCGGCTCGCGAGCGGCCGTTCGCCACCTGAAGCGGCAATTCGACGTTCTGAAGCGCGGTGCGCCACGGCAGCAGCGCCGCGTCCTGAAACACGAAGCCGATATCGCGCCGTTCACGCGCGCCCTGCGGCGGCGCGCCGAGCACGCTGATGCTGCCGCGGCTCGGCTTCACGAGATCGGCGACCACGCGCAGGAACGTCGACTTGCCGCATCCCGACGGCCCGAGCAGCGTGAGGAACTCGCCCTGCGCGATATCGAGGCTCAGGCCTTCGATCGCGGTAACGCTGCGGCGGTCGGTGAAAAAGCGCACGTTGATGTCGCGGCAACTGATCGCGCAATCGATGTCCTGCGGCAGCGCGAAGTGCGAGTTCGCCCGCCCCGCGCGCGGCGGATTCAAAGTGGCAGCATGCATGGGTTACACCTTCAGGCGAGAGGAGTGAGTGGCCTTGAGCACGTCCATCGTCATGACGTCGTCGACCTTGGGTGGTCCCGCGCGGAACTGGCCGAGCTGGCCGTACATCGCGATCTGCTCTTCCCAGACGCTTGCGTCCATCGCGCCCCAGCCCTGCGTCTGCGTGGTCTGGTCGAATGCATAGCTCATCAGCGAATCGATCGCGACGCGCTCGTCCGCGCGATTCAGGTTCGGATAGTCCTTCACCAGCATGTCGACGGCCTGATCGCGGTTCTGGTTGGCGTACATCCAGCCGCGCGCGGTGGCGCGCAGAAAGCCCGCGACGACCTCCGGATGTTCCTTCAGGCTCGACGTGGTCGCGTAATACGGCAGCGCGTAGAGGCGCACGCCGCTGTCCCACAGGCGCAGGTCCACGCGGTCCGCGCCGAGCGGCTTGAGCGCCGTGGTGTTGGTTTGCCAGCCGGTGACGGCGTCGACCTGACCGGCGACGAGCGGCATCATGTCCGCGCCGACCGGCACGATCTTCACCTGACTCTCGGGAATCTTGTGCTTGGCGAGCAGCGCGCGCAGCAGGACCATGCCCGTCGACTGAATGCCGATGCGCTTGCCGATCATGTCCTGCGGCGAGCGGATCGGCGCCTTCTTCAGCGAGAAGAAGGTATACGGATGCTGCTGGAGTCCAACCGCGATGCACTTGATCGGCAGCCCTTCCGAGACGGCCAGCATGATGGACGGGCTCGACGAAATCTCGCCCGCCTGATAGCGCCCCGACGCGACGATCGCGACGCCGTCGATGTTCGGTCCGCCCGGCTGGATATGAAAGTCGATGCCTTCCTTTTCGTAATAGCCGAGTCGCTTGGCCACCACCTCGCCGACCTGATTGCCGCCCGGCACCCAGCCGAGCTGCATGTTGACGGTCGCGAGTCCGCCCGCGAACGCGCGCACCGACAGCAGGCCGCCGCTCGCCGCCAGCGCGCCCGCGGTGAGCGTGCGCAGCATGCGCCGCCTCCCCGCGTTTTCGATCATTGCCATTTTCGTCTCCGGTGTTTCCAGCATGGGCTCCCCTTTTCAACGGTCATTCATCTGACGGGTGATGCCGAGTGACCCCATTGTCAGCAGCCAAAAGTGTCCCCGCATAGCATCATTTTTTGCGATGAGTGATGCCGAAATTAGAGCAGGTGGGTATACCCGGTGAGTCGAACACGTTGAAAAGGCGCACGCAACGCGTACGGATGCCAGGCCCACGCGCGCTAAAAATTCGCTCGCTGGTGGCCAAATTCGGTGCTATCCCGCGCGTTTTTTGTTCCGCAAGAATCTGTCGGTGCCGATGCCCGCGGACATCGGGCAAGACGTCATCCGACACCCGCGCCGGTTTTCAGACGGATTGATTCGCCATCCTTATCGATCGGGACGTTTCCGTTCAAACTCATACAACAGGAAAGCCATGAAACGACGTTTGTTGGTCATCGCCGTAAGCGCGCTGTGCGCCCAGAGCGCGTTCGCCCAGAGCAGCGTGACGCTCTATGGACTGGTTTCGACAGGCATCGTCTATGCGAACAACCAGCGCGGCGCGGACAAGCAGGGACATTCGACCTGGCAGTTCGCGAGCGGTCCGATGCAGACGCCGCGCTGGGGCATGAAGGGCACCGAAGACCTCGGCGGCGGCGTGAAGGCGATCTTCACGCTGGAGAACGGCTACAACATCGGCAATGGCACGCTATCGCAGGGCGGACGCGAGTTCGGGCGGCAGGCGTTCGTCGGGCTGTCGTCGAACACGCTCGGCACGATCACCTTCGGGCGTCAGTACGATGAGGCGGTCACGCTGTGCGCGTTCGAATCGGCGTGCCAGTTCGCGGCGTACGGCGCGCATATCGGCGACAGCGACAACGTGTTCGATACCTTCCGCATCAACAACGCGGTGCAGTACAAGACCATCGACTATGGCGGCTTCCAGGCGCAAGCGCTGTATGGTTTCTCGAATCGCGCGGGCGGCTTTTCCGACAACAACGCGTACAGCGCGGCGATGCAGTATCGCCGCGGCCCGCTGTCGCTGGGCGTGGCGTTCCTGCTCGTCAACGAGCCGAACGATCCGAACAACCCGAACGGCGCGGTGGTCGGCGATTATGGTTTCACGTCGCCGTTCATCACCAACCCGTCGACCGGCGCGGGCGTGCGCAGACAGACGATGTACGGTGCGGGCGGCGCATACGCGTTCGGAACGGCGAGCGCGTCGTTCCTCTATACCAACGCGCGCTTCGACTATCTGGACGAATCGCGACTGACCTTGCAGAACTTCGAAGTCTCGCTGACGGACTATGTGTTGCCCGACTTGCTGCTCGGCGCCGCGTACATCTACACGACCGGCCAGTACCATCCGCAGGACGCGTCGCCCGCGTGGCATCAGGTGAATGCAGGCGCCAACTATTTCCTCAGCAAGCGCACGGACCTGTTCCTCGTCGGCGTCTATCAGCGTGCGGCGAAGGACGCGCCGTATGCGCAGATCTACACGTTGTCGCCATCGACGACGAAGACGCAAGTCTCAGCGGTGATCGGGATGAGGCATCGGTGGTAGTGCGGACATTCGGCACGCTCATCGCGACGTTCAGGTTATGTGCACGGCGGTATCAGATTTCGTAATGGTGATGACCGGCTAATTTGGCGTGCGTACGGGCTTACTACACTTCGCTCATCGGACCGCGCATCGTTCGATGCGCCGGTAGCCCTTCACCCCTGAAATCGGAGTCCATTGTGAGAGACGTACGCGCCCTACCAAGCAGAAAGCGAGTCCTTGCCTGCATGCTCATGACCCTCGGTCTTGCTTCGACCGGTCCGGCAATCGCACAAGTTCAGGTCCCGAGCCAGAGCCAGAACCAACAGGCGGCTTTGCCTCGTGTTGCGGTATTGGCGACGGGCGGCACGATCGCCGGCACCGCCAGCAGTGAAACGCAGACAACGGGATACACATCCGGTGTTCTCACCGCAGATGCACTCCTGAAATCCGTTCCGTCGCTTGGGAAAGTGGCCGAGGTTTCAGGAGAGCAGGTATCCAACGTCGGAAGCGAGAACATCACCAACGAAATCCTGCTGAGACTGGCTAAACGGGTCAATCAACTTCTTGCTCAGCCGGACATTGCAGGCGTCGTGATCACGCACGGAACCGATACGCTCGAAGAAACGGCGTACTTCCTCAACCTCGTTGTCAAGAGCGATAAGCCCGTAGTCGTGACCGGCTCGATGCGTCCATCGACTGCGATCAGCGCGGACGGGCCTGGCAATATCCTTCAGGCCGTGACCGTGGCCGCCTCGCCGGATGCACGCGGACGCGGCGTCATGGTCGTGTTGAATGACCGTATCGGCTCAGCTCGCTACACGACGAAAACGAACGCAAACACACTCGATACCTTCAAGAGCGCCGACGATGGCTATATCGGAACCCTGATCGACCAGGTGCCTCATTTCGAAACCGCCGTGACGAAACTTCAGACGACACGAACGCCGTTCGATGTTTCGAAGCTGGACTCGCTTCCTGAAGTCGACATCGTCTATGGTCATCAGAACGATGGCGGGTACCTGTACGACGCAGCGGTGGCTCACGGCGCGCGCGGGATCGTCGTCGCGGGTGTGGGAGCCGGGAGCGAGTCGCTTCTGGCGCTGCCGTCCATCAAGAAGGCGGTGGACAAAGGCGTGATCGTCGTCCGTTCCTCGAGAACCGGCAGCGGCTATGTTCCCGAAGATCCGGCCTATCTCGGGCTTCTTGGAGACAATCTCAATCCGCAGAAAGCTCGCATCCTCTTGATGCTTGCGCTTACGATCACCAGCAATCCCGCCCGCGTGCAGGACATGTTCCATCGGTTTTGATGTTCAGCGCGACCTCATGTTCAGGCGTGCTTCGAGGTAGTATTAGAAATCGTGATACTCCCGCTTGACATGCTGTTTTCTTGAATTCGTCAACATAGACTGTTTCTCAAGGTGCTCACTTGAACTGGGCGCCAGGAACGAGAGATAGGAGACGATTGTGAGCAAACAGGTACTACTCGAAGATCTACCGCTTCGCCCATTCCACGTAGGCGTCGCATTCAGCGGAACGGGCGGCCAGTTCAGCGACGGTTTCGTGCTGGGCATCATCGGCATTGCCGTCAGCATGGCAGCGGGACCGCTGCATCTCGATGCGCTGTGGATGGGCCTGCTCGGCGCGGCATCGCTGGCCGGTCTTTTCTTCGGCAGCATGTTCGCGGGTCCCATCGCCGATAAATACGGCCGCCGGACGATTTTCGCATTCGACATGCTGCTCTTTGCAATCGTTTCAGCCGCGCAGTACTTCGTCACATCACCCGCTCAACTGCTCGTTCTGCGCCTGGTTCTTGGCCTCATCCTCGGCGCCGATTACGTCGTCAGCAAGTCTCTGGTCACCGAGTACTCGCCCCGTCGCTATCGCGGACGCCTGCTCAGCGTGCTTGCAGCAGCCTGGGCGGCAGGATATGTCGGTGCCTACCTCGCTGGCTTCGCGATGCGCGATATCGGCCCCGACGCCTGGCGCATCATGCTTGCGGCGAGCGGCATTCCCGCCCTGCTGATTCTGCCGTTCCGTCTCGTGGTGCCCGAGTCCCCGATGTGGCTGATGAAACGGGGTCGTGGCGACGAAGCGCTGGCGATCGTCCATCGCAAGTTCGGTCCCGAAGTCATGCTCTCGACGCCGGGCGCTTCGCCCCAGCAGCGTCGAAGCGCGTGGTCGGAGCTGTTCTCGCCTCGCTGGCGCAGGAACACGCTCGTCGGATGCGTCTTTTACACGTGCCAGGTCATCCCTTACTTTGCATTGGGAACCTTTGCGCCGAAGGTGCTCGAGGCGCTGCAGGTCAAAGACAAGTTCGTTGGCGGCCTCGTCTACAACGTCCTGCTGTTCGCGGGCGCCATCATCGGCCTGCTGCTGATCGACAGGATCTCGCGCCGTACCTTTCTCATCGGGACCTTCTACCTTGCCGCGCTCGGTCTGGCCGTGCTCGCCTACGCCAGTTTCGGACCCGTCGGCACGATGCTCGCGTTCGGCGTCTTCGCCTGCATTCTCTCGGCTGCGGCCAATCTCGAGTTCGTCTATCCGCCCGAGCTGTTTCCCACTCATTTGCGAGCATCCGGCGTGGGCCTGGCTGTTGCATCGAGTCGCTTCGGCTCCGCCATCAGCACGTTCCTGCTGCCGATAGCGGTTCAACATGTCGGCATTCACTCGGCGCTGGGCGTTTGCGTCGCGGTGCTGCTGTTCGGTGGCGTGTTCTGCCACGTGATGGCGCCCGAAACCGGCACCGAGAATCTCTCTGACGTTCAATCCGATAGCGCCGCCGAAGAGCCGTCTCAGCAAGCGCAGCATCATGAAGCGACGCGGATCTGACTTGTCCATCTGGATGCCGGCAATCAGGCGCGTGACGATAAGTGGATGCTCAATGCAAGGAAACGAGTCATGTCGCCCAACAAGCCGATCGATATGCACGCAGTACAGGTCTTCGTCGCCGTCGCGGAAGAAGGAAGCATGTCCGCGGCAGCAACCAGAATGGGCATCTCCCAATCAGGGGTATCGCAGATCATTCGGCAACTCGAAGACGAGCTGGGCGTCGTGCTGGTGAACCGTACGACCCGGCCGCTCGCATTGACGCCGTTCGGCATCGCGCTTCGCAACCGTGGCGCCGTGCTGAGCGAGGAAATTGCAAATCTGAAGGCGCAAGTGGTCGAAGCAGGACAAGGTATCAAACCCGATTTACGTATCGGGCTGGTCGATTCGTTCGCTTCCACCTGCGGGTCGATCTTTACGAAAAACCTGTTGAGCAAGGTGTCGCAGTTGTCGATACGTACCGGATTGAGTCCCCAGCAGGGCGAGGCGCTTCTGCGTCGCGACCTGGACCTGATCGTCACGAGCGACCCATTGATCGATGCGAATGACGTGGTCCGGTATCGGCTCTTCTCGGAGCGCTACTTCGTCGTGACACCCAAGGATCTGAGAAAGCCAGTCAGGACGCTGGAGGATCTGCGCGCTCTGGCAAACAGCTTGCCCATCGTGAGATTCAACCGGACCTCTCAGGTGGGACTGCAGATCGAGCGGTACTTGCGGCGTATCGAGGTACGCGCCCCGAACCGTCTCGAACTCGACAACGCCGATGCCCTGACGTCGATGGTTGCGGAAGGAATCGGATGGGCGATCACATCCCCCATGTGCCTTCTCCAGGCAGTGACGCATGCCGGACGCGTGACCACGCACGTCGTCGAGAAGATGGGGCTGGAGCGTTCGCTTTATCTGGTGGCGCGACGAGATGAATACAACGCTTTCTTCGATGACGCGTGCGATACGGCACGCGATGTCATCGAAACATCATTCTTGCCGAGACTGAAAGCGCTCGGCGGGAACATAGAGACACTTATTACCGTTGGCGAAAGGATCAATCATGAATGAGCTTACTCAGGGCGAGCAGCGAATCGAACGCGACTACGTTGGCGAAGTCGGCATTCCGGGCGACAAGCTCTATGGTGTCAACACCGTCCGCGGTGTCGAGAACCTCACGGTGTCGCCAATCGGCGTTGCTCACTATCCGGCGTTCCGGGATGGGTTCGCGCAGGTCAAGTGGGCCGCCGCCCTGGCCAACCTCGATAACGACGTGATCAGCAAAGCGCAATGTGAGGCGATCGTACAGGCGTGCAGGGATGTCATCGCGGGACATTGCGACGCCTCGCTCGTGGTCGACCTCATGGAAGGGTCGGGCGGGACTTCGACCAATATGAACTTCAACGAAGTCATTGCCAACCGCGCCCAGCAGATCATGGGGCACGCGGCGGGAAGCTATGAGATCGTCCATCCCAACGATCACGTGAACGCCTCTCAGTCGACGAACGACGCTTATCCCGCAGCGTTGAAGATCGCAACCCATGCGATGCTCGGACCGCTGATCGAGGAAGTCTCTCAACTCGCCGCTCTCTTCGATGGCAAGGCCATCGAATTCGCGGATGTTCTTCACCTCGGACGCACCTGCCTGCAGGACGGCCAGCCGATGCGCCTGGGCCAGTTGTTCGGAGGCTACGCATCGCTGACCGAGCGTCTGGCGGAAGAACTTGCCGTGATTCGCGACAAGCTCCGCACACTTCCGTTGGGCGGCACCGCTATCGGAACCGGCTTCGGTGCTCCGGCGGGTTACCGTGCCGCCGTCTACGCGCACCTTGGCAGCATCACCGGCGTGGCGTATCAGGCGCCGAAGAACTCGTTCGATGCGATGCAGAACATGGACGTGTTTTCCCGCGTTTCGGCCGAACTGCGGACCACGGCCGTCTCACTCGCAAAAATCGCGTCCGACTTGACGGTCCTGTCGTCCGGGCCCGTCGGCGGCCTGGGCGAACTGAAGCTGCCGGAGGCACAGGCCGGTTCATCGATCATGCCGGGCAAGGTGAATCCCGTTCTGCCGATGGCCATGATTCAGTTGAGCTTCGCGGTCGTCGGAAACGACGTCGCCGTTGCGCAGGCCGTGCAGTATGGCGAACTGGAAATCAATCATTTCGAACCCGTGGTCGCGTCGCGCGTGTTCGACAGCATCGCCCTGCTTACGAATGGCATCCGCCGGTTCGCCGGGAAATGTGTGAAAGGCATTCAGGCGGACGTCGAGCGCAACGAGAAGCATCTGATCGAGTCGATGGCGGTGGCAACGGCGTTGGTCCCGAAGATCGGGTACGCGCGTGTCAGCAAACTTGCACGTCAATCCGTTGCGGAAGGCCGCTCTCTCGTGACCATTCTCGACGAGTCTGGATTGCTCTCGTCGGATGCCACGATGGCGGCGATTCGCAAGGCCTCGTATCCTGTGTTCGAAGCCTGACCGCGCGAATGGCGCGGTTCACCCAGGCGGGCCGCTCGTCGGCCCGCTCGTAGAGAGAATCGAACGACAGCATGCTCGGGAAACACGAACTACTGAAACGCCTCGACGAATGGGAGATTCCATTCTCGTGTGAGGAGCACGGCCCGGTGCTGAACATGGCCGAATCGGGGAAACTGACGCTTTCGCTGGAAGGCACGCGCAGCAAAAACCTGTTGCTCCAGGACAGGAAGGAGCACTACTTCCTGATCGTGACAACGGCCGTGAAGGCACTCGACCTGACCGCGATAGCGCAAGCGCTCGGCTGCAAGCGGCTGTCCTTCGCGTCCTCCGACAAGCTTTTCGAGTTGTTGGGAATCCGCACGGGTTCCCTGAGCCCGCTGGCGCTGGTCAACGATACGGCCGGACGTGTTCGCCTGGTTCTCGACACGGAGCTGATTCGTGAATCGACTCTTCTCTTCCACCCGCTCGAGAACAATGCGAGCATCGCCTTGTCGCCGCACGCATTGGAAGCCTTCCTGACTGGCATCGGTCATCGCGCCGAGTGGAAGGAACTCGCCGGCAGGTAGCACGCATGAAACTCACGCTTGCTTCGGTGTCGATCACGATTTCGTCTCGTTGGCTTTCCCGGTTCGACGGCCGCTGATGTCGTCATCCAACGCGGCCTCTTCATCAGCCGACATCTCCACGGACGGCGGCGTACCCTCGGCCGGCAGCGTGAACCAGAAGCTCGCTCCCACGACGCTGCCGTTTTCCATACGATTCTCCGCGCCGATCTCGCCGCCGTGCGCTTCCACGATGGCGCGGCATATCGCGAGCCCAAGCCCGACGCCGGACTGCGCCGACTCCTTCTCACCGCGCGTGAACTTCTCGAACAGACGCTTCTGCATGCCGGCCTGAATGCCCGGGCCGCGATCGTCGACTCGCACGCGCACGACGCGCTTCGCGGCATCCTGCTCCACGCGCGCGGAGATATCGATGTCCGTGCCCTGCGGCGTGTATTTCGCGGCGTTCTCCAGCAGATTGGCGAACAGCCGGTCCATCAGGACGGCATCGAGTTGCAGCAGAGGCAAGTCCGCGGGGATGCGCGTCTGCACGCGGCGGCCCGCCAGCGTGCGCCTGAGGCCGGCGAGCGCCGCTCCCACGGTTTCCTCCAGCATCGACCATTGCCGGTTGAGACGGATCGCGCCCGCCTGCAGTCGCGCCATGTCGAGCAGATTCGTGACGAGCCCGCTCATGCGCAGCGCTTCGTCGTGAATCGCATGCACGAGCTCTTGCGAACGCGCCGAGCCTTGTTCGCCGACACTGACCTGCTCGTCCAGAATCGACGCGAAGCCGACGATGGACGTCAGCGGCGTGCGCAGATCGTGCGAGATGGCCGAGAGCAGCGCATTGCGCATCCGCTCTGATTCCATGTTGACGAGCGCATCCTGCGCGATCTCGACGTAATGCACGCGCTCCAGCGCGAGCGCGATTTGCGCCGCGAAGGTTTCGATCATGCGCCGTTGCTCGGGGACGGCGAGATCGGAGGGCCGCTGCGACGCGAACGCGAGCACGCCGCGCGTGCGCATCGGCGCCTTGAGCGGCAGATAGAGCGCTTGCGCCGCAGGCAGCGTGTCGGTGCTGCGCCCCGCGGGCTTTTGCTGGTCATAAACCCATTGCGCGATATCGAGGTCGAGTTCGGTTCTGTCGAGTGTCGTCCCGGGGCTCACTTCGGTCACCTTCTGCTGTACTTTCTCGCCGCTGTCCGGCAACAGGATGGCGGCCCTCGCCTGGAAAACCTCGGCGATGTGCCGGGTGCCGATCTCGATGATCTGCTCGGTCATCAGCGCGGCGGCGAGTTCCTTGGTCATCGCGTACATCGCGCCTGTGCGGCGCTCGCGCTGCGAAGCGATCCGCGCTTCGCGCCGCAGGCTCGAAGTGAGATGGCTGATCGTCAGCGAGGTGAGCAGCATGACCGCGAAGGTGAGCAGATACTGCGTGTCGCCGACCGAGAACGACATCACCGGGGCGACGAAGAAGTAATCGAACGCAGCGACCGACAGAAACGACAGCATCACGCCCGGTCCACGCCCGAGCCGCACGGCGGCGAAGATCACGCCGAGCAGATAGAGCATCACGAGGTTCGTGACGGCGAAGCGTTGCGCGGCAAGCGCGCTGGCGATGAGCGTGATGCCCGCGCCGATTGCGAGCGCGAACGCGTAGGCGCGAGGCGGCGAGCGCATGCCCTCCCGAAGCGCGCCGAAGGTGAGCGCCGGGCGCGGCTGCCCGTCGCGCGCGCCAGTCGACACGAGCGTCACGTCGATATCCGCTGCCTGACGGATGATGCGCTCGCTGACCGGCCGGTCGAAATAGCGCTGCCATCCTTGCGCGGACGATGCGCTGGCCACCAGCTTCGACACGTTGCGCATGCGCGCGTAGTCGATGAGCGTCGCGGCGGCGTCCGCGCCGTCCAGCGTGACGGTTTCCGCGCCGAGTTCGGAGGCGAGCTTGAGCGCCTCCAGCGTGCGGCGGCGCTGATCGTCGGAGAGGCGCTGAAGCTTCGGCGTCTCGACATAGACCGCGAGCCAGTCCGCCTTCAATGCCGCCGCCAGCCGCGCGGCGGCGCGCACCAGCGCCGCGCTCTCCGGACCCGGCCCGACGCATGCGATCAGGCGCTCGCGGGCGCGCCAGATGCGCTCGATCGACTGATCGGCGCGATATTCGCGCATCTGCGCATCGACACGATCGGCGGTGCGGCGCAACGCGAGTTCACGCAGCGCGATCAGATTGCCCTTGCGGAAGAAATTGCGCACTGCGTTCTCGGCCTGCGTCGGCAGATAGACCTTGCCGTCGCGCAAACGGTCGAGCAATTCCTCGGGCGGCAGATCGACGAGCGTGACTTCATCGGCGAGATCGAAGACGCGGTCCGGCACGGTCTCCCATACGCGAATGCCGGTGATGCGCCCAACGATATCGTTCAGACTCTCCAGATGCTGCACATTGACGGTCGTGTACACGTCGATGCCCGCGTCGAGCAGTTCCTGGACGTCCTGCCAGCGCTTCATGTGGCGCGAGCCCTGCACGTTCGAATGCGCGAGTTCATCGACCAGAACGAGCTGGGGCTTGCGCGTGAGCGCGGCATCCAGATCGAACTCCGCAAGCAACCGCCCGCGATATTCGATGCGCGCCGCCGGCAGCGTCTCCAGCCCGTCGAGCAGTGCGATCGTCTCCTTGCGGCCATGCGTTTCGACCACGCCGACGACCACGTCCACGCCCTCGTCGCGCCGCCGCCGCGCGGCCTGCAACATCGCGAACGTTTTGCCGACGCCCGCCGACGCCCCGAAAAACACTTTCAGGCGGCCGCGCTGAAGCTTCTCCTCATCTCGCTGGAGCTTGTCGAGCAGTTCATCGGGATCGGGGCGGGTCATTGCTCTTGCTCGTGGTGGTCCATGGTTCTGCGTTTCAGCCCTTGCCCGCATCCAGTGCGAGGTTGAGCTTGAGTACGTTGACGCGCGGCTCGCCGAGCACGCCGAACTGGCGTCCCGCGGTTGCCTGCGCGACGAGCGCCTGCACCTGCTCGACCGTCATGCCGCGCGCCTTCGCGACGCGCGTGACCTGATACGCCGCGGCGGCGGGGCTGATCTCGGGATCGAGCCCGCTGCCCGATGATGTCACCAGATCGACCGGCAGCGCCATCTGGTTGTCCGGGTCGGCCGCGTGCAGCGCGTCGATGCGCCCCTTGATCTCATCCGCGAGCGCGGGGTTGGTCGGCCCGAGATTCGAGCCGCTGGAGCTGCCCGCGTTGTACGGATTCGGCGTCGTGGCAGAGAGGCGGCCCCAGAAATACTGCGGCGCGTCGAACTGCTGGCCGATGATTTCCGAGCCGACGGTTTTGCCGTCGCGCTCGATCATGCTGCCATTGGCCTGATGACTGAACGCCGCCTGACCGATCGCGGTGACGACCGCGGGATAGATCAGCCCGGTCACCACCGTCAGCGCGACGAACAGCACCAGGGCCGGGCGAAGAACGTTTTTCATGATGTCGATTCCTTGATTCAATATACCTGCAAACGGCGGATCAACTCCAGCCGAGCGCCGTGATGACCATGTCGATCAGTTTGATGAAAGGGAACGGCAGCAGGATGCCCCCCAGACCGTAGATCAGCAGGTTCCTTCGCAACAATGAAGCAGCACCCAGCGCGCGATACTTCACGCCCTTCAACGCGAGCGGGATCAGGAACACGATGATCAGCGCGTTGAAGATCACCGCCGACAGAATCGCCGACGCGGGCGACGCGAGATGCATCACGTCCAGCACGCGCAATTGCGGATACGTCGTCGCGAACGCGGCCGGGATGATCGCGAAATACTTGGCCACATCGTTGGCGATCGAAAACGTCGTCAGCGAGCCGCGCGTCATCAACATCTGCTTGCCGATCTCGACGATCTCGATCAGCTTGGTCGGGTTCGAGTCGAGATCGACCATGTTGCCCGCTTCCTTCGCGGCCTGCGTGCCCGTGTTCATCGCGACCGCGACGTCGGCCTGCGCGAGCGCGGGCGCGTCGTTGGTGCCGTCGCCGGTCATCGCGACCAGACGCCCTTCGGCCTGATGCGCGCGAATCGTCGAGAGCTTCGCTTCCGGCGTCGCTTCGGCGAGGAAGTCATCGACGCCCGCTTCGGCGGCGATGGCGGCGGCGGTCAGGCGGTTATCGCCTGTGACCATCACCGTCTTGATACCCATCTTGCGCAACTCGGCGAAACGCTCCTTGATGCCGCCCTTCACGATGTCCTTCAACTCGATCACGCCGAGCGCGCGCGTCGTGCCACCCGCCGTTTCCGCGACGACGAGCGGCGTGCTGCCACGGCGCGCGACGTCGTCGACCGCGCTCTGCAGTTCCTGCGGGAAGCGCGCGCCGCGCTCGTCGATATAGCGCTTCAGGGCGTCGGCCGAACCCTTGCGGATCTCGCGATCGGGCAGATCCACGCCGCTCATGCGTGTCTGCGCGCTGAACGCGAGGAAGGTCGCATGGAGCGTCGCCATGTCGCGCTCGCGGATATTGAAACGCTGCTTGGCCAGCACGACGATGCTGCGTCCTTCCGGCGTTTCATCGGCGAGCGAGGCGAGTTGCGCGGCGTCCGCGAGCTCGCGTTCCTGCACGCCCGGCGCCACCGTGAATGACGAAGCCTGACGATTGCCGAGCGTGATGGTGCCGGTCTTGTCGAGCAGCAGCACGTCGACGTCGCCCGCCGCTTCGACCGCGCGCCCCGAGGTCGCGATCACGTTCGCCTGCATCATGCGGCTCATGCCCGCCACGCCGATGGCGGAAAGCAGCCCGCCGATGGTGGTCGGAATCAGACACACGAGCAGCGCGACGAGCGCGGTGATGGTCACGACGTGGCCCTGCTTGGCCGCTTCGACGGAGAACATCGAGAACGGCAGCAGCGTGGCGGTGGCGAACAGCAGCACGAGCGTCAGCGCGACGAGCAGAATCGTCAGCGCGATTTCGTTCGGCGTCTTCTGACGCTTCGCGCCTTCCACCATCGCGATCATGCGATCGAGAAACGCCTCGCCCGGATTGACCGTCACGCGCACCACGATCCAGTCCGACAGCACGCGCGTGCCGCCGGTCACCGACGAAAAATCGCCGCCCGACTCGCGGATCACCGGCGCGGATTCGCCGGTGATCGCTGATTCATCGACGGACGCCACGCCTTCGATCACTTCGCCGTCGGCGGGAATCACGTCGCCTGCTTCGACCAGCACGACGTCGTTCTTCACGAGATCGGTCGAGGTCGTGATGCGGATCGGCGATTTCGGATGCGGCTCGTTGAGCTTCTTGGCCATCACGTTGTGCTTGGCGCTGCGCAACGACGCGGCCTGCGCCTTCGAGCGCCCTTCGGCGAGCGCCTCCGCGAAGTTCGCGAACAGCACCGTGAACCACAGCCACAGCGCGATCGCGAGGATGAAGCCGGCCGGCGCTTCCGCCTGGCCCGCCAGCGCTGCGATCCACAGCACCGTCGTCAGGATGCTGCCGATATACACGCAGAACATCACGGGATTGCGCAACTGCGTGCGCGGCGCGAGCTTCCGGAACGAATCGACGATCGCTGGCTTGAGCAGCGTCGGGTCGAACATCGAGCGCGCGGCCGTGCGCGCCTGCCCCAGATTCTCGGGACGGTGCATCGGCGTTTGATTGAGTTGATTCATGCTGTCCTCGAAAATCAATGGCCCGTGACCATCGTGACGTGCTCGACGATGGGGCCCAGCGCGAGCGCGGGAATATAGGTCAGCGCGCCGACCAGAAGCAGCGTGCCGAGCAGGAGCACCACGAACAGCGGGCCATGCGTGGGCAAGGTTCCGGCAGTCACGGCAAGGCGCTTCTTGGCCGCGAGCGAGCCCGCGATGGCGAGGATCGGGATGAGCGAGCCGAAGCGGCCGAACCACATCGCGATGCCGAGCATCGAGTTGTAGAACGGCGTGTTCACCGAAAGCCCTCCGAACGCGCTGCCGTTGTTGTTGGCGGCGGAACTGAACGCGTAGAGCACTTCGGAGAAGCCATGCGCGCCGGGATTCGCGATGCCTGCCGTGCCCGATGCCGTCAGCACGGCGATCGACGTGCCCACGAGCACGAGCAGCGGCGTGAGCAGAATCACGATGGACACCATCTTCATCTCGAACGACTCGATCTTCTTGCCCACGTATTCCGGCGTGCGGCCGATCATCAGGCCCGCCACGAAGACCGCGAGCAGTGCGAACGCGAGCATGCCGTACAGACCCGAGCCGACGCCGCCGAAGATCACCTCGCCCAACTGGATGAGCAGCATCGGCACGAGGCCGCCGAGCGGCGTCAGCGAATCGTGCGTATTGGCGACCGCGCCGCAGGAGGCCGCCGTGGTCGCGACCGTGAAGATGCCCGACTGCGCGATGCCGAAGCGTGTTTCCTTGCCTTCCATGTTGCCGCCGGCTTGCAGCGCGGACGCGGCGGTGTCGACCTTGAGCGACGCATAAAGCGGATTGCCGGCCTGCTCCGACGAGATTTCGCCCCAGCACGCGACGGCAAAAGCGATGGTCATGGCGGCAAGCACCGCATAGCCCTGCCGCTTGTCGCCTACCGTGCGCCCGAACACCACGCACAACGACGCCGGGATGATCAGCATGGCGAGCATCTGCATGAAGTTCGAGAGCGGCGTCGGGTTTTCGAACGGATGCGCGGAGTTGGCGTTGAAGAAGCCGCCGCCGTTGGTGCCGAGCATCTTGATCGCTTCCTGGGATGCGACCGGGCCCATCGGCAGCGTCTGCTTGTCGGCCTTCGCGTCCTGCATCACCGGATTGCCCTTCTCGTCCTTCACGGCATTGCCTTGCGCGTCCGTCTTCGGCGCCTGATATGTCGTGACCTGGAGCGTCGGGACGTCCTCGTAGGCCTTGAAGTTCTGGATCGCGCCCTGGCTCACGAACACCAGCGCGAAAATCACCGCGAGCGGCGCGAGAATGTAGAGTGTCGTGCGCGTCAGATCGACCCAGAAATTGCCGATCGTCTGCGCCGTGTGACGTTTGAAGCCCCGGATCAGCGCGATCACCACCGCGATGCCGGTCGCCGCCGAGACGAAATTCTGCACGGTGAGGCCCAGCATCTGCGCGAGATAGCCGAGCGTGCTTTCGCCGCCGTAGTCCTGCCAGTTCGTGTTGGTCACGAAGCTGATGGCGGTGTTGAACGCGGCATCGGGCGTCATGCCGGCCATGCCTTGCGGATTGGCCGGCAGCATGCCCTGCAGGCGCAGGATCGCGTAGAGCACCAGCGCGCCGAGCGCATTGAACAACATGACGGCGATCGCGTAATGCTTCCACGACATCTCGGCTTCGGGATCGACGCCGGCGACGCGATACAGAAGGTTTTCGAACGGGCGGCCGATCTTGCGCACGATGACGGACGAGCCGTCGAGCACATTGGCGATGTAACGCCCGAGCGGAATCGCGAGCGCGATGAGAACGACGATGAAGATCGCCGTCTGCATGAACGTATTGGTGTTCATTCGAGATCCTCCGCACGCAACAGCGCGTACACGAGGTACACGAACAGCAGCAGCGTGGAGGCCGCCGCCAGCCACATCATCCAGGCGCTCATGGACGGCCTCCCGTCGCGCGACGGCTCAGCTTTTCGCAGCCGTGCGTGAGCGCCAGGCAGAGTCCCCAGAAGAGGACGATGCCGGCGAGATAAACGAAGTCCATTTTGATGTTCTCCCCAAGTGCGGTTCAGGACAGCGTGGAGAATAGGAGAACGGGCGTAAAGGACTTACGAAGAGATTTGGGGAAGGTATAAAAAATCTGTAAACGATCCGGACTGACCGGAACGACGCCGGCGGGCGCGACATCGACAGGCTATCTGGCTGGATCAGCGGGGAGTTCACTTCAAAGGGTTGTTGTCCACAAAGCGCGTCGCGTGACAAATAGGCATGCGCAGACTGATTACTTGTGACGAGTCGCCGCTCCGGAAATTGCGAAGTCAAAGGCGCTCTTCACGATTGGCGCGCGGCAACTCACTTTAGTGCTTCCTCTTTGCGCTTCCTTCCTTCGCTCGATGGCCTTGGCCAGTTTGGGACGGGGACTTTCCCGGTTCGAGCGGAGGTTCTTTCGCGGCAGCGCCGCCGTCTGTGCGCGCCGACGGGCCATCGTCGCGATCGAGTTGGTCAACCGGTGTCCGTCGCTGCTTTTGCCTGCCCCTATCTATCGCGAAAAGCGCTACCGTGATGATGACCCATGAGCAAGGCGTAACCCAGGTTGCGAGATTCGACACCATTGCACACTTGTAATGCGCCGGATTATCGCCATCCGCATGGCATTCGATGTGCCCTTCCAGATTAAATCCGCTTCTGCTTTCGATGATCTCGCCGACTAATCCCACCAGAAGAGTCGCCACGATGCCGATCGTGCAACTCAGGGCAAGACTGAGTTCCCATCTCGCCCGCGGTCTATTCCACTGATAAGCGTACAGAATCGCCAGGACCGTAACGGCGACCGCCGCGTTCATGTAATCGAAGGGGCCTTCGGCGATCAGCACAGCCAGCACGACCGCCAGAGCTGCACCCAGCAGCGCGGCAGCATCGACAGGATTTTCGTCCATCTCCGTCCTTCTCGATTGGTTAGCGCGAATGTCCGGCAACCGGCTTCTGAAATTCTAGGACACGATTGCTACCACGGCACCCGATGACAATCGGGCAGCATCCGTTTTCGTATCGTCAGCGGAATAGGTGTGCAGCCCCTCGGTCCGCGACCGAGAATCGCTTTCCGGCCAGTTCACGTTGCCGCCGCCAATATGCCCGACGGCCCGTTCACGTACCAAACGCACCCTCATGCGAGGCCGCCGGTCCGATAAAAAAACGGCAAACCAGCGCGTGCGACGAACGTATCATTACGCATCGCAGGGATGCTTTTCGCTCACAGCGCAGAGGAGACCGCATGACAACTCACAAACTCTCCGAGTTTTCCTGGGACGAGCAGGAAGACGTCAAAGCCATACTCGCCAACCGGGGACTCGACCCGCGCGATTTCGAGATCGCGGACAATGACGAGGTTTCCGCGGGCGCCAGAAACGGGACGGTCCGGCAGGTCTCGGTCATGCGGGTCACGAACGGCAAGCGGGCGACCTACGACACCGATCACTTCGGCACCTGGCTCACCGATTTCGCCGAAGCTCTGGAAGCGGGCGAGTTCGACGACTGAGCGGCGCCGTGAGGCCCGTATCGCCTATTTCGATCTGGGGTTCGAATACCGCTCCTTCGACATCCGGATGGCGACATCGAAATCAGACTCCGTCGCGAGATGTTGATGATCGACGCTGACGAGCCAGCCGTCGGATGATCTGCACCAGCGAATTCTCCCGTCCTGATAGAAGGCGGAAAACCAGCGCCACAACGAGGCGTCCTCTTCGTTGGCTGCTCGGGCCGCCTCTGTCCGGATCCTGTCACATGTAGTAGCGGGCATAAATCTTCGGTTCAAAACTGTGCGAAAGCGCGGTAACGAATCAGTCCCTTCCGACGCTCGCTTGCAGACGATATAGTCGTTCGGTTTCCTTCGCGTCGAAACCAAAGCGGCTGCATTCGGTCGAGGCAAACTCTCGCAGACTGCGTTCGGACATCCCCTCCACCAACAGAATCGATTCTTCGGCGTAGCGGTTTCCGCTTCGACGGCTTTCCTCGGTGACATGCGACGAAGCGGCGCGATCGGGTTCGGCGAACGCGATATTGGCGATTCCGGGATGTCCGCACCAGTCGTCGAGCAAGCCGACGTTGATTTCCTGGAGACTGTCGGGCCTGGCGCTGATCGACATGACGTACGACCCTCGCGTTCCTCCCGCTTTCGCGAGCACGCGATACGCCGAGCGCCGGCCGTCGCGAAACGTCGGAAGCGTCGCGCGAGTCCAGTCGGTCGGATGGTTCAGACGCGCCAGATAGCAGGGATGTGAAAGCACCGACAGGCTGTCTACATCGTAAAGAATCAAGAAATGGCAATCCGCGTCTGTACGGACGAAGCGTCGGCCGCGCACGAATCCGGGAATCGCCATGCGCTCCGGCAGATGCTCATGCGTGTGCCAGGCGACGAAGTTCTCCTTATCGCACTCGTGCACGCTGAGCGTCGCGCACAGGATGGCACGGTCGTTTTGCGTGTTCATGTGCCTGTTCAGCGCGCCGTCGCGCCGCCGTCGACGGGCAGCGCTACACCGACCACGAACGACGCCGCGTCGGAACACAGCCACACGACGGCGCTCGCGATTTCCTCGGCCTGCGCCATCCGTCCGAGCGGATTGGCGAGCTTCGCGCGCGCCGCCAGTTCATCGCCGAAGCGGGCGCGGGTGAGCGCCGTCTCCACGAGTCCCGGGCACACGGCGTTGATGCGAACGCCCTTGCCCGCAAACTCGATCGCCGCAGCCTTCGTGAGTCCCACGACACCGTGCTTCGCCGCGCCGTACACGCCGTCGGAGGGCACGCCGACCAGCCCGGAACGCGACGCGTTGTTGACGATCGCCCCCTTCCCGGCGAGCAGCATCTGATCGAGTTCGGCCTTCATGCAATGCCAGACGCCCTCCAGGTTCACCGACATCACGCGGTCCCAGTTCTCCTGCGTCGATACGTGAAGGCTCGCGGCGCGATCGGGCACGCCTGCGTTGTTGAACGCCATGTCGAGCGCGCCGAAATGCTCGACCGTCGAGCGAATCATCGCCTCGACCGATACCGCGTCAGTCACATCCACGCCGACGAACATCGCCCTCGCGTCACAGTTCGTTTCGATATACGAAACGGTTTCCTTGCCACCCGTGGCGTCGGCGTCCGCTACGACGACGGCCGCGCCCCTGCGCGCGAATTCGATCGCCGTCGCGCGGCCGATGCCCGATGCGCCACCGGTCACCAGCGCCACTTTCCCGACCAGATTTCGATCCATGTGTTTCCTCCGTTGTTGCTAAGCCGTCATCGCAAGACTGGCGCACAACGCGATCAGGACATCGATGTTTGCGGACCAGCCTTTCATCCATGAACGCCTGTTCATCGCCTTCTCCGGTTACCAGCGAACGGGCAGCGCCTTCAGGCCGTAGACGAACGACTTGTCCTTGTAGCGCAATTCGTCCTCGGATACGGCGAGCTGCAGTTTCGGAAAGCGTTTGAAGAGCGTTTCGAACAGCACCTGAAGTTCGAGGCGCGCAAGCGGCTGGCCGAGACATTGGTGAATGCCGAACGAAAACGCGACGTGCGACTGATCCTTCGTATCGCGGCGGATATCGAAGCGCTCGGGCTCGGGGAACGCCACCGGGTCGTGATTCGCGCCATGCAGGAGCGCCAGCACGCCCTCGCCCTTGCGAATCAGTTGACCGCCGATCACGACATCTTCCGTTGCGACCCGATTGGAGTTCATGTGCGTGATCGAATGAAAGCGCAGCATTTCCTCCACCGCGCCCTTCACCAGCGACGCGTCCGCCATCAGCGCCGCACGCTGCTCCGGATGCTGAAACAGACTGAGCAGGCCGAGGCCGATCTGGTTCGCGGTCGTCTCGTGGCCGGCGAGATAGAACAAGGTCGCCATCTGCACGGCATCCGCATGCGACACCTTGCCGGGATTGATCCATTCGATCGCCATGCGGCTCAGCAAGTCGCTGCCGTCGCCCGGATCGCGTTCCTTTTCCAGCAGCAGCGCGTCGATGTACTGACTCATGTGCTTCGCCGACTGCGTCAAGGCTTCGGGCGCGATCGAAAGATCCATGCGGTCGCCGCTCCATTTCTGCAGCTTGTCGTGGTCCTCATAGGGCACGCCGAGCATGATCGAAATAACCAGCGACGGAAGCGGCAGCGCGACAGCGCCGATGAAATCGGCCTGCGCGCCCGTGCGCTCCATGTCGTCGAGAAGCTGGTCGAGCGATCGTTGAACCAGCGGGCGCAGCTCCTGCATGCGCTTGGCCATGAACTCCTTCGTCAACGTGCGACGATACTGGCCGTGCTCGGGCGGGTCCATCGTGATGAAGGTCTGATAGGACTTCGACTGCGCGGCGCGCGACGGCGAGACGAACGGAAAGCCGGGCGTCAGCGGCGATGCGCTGAAGTGCGGGCTCGTCATGACTTCGCGAAAATGCGCCATGTCGGTCACGAGCCAGGCGAGACTGCCGTCCCACAGACTGACTTGTACGACGGGCGCCTGCTCGCGCAGTTGCGCATATTGACGCGGTGGCACGAGCGGCGCGGCGCCGTCTCGCGGCCACGGGAAGCGTTCCGTGGCGAACGGGCATGTGGCAGTGGTCTCGGACGTATTCATTCCTTCCTCGCTGTTGGTTTGAGAAGCTAGAAGCGGTGCCGCATGCCGACTCGCAATACGACCTGATGCGGCGTATTGGACGGCGTGATCGTGAGATAGGACGCGACCGCGGGCTGTCCGGTCGAATCCACGCCGGACGCGATCTGGTAGTTCGCCATGAAGTAGACATCGGTCCGCTTCGAGAGGAAGTAGTCCACCGATGCATTGAACATGTGGTACTTCGCGCTCTCCTTGCCGTCGATCGCGCCGCCCACGAGATAGTCGTAGGAGCCGTTGAGCCACAGGAACGGCGTGATGGCGTAGCGCGCGAACAGGTTGTAGCTGTTGAACGCAGCGTTGCCGGTATAGCCACGCGGATTGGTCAGCGCGAGATTGCCCGATGAAGGCGAGTTCAGATCGCCGAAGGTGATGTGCGAGTAATCGAAGCCGACGATGAGGCTCTGCACCGAGTACTGCAACGCCGCGCCCATGACCTGGTAATACGCCGCCGATGCAAACGCGCCGTAGACCGGATTGGTCTGCACGCCGCTCGTCGCGCCGAGATTGTTGGCCGTGGCGGAACTGTTGGGGTTGTTGCCGAAGAACGAGCGGTTCGGGTCGCGGGCGCGCAGGTACGCCACGGCGGCGGACCAGGGACCGTTCGAATAGGACGCTCCGGCGGAATAGATGCTGTTGGTGCCGAACGAACCCGCCACGCCGCCAAAGCTGTACAGCCCGCCGAACTTGAATCCGTTGTACGTGTTGCTGGTGAACTTGACGGCGTTGTTCACGCGATACGTGTTGCCGAAGTTGTTGATGTCGTTGCCATGCAGCGCGTAGGTGCCGTTGCCGACCGCGCCGGTGAGCGGCCCGATGTAATCCACGGCCGAGTCGTACTGGCGGCCGATCGTCACCGTGCCGTAGGGCGACGCGAGCCCGACATAGGCCTGCCGGCCGAACAGGTTACCGCCTTGCGCCAGCGAGCCCGTGCCGATATCGAAGCCGTTCTCCAGCACGAAGATCGCCTGATAGCCTCCGCCGAGGTCTTCAGTGCCGCGGAATCCGAGCCGGTTGCCCTGCATGATGCTGCTGCTCATCGCGTACTGATGGCTGCCCGTGCGCCCGCCCGGTGCGGCGGTCTGCGCATTGTTGACGAAGTTCAGCCCGTAATCGATGATGCCGTAAATCAGCACATTGCTTTGCGCCGATGCATGCGCTGACACCAACAACACCGCCGCCGCGGACGGCCATCTCCAGTATTTCATCTCTGTCTCCATGTCTCATATTTTTAGACTATTTACTTTGGTATCCTGCTTAATAAACTGATTGCCCGGTTATGCGATTCGGCTGCGATCTCCTCATCGGCAGCTCAGGTCGGGCCTGCACAAGGACAGATGCGGCATGCCCGCCACGGAAGCGGATCGGAACCGATACGTCACGTTCGCGCGCAACACGGGTTGCGCCAGGGCATCGCATTCCATCGCGCATTCGAGATTCAGATGCCAGTGGTCGCCCACCGGCTGAACGGCCCTGACCGTCGCGCCGACGCGCAGACCCGAGCCCGTCGGCGCGGGCGCAACGAACTGCAGTTGCTCGATCCTGTGCAGCGCCACATTCAGCGTGTCCTCGAGCACGTAGATCTCCTCGAGCATCGGAATCAGCAGGGCGACCATGACGCCGCAAGGCACGATGTCCTCGCCGATGTGGCTCCGCGAGAGTTCATCGGTCAGTGATTCGAAGCGCTCGATCGTGACCCGATCGACCTCCAGCCAGTCGCTGTGACCGAGGTGGAATCCCAGACAGGCACGGATGCCTTCGACGCCGCTCAGCATGATGGGCACTTGAATCTCCGTGTCGACGGTTCACGAACCGAGCAGGTCGGCATTGCCTTCGCCGAGCGCGGGCGCGGCCCGGCGGGGTTCGAACAGATGTCCGTTGAAGCGCGCCGGATAGCGGATCGCCCGCACCGTGCCGGTGGGCGTTTCGAGTTGCGAGTAAAGCCGGTTGTGCAACACCTGCGGGTCGTTCAGATGCGCGTCGGGCGCGTTGACGGGACCAGCGGGCACGTCGAGTTCACGAAAGCGCGCGAGCCAGTGCGCCGTCGTCTTCTGTCTGAGCGGCCCCGCGATGCGCTCGAAGAACGCGTGCGTCATGTCGCGCTTGCTGGTGATCTTCTTCAGTTCATCCTTCCATTCCGGATGCCCGAGCGCATCGAGCGTCCGGCTCAACTGCTTGCCCGACACCGGCGACACCACCAGATGACCGTCGCTCGTCGCGAGCACCGGTTGCGGCGCGAGCGTTTCGGGCGAGGCGTCGTCGACGAACGCGCGGTTGTGGAACATGTCCGGAAAGTTGTAGTAGGACAGCATGTCGAGCATCGACGTCTCCAGATGGATCGCCTTCTGCGCCCGGTCCCGCGCGATCAGTCCGGACAGCGCCATCTGCGCGGCGAAGATCGCGGCGACCTTGTCCGCCACGAACGTATTGGTGGCGCGCGGCGTGCCGCCTGCCGCCTCGTAGCTGAGCAGGCCAGTGCGGCCCTGGATCAGCGCATCGAAAGCGGGTTCCGCGGCGAGTTCGCCGTCCGGCCCGTAACCGGTGATCGAAAGCTGGACGATGCGCGGATTCAGCGCGCTCACCGCCTCGAAGCTCAGCCCGAGCGACGCCGACACATGCGGACGCCAGTTCTCGATATAGAGATCGGCATCACGCAGCAGCACCTTGAATCGGGCGAGATCGTCGGCGGACTTGAGATCGAGCGTGACGCTGCGCTTGCCGCGATTCGCATTGGTCCAGACGGTGCCCACGCCCTTCCAGCCATGACCGAAGTTCCGGTACGGATCGCCCGACGGCGGCTCGACCTTGATGACGTCCGCGCCCAGATCGGCGAGCATCTGCGCGCAGAACGGACCGGAGATGTAGCTGCACGCTTCGACGACCTTCACGCCGGCGAGAGGCCGCCTGAAGGCGTCGTCGTCATGCGTCGGTGCCGTGGTGGATGGGTTCGTCATGCGTGTTGCTCCTGTTTCGTGTGGGCGTGCGTCGCCGTGACGGCGCGCAGTTGCGCCATCGCGAGCACCATGTCGAGGGTGGGGGTGGCCACGTCCGTGAGATCGCGCAGTGCGCGGATCGAGTGCACGAGCGGGTCGAGTTCGAGCGGACGGCCTGCTTCGAGATCCTGCAGCATCGACATCCTGTGATGCGACGCGCTCACCGTCAGCGCGATGCGCCTGTCGGGCGACGGACCGATCGCAAGCCCCAGTCGCGTGGCGATGGCATCCGCTTCCGACATCATCGCCTTGACGACGGCCAGCACGCCGCCGGCCTCGGCCATCTCGCCGAGCGCGCCCTGCGTGAGCAGCGCGACGGGATTGAACGAGAGGCTGTTGACGAACTTGACCCAGATCGCCGAACGGATGTCCTTGTTCACCTTCGCGTCGATGCCGCTCGCGCACAACAATTCGCTCAGCGCGCGCACGCGCCCGGAGTCGCTGCCGTCGAGCTCGCCGATCGGACAGCCCGCTTTCGCGCCGTCCTGCACGATCACGCCCGGCGCGCTCGCATGTGCGCCGATCCAGTAGACGCAGCCGAGCACCTGCTGCGGCGGCATGACACGCCACTGGCGTGCGTCACGGTCGAGGGAAGGCAACTGCGTGCCGCCGAAACGTCCGGGCAGCGCATGAAAGAAGTAGTACGGAATACCGGTGGTCGGCGGCAGCACGGTAGTGTGCGGGCCGATCAGCGGCGCGATCTGCCCGAGCGCGCCATCGACCTGATGCGCCTTGAGCGTGATGAACACGTAATCCTGTTCGCCGAGTTCGCGCGTGTCCGAGGTCGCGCGCACGGGCACCGTGAACGCTTCGCTGGCGGTCTTCACGCTCAGTCCGTGGCGGCGGATGGCGTCGAGCGTCCTGCCCCGCGCGACGACGCTCACCTCGCAGCGCCCGGCGCGCGCCAGATGCGCCGCCAGATAGCCGCCGATCGCCCCGCCTCCGAAAATGCATATCCTCTGCATGGTCCGCTCTCTTGCATGGCTGATGAGTCGCGCCCGCTGCATGGAAGATGCGATGGCAGGCGCATACGATGAGCACAAGATACGGGCCACACAGGCACGAGGGGAAATACTAAAAAACGATGATTCAAGCAGATCGGCGTATAGCTGCGAAAGCGGAATATCGACGGGCTATCGGGCAGTCTGCTCGCCTTGTCGCGCGCGCCGGAACGCCGCGGGCGCGACGCCGACCACGCGGCTGAATGCCGTGCTGAATGCACTGTCCGAGTAATAGCCGATGGACAGAGCGATGTCGGTGAGCGAACGTTCGCTGTTGAGCAGCGCATCCTTGGCGAGCGCAATGCGCCAGTTCGACAGATACGTGGCGGGCGCGACGCCGACGCGTTCCGCAAAGCGCCGCGCGAACGCGGCACGCGACATGCCGACGTCCTTCGCGAGCCCGTCGACGGTCCAGTGATGCGCGACGTCCGCGTGCATTTTCTGCAGCGCGAGATGGATGTGCGGATCGGCCATGCCGCTGAACCAGCCGGCCTCGCGCGAGTCGATCCGGGTCAGCGGACGCCGCCACACTTCTACCAGCATGATTTCGACGAGCCGGCTCATGACGAGATCGCGTCCCGGCAGATCGATGCTCGACTCCTCGCCGATCAGCGCAATCAGCCTCGACAGCCGACCCGCCTCTTCGTCCGACGAACGGATGTACAGAAAATCCGGCAGCATGCCCGAGAAGAGCGCCGTGTGTTCCGGGCCGATTTCGAAGTACCCGCCGACGAGACGGACCTTGTCGCCGCCTGCGCCCTCGTCCCAGCGAACGTACGCATCGGCTGCGACGCCGTCTTCCATCGCGTGCAGCGTGGCGCTCGCATCGGGGTCGCTGACGAGACAGTAGCGGGCCGTCGCGCGCATGAGGAGGTAGTCGCCCTGGCGCATCAGCAGCGGCTGGCCGTGGCGCGGCACGTACCAGCATTGCCCCGTCACGACGAGGCAGAACACCGGAATGTCCCGGCACGGCACGCTCATGCCCCAGCGGCCCTGCGCCTCGACCGTCCGCCAGCTGATCGCCCGGGGCCGCATGAGTCGGATGATATCGGTCAGGATGTCCATATTGAGACGATCGATAAATTTTCGTAGACGGACTCTTATAGATTAACTCATTGCGTTGCCTTAACTTGTATCCCAACGACCGGTGCATTCACCGGCGAAGAACAAGACGGAGACACGTAATGAAGCTCAAGGACCGGGTGGTCGTGGTCACGGGCGCGGCACAGGGCATGGGCCGCGCCATCGCGATCGAAGCGGCGCGTCAGGGTGCGGCGTGGGTCACGCTCGCGGACGTGCAGGAAGATCGCGGCGCGACGGCCGCTCACGAAGTCGAACAGGCGGGCGCGAAGAGCTGCTTCATCCGCACCGACCTCACGGACACGGCGGCGATCCGCCACATGATCGACGAAACCGCGCGCCTCGCGGGCGGCATCGACGTGCTCGTCAACAACGCTGGCGTCACCGACGACGGCCTGACGGGCCGCGCGCCGACGATCGAAGACCTGTCCGAAGCGGTCTGGGACACGGTCATGAACGTCAATCTCAAGGCGATGTGGCTCGCGAGCAAATTCGCCGCGCCGTGGTTGCGGCGCTCCACGCAGAGTCCGGCCATCGTCAACGGCGGGTCGGTCGCGGGCAGCGTCGCGTACCCGGGCTTGCCCGCCTACGCGGCGAGCAAGGGCGGCGTCGCGATGCTGACCAAAGCGATCGCCCTCGATCTCGCCGACGCCGGCATACGCTGCAACGCCTACGCGCCGGGCGCGATCGATACACCCATGCTGAGCCACAGCGTGGAGCACGCAGGGGACCAAGAGAAAGCGCGCGCGCGCCTGTGGGGTACGCATCTGCTCAAACGCCTGGGGCGCCCGGAAGAAGTCGCGAAGCTGGTGTGCTTTCTCGCGTCCGACGAAGCGTCGTTCTCGACGGGCAGCACGTTCAGCGTCGACGCCGGCACGCTCGCGTGGCGTGGCGTGCACTGAGCGCCGCAGCGCCATGCGAGCCGCACACGAGCACCGCTGTCCGCCGAAGTGCGCGCGACGCCTGACACGCTTTCTGTCGCTCGCCCTGTACATGACGGACCCCATCCGTCAGGCCGCCGATGAATGGCTCGTCGCCGAATATCTCGGCGCAACGGGATCGAATCCGCGCGGGCCGGTCGTCACGGTCGGCAGCGCGAATAGCAGAGAAGGAACGCCGACATGAACATGCGCCAACTCCAGTATTTCCTCGCAGTGGCCGCCGAGCTGAATTTCACGCGCGCATCGGAACGCGTGAACATCGCTCAGCCCGCATTGAGCGCGCAGATCATCGCGCTGGAAGACGAACTGGGCACGCCGCTTTTCACGCGCGAAAAGCGCAAGGTGCTGCTTACGCCTGCGGGCGAAATCCTCGTCGAACATGCGCAGCGCGTGCTCAACACAGCGACGGCGGCGATCGCCGCGGTGCGCGCGTCGGGACGCGGGGCGCGCGCGCATCTGATCGTCGGCTCCATCTACACGGCCATCTATTGCTTCCTGCCGAACACGCTGCGCATCTTCAACACGCTCGCGCCGAACTCGGACGTCAGCCTGCAGGAAATGACCATCTCGCAGCAGATCGCGGGTCTCAAGGAAGGCCTCATCGAAGTCGGGCTGGTGCGCGGGCATGTGTTCGATCACAACATCGTGACCGAGCTGCTGTATCGCGAGCTGCTCGTGGTCGCCGTGCCGGCGGGCAGCGAGTACGACGTCCCCGGCCCCGTGGATCTGCACGATCTGGCGCGCTGGCCGCTGATCGCGGTCGCGCGCGGCACGGCGACGGAGCGTGGCTACGGCGACAAGATTCTCGACCTCTTCGACGATGCGAATCTCAAGCCCAATGTCGCCAAGGAAGCCTACGACATGCATACGTCCGCGTGCCTCGTCGCGGCGGGCGTGGGCGTCGCGGTCGTGCCCGCCATCATGCAGCTGATGCAGCCGCACGGCGTCGCCTACCGGCCGCTCGCGGTCGACACGCCGGGCGTGTCGCTGTCGCTCGCCTGGCACAAGGATCGCGTGCCGCCGCTGCTCAATGCATGGCGGGAAGCGGCGCGCACCAATGCGGCGCAACTGATCGCGCGTCATCCGCAATACTTCATCGATACCTCTTCCCCGCGTCTGGTCGAAGCAGCGGCCGCCTGACGCGCTCATTGACGCGTTCAGCGCGGCTCTTGCAGCCAGTCGTCGACTTCGTCGCTGTGCTCGCCCAGATGCGGCGCCGCGCGCACCTCGGCTGCGGGCGCGCCGTGAAAGCGCACCGGCGGACGCATCTGCACATAGTCGCCCTCCGATGGATGCGTCCTGCGCTCGAAGAAGCCCGTCGCCGCGAGATGCGGATCGGCGAGCACGCCATCGAGATCCCTGACTTCGGATGCGGGGATATCGCATTCGGCGAACAGCATCAGCCAGTCGCGCAACGGCTTGCCCGCGACGATGCGGGCCATTTCCGCGTGCATGCGGTCGAGCGCGTGGAAGCGATCGCGCGCCGTGCACAGCTTCTCGCGCTGCAGAAAATCCGCGTGACCCGTCACGTAGAAAAAGCGCACCCAGCGTTCGTCCGTATAAGGCGCAATCGCGATATAGCCGTCGAGGCATTTCAACGGCTGGCGCAGCGGATCGAGCTGGCGCGGATAGCCCGCGCTCTCCGTCGGCGGAATCAGCGCGCGGCCGTAGAGATGCTCCTGCAACAGGAAATGCGTGAAGCTTTCGAACATCGGCACTTCGACAGACTGCCCGGACCCGGTGCGCTCCCGATGCAGCAGAGCGCCGAGCACGGCATAGGTTGCGTGCAGGCCCGCGACCTTGTCGGCCATCGCCATCGGCAGATAGCGCGGCGCCGGGTTGCCGTCCGCGCGCGGCAAGAGACTCGCCGCGCCGGATGCGGCCTGGATGATGTCGTCATAAGCGGGCCGTCCCGCATACGGGCCGTCCTCGCCGAAGCCCGTGCAATGCACGTACACGAGACGCGGATGCAGCGCGCGAACGGCGTCGTAGCCGAGACCGAGCCGCGCGATCGCGTCGCGGCGCAGATTGTGGATGAACACATCGCACCGGCCGAGCAGGCGCACGAGCGATGCCTTGCCGCGCGCCGTCTTCAGATCCCACACGACCGAGCGCTTGCCGCGATTGAGCGTCATGTGCGCCGGTCCCATGCCGCGCGTCTGCGCCGGCCGTCCGACGCGCCTGATTTCGTCGCCCGAGAGCGGCTCGATCTTGATGACATCCGCGCCCATTTCGGCGAGCGTCGCCGTGCAATACGGGCCGAAGATCACCGACGTCATGTCGAGAATGCGCACGCCGTCGAGAATGGACGATGCAGCCATGAAAGTCTTTCCTCGCGGCGGGTATCAGACCGCTTCCTCGGTCGTCAACAGCAGCTTCAGGTTGAACGACGGATCGGCGGCCTGCTCGCGCGACGGGCTGATGCGCCGTTGCAGCAGCCTGCGCGCGGACATGTGATCGGCAGGCCGGTTGCACGATTCGACGCCCGTCAGCCGATGATGCCGGTAGCGAAACACGGAGAACGCGCCGGATGCCGGATCGCCACGCACGACGCTGCTGTCGAGCCGGCGCGCGACGCCCGCGATCTGCAGCCGCGCGCCGCCCTGATCGCTCCAGAAGACGGGCGTCTGGTCGTACGGCGTCGCATCGCCGAGCAGCGAACGCGCGACATGGCGCGCCTGATCGACGGCGTTCTGGACCGATTCGAGCCGCAGCAGATCGCCGCCATCGAACGCGTAGGGAAACGCCGCGCAATCGCCGATGGCGGAGATGGCCGGGTCGGACGTGCGCAGCCGCTCGTCGACGATGACGCCGTTGAACACGGACAGGCCGCACGCCGCGGCAAGCTCGCTGTTCGGCGCCACGCCCGCAGCCACCAGCACGAGATCGGCGTCGAGCCGCGCGCCGTCGGCGAGTTCGACCGCGCTCACGGACTCGCCGTGACCGACGATGCCCGCCACCCGCGCGTCGAAGGAAAAGCGCACGCCGGCCGCCTGATGATGCGCCGCGCACGCCGCCGACATCTCTGCCGAGATCGCGCGCTTCATCACGCGATCGACGGACTCGACGACATGCACGTCGCATCCGCGCGCGGCCGCGATGCTGGCGACTTCCAGACCCAGAAAGCCGCCGCCGATCACGACCACGCGGCGCGCTTCGCCGAGCGCAGTCCTGAGCCGCTGCGCGTCGGATACGGAGCGCAGCGACACGACGCCATGCGTCGGCTGCGTCAGGAACGGCAGCGTGCGATTGCGCGATCCCGTCGCCAGCACGAGATGATCGTAGGGAACGATGCGCCCCGACGCCAGCGACAAACGCCTGCGCCGGCGATCGATCGCACTGACGCGCTCGTCCGCGAGCCATTCGATGCGCGCGTCGTCGAACCAGTGTGCTTCTTCGAGGCTCAGTTCGTCTGCCGCGACGTCGCCGGTCAGGAAGCTTTTGGACAGCGGCGGCCTTTGATACGGCAGACCCGCTTCGTCGCCGATGAGCCGGATCACGCCCTCGTAGCCTTCATCGCGCAAGGACGCCGCGGCCTGCAAACCGGCCTGCCCCGCCCCGACGATCACCACCGATTCGGGCCGCGCGTTCACTGCCCGCTCTCCTGCGCGGCCGCATCGTCGATGAACTTCTCGACCTTGATCGCCTTCGACGGGCATTTGCGCGCCGCGCCCAGCACCTTTTCGTACAGCGCCTCGTCCGGCTCCGTCTGCAACAGCTTGACGACGCCGTCCTCGTCGCGCTGATCGAACACGTCGGCGCTCGACAGCACGCACAGTCCCGCGCCGACGCACACATCCTGATCGACGGCGACGCGCAGTTTGAAGTTTCCGTTTGCCATGCCCTACTCTCCTTCATCGCGCGAATGCGCGCTGCGGTTGGTTACCAGGTGACGGGCAAGGCTTCGAGACCCTGCACGAAATGATCGCCCTTGCCCTCGATCGCTTCGAGCGGCACGGCGAAGCGCAGGCCCGGCATGCGCTCGAACAGCGACGCGAACACGACCTGCAATTCGACGCGCGCGAGCGGCTGCCCGAGACACTGATGAATGCCGTAGCTGAACGCGACGTGATGATCGGCCTTGCGTGTGATGTCGAACCGCTCGGGCTGCTCGAACGCCGTGGCGTCGTGATTGGCGCCGGAGATCAGCGCGATGACGCCGTCGCCCTTGCGGATCATCTGTCCCGCCACTTCGACGTCCTCCGTCGCGACCCTGAACGCGTTGTAGTGAACGATGGTATGAAAGCGCAGCATTTCCTCGACCGCGTTGCGCAGCAGCGAAGGGGTGTCGCGCAACAACTGCAACTGGTCCGGGTTGGTGAGGAAGCTGAAGACGCCGAGCGCCATCTGGTTCGCGGTCGTTTCGTGGCCGGCCATCAGCAGCAGTTCGGCCATGATGACCAGTTCGCGATGCGTCAGATGCCCCGGCCGCACCTGCTCGACGATCAGCCGGCTCAGCAGGTCCGTGCGCTTCTCCGCATCCTGCGCGCGCTCGGTGATGAGCCGGTCGAGATACGACAGGATGCGGTCCGACGCCGCCTTCGGGATCGACGGATCGACATCGAGCAGCACCTTCAGGCGGCTCTGCTCCTGGAAGAAGCCGTGATCGCGCGCGGGCACGTCCAGCAGGCCCGCGATCACTTCCGAGGTCAGCGGCAGGAAGAGATCATCGACCAGATTCGCGGGCGGCCCTTTTTCCAGCAGTTCGTCGACGAGCCGGCTGAAGATCGATTCGATGCGCGGGCGCATCTCGCTCACGCGCTTGATCATGAACTCCTTGGTCAGCATGCGGCGAAAATGGCCGTGCTGCGGCGGGTCCATGCGAATGAACGCCGGCTCCAGATCGAGCACCGCGTTGCGGGCGGGCGAGAGACTCGGAAAGCCGCTCACGTGCGGATCGCCGCTGAAGCGGTTGTCGCCGAGCACGGCGCGCACGTCGTCGTAACGCGTGAAAAGCCATGCGTCCTTGCCGTCCCACATCCGCACTTTCACCGGTCCCGGCTGTTGCTGATAATCGCGGTACTCGGCAGGCGGAACGAACGGACATTGCCGTGGCATCGGGAACGCCGGTTTGCTGAAAGGACATCCAGACATCGCGCCTCCCGTCACATCCATTGAATGATTGAGCTCATGTCGGGAACCGCTCACAGACCGCCGTTGACGTCGAGCGTCGCGCCCGTCACGTAGCGCGCATCGTCGCTGACGAGAAAGCCGATCGCCGATGCGATCTCCTCGGGCTCGGCGGCGCGCTGCAGACCCGAGCCGGCGATGAGCCTGTCGCGAATCTCTTTGGGCACCTTCTCGCCCATCGCCGTGTTGATCGTGCCCGGCGACACCGCCGCGACGCGGATGCCGTGCGGACCGAGCGGCTTGGCGAGGCTCTTCGTCAGGTTGATGACGGCCGCCTTGGAGCCGCCGTAGTCGGTCACGCCGCTGCCCGCCGTCGCCACGATCGACGCAAGATTGACGATCACGCCGCCGCCGCCCGCCTTGACGAGACGCTTCGCGACTTCCTGGCTCAGAAAGAAGGGCGCGCGCGCGTTGACGCCGTAGGTGAAGTCGTAGTCGGTGGGCGAGATGTCGAAGAAGGTCTTGCCGTGCCACACGCCCGCATTGTTGATGAGCACGCGGATGGTGCCGTACTGCGCGTCGATTGCTTCGACGGCCGCGCGAATCTGTTCGATATCGGTGACGTCGCACGCGCGGTAGGCGTATTCACCCTTGCCCGACTCGGCGATATCGAGTCCGACGACGGTATAGCCGCGCTCGCTCAGGTTCTTGCAAATGGCTTGTCCAGTCAGGCCGTTCGAGCCTGTCACGACTGCAACGTTCGATGTCATGTGTCACCTCTTCTCACGATATGTTCTTGAACCGGATCATCTATCTTCGCGCTCTGCTTCGAGCGGCTCAGGCTCAAGATTCGCGCAGCGGGCGTTGCAGGTCCAATACTGTTTTGCTGGATCGTGAGACCGAATTCCTATCGATGACGACGCCGGCGCGCTCGCGGTCCCAGCAGTCGGCGGTGACGCCTTCCGCGCGCAGCCGATACTTCTCGACGCGCTCGCTCGGCGTCTTCGGCAGGCTGTCGCGAAACGCGACATAACGCGGTATCGCGAAGTACGCGAGACGCGGCTCGCACCAGCGGATCAGCTCGCACTCCGACAGTTGCTCGCCGCGCCTGAGCACGACGACGGCCTTGACGTCGTCTTCGCCGAGTTCCGATGGCACGCCCACCACGCACGATTCGAGCACGGCCGGGTGCGCGCCGATCACGGCCTCGACTTCGAACGATGAAATATTCTCGCCGCGCCGCCTCAGCGCCTGCTTCTTTCGGTCGACGAAGTGGAAGTAGCCGTCTTCGTCCTGCCGCGCGAGATCGCCGGTGTGCATCCACAGATTTCGAAACAGGTCGAGCGTTGCTTCGGCATCCTTGTAATATCCGCTCGTGCCGAGAAACGGACGTTGTGGCCGCACGACCAGCTCGCCTGCCTGACCTTGCGCGACTTCGTTGTCGAGATCGTCGACGACGCGCACGTCATAGCCCGTGATCGCCTTGCCGCATGCGCCCGCGCGACGCTCGTCGTAGGGATTCACGAGACAGCTGCTGCATTCGGTCATGCCGTACAGTTCGAGCAGCCGCGTATTGAAGCGCGCCTCGAACGCATGCCACAGATGCGGCGGCGCGGCGGCGCCCACCATCAGGCGCAGCGGATTGTCGGCATCGAGCGGCGAAGCGGTCTGCTTCATCAAGATCGACAGCATGCCGCCGATGAATTTCGCCGACGTGCAGTTCCAGCGACGGCAATCGTCGAGCATGCGGCTCGCCGAAAAGCGTTCGACGAACACGGCCTGTGCATCGGCGAGGAGCGCGGGGCCGGTCGTGCCGTGCGCGCTCGTGTGAAAGAACGGCAAACCGGTGTAGAGGACGTCTTCGTCCGTATAGCGCGCGTACTTCACGGCTTGCGCCCAGATCTCGTACCAGTAGTGATGGCTGATCAGCACGCCCTTCGAGCGTCCCGTCGTGCCCGACGTGTACGAGATGGTCGACAACTGCCTGAAGTCCACTGACACGCCGGGCGCGGTTTCCGCATGCGACATCAGTTCGTCGAAATGCAGGGTCTCTCGCCCTGGCCAGGCGGCGAAACGAGGTTGCGCGCGCGCATCCACGACGATCGTGTGATGCAGCTTCGGCAGCCGGTCCGCGATCGCGCCGAGTGCGTCGGCGTACGCAGGTTCGACGACGAGCGCGACGCAATCGGCATGATCGATCTGATACGCGAGACCTTCGCCCTTCAACGCGATGTTGATCGGCACGCATACCGCGCCGATTCTATTCAGCCCGAACCACGCGAACAGGAACTCCACACGATTCGACAGCATCAGCGCGACCTTGTCGCCGGGACCGATGCCGAGTGCGCGAAAGCCGTTCGCCGCCCGGTTCGACGACGCGTTCAGTTCCTCGAAACTGACCGTTCGCTCGCGAAACCGGAACACCTCGTGATGCGGATGACGCCGCGCCTTGTCCTCGATGATGTGCCCGATCACGCGATCCGTCTGCGCGTACTCGTGCATCGTCCACTCGGACCATCTGCGCCCGGCGCGCTCGAACTTGTCGTTCCACTGACCCATCGTGTCGCTCACTGTGCTTCGTCCTCGATGACCCGCATCAGCCCTTCCTGCATCGCAGTGCCGACGCGCCGGCCATCCTGATACAGCGCGCCCGCGCCGAGCCCGCGATTGTTCGATGCGCACGGCCCGGTCATGTCGTAGTAGAACCACGCGTCGGGACGCACGGGCGCGTGGAACCACATTGCGTGATCGAGGCTCGCGGAGCGGGTGCGGCGGTCCATCGTGCCGTGGCCGCGCGGACGCATCGCCGTGGTCATCAGATCGAGGTCGCACGCATACGCAAGCACGGCGTGACACAGCAGCGGGTCGTCGCCGCATGGCTCGCGCAATCTGCACCAGAGTCCGTTGACGGGCGCCGTGACGCCCGGATCGAGCCAGGGCCGCCACATCTCGCTGCGCCGTTCGAAGAGCTGCATGATCGTCGAGACGTGCGAGCGGCGCCGTTCCAGCAAGTGCGCTTCGCGCGCGAAGAATTCCGCTTCGGCGGGCATGTGATCGGGAGGCGGCACGTCCGGCGTCGCGGGCAATCGCTCGTGACAGCCTTCAGCCGCCTGAAACGACGCCGCGCCCATGAACACCACGCGCGCCGCCTGCGTGACGACCACGCGGCGGGTGCTGAAGCTGCGGCCATCGCGCACCGGCTCCACGTCGAAGCGCAGCGGCTTCGTCACGTCGCCGGGATGCACGAAATAGCCCTGCATCGAATGCAGGCCGTGTGCGTCGCGCACGGTGCGTCCCATCGCCATGATCGACTGCGCGAGCAGTTGCCCGCCGTAGATGCGGCGCACGCCGTCGACGAGCGACTCGCCCGAGAACACATGACGCTGCCCCTCGCGCACGCGCAATACCGACAGCAGATCGCTCACCGTCACCGCCATGCGCCCTCCCCGTCAGCCCGGAATCGCGACGACGAGTCCGTCCAGCTCGGGCGTGATCTCGATCTGGCAGCTTAGGCGGCTGTTGCTGCGCGGCTCGCCGAGGCCTTCGAGCATTTCACGTTCGATGTCGCAGGCTTCTCCGACCACTCGCATCCACGTCGCGTCGACATGGACCTCGCAGGTCGCGCAACTGCACGCGCCGCCGCATTCCGCGACGATTCCCGCGATCATGTTGTCGACCGCGCCCTGCATCACGGAACTGCCGAGCGGAACATCGACTTCCGTGGTTTCGCCGCTCACCTGCACGTATTTGACGACTGGCATTGCACACCTCTCTCTGGCTGAATCAACCTGAATCAATCGGACTGTTGCTGCGCCGCTTCGAACAGCGACTTCAATGAAAACGTCTCGTCGGCAAGCCGCGCGGCATCGACGGCGATGCCTTCGGCGATCAGACGCTTGCTCTGCATGAATTCCTGCGCGCGGTTGATGCAGTCCGCCGCGACGAGCCGTCCGGACTTCAGATAGAACGCGCTGAAGCTGCGGCCCGTGTCGCGCGAGCCGCGCACGACGACCTGGTCATAGCCCGCGTTGAGACCCGCGATCTGCAGCTTGATGTCATATTGGTCGGACCAGAACCACGGCAGCGCGCGATACGGCTTGTCCCTGCCGCACAGCGCCGCGGCGGCGGCCTTCGCCTGCTCGGTCGCATTGGGAACCGACTCGAGCCGGATGCGCCCGTAATACGGCGACGGATGCAACGAGCAGTCGCCGGCCGCGACGATGTCCGGGTCCGCAGTCCGCGCGCACGCATCGACCACGATGCCGTTATCGACATCGAGTCCGGCCGCCTGCGCCAGTTCCACGTTCGGCACCACGCCCACGCCGACCACCACGAGACTCGCGGCGAGCGTCGTTCCATCGCGCAGCACGATCTGCTCGACGCGTGCGTCACCCTCGAAGCGATCGACCGTGACACCCGTGCGGATATCGACGCCCTCTTCGCGGTGCACGCGCTCGAAGAACGCGGACACGTCCGGCGCGGTCACGCGCGCGAGCACGCGCGGCGCCATTTCGAGCACGGTCACGCGCATGCCGAGCCGATTGAGCACGGCCGCCGTCTCCAGCCCGATATAGCCGCCGCCGACGATCGCGGCATGCGCGCCCGGCTGTACATGCCGGCGAATGCGATCGATGTCCGCGATGCCGCGCAGGTAATGCACGCCTTCCAGTTGCGCGCCCGGCAGCGCCACGGTGCGCACACGCGTGCCGGTGCACAGCGCGAGCTTGTCGTAAGCGAGCGCGCTGCCGTCCTGCAAAGTCACCGACTTGCGCTCACGGTCGATCGACACGACCCGCTCGCCGAGACGGAATTCGATGCCGAACTTCGCATACGCATCGGCCGTGCGGATCAGCAAATCGTTGCTGTCCTTTTCGCCGAGCAGATACGCTTTCGACAGCGGCGGCCGTTGATAGGGCAGATGCGGTTCGTCGCCGATCACGACGATGCGCCCTTGCCAGCCCTCCTGCCGCAGACTCGGCGCGAGTTGCGCCGCCGCATGGCTCGCGCCGACGATGATGCAGGTCTGCTCCACGATGCCCTCCTTGCTGTTCGTCACCTGATCACGCGCCCACGGCGGGCCATGCGCGGCCGGGCCGCCCGAGCACTTCGCCGTTGTGTTCGCCGAGCATCGGCGGCGAGCGGTCGATGTGCGTCGGCGTGCCGGAGAAATTCAGCGGGTTATTGATGATCCTGAATTCGCCGCCCTTCGGATGCGGCAGAGTCTTCAGCAGCTTGTCGACGACGTGCGGATCGCTGAACACTTCGGGCCAGGTGCGCACCGCGCCGTAGATCGCGCCCGCCGCCGAGAGCCGTTCGTCCCACGCGTCGAGATCGCGCGTGGCGAAGATCGCGGCGAGCCGTGCGTTGACAAGTTCGCGGTTGGCGAGGCGCGCGGCCTTCGTGGCGAATCGTTCATCGGTCTTTAGTTCGGGCGCATCGAGCGCATCGCACAGCACCTGCCAGAACTTGTCGTTGATGGTGATGATCATGATGTCGCGGCCATCGGATGTCGCGTACGTGTTGTTCGGCACGATGTCCCAGTGCTGGTTGCCCATGCGCCGTGGCGTCTGCGCCGTCAGGTCGAAGTACACGTCGCGCGGCACCTGGCTGAAGATGCTGGCGTCGAGCATCGACAGATCGACGCGCTGGCCTTCGCCCGTGCGCTCGCGCGCCTGCAATGCGGTGAGCATGCCGATCGCGGCGAGCAGCGCGGTCACGAGATCCGAGAACGGAAAGCCGGTCTTGAGCGGCCCGGATTGTTCCGTGCCCGTGACCTGCATCACGCCGGAAATCGCCTGGATGATCATGTCGAGCGCGGGACGGTTGCGGTCGCGCCCGTTGCGATCGAAGCCCGAAATCGAGCAATAGACGAGGCGCGGATTCAGCTCGCGCAACGCTTCATAGCCGATGCCCACACGTTCCGTGAAACCGGGACGGAAGTTTTCGACCAGCACGTCGGCCTCGGCGGCGAGCGCGCGCGCGGCGGCCTGCCCTTCCTCTGTCTTCAGATCGAGCACGATGCCGCGCTTGTTGCGATTCACGCCGAGAAAGAATGCGCCGTCGCCGTTGAGCGTGGTCTCGCCCGAGCGGCGAAACGGATCGCCCTCCGGCTGCTCGACCTTGATCACGTCGGCGCCGCAGTCGCCGAGCATCATCGTTGCGAACGGGCCGGTCATCATCTGCGTGAAGTCGAGCACCTTGAGGCCTTGCAGCGCCGTTTTCATGCCTTTTCCTTCTCGGTGTAGAACGCTTCGCGCTCGTGGTTCGAGGCACGCACGCCCTTGTCGCGGCGCTGCTTCATGAAGTTGTATTCGTCCGATTCGTAACGCACGTTGGTCGCGAGCGCGTGCAGCACGTGACCGTAGGCGAACTGGCTCGCGATGCCGAGCGAATCCATCGCGAGATTGGTCGCCGCCTTGCCGACCACGATGCCATCGCGCGGCAGCCGCACGATGCGCTCCGCCCATTCCTCGCCCGCGTCGTCGAGCGACGCGAGCGGCACGACCTTGTTGACGAGGCCGTTGGCGAGACACGTCTGCGCATCCCACACGTCCGCCATCAGCAACAGCTCGCGCGCCTTGCGCGGGCCCAACGCCATCATTTCCCACGCGGCGAAGTAGGCCGCGCCCGACAGCCCGAGCTTTTGTTCCGGATGACCCATCTTCGCCGTGTCGGCCGCGATCACGAGATCGGAGCCTTCCGCGAGATACAGGCCCGCGCCGAGGCAATAGCCCTTCACGAGCGCAAGCGTCGGCTTCAGAAACTTGAAGATGCGCTCGAAGCGTTCGATATAGCGCTTGTCGTGCAGGAGCCGCGCGCGCTGGCTCGGCTTGCGCGGACGTCCCTTGTCGTCCAGTGTCGTTGCGCCGTATTCGGTGCCCACTTCCGCGAGATCGTGTCCGGTGCTGAAATCGTCGCCCGCACTGCGAAGCACCACCACGCGCACGTCGTCTTCGGCTTCGGCGCGGTCGTAGCCGTCCATCAGCTGATCGAGCATGGCGCTCGTCATCGCGTTCTTCTTCTCCGGGCGATCGATCGTGATATAGGCCCGGCCATCCTTCGCGACGTAGTCGATGCTGCCTGTCATGTGTCTTCTCCCGTTCCTAGTTGTTCAGGTTGATCGCGACCGCCTTGACCTCGGTGTACAGCTCGATGGCCTCGAAGCCCCGCTCGCGGCCCCAGCCCGATTGCTTGTAGCCGCCGTACGGCAAGGTCGCGTCGGGCGACGACAACGCATTCACGTTGACGATGCCCGCCTGCATGCGGCGCGCCATCTTGTGCGCGCGGCCGATGTCCTTGGTCCAGATGCTTGCCGCGAGCCCGTAGGTCGATGCGTTCGCGGTGGCCGCGATGCGATCGAGATCGTCGTCGTCGAAGGACATCGCGCACAGCACCGGCCCGAAGATTTCCTCGTCGTGCACTTTCATGCCGGGCTTCACGCCCGTCAGCACGGTCGGCTGCACGAAGAAGCCGCGCTCGCCGGACGCGCCGCCGCCCGCGTACAAGGTCGCGCCCTCTTCCTGTCCGCTATGGATGTAGCCCGCCACGCGGTCGAGCTGGCGTCGCGAGATCACCGGGCCCATGTCCGTGCCCGCATCGAGGCCGTGGCCCATCTTCATGCCGTTGGCGCGCTTCGCGATCAGTTCGAGCATCGGTTCGTAGGCGCGCTCGTGGACATACAGCCGCGAACCCGCCGCGCAGATCTGCCCGGCGTGAAAGAAGATCGACGAACACACGCCCGCCGCCGCCGCTTCGAGGTTCGCGTCGGGAAACACGATCACCGGCGATTTGCCGCCCAGCTCCAGCGAGACACGTTTGAGGTTGCCGCTCGCCGCCTGCAGAATGCGCCGTCCCGTTTCGCCCGACCCGGTGAACGCGACCTTGTCGACGCCCGGATGCGCGGCGAGAGCCGAACCCACCGGATGGCCAAAGCCCGTCACGATGTTCAGCACGCCCGGCGGTATGCCCGCTTCCAGCGCGAGCTCGCCGAGCCGCAGCGCCGTGAGCGGCGTCTGCTCCGAAGGCTTCATCACGACTGCGCAACCCGCCGCGAGCGCGGGCGCGATCTTCCACATCGCCATGTTGAGCGGGAAATTCCAGGGGATGATCTGCCCGACCACGCCCACCGGCTCACGCAACGTGTACGCGTGCCATTCGCCGGGGAGCGAAACGTTCGGCGTCTCGCCGCCCATCTTCGTCGTCCAGCCCGCCATGTAGCGCAGCATCTCGACGATGCCCGGCACGTCGCCATTGCGGCAGAACGGCAGCGGCTTGCCGCTGTTGATGCATTCGAGCTGCGCGAGTTCGTCGGCGTTGGCTTCGATCAGGCCGGCGAAGCGCAGCATCATGCGCGTGCGTTCGGCCGGCGTGACCTTGCGCCACGCGCCTTCCAGCGCGCCGCGCGCCGCCGCGACCGCGCGATCGACATCGCTGGCCGTCGCTTCCACCACCGTGGCGATAACCTCGCCCGTCGCGGGATCGAGGATCTCGGTGCGTCTGCCGCCATCGGATGCGATCATGCGGCCGTCGATCAGCAACTGATGCTCGCGCGATAGAAACGCGCGCGCGGCTTCCCCCAGCGCGGGATGAATATTCGTCGTCATGTCAGAGTCCTTCGAGGTCAATGGAGTGGTCCCGCATCACTTGCCGAGCAGTTGCCGCGCGATGATCAGCCGATGAATCTCGTTGGTGCCTTCGAGAATCTGGTTCAGCTTGGCGTCGCGCATGAAGCGCTCGACGGGATATTCGGTCGAGTAGCCGTATGAGCCGTGCACCTGGACGGCTTCCAGCGCGACCTCCATGGCGACATCGGTGACGAAGCACTTCGCCATCGACGAAAGCAGCGTGAGGCGGCTCGTGTCGCCGGCGTCGATTTCCTGCGTGCTGGTGTAGAGCAGCGTGCGCGCGGCCTCGATCTTCATCGCCATGTCGGCGAGCTTGAACTGGATCGCCTGAAAGTCGCCGATGCGCTTGCCGAACTGGCGGCGGTCCTTCGCATAGCGCACGGATTCGTCGAGCGCGGCCTGCGCGAGTCCGAGCGACGACGCCGCGACCGATGGCCGGTTGAGGTCGAGAATCTTCATGCAGGCCTTGAAGCCGTTGCCCTCCTCGCCGAGCAGACAATCCGCATCGACGCGCATGTTCTCGAAGAACACCTGATAGCTCGGCGAACCGTGCCGGCCCATCTTCGTTTCCTTGCGGCCGATCTTGAGTCCCGGCGTGTTCGTATCGACGAGGAACACGCTGATGCCTTCGTGTCCGCGTCCTTCCGATGTGCGCGCGAAGACGAGCATCGTGTGTGCTTGCGCGGCCCAGGTGATCCAGCTTTTCTGGCCGTCGATCACATATGAAGCGCCGTCGCGGCGCGCCACGGTGCGGATCGCGGAGACATCCGAGCCGGCCTCCGGCTCCGTGATCGCCACGCACGAGATGGTGCGGCCCTTCGCCGCTTCCGGCAGATAGCGTTGCCGCTGCGCGTCGGTGCCGAAGTGCAGCAGCGGCAGAATCAGTCCGATCGAATTGTTCGCGCACAACGTCGACGCGGCGAGCGACACCTTGCCGATCTCCTCCTTGGCGATGCACACCGACGTCAGATCGCCGCCCGGGCCGTCGTATTCCTCCGGCACCCACATCTGCAGCAGGCCGAGATCGCCGAACACCTCGACGAGCGTTTCCGGGAAGTCGCGCGTCTCTTCCATTTCCGCGACGAGCGGGCGCACCTGTTCGTCGGCGACCCTGCGGACCATGTCTCGCAGCATCTCCTGTTCTTCGCTGAACTTCACGTTGTTCTCCTCATGTGCGCCGCGTCAGGGCCGGGTCACGTCGCGAAAGCCGAGCGCGCGCAGCGCGGGCTCGTCGGTCACGCGTATCAGTTGCGCGTGTTCCGACAGGCTTTCGAGCGTGAACGCGTGCCAGCACGGAATGGCGATCACATCGCCGCGCGTAAGCTCGACCGCGCCGAGCGGTTCGACGCTCACGCGCACCTGGCCGCTCATGACGGTGTAAAGGTTGTTGTCGATGCGCGGCCGCTCGTCCTGCCGCGCACCGTGCACGAGGCCGATCGAATGCACGCCGATGGTGTTCAGGCATTGCGTGTCCAGTTCGAACGCGCCGTGTTCCCGCGCGCCGCGCTCCAGCTCCGCGCGCTGGTGTCGCATCGGCGAATCCGGCGCATGCGTCGTCACGGGTTCGTTGCGTTGCGGGTGATCCTCGAAGAACATGCATTCGAGGTTCTGCACCAGCGGCACATCGAGGAAGTCGATCCAGAAGGCGGGTTCGTCGCCGAAATTGCTGTGGCCATGCCAGTGCCACGAAGGCGTGAGCACGACGTCGCCGGGCGCGACATCGATCTTCACGCCGTCGACGATCGTGAAGGTGCACTCGCCCGCGTCCAGAATCAGCCGCAGCGCGTTCGGCGAATGGCGGTGCGAGCGCGCCGTCTCGCCCGGCAGCACGAGCTGATAGGCCGCCACCAGGTTGCGGCAGGTCGGGTAGATGTTGTCGGCGATCGGATCGACCATGATCAGGTTGCGCCGCTCCGCCTGCTCGGGCGAAACGAATGCGCAGGCGGCATCGAGCGCGGCGCGCGCATCGGCGTAGCGCCACACGGCCGGCACGAAGCGCGGGCGCGGCGCGGGCCACATCTGCGGCGCTTTCTTGGCCCAGCCCGGCGAGAGCGCGCGGGCCTGCAAGTCATCGAAATAGCCATCGGGCGCGCGCGGCGCCTGCGTGAGCGTGTGCGACATCACTGTTCTCCGTTCGTTGGTCCGTCACACCGCGAGACCGGCCTTCGCCTCGTCCCACACGGGATGCGCGCCGAGCTCGCCCTGACGCACGCGCAGCGTCATGGCGCCGATGCCGTCGATCACGATGTCGAGCACGTCGCCGTCCACGACGGGACCGACGCCCGCCGGCGTGCCGCTCGCGATGATGTCGCCCGGTTCGAGCGTCATCACCGCCGAGGACATCGCGATCATCTCGGGAATGTCGACGATCAGATCGCGGGTCGACGCGCGCTGGCGCTCCTCGCCGTTGACGTAGAGACGCATCGTGATGGCGTCGAAATCGGCGATCTCGTCAGCGGTGACGATCCACGGTCCGGTCGGGCAGAACGTGTCGAACGACTTGCGCATCACGCGCTCCTCCTTGCCGCGCACGACCATGTCGAGCAGGCAAGTGAAGCCGAACACGTAGTCGCGGGCTTCGGCGCGCGTGGCGCCGCGACCGCGCTTGCCGATCACGATGCCCAGCTCGCATTCGTGGTGGATCTCGCGGCCGGCAAGCGGCGGCAGGACGATGTCGTCGGCGGGACCGCTCAGGCTCGAACTGGCCTTCAGGAAAAAACCCTGGCCGCTCGCCTTGAACGTCGAGATCACGCCGCTGCCCGTGCCGTGCTTCATTTCGTCGATATGCGCGTGATAGTTCGCCGGAAACGCGATGACCTTGTTCGGCCATTGCACCGGCGCTTCGAGTCGCACGTCCGCGAGCGGCTGGGCTTTGCGATTTGCGAGCGCGTCGCGCAGCGCACCGCCGCGCTGCTTCCACTCGGCGATCAGGCGCACCATGCCGACGGGTGGCCATGCTCCGGATTGCGCGTCCGCGAGATCGGTGACGTCGATGACGCGCTCGCCAGCCACGATGCCGATGCGGCCCTGGTCGAAGGTAACGAGCTTCATCGCGTGACCACCTCTTCGCTGACGACTGCCTCGGGCTTCACGGGATAGACGCCGCGAATCACGTTGACCAGCGCTTGCGCATCCTCGGGCGCGGCGTCGGCACGCCATGCAACGTGGCCGTCGGGACGCACGAGCACCAGCGCGCGCTCGTAGGCGGCGCGCGCCGCATCGTTGCCGACGTCGATCACGGTGAGCGGCACGCCCGCGCGCTGCGCGGCGTCGCGCAGCGCTTCGATGTCGAGCGACGGATCGAAGCGCAGCAGCACGAAGGTCTGGCCGAACAGGTCGAGCGTGGAACGGCCCGGCGCGAGCCACACATGCGGCGCGCGATGGCCGGGGCGCGAGGTCTGCACATAGGTGCTGACCGTGTCCTCCGGTTCGGGGGTGCCGTCCGGCACGACGATCGAAGAGCCTTCGTAGCGAAAGCCCAGATGAATGCCGATGGTGTACCACTCGCGCTTCATCATCGCCGTATAGGCGTCGCCGAAGATGCGGCGCGCCTCGTCGCCCGCTTCGCCCGGCTCGAACACGGCCGCGCTCAGGTTCTCGCGCGGCGTGAGCATCAGCTTGAGATTGCTGGTCGCCTCGTTGACGTTGCGTATCGCGACCGGACGGCGCTCGAATTCGTAGGTGTCGAGCAGATGCGCGCCGCCCCAGCCTTCGACCATCGCCTGCAGCTTCCAGCCGAGATCCACGGCATCCTGAATGCCCATGTTCATGCCGAAGCCGCCCGTCGGCGAGGTGAGATGCGCCGCGTCGCCGGCAATCTTCACGCGGGCCGTGCCGTAGTCATCGGCGACGAGCTGGCGGCGGATCCACGGCATCACCGAGAGAATCCTGAACTCCACATCGTCGCGACCCACCGCGCGCCGGAAGGCCGCCGCCACGTCGTCTTCCGACAGCGTGCGCATCGTGCCGTCGCCGACGATCGAGAAACGCCACCAGTCGCGCCCGTTGATCGCGACGACCGTGCTCCACGTGCCCTCCGGCCCGATGAAGATATAGCGGTAGCCGGGCTTCTTGTCGTGCAGCGCTTCGAGCCCCTTGCACTCGATGATCGCGTTCGTCGTGTAAGTGAGCGCGGGCGTGCCCGTCATGCGGATGCCGAGACGCTCCTTCACGCGGCTCGCACCGCCGTCGCAACCGACGAGATACTGGCACTCGATGGTTTCTTCCTTGCCCGAGGCGAGATCGCGCACGGTCACCGTGACGCCGTCCTCGCGCTCTTCGTGCGAAACGTATTCCGTGCAGTAGCGGATCTGCGCGCTGCCGGTCTTCTTCGCGAAGCGCGTCAGCACGGGATCGAAGAAATTTTGCGGACAGCGCTCGCGCTTTTGCGGGCTTTGCTCGGGCCGCGCTTCGTCACGCACGCTCGGAAACGGTTCGCGGCCGAATTCATAGCCGCCCGCGAGCTGCGACACCCATGCGTAGTCCTGCGGATAGTCGCGGTTGTAGCCCGCGGTTTCGACGTCGTCGACGATGCCCCAGCGGCGGCAGAACTCCATCGTGCGAATGCCGACCATGTCCATCCTGGGCTGAAACACGGTGCCGTCGCCGCGCTCGATCAGCACGCAGGAAATGCCGCGCCAGCCGAGATCGCCCGCGAGGGAAAGACCGACCGGCCCCGCTCCGACGATGACGACCGGTACACGTCCGTTCGCTTCGATTCTTGCCATAGCTGAATGCTCCATCACGCTTTACGTGTCGTTAGAACCTACGTCGCGCCGCCACGCTTGCTCACAGCGGCGCCTCGATGTGAAGCCACTCTAGCAAGCACTCCCGTGGCTCGACCAATACTGTTTGCAGAGGAATTCAGAGGATTTCCCTCTGATACGCACGCAAGGTTCTTCCTCTCATTGGATCGGAAAAACGTATTGGTTTCGGGGCGATATGCATGGCTATTCTGTGAACCAGCCGATGAGCGCAGACGCTCGGGCACCGATAACGAACAAGATCAGGAGACACGACGCCATGCCTATCAACCGTTCCGGCTAGTCGCCTCGCACGACGCTTTTCAAACAGGCCGGCCTGCCCGCAAGCGCGAGCGCATGGCCGTCGATTCGCATCCGCGCCGCGCGCCTGTCCGCCGCGGCGCCGCATTTCAAAGGCTCGCCATGACGACTCATGAACGCCCCTGGTATCGCTGGTATGTGCTGTTCATCCTCACGCTGATCTATGCCTTCAGTTATGTCGACCGGCAGATCGTGACCATCCTCGCGCCCTATCTGAAGAAAGATCTCGGGGTATCCGACGCGCAGCTCGGCCTCTTGTACGGCACGTCGTTCGCGCTCTTCTATTGCGTGTTCGGCATCCCGCTCGCGCGTCTCGCCGATGGCTGGAGCCGCGTGCGTACGCTCGCGCTCGGGCTGTCGTTCTGGTCGCTGATGACGGCGCTGTCGGGGCTCTCACGCAGCTTCGTGCAGCTCGGCACGGCGCGCATCGGCGTGGGTATCGGCGAGGCGAGCGCGACGCCCGCCGCGGTCTCGCTGCTCGGCGACTACTTCGAGCGCGCGCGGCGCGGCACGGTGCTCGCGCTCTATTCCGTCGGCGTGTATGTGGGCGCGGGCGCATCGCTTGCGATCGGCGGCTCGATCGTGTCCGCGTGGGAGCGGACCTTCGCGGGCGGCAACGCGCCGTTCGGACTGACTGGATGGCAGGCGTCGTTCATCGGCGTCGGCGTGCCGGGCATCCTGTTCGCACTGGTCGTCATGCTGACCGTTCGCGAGCCGGTGCGTGGCAGGCTCGACACCGTGCCCGCGAGAAAGGACCCGCATCCGTTCGCGAGCGCGCTGCGCGATCTCGGCGCGATGATTCCGCCGTGGAGCTGGATGCGCCTGCAGGCGCTCGGCGCGCCGCGTCGCGAATATCTGCGCAATGTCGTCTATCTGCTGCTTGCCGTCGCGCTGGTGATCGTGGCCACCTGGGGCAGCAATCAGGTGCTCTCCGCGGGTCGCAAGGCCGTGATCGCCACGGTCGGCGGCTTCGATATCACCAGCAATCTCGTGCAGTGGATCGCCATCGCGGTCGCGTTCTATGTGTGCTCGAACTGGTATCAGGCCACGCGTCTCGGCGATGCCTACGCGCACCGTCTCATCACCGGCTCGCGCACGTTCGCGGCCGTCACCGTGGCGGGCGCGTTTCTCGCGTTCGCGATGAACGCCGTCAATGCCTTCGTGTTCGTCTACGCGAGCCGCACGCTCGGCCTGACGGCGCAGGCGGGCCTGCATCTCGGCATCATCGCGATCATCGCGGGCGGCGCCGGCATCAGCCTGAGCGGCTATCTGTGCGACTGGGCCAAGCGCAAGCACGCGTTCGGCCGGCTGTATTTCGTCTGCGTGACGGCGACCGCATTCAGCGCCGCGACCGTGCTGCAGTACCTCACGCCAAGCGTCACGCTGTTCTATTGCGCCTACGCGGTCGCGACGTTCTTCGTGCCGATGTGGTTCGGCCCGCTTCAGGCGACCACGCAGGATCTCGTCATTCCGCGCCTGCGCGGCACGGCGTTCGCCGCGTTCTCGCTCGGCCCGAACATCTTCGGTCTGGGTCTCGGACCCTACTTCGTCGGTCTCGTGAGCGACGCATCCGGCGATCTCCGTCTCGCGATCCTCTGCGCGATCGGCGTGCTGCCCGTTTCGATCGGCGCGCTGCTGTTCGCGAGCCGTTCGCTGTTGCAGGGCGAGGCCGCCGCGCATGCGGAACTCGAACGCTTCAATGCCGAAACGCGCGAGGAAGGCTACGTGGATGTCGGTGGTCCGCAATTGACGCACTAGCGATCCCGTTCATTTTTTATTCAGGAGCCGAGCAATGAGGTCGTCAGCATGAAGGTATTGGTTACGGTCAAGCGCGTCGTCGATCACAACGTGAAGGTGCGCGTGAAAACGGATCACAGCGGCGTCGAACTCGACAACGTGAAGATGTCGATCAACCCTTTCTGCGAAATCGCCGTCGAGGACGCGGTGCGTCTGAAGGAAAAGGGCATCGCGACGGAAGTCGTCGCCGTGTCGATCGGACCCGCCGCCGCGCAGGAGCAATTGCGCACGGCGCTCGCGATCGGCGCGGACCGCGCGATTCTGGTCGAAACCCGGGAGACGCCGGGCGCGCTTGCCGTCGCGAAGCTGCTGAAGGCCGTCGTCGAACGCGAAGCGCCGCGGCTCGTGCTGCTCGGCAAACAGGCGATCGACAGCGACAACAACCAGACCGGCCAGATGCTCGCCGCGTTGCTGGACTGGCCGCAAGGCACGTTCGCCTCCGCCGTCGAGCTCGACGGGCAACGCATCGCGGTCACGCGCGAAGTCGATGGCGGGCTGCAAACCGTGTCGCTGCAACTGCCTGCCGTCATCACGACGGACTTGCGCCTCAACGAGCCGCGCTACGCAACGCTGCCGAACATCATGAAGGCGAAGAAGAAGCCGCTCGAGACGCTCGCGGCCAGCGCGCTCGGCGTGCCCGCCGGCACCACGCTGCGCACGCTGCGCGTCGAGCCGCCCGCGGACCGCAAGGGCGGCATCAAGGTGGAGTCCGTCACGCAACTCGTCGACAGGCTCAGGACGGAAGCAAAGGTGATCTGATGGCTATTCTCGCAATCGCTGAACATTCGAACGGCGCGCTGGGCGCGGCTACCCTGAACGCGGTCGCCGCCGCGCATGCGATCGGCGGCGACATCGCGCTGCTCGTCGCCGGTCACGACGTGCAGGACGTGGCGCGGCAGGCGGCGCGCATCGCGCATGTCAGGCAAGTGCTCGTCGCGGATCACAGCGCGCACGCGCACCGGTTGCCGGAGAACCTCGCGCCGCTGGTCGCATCGCTGGCGGCGGACTACAGCCACGTCCTCTGCGCGGCGACCTCGCACGGCAAGAACGTGCTGCCGCGCGTCGCCGCGCTGCTCGATGCGGACCCCGTCTCCGACATCATCGCGGTCCTTGCCGCCGATACGTTCAAGCGCCCGGTTCACGCGGGCAACGCGATCGCGACCGTGCAGTCGTGCGCGTCGGTGATCTGCGCGACCGTGCGCGCAAGCGCCTTCGCACCGGTGGACGCGAGCGGCGGCAACGCGGACATCGTGCCCGTCGAGACCGTGGCGACGAGCAGTACATCGGCTTTCGTCGATGAAAAAATCGCGCGCTCGGACCGCCCGGAGCTGGACGCGGCGGAGATCGTCGTGAGCGGCGGGCGCGGCATGCAGAGCGAAGAACGGTTCGCGTTGCTCTATCCGCTCGCCGACAAACTCGGCGCAGCCGTGGGCGCATCGCGCGCGGCCGTCGATGCCGGATTTGCCCCGAACGATCTGCAGGTCGGGCAGACGGGCAAGATCGTCGCGCCGCAACTGTATGTCGCCGTCGGCATCTCGGGGGCGATCCAGCATCTCGCCGGCATGAAGGATTCGAAGGTGATCGTCGCCATCAACAAGGACCCCGATGCGCCGATCTTCCAGGTCGCGGACTACGGCCTCGTCGGTGATCTGTTCGAGGCGCTGCCGCAACTTCAGGACGCGCTCTGAAGCGTGTTCGCTAAGGATGATTCGATATGACCTCGCTCACACAGACACTGGCCGATTTCACCGTACAGACGCGCTTTGACGACCTTCCGGAAGCCGTCGTGCACGAAACAAAGCGCCTGTTGCTCGATACGATCGGCTGCGCGCTCGGCGCGGTCGATACGCCGAGCGGCAGGATCGCGCTCGAGTACGTGAACACGCTCGGCGGTGCGCCGCACGCGAGCGTCGTCGGCTCGCCACGGCGCAGCTCGGCGACGGCGGCCGCCTATGCCAACGCGCGCCTCGCCAACGTGCTCGACGCCGACGACACCTTCCCGACCTCGACGCACTTCGGCAACGCCACCGTGTTCTCGGCGCTGGCGCTGGCGGAGCTGGACCGGCGCAGCGGCCGCGATCTGCTTGGCGCGATTGCCGTTGGCTTCGATGTGGGCGCGCGCATCGGCAGCTGGATGGGTGCGCCCATGCAGATCGAGAACGGCGAGGTGATCGGCTGGAACGAGCTGGGCGGGCCTGCCGCGACGATCGCGTGGGCGGCCATCGGCGCGTCGGCGCACATCGCGCGGCTCGACACGAGACAGGCCAATCACGCGTTCGGCATCGGCGGCAGCAATTCGCCGCAGCCCACCTTGCGCAAGTGGGCGGAATCCGTCGAACAGCCGATGTACAAATATGCCGACGCCGGCTGGTGCGCGGAGATCGGGGTATCGTCCGCCCTGCTCGCGCGGCTCGGCAGTACGGGCTTCACGGACATACTCGACGGCGACAACGCGTTCTGGAAGTTCTACGGCTCGCCGGGTCACGACGATCACGCGCTGCTCGCCGGCCTCGGCGAAGACTGGCAGATTCTCAACACGACGTACAAGCCCTGGCCCTGCTGCCGCTGGATTCATCATCCGCTGAGCGCGTTCGCGCAGTTGCTCGACCGGCATGCGCTGCGCCCGGACGAGATCACACGTGTCGTGGTGCGCGCCAACCCGTTCGCGCTCACGCCGATTTTCCGCGAACAGCAGCCGCGCGATCCGCTGAGCGCGGAGTTCAGTCATGCGCATGCGCTCGCCGCCCTTGCTTATGCGATTGCGCCGGGTCCGCGCTGGTATGAAGCCGCGACGATGAACGATGCGCGCATCGCGGCCTTCCGCGAGCGCGTGACGGTCACGGCGGAGCCTTCGTCATCGAACATCGCCGAATGGATGACGGGCGGTCAATGGCGCGGCGTGCCGGGCGGCGTCGACATCCATGCGCGCGGCGCGGTGTTCAGCGCCACGGCCGATCATGCGAGCGGCGATCCGTGGACATCGGCGACGCGTTTTTCCGATGCGCAGATCCGCAGCAAGTTCGGCGTGATGGTCGGTCTCGATGCGGCAGGCGATGGTCCGCGGGAGATTCGGCATGCGGCGCGTGAGCTGGCCGACATCGTGATGTCGCTCGATGCATTGCCCGTCGAACGGCTCACCGCGAGTCTCGATGCGTTGTCGCGTGCGATGCGTACGCAGTCTGAAAAACAGGAATCCTGATATCAGTCACGCGCGGTCCACAAAACCGGAAACAGCGGATGATCCATCGGCGCGCCGTCGGCCAGGACGGAGGCGAGTCCGGGAAACTCGGGCGAGGTGCGCCACGGGCGCGGCGCGTGGCGGATGTCGTCGCCGATGAAGCGGATCGAGAACGCGCGCCGCCGCACGCTGCCGCCGACGCCGCCCGACGCATGCAGCGTGAGCATGTTGAAGCAGACCATGTCGCCCGGTTCGAGCGCCCAGCCGACGATCGGATGCGCGGCGCGATCGGCTTCGATGTCCGGCAGGTCCGCGAGGCTGCCTTCCGGAAACCACTTCGCCTCGTTTTCCATGAACGTGCGCGGCATCAGCCAGGGCCCGCGATGCGAGCCCGCGACGAATTCGAGCGTCGACTCGCGCGCCACGGGATCGACGGGAATCCACATGCTCACGTTGTCCCCGCCGACGATGTTGTAGTACGGCTGATCCTGATGCCACGGCGTGCGCTGTCGCGTGTTCGGCTCCTTCACGAGCACATGGTCGTGATACAGCCGCACGGTCTCGCAGCCCATCAGCGCGCCGGCCACCGCAGGCGCGGCTGACCCGCCGATGAAGCGCCGGTACGCATCGTTCGACTGCCAGTTGCAGAAGTCCTCGAAAAACCAGCCCGGATCGTCGGGCCGGCTCGCGACCTTGGCGCGTTCGCTCGGCGCGGCGAGATTGCGCTCGATGCCGTCGCGCAGCAAGGCGACTTCTTCTTCCGTGAAGATATTGCGCACGCACACGGCGCCGTCGCGACGAAACGCGTCCGTCAGCGCCGGCGTCACGGCACGGGCAAGACGCTCTTTCAGGCTTTCGTGCATCGCTCGCTCCCTGTGAGTGGGTTGATCATGCATTCAATTGCCGTAGATGTCGAAGTTGAAGTACTTCGACGCCACGCGCTGATAATTGCCGTTCTTGCGGATCGCGTCGATCGCCTGGTTGAGGCGGTCTTCGAGCGCGGCGTCGCCACGGCGCAGACCGATCGCGACATCGCCCGCCACGCGATTGTCCTTCACCGGCTCGCCGACCAGCGCGAAGCCCTTGCCGCGCGGCGTCTGCAGAAAGCCGTAGTCGGCCTGCACCGACGACTGGAACGCGGCGTCGAGGCGGCCCGTCACGAGGTCCTGATAGATCTGGTCCTGCGTCTGGTAGGACACGAGCGTGACGCCCTTCGCCGCCCATTCGGTGCGCGCGAAGCTCTCCTGCGTCGAACCCTGCACGACGCCGACGCGCTGTCCCTGCAAGGCTTTCGCATCCGGCTGCAGCTTCGTGCCCGAACGCGCGATCAGCGCCGACGGGCCGTTGTAGAGACGATGCGTGAAGTCGATCTGCTGACGGCGCGATTCGGTGGCCGACATCGCGGAGAGGATTGCGTCGAACTTGCGCGCCTTCAGCGCCGGGATCATGCCGTCGAAGCTCTGCTCCACCCACACGCATTTCTGGTTCAGTTGCGCGCAGATCGCATTGCCGAGCTCGATATCGAAGCCGACGAGCGAGCCATCCGCCGCCTTCGACTCGAACGGCGGATAACTCGGATCGACGCCGAAGCGCAGCGTCTGGGGGTCCTGCGCCTGCACCATCGCGGGCGCCATGACGAGCGCGAGCAACACGGGAAGCAATGCACGTTTCATAGCGATTTCCGAAGTGTGGGGATGGATGCTCGGGCGCGGCGCGCGTCACGCGAGGAAGCGTTCGACGAGACGCACCCAGTAACGCGCGCCCGTCATGAGGATGTCGTCGTTGAAGTCGTAGCCGGGGTTGTGGACCATGCAACTGCCTGCGCCGTCGCCATTGCCGATGATCAGGTAGCAGCCGCGGCACTGGCGCAGAATCCACGCGAAGTCTTCGCTGCCGGTGAACGGCTGGAGATCGGCGATCAGGCGATCGTCGCCGAGCCATTCGCGCGCCACGTCCTGCGCGAACGCGGTCATCTCCGCGTCGTTCACGAGCACCGGATAGCTCGCCTCGTAGTTCACCTCGGCGCGTGCGCCGTACACAGCGGCCTGGCTTTCGATCACCTGCGTGATGCGCCGCTCCAGTTCGTCGCGCACGGCGGGGCGCAAAGCCCGCACCGAGATGTTCATGCACGCTTCGTCGGGAATCACGTTGGACGCCTCGCCCGCATGGATCGCGCCCACGGTGATCACGGCCATGTCGAGCGGCGCGACGTTGCGCGACACCACGGTCTGCAGCGCGAGGACGATCGCCGAGCACACGACGACGGGGTCGATCGTCATATGCGGCATCGCGCCGTGGCCGCCATGACCGATCACTCGCACGGTCACCTGATCGGCCGACGCCATGAACGGTCCCGCGCGAAAACCGAGATGACCGGCGGGATAGCCCGGCATGTTGTGCATGGCGAACACGGCGTCGCACGGAAAGCGTTCCAGCAGTCCCTCTTCGAGCATGCGCCGCGCGCCGGCGAGCCCTTCTTCGGCAGGCTGGAAGATGAGGTGCAGCGTGCCGTCGAAGTCGCGGGTGCGGGCCAGCTCTTTAGCGGCGGCGAGCAGCATTGCCGTGTGGCCGTCGTGACCGCACGCGTGCATCTTGCCGGGCGTGACGCTGGCATAGGGCAGACCGGTGCGCTCATGGACCGGCAGCGCGTCCATGTCCGCGCGCAAGCCGATCCGGCGCGGACCGTCGCCGCATTTCAGCGTGCCGACCACGCCCGTGCCCGCGAGTCCGCGATGGACTTCGTAGCCCCAGTCGAGCAGGCGCTGCGCGACGAGATCGCTCGTCATGAACTCCTCGTAGCCGAGTTCGGGATGGGCGTGAATCTGGCGCCGCAACGCGATCATTTCATCGCGGATCGCAAGGAAGTCGTCTGGAGCATTCATCGTTCGCGTCTCGCTATGTCTCGCTATGTCAGGGTTTTCCGGCAGGCGAAGGCTCTGGGGATGGCACTAACGTAGCGCGACAGAATCGGGCGGGGGAGAGCTAGAATCGTGAACGTGACAACCAATGGCTAACACCCGGCGCCGCATGAAGCTCCAGCAACTTCGAACACTCGTGGCCGTCGCCGAGGCCGGTGGCATTCGCGGCGCCGCGCGCCTGCTCGACGCATCGCCCGCGGCGATCACGAAAAGCCTGCGCCAGCTCGAAGAAGACGTGCAGTTGGCGCTCGTGAACCGCACGTCATCGGGGGTCATGCTGACGGAGGCGGGCCAGGCGCTGCTGGTTCATGCGCGGCTGATGGTGGGTCAGATGACACGCGCGCACGAAGCGATGGGCGCGTTGCGCGGGGCGCCGCGCGGCAAGCTCACGGTCGCCGTGACGCCGTGGATCGCGATGACGTTCCTGCCGGAAACCATCACGCGGTTCTGCGAGAAGATGCCCGACGTAAGGCTCGAATTCTTCGAAGGCCTGTTGTCGATCGCCAATCCGCGACTGCGCGACGGCAGCCTCGACTTCTTCATCGGCCGGCCGGCGCCGGGCACGTCGGGTGTCGAATTCAACTATCGGCCGCTCTTTTCTTCGACATGCGCGGTGGTGGGCCGCGAAGGTCATCCGCTGCTCGGCTGTCACGCGCTCGCGGATCTGGGCGAACTCGACTGGGTGCTCACGTGGGACCCGGCCAATGACGGACCGCACGTCGAGAACATGTTCTCTCGGCACGGCATGGCGATGCCGCGCAAGATTCATCTGGCGCATTCGTTCTCGATCGCCATTTCGCTGCTGCGGCAGACCGACATGGTGAGCGTCTTTCCCTGGCCGCTCGTGGAACTCAGCGCGCCGCGCGAACGCCTGTGCGCGTTTCCGCTGCGCGAGCAGCTCGAAGACGCGATGGTCGGCGTCATCTCGCGCAGCGGCCAGCCGCTCAGCGAAGCGTCCGAGTGTTTCATCGCGTGCCTGATCGGGACGATTCGCGATGGGCTGGAATCCTCCTCGCAGCAAACGCGCAATGTCCTGCGTTCCGTCGAACTGCTGATTTGAGGATGGTGGGCCGCGCTCAACTGCGCGTTATGTCGAAGTCGAGGTAGCGCTGGCCATTCCTGAGGTACGTGCCGTCCTACTTCATCGCCTCGATCGCGCCGTCGACCTTCGCCCTGCTGTGTCTTGGTTCGTCGTGGTGCACGGCGCGACTTACGCGTGCACAGCGCGAGCAAGGACCTCGCGCGCGGCCCGACCCAAAACTTCCTCGGACCATTGGTCGATGCTCTCGCCGGCTGCGGACGCCGCGACGCTGATCGCTGCGTGAACGTTCGGATCGATACGTAGCATCAGCTTTCCCGATGCGGGCTTGTCGGGCGCAACGCCGCGCTCCTTGCAGTCCGCGAGGTAATCGTCGACTGCATCAACGAACGCGGTTCGCAGCTCTGTAACGGACTCGCCGTGAAAACTGATGATCGAATTCACGCCGAGCACGCGCCCGACGAAGATCTCGTCGCGCTCGTCGAATTCGACGCGTGGATGTATCCGCTGTAGTGCATGGTGTTCATGGCCTGACTCCCGCTCGTTCGAAAAACTCCGTGCCTTCTTCAACCTGATAGCGCTTCGCTTCCTTGCCTGGGTGCGGCCGGTGGCAGCGCCATTCATGGCCGTGGAGCGAGATCTTCACACGCGAACCTTCGCGTTCGAAGACTTCGCCCCCGAGCGCCTTTCTAAGGCTTGACGAACCTGAGCGTCATGCGATCCGATTCCCCGATCGCCGCATAGCGCGCCCGGTCGACATCACCGCCCTCGTAGGTCGGCGGCAGCGACCACACGCCGTGCGGATAATCCTTCGTATCCTTCGCGTTCGCGTTGATCTCACTGCGCGCGACCAGCCTGAACCCGACCGCCTGCGCGTGCTCGATGACGTACGCTTCCGTCACGTAACCCGAATCGATCATCTGCTGCACGGACGCCCCCGCCCGCGCGCGATGCTCCTCGACGCCGAGTTCGCCGCCGTGCTTCAGTGCGCCATAGAACGCGCGCAGATTCGCATCGATTTGTCCGTCCTTGATCCAGTTATGGATGTTTCGAAACGTGAGCACGCGGTCGAAACGTTCATGCGCATCGAAGCCCATGAACTGGCCCGCGTGCAGCGTGCCGACGACGACCTTTCCATACACCGCCGGATTGTCCGCGAGCTTGCGCCGGTAGGCGGCATCGGTCGCGTTGTCCTCGGCGGCGAGATCGGCGGAGGTGCTGAGATACTGCGCTTCATAGAGCCGGCCAGCGTCGCGCAGATACGGCGCGAGAATATCCGTGTACCATCCGCCGCCCGGCGCGATTTCCAGCACCGTCTGGGCCGAGCCGAGGTCGAAGAACTGCAGCGTTTCCTTCGGATGGCGATAGACGTCGCGGGCGCGTGCCCTGTCGCTGCGCTGCGAACCGCTTATGGCCGCATCGAGGGATTGCGAATCATGTGAAGAATCGGAAGACGAGGATGCGCAACCTGTCAGCGCAAGCATGAAGACGGCCACGGCAATCGTGACTGTCCGCGCCCGGGCAATGCGAATAGAGTTATTCATGAAGCAGATGGAAGGTTCTGGAGGTAAGACACGATACGCGTTTCTTTCATGCTCTTCCAAGACGACCGATATTCTCGCCAGGCGACTCCGATGACGAACCATTCCGACAGCGATCCTCCATCCGATCCCGATGATCTAAAAGGCCCGGGTGGCATGACATTGCGGCAGATTCACGAGCAGGTGCAGAAGTCCGTCCAGCGAGACCGTGAGGCGCAGGCTGCGCATAGCACCATCGCGCCAAAAAGCCGATGGCAGCGATGGGTGCGATATGTATGGGGCCGCAGCGGGCGTCGCTAGCGTCCATCGAACGAAACGCCACGCGAGCGCGTTTCATTGATGCACACTCCGAGCCAATGCGCGCAGCAATCCGGCGCCGTCGCCGCTCCACGCGCTGCCATGCATGCAAGCGAGCGTCGTGGGTTCGAGTTGAGCGAGGCGCTCGAACATCGCGTCGGCGTTCCGGGTGTGCGAGAAGTAGTCCATGCTGCGCCTGAACGCTTCGCTTGGACCCAGGATATCGGACGTCGTGAGCGCGGGCAGCGTCGCGCCGCCTTGCGTGAACAGGTCGCCGCACAGCAGGGTGCGCGTGCTTTCCTCCATCATGAATCCGCATTCCCACGCGTGCGGAAGATGAGGCGTGTCGATCCATCGCACGCTGTGCCGTCCGAGCGAAACCGCCTGTCCATCGGCGAGCGCGACGGGCGCGCGATCGGCGAGATCGGTGATGGACACCATCGCCGCCACGGTACCGCACAGCGGCGCAGCATCGGGCGCCACCGCCAGCCACTCGTTGAGCGAACCGCATTCGTCTGCTTCGACGTGCGAGAACGCGATATGCCGCAGACGCGCCGGCTCGATGACGCTCGCGAGCGCTTCCAGCACGAGCGGAAACATCCTGCGCGGACCGGTATGAAAGAGCAGCGGTTCGTCGTCGACGATCAGATACTGGTTGAAAGAGAAGCCGCCTGCGTCGCCAGGCAGCACCACCGGCGTGTTGATGCGATACACGCCAGCGGCGATTTCCTCGACGTTCGTGGACGACTGCGAGTTCGTGATGACCATGCGTGTCTCCTGGTACGTGAGCTTTCATTTTTGTTTATCTAAAGCTATACGGCTGGCATGCCGCAAGCAAGTCGGCGCAGGTTGCACCTACGCGGCAAGGCTGCCGACAAACCGCCTGACGTGGTCCAGCACGGCTTGCTGGTCTCCGGCGAAAGCCCAGTGATCGGCCCCGTCGAGTTCGACGAAGCGCGTCTGCGCGATATGGCTGGCGAGATGTCGCCCCGCGCCGATGCGAACCGCGCGGTCGCCCTGGCGGTGCAACACCAGAGTCGGCACGGATACGCGATCCAGCAGATGCCGCACATCCATATCGCGCAAGGTCTCGAGCACGCCCTTGATGGCGCCCGGACTGGACGCCGCCCGGAGCATGCCAGCCCACCAGGCTCTCGCCTGAGGATCTCCGGACAGGCTTGGGGCGAATGTCTCGATGCCCGCGGGACCGCCCCACCCTGCAATGAGTTGGCTCAGCCACGCGTCGTACTGACTTGCCTGCAGCACGTGAGCGTAGTCGTGCGTTGCGGTCCCCTTCGCCAGCGAGCCGAACAGAATGAGGCCCGCGACACGATCGGGGTGATCGACGGCAAACCTGATGCATGCCGGACCGCCCTCCGACGCGCCGAACAGCACGACCCGACGGCTGCCGGCGGCGTCGAGCACGGTGCCGATGTCGCGCGCGGTCGCATCGACGCCGGGATTGAAGCCGACACGATCGGAAAGCCCGATGCCGCGACGATCGAGCAGGATGAGGCGGCCCATTCCGGCGAGCGCGGACAGAAACGCGCGGCAACGGGGCTCCTCCCAGACCCGTTCGACATGGGACACGAAACCGGGCAGCACCAATACGTCGAAGCGTCCGGCGCCGTGGGTCTGGAACGCGAGATGGATGCCGTCACCGCTGGCGTAGCGTGTGGACGGAAGATTCTCGATCGCCGATGCAGCGCTGGTGCCCAATAGCGCGCGAGTCTCGCATTCGGGCGCCACGCCCAGCTCGTCGCGAAGGCGTCGCGTCAGGGCTTCGAAATGCCGCTGGGCCGTGGCCCGGTCTCCGGCGAGCAAAAGGTTGCGGATGAGGTGACGGCCGTACACCTCGCTGAGGGGATCGAACTCGACAAGCCGGCTCGCATGTCCGACCGCCGCCGCGTAGTCGCCGGCTGCATTCCTGTCGTGCACCACGCGCTCGAACGCCTGAATCGCCCGGCCCCGCAAAGCCTCGCGGCGAAAGAAAGCCCACTCGTCGAACGCGGGGCAGTTGCCGGGCGAAAAACCGTCGAGAAAGTCACCGGCATATTCGCGGCACGCCCGCTCGAACTCGCCGCGGTCGCAGGCTTGCTCGAATAGCCGGGAATCTACCTGCAGGTCGATCGCCGGCGACCATCGAATGGTCGATCTGTCCGTGATCAGGACATCGTCGCCGAGCGTGAGCAGGAGGCGATGCAACAGACGACGCAACCGCGCCCGCACCACTTCTTCGCGGTCTTCGGGCCACAACATCGTGGCGAGCGCGTCGCGCCCGACCGACGTCTTCGCTTCGGCCAGAAAGACCAGCAGCGCCAAGCCCTTGCGCAAGGCAACTGGGCACAGCCGGCCGTCCCGGCGAATCTCCGGAAATCCAAGCGTTCGGACGCTGAACAAGGCCATGGCGAGGCGACCCTCGATGACGGCGTCCGGGGGACGCTCAGGGGACGACGCAATCCTAGCATTGCCTGCAGACGATGGCCGCAGGCTCATCGCGACAGATTCAACCGGAGGATTGCCATGAAGAAGCTGGGCGAACATGCGATCGTGATCGGCGGCAGCATGGGTGGGCTCCTGGCCGCCCGCGTGCTGTCTGAGTTCCATGCGATCGTGACCGTGCTCGAACGCGATGCGTTTCCGTTGGCCGACACGCCGCGCAAGGGCGTGCCGCAGGGTCGCCATACCCACGGGCTCCTGGCGCGCGGGAGTGCGATATTCGAGCAGCTCTTCCCGGGATATAACCACGAGGTCGTCACGCAAAGCGGCGGTCTTGTCGGCGATGTCGCCAACGACGTGATCTGGATCGGTCGCAACGTCAGACTGGCCAATGGCGCGAGCGACCTGATCGGGCTGCTCGCGAGCCGTCCCGTGCTCGAAGGCCATCTGCGCCGGCGGCTGCTGGCGTTGCCGAACGTGCACGCCATCGAGCATTGCGCTGTGCGGGGGCTTGTCACCGATCCCGCCCGCACGCGCGTGACGGGCGTACGCATCTGCGCCGATGGCAAGCCGGAAGAGATCATCGACGCGGACCTCGTCGTCGATGCGACCGGGCGCGGCTCATGCGGCGCCGCGTGGCTCGCGGAACTGGGCTACGAGCCTCCCGTCGATGAAAAAGTCGAAACCGGAATCGGCTACATGACCCGCACCTATCGGCGTCGGCCGACCGATCTCGACGGCAAGCAGGGAATCGTCGTCGCCGGCAGTGCGCCCAACTGGCGCAACGGCGTCATGCTCGCGCAGGAAAACGAAAGCTGGATCGTCAGTACCGGCGGTTATCTCGGCGACGACGCACCGGACAACGACGAAGGCTTCCTCGCCTATCTGGCGACGCTGCCGACGATGGAGATTCATGACGTCGTCGCACGGGCGGAGCCGCTAAGCGATTACAGGCGCTACCGCCACGTCGCCAGTCTGCGCCGGCGGTATGAGCGGCTCGCACGCTTCCCCGAACGTTATCTGGCTTTCGGAGACGCCATTTGCAGCTTCAATCCGGTCTACGGACAGGGCATGACGGTCGCGGCGGAAGAAGCGCTGGCGCTGCATCGGTGCTTGCGGGCAGGCACGGCCGATCTCGCGCGCCGCTTCTTCGGCGCGGTCGAAAGGATCGTCGATATTCCGTGGCACATCGCGGTTGGCAACGACCTTCGTCATCCCCAGGTCAAGGGTGAGCGACCTCCGATGCTGCGTTTCATCAACTGGTACCTCGGCAAGCTTCATCTCGCCGCGACACGTGACAGTGACTTGGCGACTGCATTTCTGAAGGTCGTCAATCTGATGATGCCGCCGTCGTCGCTGCTCGGCCCTGCGATCGTCAGGCGCGTGTGGCGGGGCAACCGGCGGCCAGTACGATTCAGTCCCGCGCGTGCGACCGAAGAAGCGAGGCCGGACGGCGCTTCGTCATGACGGTATGGCGGCGTCGAGCCGACGCCGCTCACGGCTTTCCGGTCCATCAACGCACGAGACAAGGCTTCTTGTTGTCGAACTTCCAGTTCGGAATCAGATATTGCATCGCGACGCCGTCATCGCGCGCGCCGAGGCC
>NZ_FCOE02000007.1 GCF_001544915.2 Caballeronia pedi | reverse complement strand
GGATGGGCGGCGCACATCATCGAACAACGCATCGACAACAAGATCATCCGGCCGAGCGCGAATTACACCGGACCGGAGAATTTGAAGTTCCTCCCGATAAATAAGCGAAAATAGAGGGCTGCGCGATCGGATTCGATGTGAACGACAATCCACGCCGCGCTGCAATCTGTTTTCAACCCCAATGTTTTTGAAAGGTTTTTCGATGAATAAACTTCTGATCGCTGCAATCGCCGGCACGCTGGCAACGACGAGCGTCTTCGTCAGCGTCGACGCCTTCGCTGCGACGACGACCGACGCGAGCAAGGCCAAGGCCACGTCCACGGCCAAGCGTCCCGCACCGGCTCGCCGCCTGATCAAGCGCAGCCCCAAGGCCGAAGCGGCCGCTGCGGCCAAGGTCGATCCGATCCCCGAAGGTGCAGTGAAGTGGTCGTGCAAGGACGGCAATACTTTCTATCTGAAAGGCGACATGAAGCGTGACACCATCGTCACCGTGAACTGGGCCAAGAAGGACTACAAGCTGCCGCGTCAGGACACGACGACCGGCGCCGACCGCTTCCACGATACGGCATCGGGCATGGATCTCGTCGTGATCCCGTCGAAAGCGATGCTGTTCTCGGACAAAGACTCGTCGCGCCTGGCCGATGAGTGCGTGACGCCGGAAATGGCTGCGGGCGGTGCCGCGCCCACGCAGTCTGAAGCGCTCATCAAGAACGTGAACTAACTCAGGCAGCATTTACATCAGGAATCCCTCGATGTCCGCACCGACCTCCAACATCCGGCCTGATCCGGACAAGGTACTCGTCGAGATTGTCGACTACGTGCTGACTTATCGTGTCGACAGCGCGCTTGCGCTCGAAACGGCGCGCAACTGCCTGATCGACACGCTCGGTTGCGGACTCGAAGCCCTCTCCTACCCCGCCTGCACCAAGCTGATGGGACCGATCGTGCCCGGCACGATCGTCCCCAACGGCGCGAAAGTGCCCGGCACGCAATTCCAGCTCGACCCGGTTCAGGCCGCGTTCAACATCGGCGCGATGATCCGCTGGCTCGACTTCAACGACACCTGGCTCGCCGCCGAATGGGGCCATCCGTCTGATAACCTCGGCGGCATTCTGGCTACCGCCGACTGGCTTTCGCGTAACGCGATCGCCTCGGGCAAGAAGCCGCTCGACATGAAAGACGTCCTGATCGCGATGATCAAGGCGCACGAAATTCAAGGCTGCATCGCGCTCGAAAACTCGTTCAACAAGGTCGGTCTCGATCATGTGCTGCTCGTGAAACTGGCTTCCACGGCAGTCGTCGGACAGATGATCGGCCTTACGCGCGATGAGCTGATCAACGCTGTTTCCTTGGCCTTCGTCGATGGCCATGCGCTGCGCACGTATCGTCATGCGCCGAATACGGGCTCGCGCAAGTCGTGGGCCGCGGGCGACGCCACCTCGCGCGCCGTGCGTCTCGCGCTGATCGCGAAGACCGGCGAGATAGGCTATCCGTCCGCTCTGACCGCCAAAACGTGGGGCTTTTACGATGTGCTCTTCAAGGGCAACGCGTTCACGTTCCAGCGTCCGTACGGCTCGTACGTGATGGAGAACGTGCTGTTCAAGATCGCGTTCCCTGCCGAATTCCACGCGCAGACCGCGGTCGAAGCCGCGATGACCTTGCATGGCAGGCTCAAGGAAGCAGGCAAGTCCGTCGATGACATCAGGCGAATCACGATCCGCACGCACGAAGCGGCGATTCGCATCATCGACAAGAAGGGGCCGCTGGACAACCCGGCGGACCGCGATCACTGCATTCAGTACATGATCGCCGTGCCGCTGATTCACGGCCGCCTCACCGCTCCCGATTACGAAGACGCTATCGCGCAAGACCCGCGCATCGACACGCTGCGCGAGAAGATGGAATGCGTGGAAGACCCGCAATACACGAAGGATTATCACGACCCGGAGAAGCGCTCGATCGCGAATGCGCTGACCGTCGAATTCAATGACGGCACGACGCTCGATGAAATCGCGGTCGAGTATCCGATCGGTCACAAGCGCCGTCGCGCGGACGGCATACCTCTGCTCGTCGAGAAGTTCAGGACGAACCTCGCGCGCCGTTTTCCGCAGAAGCAACAGCAAGCGATCCTCGCGGCATCGCTCGATCAGGCAACGCTCGAAGCGATGCCGGTCAATGAATACGTCGATCTGTATGTGATTTAGCCTGACAGCAACCAGAGCAATTTCCTCGTCTTAGTCCAAGGAAAATAACCATGGCCCACAATCTCCACAATACGCTCAAGGAATTCGACAGCGGTTCCGGCAAAGGCAAGTTCTATTCGCTGCCCCAGCTCGGCGACGCGCTGAAGGTCAAGATCGAGCGCCTTCCTGTTTCGATTCGTCTGGTGCTCGAATCGGTGCTGCGCAATTACGACGGCAAGAAAATCTCCGAGGAGCACATCGAGCAACTCGTGAACTGGAAGCCGAACGCAGCGCGTGTCGATGAAATTCCGTTCGTGGTCGCGCGCGTCGTGCTGCAGGACTTCACCGGCGTGCCGCTGCTCGCCGACATCGCAGCAATGCGCGGCGTCGCCAAGCGCGCCGGCAAGGACCCCAAGGCGATCGAGCCGCTGGTGCCGGTCGACCTCGTCGTCGATCACTCGGTGCAGATCGACCACTTCCGCGAGCCGAACGCGCTCGACCTGAACATGAAACTGGAATTCCAGCGCAACAACGAGCGCTACCAGTTCATGAAGTGGGGCATGCAGGCATTCGACACGTTCAAGGTCGTGCCGCCGGGCATCGGCATCGTGCACCAGGTGAACCTGGAGTATCTCGCGCGCGGCGTGCACAAGAAGGACGGCGTCTACTATCCGGACACGCTCGTCGGCACTGACAGCCACACGACGATGATCAACGGCATCGGCGTGGTGGGCTGGGGCGTGGGCGGCATCGAAGCGGAAGCGGGCATGCTCGGCCAGCCGGTGTATTTCCTGACGCCGGACGTGGTCGGCGTCGAGTTGAAGGGCAAGCTGCGCGAAGGCTGCACGGCGACCGACCTCGTGCTGACCATCACCGAGATGCTGCGCAAGGAAAAGGTCGTCGGCAAGTTCGTCGAGTTCTTTGGCGAAGGCACGGCTTCGATCGGCGTGCCGGATCGCGCGACCATCGGCAACATGGCGCCCGAGTACGGCGCGACGATGGGCTTCTTCCCCGTCGATGAAAAGACCATCGACTACTTCAAGGGCACGGGCCGCACCGACGCCGAAATCGCCGCGTTCGAGCAATACTTCAAGGCGCAGAAGCTGTGGGGCGTGCCGAAGGCCGGCGACATCGACTACACCAAGACGCTCACGCTGGATCTGAGCACGGTCGCGCCGTCGCTCGCGGGTCCGAAGCGTCCGCAGGACCGCATCGAAATCGGCAACGTGAAGAGCACGTTCGTCGACCTGTTCTCGAAGCCGGTCGGTGAAAACGGCTTCAACAAGAAGGCAGCGGAGCTCGAAACCCAGTACACGACGACCGATGGCGTCGATGTGAAAAACGGCGACGTGCTGATCGCCGCGATCACCTCGTGCACGAACACGTCGAACCCGAGCGTGCTGCTCGCCGCCGGCTTGCTGGCGAAAAAGGCCGTCGAAGCGGGCCTGACGGTCGCGCCGCACATCAAGACGTCGCTCGCGCCGGGATCGCGTATCGTCACCGAATATCTGACGAAGACCGGTCTGCTGCCCTATCTCGACCAACTCGGCTTCACGCTCGCCGCTTACGGCTGCACGACGTGCATCGGCAACGCGGGCGACCTGACGCCGGAACTGAACGACGCGATCACGAAGAACGACATCGTCGCGGCAGCCGTGCTGTCTGGCAACCGTAACTTCGAAGCGCGCATTCACCCGAACATCCGCGCGAACTTCCTGGCCTCGCCGCCGCTGGTCGTCGCGTACGCGATCGCGGGCAACATCACGCGCGACCTGATGACCGAGCCGGTCGGCAAGGGCACGGGCGGGCGCGACATCTATCTCGGCGACATCTGGCCGACGAGCGACGAAGTCCACGCGCTGCTCAAGTACGCGCTGGATGCGAAGGCGTTCCGCGAGAACTACTCGCAGCTCACGAAGGACGGCGACCTGTGGAGCAAGATCGCGGGCGAAAGCGGTCAGGTCTATGACTGGCCGAAGTCGACGTACATCGCCGAGCCGCCGTTCTTCGGCAGCGACTTCTCGATGTCCCCGGCCGATTCGATCCCGGCCGTCAAGGGCGCGCGCGCGCTCGGCATCTTCGGCGATTCCGTGACGACCGACCACATCAGTCCGGCGGGTTCGATCAAGGAAACGTCGCCGGCGGGCGTCTGGCTGAAGGCGAACGGCGTGCAGAAGGCCGACTTCAACAGCTACGGCTCGCGCCGCGGCAACCACGACGTGATGATGCGCGGCACCTTCGCGAACGTGCGTATCAAGAACCTGATGATCCCGGCGAAAGCGGACGGCACGCGCATCGAAGGCGGCCTGACGATTCACCAGCCGAGCGGCGAACAACTGTCGATCTACGACGCGGCGATGAAGTACATCGACGCCGACACGCAGACCGTCATCTTCGCGGGCGAGGAGTACGGCACGGGTTCGTCGCGCGACTGGGCCGCGAAGGGCACGCAACTGCTCGGCGTGAAGGCCGTGGTGGCGCGCAGCTTCGAGCGTATCCATCGCTCGAACCTGGTCGGCATGGGCGTGTTGCCGCTGCAGTTCAAGGGCACGGACAGCGTGCAGACGCTGGGCATCACGGGCGAAGAGACCTACGACGTCGAAGGCCTCGGCGACGACTTCAAGCCGCAGCAGGAAGTCACGCTCGTGATCCATCGCAAGGACGGCAAGGAAGATCGCGTGCAGGTGCTGCTGCGTATCGACACGCCGATCGAAGTCGACTACTACAAGCACGGCGGGATTCTGCCGTTCGTGCTGCGCTCGCTGCTCGCGGCGTAAGCAAGCCTGTTTTGCAGGTGACCGCGCTCGAAAGAGCGCGGGAACATTGAACCCGGGCACGGCCGGGTTTTTTTTGTCCTACGCCTTGAAGGTCGCGAGCTTCACGGACATCGGACGGCGCCCAAGCCACACGCGGACGATTTCGGCCAAGCGCCGCGCGCCGCCCCGCGTCGAGTCGGATGCCAGCGAGAACCAGCTCGCGTCCTCCGTTCCGCTGACCCAGATCGTCGTGTAAGGCTTCAACTCGACGGATGCGCCCGCGTCCAGCCAGTAATCATCGGCTGCGCCTTCGATGGTCACCCAGATTTGCCCGCGCGTTACGCGCAGGATTTGAGGCCGGTCGATTACCCAGCGCGTCGGCGCGTCGCGCCGATCGAGTTCAAATGTGCGGATTTCACGCATGATGCTGCTCCTTCGGATCGTCTAACTGGAAGGCCGCATTCGCATTCAATAGCAGCCGTTGATCCTATTATTCGACTGATTTCGAACAGTTTGAATGAACACTTATGAACAGTTAGAGCAGAACTGTTAAGCTAAATTGGGTGAACAGTTCATATCGATCTGACACTTTAAAAACACTTCGCTTAGCCGTTCGGCCAGTCTTGACGGGGCTTTTCGGATGGGTTCGAATGACCCCACGACACTGGCGAACAGAGAAATCGAACTGTTCACCGCGATTCACTGAACAGTTTCCGACATCATGAACGCACTTCCGCTTCACATCGACGGGGGCACCGGCGTGCCGCTGACCGAGCAGATCGTCAACCAGATCGAGGCGATGATCCGCTCGCGCCGCGTGCTCGCGGGCGCGAAGCTGCCGTCGATCCGTCAGCTGGCCGCCGAGCAGCGCATCAGCCGTTTCCCGGTGATCGAGGCGTATGACCGTCTCGCGTCGCGCGGACTGATTCAGCCGAAGCACGGTTCCGGCTTCTACGTGGCCAATCACGTCGAGGAACGCGAGAGTAACGCCGGCAATTGCAATCCGCGCCTCGCCGAAGAGGAATCGAACCAGATCCTCCAGCAATTCAACTATCCCGGCGAGACGCTCAAGCTGTCGAGCGGCTTCATTCCCGAAGCGTGGCGCGACGTGGACGGTCTCACGCAGGCGATCCGCCAGTCCTCACGCGTCGACGTGCCGAGCGTGATCGACTACGCGATTCCCCACGGGGACACCACGCTGCGTCAGCAAGTCGTGATGCGCATCAACGCGCTCGGCATCGACGCCGATCTGCCGAACGTGATGATCACGAACGGCGCGAGTCAGGCGCTCGATCTCGTCGTGCGCTACATGTTGAAGCCGGGCGATACGGTGTTCGTCGAAGACCCCGGCTATTACAACCTGTTCGGGCTGCTCAAGCTGCAAGGCGTGCGGCTCGTGGGCGTGCCGCGGCTCGCGAACGGACCCGATATCGATGTCGCCGAGGCGCTGTTGAAGCAGCATCAGCCGAAGCTCTTCTTCATCAACACCGTGTTCCAGAATCCGACCGCGACGAACATCGCACCGCAGGTCGCGTTCAGGCTGCTGCAACTCGCGACGCAGCACGGCTTCACGATCGTCGAGGACGATATCTACGCCGACTTCCAGGCCGTGCCGACGCAAAGGCTCGCGTCGCTCGACCAGTTCGATCGCGTGATCTATGTCGGCGGCTTGTCGAAGACCTTGTCGTCGTCGCTGCGGATCGGCTATCTCGCGGCGAATCGCGAGCTCGTGAAGAATCTCGTCGACGTAAAGGTGCTGACGAGCCTCGGCGGCACGCGTTTCGCGGAAAGCGTCGCGGCAAGCCTGCTGGAGCGCGGCACGTATCGCAAGTATCTGGAGCGGCTGCGCAAGCGCGTGCGCGATTCGCTGTCGAGCGCGGTGCAAACGCTCGAAGGCTACGGCTGGGACGTGTTCGATGAGCCAAGCGGCGGCAACTTCGTGTGGGCGAAAGTGCCGGGCATCGACGATTCGGCCGTGCTCGTCGACGAAGCCGTGAAGTTCGGCGTGACGCTCGCGCCGGGCAGCTATTACCGCCCGAACGGCGAAGCGTGTCCGTGGGTGCGTATCAATTCGGCGTATGCGGGCGACCGGCGCGCGACGCGCTTCTTCGAAGCGATGACGGAAGCGGCCACCGCGCGCGCTTAACGCGCTTCCTTGAAGAAGCGTTCGAGCGCGTCCGTCGCGTCCTTGTCTTTCGCGAGCCGCGCGTACAGCCCCGCCGCGCCTTCATAGATGCGATGCTCGGCAAATTCATCGCCTATGAACTGCGCGATCTCCGCCATCTCCGCGACCCAGCGATACGCCTTCGGCGGCATGCGCGGCACGTTGCCCGCGAGCCACGCGGCCAGCGCGGGCTGACTCTGCGCGAGTTCGGCGAACAGCGCGTCGCCTGCGCCGTTGCGCATCGCGGCGAGCGACATCGCCGAGCCGAGCGCCGTGAGCCCCTTCGTGATGCCCGCATACGACATCTTGAGCGCCGACGCCGCGCCGACCGGTCCATCGAGCACGCGCACGTCGAGGCCTGCATCGGCGAGCGGTTGCGCGCGCCGTGCGTGCGGGCCGGACACGTAGAACTTCGGCGAGGAAGGCTGGCCGATGATCGCGCCATCGACGAATGGCGTACCGGTCGGCTCCAGCGTACGCGCGATCTTCCTGACGGTATCGGGATTGATCGCGTTGCAGTCGATGTAAAGCGGCCGCACGCTCGCGCGTTCGAGCACGGGTGCCATGCGCTCTGCGGCTTCGATCGCGACCGCGGGCGGCACGATCGACAGAATGAAGTCGCACGTCGCGAGGCTGTCGAGACTCGCGTCTTCCATGCCGGCCTCGTGTGCGCGCGATGCGCTTGCGGCGCTTCTGCCTTCGAGCGATGTCAGCACGCGCGCGCCCGCCTGCGTCAACGCGCGGCCGACGCCCGATCCCATGCTGCCTGCGCCGAGCAATGCGACGGTCAGTTGTTTCGATTGAGTCACTTGCGGGCTCCGTGTCTAAGAGAACGTGACACAGAATACCCTTGCGAGCGCAAGCATGCTCGACCTACTCGCTCGCGTCGGCCTCGTGCGAACGCAGCTTCCAGAGCGCATCGAGGCGCTTCAGCATGTCCTGTCCCTTGGGCGTGAGCAGAGGCATCGGGTCGCCGGTCGGCAGACGCCGGATTTCGACGAGCGCTTCCTGTCGAAGACGCGCGGTGCTCTGTCCGAACAACTCGACCTGATGAGGAGCGCGCTGGATCAGCATGAGCGTCGATATTTCGTGAGGGCTTAGCATTCGGTTCTCCAGGCATCGTCGAACCTATGCTAGTGAACGAAGCTGGCGATTCGGCTACATGGTTTTTTCGGCGTGTTACGTGGTTACACTCTTGAAACTGACACTTATTGCACGGCGCTTGCGTCCGGCTTTCGTTGTCATTCTATTTATTTCGACATGCTTATCATGATCAATAAAAAAGCGGCCCTTTTCAGGACCGCCCGATAAGCATCGACGCCGGCTAGCCGATCAACGATGCTCCGTCACGAACTTCGTGACGAGATACGCTTCCATCGCTTCGCTGCCGCCTTCGGAGCCGTAGCCCGAATCCTTCACGCCGCCGAAGGGCGTTTCCGGCAAAGCAAGACCATGATGATTGATCGACAGCATGCCGCTTTCGATATCGTCCGACACCGCCGCCGATATCGCTGCCGAACGCGTGTACGCATACGCCGCGAGCCCGTAAGGCAGACGATTCGCCTCGGCGATCACTTCGTCGTAGGACTTGAACGACGCGATCGGCGCGATCGGGCCAAACGGCTCTTCGGTCATGATGCGCGCGCTCATCGGCACATCGGTGAGCACGGTCGGTGCGAAGAAATAGCCTTCGCGTCCGATGCGCTCGCCGCCCGTCAGCACTTTCGCGCCGTGCTCGCGCGCATCGGCGACGAGGCGTTCCATCGCTTCGAGGCGCCGGCCGTTCGCGAGCGGCCCCATCTGCACGCCGTCGTCGAGGCCGTTGCCGACCTTGACCGCGCTCGCCGTCGCGACGAAGTGCTGCACGAACTCGTCATAGACCGATTCTTCGACGAGAAAGCGCGTCGGCGAAATGCAGACCTGGCCCGCGTTGCGAAACTTCGCCGATGCAAGCATCTTCGCGGCGCGCGGCACGTCGGCGTCCTTGAACACGATGGCCGGCGCGTGGCCGCCCAGTTCCATCGTCACGCGCTTCATGTGTTCGCCCGCGAGCGACGCAAGCAGCTTGCCGACCGGCGTCGAACCGGTGAACGAAATCTTGCGGATGGCAGGATGCGCGATCAGATACTTCGAGACATCGGCGGGCACGCCGAACACCAGATTCAGCACGCCGGCGGGCAGACCGGCATCGGCATAAGCCTGCACCAGCGCCGCGCAGCTCGCGGGCGTTTCCTCGGGTCCCTTCAGCACGACCGAACAGCCCGCCGCGAGCGCCGCCGACACCTTGCGCACCGCCTGATTGATCGGGAAATTCCACGGCGTGAACGCGGCGACCGGGCCGACCGGTTCGCGCGTGACGATCTGGCGCACCGCATCCGTGCGCGACGGAATCACGCGGCCATACGTGCGGCGCCCTTCTTCCGCGAACCATTCGATGATGTCGGCTGCCGAGAGCGTCTCGATGCGCGCTTCACCGAATGGCTTACCCTGCTCCATCGTCATGATGGCGGCAATCTGGTCCGCGCGCTCGCGGATGTTCTGCGCCGCGCGCCGCATGAGCTTGCTGCGCTCGTAGGGCGAAACCTTGCGCCATTCCTTGAAGCCGCGCGCGGCGGCATCTGCTGCGAGCGATAGTTCCGCTTCTCCCGCGAGCGCCAGGCGGCCGATCTCGGCTTCGCTCGCCGGATTGATGACGGCCGTGTCGCGCGAGCCATCGCGCCAGGCGCCGTCGATATACAGCCGGGTATTCGGATAGGCGGGAAGCTCGGAACGCGTGTTGCTCATGCAAGTCTCCTTACGAGTGACGTGGCCTGATGTTACGTTGCGCAAGATCGATTTACGCAAACGGGCATGTTATCCCGAACGCCTGAAATTCGCTGATACGCACGGCGCCGAAATGAAGCCGAAATGAAGCGCGCCCGCCGTGATGAATCCGGCGGGCGCGCATGGTGCGAATCGGGCGTGACGCTTACATCGGCGGCACGACGCCATCCTTCTCGACGACGATCCGTTGCGCCGCGAAGTCCGAACCCGACGGGCTCGCCACCACGAACACCTTCTTGCCGGGTTTCAGGTCGTCGTGCGTCGCGGGCGCGAAGGTCACGACCGGCACGTTTTCCGGCACTGTCACTGAATTCGCGCCGCCCTTGTACGACAGCTTGAGATCGCGGCCGCTCGTGCCCTGCACGACCTGATCCACGTTCGCGTTGGTCATCGAGCTTTGCGGGCCGAGGTCCCATGCATAGTGCCCTTCACCCGTGCCGCGCGCGGCTTCCGGGAAGACCAGCACTTCGGTCGCGGTGAGCTTGCCGTCCGTGCCGGTGGTCGCCGCCGTGCCGACGAACGAGCCCGGCTTGATGTCCTGCAGCTTGATGTTCTTGAGCGCGGTGACGGGCGTATCGGACTTGACGGCGATCTTCACCGTGTCGCCGCTGCGCCGATGCACGGTGAGCGTATCGCCCGACAGCGACACGATATCGCCGCGAATGCGCGCGGGTTTCGCGGCGGGCGTCTGAGCAAAGGCCGCGGATGCGAGTGCGAGCGTCACGAAGCTGACGCCGAGTTTGATTCGAATCGACATGTAATCTCCTTCGTTGAATAAAAGGCTTCAGGACCCGCCGAACCAGTTGTAGCCCTGGTTCTCCCAATAGCCACCGGGATAATCGTTCGTCACGGTGATCGCGACGATATGTTTCGGGTTCTTGTAGCCGAGCTTGGTCGGCATGCGCAGCTTCATCGGGAAGCCGTATTTGGGCGGCAGGATCTGGCCGTCGTACGTGAGCGTGAGCAGCGTTTGCGCGTGCAAAGCGGTCGGCATGTCGATGCTCGTCGAGTAGTTGTCGGCACAATGAAAGGCCACGTATTTCGCGCTCGTATCGGCGCCCGCGCGCGCGAGAAAATGCGCGAAGCGCACGCCACCCCATTTGCCGATCGCGCTCCAGCCTTCGATGCAGATATGCCGCGTCACCTGGCTTTCCTGCGGCATCGCGTGCAACTCGTCGAGCGTCCACACGCGCTTGCCATTGACACGTCCGCCGACGTTCAGCTTGTAGGTCGATGGATCGACTTCGGGCACTTCGTCGATGTCATAGAACGCGTTGAAAGGGAACGGCCGCGTGATCATCGACTCGGGATAGGTCGGCGCGAGCTGGTTCGGATCGAACAGCAGCGCCTGCATGTCGTCGTTGAATGACGATATGCGGCGCAGCATCGCGTTGACGGATTTGTCGTCGGTGATATTGCAGCCGGACAGCATCGCGAGGCCTCCGAGCGACAGAATGCGCTTGCCGAATAAACGGCGCGCCGGCGCCTTCAATTCCTTCGCGGCATCCTTGATGATGAGTTCGGCATCCGGCCTCGATTTGAATAGCTTGAGCGACATGGCTTAACGACCTCGAATCATCAGCACGAGCGAGCGCGGCACGAGCGCGACCATCACGACGTGCACCACGAAGAACGCAACGAGAAAACTCATGCCGAAGAAGTGCACGACGCGGGCGTCGTCGTAGCCGCCCATCAGCGTGCGAAGCAGCGGAAACTGCACGGATTTCCAGACAGCGAGTCCCGAGAGAATCACGATCACGATGTCCACGATCACAGCGAGATACGCGAACTTCTGTATGGCGTTGTAGTGCGTGAGATCGTCGTGGCCGAGCTTGCCGCGCAATGCGGCCAGTGCGTCGGTGAAGATGCTTTTGATCGACAACGGAAACATGCGGCGCCGCAAGCGCCCCGTGACGAGATTCATCACGACATAGACGATGAAGTTCGCGACCAGCAGCCACATTGCCGCGAAATGCCATTGCAGCGCGCCGCCGAGCCAGCCGCCGAGCGTGATCGCGGGTGAGAACGTAAAGGACTTGAAGATCGGCGAGGCGTTGTAGATCTGCCAGCCGCTCGTCACCATGATCAGCACGGCGAACGCGTTGAGCCAGTGCGTAATGCGCAGCCATAGCGGTTGTACTTGCACATCGGGCCTCGTATTTCGAGTTGTTCGCTGCGCATAGTAGCGACGCCGCGCTGATCGATCGATGACCTCTCGATGACTTTTTTGTCATCTTTGGCGAGCCGTGCGTGTGCTCTGGCTAGAATGACGGCAATCCATCGACCGCAGCGCGAGCATGACCATCCTCGTTATCGAAGACGACCGCAAGACCGGCGACTACCTGAAGAAAGGGCTTATCGAGTCCGGCTATCAGGTCGAACTCGTGCGCAACGGCACGGACGGCTTGCATCAGGCGCTCGCGAATCCGTACGAACTGATCGTGCTCGACGTGATGCTGCCCGGCATCGACGGCTGGCAGGTCATGTCCGCCCTGCGCGCGAAACGTGACCTGCCTGTCATTTTTCTCACTGCGCGCGATCACGTGACGGACCGCATCCACGGACTCGAACTCGGCGCGGACGACTATCTCGTGAAGCCGTTCTCTTTCACGGAACTCGTGCTGCGCATTCGCACGCTGCTCAGGCGCGGCGTGATGCGCGAATCGGATACGTTTCAGATCGCGGACCTGCACGTCGACGTCCTGCGCCGCAAGGTGACGCGCAAGGGCGTGGACATCGCGCTCACCAACAAGGAATTCGCATTGCTGCATCTGTTCTGCAAGCATCAGGGCGAGGCGCTGTCGCGCACGCTGATCGCATCGGAAGTGTGGGACATGAACTTCGACAGCGACACCAATGTGGTCGATGTCGCGGTAAAACGTCTGCGCGCGAAGATCGATAACCCGTTCGAGCCGAAGCTGATTCATACGGTGCGCAGCATCGGCTATTCGTTCGGGGAGCATCCTTGAACCGCCCTTCGCGCTCGCTCGCGGTTCGGATCGCGCTGTCCTTCGCGGCAATCGTGTGCATCGTGGTCGGCATGGTGGGCGCGTCGCTGTATCACGCGACGAATCAAGCGCTGTCCACGCGTGCGGATTATCAGTTGATCGCGCGCGTCGAACATTTTCGCTCGCTGCTGCACGATCTCTACACGATCAAGGAAATCGAAGCGCGGCCGAAGCTATTCGAAACGATGCTCGGCGACCGGCAGGACGTGATCCTGTTTCGACGCGCGGGCGCGGCGCCTTTCATCGACGTCAATCCGGAACGCATGGCGCTGCCGCCGCTCGATGTCGTGCCGGTAACGCGCGCCATCGGACTCGATGATCTGTACGAAGGCTCGCGTGCGGACGGCGTGCGCATGCGCTGGGTCGGCGCGAAGGCGCGCATCGGTGACAGCGGAGAAGTCGTGGAGATCATCGCCGCGCACGTGATGACGCAGGAAGCGCGCGTGTTGTCGGCGTATCTGGAGCGCGTGTGGCTCACGGTGATCGGCGCGGTGCTGCTCACGTTGCTGCTCGCGTACTGGGTCACGAGCCGTGGACTCATGCCGCTCAGACTGATGGCCGACAAGGCCGCGGAAATCACCCCGGACCGATTGTCCGCGCGGCTCGATGACGCGCACGCACCCGCCGAATTGCAGAGCCTCGCCGCGTCGTTCAATGCGATGCTCGATCGCCTGGAGCACGGCTATGAACGCCTGCTGCAGTTCTCGGCGGATCTCGCGCATGAAGTGCGCACGCCGATCGGCGTATTGATCGGCGAAACGCAGGTGACGCTGGCGCACGAGCGAAGTGTCGCGGAGTACCGCGGCGTGCTCGAATCGAATCTGGAAGAACTGGAGCGGCTTGCGCGCATCGCGCAGAACATTCTCTTTCTCGCGCAGGCGGATCACGGGCAGCAACTCATCGAGCGCGAGCGGCTCGACATTCGCGAGGAGCTGGAGACCATCGGCGCTTACTTCGAAGGTATCGCGGACGAGCGCCGCATCACGTTCGATATCGACGCCGAGGGCGGGATAGTTGCGAATGCGATCATGTGCCGAAGGGCGATCGGCAACGTGGTCGTGAATGCGGTGCGTTATGCGACGGCGGGAACCGTCGTGCGGCTGAGCGGACACGCGGATGAACGAGGCGCTTGGATCGTTGTGGGTAATCGTGGCGCTCGTATCGAGCAGGATGAGCTGGCCAGGCTGTTCGATCGCTTCTATCGCGGTGATGCTGCGCGTAGCGAGTTTACGGAATCAAGTGGACTCGGGCTTTCGATCGTGAACGCGATCATGCGTTTGCATGGCGGCAGCGCGCGCGCTCAATGCACGCAGGATGGATGGATCGAATTCACCTTGCGATTTCCGAACGCGGCGAAACCCGACTGACATCGCCGCATAGCCACGCGCGAAAGTCCGGCCGAAGCAGATAGTCGACGCACCATGCCCTCACTTTGCCGATGCCGTCCGAGCGATGCGCGAGGAAGAGCCGCGTCGCATGCTTCTGCTCCTGAATCGACTTGCCGACGAGTCCGGCGTCGCCGAACGCCGCACGAATGTGGACGGGCACATAGCCGATCGCGACATTGCGCGCGATGAGCCTCACGGCCATGGAAAAGTCCGGTACGAAAATCGGCTTCTGTCCTTCGAGCAGCCACGCATGCATCGAATCGAGATCGACCGATGTGTCCTTGATGCACACGGCCGGATACTTGCGCAGCTCCGTGTTCTGCAGGATATGCGTCGCATGCGCGAGCGGATGGCCCGCGCCGACGAGAAAGTCCCACGCGAGATTGCCGAGCGGCACGCTGGTGATGCCATCGGTCTTCGGCACGAAATGCGGCGCGCCCACGACGATATCCGCCTTGTTGGCGTAAAGCGCGTCCCAGCATCCGTTGTAGACCTCCCGCCTGATCGTGACGCGCGTCGTCGGATACGCCGCTTCCAGATCGCAAAGAAACTGGATGATCGCATCGCGCGGCACGATGTTGTTGACGACCACGGTCAGCTCGGGTTCGGTGCCGCCCTGCACGATGGCAAGATTGCACTTGAGCGTCTGCAGATCGTCGAGAATCGCCTTGCTGTGCGCGATGAAATATTCACCGGCTTCGGTCAGCCGGATATAGCAGCCGCGCCGTTCGAACAGCTTCGCGCCGAATGATTCCTCGAGCTTCCTGACCGTGTAGCTGATCGCCGACGGCACCTTGTTCAGCCGTTCCGCCGCCGCCGTAATGCTTTGATATTGCGCAACCAATCGGACTATCCGAATGCTTTCATCCGAGGTGAACATCGAGGGTGATTCCACGTGAGTATTGTTCTTCGACATGAACGAAGGGCGCGAGAAACCCGCGCCCTTCATCGACATCGCACCGCGTCAATGCCCGGCAGGCTTGACGGTGCCGCCCGCCCGCGCGATCCGGCTCAGGATCATGTAGCCGATGCACGCGACGAGAATCGAATCGAGCGAGGGAATCGACGTCACCGTGAACATGCCCTTCACGGTCGCGAAGCCGGTCAGCGATCCGAGGACCCACGCAACGAAGGTCATGAGCTTGACCTGCGGCTCGCGGGCAAGCGCGGCAACATCATACCCGGCGCGCCGATACATCGCGAAGTCCGCGATATAGATGCCCGCGACGGGCGGCGTCGCGATGCCGAGAAAGAGCAGGAACGGAATGAACCACGACATGATGTCCATGCTGCCGACGATCGCCGCGAGCACGCCCAGCGCGATCGTGATCTGCCACTTCGGAAAGCGCGTGAACAGCGTCGACGTGACGAGCGTGCCCTGAAACATGTTGCCGGAATTGCCGGTGACCGTCGCGAAGATCAGCAATAGCGCCGCGGGCATGGTCGCGCCGAACACGGCCATCGCGGCGAGCAGCGAGTTCTTGCCCGTCAGCACGCTCGGCGTCGCGCCCGCCCAGTACAAGAGCGGATACGCGATCAGGAATGCAAGCAGTGCGCCGCCTACCGCGTGCCTGCGGTCATGCGTGAAGCTGCCGAAGTCCGGCAGCGTCGCGACCAGCACGATGATCGTGCCGACCACCGTCGACACCGCCACGCCCATCGACATGCCGGTTGTTGCTTCGACGGCCGGCGCCTGCCCCGTGAGCGCGACGCGCACGACATAGCAGAGCATCAGCGCGATGACCGGCACGGCGAACTGCGCGACCTTGCCGAGCACTTCGAAGCCGAACGCGGTGGACGCCACGAAGATCACGCAGCCGATCGCGACGACGAGCGGCACAGGCACGTTCGCGCCGTGCTGCGCGAGCAGGTCGGCAACCGAGTGGCCGAACATGCTGGCGGTCACGGCGATCCATCCGAACAGGCTGATCGCCAGCAGCACATTGATGGCGATTGCACCCTTCTCGCCGAACGGATACTTCACGATGCCGTAGGTCGGCAGACGCGCCTTCTCGCCGACCGCGATCGTGATCGAAGCGATGATCGCCAGAATCAGGCTGCCGATGCCGACGACCTTGATGAGATCGCCGTTCGACATCTGATTGCCGAGACTCGACGACGACAGCAGCACCGGCGTGACGGCGATGCCCAGCAGAATCATCGCGATGCGATAGGCCGGCGCGGTGCCGGGCGCGCGGCTCTCGTTTGAATTGCTCATGACAGTTCCTTTGACTGATGCCCGATCCGCTTCAGGGCGAATAATGATGGCCGGTGTATTCGCGCCATCCACCGGACGCCGTGATTTCCTTCTGCCCTTCGACGAGCCATGCTTCGGCAAGCACGCCGAGCACTTCGCTGCCGTCCGCGAGCACGACCTTGCCGATCGCAAGGCCCGCTGGCTCGCTCAGCAACAACGCGCCGAGATTGGCCATCGGCAACTCCCAGACTTCGAGGGACACGGCCACACCGCCGCTGCTCACGCGCTGCATGCCGGGGTGACGATCTTTGATGCTCCAGATGCGATAGCACGCATCCGTGCGATCCTCGCGCACGAACTCGCCTTGCGCGGCGATCATGTTGTGATTCAGTTCGAGGCCGCGCATCAGCGTGCCGTTCACTGCGAGCAGTGTCTTGTTCATTTGCTTCGTTTTCCTGGTGTGTGATGCGAACCGCGATCACGGCGTGATCCATGTTCCCGTACGTCGTTCGAGCGCCGGTCTGATCGCAGCGGGGCTCGTGATGAGACCTTCGCCCGCGCGGCCGTCCGGCCCGGCGTGCGACACGAAGCGCAGAATCGCCTCCACTTTCGGCAGCATGCTGCCCGCGCCGAACTGCCCTTGCGCGATGAGTTCGCGCGCCTCGCGCACGCTCATCGTGTCGAGCCAGCGCTGCTCGGGCGTGCCGAAGTTCACCGCGACCTGTTCGACGCCAGTGGGAATGAGCAGCAGGTCGGCTTTCAGTTGCTGGGCCAGCAAGGCCGATGCGAGGTCCTTGTCGATCACCGCCTCGACGCCGGACAGCTTGCCGTTCCTGCGCACCACCGGAATGCCGCCGCCGCCGCACGCGATCACCACGCAGCCTTGCGCGAGCAAGCTTGCGATGACATCGCGCTCGATGATCTCGAGCGGCTCCGGCGAAGGCACCGTGCGCCGCCAGCCGCGTCCCGCGTCTTCCATCAGCGTCCAGCCGAACTCGTGCTGACGCTGCTTCGCGGTCGCTTCGTCGAGAAACGCGCCGATCGGCTTGGTCGGGTTTTTGAAGGCGGGGTCGTCGGCGCTCACGCAAGTCTGTGTCACGACGGCGACGACACGCCGCTCGATGCCGCGCCGGTTCAGTTCGTTGCTGAGCGCTTTCTGGAACATGTAGCCGATCGCGCCTTGCGTATCGCCCACCGCGTAATCGAGCGGCACGGGCGCGACTTCCTGCGCGGCCAGCTCGGAACGCCGCAGGATGAATCCGACCTGCGGCCCGTTGCCATGCGTGAGCACGACGTTCCATCCCGCCTCGATCATGTCCGCGATGTGCGTCGCGCTTTCGGTCACCGCTTCGTACTGGTCCGGAATGCTCAGATGATGATCGTCGCGAATGAGCGCATTGCCGCCCACGGCGACCACTGCCAGACGTTTTCGACTTGTCATGATGCTTGCCTGCTGTGTTGTTGCACGGTTTCGGCCAGCGCGCGGATGGCTTCGACGAAGCACTCCATCGGCGCGGTCGTGATGCCTGCGCCGATCTGTCCGACGCCCGCTTCCTTATGAGCGATGCCCGTATTGATGACCGGCAGGATGCCGCGATCGGCCACCTTGCGGGCATCGATGCCCGCGGCGGTCGGCGCGAAATTGAGCGCGGGCAGCGTGAAGGCGGGATTGCCGCCGAGCGTGATGGCCTGCATGCGGCGGCTGTTCGCGGTCGCATCGGCGGGCGTGCCGCCGACGAACTTGACGATCGCCGGCGACGACGCCATCGCGAAACCACCCACGCCCGCCGTTTCCGTGATCGCGCTGTCGCCGAGATCGGCAGCGGCATCGGCCACGCCGTAGCCCGGAAAGAACAGGCCCTCGACCGGATTGGCCTTCGCCTGGAACCAGCGGTTGCCGGTGCCCGAAAGCCGGATGCCGAAGTTCACGCCGTTGCGCGCCATCACCGTGACCATCGAGCTGAAGGGAACGTCAGTGGCGGCGTCCATCATGGCCTTGCACGCGGCCATCGAGATGTTGAGGAAGAAGTGATCGTTGGCGATGATCGCGGCGCTCACGTCGCGGATCTGCGCGAGCGGCAATTGCGTGCCGAGCAAAGCGGGCACGATGCGCTTGATGAAGAGTCCCGTCGCCGCGCTGTTGCGGTTGTGCACTTCGTCGCCCATGTGCAGCGCCTGCGCCATCAGCGGCTTCAGCTCGATCTCGCCGGAAACCGCGAGCGCGGCCTTGAGCGCGGGGGCGAGCGTCGCCTTCATCCAGCGCAGGCGGTCGAGCACTTCCGCGCTGTTCGCGCCGAAGCGCAGCACCTTGCCGAGGCCTTCGTTCAGATTGCTGTAAGTGCGGTGCCCGTTCGTCTTGTTCTCGACGACGATCAGCGGCATCGACGGACTGATGATGCCCGCCATCGGTCCGACCGCCTGATGGTGATGGCACGGTTCGAGATCGACCTTGCCGTCCAGGATCAGACGTTCGGCCGCGCCGTGATCCGCCGCCCAGCCTTCGAGCATCACCGCGCCGATGATCGCGCCTTTCACCGGCCCGCACATGTCGTTCCACGCAATCGGCGGGCCGGAGTGCAGGATCAGCTTGCGTGCGCTCATCGCGCCGATCGCTTCGGATGCCGTAACGATATCGGCCAGCACGGGTTGCGCTTCGAGATAGCGCGCGAAGGCCGTTTCGTTCGCCTGTTCGACGAGCGGATGACGCATCAGCCAGGCGAGATCGAGTCCCGCGGCGACATCGCCGAGCGCGGGCGGCTGCCAGTTGACATGGCTGACCTCGCCGCCCGCGAGACGCAGGTTGTCGGCGAAGCTCGAAAGCCCGCAGTTCACCACGTTCAGTGGCTGACCAAACAATCGGTTCATTCTTTTGCTCCCTGTGTTACGCGTGGCGTTGCGCCTGCATGCGCGCGACGCGGCTCGCCCACAACGCGGCCTCGGCGTTGCAACCGGCGACCAGCACGCCGGCCGCGCGCAACGCGTCGGCCTGACGGCTTCTGACTTGAGGATCGGACTGCGTGCCGCACACATGCGCGATGAGCAGCGGCAGATCGCGGCCCTGCGCTTGCGCCCGGATTCGTGTGAGCGTCGCGATGAGACCTTGCGCCGGTTCGTCCGCCGCGCCGTAACCGAGCACGAGATCGAACAGCACGACGGCCGTTTCGGGATCGCGCATCTCCGCGCGCACGCGCTCGTCGCGCAAGGTCGGATCGATCATCGGATGCGGACGGCCGCGCGTGAAGTCGTCGTCGCCCATGTCGACGATCGTGTGGCCCGCGCTCGTCCAGATGTCCGCGAGCTTCACGTTGCCTTTCACCGGCGTGTTCGAGCTTGCAGTGAAGCCCGCATCGCGGCACAGCAACTGACTCTCGTAGCAGAAGGTTCCACCCGCGAATACGCCGCGAATGAACTTGCGTTGCGCGCCGAGCGATTCGCTCTCTTTGGCAAGCCGCGCTTCGTCCTGTGGTTCGACGCGCGCAACGCTCGCGGGCAGCGGCGCGCCGTTGAGCAACGCGACGGCGAATTGCGCGGCGTCGGCGAGCGTGAACGCGGGCGTGATGCCCGGCGCGCGCATGTCTTCTTCCGCCGCGCCCAGAAAATTCACGACCACGGGCTTGCCCGCCTTGCGCGCGCCTTCGAGAATGCGTTCCGCCACCGCGCGCGCGGGCGGCTTCGAGATCAGCACGATCACGCACGTGTCGGGATCTTCGGCCAGCGCATCGAGGCCGAACTGCATCGAGATGCCGCCGATGTCCTCATGCAGGTCGTGTCCGCCCGTGCCGAGCGCCTGCGAGATGCCGGCGCCGAGTTGGTCGATACGGCAGGTGACTTCCTGCAATCCCGTGCCCGATGCGCCCACCACGCCGATGCCGCCACGCCGCACCACGTTGGCGAAGCCGAGCGGCATGCCGTTGACGATAGCCGTGCCGCAGTCGGGACCCATCACGATGAGGCGCTTCTCGCGCGCGAGCGTCTTGATGGCCTTTTCCTGCGCCATGCTGACGTTGTCGCTGAAGAGCATGACGTTCATGCCGAGCTGGAGCGCCTTGATCGCTTCCGCGGCGGCGTAGTCGCCGGGCACGGAGATGAGCGCGAGATTCGACGACGGTTGTTCGTCGCAGGCCATCGCGAGACTGGTGGGCGCGAGCGCTTCGCTCGTCCGTGCTTCCTCGCTCGACGCGCGCGCGCTCAGGCGTTCGTGCGCAAATCGCAGCGCGGCCTCGCAGGCGACTTCGTCGCCGCGCACCGCGATCACGAGGTCGTTCGGGCTCGCCTGCACGTCGTTGCCCAGTCCTGCGTCCGCGAGTTGCGCGAGATTCGCCGGCGTGCCCATGACGACGGACGCCTGCTCGACGCCCGGCAGCTTGCCGATGTGCGCCGAAATCTGCATCAGGGAAACCGAATCCTGATACATATTTTTAAATGTTTCGATTTTGATGGCCATTGCACCTCTCCATTCCTTAAATGCGATTCGACGCCTTTCGAAAATCGCGAATTCTTTCAAGCCAGTGCGCGGGACAATGATTTCGACTCGCGCATTTGAAACGCTTCCTGCCATGCGCGCATGCCATGCAAAATACCGCCGAGACAATCCACGCCCGATGCCGCGCCCCAGCGCATGACGGCGTCGGCGGCTTGTTCGATATCCGCGTCTTCATCCACACTCGATGCGATCGCGATGAACCGGTCGATCGGCTCGGAAAAATGTCCGTCGAGCGCGAGTTGCAGGTAGTGGCGGCTGACATCGTTGGTGCGGTGCACGTGCGCGCGCAGAATCGTGGACAGCGTCTGCCGGTGCGCGTCGATGTCCGGTTGCCCGCGCGCCGCCCAAAGCGCCGCGAGATAGCCCAGCAGATAGTCGTCGCCATCCGGCGTGAGGCCGCCGCCAAAGCCGATAAGCGCGCGAACCGTGGCGGCGAGGGCCACGGCGTCATCGGCAAGGCTCAGCGCGACGGCGCGCACATGCGCGGGCCAGCCCGGCAACCACTGAAGCGCGCCCTCGACGGCGTGGCGCGCGCAGTGCGCCGCAAGACGTGCCGCGACGCGCGCATGCCGCGCCGACAAGACCCGCGGCGATGGCCACGCGCCGTTCCCGTTTCGCGCCGCGCGCTGCCAGCAACCCGCATCGGCCAAATCCACTTCCCAGTTGACGCCACGCAGTCGCGCGCCTTGCACGATGATCCGCTCGCCACGCCGCGCTTGCGCCCGCCAGTCCCATTCCGACGGCGCGCGCACGCGCGCGCCGCAAGGCAGGTTTTCGCACGATGCATCGACGAGCGTAAGCCAGCCGCCTGCTTGCGTGACGAGATTGAGCGCGTGCCTGAAACTGCTGTGCACCGCGTATTCACCCTGGCGCGACATGCGCGGCCGCGCCAGATAGCCGATGCTCAGGCCGCGTAGCGAGATCGGGCTCATCCGCGCTTAGCCGCGCAGCGCTTCGATCACCGCGCCGGCATCGCTCACCCAGCCGAAAATCGCGCCCTGCGCCTTGATCATGTCGAGCGCCGATTTCTGGAACGCCGGGAAATACGAACCCACGCAGTCCTGCGGCACGATGCATTCGAAGCCAAGATCGTTCGCTTCGCGCACCGTCGTCGTCACGCACACTTCGGTCGTCACGCCGCACACAATGAGCGTGCGGATATCGCGGTTCTTCAGGATCAGATGCAGATCCGTTTCATAGAACGCGCCCTTGCCCGGCTTGTCGATGACCGGCTCGCCCGCGACCGGATAGAGTTCCGGAATCAGGTCGTGGCCCTTCTCGCCGCGCACGAGGATACGGCCCATCGGGCCATCGGTGCCGATGAAGGTCTTGCCGCCGCGCGTGAGTTTCGCCGGCGGGCAGTCGGTCAGGTCCGCGCGATGGCCCTCACGTGTGTGGATGACCAGCACGCCGGCTTCCCGCGCCGCGGCCAGCACGCGCCTGCACGGCTCGATCGCCGTGCGCACGAGCGAAACGTCGTTGCCCAGCGCCTCGCCGAAGCCACCGGGCTCGACGAAGTCGCGCTGCATGTCGATCATGACGAGCGCGGTGCGCTGCGGCTCGAAAGCCAGATCGAAAGGCTCGGCACGAAAATGTTTTTGCTTCACGGCATACTCCTCTCTTTTGTTAAATGAATTGAATCGATTCGTCATGCTAAACGAGCACGAAAACCCCGCAGAATTCGAAATAATCCAAACTCAGCTTTCGCCCGAGTTATTGAATTTTTACTGTTTGAAATCAGCCCGCGCCAGAGTCAATCGAATTTGAAAATGATTATAGGCAGCGGGAAATGAAACACGATGAAATGATTGAACGCGCAGGATCAAATTTCTTGAAGCTCAATAATGAGCACCCAGAACGTCAATGCTGGCGCGGCTTAAAACACAAATTTGCAACTGAGGCGGAATGTCGCGTGAAGCGATGCGCCTGCGAAAAAGAAAAGCGGCCACTGACAAGTGGCCGCTTCGAAACGCTTCCGGCAATGCCGTCGCGTCTAACGCACGGGCACGTCCAACGCTTCCCGCTTCGCCAACAACCCATGAATCTGCGAAACGACCGCCGCCCCCTCGCCCACCGCGGCGGCGACGCGCTTGGTCGAACTGGACCGCACATCGCCGATCGCAAATACGCCCGGCACGCTCGTCTCGAGCGCAGGCACGCCTTGCGTGCGCCCTTCATGCGCCTCGGGGCCCGTCAGCACAAAGCCCTTGCCATCGACATTCACATTGCAGTTGCGCAACCAGTCGGTATTGGGGTCGGCGCCGGTGAAGAGAAACAGATGCCGCGACTCGATCGTGAGTGGTCCATCGGGCGTCTTGCAGTGCACCGTGGTGAGCGCGCGGCCGTCGCCATCTAGCGAGGTGATCTGCGTATGCGTGCGCACCGTCACGTTCGGCAATGAGCCGATGCGCTCCACCAGATAGTGCGACATGCTCGCCGAAAGCCCCGCGCCGCGAATCAGCACGTGTACGTGCTTCGCATGCGACGCGAGATACACCACCGCCTGCCCCGCCGAATTCCCGCCGCCGACGAGCACGACTTCCGCGTTCTTGCACAGCTTCGCCTCGACCGGCGACGCCCAGTAATACGTGCCGTGCCCTTCGTACCGTTCCAGCCCGGCGATGTCCGGCCGCCGGTACGCCGCGCCCGACGCGATCACCACCGTCTGCGTCGTGACGCGCGTGCCGTTTTCCAGTTCGATCTGGATCGGATTGCAATCGCAATGCAGCGCCTTGATCTTCGTCGGTATCGCGATGTGCGCGCCGAATTTCTGCGCCTGCACGAACGCGCGCCCGGCCAGCGCCTGGCCGGAAATGCCGGTCGGAAAGCCGAGATAGTTTTCGATGCGCGAACTCGCGCCCGCCTGCCCGCCCGGCGCGCGGCAATCGAACACCGCGACCGACAAGCCCTCGGACGCCGCATACACCGCCGTCGCTAGACCCGCCGGCCCCGCGCCGACGATCGCGACATCGTAAATATGCGCCGGATCGAACTCGGGCAACCAGCCGAGTTGCGTCGCCACCTGATTCTCGTCGGGCGCGCGCAGCACGGTGCCGTCCGGGCAGATCACGAGCGGGAAATCGGACGTCGATGCCGAGATGCGTTCGAGTAACGCGATTGCATCGGGATCGGTGCACGCGTCGATCACGGTGTGCGGATAACCGTTGCGGCGAAAAAAGCCCTGCAGCGACACGAGGCGGCCATCGTCCGACTGGCCGAGCAGCACCGGCCCGCTGCCTTTCTCGATCAGCCCGACGCGCCGCAGGATCAGCGCGCGCATGATGCGCTCGCCCAGCTCCGCTTCCGCGACGAGCAACGCGCGCAGCCGTTCCGGCGGAATCACGATGCCGTGGACATCCTCGGCGGCGATGCCATCGACGAGACACGGCTTGCCCGACAGTTGCGCCACTTCCGCCAGAAAATGCCCCGGCCCGTGCTCGACGACCAGATGCTCCTGCCCGAGCGCGTTGCGCCGCGTCACCCGCACGAGCCCGGCGAGCACGATCACCATGCCGCGACCGGTCTCGCCCATGCGGAACATCCACTCGCCCCGGCGCCAGTGCGACGCGGTGCCGAAGCGGCTCATGCGCTCGATCTCGTTGTCCGTCAGGCGCGGGAACATCTGGTGCGCGCGCGTTTCGAGCGGCGAGAAAGGCGCGCTGTCATCGGCCGCAGCGGCGGCGGGCGACGGCACCACGTTCGGATTCGGATTTTCAAAAGGCTCGCGCGCGCTCCACGCGACGACATTCGGCACGCCTTCGCCCGGCTCGTTGAACGGCGTTGTACTCATGCGCGATCTCCGTGTGGAAAACCAGCTTCATGCAAGGATGCCGAGCCCGCGGAAGAGGCTGCGGCCGATTTCACCGGCCACGGGCACATCGCCGCCATTTCCGCGACCTCCTCGGGCGTGGTCGCCGCGAGTTCGCCGAATTCGGTCAGCGTCGCGACATCGAAACCGGCGAGCCGCCACGCGTCCAGTCCGCCCGTGAGCGGCACCACGTCGCGGAAACCCGCGTTGCGCATGGTCTTCGCCATCCACGCAGCCGACACTTCGTTCGGACACGAGCAATAGATGACGACCTTGCGCGACTTGTCGTAGTTCTCGATGATCTTCGCGAGGTCGCGCTCGTCGGCGAACATCGAGCCGGGAATCGTGAACGGATCGAGCATGCGCTTTTCCGGCGAACGGATATCGAAGATCACCGGCAGCGGCTGGTCGTTCATCATCGCGTAGAGTTCGTCCACGCTGATGCGCGCCTTTTCCAGCGTCGCCATCAGCGCGCGGCGGCGCCACCAGCGGTAGGCGACGTAGATCGCGAGCAGCACGGCGAGGACCATCACCGCCTGCCGGCCGAGCTGCGAGATCATCGCGAAGACCATTTCCAGTTGCGCCGCGAAGACGACGCCGACGGTCAGCCCGACCATGCCCCACAGCGCAATGCCCGCGCCGTCGTGCGCGATGAAGCTGCGCAGCTTCACGCCCATCGCGCCCGCGAGCGGCACCGAGACGAGCGACAGCCCCGGAATGAACTTCGCGACGAGCAGCACGCGCACGCCCCAACGGCCGAAAAAGCGCTCGGTCTTCTTCACGCAGGTATCGCGCGAAAGCGACAGCTTGCAGATGGTCTTGAGGGTCTTGTCGCCGTATCTGCGACCGCCCTGGAACCAGACGAGGTCGCCGAGCACGCCGCCCGCCACCGCGACGCACAGCACGCCCAGCAGCGGCGACCAGAACGCGCCGCCGTTCACCGCCGTCAGCGCGATGGACGCGCCGACGATGATCATCGTCGGCATGGCGGGCACGGGCAGCCCGAGCGCCGAGCCCATCACGTTGATGAAAACGATCGCCGGGCCGAATCGATCGACTAGCTGATGCAACAACATGGGAATCTCCCGCGAGGGAAAGGTGCGAGTTCACGGGACGGAACGACGGGACGCGCGCCGCGAAACCGGCGCAGCGAAGGCGCAAAAAGCACGAAAGCGGGCGAGATACGAGCCTGCAAGCGCTCGTGGTTCAACGCGGTGCACGCGGCGCCGGGCCGACGTTCGTCACAATCAAGCGACAAGTGTAGCCCGGAAATGCAAATGTCAGCATGACCGGCGCGTGGGACGCGGGCATCGCGCGCGCGATGCCCGGTGGATGGGTCAGAGAGTGGGATTCAGCCGCGTTCGTCGGCGATATAGGCGCGGATCACGTCGGCGAAATTGCTGTCGCCCGCGAGGCCGAGTTGCTCGGCGCGCGACGTGTTCCACGCGCCCGGCCAGCTGCCGACGATCTTCTCGATGCGTTCGTCGCGCTGCCAGTCGATGCGCTGCACGGCGTCCTCGCCCGCCACCTCGCGCAGCGCCGCGACCATCTCGTTCACGCTCACCGACAGGCCCGGCAGGTTGATGACCGGCCTCAACCCGAGCTTCTCGCGCGCGATCTCGCAGCCCGCGATCAGCGCTTCGACTGCGCTTTTCGGCGACAGCAGCCAGACGCGCGTGTCGCCGTCGACGGGGCAGGTCGAGCGCTCGCCGTTCAGCGGCTCGCGGATGATGCCGCTCGCGAACGACGACGCCGCCGCGTTCGGCTTGCCCGGCCGCACGCTGATGGTCGGCAGACGCAGCACGCGGCCATCGACGAAACCGCGGCGCGCGTAGTCGGAGAGCAGCAGTTCGGCGATCGCCTTCTGCGTTCCGTACGACGATTGCGGGTTGAGCGCGGTGTCGTCCTGCACGACGGCGGGCAGCGTGCCGCCGTACACCGCGACCGAACTCGTGAACACGACGCGCGGCTTGTGGCCCGCCGCGCGGCACACTTCGAGCAGCGCGCGCGATGCGTCGAGGTTGATCTTCATGCCGAGATCGAAGTCCGCTTCGGCCTGGCCGCTGACGATCGCGGCGAGGTGGAAGATCGCTTCGGTCTGTGTATCGATGTGGCGTTGCAGCACCGCCGGATCGGAGATATCGCCGGTTTCGGCGCGTACGCGCTTGTCGGCGAGCAGGCTTTCATCGTTCGGACGCGCGACGTCGAGCAGCACGAGTTCCGTGACGGGCTTGCCGTCCAGCTCGTTGCGTTCGAGCAGACGCTTCGCGAGACGCTGGCCGAGAAAACCCGCGCCGCCGGTAATGAGAATCTTCATGTGGGTCGCTTCCTTTCTTCTTTCACAGATAGGGTTTGAGCCAGCCGAGGCCTTCGGACGTGCCCGCCTTCGGTTTGTATTCGCAGCCGATCCAGCCCTCGTAGCCGAGCGAATCGATCAGCTCGAACAGATACGGATAGTTCAGTTCGCCGATGCTCGGCTCGTGACGTTCCGGCACGCCCGCGATCTGAATATGGCCGACGCCCGCGTTCGGGCGCTTCATGTCGCGCTTGAGCTTCATCGCGATGTCGCCTTCCACGATCTGGCAGTGGTAGATGTCGAACTGCACTTGCAGGTTCGGTGCGCCGATTTCATCGCAGATGGCCTGGGCTTCGTCCTGCCGGTTCAGGAAGAAGCCGGGGATGTCGCGGGTGTTGATCGGCTCGATCACGATGCCAATGCCTGCGGTTTGCGCTTCCTTTGCCGCGTATTCCAGGTTCTTCAGGTACACCGCGCGATGCTTTTCTCTCGGCTGATCCGGGGCGATCAGGCCCGCCATCACGTGCAGCTTCCTGTTGCCGAGCACGGCGGCGTATTCGAGGCCCTTCGCGACGCTTTGCTTGAACTCTTCTTCGCGCCCGGGTAATGACGCGATGCCGCGCTCGCCCTTTGCCCAATCCCCCGGCGGCGCGTTGAACAGCGCTTGCGTCAGAGCGTTGTCGTTCAGGCGCTGTTTGATGTCGTTCGCGGCGAAGTCATAGGGGAACAGGAATTCAACCGCCTTGAAGCCGTCTTTTGCGGCTGCGGCGAAACGGTCGAGGAACGCGTGTTCCGTGTACATCATCGTCAGGTTTGCGGCGAATTTCGGCATTTTGCGATTGCTCCTGGTTGGTCGTGGAATCCTGACGCAAGCCCTACCATCGGGCGTTGAATGTCGTTCTCAAGTCCTCGATCGACTCTTCCGGTAATGGCTCGGGGCGCGGGTGCGTCGACAGGTAAAGGCGCGCCGTTTCCTCCAGTTCCTCCAGCGCGTAACTCGCGTGCGACACGGACTTCTCCCACACGACCGGTCCGAGTCGCTCCAGCAACACCGCCCGCACTTTCGACGCCAACGCCGCCACTTCCTCCGCCACCGCCGCATCGCCCGGACGCCGGTACGCGATCAGCGGAACGTGGCCCACCTTCATCACGTAGTACGGTGTGATCGGCGGCAAGACATCGTCGGGCTTCCAGACGCCTGCCAGCGTCAGCGCCACGAGGTGCGTCGAGTGCGTATGCACCACGCCGCGCGCCTCGGCGTTGTTCTCGTAGATGCGACGATGCAGCGCCAGCGTCTTCGACGGCCGTCCGCCCGATACATGATTGCCCCGCACATCCACCTTCGCGATCTCGGCGGGATCGAGGCGGCCGAGGCACGCGTCGGTCGGGGTGATCAGCCAGCCGTCTTCGAGGCGCGCGCTGATGTTGCCCGCGCTGCCCACCGTATAGCGACGCTCGTAAAGGCTCTTGCCGGTGAGGCAGATCTCCTCGCGAATGGAACTTTCTGTCGATGCCATCACAGTGCCTTCAGCGCTTTCTCGAAGAAATCGGTCGCGCCGAAATTGCCGGACTTGAGCGCGAGACCCAGCGCTTCGCCCGCATTCGAACCGATCGATTGCGTCGCGGGCACGCCCGGATCGATCTGCGGTCCGATGCGCAAGGAACGTACATCGAGCGCCTGCACGACCGCGCCCGACGTCTCGCCGCCCGCGACCACGAACCTCGTGTAGCCGTCGTCGCGCAACGCGCGCGCGATGGAAGCGAGCGCGTCCTCGACCAGATGCCCCGCTTTTTCGACGCCCAGTTCCTTCTGCACGGCCTTCACTTCATCGGGCGATGAAGTCGCGTAGATGAGCACGGGCTCGTCGTGCTTGCGCGCGAATTCGACGGCGCTCTGCACGACCGGCTCGCCGCGCGAAAGCGCCATCGGATCGATACGGAAGCTCGGCTTCGATTCGCGCCAGTGCGCAACCTGCGCGTTCGTCGCCTTCGATGCGCTGCCCGCCAGCACGACCGCCTTGCCCTCCAGCTTCGGCAGATCGGCGGCATGGTCCGCGTGCGCGAGCAGATTCGCCGCGCGGAAGTTCTGCGGCAGTCCGAGCGCGATGCCCGAGCCGCCCGTGATCAGCGCGAGATCGCGGCACGCATCGCCGAGCACGTGGAGATCGGCGTCGGACACGGCGTCGGCGATCGCGAGGCGCGCGCCGTCTTTCTTCAATTCGTCGATACGCGTGCGGATCGCGTCGGCGCCTTTGGCGATCGTGTCGTAACGGATCAGGCCCACTTTCGATTTCGTCTGGCGCTGCAGCACGCGCACGAGGTTCGGATCGGTCATCGGCGTGAGCGGATGATTCTCCATCCCCGATTCGTTCAGCAGCACGTCGCCCACGAACAGGTTGCCGCGAAAGATCGTGCGGCCATTTTCAGGAAACGCGGGACAGGCGATCGTGAAGTCGTCCTTCAGCGCGTCCAGCAACGCATCCGCGACCGGGCCGATGTTGCCCTTGTCGGTCGAATCGAAGGTCGAGCAATACTTGAAGATGAACTGGCGGCAGCCCTGTGCGCGCAGCCATGCGAGCGCGTCGAGCGACTGCCGCACGGCGTCATCGGCGGCAATGGTGCGCGACTTCAGCGCGACGACGAGCGCGTCCGCCTCGATGCGCGCGTCCGCCGCCGGCACGCCGATGGTCTGCACCGTACGCATGCCGCCGCGCACGAGCATGTTGGCGAGATCGGTCGCGCCGGTGAAATCGTCGGCGATACAGCCGAGCAGTGCCTGCGTCATGCCTTCGCTCCCTTCGGGACGTCGATGCCCGGAAAAATCTTGATGACCGCGGAATCGTCCTCGCCGCCGTGTCCGGCCGTGGACGCCATCATGAACATCTGGTGCGCCGCCGCCGACAGCGGCAGCGGAAATTTCGAGGTGCGGGCCGTGTCGAGCACGAGGCCGAGATCCTTCACGAAGATATCGACGGCGGACAGCGGCGTGTAATCGCCCGCGAGAATGTGCGGCACGCGGTTCTCGAACATCCACGAGTTGCCGGCGCTGTGCGTGATGACGTCGTAGAGCGCATCGGGATCGACGCCTTCGCGCAGGCCGAGCGCCATCGCCTCGGCCGCCGCCGCGATATGCACGCCCGCGAGCAGTTGATTGATGATCTTGACCTTCGAGCCCGCGCCGTGCGCGTCGCCAAGACGGTAGACCTTGCCCGCGATCGCATCGAGCACGTCCTCGCACGCGGCGTAGGCATCGGCGGGGCCGGAGGTCATCATCGTCATGTCGCCTGAACCGGCCTTGGCCGCGCCGCCGGACAAGGGCGCGTCGAGCAGCAGCACGCCCTTTTCGCCGATGCGCCTGCCGAGGTCCGCGGCGAATTGCGGCGATACCGTCGCGCACGCGAGCACGACGCTGCCGGGCTTCATCGCGTCGACGGCGCCGTTCTCACCGAACAAGACCGCCTCGGTCTGCGCCGCATTGACGACGACCGTCAACACGACCTCGCACTTGCCGCCCAACTCGGCGGCCGTCGCGCACGCGATGCCGCCCTCGGCCGCGAACGCGTCGAGCGCGGGCTTTTTCACATCGCACGCGTGAACGGCGAAGCCCGCGCGCAACAGCGAGCGCGCGACGCCCATGCCCATCGCGCCCAGACCGATGACTCCCACGTTTCTCGTCATAGCGTTTTTTCCCGATGAATTAGCAGATGCCCGCTTCCGACAGGCGGCGCGCGGCGTTGATGAGATGCGTCTGCGCGGCATTGCGCGCGGCGGCGGCATCGCGCGCGCGGATCGCCTCGACGATCGCCGCGTGCTCCTCGCGCACCTGCCGCATGAAATCCTCGCGCAGCGCCTCGTTGCCGCGCGTGACGATCGTGCCGGCTTCGAGATACTGGTTCAGAAAGGTGAGCGTTTTCAGGAAGTACGGATTGCCGGTCGCATTGGCGATTTCGCGATGAAACGCGACGTCCTCCGCGACGCCGTCCCGGCCTTCGCGCACCGCTTCGTCGATGCGCGCGAGGGCGTCGTCGATGGCGGCGAGCTGGGCGTCGGTGCGGCGCAGCGCGGCTTCGGACGCCACTTCGGCCTCGATCGCCCGGCGCAGCGCGAGAATCTGCACGACCGCGCCCGGCTCGGCGGCCTGCGCGTAGTCGATCCGCAGCGGCCGGATGCCCGCGCGCTCGACGATGAACACGCCGCTGCCCTGCCGCGGCTCGACCATGCCTTCGTTTTTCAGCCGCGAGATCGCTTCGCGGATCACCGTGCGGCTCACGCCGAATTCCTGCGCGAGCACGGCTTCGGTCGGCAGCTTGCCGGTGCCGGCGAAGCTGCCCTTCTCGATCAGCTTTTGCAGTTGCTGCGCGACCGAATCGGACAGGGCGCGCGGCGGAATCTTTTCGAACATGCGAGTCGATAACGCTCGTAAAGTTGTCGGGTCATCATACAAGTTTACGAGACAGACGTTGACCAAGGAAAACCCTTGGTCGGCGGCTATCGCTATTGCGCGAGCGGCGTGTCGATGAGCGCGAGCGCGTTGCGGATTTCGGCGACATTGCCCGGGCGCACGAGGCGCGCGACCTCCTTGCCGCCGCGCATGAAGACGAGCGTCGGCCAGAGCTTGACGCGAAACGAGCGGCCGAGCGGACGGCCGCTGCCGTCCTCGACTTTCATGTGCCGGACAGCGCCATGTCCCTGAAACGCCTGCGCGATCAGCGGCTGCGCGGCGCGGCAGAAGCCGCACCAGTCGGTGCCGAATTCGACGACCAGCGGTCCGCTCGCTGCGTCGATTTCCGCGCGTTCGGGCGCGCTTTTCGCGTATTCGATATTCATGGTCATGGCGCTCGTCCTTGCTCCTTCGTCTTATTGGGCATTCAGCAGAAAATCTGCCCGCCGCCCGCAAAGCCGAAATCTACGGGGGCGTCACGATCCGATCGCAATCGCCGTCACCTCGTGATGCGGGCTTCCGGTGACGGTCACGGCCATATTCGTTCTCAGCGCCATCATAAAGAGATTATTTCGATTGTCGTAGCTTTCGCCGTTCGGCCACATGTGCACGCAATAGCGCGAGCCGTCGTTCGTTTGCAGCACGTAATGGACGGCGGCGCCCTGGTCCTTGTCGACGATCCGGACCACGATTCCCGTGCGCGTGTCCTGCAGTTTGAGAAACGTGGAATTCAATGATGGAATCGGCGAATCACTGGGCCCGATAGCCATTCCGATGATATTGCCGCGTTGATCGCCAGCCAGCGAAATGGGCAAGCCATAATCGAGCGCCATCATCAGGAGATTGTTGCGATTTTCGTGCGCAGAGATATTCAACTGACCGCAGTATGACGCGCCGTCTTCGGATCGGAGTATGTAATTGACATTTTCAAGGTCGTTTGAATCGATGATGCGAATCAGAAATCCGCCTCTCACGTCCTGGAGGGGAACGCCACCTCTTACCAGCAGCAGGCTGGCATTGCTATCAATGTTTTTCAACGGATCACCCTATGTATCTGAATTACGGCCCACTGTGAGCCGATATCGCTGAACGGCGCTTCTGCGATTCAAGCGCCGTTCGCACGCCGGTCGCCTAATGCAAGCCGTCATTACCCGCGAACGCATGGCTTTCGGTCCCGATGACCGCCGATCGCACATAACTGTTGATGCCGCCGACGAGCATCACGGAGCGCCCGGATTCGACCGCGAGACGGATCAGGGCGTCCCGGTTGCGCCGGCGCCGGTTGTCCATCTGCGCGGCGTACTGGGCGCCGTCCGCAGCCTGGATCAGGTAGTTGATATAGGCGGACGCGTCGGAATCCACGATCCGGACGACCACGCCGATCCGCACCCCGTCGAGCGGAATACCGGGACATATCAATGATGGAATCACCGGTGCACTTCTTATTTTCATTTGAATTCTCCTAATACGACGTGAGCTGCTTGTTAAATACCGAGGGTTGGTCTCGCAAGCCATTCGACATCGATTGAAAGCTGCTTCTCATTTTTGAGTCAGATATATCATATTCCGTTATGTAACCTCTTAATCAAGTGCAGTCCGACGATGCACATTTCGATATTCAATAGCGAATCAGCACGACGATTCGCGCCTGGTTATTCAGGGTAAAAGGGTCCTCCCGCGCGTCGCCGGACGGCTGCGCGCGCTGCATGACGGAATATAGTGGCCCTGACAATGTCAGGAAAACGATTAATCGAATTAGATATTTCTAAATGGCAGGAGCGTAAATCTACGGAATCATTATTCGATCAGTCAAACTGGAATTTGTCATTTTTTGAGAAGCCAGCAAGACGATTGAAAGTTGCGCAAAGCGCGCAAATAACTATTGCGATGTTCGCAATGAATCTAATCGCGGCGTGATTGTCAGAAGCCGGTGAGCCCGACAAGCGCACCGCCAGCGAGCAGCCAGAGCGGATGCAGCCGCGTCCGGTACGAAAGCACCGCCACGGCCGCGGTGATCGCCGTCAGCAGCCAGGTCCGGTCCGACGCCTGCGCGATCAGCAGCGCGCTCGCCGCAACGAGCCCCGCCGTGATCGGCACGAGGCCGAGCTGGATGAAGCGCCGCCACGGCCGGTCCTTGAAGCGCTCCCACGCGTGCAGCGCGGCGACCGTCACGAGCGACGATGGCCCGAACTTCGCGATCGACGTGACGAGCACGCCCGGCCATCCCGCGACGTGCCAGCCGATCAGCGTGACGACCATCATGTTGGGGCCGGGCGCGGCCTGCGCGAGCGCGAAGAGCGCGGAGAAATCGGCGTTCGACATCCAGTCGTGGACCTGCACGACCTGACGCTGCATTTCCGGCAGGATCGAGTTGCCGCCGCCGAAAGCGAGCAGCGACAACTGACTGAAGATCGCGGCGAGCGAGAGCAAGTTGTCCGTCATCGGCGCAGCTTCCACGTGATCAGCACCGAGAGCGGCGTGAAGACCAGCATCGTCGGCAGGAGGGGCGTGCGCAGCAACGCGATCGACGCGAACATCAAAAGCGCGACGACAGCCGCTTCGGGCTTGCGGCGCAATGGCCACATGATCTTGACCGCCATCGCCACAAGCAGCCCCGCCGCAGCCGCCGCGAGCCCCGCGAACAGATGCGCGATGCGTGGGTCCTGATGCGTGCGCTGATAGATCACGCCGAGCGCGATCACGATCAGCGAAGGCCCGACCAGCAGTCCGAGCAGGCCCGCGAGCGCGCCCGGCACGCCGCGAAAGCGCATGCCGATGGCCACCGACAGATTGATCACGTTGCCGCCCGGAAGGAACTGGCAAAGGCCGAGGAGATCGGTGAACGCGTCGGCGTCGAGCCATTTGCGGCGTTCGACGATCTCGCGACGCGCAAGCGGCAGCGCACCGCCGAAGGCCGTCAGCCCGAGCGTGAGAAAGCCGGTGAAAATCTCCGCGACGGTGGGCCGCGGCGCGTCTTCGCGGTCCATCGCTCAGCGCGACGCAGCCGAACGCTCCCGGCGCGCCTCGTAGGCTTTGAGATGCGCATACGCCACCGCCAGCGCCGACACGCCATCGATCGCCGTGCGCCGCCGCGCCAGCAAATCTCCGACGATGTGATCCGCCTCGATCGGCGCGCCGTTCTCCAGATCGCGCAGCATCGACGCGGTCATCAGCGAGCCGCGCTCCGAGAAAAACGCCCGCGCGCGCGTGACGACCGCCTCGCCCGGCGTGTGCGCGTTGTCGCCGGCGATGCCGCAGCATTCGTCGAAGAGCCGGAACAGCAGCGCCTCGCCGCCCGGCGCCGCGAGAATATCGCCGATGGGCGCGCGCATCAGGCAGGTGCCGGTCGCGAGCGTAGCGAGGAACACCCACTTGTCCCACATCGACTGCAGGATGTCTTCGCTCACCGTCAGATCGAAGCCCGCGCCGCCGAGTTGCGCGGCGATTTCGTCGATACGCGTCGAGCGAGCGCCCGCGCGCTCGCCGATGGTCATCGCATGCAGGTTGTTCAGGTGCAGGATTTCGCCTTCGGCGTCGAGCGTCGCGGCGATCACGCATTGGCCGCCGAGCACGTTCGCCGGGTTGAAGCGCGCGTCGAGCGCGTCGAGATGGCCCATGCCGTTCAGGAGCGGCAGGATCGCGGTGTCGGGGCCGACTGCGGCCGCGAAGGAATCGATCGCGCCTTGCAGGTCGTAGGCCTTGCAGCTCAGCAGGATGAGATCGTAAGGACGGTCGATGTCCTTCGCGAGCACCATCGGCGGACAGGCGAAAGCGAGATCGCCCTCGGGGCTCTTCACTTTCAGGCCGCACTGCCGCAACCGCTCGGCGCGCCGCTCGCGCACGAGAAAGGTCACGTCCCTGCCCGCTTCGAGCAACCGCGCGCCGAAATATCCGCCGATGGCCCCCGCGCCCACTACCAGAATCCGCATGTCTCGCTCCTTGTCAGATATGCGCCGTCACGCCTGCCAGACGCCATAGCCCGCTTCCCGCAAGCCGATCCCCAGTTCCACTTCCATGTCGCGCGCGCCGTCGTAGGGCATCGGGTTGTACATCTCGTACAGTTGCGGCAGAAGCCGCAGCCCGAATTCGCGGACGAAGCGGTTCGACTGGATGCCCGCCTTGTGTTTGTCGAAGCGCACGTCCGGATCGACGCCCGTCATGCCCACATAGACGAACGGCATGCCGGTCACGTAATCCGGATTCGCACGGCGAAAGCGCGCTTCGTTCCAGACCGAGCCGGACAGTTCGACCACATAGACGGAGTAATGATGGCGGCGCGTGCGCCGCGACGACGGCATGTTTCGGCTGGCCTTCACGGCGTGCTCGTTGCGGGCGTTCATTCTAAGACGGCGGCGCGCAAAGCGCTCGTGCGGGCGGCGTGCCCCCTGCCGGATGCGCCTCAAAGTGGTAAATTCGGGGCGGTCCGCGTTCGCGCACAGTTCGGTGCCCCCGCACGGATCGCCGCACGGCCCGTCGAGCCGCCGAGCGAACCTGAGACGATCTCTCACGCGCGGGCGCCGCTCCCATCGACACGTTTTCATCCCGAAGCCGCGCGCCACGAGCCGCGTGCGCTTCGGTTATCCGGAGATCAAGCATGAGCAAACAAGCTATCGGCGTGGTAGGCCTCGCTGTCATGGGCCGCAATCTGGCCTTGAACATCGAGAGCCGCGGTCACGCCGTTTCGGTCTACAACCGCAGCCGCGCCAAAACCGACGAACTGATTGCCGAACATCCCGACAAAAAGCTCGTGCCCACTTACACGCTCGAAGAATTCGTCGAGTCGCTCGAAAAGCCGCGCCGCATCCTGATGATGGTGAAGGCGGGCGCGGGCACCGACGACACCATCGCGTCGCTGCGTCCGCTGCTCGAGAAAGGCGACATTCTCATCGACGGCGGCAACACGCATTTCACCGACACCATCCGCCGCAATCAGGATCTCGCGAAGTCCGGACTGCATTTCATCGGCACGGGCGTGTCGGGCGGCGAGGAAGGCGCGCTGAAAGGCCCGTCGATCATGCCGGGCGGCCAGAAGGAAGCCTACGAACTCGTCGCGCCGATCCTCACCGAGATCGCCGCGAAAGCGCCGGACGGCGAACCGTGCGTCGCGTACATGGGCCCGGACGGCGCGGGCCACTTCGTGAAAATGGTGCACAACGGCATCGAATACGGCGACATGCAGCTCATCGCCGAAAGCTATGACGTGCTCAAGCGCGTCGCGGGTTTGTCGAACGAAGAACTGGGCAAGGTCTATGTGGAATGGAATCAGGGCGAGCTGGACAGCTATCTGATCGAGATCACATCGAAGATCTTCTCGAAGAAGGACGATGAGACCGGCAAGGATCTCGTCGATGTGATTCTCGACCGCGCCGCGCAAAAGGGCACGGGCAAGTGGACGAGCCAGAACGCGCTCGATCTCGGCGCGCCGCTGCCTTTGATCACCGAAGCGGTGTTCGCGCGCGTGCTGTCGTCGCTGAAGGAACAGCGCGTGGCGGCGAGCAAGGTCTTGAGCGGCCCGTCGCCGAAGTTCGATGGCGACCGCGCGGCGTTCGTCGAAGCGGTGCGGCGCGCGTTGTATCTGTCGAAGATCGTTTCCTATGCGCAAGGGTTCGCGCAGTTGCGCGCGGCATCGGAAGAGTACAAATGGGATCTGCATTACGGCGAGATCGCGAAGATCTTCCGGGCGGGCTGCATCATCCGCGCGCGCTTCCTGCAGAAGATCACCGATGCGTATGCGAAGAACCCGCAGCTCGCGAATCTGCTGCTCGATCCGTATTTCAGCGACATCGCGGCGAAGTATCAGGATGCCTTGCGCGATGTCATCGTCGCGGCGGTGAAGGCGGGGATTCCGGTGCCGGCGTTCTCGTCGGCGATTGCTTATTTCGACGCGTATCGGTCGGAGCGGCTGCCCGCGAATCTGGTGCAGGCGCAGCGCGATTTCTTCGGTGCGCATACGTTCGAACGGGTGGATAAGGCGGGGAGTTTTCACGCGAATTGGGCGTGATGCCGGGACGATTCGGTTTTGAGTTTTGAGGTGAGAAACGCGGCTCTTTCGAGAGTCGCGTTTTTTTTGGCGATATGGCGTGTGGGATTGCTGCTGTTGCGCAAGCGTTGATTAATTAGACATACAGAACTATTATCGCTCGACTTATGAATGATTGATGAGTGAACATGGGCAATCGCTACCAATACGGCATGCATACGGGTCTAGAGCCTGCCGAACTATTTTTTCTTATCGCAATCGCCGAAACCTATAGACAAACCGCCATAGAAGATCTGACAAGCATCGCGATGATCCTGCTGGGGCAACCGTTTCTTCCGACGCGGGGAAAATTCAAGTTCGCGGTCAAGGGTACGTCAGTTGCGTCAATTGTCTCCAGAACAATGCTGCCCATCGACATCAAATACAGGATATTGCCAACGGTGACATCCTTTTCGAGTCTTATGATGTTGCGTGTCAAATTCACCAGCAATCTGGGAGCATTCGTCGGACGCGCGATTCCGGGCGTCGGCTGGGTGCTTCTCGCTACCGATGTATCGACCATTCTGTTTCGATCGGTTCAGCTTTATAACGATATCGTGAAACCCGAGGATCGGCTGTAAATGATTGCCCAATCGGAAGCCTGGGAACTGCTCATCGAATATCTCGAAGTGAAGCTGGGCAAGCGCAAACTTTCGCCCGAGAACGATCTGTATCACGACCTCGACTTGAATCCGCCCGCGATTTCAGCGCTGCTCAACGATTGGGGAACGAAATTCGGCGTCGACATGAGCGGATTCGAGCTTGATCACTATTACCCATTCAGCCAGTTGAGCAAGCCAGCATTTTTCTGGACACTGCTCAAATCGCCCTTCAGCCTGCAGGCTCGGGAAACGCTCGGTGGATGGCAACTCACCCTCGGCATGCTGGAAGAAGCGATGATTCGGGGAAAATGGCTGATCGACTAACGCATCCCGCCTCACGCCAACGCCGCCCCATTTCCGTTCGTGCGTCACGGGAAGTTCATCCGGCAGCTCGCTCACTCGTCGTCGCACAGACGCGCCGTCGCCTCGCGCTTCCGGGTCTGAGCGGCTTCGTGCGCACGCATCTGGCGTTGCAAGGCAATCCTCGCCATCTGCACTTCTGCCAGCGCATCCGCGAGCGCGCGTTGCGCCGTCCGGATCGCCGCGAGCACGTCCGCTTCCCGGCTCCGATGCGCTTTCAGCGCGTTGCGCCATAGCGTCGCGTCCTGCTGACCGTGCCCGCACAGTCCGAGAATCTCGGGCAAACGCGCGGCGTGGCGATCCCGCTCCGCGGTTTGCCGCATCAACTCGGCACGCGCCCCATGAGCTGCCTGTTGCATGCGTGCTAGCAATTGCCGGCAGCGGCGCACGCGCAGCCCGCGCACGCGCGTGAGGAGGGTCCACAGGCGCCTGTCATCGCCCGCGGACGTCATGGCGACGTTCCCGCGCTTGCGCACAAGGCATGCAAGGCCGCGAGCGTCTCGTCATAGGACGAGTACTCGCCCTGAAGCTGGCGCAGGAAATCCAGGATGCGGGGATGCCGCTCGATGGCACGGTCGCTGGCCGCATCCGCGCCGCTTCGATATTCGCCAATCTGCAACAGCAATTCGACGTCCTGATAGCGCGCGAGCCACTCGCGCACGCGGCGCGCATCGTCGCGATGCCCGTCTCGCGCAATGCGCGTCATGAGTCGGCTCTTACTCTGCAGCACGTCGATTGCCGGATACTGGCCGGCCGCGCCCAGCCGGGAGGCAAGCTGAATGTGACCGTCCAGCAGGGAGCGCGCTTCTTCGACGATCGGGTCGGCAAGGTCCTCGTCCTCGGCAAGCACCGTAAAAAAGGCGGTCACACTACCCTCGCGGGTAAGCCCGCCCATCTCGATCAGCCGCGGCAGCTCGGCGAATACGCGCGGCGGGTAGCCGCGACGCGCGGGCGGTTCGCCCACGGCGAGGCCCACTTCGCGCAGCGCGCGCGCAAAGCGCGTCAGGGAATCGAACAGCAGCAACACCTGCTTTCCCTGCGCCCGCAAAGTCGACGCGATCCCGCTGGCAAGCTGCGACGCACGGATGCGCTCCGCCGCCGGCCGGTCCGAGGTCGACGCAATCACGATCACGCGCGAGCGTTGCTCACGCAGATGATCGTGGACGAATTCGGAGACTTCGCGGCCGCGTTCGCCGATGAGCGCCGCCACCACGACATCCGCCTGCGCATGGTTGGCGATCATGCCCATCAATGTGCTCTTCCCGCCACCCGCGGTCGCAAAAATGCCGACGCGCTGCCCGATCCCGCAGGTGAGCAATCCATCGATGGCCCTCACGCCCGTCACGAAGGGATGCGCGATCACCGGACGCTCGAGTGGATTGAGCGGCAAGTCTTCGCGGTATCCGGGTGCGTCTATTCGGGGCGCCGGCGGCCCGCCGTCCAGCGGATTGCCGAGACCATCCAGAACACGGCCGCCGAGCTTGCTCGCGTCGAGACGTGGCCACGCAAGTCCGCAGCCCTCGACGCGCGTGATGTCGGAGAGCCCGGAAAGCCCCGCGAACGGCATGACGAGCGCGCCATCCGGTCCGAAGCCGATGACTTCCCCGATTTGCTCTTCCCGCGTGTCCGCACGCACGAGACGAACCTTCTCGCCGATGCGCAGCGACGCGCCCACCACCCTCGCGATGACCCCGCGAGCCTCGACCACGCGTCCATGCATCACCGGCGCATCGAGCCATGGCTGCGCCGGCTTCGGCGCACCGCCTGCGTTCTTGTTCATCGCGGCCTCGTCAGGGTTGCCACGGCGCGAACGCGGTACACGTCGCGCGGAATCTCTTCGATCGCCAGCACGTCCATGTGCAGGCCGAAGGTGTCGAGCATGCGCGCGAGGTGCGAGCGCAAGGCGGCTGAAGTGACCAGCAGGCGCACGGACTCCAGTGCGGCGCCCAGAACGCGCCGCAAGGCATCCAGCTGATCGAAATCGAGCGGGCAATACGGCTCGCCGTCGGGGCCGATGCGGATGCCTGCTTCGAGCTCGGCCTCCCACGCGGGTTCGAGCACGCCCGCCTGAATTTCCCAGACATCCAGATTGGCGTAGGCGCGCGCGATCTGAGGTCCGAGTTCGATGCGGCATTCGCGCACCATGCGCTCGAGCGTAGACTCATTGGCTGGCACCCGCAGAATCGCTTCCAGAATGCCGCGCAGATTGCGGATCGACACGCGTTGCTGGAGGAGCTGCCTGAGCACCGCAGCAAGGCGGATCGTGGTGACGCGGTGCTCGATCTGCATGGCAAGCTCGCGGTACTCTTGACCGATGCGGCCGAGCAGGAAGCGCGCCTCCTGCGTACCCATCAGGCGCGGCGCGCAGCGCTCGATGACTTCGAGCAGATGCCTGCACAGGACGTCGTCCGGCGAATCGGTTGCATAGACGGCGGGGTCGAGCGCTGCGGCCTCGCTAGCCGCCATCCAGACGGACTTCTCCACGCCAGGCCGATAGCCGGGCGTGCCTTGCATCGTCACGTCCGCCGCGCGGCCACTGACCAGCACGTGTTGCGCGAGGAGCACACCGCTCGCGAACGGCACGTCGTCGATATCGACGATATAGCGATCGGAAGCAAGTCGCGCGTCCACCAGAATGACCAGCCCCGGAAACGGCAGGCCGAGCCGTTCGTTGATCGTGTGGCGCAACCGGCCGAGCAGGCCGTTGAGCGCGTCCGGCCGCATGGCGCGAACGACGTCCGTGCCGACGCGCAGGCGGAGCACGTTGCTCGTGCCGAAGTCGACATCGTCGAGGAACTGGGGCATATGGCGGCTCCCGTCCCGTGCGAGCGCGGGCATCGGCGTCTGCACTGCACCTTGCGCGCGCCGTTGTGCGCGCATCAGAAGGACCGCGAGGCCCGCGAGCGCACCGGCCAGCAGCGCGAACTGTACGTGCGGAAAGCCCGGAATGAGTCCGAGTGCGGCGCAGCACACGCCCGCCATCAGAAGCGCATGCGGCCGGAGCGTCAACTGGCTGTAGAGATCGGCGCCGAGGTTCGAACCGGAGCCCGCCTGCGAGACGCGCGTAACGAGCAGGCCCGCGGCGATGGACACGACGAGCGAAGGTATTTGCGAAACCAGCCCGTCGCCGATCGTGAGGATCGTGTAGACCTGCAGCGCATCGCTGAAAGACATGCCGTGCTGCACGAGGCCGATCGCCAGCCCACCCGCGATGTTGACGATCGCGATCACGAAGCTCGCGATCGTGTCGCCCTTGACGAACTTCATGGCGCCGTCGAGCGAGCCGTATACATACGTCTCGCGCTCGAGACCCGCGCGCATCGCGACAGCCTGCTCGGCGCTGATGAGGCCGCTGCGCAGATCGGCGTCGATGCTCATCTGACGCCCCGGGATCGCGTCCAGCGTGAAGCGCGCCGAGACTTCGGCGATGCGGTCCGCACCCTTCGCGACGACGATGAACTGGATCGCGCACAGCACCAGAAACACGACGATGCCCACGGCGACGTTGCCGCCCGCCACGAGTTCGCCGAAAGCCTGGATGATGCGGCCCGCGTGCGCATGCATGAGAATCATCTTCGTGGAGGCGATGGCCAGCGCGAGCCGCAGCAGGGTGGTCATGAGCAGGAGCGCGGGAAAGCCCGGCAGATCGGCGGCGCGCGACACGTAGATCGTCGTGAACAGCATGAGAAAGCTCACACCGAAGCTCATGCCGATAAAAAGATCGAGCAGGAACGGCGGAATCGGCAGGATCAGCAGTGAAAGCACGCCGATGAACCCCGCAGCCGCCGCGAAATGAGCGTAACGCGCGAGCCTGTCGGGCAGGCCTGCCAGAAAAGACGAAGAGAATTCAGGTTGCATCATGATGGGTCGTTGAGTGATCTCTGTAGCGCGCGGCGGCGGCCCTTGACATGCGGATCGCCCTCCTCCTCGCGGTATTCGCGTTTCAGTTCGTCCTTGTCCATGCGCAGGCGGCGCTCGTGCAACCTGCGCTGAATCGCGTAGTCGACGGCCGCCGGCGCAAGCTGCGACAGTGCGACCATCGCGAGCAGGCGCGAGTGGGCCCGCGTGGCGAGCGCGAGCTGGGATAACGGCTCGAGCGAGTAGACAGGACCGGCTTGAGCCAGCCACGCCGAAATCGCATTCCAGGCAACGTATGAAAGGAGGGCCATCTGAATCAGCATCAGGCCGGTGTCCAGCAAGGCCTTGAGACCGAACAGATTCTTGAAGCCTTCGATCGGATCCAGACGCCGGAAGTCCGGTGAAACGCGCTTGAACGCGACGAGGCCACGCGCCTGAAGCAGTTCGGGGACGACTGCGGCGAGAAGTCCGCAGACGAACATCGTGAGCGCGGTCCTGCCCGGGTCCGCCGCCGCCGCCATCGCTGCCCTGAGCCGCCAGTCCAGGGAACGGTCTGCGTCGATGCTCATGCACGTCTGAACCATCTTCACGAAGGAGGAAAACAGATGCGGCGCCTGAAACGTCAGCAGCAACCACCACAGACCGCCACTGACAGCGGTGCTGAGATGAGCGCTCTTCGCAATGTCGCCGTCCTTGCGCGCGCGTTGCAGCCGACGTTGCGAAGGTTTTTCCGTTTTGTCGCTCATCGCAGGCTATCCCAGGTTCAGTGACGCGGCGGCGATACGCGCGAGGCGTTTGAGGATATCCGGCACGCACAACATGGCGGCGACGGACAGCGCCATGACCTTGACCGTGCGCGCCGTGGCGAACGGATTGAGCCGCTTCGCGTGACGTGAGGCCAGTCCCACCGACATATCGACGAGCAGCATCAGCACCAGCAATGGCGCGGCAAGCTGCAGACCCTGCGCGAGAACCGGAGCGAGCCGCGCCTCGGCGAGCATCCCGGTCAGCCGCCCGAGATCGGGATGCGAGCCGCCCGGCGCCCACAGCGCCCATCCGTCAATGAAAACGCCGCACAGCCTGACGAGCCCGTCTCCGGTGAAAAAGGTCAGCGCCGCGAACTGCGTGAAGAGCGTCTCGAAGAGCGCCGACTCCTGCTGGAAGTTGGGATCGTAGACCGCAGCCACGCTATAGCCCGCCTGCTGATCGATGACCGCGCCCGCCGCCGAAGCCACATGAAATACGACACTCAGGCCAAGCCCCATCACGAGGCCGATGACCGCTTCGACGAAGCCCGCGGCGATCACACCGGACGGATAACCCTCGTGCCCGGACAAGAGCGCGAACATCAGCACGAGCGGCACGCGCAGCGCCAGGCCGAGCGCGCCGTCGATGCCGAATGGAATCAGGCTCATCGCGATAGCAGGACGAATCGTGCAGAAAGCGAACCCGGCGAGTTGATCGACGAGATTCATGATCGGGCGTGCCCGGCGGCTATCAGCGTGAAAACCTGGCCCAGCAGGCGCGCGAATTCACGGTTGGCCCACGGCGCAGCGACGATCAGCACGAGTCCGACGCAGATGATCTTCGCGCCGTAAGGCAGGCTCTGATCCTGAATCTGCGTGACCGACTGAAAGAGCCCGAGCAGCAGGCCCACGGCAGTGGCGACGGCGAGCATCGGCAGCGACAGCCAGAACACCAGCAGCAGCGCGTCGGCGGCGAGCGAGGAAAGGGAAGGCAGCGTATTCATCGGGCGTAACCGAGAATGAGCGCGTGCATGAGCCGCGGAATGCCGGATGCGGCGACGAGCACGAACAGTTTGATTGGAATGGAGACGCTGCTCGGGGAAAGCATCATCATCCCCATGGCCGTGAGTACGTTCGCCACGACGAGATCGATCACCAGAAAGGCGATATAGAGCAGAAAGCCCGCTTCGAAGCCGGCGGAAATCTCGCTGATCAGGAAGGCGGGCACGAGCAGGGTGAAATCGTCTTCCCGCACGGCGTTCGACGCGTCGATGCGTTTTGACGCATCGACGAGCAGCGCGCGTTCGGCGGGACGCGAGTGCGCGAGCATGAACTCGCCGAGCGGTTCGCGAACGGCGTCGATCATCTGCGCGAGCGGCGGCAACTGCCCGCTCTCGATGCGTTCGTCGATGGCGAGCGCATCGCCGATACGGTGCATCGTCGGCCCCATCACAATGAGCGTGGCAGCGAGCGCGAGCCCGGAGATCGCCATGTTGCCCGGCGCCTGCTGCACGCCCAGCGCCGAGCGCAGAAGCGTCAACACGATGCTGAACTTGGTGAACGATGTCGTCATGACCACCGCGAGCGGCGCGAGGCCCAGCAGAAAGAAGACGCCGATCAGTTGCAACTGGCCGGTCTGAGCGCCGATCATGACGCACGGTCCGTGTCCGGGGACCGGACCAGGCTCGTGATGCGCACGGCCAGCACATCGTCGATATCGACGAGTTCGCCGCGCGCGAACGGCATGCCCTGGCAGAGCAGCGTTACGGCGCGCTCGCGCACCGCGATCTGCAACGACACCAGCGAGCCGCTGCGCAAGCGGCTGAGCTCGTCGAGCGTCAGCCGCAGCGAGCCGATCATGGCATCGAAGCTGAACGTGAGCGCATCGATGGGAATGAATTCGCTCGTCAGTTCCGGTGCCGGATGCTGCTCGTCGATCATGGAACGGTCGATCATCGTTTGGTCTCCTTGAGTTTTCAGTAGAAAGCGCCGCATACCGTCACGAAGCGGCAGGCACAGATATCGGACATGACGATCGAGCACCAGCGCATCGCCTGGACGGATGCGCCGCAGGCGCGGCAACGAAAGCGTGGGACCGGCGATGCAGACCGGCACGGCCACGACCACGCGGCGCGCCAGCGCACGCAGGTCGCACAGCGGGTCCCGCCGGCGCCGCAGCCACAGGTCGACCGCTTCGTTATGAAACGAGAAGCCGGCGGTGCGGCCGCTCTGGACGTGCGTGAGGGCCAGCCCGTAGGCGCCGGGGTCGGGCGCCACGTCGAACGACACCGCGGTGACATCCAGCGCGAATCCGAACACGCCCTCCAGTGCGCACAACCAGTCCTCGCACGCGTCCGCGATCAGGCAGGCTGCGTGCGGCCCCGCCTTTTCGAGGGTTTCGCGCGACAGCTCGGGCAGGAGCGCCTGCGCGTCCAGGTCGAGTTGCAGCGGCGCGCCGCACGCCGTGCCGTGCAGCCGCAATGGATAGTGCGAACGGCACGGCTCGAAAACGAGCGCGTAGCGGCGATGACCTACGCTCACGAGCGCCGGAAACCCGAACTGCAAGGCCGCGATGTTCTGACGCTCGGCCTGCATGCGCGTGAGCCGTTTCAGGCCGGTGAAGGGGTTCATCCCGCGTGCCCTCCGCTGGCCGGCGCACGCCCAAACGCGTCGCCCTCCGGCGACGCGTCCGACAGGACGTCGATGGTGTCGCGAAGCCCTCGTTCGATCGCCTCGAACTGCGCGACCACGCGCTCGTCGAGTCGCGTGTAGGTGTCCAGCACGGCGGCGATCGCATCACGCGTGCCGCGCTCGAGCGCCCGGACCTGCTGACGCAAGCCGCCATCGATCAAACCCTGATCGGTTTCGACCACGCACGAGCGCGGCGGCAGGCCGGCGTCGGGGAGAATCGTGACGAGCGGAAAGCCCAGGTTTTTTTCCATCGCGTCGATTGCGCGCCTTGCCTCGTCGTGGTCGCATGCCGCGACGCGCACCGAAAGCAGTCGCTCCCCGGACGCGGCCTGCAGGCTGCGGCGCATCTGCTTCGGCAAGGTCGCGCCAGGCGGCAGTTCGCCGAGGATTTCGGCCAGGGCGTCCAGTGCGACCCGCAACAGCCGCTCCTCGAGCGCGGCCAGCGCGAACGCCGCCGCGGACGTGGGCATGACGAGATCGTGCAACGCGGCCGCGCGGCCGGCCCGATAGCCGCGCGCGAACGCACGACGCCGCACCCGGCGTGCGCGCTCCACGAGACGGGACTTCTCGTGCATGGCAAGCTGTGCATTCATGCTCTGCAGCGCGCGCAGGTCCTGCAGCCGCGCGAGATCGTCGCGGCAGATATAGCCATCGGACTCCACACGCCAGTCGGATACGCGCCAGATCAGCATGTCGCACCCCTCGCATTCAGCAGGTGCAGAGCATCGCCGAACAGTTCAAGCGCAATCCGCGGCGAAACGCACGGAAGACGCCATTGCGCGGCGGCTTCGGCGCAATCGCGCGGCAGACGCAGTTGCATCCGTTGACGTTGCGCTTCGCCGCCGGCCGCGCGCAAAGCGAGCGCGAGGCCGGCGACGATCAGGCCGCGCCGACTGAAGAAGTCGAGGGGTTCATCGAGCGGCAGATCGTCATGATCGCCGCGCGGATGCGATTGAAGCGCCGTGAGCGGCGGCAGGCCCGTCGTCACGGTGAACCGGGCGCGCGCCTCGGCGCTGACGACGAGTCGCAGCGCGTGTGCGCATGCGAGCGCCGCGCAGATCCGCATCAGACGTGCGTAAGCCGGCCGCGCGAGCCGCGCCGCGGACCCCGGCAACTGCGTCACGCCGGGATCGGTCAGCGCGGGAAAGCGCGTGAACAGATAGGCCGCCGCCTGCGCGCGCGCGCTCGTTGCGCGCCGGTGTGGCGCGTGCGAGCCAGCTGTGATGCGCCCAATCGGCGATTCCGAGAGCGGAGTGCGTTTTCATTGGCCACCTTCTGAAGTTGATGAAGCGGTTGTATCGGCGGACATGCCCGGAGCCTGACTCGATTTACCGTCGCCACGGGCGCGCCTGCGATAAAACGTGATGCCGGGGATCCTGATCCTCGGGAAGGTTCGGATGCCCGAATCCCAGATCCAGACCGCCACGCTGAGGAGCAGCGCCATGAGCGTCAACGCTATGAGCACGCGTGTGACGGTCGCACGCGGAGCGGGCGCCGAGTGCGGGCAGACGCCCGTTTGCCTGCACGCTTCGTCCGCCGTCACGACGGGCATGACCGGAACGAACGTGACATAGACGCGCTCGGGCGTAAGCCCCTCGACCGCGCCGGCTACGAGCGACCGAATCTTGCTGCGCATCTGTTCGAGACCGGCATCGCTGCTATAGCGAAGCATCACGGACGCGCTGGGTTGCGGCGCGGGGCCCATCAGCGGATCGCGCGGCGGATCGACGATATGCACGCGGGCATCGAGCACGCCGTCGATCTTTTCGAGCGTTTCCGCCATTTCCTGCGTGAGTCCGTATACGTATCGAACGTGGTCCTCCTCCGGGCTCGCAATAAGCCCCTGCCGGCTGAACAGTTCGCCGAGGTTGGCATGCGCACCGCGCGGCAGCGCGTAAGCCCCGGCAAGTTCGGTCGCGGCCACGGCGTGGCTTTCGTCCACGGAAACGTTCCAGGTCTTGTCGGCATTGCGGTCCTTGAAGCCCTCGATGCCGTGACGGCTCAGAACCGCGACGATGCGATTCGCCTGCTCTTCGTCGATACCCTCGAACAGTGAAGTCTTGCACGCGGCGAGCAGCGCCAGCGGCAGCAGAAGCAGCACAAGCAATGTGCGTCGCATCATGTTCTCTGAGTGAGGGACTGGATGGCGCTGCCGGCGCTCTGTGCAAGATGAGAGAGCGTGAGCAGCGTGACGGAGTAGTCGGACACCGCCGCCTGCAGCGACAGCAGTTCGCTGGTCGTGAGCGGATGCCGCCGGGCAGGATCGCGCAGGATGTCGAGCGGAGCGGCGGCGCTCTGCAGCGAGTCTTGCGCGCGTTCGGCGAGGCGCGTCAATGCGTGTCCGCCCACATCGTCGGGGCTTGCCTGCGTCGGCGCGACCGCGGGAACGGTAAGCATGTTGTCGAGGGAAACGGGAAACATCCCGATGGCTTGCGGTGACATCGAAGGGTTCCTTTTGCCTGGATGGGCAATGACGTGAGAGAGCGCTTGCGATGACCCCCTCGCGGGGGCCTCTCCGGCGACGATCTGTACTACTTCGTGTTCTGAGCGACAGACTTGTGCGTTTCAGCCAGGCTGCTCATCATCGAGGTGCCCTGCTGAAGCGATGCCGTGTATTCGCCCACCTTCGCCTGCATGCTCAGCATCGTGGCGCTCCCGACACCGCCGCCGCCCTGACCGCCCTGACCGCCTTGCCCCTCCTGCGCGCCCGCCTGCTGCTGCAGCTGGTTGATCTGCTGAGCCTGCCCCTGCAGGACGCGCTTGACCGCCTCGGAGACGCTGGCGAGCGAAAGCGTGCCGTCCGCGGCGATCATGCTCACGCCGCCGGGGTTGTACATCTGCCCACCATAGCCGTACATGGCGGGTGTGAATCCAAGGTTCTCGGTTTGCATGTTCCGTATTCCTTATTAAACAGTGACGCGCTTCTCGAGTCGGAGGACTCCATGAACCTTCGAACGGCGCGCCGGCGTTCAAAGGGTTGATGCCCGGGTGCTCAGCAGGACTTCCCTTCGTCCGTGCGTGTGATGAGGTCGTAGATACTGCCGTCATCGCGTATGACAGTCGCATTGCATCGGCCAATGCGCTGGATTCGTCCGATTGCCACGCGAGCTCCGGCGAAATACCGCACGCCCTGCCGGTCGGCCAGCCATGCAGTGTGTGGCGAGCTCACCAGATTCAGGCCGAGCGCCTCCATCGGAACGCGCACCGGTCCGGCTTCGTTCTCGTGACCGGCGAAACGCAGCGCCTTCAGACCTTCCACTTGGCTCTGCGCGAGACGCGCGATCCGTGCGTAGTCCCACGACTCGGCCTGCAGATAGCCCGCGCTCGCGGGCGGCGTCGCAATGAACGTCCCCGGGTCGGCCGCGCTCAACTGCGCGCCGCGATAGTACAGATCGAGGAAATCGCTCAGCTGTTCCTGCATGTTGTCGATGACCGCTACGCGCACGTTTGCCGCGACGCCTTGCGCACGCGCTTCGAGCGCCAGCGCGCCGAGATCGGCTGGCGTTTGCACATAGCCTTCGTACAGACGCGTTCCCGTGGTCTGGTCGGTTCCCACGCGAACATTGCGGAACGCCGGCTTCTCCAGCAACGACGATTGCGCTACCGGCGTGGGCGGAGTCAGCAGATCCATGACGAATAGCGATGCGAGCGCGAACGGCGCGAACATCAGCACCACGCGGCCATAGCGAGGCACGCGCGCGCAGCGCCTGCGCAACCATGCGAGCGGCGCATGCGTGAAAAGCCACGCGAGTTCTGCCCGCTCTGCGTCCCGGTCGGTCATCTGCGCACCGTTGCTGAACAACAAGGCCGCTTCGCCGATCCGGAAGCTCGCCCCGTGCCGCAACAGCGTCTTCCTCCCTGCGCCGAGCGTGTGCGCGAACACCACGACGCTATCGCTTACGGTGCGCAGCACGAGTCTGTCGCCTTGCAGACGCACGGTCGCATGATGCGGCTTGACGCCCGCGTCCACGAGGACGAGCCCCGCTTCTCCATCGCCGCCGATCACGACTTCGCGGTCGTTCAAAAGCGCGATGCTCGCACCGGCGTGCAAGCCCTGCGTGACATAGAGACGCGCAACGCCGCTCATTGAGTCCTCCCGCGCAACGCCACCTTGCCGGATGCCGACGCGGCCTGCGCGTCCGGCGGCAGCGGCGGCGCAATGTACGTCTCGCGCACGAGCTGCGGCGCCGCCATGGGCGATGACGACGCGACGGCCGGCACGACCGGCGCAACCGGCAACGTGATCGCGGGCGAATCCGCCGCGGGCGCGCTTGCGCCATCCGCGGGCGAGAAGCGCTTGATCTGGGGCGTGATGAGTACGAGCCGCTCGGTACGGTCGACGACCGAGCGATCGTCATTGAAGAGCGCGCCAATCACGGGAAGATCGCCGAGGATGGGCACCTTCGATCCGCTGTCCAGACTGTGCTCGTATTCGTAACCGCCGATGAGCAGGCTCTCTCCGTCACCGACCACGGCTTGCGTGATGATCGAGTTCGTGTTCACGCGCGGGATGCCGTCGACGGACGCGGAGTCGTCGAACGATCCATCTTCGATCTGCACGCTGAGCAGGATGCTGCCGCGCGCGGCGCCGCTCTGCTCCACCGTCGGCGTGACCTTGAGCGTCAGTCCGGTATCGACGTTGAACAGATTGGCGTCCTGGTTGCCCGCGACACGCACATACACCGAGTTGCGCGACGACAGCACCGCCTCCGCGTTGTTCAAGGTCAGAACGCGCGGCCGGGAAAGCACGCGGGCGCGGCCGTTCTGTTCGAGCGCGTGAATCTGGCTGTACAGGAAGCGCACCGAGTTGCCGATCAGCGTGGTGAAAGTGAGCCCGGCGTCGGCCATGCCCGCAGCCGCCGATCCGTCCGGCTGCACGGACAGCCCGACGCCATAGGGCACGCGCGCATCGCGAGAGCTCACCGCCCCGCCCCAGCGAATGCCCAGTTCCCGCGCTGCGTCGCTCGACACATCCATGACCAGCGCAGAGATTTCCACCAGATCCTGCCGCTGGTCAAGCATCGCGATGGCTCGCTCGTAAGCCGGCATCATCTCGGGCACGTCGTACACCACGACCGAGTTGGTGCGCGCGTCGGCGATGATGCTGCGCCTGGCTGGCGTGACCAGCGACTGCGGTAGCTCGGCCGCGCTGTCGAGACTCGCCGCGGCCTGCGACGTCTCGCGAAGTCCCGGCACGCTCGGCAATGGCGGCACGCCGCCGTGCGAGGTCTGCGCCGCGTCCGTGCGCGCGCCGCGCATGGCCGATGCCCGGGGCACGCTGGTGTTCTCCATCAGACGACGCAACAACGACGCGACGCCTGCGATGGTTTGCTGACGACCGCCTGAGTTGTAGGTGATGTCCTGGGCCTGCGCATAGCGCAGCCTGAATACGCGGATCTGCGTGCGCTCGAAGCTGCGCTCCTGCACCGGAGGCTGCTCCTGCGCCCTGGTGATCGCTTCGGCAATGGCGTCGACATAACGGGATGGCCCGACTACCTTCACGCTGTCCCTGGCATAGCTCAATGGGAGGTGCGGGTCGTCGAGATCGAGACTGCGCAGCAGAGCGGCGACGGCATCTTTCGTCAGTGGCGCGAACGAAATGGTCCGGCTGCGCACATCGTCGGCCGTCGACACGTGGATCGTCTGTCCATCGAAATACCACACGAGACCCCAGGCCTCGGCGAGCGTCCGGAACACCTCGGAGGGCTTGTTTTCGAACACGCCGCTCACATTGCCGCGCACGTTGCGCGTGACATCGAGGCGCAGACCGCCGGCGCTCGCCACGTCCGTCAGCACGTCCGCAAGTCGCGAATCATGCGCGACATACCGCATGGCCGCGCCTTGCCATACGGGTTCTGCCGGATATGAGTTTGCGCACTGCAATGCCATGCAAATGGGAACGATGCGGTTGGCCGCCATGCAAACCGCATGGCCGCGCATCAAAGGACGATTACATTTTTTACGCCAGTTCATGGACATCTCATATTCCTGCTCCGGTCAGGCCGGCATGCGATGTCCTAAATCTATCTCCGTTCATCAATGAGGATGACATAGAGATTTACCACACGGCATTTTTTTTAAGGATCAGTATTTCAACCGCTGATGAAGCATGAGGCAATCGGCGACCGTTTCAAAACAGAATCGCAACGGGTTTGAGATATAAACTGGATCCCGAATGAAATTAGGTAAGCATACCAAACAACAAACTTCCGAACACATTCCACGAACCCCTAACACAGATCGCCACGATCGATGCAGACCGCAGGCCAGCTAAGCGACGCATATGGTCAAGAAACGTTATTGCAACTTCAGCTTGAAACTCGTTGAACCGCGGCAGAGATCCATACGCATCAACGGACTCGCAACGTGCATTCGCCTGGAAGAAATTTACTGGGAGATTATCGAAGTACTGGCTCGTCAGGATAGCGTCAGCGTCGGAAAGCTGCTGTCCAACTGGTCGATGGAGATGGACCTGACAGGAGACAACATAAAGAATTTCACTGCCTACGTGCGCGTGGTTTGCGTCGTGCAACTGGCCAGGCGCGTCGAGACCATGATCGCGGAGGAGGGTTGGGGGCGGCTGTCGAAAGGACTGATGCAGTTCGCAACACGATAGCGACACAGTTTCAACCAGATAGAGGAGGTGTACGCAGAACAAATCGACGTTACGAGAATTGATGAAACTGGCGACCCAAAAGACCGTCTGCGCAAACGCGCAGATTCGATTCAGAAAGGAGTGAATATGCTAGTAGTCAACAGAACTCCGGCGCTGCCGAGAATCATGGCCAGCGACGCTGCGCAGTTCCCAGCCGACGCGGCCCAACAACCGGCCGTCGGTTATGCGCCCATCTACCTTCCACCCGTGGCGCAGGAGGACGACGCCGATCCGGGAGCCATGGCAGCGCTGGCGGGCGCAACAGACAGGCAGTTGTTCTCACCTGCCCCTGATGCGCTGGCGGGCGCTTCGTCGATCCCGTCGTCCCTGGCCCTTGCCGGCTCCGCGACCGCGCCAATGGGGTCGAACGATGGAGCCGCTCGTGCGCCCGCGCCTTTCCAGGTGAATGGCGGCGGCGCGTCCGCGGCGCCCGTTGCGCGCGCACCCAGTGCCGTTGCGGCGGCCGCGCCAGCGCTGCCGGCCCGCGCATCGGCTTCGGCCGGCCCAGCAAGTGCGCCGTCCGCCTCGGCTAAGCCTGCCGATCTGCTTGGCGGACTCGGTGGGATCGCCACGGCAATGCAGAGCTTCGCTAATCCGCTCGCCAGCCTTCTCGGCGGCTTGATGAAAGGAATCGGAGGCGGGGGAATCGGCGGAGGCGGCGGCAGCGGCGGAGGTAGCACGGGTACTTCGGGGGCTTCGGGGGCTTCGGGGGCTTCGGGGGCTTCGGGGGCTTCGGGCGGCCAGGGTTCCACCACTGTGCCTGGTTCCGCGAGCAACAATGCCCCAGCGCCGGAAGACCCCGCGGCTACCGAAGCGCTCGCCGCCGATGATGGCGCGGTCTCGGCTGGGGACACGGGAGTCGACGCAGCGCCTTCTGCCGACGCGGGCGCGGGCGATGCGGGCGCCGCGGCCGACGCAGGCGGCGGTGACGCCTGATTCGACATATCGGAATGTGACTGTGATGACGTGCGCGGGCGTGCGAGCTTGCCGCGCACGTTCTATCAGTTGATCACCCTGAGGGAAATGGCCGGTTCAGCTCACACGGACCGGCCATTTCTGTTTAGGGAGAGCCATCGTGCCGAGCATGGCGATCGTCGGGATCCATCTGGGCAAGCACGGCCTCGTTTCGCATGCGCATGCGTTCCGGCCTTGCTTTTTCGGGCGGGCGGCTTCGCCAGCAGGGAAAGGAAAGCGGCGGCGACCGCTTGCGCCGCCATCGCCGCCGAACTGCACCAGCGTCGCCCGACTATGGTCTGTCAGGCACGAAAGTCGGACGCCGTGGCCTCCTGATGCGTTTGCGCATTGATCCAGCCCGAGCCGTTCGGGTTCGCGATCAGATGGTAGCCGCCGGTGGGAACCTGCCCGGCCGCGCTGGCATCGCCTCGTCGCACGGTGAGCGGCGCGCTGTCCTGCTCGCTCAGACCATCGACGACGTAGGAGCGATTGCCCTGCGTGATCCTCACTTTGTCCGCATACGACACGCCAGAATTGCCGTTCCCCGGCTCCGTGCCGACCGCGACGGTGGTGTCATCCGGCAGGCTGAACGTGAGCGGTCCATTGAACATGCCGCTTTGCTGATTGCCCGCGCCGGAGTGAAGGTCGATATGCGGATCGCCCCAGATCTTCGTGGCGTCGCCCGATTGCGTGTTGGTCAGGAGCATCGACGAATTCGACTTGTCGAAAGCGAGCTTGTAGTTGCCGAGATCGACTGACGATTTGCCCCCTTGGACGCCCGAATCCGACCAGCGAGCACACCGGCCGGAGTCGAACCCGGTGTCGCGGCCGCCAGAAGGCGATCTGTGCCCTTGATCCATATAGCTGGTGGACTCCATGTGGTTGTATGAGGCATTGCCGAACGGACTTTGACGATTGAACGACGTCGCACCGCCCGAGGCGAAATAATCGCTGTAACTGTCCGGACTACGCGACATCTGCTGGGCCGCGTAGTTGAAACTCGAACTGGACATGCTGCTGTCGCCGAACGCGCCCGAGGGCATCGGCAACGAGAAGGGCGGTGAGAAAGGCTGCGAGGACGGCTGAAACGGCGACTGAAAGGACGGCATGAAATCCCGCCAGCCGAACGACGAGTCGCTCCGGCTACTCGAGAAAGACGAAGACGACGTCGATCTGCCGGAGAACGGATTCATCGAGAACGAGGAAGAACTATCAAGAGCTGCTTGCATTTTGGTTTCCTGAAGAAATTAGCAGTTCATCGATACAACCATTTCGCAGGGAACATCTGAGCACATTGCACCCGGTTGCATTCCCTGCAGACCCGATAATATTCGCCGTATGTCATTCGATGTACTACCTATTCAGCACATCGCCAATCCCGGCTTTCCAGTGTTTTCCGCGATAACGGAGTATCACCGTGGCTGCGCCTCCGACGGCTAAGCTCCCGATGCAATACGTAACCCCGCCCGGAACACGCCTGGAAGGCGCATCGACGGCTCCTCGAGAAACCGAAGCATATATTGCTCACATTTATATGGATTACAAATGCATCGTCGAACCGATTTGAATGCAGGCATGATTCGGCAGGTCGCGGGACTCGCACCGAAGGTCGACCGAAGTATCGCACTGCGCGTGGCGCGGGCCTTCCTGTCGCGCGCCGTGAAGACTTTCGCGCTGCTCGGACTCGGCGGCACAGCGTCGCTCTCCTTTGCCGAAAGCGGTGCCATCACTGCAATACAAAGTCATCAGCCTCCCGACATGAGCGCATGGATGTCCGGCGCTCAGCATGTCGACCTGACGATGGCCGCCGACACGTCCTCGCGCACACCGGCGACCTCGTCGCTTTCGCCTGCCGGGTTCGATTCGTTGCAACGTGACTTTCCGTCAGCGCCCAACGTTATCGCTTACGCCCCGGCCACCGAGATGCGCGTCACGTTCCGCTCGACGGCGCGCGGAGTCGCCTCGGGCACCCCGGGCGTCAAGGCTGGCCACGCCCCGCTCGATCGCTGGCAGCGGCGGGCGCGACGTGTTGCGCCAGTCCATCAAAAGCCCGCCGTTTCCCGTCGCATGATGGTGCGCGGCCGGCTCGGCTCCGATGCGTCTGCTCTCGCCAGGCACGCGGGACAGGGCACGTCGAGCCAGGCGATCGCAAACCGGATGCATGCGCGGAGTTCAATGGCTGGCATCGCCACGGGTGCGGTCGACGCAAACAGCGCGGACAGCGTCGAAGGAACGCGGGGGTCCGCGATCAACCGGCAAGCGGCGAGTCTCGGCGAGCTTACGCAGAATGCCAATGCTTCGCGCTTGCCGCAGCTGGCGTTGCGCGCGGCCGCCGGCGCCGCAGGCGCCGCAGGCTCGGGCAGCGTCGCACTGGGCGGCGGGGCCACGGCGAGCGGCGAGCGATCGAGCGCATTCGGCGAGGCAGCCGTGGCGAGCGGCGTTGGTTCCGTGGCGATCGGCGCCGACTCGGTCGCCGACCGCGACCAGGCTGTCTCCGTCGGTAGCGCGGGGCACGAGCGGCAGATCATCAATGTCGCACCGGGGACCGCTCCCACCGACGCCGTCAACGTCGGACAGCTCGATCACGCGACGCGCGGCCTGAACGAGCGCATCGACGGCGTCGACCAGTCGGCTCGACGTGGCATCGCGTCGGCCTCGGCGCTCAACATCGTCACGCCTTACTTGCCGGGCCGTACGACGCTCAATGCGGGCATTGCAAGCTATCGCGGCCAGGCGGCGCTCGGCATCGGCGTCTCGCGCTGGAACCAGAAGGGCAACGTCAATCTGAACCTCGGCATATCGACGGCGGGCGGCAACAGCACCATCGTGCGCGTCGGGATTGGCATCGTATTGAGAGCGTGACCAGGCACGCAACGGCGATTTCGCGAGTCCGGGAGGTTCGGCACAAGGATGTCGCCCCGTCGTCACGAATGAACATGAAAAGATATCACCCGCCGAATCGTCTGTTCGTCATCCTTGATATACCGCGTAGATCGCGGCCATGCCGTCAAACGAATACTGACGAAGCTTTCCGGTAAGAAGATGGCATGTTCCCTTTATCACACTGAAAGAGGTGACACATGAGCGTCAAAATCAAACCCATCACCGGAACCGAGCCTGTCTGGGGCGACGTGAAGCCAACCCAGTCGCAACTCGATCTGATCAACAGAAGCCCGACCTTCGTCGCGCAACTTCAGGCAGCGAACGAAAGAGTCGCCGCTGGCACGTTGCAACCGATGGCGATAAACCCGGATTTGCCCGCGGACGGGCGTTACATCTATGACAAAAATCAACTGGAATTCGCCCCCGACGTCACGCAGCAATCCGACGGCTCCTTCGTCAACCTGCTCGCCCATGAAGTCGGCCACGTCGCGAATCAACCCAGCGACTTCGCGTTCAAGGACAAGTACATCGACACCGCGAACCCACGCGATCCAGCCGGCTACCATAACAACGGCATGTGGTCGCTGCTCAACGAGACCGGAGGCGAGTACAACGGCTGGAAGATCGGCAATGAGATCAACGGCAGCCTCCAGGCCGCGGGCAAGCCCGGGATCGAGCCTGACACCTCATCTCCGGAAACGTTCGACGCGTTCGAAGCGGCGAGCAAGAATCGCCCGGCCGGACTGACGGACGCGCAGAACGACAGCCGGATCATTCACGCAGGCATGGGCGCGTCGATGGTCAACGATCGCCACTTCACCGACGGCACCTATGACTACGATGGTCGACAGTTCAGCGGCCTGGCGCCGATCGAACCGGGTCGGCCGGTTTCGGCCAGCTTCCAGAGCGACCCCAACACCGGCGACATCACGTCCTCGACTGAAAACTGGAAATCCGGCGATGTCTCCACGCAGAATTACCAGGACGGCAGGCTCCAGTCCGTCCAGACGGTCGACCCGTCGGGCAAGCCCCTCCAGAGTTCGTCGTACACCTATAACCCGGACGGCAGCTACGGCATGACGGTCAAGGACGGCGCGGGACAAACGCTCCAGCAAAGCGACTTCAATGCCGACAAGTCCGGCGTCGAACGTGGCTTCAATGCGGACGGCTCGCAGTTGGAATCGCAGTTCAATGCGCAGAATCGCACGACCCGCATGACCCAGTACGACGCCAATGGCCGCGAGACGCAGAAGGACTATTTCGATCCGAACGAAGCCCGCAACACGAATCAGGTCGTGACGCATCCGGACGGCAGCCGCACCCTTTACTCCTTCAATGATCTGCACAAGGTGGGCCTGCAAAACGACTACGACGCTCAAGGCAACCGCACCGGCATGAGCGCCTACGACCCCGATACCGGCCGGATGAATCTCAACGTCCGGTACAACGCGGATGGCAGCCGCGTCGCCGACACCATCGATGAGAACGGAGCAGGAACGCGCGTCAGCACCGACGCGAACGGCAACCGGTCGCCCGAGCAGGCCATGAGCTACACGCCGGCGCAATTGCAGGCATTCAAGGGGCAGGGCGACACGGCGGCGGGCGTCGCGCCGCCGCAACCGGTGGGCGCGAACAATGCCCTGGGCGGCCAGAAGAACTACTCCGACCCGGCGACCAACAGGGTGACGAATCAGGTCGTGACCGAACCGGACGGCAGCAGGACGCTCAATTCGTACAACGATCAGAACACGCTCGGCTCGCGAGTCCAGTTCGACCCCAATGGAAATCGCGTGAGCGCGCGTTACTTCGACCCCGTGACGGAAGCGCCGAACAAGAATATCGACTACCAACCCGATGGCAGCCGTTCGGTTACGACACCCGATAACGAGAACCTTTCGATGAAGACGCAATCCTACAACGCGAAGAACCAGATGACGCAGGCGCAGAACGTATCGCCAATGGGCATACAGACCACGCACTATGACCCGGAAACCGGTGCGATAACCGCCCAGAACACGACGGACCCGGGCGGCGGCCATACCATCGAGTCCCGCAACGCGCAGGGCAATGTCGGCGCGATTAACAGTTACGATGCGACGGGCAAGCCCACGTCCTCGACCAGCTATGATCCGAGCGATGGCTCGGGGACGCTCACGCACGTCACATACAACCCGGATGGCAGCCGTGCAGTGGACAAGGCCACAGGCACGCAACACACCTCCTACACGGTCGGCAGCGATGGCCAGGAACAGGGCCGGCAGACCGGCGCGCTGAGTCCGGGCAATGCGGCAACCTTCGCGGATTGGAAAAAATACGCAACGCAGACGCCCGACGAGGGCGGCGCACAGACGCAAGCGACGCAACCGGCGCCCGCTCAGCAACCACAGGACACTTCGGCAAGCGGCGATAATTCGCAGCAAACCGCAGCGGCCCCTACGAACGCTTCCGATCAGCAAGTCGCCGCTGAACCGCCCGCTGTGAACACCGACAGCGACACGCAACCCTCTGCGCCCGCCGACGACGCTGCCCCCGCGGCGGACGCCGAACAGGCAACCTCGGATACCGCAGGCGCATGAAGTAACGCGCGCATAGCAGCCAACCCGCCGCACCTGCCTGGCAACCGGTGCGGCGTCATCCGACGGCGATCCACTTCCCGTCCGCGCTGCTGCTCCGCAACACCGCATCCACGAACCTCAACCCCGCGACCCCATCCTCGACGGTCGTCAGCCAGTCATCCCCCTGCGTCGTCCCGCTCGCGATGCACGCCGCCGCATCCGTATAGACCTGCGCAAACGCCTCCAGATACCCTTCCGGATGTCCAGCCGGCACGCGCGTCGCGTGCAGCGCCTCCGGGCTCTGCACGCGCCCGCGCGTCAGACGCTCCGACGCACCCCCGATCGGCGTGAACCACAACTCATCCGGCTTCTGCTGATCGAACGCGATGCCCGCCTTCGTGCCATACACGCGCAAGCGCAGCGCATTCTCCTCGCCTGCCGCGACCTGGCTCGCCCACAGCATCCCGCGCGCGCCGCCCGCATAACGGAACATCGCCTGAACGTGATCGTCCACGCGCCGGTTCGGCACGAACGTCGTCACATCCGCCGATAACTCCATCGGCCGCATCCCCGTCACGTACTCCGCGAGCTGATACGCATGCGTGCCGATATCGCCGAGACAGCCCGCCGGTCCTGCCAACGCGGGATCGGTGCGCCACAGGGCCTGTCGATTCGATTGCGTCTCGACCGGCAACGACAGCCAGTCCTGCGCATACTCGACCTGCACGACGCGAATGTCGCCGAGCAAGCCGCGCCGCACCATCCCGCGCGCGTGACGCACGAGCGGATAACCCGTATAGGTATAAGTCACCGCGAACACGCGATCCTTCTCGCGCGCGAGCTTCGCGAGCGCCTCGCCTTCATCGAGCGAAACGGCGAGCGGCTTGTCGCAGATCACGTGGATGCCCGCTTCGAGGAAAGCGGTGGCGATCGGTGCGTGCAGATGATTCGGCGTGACGATGGCTACCGCCTCGATGCCGTCCGAGCGCCCCGCTTCGGTGCGCGCCATCTCGCGATAATCGTCGTAGCTGCGCGCCAGACCGATCGCCGCCGCGCTCGACGCCGCCCGCCGCGCATCCGACGACAACGCGCCCGCGACCAGCTCGTAACGATCATCGAGCCGCGCCGCGATCCGATGCACCGCGCCGATGAACGCGCCATCGCCGCCGCCGACCATCCCCAGTCGGACGCGATTCATCGCTGCTCTCCCGCGTTGTCTCCGATACCGAGCACGCCGCGCATCTGCTCGCGGCTCGCGCCGCTGCCGGCGAAGTCGTCGAACGCGCGCTCGGCCACGCGGATGATGTGATCCCGGATGAACACCGCGCCCTCGCGCGCGCCGTCCTCGGGATGCTTCAACGCGCATTCCCATTCGAGCACGGCCCAGCCGGGAAAGTCGTATTGCGCCATCTTCGAGAAGATCGCCTTGAAGTCGATCTGACCATCGCCCAGAGAACGAAAACGTCCCGCGCGATCGGCCCAGCCGGAATAGCCGCCATACACGCCCTGTCTGCCGTTCGGCCGAAACTCCGCGTCCTTCACATGAAACGCCTTGATGCGCGCGTGATAGATATCGATGAACGCGAGGTAATCGAGCTGCTGCAACACGAAGTGACTCGGATCGAACAGGATGTTCGCGCGCGGATGATCGTCCACCGCCGCGAGAAAACGCTCGAACGTGACGCCATCGTGCAGATCCTCGCCGGGATGCAGCTCGTAACACACGTCGACGCCCGCGCGATCGAACTCGTCGAGAATCGGACGCCAGCGTGTGGCGAGTTCATCGAACGCAGCTTCGACGAGACCCGCCGGACGCTGCGGCCACGGATACACATACGGCCACGCGAGCGCACCCGAAAACGTCACGTGCGCGCTTAAGCCCAGACGCTTAGACGCGGCCGCCGCGAGCTTCAACTGCGATATCGCCCATTGCGTGCGCGCTGCCGGATCGCCGCGCACGTGCGGTGCGGCGAAGCCATCGAACAAGGTGTCGTAAGCGGGATGCACGGCGATCAACTGACCTTGCAGATGCGTCGACAACTCGGTGATCGAGACGCCGGCATCGTCGACGATGCGGCGGATGTCGTCGCAATAGGCATCGCTCGATGCGGCCTTCTCCAGATCGATCAGACGCGGATCGGCGGGAACCTGGATGCCTTCATAACCGAGCGAAGCCGCCCACGATGCCAGGTTCTCCAACGTATCGAACGGCGGCTGATCGCCCATGAACTGCGCGAGAAATATCGCCGGGCCTTTGATGGTTTTCATCTTGCGCCTCTAGGAGAAAGAAGGCCGCGTGAACGGCCTTCGCACATCAGAACGGCGAGTTCGGGAAATAGAACTGCTTGGCGTTGTCCTTCGTGATGAGCACCGACGGGATGATCGTTGTCGGCGGCAGCTTGTCACCCTTCAGACGCGCTTCGGCTGTCAGCTTGATCGCGTCGTAGATGAACTTCGGCGAATACGAGACATCGGCGGGCACGCGCTTGTCGCCGTCCATGATGCGCTTCACCGCTTCCTTCGAGCCCGCGCCGCCGAACACGATCTTCACGTCGGTGCGCTTGGCCTGATCGATCGCCTTCAGCACGCCGACCATCATGTCGTCGTCGGCGGCCCACACGGCGTCGATGTGCTTGAAGCGCGTGAGGTAATCCTGCATGACCTTGAAGGCGTCGTCGCGATTCCAGTTGGCGTATTTCGCATCGAGAATCTTGATGCCGGGATACTGCTTCATCACGCCTTCGAACGCGTTCCAGCGTTCGTTGTCGAGCGTCGTCGGAATGCCGCGCAGCGCGACGACATCGCCTTTGCCATCGAGCGCCTTCGCCAGATATTCGGCGGGCACCTTGCCGAACGCGGTGTTGTCGCCGGCGACGTAGGCGTCCTGTGCGCTGGTGTCGGTGAGACCGCGATCGACCACCGTCACATACACGCCCTTCTTCTTCACCTGCGCGACCGGCTGCGTGAGCGACGCCGATTCCTGCGGGAAGATCACGAGCGCATTGATCTTGTTGACGGTCACGAGATCCTGCAACTGGTTCGCCTGTTCGGGCGCGGTGGCCGCCGTCTTCACGATCACCTTGAGATCCGGATGCGCCTTCTCCAGCTCCTTTTTCGCCTCGTTGGCCCACCACACGATGCCGCCCGTGAAGCCGTGATCCGCGGTCGGAATGGCGACGCCGAGCACGACTTTTTCGTCGGCGAACGCGGACGACGAAGCAGCGGCGAACGCGCTCGCCGCGAACGTGAGCGCGCCGAGCGCGCGAAGCATTTTCTTCATGACGATGTCTCCGGATTTATGAGCTTTAACGACGACCACGCTGCAAAAACGCTACGAGGATGATCACGGCGCCCTGCACCGCCGCGTTCAGATACACGCTGATGATGCTCGTCAGGTTCAGGATGTTGTTGATGACCGAAAGCAGAATCGCGCCGATGACCGTGCCGATCACGCGTCCTTCGCCGCCCTTGAGCGCGGTGCCGCCCACCACGACGGACGCGATCGCCTCCAGTTCCCATAAAAGGCCGGTGGTCGGCGTGGCCGAGCCCAGACGCGGCACATACAGAATCGTCGCGACGGCCACGCACAGCCCGAGCAGCATGTACGTGACGATCTTCACGCGATCCACGCGAATCGCCGCATAGCGCGCGACCTGCTCGCTCGATCCGATCGCCTGCACGTGGCGTCCGTACACCGTGCGATTGAGCACGAGCGCGCCGCCCGCCGCGACGATCAGGAAGATCCAGATCGGCACCGGCACGCCGAAGAGACTCGCGTAATAGACCGGCCCGTACAGATCGACGAGCGAGTTGTCGAGCGTGAGCGCGCCGCCATCCGCGAGCCACGTGAGCAGCGCGCGAAACATGCCGAGCGTACCGAGCGTGACGATGAACGGCTCAATGCGCCCTTTCGTCACCAGCACGCCATGCGCGAAGCCGAACAGCGCGCCGAGCCCGAGCGCGAGCACGACGCCCAGCGCGATGATCAGGAGCGGCGGCACCGCGTGCCCATGAAAGCCCTGCATGAGCGCGTTCATCATGTAGATCATGCTGCCCGCGATCAGCGCGGCCATCGAGCCGACCGACAGGTCGATGCCGCCCGAGATGATCACGAAGGTCATCCCCACTGCGATGATGCCGATGAACGACGTGCGCGTGAGCACGTTCATCGCGTTGTCGAGGGTGGCGAAATCGCGGTTGAGCAGCGTGCCGCCGATGCACAGCGCGACCAGCCCGATCAGCGGCCCGACGCCGAACAGAAAGCGCGCGACAGTGGAGAGGCGGCTCTCGCTTTCGATGTCTTCAGTGTGTGCCGGTCGCATGCGCGATCAACCTCTCTTCGGTCAAAAGATCCATGCCGAGCGTCGCGACGAGTTCGCCCGCGCGCATCACCGCGACGCGATGACACAAGCCGATCAGCTCGATCAGTTCGGATGAAATCACGATCACCGCGCGGCCCTCGGCGGCGAGGCGATGAATCAGAAAATAGATGTCGCGTTTCGCGCCGACGTCGACGCCGCGCGTGGGTTCGTCGAGCACGATCACGCGCGGGTCGGGATTCAGGAACTTCGCGAGCGCGAGCTTCTGCTGATTGCCGCCCGATAGCATGCGCGCGCGAATCGACGGGTTTCCCGTGCGGATGCCGAAGTCCTTCACCGCTTTGTTCAAAGCGTCCCGTTCGGCGTGCATATCGATGAACGGATGCGCGTAACGCTCCAGCGTCATCATCGTCAGGTTGTCTTTCAGCGCCATGTCCACATGCAGGCCGCGTCCCTTGCGATCCTCGCTGAGATACGTGAGGCCGTGCTTCATCGCATCGCGCGGATTCTTCAGCCGGACGGTTTCGCCGTTGATGACGATGCGCCCCGCGGCGAGCGTGCGCAAGCCGACGAGCGCCTCGAACAACTCCGTGCGACCGGCGCCGACAAGTCCCGCGAAGCCGAACACTTCGCCTTCGCGCACCGCAAAGCCGATGCCGTTCGCCCAGCCGGGCACCGATGCGCCTTCGACCGCGAACGCGACCGGCGCATCGGCGCGCAATGCCGGCTTGTCCGGAAACATGTCGGAGACTTCGCGGCCGACCATCAGATTGGCCATCTGCCGGCGCGTGAGCGTACTGGTCGGCGCGCGTTCGACGAAGCGGCCGTCGCGCATCACGATCACGTCGTCGGTCACGCGCTCCACTTCGTCGAGCTTGTGCGAGATATAGACGATGGTCGTGCCCGCATCCTTCAGGCGCGCCATCAGGCCGAACAGACGCTGCGTCTCGGAGGGCGTGAGCGTCGCGGTCGGCTCGTCCATGATGAGCAGGCGCGCATCGCGCAACATCGCCTTCGCGATCTCGACCAGTTGCTTCTCCGCGACGATCAGGTCGCGCACCTTCGTATCCGGATTCTTGTGCAGGCCGACTTCGGTCAGGCGCGCACGCGCGGCTTCGCGCATCGCGGGTTCGTCGAGAAAGTAGCCTTTCTTCAGTTCGTGCCCGAGGAACATGTTCTGCGTGATGCTCAGATGATCCGCGAGATTCAATTCCTGGTGAATCAGCACGATGCCCGCGCGCTCGGCGTCGCGTGAGTTCGTGAAGCTGCGCGCGCGTTCATCGACATAAAGTTCGCCAGCGTTCGCGCGCTCGTAGCCCGCGAGAATCTTCATCAAGGTCGACTTGCCCGCGCCGTTCTCGCCGAGCAATCCGTAGATGCGACCCGGCGCGAGATCGAAGCTGACGCCGTGCAGCACGCGCACTGGTCCGAACTGTTTTTCGATGCCTTCGAAACGCACGGCGAGGCTCATCGTCACGCGCTCCTTCTCTGGATCAGCCGATGCGGCAGCAGCACGCCCGGCACTTCCGCGCGCGGATCGCGCAGACGTTTGAGCAGCAGTTCGGCGGCGGTTTCGCCGAGCAGTTGCATCGGCTGCGATACGGTCGTGAGCGGCGGATCGACGTGCGCGGCAACGGCGATATCGTCGAAGCCGACGACGGCGACATCGTCCGGCACGGAAAAGCCCGCGCCGCGAAAGCCGTTCATCACGCCGATGGCGAGCGTATCGGAGACGGCGAAGGCGGCGGTCGGTCGCGCATCGCCGAGTGCGGCGAGTTGCTCGGCCGCGCGTTCGCCCGCGTCGTAATCGAGACTGTCCAGCTCGATCAGCCATTGCGCGCGCGGCTCGATGCCCGCGTCCATCAGCGCATCGCGATAGCCCGCGAGCCGCTGGCGTCCGTACAGATAACCCTGCCCCGAGTTGATGAGCGCGATACGGCGATGTCCCTTGGCGGTCAGATAACGCACGACATCGCCCGCCGCGAGATGATTGTCGATGCCGACATACGGCACGCCCGCCGCCGGATCGAACTCGCAGCACGCGACCCACGGCAGCGCCGAGGCTTCTTCGGCGAGCGCCTTTTGCACGGCGGCGGGATCGAGGCAAATCGCGCCGTCCGCGCGGCGTCCGCGCAAAAGATCGAAATAGCTTCGCTCGCGCAACGGGTCCGCGCCGGTATCGCACAGCAGCATGAAGTAGCCGTTCTGGCGCGCGACGCTGTCGATGCCGCGCACGATCGCCGCATAGAACGGATTGCCGAAGTCGGGGACCATGGTGAGGAGCAGGCGGCTTTCGGCCGTGCGCAGATTGCGCGCGAGTTCATTGATGCGATAGCCGCTCGCCGCGACCGCTTCGAGAACTCTTTCGCGCGTCGCCTCGCGAACGTTCGTGTGCCCGTTGAGCACGCGCGAGACCGTGGCGACCGACACGCCCGCGCGCTCGGCGACGTCGGCAATCGATACTTCCTCACGCGGACGAACCGAATCGGACATCGCTCAGTGTCGCTTGCGGCGATCGAGATGTAATGGATTACATTATTTGATCGTACGAGCCGCGAAGGCAACAGCAATCGACTAGGGACAAACGCTTAAGAGCGGGCATGTCGATCTCGTGTCATGTTGCTCGTCGTAGGTTGTGAGCGCGTCGACGACGCTCGATCAATACACGAACTTCAGGGAGCAATCCACATGCGATTCATGATGCTGATGATTCCGCGCGGTTACGAAAGCGCGCAACCGGGCACGATGCCGAGCGCGGACGCCGTCGCCGCGATGATGAAGTACAACGAGGAATTGCAGAAAGCGGGCGTGCTGCTCGCGCTCGACGGGCTGCATCCGCCGTCGATGGGCGCGCGCGTCACGTTCGAAGGCGGCAAGCCGCGCGTGACCGACGGGCCGTTCGCCGAGGCCAAGGAAGTGCTCGGGGGTTACTGGATGCTGCAGGTGAAATCGCGCGAGGAAGCGATCGAATGGGCGAAGCGCTGTCCGGGATCGGACACGGAGATGATCGAAGTGCGGCAGGTGATGGAGATGGACGATTTCCCGCCGGACGTGCAGCAGGCCGCGGCGGGATTCGACGATATGCAGAAGGCGGCGAAGCGCTGACGCGGACCTCTACGCGATTGCCTCCAGCGCGAGCGCGATCCCCTGCCCGCCGCCGATGCACAGCGTGACGATCGCGCGCTTCACGCCGTCGCGGCGCATCGCGTGGGCGAGACGCGTCGTGAGTACCGCGCCGGTCGCGCCGATCGGATGCCCGTGCGCGATCGCGCCGCCGTCCACGTTGACGATGTCTTCCGGCACGCCGAGCGTGCGCGCCACCGCGATCGGCACCGCCGCGAAGGCTTCGTTGATCTCGAAGCGCTCCACGTCGCCAAGCGTCCATCCCGCGCGCTGCAATGCCTGCTGCACGGCGGGCACCGGCCCGAGCCCGAACATGCCCGGCTCGACCGCCGCCACGCCGAACGCCGCGAGCCGCACGAACGGTTCGATGCCGCGCACCTCTGCTTCCCCGCGGCTCGTCACGATCATCGCGGATGCGCCGCTGTTCAGCCCCGGCGCATTGCCCGCCGTGATCGTGCCGTCGGAACGAAACGCCGGGCGCAGTTTCGCAAGCGTCGCGAGCGTCGTGTCCGGACGCGGCTGCTCGTCGCGCGCGAACGCGACGGTTTCGCGGCCCGCCTTCACGTCGATGCCGACGATCTCCGCATCGAACGCGCCGTCCTTCTGCGCGGCCGCGAACAACTGCTGCGAACGCTCGGCCCAGCGGTCTTGCGCTTCACGCGTGATGTCCAGCTTCGTCACGAGGTCTTCCGTGTGCCAGCCGGAATGTTCGCCCGAGAATGCATCGACGAGGCCGTCGCGCAGCATGCTGTCGTAGATCTGGGCATTGCCCATGCGATAGCCGCGCCGCCCGCCATCGAGCAGATACGGCGCGCGGTCCATGTTCTCCATGCCGCCCGCGATGGCGAGCTTCGTGACGCCCGCTGCGATCTCGGTCGCGGCCGTCGCGACGGCCTGCGCGCCCGAGCCGCACACGCGATTGACGGCGAGCGCGGGCACGGAAACCGGCACGCCGCCGCCGACCGACGCCTGGCGCGCCGGATTCATGCGATTGCCCGCCTGGATCACGTTGCCGAACACGACCGAATCGATCGACGCCGGATCGAGCGCGCCGCCCGCGCGCCGCAGCGTTTCCGCGATGGCCGCCGCGCCGAGATCGACGGCGGGCGTGTCCTTCAGCGAACCGTTGAACGCACCGATTGCCGTACGCACCGGATGACACAACACGATGTCTTGCGCAAACATGTCGATGCCCTCGCTTTAACGCGGAATGCCGGTGAGATAGATCGGCGTGTCGGTCGACAGCGAGCGCTTGACGTCGCGGCCGGTGTCATCGACGAGCACTTCTTCCTGGTTCTTTGCCACGGCAGCGAGCACTTCGTTCACTACATGCTCGGGCGTCGATTTGGGGGCGGTGACTTGCGCGGTCATGTCGGTATCGATGTAACCGGGATGCGCCGCCACGACCAGCGTGCCCTGCTCGCGCAGTTCCTCGCGCAGCGCATTGGTGGCCGCCCACGCCGCCGCCTTCGAGATGTGATACGCGCCGCCCGCCGGCAACGAAACCCAGCTCAGCACCGAAAGCACATTGATCACCGCGCCGCCGCCGTTCTTCTTCAGCACGGGCGCGAACGCCTGCGTCAGCGCGATCGGGCCGAACGTATTGATTTCGAGCAGATCGCGGATGCCTTGCGTCGATGCCGGATCGACCAGCAGGCCGCGCGTCGTCACGCCCGCGTTGTTGACGATCACTTGCACGTCGGTGTAGGTCGCGGCGGCTTCGGCGATATCGGCGGCATTCGTGACATCGAGGCGAATCGCTTCGACGCCGGGAATGTCGACGCTCTTGGGATCGCGCGCGGCGGCGTACACCTTGGCCGCGCCCGCTTCGAGCAGCGATTTCGCGAATTGCTTGCCGAGGCCGCGATTCGCGCCGGTCACGAGTACCACTTTTCCTTTGATCTGCATGCTGTGCTCCGTACTGTGCATATGCACTGATATAAATATACAAAAGGCCCGCGCACGGCGAGCCTGCTTGATTCGACTCACTCCATCGTCGTCAGTTCGAACAGCGACTGGCGCAACGCCTTCGCGCGTTTCTCGCCGAACTTCGCTTCGAATTCCGCCTGCGCCGCGCGCCATTGCGCCGACGCCTTCACGAGCGTTTCCTTGCCCGCCGCCGTGAGCCGCAATCCGATCGCGCGCGAAGCGGCCGATTCCTGCGCCGCTTCGACGAGGCCGTCGCGTTGCAAGGGCTTGAGCGCGCGCACGAGCGTGGTGCGATCCATGACCATCGCGTCGGAGAGTTCGGCCATCTGCACGCCAGGCCTGCGCCCGATCGCCGCGATGATCGTGAACTGCGCCGCCGTGATGCCGGCCACGGTCAAATGCCGCTCGTAGAGCTGCGACACGTAACGCGCGGCCTGACGGATCGCGAAACAGTTGCAGTCGAGTGGAGAGGAGTTGGAAGTCATGTCCCGCAGAATATGAGTGCATATGCACTTTGTCAAGCCGGAGAATTTCAATCGCCCCGATAGGCGCGCGGCCGGAATGGTCGGGAATCGTCGCGCGCGCTCGGGCGGCAAAATGCCCAAAGCCGCGTCGGGCGTGCGATAGCGGCAGATCGGGCCTATGCCGAAATCCGCATCGGACGCGCGACTAAACACCAAGACGCGTATAAATTGGCTTTCTACATTGCGCATGTCCGTCACCTGTGCCGGGCTGCGCGCGAAGCGGCTGTCTTCATCGCCGGATGGTTGGACGGTTGAGGGCAAGCCCGTCTTGCCGACACAGAACGGGTCGTGTTCCATTCGAAGGCCAAATCAAAAAAGGAGAGGAAAGCATGCGCATTCGTACCAAACCTTTGGCATGGCTGGTGGCGTGCGCCACGGCCGCGCTCGGCGCCGTACCATTTTCAGCGTCCGCCGAAGATCTCACGGTGAAAGTCGGTTTCGCCGCGCCGCTGACCGGCGCGAACGCAGGCTACGGAAAGGATCTCCAGAACGGCGTGCAGCTCGCGCTCGACGAAGCCAACGCGAAAAAGATCACGATCGGCGGCAAGACGGCCAAGTTCGAGATCCACGCGGAAGACGATCAGGCCGACCCGCGCATCGGCGTGCAGGCGGCGCAAAAGCTCGTCGATGACAACGTGGCGGTCGTCGTCGGGCACTTCAACTCGGGCACGACGCTGCCCGCCTCGCCGATCTACAACACCGCCGGCATCCCGATGATCGACCCGGCCGCCACCAACCCGACGATCACCACGCGCGGTCTCGAAAACGTCTTCACGGTGATTTCGAGCGATGCGCAGAACGCCGGCAATGCGGGCGTCTACGCGGTGACGACGACCAAGGCGAAGCGCATCGCGATCATCGACGACCGCACGGCCTTCGGTCAGGGCGAGGCCGACGAGTTCGAAAAAGCGGTGAAGGCGAAAGGCGGCACGATCGTCACGCGCGAGTACAGCGACAATCAGACCGTCGACTTCAGCGCGCAGCTCACGCGCATCAAGGCGACCAACGCCGACCTGATTTTCTTCGGCGGCCTCGACCGGCAGGCGGCGGCCGTGGTCAAGCGGATGAAACAGCTCGGCATGAACGCGCAGTTCGTGGGCGGCGGCGGCGTGATGGACGCCGATTTCCTCAAGCTCGCGGGCGATGCCGCCGAGGGCGCGCAGGCGTGGGAATACGGCAGCCCGCTCGACAAGCTGCCTGATGGCAAGGCGTTCAGCGACAAGTTCCAGAAGCGTTTCGGCGTCGCGATTCTCTCGTATGCGCCGTTCGGCTACGACGCCGCGTGGGCCGCCATCAACGCGATGCAGAAAGCCGGTTCCATCGATCCGAAGGTGTACCGGCCGGTGCTGAAGTCGAACAAGTTCGACGGCATCACCGGGCCGATCGCGTTCGACAGCAACGGCGCGCTGAAGAACGCATCGTCGACGCTGTACCAGGTGAAGAACGGGCAGTGGGAATCCGTCGTCACCAAGCACGGCATGTGATGACGCGTCAGGCCTGCGCCTCGTGCGCGCGGGCCTCAAGCCGCGCGCGCGTGCGCGCCGCTTCGTCGCCCAGCCATTGCGCGAACTGCTGCAATGCGGGCGACGGCGCGGGCCGCTCCGGATAGACGAGGTAATACGCCGCGCCGCTCGGCACGCACAGCGAGAACGGCGCGATCACGCGCTTCGCGCGCAGGTCTTCCTCGATCAGCGCGACATCCCCGATCGTCACGCCCAGGCCCTGCATCGCCGAGGAAATCGCCAGATCGAGCGTGTCGAAGTGCTGCGCTTTCGTCGACGGCAGACCTGCGTAGCCGTACGCGCCGAGCCACAGCAGCCAGTCGCGGCGGTCGCGGGTGGGATGCAGCAAGGTCTTGCCGGCGAGATCGTCGGGCGTCGACGGGCCGTTTTTCTTCGGCTTCCACAATTCGGGCGCGCACACGGGCGTCAGGACTTCATCGAACAGATGATGCGCGGTCGCGCCCTTGAACGACGGCGCGCCCGTGAAAACGATCGCCGCATCGAACTGCTCCGCACTGAACTCGACGCCGTGCGACACCGACGCCGTCACCTCCACCACCAGCTCCGGCCGTTCGTTCTGCAGGCGGATGACGCGCGGCAACACCCAGCGCATCGCGCAGGTAGGGCTCTTCACGCGCAGAATGCCCGATTGCGCGCCGCCTTTCGCGAGCGCATCGTCGATATGCGCGAACGCCTGCTGCAACGGCGCGACGAGCAGTGCGCCGTGATGCGTCAACGCGAGCCCGCGCGCCTGCCGCGTGAACAGCGCGTAGCCGAGATGCGCCTCCAGCCCCGCGATCTGGCGGCTGACCGCGCCCTGCGTCACGTTCAGCGCCTCGGCCGCGCGCGTGAAATTCAGCGTCCGGGTGACGACCAGGAAGGTTTTGAGCACGTCGAGGGAGGGCAACGGTTTCATCGGGTTTTCGGCCTATAGCCATGATCTGCAAGCATGGCTAGTATGACAAAGTTTCGATTGTCCGCGCTTTATTGCTGCGGTTGAATCGACGCCTGCAATCGTCGAACCGCAATTCCGGAGACACCGCCGTGCAAAGCGCCTGCATTCCCGAGTCGAAGCTGCCGAACGTCGGCACGACCATTTTCACTGTCATCGGCCAGCTCGCCGACGAGCACCATGCGCTCAATCTGTCGCAAGGCGCGCCGAACTTCGCGTGCGATCCGAAGCTGATCGAAGGCGTCGAGCGAGCCATGCGGGCAGGACATAACCAGTACTCGCCGATGTCCGGCGTGCTCGCGCTGCGCGAGGCGATCGCCGTCAAGACGCACAAGCTGTACGGCGCGACCTACGATCCGGGCACGGAAGTCACCGTGGTCGCGAGCGCGAGCGAAGGCCTGTACGCGACGATCAGCGCGCTCGTGCATCCCGGCGACGAAGTGATCTACTTCGAGCCGTCGTTCGACAGCTACGCACCGATCGTAGAGCTTCAGGGCGCGACGCCCGTCGCGATCAAGCTGTCGTCGGAGGATTTCAGCATCGACTGGGACGAAGTCGCCGCCGCGATCACGCCGCGAACGCGCATGATCCTCGTCAACACGCCGCACAATCCGACCGGCAGCGCGTTCACCGCCGCCGACATCGAGCGGCTCACGGCGTTGACGCGCGACACGAAGATCATCGTGTTGTCCGATGAAGTCTACGAACACGTCGTGTTCGACGGCGCGCTGCATCACGGCATGGCGCGTTATCCGGAACTGGCCGAGCGCAGCGTGATCGTGGCGTCGTTCGGCAAGTCGTATCACGTGACGGGCTGGCGGGTCGGCTACTGCCTCGCGCCCGCAGCGCTGACGGCGGAGATCCGCAAGGTTCACCAGTTCATGACCTTCTCCGCCGACACGCCGATGCAGATGGCGTTCGCCGAGGCGCTGGCGGATGAATCGAGCTATCTGAATCTCGGGCCGTTCTATCAGCACAAGCGCGATCTGCTGGCCGAGTCGCTGAAGGATTCGCGCTTCGAGCTGTTGCCGAGCGCGGGCAGCTTCTTCATGCTGGCGCGTTACGCCGCGATCTCGAACGAAAGCGACAGCGATTTCGTGCTGCGCCTGATTCGCGAGGCGCGCGTCGCGACGATTCCGCTGTCGGCGTTCTACACCGATGGCACCGACAACCGCCTGATCCGTCTTTCCTTCGCGAAGGACGATGACACGCTCATCGAAGGCGCGCGCCGCCTTTGCTCGATCTGACGATTTTTCTGGAGACCAACACGATGAAACTGAACCACATCGCCAGCGCATTATTTGTCGCGTGCACCTTCGCGAGCGGTGCGGCGCTTGCCGCCGATACGCTGCGCTTCGGGCTGGAAGCGCAATATCCGCCGTTCGAATCGAAATCGTCGACGGGCGAGCTGCAAGGGCTCGACATCGATGTCGGCAATGCGGTGTGCGCCGCCGCGAAGATGCAATGCAAGTGGGTCGAGACGTCGTTCGACGGCCTGATCCCCGCGCTGCAGGGCCGCAAGTTCGACGCGATCAACTCCGCGATGAACGCCACCGAGCAACGCCGCCAGGCGATCGATTTCACAACGGTCGTGTATCGCGTGCCGACCCAGCTCATCGCGAAGAAGGGCAGCGGCCTGGAACCGACTTCGGCGTCGCTGAAGGGCAAGAGCGTGGGCGTGCTGCAGGGCTCGATTCAGGAAACCTTCGCGAAGGCGCACTGGGAAAACGAAGGCGTGAAGGTCGTGCCGTATCAGGATCAGAACCAGGTGTACGCGGATCTGAAGTCCGGGCGTCTCGACGGGACGCTCGTGCTCGCGCCTGCGGGACAGAGCGGTTTCCTGTCGAAGCCGGATGGCGAGGGCTACGCGTTCGTCGGCGCGCCGGTGCGCGACGACAAGATTCTCGGCAGCGGCATCGCCTATGGCGTGCGCAAGGGCGACGATGCGCTGAAGACGAAGCTCAACGCGGCGATCGAGAAGGTCCGGGCAGACGGGACCATCGACAAGTACGCGAAGAAATATCTGGGGAATATCGATATTTCGGCGAAGTGAGGTAGGCAGGATGCGCGGCGGCGACCCCGCCGCGCATCCGCAGTCAAAGTTGCAGGAAGGCGCGAATCGCGTATTTCGCTGCGTCGAGCTCTTCCTTCGTCACGGTTTCGCCACGGAACGCGAGCTCTCTGTGGACATGGCTCCAACTGCGAAGCTGGTCCACGAGCGCGACGCCGGGACGCTTGAGGCTCGTGATCGGCACTTCGGTTTCCCAGCCGCGAATCTTCGACGTGATCGGAAGTCCCGTGAAGCGGCCCGTAATGTCGTTCATCACGATATCGGAGATCACCAGCACCGCGCGATATCCGTCCTGCTCATTGCCTCTCGACGGACCGACGTGCAATCTCACCACGTCCCCCGCATCAGGAATTCCGTCTTTCATTCGAAACCCTCGCGCGTCGGATCGTCCGGACCACCCCATTCGTCGCCAATGGGATCGCCGAAATCGATCTCTTCATGCCGCTCGAGCTTGCCCTCGCGAAATTGCTGAATCAGACGTTCGCGCGAAAAACGCCGGATCGCCCGCTGCGGCCGCATCGTAACGTGTCCATCCTCGATTTCGACCTGCACTTCCTGTCCCTCCTCCAAGGAAAGTTCGCTTGCAATATTGGCAGGAATGCGCACGGCAATGCTATTGCCCCAACGTTTTAGGATCTGCTTCGGCATGACGTCCCCAAAAGGCGTTGATACTCATTGATACTTCGATGTTATCTCTGCGATTCGCAGCGTGTCAACGCGTCTATACGCGCTCTGGAGCGGCTGATTGGCAGGGCATCTGCCGTTCGGCCAAGCAGCTTTTTTTGAGCGCAGGCACACTGGCGGATCAACCGACCGACCACGAGCCGCATGAGCACACCGCCGCAGTCCGCCGCGCCCGCCCCGCCCCCGCCGCTCGCGGGCGGCCAGCTCGTCCTCGCCACTTTCGCGGTGGCGCTCGCGACCTTCATGAACGTGCTGGATTCGTCGATCGCCAATGTCGCGATTCCGACCATCTCCGGCAATCTCGGCGTGTCCGTCAACGAGGGCACGTGGGTCATCACCGTGTTCGCGGCGTCGAATGCGGTATCCATTCCGCTGACCGGCTGGCTCACGCAGCGGCTCGGGCAAGTGCATCTGTTCGTCGGCGCGATCCTGATGTTCGTGCTGTCGTCGTGGCTGTGCGGCCTCGCGCCCAATCTGCCGGTGCTGCTGTTCGCGCGCGTGTTGCAGGGCGCGGTCGCCGGGCCGCTGATTCCGCTCTCGCAGGCGATCCTGCTCGGCTCGTATCCGAAAGAAAAGTCGTCGATGGCGCTCTCGCTCTGGGCGATGACCGCGACCGTCGGCCCAATCGCCGGTCCCGCGCTCGGCGGCTGGATCACCGACAGTTATTCGTGGTCGTGGATCTTCTACATCAACATCCCGGTGGGCATCTTCGCGGCCGGCGTGACGTGGATCATCTACCGCAACCGCGAATCGCCGACGCGCAAGGCGCCCATCGACGTGATCGGCCTGCTGCTGCTCGTCTCGTGGGTCGCGTCGCTGCAGATCATGCTCGACAAGGGGCGCGACCTCGACTGGTTCTCGTCGCCCCTGATCGTCGTGCTGGCGATCGTCGCGGTCATCGCGTTTGCGTTCTTCGTCGTCTGGGAGTTGACGGACCCGAATCCCGTCGTCGATCTGCGGCTGTTCGCCGGGCGCAATTTCTTTGGCGGGACGGTGGCAATTTCCGTCGCGTACGGCGTGTTCTTCGGCAATCTCGTGCTGCTGCCGCAATGGATGCAGCAGTACCTGAACTATCGGTCCGTCGATGCGGGCCTCGTCACGGCGCCGCTCGGCATCTTCGCCGTGATCCTCGCGCCGGTGATGGGCAAGGTGCTGCCGCGCAGCGACGCGCGCATCATCGCGACGATGGCGTTCATCGGCTTCGCGTTCGTGTTCTGGCTGCGCTCGAAATACGTGATCGAGATCGACACGTGGCATCTGGTGCTGCCAACGCTCCTGCAAGGCATCCCGATGGCGATGTTCTTCGTGCCGCTCACGGCGATCGTGCTGTCGGGCCTGCCGCCGTCGAAGATTCCGGCGGCGGCGGGGTTGTCGAATTTCGCGCGGGTGTTTTGCGGCGCGGTGGGCACGTCGCTCGCGGGCAACGCGTGGGACAACCGCATCGCGCTGCATCACGAGCGGCTCACCGAGCAGGCGAATATCTATAATCCGGCGTTTTTACAGTCGCTCGGGCTGTCGCGATCGACGCTCGATGTGAGCGAGGCGCAGGCGCGCGGCATGTTCAACTTCACCGTCAACTCGCAAGCCGCGATGATGGGGCTCAACGATATCTTTCTGATCTCGGCGGTGATCTTCATTCTGATCATTCCGCTGATCTGGGTGACGAAGGTGGCGAAGGGAGGCGGTGGCGGGGCGGCTTCGGGGGCGCATTGAGGATGCGCGAGCTGCGATGCTCGCGCGTTGACTGCTATTCAGGCAAAAACCCTTCCTCAAGCACCGAGGACATCGGCCAGGGACAGCTTTCCGGGAAATCTGCGAAACCAATACGCGTTTCATTCGCCGCCAGTTCGCGCGCATCGCCCCACATATCGGCGATCCAGTCCTCATCGCTGAGCATAGGCTTCAGACTCGGTGTTTTCCTGAGCCGTCGCTCGATTGCGGCGCGCTGAGTCAGGACGGTGTTCGTCCAGCTATTGGTTCGCCGCTCCGGCTGCAACTGCCACTTCAGCAAATGCGCCAGCAACACCGCCATCCTGCTCGCAAATTCCCTTTGTTCACTCTTGCCCACGTCCTCGATTTCCTCTGCGATATGCTCGATATCGATGGACGCAAGCTTCCCTGCACGCAGCAGCGCGGCCTGTTCTTCGGCCCACGCCACCACGTCCTTCTCATAAGGTGTTCCCATCGGCTGATTCCCGTCTTCGTGTTGATTTCCGGTATCGCCGATATTAATTTTCGATTCCTTGTTCATCCAGATCGTCCGTTTGGCCAACGCGCGCTACTTCAACCCGAGTTCCACGCGCGACCCTGCTCCCTTGTCCTTGATGTCGTCCGCAGACATCTTCGGCGCGACGATAAAAATCCGCTTGCTGTCGATCTTGCCGTCGAAGTACTCCTGCACCGCCTGCGCGCGACGCTGGGCCAGATCGCGCAACGAGCCGTCATCCACCGGCGCGTTCTTCGTCAGCGCCGCCTTCATGTCGTCGTCGGGCACGCTCTTCGTCATGCCGATGAAGTTGGTCGGCTTCTTGAATTCCGCCGACTTGTACACCTTCGTCAGATACTTGTCGTAGTCCGCGTCGGATATCTTGATCGCGTTCCAGTCCACGTTCTCGCCGTTGCTCGCCATGTCGCGAACCTTCGCGCGCTTGACCTGGCTGTCGACCCACGCGGCGCGCAACGCCGGTTCGTCCGTCTTCGGATCGACGCGGCCCGTCACGTCCACCCGCACCGACGGCTTGTCCACCAGCGCCTTCGCGATCGTATCGAGCTTCTTCTGCGCGGCGTCGTTCAACGTGGCCGAGCCCGCATCGAACTCGATGTAGTTCAGATCCTCGCCGCCGCCGCCGCCGAACGCGTGCGCAAGCAGCGTGAACGGCGCTGTCACCGCCTTCTGCACGAGATTGACGATCGCCTGCCACACGAGCCCGCCGATCGAAAACTCCGGATTGTCCAGCGACCCGGAAATCGGAATGTTCACGTCGATCTCGCCGCGCGAGTTCTTCAGCAACGAGACCGCGAGCCGCACCGGCAGCTTGGTCGCCGTCGGATTGTCGATGTGGTCGCCGAACGTCAACTGATCGATGAACAAATGATTGTTCGCGGTGAGCTTGTTGTCGGCGAGCATGTAGTGCAGGTCGACATTGAGCTTGCCCTTCGTGATCGGATAGCCCGCGTACTTCGTCGAATACGGCGTGAGATTCGTCAGCTCGACGCCGTGCGCGCTCGCCGTCAGATCGAGCGCGGGCTTCTCGATCAGCGGATTGACCTGCCCCTTGATCGACACCGGCCCGTTGGCCGCGAGTTTCGCCGAGACATCGACGGGCGCGGGCGTAGTCGAGTGCGTGCCGAACGCGCCGATCGTGCCGTTGATCGCGACCAGATTCGCCGTGTAGTTCGGCTTGATGAAGTTGTCGGTGTAGGTCACGCGGCCGTCCTGCAGCACCAGTTGTCCGAAGCGCATGTTGACCGGCGGCCCGGACTTCGCCGCGGTCTTCACCGGCACCGTCACGCTCGCGCTCGCCGCCGCCGGCGCGGACGCGCCTTCTTCCTTGGCTCTGTCGCGCGTCACCGATTGCGGCCCGCCCTCGCTCGCCACCACGCTCTTCAGGTTCAGCCTTCCCTGCGCATCGAGCAGCACGCGGCCGTAGAAGTTCGCGAAGGTCACGCGCGCCGCATCGATATCGGTGCCGCGTTCGCTGTAATTCACTTTCGCGTTGGTCAGGCCGAGCAGCTTCCAGCCGGCGAAGCGGTCGGATGTCGCCTTGTCGAGCATGCGCACGTCCGAGAGCGAGACATCGCCCTTGTATGACGCCGCGAGCGTCTTGCCGCTGCCCGACATCGCGACATCGCCGTTCGCGTTCAGATACGCGCTCGTCACGTCGATGTTGAGCTTGTCGCCGAAATACGGTTCGAACGCGGCTGCATCGACCTGATCGCCCTTCACGTGCAGCGCGAGCTTGAGCGGACTCACCGTGACATTGCCGCCGATCGCGAGCGCGCCCTTTCCATTCAGCGTGAGCTTGCCATCGACGGCGAGCGGCTTGGTCAGATCGTCGCTGAACTGCTTCACGTTCACCGCGACCGGCGCGACGCGCAGCTTGACGGGCCGCGCGGTGGTTTCGTCGACGACATTCGCCGATGCATCGGCAAGCGTTATCTCCCCGATCTGATAGCGCCACGCCGGTCCCGCTGCCTGCGCCTTCTGGATCTTGCGCGTCGCCGTCTGCTCGGGCGCGGCCTCGTGCGGCCCCGCGAGCGCGGCGAGATCGATGCTGCCGTCCTTGCGGCGCGTCGCGTCGAGCGCGAGGCCGCTCAGTTGCACGCTGTCGAGCGCCGCGTTGCGCGCGGAGACATCGACCTTGCCGATCTTCGCCACCGCCGACGCAAGCCTGACCGGCGCGCCGCCCGCATTGGGCGTGAGCGCGAGCGCATCGAGCTTGACGTCGCCCGCGCCGACCTGCACGGCGCCATCCGGCTTGCTCCAGTCGACGGACACCGGCAGGTTTGCGCCGAGCGTACCGCTCGTCACCCGCGCGGCCAGCAGGTTCGCGAAATAGGGTTGCAGCGGCGGCAGCGCGAAAGCCTTCAGCGCCAGTTTCGCGTCCGCCGTCTTTCCTGCGAGCGACACGTTGCCCGATGCATCGAGCGCGCCGCCGTGGTCGAACGCGGTCTTGAGCGTGTACTTCGCGGGCGTCTTCGCGAGCGTCGAGAAACCGTCGAGCGTCACGGCAAGGCCCGTCAGCGCGCCCTGCACGCGCGACTTCAGCAACTGGTCGTCGAGGGCGATCGTGCCGTCGTTGATCGCGAGATGGCGGATCGTCAGGTCGAGCGGCGGCGCTTCCTTTTTCGCCTCGTCCGCGGCGGGCTTCTTCTCTTCCGGCTTGGGCGCGGGGCCGGCCAGCTTCTGCACGTTCAGTTGCCCGGCCGAATCGCGCGCGAAATGCACGTCCGGATTCGACAGCGTCACTTCGTCGAGGTGATAGATATCGCGCAGCGGCTCCGCGTTCTCGATCTTCACGTGCAGCGCGCGGGCCGCGACGAGCGGCGCGTTCGCCTTGTCGGTGACGGCGAGATCGGCGAGATCGGCGGTGCCGTCGATGCGGATCGTCGGCGTCTCACCCGAAATCGCGAAGCGCACGTTCAAGTCGGTCGAGAGCTTGCCGCTCCTGACCGCGACGGGCACGGAAGCCGGCGCGTACGACGCCATCTGCGGCATGTCGAGGCCGTCGAGCGACAGCGCGATCTCCGATTCGCGCGACTCCGAAAACGGCTTCGTGCGGCCCTTCACGACGAGCGGCGAACCGTCGATGCGCGCCTGCAACAGCGGCGTCACGAAGATATCGGTGGCGGACGGCAGCGTTGCGATGAACGGAATGCCGAGCGCGAAGCGGTCGATCAGGTGCTTCGCCTTCAGGAGCCTGTCATCGAAGGTGATCTGGCCGTTCTCGATGCGGATGTTCGACACCGAGAAACGCGCGGGCTTGTCCGACGGCGGCGACGCGGGCTTGGCGAACTTCGCGATCAGATCGGAGAAATTGAATTGCTCGCCGTCGAAACGCACGACACTGATGCGCGGCGAATCGATTTTCAGTTCGTTGACGACCGGCGCGAGCCGGAAGACCGACGCCCACGAAGTGCGCACGACGAGCCGCGACACATCGACGAAATCGGCCGACGCGCCCGGCGCCTTCGCGAGATTCGCGCTCGCTTCGCCGATACGCACGCCATCGGCTTCGAAATCGAGCGTGTAGGGATTGAGCGAGATGCGCCTGATGCTGACCGGCCGATCGAGCTGCTTCGCGAGTTGCTGCTCGGCGACATGGCGGATGACCGGCGGCGCGACGAAGAACCCGAGCGCGCCGATCACGAGTACCGCGATCAGCAAGCCGATGAAGATGCGCCGCGTGCGCCGCGCGTGCACGACGCCGCGCAGGGTTTGACCGGCGGAGGCAAGAGAAGACCTGGTGATGCTTGACATTCGATGCGCGGCGACGAGCCGCCCGTATGAGCGCCGCCCGAGCTTCGCCGTCCCGGGAAAGATGAAGTTCGAGTATACGACGAGGCGGCACGCAAACGTTGGCCGAAGTGCGCTTCAAAAGCATGAAGGCCGCGAAAAAATCGCGGCCTTCTCGGGTTTGTTCAATTGCTTTCGCGCAGCCGGTTCACTGCCGCGTGACAGGCGGCGGCGCCCACGAGCCGTCGCTCGCCTGCGGCCTCGGCGCATAAAGACGCATCGCGAGCTGGAATTCGCCTTCGGGCGCGGGCAGCCAGTTCGCGTCGCGCGCGCGTCCCGGCGCTTTCGCCGACACGATCACGTCGACGGAACCATCGCGATTCTTCCTGAACTGGTCGCGATCGGAAATCGACAAACGCGGCAGCTTCGCATCGGCGAGCGCGCCGTCCTTGGTGTAGGCCGTGATCGTCCAGAAGCCGCGCACCGGCGGCAACTGGCCCGGCGTGAAGTGCAGCGTGTACTGGTTCGCGCCGTTCAACGCATGGCCGTCGCTGTCCACGCGCGTCACGGGCTTCACTTCGCCTTCCTTCGTGCCCGTCGCGGTCTGCCGGCGCGCGAGATACGCGCGCAACGTGTAGTCCGTGCCGTAGATGCCGACGCCGTCGCCGAACCAGATCCAGCCGTTCTTCGTGATCGCGTTCGGCGGCACGGTCGCGAGCCGCTCGCGCGCGTCGGCGAGGCCGGCATCGAGCAGCGGCGCATCGGACCGCTTGAACTGCACCGGCTCGCCGGGCTTGACGCCGAGATCGGCGAGCTGGCTCATCGCGTGGCTGTCGTCGGTGGCGGCGGGATTGTCGTCGAGCGAACGGGCGAGGCGCGCGAAGAACGCGTTCGCGTCGAGCGCCTCGGCCTGCGCGCCCGGCGCGATCGTCGCCAGTGCGGCGGGCAGCGGCGGCACCGGAGGCTGCTTCGCGCCGCTCGCGGGCCATGCGCTGGCGACGGCCGGCGTCGGGTCGGCTGCGGAACCCTTCGCGGGCGTAAGCGTGTCGATGCGCATCGCGGTCTGCAGCTTGCGCGCCTCGCGCACGTCGCGCGGGCCGTTCACGCGCACGCGCACCGAGAGCCACACGTAGCGGGTGCGCGTTTCCACCCGCGTCGCGTTGGCGGGCAGCGTGCCGGTCCAGCCCGCGGGCACGAACGCGATCAGCTGCATCTTCGGATACGGTGTGGTGTCGGCGCTGGAATAGAGCGCGTTGGTCCACGCGTCGAACGCGCGGGCGTCGAGATAGCGGCCGCGCGGCGCGGCGGGCAGCGACACGATCACGGGATCGGCGGAGACATCGAGCCACGCGGCCGATTCGAGCGTGTCGACGCTCGGCGCGCCGCCCGCGCCGGAGGGCGGCAGCGCGCTCGCGTGGCGGAAGGTGTTGAGCGGCGCCTGGCCCTGGCCAGCGCTGCCGCTCGCCCGCTCGCGCGCGATGTCGGTGGCGACGAGCGGAAAGCCGAACGTATAGGCATCGGCGACCTGGTTCTTCACCCAGCCGGTGCTGGTCGGTTTCACCTCAGGCGGCTTGCTCGCGCAGCCGGCGAGGACCGCGATTCCGGCGAGGCTCACGCTCATCCAGATGACAGGTTTGAGCGCAAACGTCCAGCGTCGGTTGTTCTTCATTCGAATGGGAATCCGGTTTTTCTTTCGATGGGTTCGCGCGCGCATTATCGCCGCATCCAGGCCCCACGCGGCGCGCCACGAGCATTATCTCGAAATTCGGGTTTTAACTTATCCGCGGACGATAGGCAAGAAATAGCCACGCCAAAGTGAACAAAAGCGCTCCGGCGTTTCGAAGCATGCACGAGTTGCCGGTCAAAAGCACTTCGTGACTTGCCGTATGTCCCGTCCGTCGGCACGCAGCATTTCAGAATTGCACGGCGCAGTTCATTCCGCCCTTGACCTTCCAATCACTGGAAGGTCGATACTGGTCTCGTGAGGGATCTTCGCGATCCCGGCCAGACTGGAGCGTTTCATCATGTCAACAACCGATCAACCAAGAACCGCGGAGCTCGCCGTGACTGGCATGACCTGCGCGTCGTGCGTCGCGCGCGTCGAGAAGGTGCTCAGGCGCGTGCCGGGCGTCGAGAGCGTCGCGGTCAATCTCGCCACCGAAAAGGCGACCGTCCACGCGAGCGGCGCCGTCACCGACGATCAGCTCGTCGCCGCCGTCGCGAAAGCCGGCTACGACGCCGCGCCAGTTCTGCCTGAAGCGCCGCCCGCCGCCGCCGCGCCGCCCGCATTCGATCGCGAGCTCGCGGCGGTGTTCGCGTCCGCCGTGCTCACCGTGCCGCTGCTCGCGCCGATGTTCGGCCTCGCCCTGAACCCGTGGCTGCAACTCGCGCTCGCGAGCGTCGTGCAGTTCGGCTTCGGCGCGCGTTTCTATGTCGGCGGTTATCGCGCGGTGCGGGCGTTCGCGGGCAACATGGATCTGCTCGTCGCGCTCGGCACGTCGGCGGCGTGGGGCCTGTCCGTCTGGCAGATGGCGGCGCACGGCGGCATGACGGAACATCTGTTCTTCGAGGCGTCGGCGGTCGTCATCACGCTGGTGCGCTTCGGCAAGTGGCTGGAAGCGCGCGCCAAGCGCCAGACCACCGACGCGATCCGCGCGCTCAATGCGCTGCGCCCGGACAAGGCGCGCGTGCGCGATCGTGACGATCCGGCGCGCGAACGCGAAGTCGCGCTCGCCGATGTGCGGATCGGCGATATCGCGATCGTGCGGCCGGGCGAGCGCGTGCCGGTCGACGGCATCGTGCGCGAGGGCCGCACGCATATCGACGAATCGCTGATCACGGGCGAAAGCCTGCCCGTTGCGAAGGAACCCGGCGCGCGCGCGACCGGCGGCTCGATCAACGGCGAAGGCGTGATCGCGATCGAAACCACGGCGATCGGCGCGGAAACGACGCTCGCGCGCATCATCCGGCTGGTCGAATCGGCGCAGGCGGAGAAAGCGCCGATCCAGCGGCTGGTCGATCGCGTGTCGGCGGTGTTCGTGCCGGCGATTCTCGCGATCGCGCTCGTCACGCTGGCCGGCTGGCTGTGGCACGGCGCGAACGCGGAAACGGCGCTGCTCAACGCCGTCGCGGTGCTCGTGATCGCGTGCCCGTGCGCACTCGGCCTCGCGACGCCGACCGCGATCATGGCCGGCACCGGCGTCGCGGCGCGCCAGGGCATTCTCATCAAGGACGCGCAGGCGCTCGAACAGGCGCACGCGATTCGGATCGTCGCGTTCGACAAGACCGGCACACTGACCGTCGGCAAACCCAGCCTGATCGCATTCGATGCCGCGCCCGGGCAGGATCGTGCCGAAGCACTCGGGCTCGCCGCCGCCGTGCAGCGCATGAGCGAACATCCGCTGGCGAAGGCCGTCGTCGCGGCTGCGCACGATGCGCCGCGTTTCGCTGCGAGCGCGGCGCGCGCGGTCGCGGGACGTGGCGTGGAGGCGAATGTCGGGGCGCGGCGCGTCGCGATCGGCAGCGCGCGCTGGATCGCGGAATTGAATGCGGACGTGCCCGCATCGCTTGCGGCGCGCGCCCGCGAACTGGAGGCGCAGGGCAATACGATCTCCTGGCTCATCGATCTCGATGGCGCCGTGCTCGCGCTGCTCGGGTTCGGCGACACGATCAAGCCGACCGCACGCGCCGCCATCGATCGCCTGGCGAGCATGGGCGTGAAAAGCGCGCTCGTCACCGGCGACAACCACGGCAGCGCGCAGGCCGTCGCGCGCGCGCTGGGCATTTCATCGGAGCTAGTCTTTGCACAGACGCTGCCCGCCGACAAGGCGCGCGTCGTCGCTGAACTGAAGGCGTCGGGCAAGGGCATCGTCGCGATGGCCGGCGACGGCATCAACGACGCGCCCGCGCTCGCCGCCGCCGACATCGGCATCGCGATGGCGAGCGGCACCGACGTGGCGATCGAAGCGGCCGGCCTCACGCTGATGCGCGGCGATCCGGCGCTCGTCGCGGACGCGATCGATATCTCGCGGCGCACCTACCGCAAGATTCAGCAGAACCTCTTCTGGGCGTTCGTCTACAACCTGATCGGCATTCCGCTCGCGGCGTTCGGCATGCTCGATCCGATGTTCGCAGGCGCGGCGATGGCGTTCTCCAGCGTGAGCGTGGTGACCAACGCGCTGTTGCTGAGAACGTGGCGCGCTCAGGCCGGCGCGCTTGCCGACGAAGCGCGCGCCGGCAAACCGATCACGCGGCCCGCGTAACGCGCGTCCTTCAGCGCGATGGCCGGCTCGGCGGCGATGCGCGCGGCGATGTCCTCGTCGAACGATGCGGACTTCGGCGCGCCGCTCGAATCGATGTGCATCATCATCTGCTCGCACGCGGACACCGGCTCGGCCGTCTCGCCCTCGAACATCTCCATATAGAGATGGACGCGCTTCCTGTCATGCGCGACGACCCGCGTTTGCACGCGCACCGCCGCGCCTTCCTTGATTTCGCGCAGATAGCTGATGTGCGCTTCGAGCGTGTAGAGCGTGCGCTGCCGCGCGCGGCGGCCCGCGTCGTCGAGACCGATGTGGTCCATGAAGGCATCGGTCGCGAGGCTGTAGATCAGCATGTAGAACGCATCGCGCAGATGGCCGTTGTAGTCGACCCATTCGGGCTTGACCGTGTCGCGATAGATCATCGTGGTTCCTTTAATCTTCGATGCCGTGACGCGCTTTCGCCTGCGCGATCGCCTCGATCACGCTCGCGATGCAGTCGTCGCGATATCGCTCCAGTTCCTTGATGCCGCGCCCGTTGGTCTGCCGCGACGTGCCGTCGACCACGCGGTCGATGAGTTCGTCGGTCAGTGTCGGCGCGACCAGCTTCGTCCACGGCAATTCGAGCGCGGGGCCGAACTGCTGCATGAAGTGTCGCATGCCCGCCTCGCCGCCGGCCAGCGTGTAGGTCAGGAACGTGCCCATGAACGACCAGCGGATGCCCGCGCCGTAGCGGATCGCGTCGTCGATTTCGCCGGTCGTCGCGACGCCGTCGTTCACGAGATGCAGCGCCTCGCGCCACAGCGCTTCGAGCAGGCGGTCCGCGATGAAGCCCGGCACTTCCTTTCGCACGCGCAAGGGCCGCATGCCGATGGACGCGTAGAAGCTCATCGCCGCATCGATCGTCTCACCCGAAGTCGCTTGGCCGCCGAGCACTTCGACGAGCGGCAGCAGATATACCGGATTGAACGGATGGCCGACGACGCAGCGCTCAGGATTCACCGCACGCGCGTAGAACTCGCTCGGCAGCAACCCGGACGTCGACGACGCGATGATCGCATCGGGCTTCGCCGCGCGGCTCACGCGTTCGTGCAACGCGAGCTTCAGTTCCTCGCGTTCGGGCGCGCTTTCCTGGATGAAGTCGGCATCGGCCACGCATTCCTCGACCGTCGATACGACGCGCAGCCGCTGCGGCGACGCGCCTTTCGCCAGCCCGGCGCGTTCGAGCGCCGGCCACGCATTCGCGACGTTCGCGCGCAACTGCGCTTCGGCGCCGGGCGCGGGGTCCCACGCGGTGACGTCGAGCCCTGCTCCGAGGGCGCGCGCCACCCAGCCGCTGCCGATCACACCCGCGCCGAGCGCGGCGAATTGCTTGACTTGCATATCGATCTGTCCTTTCGGGTCTTCTGGATTCAGGCGAATTGTTCGGCGATGCGTTTTTCCAGCGGACGTTCGCCGCGCGGCGGCAGCCCGAGTTTTCTGCGTCCTTCGGCGGGCGTGAGCGCGCGTGCGCCCAGCCTTTCGATGATCTCGACGGCGCGTTGCACGAGCGAGCCGTTGGTCGCGTGCACGCCGCGATCGAGCCACAGGTTGTCTTCGAGACCGACGCGCACGTGGCCGCCGAGCAGCATCGCCTGCGCGACCATCGGCATCTGCATGCGGCCGATGCCGAAGCCCGCCCAGTGCGCGCCGGGCGGCAGATTGTCGACCATCGCCTTCATCGTGCCGGTGTCGGGCGGCGCGCCCCAGGGGATGCCCATGCACAGCTGGAAGAGCGGCGGGTCATCGAGCAGGCCTTCTTTCAGCAGTTGACTGGCGAACCAAAGGTGACCCGTATCGAAGATTTCCAGTTCGGGCTTCACGCCGAGTTCCTGGATGCGCTTTGCGCCGGCGCGCAGTTGCGCAGGCGTCGAGACGTAGATGTAGTCGCCGTCGCCGAAGTTCAGCGTGCCGCAGTCGAGCGTGCAGATTTCGGGCAGCAGTTCTTCGACGTGCGCGAGACGCGTCAGACCGCCGACGAGATCAGTACCCTTGCCGAAGCGCATCGGGTCTTCGCCCGGGCCGATTTCGAGGTCGCCGCCCATACCGGCGGTCAGGTTGATGATCACGTCGGTGTCGGAGGAGCGGATGCGGTCCACTACTTCTCGGTACAACGCGGGATCGCGGCTGCCTCTGCCCGTTTTGGGATCGCGTACGTGGCAGTGGGCGACGGTCGCGCCCGCGCGGGCCGCTTCTATTGCTGCTTGCGCTATCTGTTTTGGGGTCGTGGGGATGGCGGGGTGTCTGCCGGTCGTGTCGCCGGCGCCGGTTACTGCGCACGTTACTATCACTTCGTAGTTCATCGTCTTTTTTCCCTTGGTTTCTGTTAGGGTTCCTTTGTTTCTGGGTTGCTTCGGCTTTTTCGCGAAATCCTGGTTTCGTGTCGGTCTATTTGCGTTGCCCCTGTGCGGGGCAACGCAAATAAACCAACACGCTCACGGGATCCGGCGACAACAACCCCAACCCCAAGCGCAAGCAAAACTCAAAGCCCAAGATACTGCCTGACCGCCGTCAAACCCTCCTTCCCATCAACCGTCTTCACGCCTGCAAGCCAGGCATCCAGCACCTGCGGGTTCTGCTTGAGATAAGCCTTCGCCGCTTCCTGAGGCCGTTCCTTGTTCATCACCGGCTGCATCAAGCGGTTCTCCAGATCAGTCGTGAATCGCAGGTTGGAAACAAACTTCCCCGCATTGGGACACCGCGCCAGAAAATCCGTATTCGTCAGCGTATAAACCCGCGCTTCGCCATAGTTCGGCCCGAACACCTCATCCCCACCGGAGAGATAGTTGATCTTCATCTGAATGTTCATCGGATGCGGCTCCCAACCGAGAAACACAACCGGCTTCTTCTCGCGGATCGCGCGCTCGACCGTGACCAGCATCCCCGCCTCGCTCGACTGCACGAGCTTGAACCCACCCAGCCCGAACTGATTCGAATCGATCATCTTCTGAATCTTGGCGTTCGCACTGCTGCCCGGCTCGATGCCGTAGATCGTGCCGCCCAGCTCGTCGCGATGCTTCGCGATGTCCGCAAACGTCTTGATGCCCGCATCGTACGCATAGCTCGGCACGGCGAGCGTCGCTTTCGCGCCCGAAAGGTTCGGCGGTTCCAGCTTCTGGATGCTCTTCGCTTCGAGGAACGGCTCGACCGCCTTCTGCTGCACCGGCCACCAGTAACCAAGCGATACATCGATCTGCTTGCTCTTCAGGCCAGCAAGCGAAATCGGCACGGACGCGACCGTAGTGCGCGGCGCATAGCCGAGCCCCTCGAACACGACCGACGCGAGCGCGGTCGTCGAGGTGATGTCGGTCCAGCCGATATCGACGAAGCGCACCGTGCGGCAACTCGCGTCTTCCGCCTGCGCGCCCGGCGCCACGGCGAATGCGGAACAGGTAACGGCAAGCAGCGTGCAGATCAGGCGTTGTCTCATGGCGAGCCTTTCGGTGAGGGTTGAATCGATGCGCCGGTTCGTGTGCCGGCATGGGGTACAAAGTACCGCCGCATAAAGGCGCCCGAACGCCCGCGTGCGACCGTGACTTGACTGCTTGCGACCTGCACGCCGAAAGCATTCACGCACGCACGTTCGCGCGCCGCTTACCTCGTTTCGGCTCGCATTCAAAGGATTTTCGCCATAGCGTTAACGCGAATTGAGATGAACAAACCCGCCCGAAAGCGTAGTAATTGCCGCCTTTCGGTATCCGAAACATGCTTTAGCGCCCACTTGCAAGGTCAAACTTGGCCGGAACGCCACAACCTCTGTGGTTATGCGCACATTGGAAGGATTTCCGGCGGGGTACATTCGACATGAGGGGTTAGGCTGGTCTCCGACGCCTGCGGCAAAGGGAATGGAGAGATTTCCTGCGAATCGTCGTCGAGCACATAGCTATTTAAAACACGTCGTCCAAATCAAAGGTGCCTGGGACATGGACCGTCAAGACGCCATCCGAGAGAATGCGCGGCTGTATGCGCGCGAACCGCTATTTCAGCCGTCCACCGAACAGATTTCAGCATCGCGCATGACGGCCTTCGCACAGGCCTTCGAGAAAGCAACCGGCGAACATTTCGCCGATTATTCCCAATTGCACGCCTACGCGGCGCGTGAATATCGGCAATTCTGGAAATGCTTTCTCGAATCGGCGCGCGGTCTCGAATGGTCGGGTTCGGATGAGCCCGTTTGTATCGGCAATCAATGCGAAACGGCCAGATTTTTTCCGAACGTCGAATTGAATTACGCCGAGAATCTGCTCGGCAAACGCATCGCTCCCGATGACGCCCCCGCGCTCACCTCGTGCTATGCCGACGGCCGGCGCATCGCCTATACGCGCGGTGAACTGCGCGAGCGCGTCGTGCGGCTCGCACAGACGCTTTCCGAGCTGGGCCTGAAAGAGGGCGACCGGGTGGTCGCGATCATGCGCAACGACGGCGACGCGATCACCGTCGCGCTCGCCGTGACCGCGCTCGGCGCCACGCTGTCCACCGCCGCGCCGGAAAACGGCGTGCAGGCGATCCTCGACCGCTTCGCGCCGCTCGACCCGAAGATGATGTTCGCGCACACGATGCAGCGTCCGTTCGACACGGGCGGGTCGATCTCGGGGCACGTCGCCGCAGTCGCCGCGCAGTTGCCGACGCTGACCGACATCGTGTGCCTCGACGAAACCGACCTGCCCAGTTCGGTGACGCAGCGCCAGCACGAGTTGCACTCGCTGATCGTGCGCGGCGACGCGATGCGCTTCTCATGGAAGCGCTTCCCGTTCAATCATCCGCTCTTCATCATGTTTTCGTCGGGCACGACGGGCAAGCCGAAATGCATCGTGCACGGCGCGGGCGGCACGCTGCTCGAACACGTGAAGGAACATCGCCTGCACAGCGACTTTGGCCCCGGCGACAAGCTGTTCTTCCACACGAGCTGCTCGTGGATGATGTGGAACTGGCAGATGTCGGTGCTCGCATCGGGCGTCGAGATCGTCACATATGACGGCCCGGTCGCGGCCGTCGACACGCTCTGGCGTCTCATCGCGAAGGAGCGCGTGAGCGTGTTCGGCACGAGCCCCGCCTATCTGAAGATGAGCGAGGACGCGGGTATCGAACCGGGTACGCAGCTCGATCTGTCCGCATTGCGGGCGATGATGTCCACCGGCGCCGTGCTTTACGACTCGCAGTTCCAGTGGGTCTACGACCATGTGAAGCCGTTGCAGTTGCAATCGATCTCGGGCGGCACGGACATCATCGGCTGCTTCGTGCTCGGCAACCCGAACCTGCCCGTCTATGCGGGCGAAGCGCAATGCAGGAGCCTCGGCCTCGACGTGCAGGCGTTCGATCAGGGCGCGAGCACGATCATGCCCGGCGAGCTGGTCTGCACGAATCCGTTCCCGTCGCGCCCGCTCGGCTTCTTCAGCGACGACGACGGCTCGCGCTTTCACAAGGCCTACTTCGCCGCGAACGAAGGCGTGTGGACGCACGGCGATGTCATCGAGTTCTCGCCGCAGGGTTCCGCGCGGCTGCACGGCCGCAGCGACGGCGTGCTCAACGTGCGCGGCATCAACGTGAGCCCGGGCGAGATTTACCGCATTCTGAGCGGCATTGCCGAGATTCGTCACGCGATGGTCGTGCCGCAGACCGGCGCGAACGCGGGCGACGCGGGCCAGCGCATCGTGCTGCTGCTCGTGCTGCGGCCCGGCGCGCAACTGAATGCGGCGCTTGCCGCGCATGTGCGCCGCGATCTCACGCGCCAGGGCTCGGCCGCGCTCGTGCCGGACGTGATCGTGCAGGTCGACGGTCTGCCGGTCACGCACAACAACAAGCCATCGGAAGCCGCCGCGCGCGATGCGGTCAACGGCCTGCCCGCGCGCAATGTGTCGTCGCTCGCGAATCCCGAGTGTCTCGATCAGATCCGCGAGCATCCGTCGCTCACGCGCGTGAAACGCGAGCTGCCCGCGCCGGGCGAATCGGTCGAGGCGATCGAAGCGTATCTGTGCGCGCTGTGGGAGCAGCATTTCAGCTTCTCGCCGATCGGCCGCGACGACAATTTCTTCGAGCTGGGCGGCCATTCGCTGCTCGCCGCGCGCATGCTCACCGACGTGCAGCGCGCGACCGGCCGCACCCTGCCGCTCTCGACGATGATCCTCGCGCCCACCATCGCGCGGCTCGCCGCCGTTCTCGCCGCCGATCCGGACACGCGCGCCGGCAACTCCACACTCGTGCAGATGCGCGCGGGCAGCGGCCGGCCGCTCTTCATGGTGCACAGCATCACCGGCTCGGTGATGGAGTGCCTGACGCTTGCGGGCATGCTGCAAAACGAGCGGCCCGTCTATGGCCTGCAGGCGCTGGGCCTCGACGGCGATGAAGCGCCGCAGCACAGCGTCGAAGAGATGGCGCGCGGCTACGTGCTGCGCATGCGCGAAGTGCAGCCGAGCGGGCCGTATGCGCTCGTCGGTTACTCGTTCGGCGGTCTGATCGCGTTCGAGATCGCGCAGCAGCTCGTCGCGGCGGGCGAGAAGATCGAGATGCTCTGCCTGCTCGATACCTACGTTCACACACGCTGCCTGCCTCTCTCGCAGTGGACGCGCTATCAGGCGGCCGTGATCGTCGAACGTCTGCGCGAACTGCGTTCGCTCGAAGCCGGCGAGCGCTTCGGTTACATGCGCGGCAAGGCAGCCGTGATCACCGACCGCGTGCGCATGCGCATGGGCAAGCAGGCGCACACGCCCGCACCCGATGCAGTCGGCATGCCGCCCGTGCTTCAGCGCGTGCGCGAATCGATGCGCGTGGCGATGACGACCTACCGGCCGCGCCGCTATGACGGCGGCCCGATCGTCTATGTGCGCGCGAGCCTGCTCGACAACTCGCGCAGCGATCCACTGCCGGTCTGGCAGCGCGTCGCGAAGCACGGCCTGCGCATCATGCAGGTCGATGGCAAGCACACCGATCTGGTCGTCGAACCGCATCTCGCCGCCGTCGCGCAGACGCTCACGAACGAACTGTCGAGCGCCTGAACGCACGTTCTTCCGCATCCGGTCCGGCTCGCCCTACGGGGCGCGCCGGATTGCGCGCGTTTATTGCACTTGCTAGCGTGGACGGCTTGCCAATCGACCTGTCTTTTTCGATCGATCCGATGTCCGCTCCCCACGATTTCCACTTTCTGTTGCTGCCCGAATTCTCGTCGATCGGCTTCATGTCCGCGATCGAACCTCTGCGAGTCGCCAATCGCTTCGCGGGCGAGCTGTATCGCTGGCATATCCTGTCCGTCGACGGCGGGCCGGTCGCCGCGAGCAACGGCATCACGCTCAACGCCGAAAGCGCGTTCGATCAGGTGAGCGATGCGCGCACCGTGTTTGTCGTGTCGGGCTTCGAGCCGCTCTCCGACTACACGCGCGCGATCGGCGACTGGCTGAAGCGTCTCGATCGCGCGGGCGCGACGCTCGGCGGCATCGACACGGGCAGTTTCATCCTCGCGGAAGCCGGCCTGCTCGCGGGCAAGCGCGCGACGCTGCATTGGGAAGCGGCCGCGGCGTTCGCGGAGCGCTATCCGGCCATCGAGACGAGTCAGGAACTCTTCGAGATCGACACGCGTCGCATCACGTGCGCGGGCGGCACGGCGTCGATCGATCTGATGCTCGACCTGATCGCGCGCGAGCATGGCGCGAATCTCGCGGCGCAGGTGTCGGAGCAGTTCGTGCTGGGGCGCATCAGGAGCGCTCGGATCATCAGCGCCTGCAGATCGCGGCGCGGTACGGCATCCACAATCGCAAGCTGATCCAGGTGATCGAGCTGATGGAGCAGAACATGGAAGAGCCGCTGTCGCCGGACGCGCTCGCCGAATCGATCGGCGTGACGCGGCGGCAACTGGAGCGGCTGTTCTGCGCGTCGCTGAAGGACACGCCGACGCATTTCTATCTCGGGCTTCGGCTCACGCGGGCGCGCGAGCTGTTGCAGCAGACGGATATGTCGATTCTCGCGGTATGCGTCGCATGCGGGTTCGAATCGCCGTCGCATTTTTCGCGCACGTATCGTGTGCGCTTCAACACGAGTCCGCGGCAGGATCGCAGCGCATTGCGTGGTGCCGCTCCCGCAGGGCTTGCGGCGGCCTAGAACGAATGACGCATGCCGATGCGAACATCGGACTGAGTATTCGACGATGAAGGCGTGAAGCTATACCCGATCACCGCATCGATCGGCCCCGACGCGCGCAGATAGTCGCCCGACACATACACATCCGTGCGCTTAGAAAGCAGATAGTGCAAACCGAGCGACCCCTGATTCCAGTGATTGCCTTCGAAGCGCGTGTGCTGATAGCCGCCGTACAGGCTCAGATCGGGCATGAAGCTATACGACGCGCCGCCTTCGTACACCTGCATGTGCGAGGTTTGCCCAAGGCCCTTGATCGTCGTGTAGGTGAAGTTGCCGGACAACATCAGCTTGCCGATGGTCCACGCCGCGCCCACTGCAAACGCGCCCTGCTTGTCGACGGGAAACGCGTTCGCGCTATAGAGATCCGTGACCGCGCCAGTCGCGGGATCGACGGATACGGTCGGCTGGCCGAGGAAGGTGCGCGCGCCGATCATCGCGTAGGGATCGAACGCGTAGATGCCGTTGGGGTTGTTCAGTTGCGTATAGGCCGCGCCGACATTGAAGGTGCTCGCCGTGTAGTGCGCGCCCACGCTCCATGCGCTGTTGCGATGGAAGTCGCCGGCCTGATTGCCGAACGAATACATGCCGCCGAACGTGAAGCCGCCGAAGTCGTTCGACAGGAACTTGATCGAGTTAGGCAGACGGTCGCCGTTCATGCGGTCGAAGTCGCCCTGATGAATCGCATAGCCGCTCGCCCAGGCCGAGATGTTGTAGAGATAGACGAACTCCTCGGTCATGTCGAGCTGATTGCCGAGCGACACGGTGCCCCACTGGTTCTTCAGGCCCACATACGCCTGCCGGCCGAACTCGGCGCCGCCGAACGCGTACTGGCCGTTGCCGAGATGAAAGCCCGACTCCAGCACGAAGATCGCCTGCAGGCCGCCGCCGAGATCCTCGACGCCACGAAAGCCGATGCGGTTGCCGTAGGAAATGCCGTCGTCGAACTTCACCACGTGCGAGCCGCCGGTGTTGCTCACCCAGGTGATGCCCGCATCGAGGATGCCGTAGAGCGTCACGCTGCTTTGCGCATGCGCCGCTGTCGGCACGCTCGCCGCGCCCGCCGTGAACGCGAGGCCGGCGATCTTCGCGGCATGTCCTTTTCTCATGTGCTGGTCCTTTGCTCGTCTTGATGGATGTTGCGTTGGAAAAAGCGCTGCCCTGCCCGCGCGCATGGCGTAAAGGCATGAAGCAAGCTGACGATCTGCTAGGCGATGAAACGACGTGTCGTGTCGACGCTATAAAAATAAGGTTCCATATATGTCGCGGCTCGACCTGTTGCGACGCAAATCTGTCCAGTTGCGACTCGTGCAATGAAGTGTTGCGCGTCAATAGAACGACCGCGAATTCAGATATGCCCGATATGCCCGACGGATACGGCTCCGCATACTTCGGAATCTGTAAAAAAACCGCATCCCTTCCGTTCGCTTCGCCCACCGCCCCATGACGTCTGAAAACGCTCTGAAATCACCGCCCCTCGTCACTGTCGTGATTCCCGCCTTCAATGCGGAATGCTTCATCGGCGAAGCGATCGCTTCGGTTCGACAACAATCGCTCGAAGACTGGCAGCTCATCGTCGTGGACGATGGCTCGACCGATCAGACCATGTCCGCCGCCCGCCACGCCGCCGGCGACGACCAACGCATTCGCCTCATCCACTTCGACCGCAACGAGGGCGTCAGCGTCGCGTCCAACGCTGGCTTCGATGCAGCTCAGGGTGAATTCATCGCTCGCCTCGACGCCGATGACCGCGCGCTCCCTGCGAGACTTGCCGCGCAGGTGGCCGCATTCAGGAACTGTGATCGCCTGATGGCCGCCGGATCGCACGCCCGCGTGTTCGGCGATGTCCCCGAAGGCATTGCGCACTGCGCGCTGGGCGACGCGGACATCAAGGCTCACCTTCTCGACGGCCTGAACACGATCAGCGGCGGCACGCTGATGGTGCGGCGTTCGTTCATTCGGGAACACCATATTCGCTTCGACGATCGCTCGGCCAGCGCCGAAGATCTCGACTATCTCGCCGCGATCATGGCGGCGGGCGGCCAGCTCGCGAACGTCGACGAGGTGCTCACCGAACACCGGTCCCATCGCGCGAGCCTGACCAACAGCCAGCATGAGATGGCACGCGACTGTCTCCAGGCCGCCCGCCGTCGCCTTCTGAGCCTCTGGTATCCCGGCCTCGAGCCGCGCGACATCGATCTCATCGTCGCCACGTTCCTCCATCTCTACGCGCCTCATACCGAAGGTCTGCTCGACATGATTCGCGCGATCGACAGGCTCGTCTCCGCTCAGGCACGGGATTTCGGCCAGGACGTATCCATCGTGCATGACATCGTGCTCGAACGTCTGGCCAAAGCGGCCGGCGTCTATCGCGATCACGGACTCCTCAACAAGTCTCACGTCGAGGCTATCCGCCACTTCGTATCGCCGGCCACCCGCGCCGTCATCGAGCGCCTCGGCCTCTAACCTTTCACTTCACGCCGAGCGCGGTCTGAACCGCTTCCAGGCCGTTACCGCCGCTCGCCGTGTTCACGCCGTCGAGCCACGACTTCAGCAGTTCCGGATGACGCTTGAGCGCATCCGTCGCGGCTGCATCGACGTGGGTCTTCTTCTCCAGCACCTCAGTGATCACGCCGTTTTCCAGATCGACGTTGAAGGCCATCTGCCTGAACAGGCGCGCGACGTTGGGGCATTGCTGCTCGTAGCCGCTGCGCGCCACCGTGTTGACCGTCGCGCCGCCGTAGTTCGCGCCGAAGTACCGGTCGCCGCCATCGAGGTAGGCGAGCTTGAACTTCGTGTTCATCACATGCGGCTCCCACGCGAGAAACACGATCCACTTCTTCTCGCGCACCGCGCGATCCACTTGCGTGAGCATCGCGGTTTCACTCGATTCGACCACTTTCCAGTCGCCGAGGCCGAATGACTTGTCGTCGACCATGCGCTTGATGTTCTGATTCGCGGGCGCGCCCGGCTCGATGCCATAGATGCGGTGATCGAACTTGTCGGCGTTCTTCGCGAGGTCCGCGAACGAATGCACGCCGGCGGCCGCCACATAGTCCGGCACGGCAAGCGTGAACTTCGCGTTGGAGAGGTTCGGGCGCACCACGTCGATCGATTTCTCCTCCACGAACGGCTTCACGAGCGGCGCCTGTGCAGGCATCCAGTTGCCGAGAAAGACGTCGATCTGCCCTTTCTTCATGCCCTGATACGTGATCGGCACCGACAGGTTCGCGACGTTCTGCCGGTAGCCGAGCGCCTTGAGCACGATGCCGCTCATCGCGTTGGTCGCGTCGATGTCGGTCCAGCCGGGCCCCGCCATGCGCACCTGCGCGCAGGACTGCGGCTCGGCGGGCGACGCGTGAGACGCCACGATGCCGAGCGCGGCGGCGAACAGCGCATGGATGAAGCCCTTTTTCATGGTGCGTTCCTGTCGAATGTGGGGTGATGGTGCAGATCGCGTCTCAGTGCTCGACGGCAGGAAAACGAGCCATCGCTTCGAGATCGTCCAGATCGATGTGATTGCGCATGTAGCGCTGGCTCGCATCGACATGCGGCTGCCAGTCCCATGACTGAATCGTGCCGCGCGTCGTCGCCGCGAAGTGGAAATGACGGCGCTGCTGGCTCTTCAGCACGTCCTGATGCAGCGCGTCGAGATTCCAGCGGCGCGCGATCTCGGCGCGGAATTCGGCCACGCGCGATGCATGACGTTCGTCGCTCGCGAGATTGGTGCGCTCTAACGGATCGGCTTCGACGTCATAGAGTTGATCGGGATCGACGCGCGTGTGAATGAACTTGAAGCGAGCGCGCCGGATCATCACGATCGGCGCGATCGCGCCTTCCGCGAGATATTCGCCGATCGCTTCGTCATGGCCGCCGGTCTCGCGCAGATGCGGCACGAGGCTTCGACCGTCGACGCTATCGGGCCATGATTGCGGCGTTTCTCCGCGCGCGAATTCGACGAGCGTCGGCAGCACGTCGAGATGCGAGACCGAGTCCGCCACGCGATGCGCGCGAAACTGCCTCGGCGCATGCACGATCAGCGGCACGCGGCAGCCGCCTTCGAAAAACGTCATCTTGTACCAGAGGCCGCGCTCGCCGAGCATCTCGCCGTGATCGGACGTGACGACGATGATCGTGTCGTCGGCGAGGCCCGCCTGTTCGAGCGCCTCGAGAATCGCGGCGAACTGGTCGTCGACGTAGGACACCGCGCCGTAGTACGCGCGCCGCGCGTTGCGGATCTGCCGCTCGGTCGGCGGCGTGCGGTCCGCTTCGTACACGTGACGCAAACGCTTCGAATGCGGATCGCATGCTTCGAGCGAATCGCGATACGAAGGCATGTCGATATCTTCATCGCGATACATGTCCCAGTACTTGCGTGGAATCGCGTACGGGTCGTGTGGATGCGTGAGGGACGCGACCATCATGAAGGGGCGCGCGTCTCTGCCCGCGTTGCGCTCGCGCGCGATATCGAAGAGCTTCTGACGCGTCGTGAAAGTCACTTCGTCGTCGAAGTCGAGCTGATTGGTGCGCACGCACGGGCCCGCGTCGATCACGGAACTCATGTTGTGATACCACGTCGGGCGCGCTTCGGGATTCTGCCAGTCGGGCGTCCAGCCGAAATCGGCGGGATAGATATCGGTCGTGAGCCGCTCCTCGAAGCCGTGCAACTGATCCGCGCCGCAGAAATGCATCTTGCCCGAGAGAATCGTGCGATAGCCTTCGGCGCGCAGATAATGCGCGAACGTGAGCGTCTCGGACGGAAACTCGGCGGCATTGTCGTATGCGCCGATATTCGAAGGCAGCTTGCCAGCAAGTAGCGAAAAGCGCGACGGCGCGCACAGCGGGCTCGCGCAATACGCGGATTCGAACACGACGCCTTCTCGCGCGAGCGCATCGATGCGCGGCGTCTTCGTCACACGGTTGCCGTATGCGGAGAGTGCGAAGGGCGTGAGTTGATCGGCCATCAGCACAAGGATATTGGGTTTCGTCTCAAGCATGAATGCGTGCCTCGAATAGAATCTTTGTTTGAGCGTTCAGTCTCACTATTGCCGTTCAGATTGCGGCTGTGAAGATGGCATTTCGTTATGCGCTTATAAGGAGCACTTATGCCGCGCCTGGACCGTCTGCCACCGATGCAGGCGCTACTGATGTTCGAATCCGCCGCGCGTCTCGCGAGCTTCACGGCCGCGGCGCGCGAACTCGGCTCGACGCAGCCCGCCGTGAGCCAGCGCGTCGTGCAACTGGAGGAGTCGCTCGGCGCGGCGCTGTTCGAGCGCGGGCATCGCGGCGTCACGCTCACCGAAGACGGTGCGCGTCTTTTCGATGCCGTGCGGCGCGGCCTCGACGTCATCCGCGCGGCGACGTCCGATATCCGCTCGCGCCACGCGCAGCGCACGCTCACGCTCTCGACGGACTTCGGCTTCGCCACCTACTGGCTGATGCCGCGCCTGCCGCAATTCAAGGCACTGATGCCCGATGTCGACGTGAAGATCATCACGTCGCAGAGCCTGCCGAGCGCATCGGGCGATCATGCGGATGTCGTCATCGTGTTCGGTGATATGCAGGCCGATTGGGGCAACAGGAGCGCCGTGAAGCTCTTTCCCGAGCGCGTGATGCCGGTATGCAGCCCCGCGTTGATCGCGGGCAGAAGCGCGCCCGTCGCTCCCGCCGATCTGGCCGGGCTGCCGTTGCTGCATCTCGAACCGACGCTCCCCGAACGCTGGCTGTCGTGGAGCGCATGGTTCGAGGCGCACGGCCTGGCCGCACCGCCGACGCAAGGCGGCTTCACCTTCAACAGTTACGCGCTCGTCGCGCACGCGGCGGTGATGGGCCAGGGCGTCGCGCTGGGCTGGGCGCCGCTCATCGACGAACTGATCGCGACGGGCCAGCTCGTCGCGCTCTGCGATGCGCCGCTCGTCACCGAGCGCGGCTACGTGCTGGTCACGGCGCGCGAGCCGGTTGCCGCAGTGCGGGCGTTCAGCGAGTGGCTGCTCGACGAATGCGACGTCACCGGCTGACGCTTTCATACTATCTGCGCGGCGTTTCGCTTCTATCCGGAGCGTGCCGGTGTTTGCTCTACTAGCGTGTACGCTCGCCGCATTTCGCGGCGTTGCGACCCTACGAATGTGGAGCACGCATGGCCGCCGATTCCCGCTTTGATCAACTGGTGCTTACGGTCTCGTGCCCGAGCGCGGCGGGGCAGGTCGCCGCCATCGTCGGCTTTCTGGAGCGGCATCACGGTTATATCGACGAACTCACCGTGTTCGACGACGACTTGAGCGAACGCTTCTTCGTGCGCTGCGTGTTTCATGGCGCACAGGCCGGCGAAGCGCTGGACCTCGCGATGCTGAAGCGCGAATTCGAACCGATCGCCGGGCGCTTCTCGATGTCGTGGGCGATGCACGATCTCGCCGTGCGGCCGAAGGTGCTCATCATGGTGTCGAAGCTGGAGCACTGTCTCGCCGATCTGCTGTTCCGCTGGCGCATGGGCGAGCTGAAGATGGACATCGTCGGGATCGGGTCGAATCATACGGACCTCGCGCATCTGGCCGGACAGCATGGCCTGCCGTTCCATCATCTGCCGATTACCGCCGATACCAAGTCTCAGCAGGAGGCGCGTCTGCTCGATCTGTTCGAGACGTCAGGCGCTGAATTGATGGTGCTTGCGCGTTATATGCAGATTCTTTCGGGAGAGACGAGCCGCGCGCTCGCCGGGCGGGCGATCAATATTCATCATTCGTTCCTGCCGGGGTTCAAGGGAGCGAAGCCTTATCATCAGGCGCATACGCGCGGGGTCAAGCTGATCGGCGCGACGGCGCATTTCGTCACCGATGATCTCGATGAAGGGCCGATCATCGAGCAGGAAGTCGAGCGGGTCGATCATTCTTATGGGCCTGAGAGGCTGCTTGCCACCGGGCGCGATGTCGAATGCATTACGCTGGCGCGGGCTGTGAAGGCTTTTATCGAGCGGCGGGTCTTTATCAACGGTGAGCGGACCGTGGTTTTGCGTTGAGGGTTTTGGTTTGGGTGTGTCGCCGAATCCGGCGACACATCAAAAAAAAGCGCCGCAGGAACCATCCCCACGACGCTTAGCGTTTGCCCAAACGCAAAAGAACCCGTTACTTAACCCAGGAATCCACCCGATCCCCATGCGCGCCGATCCACGCATCGGCAGCCGCCTGCGGCTTCTCGCCATTCTGCGTGGCAAGCATCACGCTATCGATCTCACCCGGTTTCCACTGAAACTTCTTCAGAAACGCCACAACCTGCGGCGCCTTCTTCTCCAGTTCCGGATTGATCACGTTGTCTACGTGCTCGGATTCACCAAACACCTTCTTCGGATCTTCCAGGAATTTCAGCTTGTACTTCGCGAACATCCAGTGCGGCTTCCAGCCCGTCACGATGATCGGCTTGTTGGCCGCTTCCGAACGCGCCAGTTCCGCTGTCATCGCGCTACCCGAGCTCGGCAGCAGCTTGTAGTCGAGGTTATAGGCCTTGATCGCCTCGCTGGTCTTCTGCATCACACCCGCGCCCGCATCGATCCCGACGATGCGCGAATCGAATTCCGCCTTCTTCGCTTCGAGGTCCGAAAGACTATTCACGTCGACATTCTCAGGCACGATCAAGCCGATCTTCGCGTCATTGAAGTTCGGACCGAGATTCACGACCTTCGCCTTGAAGTTGTTCCAGTACGCGCCGTGCGTCACCGGCAGCCACGCGGACAAGGTCGCGTCCAGATCGCCGCGCGCGACGCCCTGCCACATCACGCCCGCCGCAACCGGCACGAGCTGCACCGGATACCCCAGCTTCTTCTCGATGATGCGCGCCGCCACGTTCGACGTCGCGACGCTATCGTCCCAGCCCTCGACGTAACCGATTTTGATCGTCGGCTTGTCTGCGGCGTTCGCCCCAAGGCTCGCGGCCAGCGCGGCGGTCATCGCCCCGAGCACGAGCATTCTTCTCATCGGTTTCATTTGGTTTCCCCTTAGCGGCCCACGCCGTGTAGCGAACAGAATCACCAGCCAGAATTGGCCCGTAACGCACTTTTCCGACACTCAGTTGTCAAGAAACGACGCACCCAGATCAGGGTCGCCCGGGCACCTCACTTGTCGACGACGAGATCCGTCAACGGCTTGCTGCAACACAGCAGCACCATGCCCTGATCGATCTCGCGCTGACGAATTCCCCCCGCATGCTTCATGCTCACTTCGCCGGACACGAGCTTCACCTTGCAGGTGCCGCACATGCCCTGCGTGCACGATGAAGGCAACCGCACGCCCGCTTTCTTCGCGGCATCGAGCACGTGTTCGTGGCCGCCGCATTCGATATCGCGCCGGCTCTTCGCAAAGTTGACCTTGAACTTCGTTTCGATCAAGGGTTCCACAACCGGCTCGACGACCGGCTCCGCCGGCGCCGGCTCGAAGCCAACCGCTTCTTCGCGCGCTTCGACGAAATCCGTCTGCGTCGCGAGCGCATCGCCGACATGCGCGGTCGTCAGCACGGCCGCGACTTCTTCGACGACGCCGAACGAGAAGCTCTCCTCGTGATAATGCTTGCGATCGAACCCCCCTTCGTCGAGCAGATCGCGCACCGCCTTCATGTACGGCGCGGGACCGCACGTGAAGATCTCGCGTTCGAGAAAGTCCGGCGCGATCAGCTTCAGCAACGGCAGACTCAGAAAGCCCGTCACGCCCGGCCAGTTCGTGCGCGCGCCCACGCGTTCGCAGACGAATGCAGTGCGGAAGTTCTTCTGGTTCGACGCGATCAGATCGAGTTCGCGCGCGAAGATGATGTCGTCCGGCGTGCGCGCGCTATGCACGAACATGATGTCGGCATCGTCGACGAGCTCGTGATGCGCGCGGCTCATCGACATGAGCGGCGTGATGCCCGACCCCGCCGACAGGAACAGGAACTTGCGCGCCGGATGACGCGCGCACGTGAACTCGCCCGACGGCCCGAGCACGCGCACGGTCGTTCCCGCCACGACGTTGTCGTGCAGCCAGTTCGACACCTTGCCGCCCGGCACGCGCTTCACCGTGATGGAAATCGTGTGCGGGCGCGTCGGCGCGGATGAAATCGTGTAGCAACGGTTGATCTGCTCGCCGTCGATATCGAGTTCGAGCGTGATGAACTGCCCCGGCTCGAACACGAACGTGCGTTCGCCGGGCGCCTTGAAGAAAAAGCTCTTGACGTCATGCGTTTCCTGCCGGACGTGACAGCAGACGAGCGTCTCGTCCGTGTCGCAATCCCAGCGCATGGGCAGCGTCCCCCAGAATTTCGGCTGGGTGACTCGGCTTTGGGTCGGCTCGAACGTAGCCTGATCGCGCATCATGTTCTGCTCCTGCTTGCTGCTGTTCGAGCGCGCTTAGCGCATGAAGGAAACGACTTTCTCGCCGTGCGACGCATCCACGCCGTGCTCGGGCGCGTTCGCATGATCGGCAAGACGCCCGATGTACCACTCGCAGAACTTTTCGACGAGCCCTTCCGTGAACGGCGAATATGGACCCGGCTCGTACGCGTTGCTCGTGACGCCGAGCTGCGAATACTCGACGAGCGTGCGGTCCTGATCGTTCGTCGCGCGCCACACGGCGGTGAGGTTGTCGACGTCGTAATCGATGCCTTCGCGCGCATCCTTGTGCACCAGCCATTTCGTTCGCACGAGCGTTTCGCCCGACGCAAGCGGAATCACGCAGAACGTCACGATGTGATCGCTCATGAAGTGATGCCACGAATTCGGCTGCGTCCAGAACGACAGGCCGCCCAGGTCCGCGCGCTCGAAGCCGCCGAGCAGCTTCTTCGATGCAACCTTCGCATCGAGCGTCTGCGATTCGCCGTCCCGATCGAGCGGCAGGCGCTGCGTGCGAAAGCCCGTGACGAGATCGGACAGACGTTCGATTTCGGCGGACGGCAGGCACATCGCTTCCCATTGCCTGGTGCGTTCGGCGACGGTCTGCTCGAACGCGGCCATGCCTTCCTCGTTGGCGGGCGAACGCTGATAGCCGAAGCCGTATTCATAGAGCGAAATGGTCAGCTCGGGATGGTTCGCGACGCAGTGATAGCACTCGCGATTGTTCTCCATCGTGAGCTTCCAGTTGCCCTTCTCGACGATGTCGATGCTCGCCGCGATCTTGCAGTCCCTCAGGCCATGCGGCGCGAGATACGGCTCCATCGCTTCGCGCATCACGGCGAAGTCGGCGGGCGGTTCATCGGCGAGGCAGATGAAAATCAGGCCCGCGAGATTCTGCACATGCACCTTCTTCAGGCTGTGCTTGCAGCGGTCGAACTGGTCGCCCATGTGCTCGGCGAACATCAGGTCGCCGGAGAGGTTGTACGTCCAGCTGTGATACGGGCACACGATATTGCCGAGCGAGCCCTTCTCCTGATTGCACAGGCGCGCGCCGCGATGGCGGCACACGTTGTAGAACGCGCGGATTTCCATGTCGTCGTCGCGCACGATCAGGATCGAGTCGTTGCCGATCTCGACCGTCGTGTAATCGCCCGGTTCGGGAATGTCCGGTTCGATGGCGACCTGAATCCAGGTCTTGCGGAAGATGGCATCGAGGTCGAGCGCGTGGATCTCCGGGCTCGTATAGAACGGCGCCTCGAGCGTATGGCCCTTTTTGCGGCGTTCGATCATTGCGCGAACGTCTGCCGAAACTTTCATCGTGTGCTCCGTTTTGCGTCACGTCTGGTGCCCCGCCAAACACCTTTGAACGCGGGCTGCTGCTTTCGTATGTGGCACCGGGCTTGCGTCGAAACCTAGTAATCGACGAGTTGATGCTCGCGCAAATACGCGAGAATCACTTGTGCTTTTTCGACGGAACTCCCTTCAATTACGACGCTGCCGCCGCGGCTTTCGGTCGTCGTCGCGCCGAGCATGCGCGCGTGGCCCGAGCGCTTCTCGGGCGCGGACAGTTTCTTCGGCTTGGCCGTGACCGGGCCGATGCTCCAGGCGGTGTTTTCCCTGTCGGCAGGCGCACTCGCCGCAACCGGCGTGACGTGACCTTCACGCATGCGCGCATACGCATAGCGCGGTGCGGCGTTGGCGAGCGGATGCACGGCGATGAGCGCGGGCAGCGGCGCGCGCACGCGGCGGCGCAAGCCTTTCGGCATGAACTGACGCACTTCCACGCCGTCCTTCGTCACGCTGACATCGACAGCCGCGCCGACGAGCGGCACGTTCAGCGCATCGGCGAGCTTGTAGGGCAGCGTGCCGCTGTCGAACGCGCCTTCGGCGCGTGTGCCGGTGAACACCAGGTCGTAACCCGCGAGCCTTGCTCCAAGAGCCGCGCACGCATCGCCTTGCGTATTCAGCACTTCGACTTTCGGCGCGCCGAGCGCGAGATATTCCGCGAGTGCGGGATTTCCCGGATCGCCCGCGTGCAGCACGTCGAGTTGCGCGTGGTGCGTCCTGGCAATGTCGATGGCGATCGTCAAGGCGGCCGCATCGTTGCGGCTGTAACGCGCCGTGCCGCTGACGGGATGGCGGCCGGTGGAAACCAGAACGGCGATCTTCATGCTGCGACTCCCTCGGCAACGTGCGCGGTCTGCACGATCGAAGCACCGCTGGCCCGCGCGGCGCGCGCGGCGCGCGCGGCGGCGGCGGCGTCGGACAGCGCCTTGATGGTTTCCTGCGTGTCCGCGACGATCGTGAGATTCGCGCGTTTGGCAATCGGCGCGCTGGCGTCGAGATTCACGGCGATCACGTGACGGCAATCCTTGATGCCCTGCAAGTGCTGCACGGCGCCCGAAATGCCGAACGCGATATACACGCTCGCCTCGACAGTCTTGCCGGTCGCGCCGATCTGCTTGTCGCGCGTGAACTTGCCATCGTCTACGGCGACGCGGCTCGCCCCGATCGCCGCGCCCAGCGTGCCCGCCAGCACCTCGAACGCGGCGACATCGGACACGCCGTTGCCCGCCGATACGATGAAATCCGCCTCTTCCAGCGCGACCTGCGCGGCGTCCATTTCCTCGATGCCGAGATCGACGTAAGCGCTCACTTTCGAAGCCGGCACGATGCCGTCCGGATTCACCGCCTCGCCCGCGCCGACGAACGGCAGCTTCGCATCGACCGCGTTGGCGGCGAGCAGAATCACATCGGGCAAGGCGCGCGATGCGAGCGCGCGGCCCGCCTGCGCATACGACGCAACGTGCGCGGCGTCGAGTTCGACGACCTGTGTCGCAATCGATGCATCGGCGCGCGCAGCGTAGCGGCGGCCGAGATCGCCATCGCCCGTTGCGTTGTCGGGCATGAAGACGTGCGCGGGCGTGAATGCCGCGACGCATGCCGTCAGCGCGCGCACTTCTTCGTCGGGCGCGTAATTGCGCCGGTCGAACGCGGGCAGTTCGATATAACGATCCGCGCCCAACGCAGCGGCATCGTCCTTGAACTCGCCGAACGCGATCAGCACAACTTCGGTTGTGTCATCCGCGAGCAACGCTGCGGCGGCGAGCGCCTGGCGCGCGTGATCGTCGAGCGCGCCGCGATCCGTATGCGCCGCGACGAGCAGCACGCGCGTGGCGGGCTTCATCGTGCGGCGCGGCTTCACCGCTTCCCTGTGGCCGCCATGCGCGAAGTCCAGCACGACGCCATTGCCGACTTCACCGAGCGTGATGCGCTTGAGCCCCGCCGCCGTGACGATGAAAGGCCGGCGCGGATCGATTCGTTTGATGTCGTTCATTGCCTTTACTCCAGCGCTGCGGCGACGAGTTCCGCCACGTCGAGCACTTCGGGACGCGAGCCGACCACGCCTTCCAGCATCGCGGTGCATTGCGGGCAACCGACCGCGACCACGTCCGCGCCGACCGACTTCGCATCGGCGATGCGGATATCGGGAATGCGCTGCTTGCCGGGGATATCGGTCAGCGGCGCGCCGCCGCCACCGCCGCAGCAGCGTGCGCGCATGCCATGACGTTCCATCTCGACGACCTTGATGCCGATGGTCTTCAGCAGCTTGCGCGGCGCTTCCGTCTCGCCGTTGTAGCGGCCGAGATAGCACGGATCGTGATACGTGATCTTCTTGTCCGCGAGCACGGCGGCGGCCTTCGGCGTCAGCTTGCCGTTCGCGACGAGCTCGGCCATGAACGCGGTGTGATGCTGCACTTCGTAATAGCCGCCGAGCGCGCGATATTCATTGCGCAGGCTGTGCAGCACATGTGGATCGGCCGTGACGATGCGGCGGAACTGATACTGCGACAGCGTGTTCATCAGTTTCGACGCGCATTGCTGGAACGTGGCTTCGTCGCCGAGACGCCGCGCCGTGTCGCCGGTATCGGTTTCGACGCCGCCGAGCACCGCGTAATCGACGCCCGCCTTGTTCAGCACCTTCGCCAGTGCGCGCAGCGTGCGTTGGTAACGCATGTCGAACGCGCCTTCGCCGGCGATCAGCAGCACATCGACAGGACGGCCCGGTTGCGCGACCTGCACTTGCAGATCCACCGACCAGTCGTAACGCGCGCCGATGTCGTAGCCGTTCTGACTGCCCGTCTCGCGCAGATTCGCGAGCGTGATCGGACCTTTGCCCGGCACATCGCCTTCGACGAGTGTCTGATTGCGGCGCATGTCGACGATCGCATCGACGTGCTCGATCAGCATCGGGCACTCCTGCACGCAGGCGCGGCAGGTGGTGCAGGACCAGATCGTGTCCGCTTCGATCATCTGCGAGATGAGCGGCTTCGCCGGACCGCCCGAATGCTTGCCGACCGGAATGCCGGGCGTCGGGCTGCCCGCGTATTGCGAGTCGGAACCGCCGACCATGCCGACGACCAGATCCTGAATCAGCTTCTTCGGATTGAGCGGCTGACCCGATGCGAACGCGGGGCACGCGGCCTCGCACTTGCCGCATTGCACGCAGGCGTCGAAGCTCAGCAACTGGTTCCAGCGAAACTCCACCGGCTTGCCGACGCCGTATTCCTTCGCATCGAGCACGGGCTTTTTCAGCGCGGTCGGCGGCACCACTTCGTGCTCGGTCTTTGCCTTGAAACGCTCCTGGCGCGGATGGAACGCGAGATGCAGGAGACCCGCCATCGCGTGCTTCATCGGGCCGCCTTGCGCCGCGCCGAATGTCATCGTGTAGGCGCCCGCCGCAATCAGCAACGCGACAATGATCGCGAGCGATCCCGACATCCACGAAGCGGGCAACAGCATGAACAGCGCGAGACCGACGGCGAACGATCCGAGCAACAGCGGCAGACTGTCCCACGGTCCGCGCGACAGACGCGCGGGCACATCTTTCGCGCGGCGACGCCGGTACACGAACACCGCGCCGACCAGCATGATGATGGCCGCGAGGAAGATCGCGCGGTCGAGCCAGACGGAGTAGATCGCGAGACCGTAGTTGATGAAGACGAGCGCCATCGCGAGAATCGCGCCGCCGGCGGTCGCGACGTGCGTCTTCGCGATATACGGATCGCGCGCGACGACATGATGCAGATCGACGAAATAGCGCTTGGGGATGGTCAGCAGATTCGCCCATCCGTACGCGCCGGCCGTCGTCGCGCGGCCTTCGCGCCAGTAGGCTGCGCGCTTGAGAAGGGCGAACGCGAGGCCCGCCATCGAAAGCCACAGCAAAGCGGTGATGACAAACACGGGGTTCATCGTCCAATACCCTCGTCAGAAGTCTTTGCAGAGGCGCAGCGAATCGTAGATCGCGCTGTGGATGTTGTGCATCGAGATGCAGTCGCCGACGCGGAACAGCAGGAAGCGTCCGTTGCCGAGCTCTTCGCTGAGCGACGGCTGCGGTTGCGAAGCGAAGAGCGTGTGCACGTCGATCTGCCCGCGATTGAGCGACTCGGGCTTGAGCTTCCAGTAGAGCGCGTCGTTGGGCGTGATGCCGTTCTCGATGATGACCTGATCCACCGCGCGCTCTTCCTGCTCTTCCGTGTACTCGTTGCGGATCACGGCGATCTTCTTGCCGTCTTCCTCGTACACCTTGTCGAGCCAGTAGTTCGGCGTGTGGATCACGCCTTGCGCATAGAGCCGTCGATAGAAAATCGGGAACGTGGTGCCGCCGGTGTCGTCGGCGACCTTCACATCCGGCGTGACGATCTCGACATTGCTGCCGCGCGACGCGATGAAGTCCGCGACGCCTGCGCCCGCATGCGTGCTCACGCCGTCATAGACGAGCACGTTCTTGCCCGGCTCGACCTTGCCCGAGAGAATGTCCCACGAACTCACTGCAAGACCCTGTTCCACGCCCCATGCAGGCACCTGATTCGTGAACGACGAACCGCCCGTCGCGAGCACGACGATGTCCGGCTTCTCCGCCATGATCATCTTGTCGTCGGCCGCGACACCGAGGCGGCGATCGACGCCCAGCCGCTTCGTTTCCATGTCGAACCAGCGCACGATGCCGGCCATCTGTTCGCGCTGCGGCGCTTTCGCGGCGAGCATGATCTGACCGCCGACATACTCGTTCTTCTCGAACAGCACGACGTCATGGCCGCGCGAACGCGCAACGCGCGCCGCTTCGAGACCCGCAGGCCCCGCGCCGACCACCACGACCTTGCGCTTCGGCCCGCGCGTCTTTTCGATCACATGCGGCATCGTCTCTTCACGCGAGGTCGCCGCGTTCTGTACGCACAGCACATCGAGGCCGTTGTACTGACGGTCGATGCAGTAGTTCGCGCCGACGCACTGCTTGATTTCATCCTCGCGGCCATCGCGGATCTTGATGACCATGTGCGGATCGGCGATCTGCGCGCGCGTCATGCCGACGAGATCGACCATGCCGTTGGCGAGCAGACGTTCGGCCTGGCCTGCGTCGCGAATGCTCTGCGCATGCATGATCGGCAGCTTCACGACCGACTTGATGCCCGCCGCGAGATGCACGAACGGCTCGGGCGGCAGCGCCATCGGCGGCATGCAGTTGGCAAGCGTGTTGTGTGTATCCGCGCCCGAACCGATCACGCCGACGTAATCGATGAGGCCGCTTTCGGACATCGCCTGAGCGATCTCCTTCAGGTTCTCGTGAGAGAGGCCGTCTTCATGAAACTCATCGCCGCACATGCGCAGGCCGACGCAGAAATCCGCGCCCACGGCTTCACGCACGGCCTTCAGCACTTCCGTACCGAAGCGCAGACGGTTCTCGAGCGAGCCGCCCCATTCGTCCGTGCGGAAGTTGGTGCGCGGACTCCAGAACTGATCGATCAGATGTTGATGCGCGGCGGAAATCTCGATGCCGTCCATGCCCGCATCCTTCACGCGCTTCGCGGCTGCGGCGAAGTCCTGGATGATGCGCTTGATCTCTTCCACTTCGATGATCTTCGCGTTGCCGCGATGCACCGGCTCACGCACGCCCGAAGGCGACATCAGATGCGGCCAGTGCTCGCCGTGCCATGCGGAACGGCGGCCCATGTGCGTCGCCTGGATCATGATGAACGCGCCATGACGATGCATCGCTTCGGCGAGACGCGACAGCGGGTCGATGACCTTGTCGGTCGCGAGATTCACCGACTTCCACCAGCCTTGCGGGCTGTCGATCGAAACGGGACTCGAACCGCCGCACACGGCGAGGCCGACGCCGCCCTTCGCCTTCTCCTCGTAATAACGGATATAGCGGTCGCCGGGCAGACCGCCCGGTTCGGCATAGACCTCCGCGTGCGCGGTGCTGACGATGCGATTGCGCAACGTGAGCTTGTTCAGCTGGAGAGGCTTGAAAAGGTTCGGGTAACGCATTGCGATCGACCTCGGGATGGTTTTATCTGCGACTACGTTGCTGCTGCGCTGTCTCCGGCGCTCTCTCAGGCAAGCGGCGACACTTCGAACACGCAGTGATCGTGTCCTTCGGCGGCGCACTGCGTCTCGATCGACTTCGAGCGCGGGCCTTTCTTTGCGCTGTCGGGCGCGGTGTCGTTGACCCAGTCCATCGCGCCTGCGAACCAGCCCGCGAACATGTAGCAGAGCTTGCCCTGCTTGCCCGGCTGCTGGAGCACGAACGACGAGTGACGCAGATGAATGCGCGCATGCGACGTCGAAGGATCGGCCTCGACGATGTCGAACAGGCCCCAGCCGCGCTGCGACAGCCGCTTCAGGTAATGCTCGAACACGGCCATGCCGCTGATGCCGTGCTTCTCGGCTTCCTTGTCGCACCAGTGATACGCGGACTTGTAGCCGGCCTTGTAGAGAATCTCCGCATACGTGTCGCGCCCGAGCGCTTCCTCGACGGCGACGTGATTGTTGGTGAAGAAGTGGCGCGGCACATAAAGCATCGGCAGCGCGTCGGTGGTCCAGACGCCGGTTTGCGGATCGACATCGATAGGCAGTTGCGGTTGCATCGCGGGGTTCCTGTGTATTTGTCGTTGATCGTCAGACGTTCCAGACTTCGCCGAAGTAGCGCATCCAGTTATCGCCCATCACTTTCTTGATGCGCGATTCGCTCCAGCCGGCCTTTTCCATTGCGGCGGTGAGGTTCGGAAACTCGCCGATCGTGCGGATTCCTTCCGGATTCACGACCTTGCCGAAATTCGTCAGGCGGCGATAGCGGCCCTTGTCGTGCGTGATCCAGTCGAAGAATTCCGTGCTGTAGCCTTGCGTGAAGTCCGTGCCGATACCGACCTTGTCTTCGCCGATGACATCGATCACATATTCGATCGCCTCGAGATAGTCGTCGACGGTCGCGTCCGGGCCTTTCTTCAGGAACGGCGAGAACATCGTCACGCCGACGAAGCCGTTCGCATCGGCGATTTCGCGCAGTTGCTCGTCCGTCTTGTTGCGCGGATGATCCTTGAGCCCCGACGGGCAGCAGTGCGAGTACGTGACGGGCTTCTTCGAGCACGCGATCGCATCGGAAGAAGTCTTCGCCCCGACGTGCGACAGATCGACCACGATGCCCACGCGATTCATTTCATGAATCACTTCCTTGCCGTAACCCGAGAGGCCGCCGTCCGGCTCATAGCAACCGGTGCCGACGAGGTTCTGCGTGTTGTAGCAAAGCTGCACCACGTTCACGCCGAGTTCCTTGAACACTTCGATATATCCGAGGTTGTCCTCGAACGCATACGAGTTCTGGAAGCCGAAGATGATGCCGGTCTTGTTCTCCTTCTTCGCGCGCAGGATGTCGTCGGTCGTGCGCACGAGCGTGAGGATCTCGCTGTACTCGCGGATTTGCTGCTTCATTTCCGCGATGTTGTCGATGGTCTTCTGAAAGTCCTCCCAGACCGAGACGGTGCAGTTCACGGCGGTGACATTGCCCTTTCGCATGTCTTCGAACACGGAGCGCTCGAACTTGGAAATATTCAGTCCGTCGATGATGATGCTGTCGTTGTGGAGGGTGCTCATCTGGGTGTGCTCCGCGTGCCGGGTAGTGGGGGAAAGACGAAGGTCTGACGGGCTTTGCAGCGCCTGATCGATACCTTTGCCGTTGCGTCTATTCTTGTCTTTCGCCCTGCCGGTCAATTTACGAATTTAGACGTGTTCTTTGCCTTTTCCGACATGCGCGTCTGTTTTCGACAAGTGGCGAATTACGATTCGGTGTAGCGCGTTTTTTTGTGTGTCCTGCTGCACTGCACCGGAACGATCGTGCGCTATGGCAGTGCGCGGCTTATGGCGTATGGCCCGGCTCGGTGCGCGCGCGCAGCGAAGCATGCACGGTGCCTTGCATTGCTCAGGGTTTAGCCTGATGGCATGGTAGTTGCACTCGAAACCAAAATTGCGAAAGTGGCAAAGCGCCGCAAATGACGGCGCCAATTAATAGATTCCAAGGAATCAGTCCTCACATGTCCTCCGATCGCACGGCGTCGCTGTCCCACTTCGCGTTCATGCCGCTCCCCAACTTCACGATGATCGCGTTCACGAATGCGATTGAAGTCCTGCGCATGGCGAACTATCTGACGGGCCAGCCGCTTTATCGATGGTCGATCGTGAGTCCGGAGGGCGGTCCGGTGACGGCGAGCAACGGCCTTTCCGTCGATACGGGTCCGGTGGATTGCGTGGGGCAGCCCGACATCGTGTTCGTGGTCGGCGGCATCGACGTGCAGCGTTCGACCACGCCGGAGCATCTTTCCGCGTTGCGCCGGTTTGCGCGCACGGGCAGCGTGCTTGGCTCGCTTTGCACCGGCACCTATGCATTGGCGCGTGCGGGTTTGCTGGCCGGCTATGCGTGCGCGATCCACTGGGAGAACATGTCGGCGCTCAAGGAAGAGTTTCCCGACACGCGCTTTCTCAAGGAACTGTTTGTTATCGATCGCGATCGCGTGACGTGCACGGGCGGCGTCGCGCCGCTCGACATGATGCTCAACCTGATCGCGGCGCGCGTCGGCACGGCGCGGGTTACGCAGATCGCCGAGCAGTTCATCGTCGAACATGTGCGCGATGTGAATGCGCAGCAGCGCATGCCGCTGGTCGCGCGGTTGGGGTCGGCGAACAAATCGCTCTTCGAGGTCATCTCGCTGATGGAGAACAATATCGAGGAGCCTTTGTCGCGGGAGGAGCTCGCGCGGCTCGCGGGGATGTCGCAGAGGCAGTTGCAGCGGCTATTTCGCGAGCATCTCGGGATGACGCCGACGCATTACTACCTGACGTTGCGATTGCGGCGCGCGCGGGAGTTGTTGCTGCAGACGGATATGTCGATCATGCATATCACGATGGCTTGCGGGTTTCAGTCGGCTTGTCACTTCTCCAAGAGCTATCGCGATGCGTTTGGGACCGCGCCGACGCGGGAGAGACGGAAGCAGGCTCCTTCTTTGGCTGCTGTTTCGTCGGTTCTGGTGGCTTGAGGGGTTTGTTTCTTCGGCGAAAGCGCAAAAAAATACCCCCAGCGGACCAAATCCCGCCAGGGGCAACAACAAAAAGCGTCAAGCCGCCTTCAACAACCCATGCGGATCGATAACAAACTTCCTCGGCGCTCCGCCATCGAACTGCCGATATCCTTCCGGCGCTTCTTCAAGCGACACCACCGACACGTTGACGATATCGGCAATCGGCAACCGATCCCACAGAATCGCCTGCATCAGATTGCGGTTGTACTTCATCACCGGCGTCTGCCCGGTATGGAACGAATGCGACTTCGCCCAGCCAAGCCCAAAGCGAATGCTGAGACTCCCCTTCCTGGCGGCAGCATCGACAGCACCCGGATCGTCGGTCACATAAAGCCCCGGAATACCAATCGCACCCGCAGCCTTCGTAATCTCCATCAACGAATTGAGCACCGTCGCAGGCGCTTCGTGACCGCTGTCGCTCCCGTGCCCATGCGCCTCGAAGCCCACGCAGTCAACGGCGCAATCCACTTCCGGCTTGCCCAGAATCTGCTCGATCTGTTCGCCTAGCGTCGCATCCTTCGACAGGTTGATCGTCTCGAAGCCCATCAAGCGCGCATGCGCCAGACGCTCCTCGTTCATGTCGCCGACAATCGTGCACGCCGCGCCCAGCAAGCGCGCCGACGCCGCCGCCGCCATCCCGACCGGCCCCGCTCCCGCGACATACACCGTCGAACCCGGCCCCACGCCCGCCATCACGGCACCGTGGTAACCCGTCGGAAGAATGTCGGAAAGGCAGGTGAGGTCGCGAATCTTCGACATGGCCTGCGCCTTGTCGGGAAACTTCAGCAGATTGAAGTCCGCGTATGGCACCATCACGTATTCCGCCTGGCCGCCGATCCAGCCGCCCATGTCCACATAACCATACGCGCCGCCCGCGCGCGACGGATTCACGTTCAGGCATACGCCCGTGTTTTGCGACTTGCAGGTGGGGCAGCGTCCGCACGCGACGTTGAACGGCACCGAAACGAGATCGCCGATCGCAAGCGTCTCAACATCACGCCCCACTTCGATGACCTCGCCCGTGATCTCATGCCCGAGCACGAGACCGACTTGCGCAGTCGTGCGGCCGCGCACCATGTGCTGGTCCGAACCGCAGATATTGGTGCTGACTACTCTCAGAATGACGCCGTGGCCGATGTCGCGGCCGCGTGGATCGACCATTTTCGGATAGTCGATGGATTGCACTTCGACCTTGCCCTGCCCCAGATAAACGACGCCGCGATTGCTGCTCATTGATCGTCTCCTTGTTTCGTGGACGGCACGCGCGATACACCCGAGGGATGACCGCGCCCGTGCAACGAGGGTAGCGCCGCTGCGAAGCCGCGACTGTCACTCAATGCGACGCGCGTTTGACTGAATCCGACATCGCGCCCCGAAAGCCTTTCGACCCGTTTTTTATTGATTGACCGTTCAAAATAAAAAAACTAGTATCGGCGCACCGTTTTCAGGTCGACGCCACCATGCCCAAGCTCGGAATGCGCGAGATCCGCCGCGCGCAACTCATCGACGCCACGCTGCACACCATCGACCAGTCCGGGCTCGCGGGCGCGACGCTCGCGTCCGTTGCGCAGCGCGCGAGCACGTCGACGGGAATCGTCAGTCATTACTTCGGCGACAAGGACGGCCTGCTCGAAGCCACCATGCGTCACGTGCTGCGCTCGCTGTGGCAAGGCACGTCACGCCGTCGCAAGGCCGCGAAACCCGATCCGCGCTCGAAGCTGCGCGCGGTCGTCGCGGCTAATTTCGACGTCGAACAGGTGAACGGGCCGGTCATGAAAACGTGGCTCGCGTTCTGGTCCGAGAGCATGCACAAGCCGGAGTTGCGCAGACTCCAGCGCGTGAACACGCGGCGTCTGCATTCGAACCTGTGCGCGGATTTCGCCCGCGCATTGACGAAGCCCGCCGCGCGGCGCGCCGCGAGCGGTCTCGCCGCGCTCATCGACGGTTTGTGGCTGCGCGGCGCACTCGCCGGCGAGCCGTTCGATACCAAAGGCGCGCTGCGCCTCGCCTACGACTACATCGACCTCGTGCTCGACGCGCGCGGCTGATCACCCACACTCAAGGAAAGGAGCGCGACATGTCGGTATTCGGAGAGCAACGGCTTTATATCGGCGGCGAATACGTCGATGCGACGAGCGGCGAAACCTTCGACACGCTCGATCCCGCCTCAGGCGTTACGCTCGCGCGCGTACAGCAGGCGTCGCAGGCGGATATCGATCGCGCCGTGCGTTCCGCGCGCGAAGGGCAACGCGAATGGGCCGCGACGACTGCGATGCAGCGCTCGCGCATCCTGCGCCGCGCGGTCGACTTGCTTCGCGCGCGCAATGACGAACTCGCCGCCATCGAAACGCGCGATACCGGCAAGCCGATCGCGGAAACGCGCGCCGTCGATATCGTCACGGGCGCGGATGTCATCGAGTACTACGCGGGGCTCGCGACGGCCATCGAAGGCGAACAGATTCCGCTGCGGGAATCGTCGTTCGTGTACACGCGGCGCGAACCGCTCGGCGTGTGCGCGGGCATCGGCGCATGGAACTATCCGATTCAGATTGCGTGCTGGAAGTCCGCGCCCGCGCTCGCCGCAGGCAACGCGATGATCTTCAAGCCGAGCGAAGTCACGCCGTTGACCGCGTCGAAGCTCGCGGAGATCTATATCGAAGCGGGCGTGCCCGCCGGCGTGTTCAACGTCGTGCAAGGCGATGGCCGCGTCGGCGCGATGCTCGCGGAACATGGCGGCATCGAGAAGATTTCGTTCACGGGCGGCGTCGAGACCGGCAAGAAGGTGATGGCGCGCGCGGGCGGATCGACGCTCAAGGAAGTCACGATGGAACTCGGCGGCAAGTCACCGCTCATCGTTTTCGACGATGCCAACCTCGAACGCGCCGCCGATATCGCGATGAGCGCGAACTTCTTCAGTTCAGGACAAGTGTGCACGAACGGCACGCGCGTGTTCGTGGCGCGCGGTGTCATCGACAAATTCGAAGCGTTGATTCTGGAGCGTGTGAAGCGCATACGCATCGGCGCGCCCGATGATCCCAGCACCAACTTCGGGCCGCTCGCGAGCGCGGCGCAGTTGCAGAAGGTGCTCGGCTTCATCGAGAGCGGCAAGCGCGAAGGCGCGCGGCTCGTCGCGGGCGGTGCGCGCGTGACCGATGGCATCTTCGCGCGCGGCCAATACGTCGAGCCGACCGTGTTCGCCGATTGCCGCGACGACATGCGTATCGTGCGCGAGGAAATCTTCGGTCCGGTGATGAGCATTCTCGCGTTCGATGACGAAGACGAAGTCATCGCGCGCGCCAACGATACGGACTACGGTCTTGCGGCGGGCGTCGTGACGGAGAACCTGTCGCGCGCACATCGCGTGATTCATCGGCTCGAAGCGGGTATCTGCTGGATCAACACGTGGGGCGAATCGCCTGCGGAGATGCCGGTGGGCGGCTACAAGCAATCGGGCATCGGGCGCGAGAACGGCATTGCCACGTTGAATGCCTATACGCGCGTCAAGTCCGTGCAGGTCGAGCTCGGTCCCTATCAGCCCGTGTTTTAAGGAGCATTTGCGATGAGCGTGAACGAATACGACTACATCATCGTCGGCGCGGGATCGGCGGGCAATGTGCTCGCGTCCCGTCTCACCGAAGACGGGGACGTGACCGTGCTGCTGCTCGAAGCGGGCGGGCCGGATTATCGCTTCGACTTTCGCACGCAGATGCCTGCGGCGCTGGCTTATCCGCTGCAAGGGCGGCGCTATAACTGGGCCTATGAAACCGAGCCCGAGCCGCATATGAACAACCGTCGCATGGAATGCGGGCGCGGCAAAGGGCTGGGTGGATCGTCGCTCATCAACGGCATGTGCTATATCCGCGGCAACGCGCTCGATTACGATAACTGGGCCGCGCAGCCGGGGCTCGATGACTGGAGCTATCTCGACTGTCTGCCGTATTTTCGGAAGGCGGAGACGCGCGATATCGGGCCGAATGCGTATCACGGCGGCGATGGTCCCGTGCATGTGACGACGAGCAAGCCCGGCAACAATCCGCTTTTCGCTGCGATGGTCGAGGCCGGCGTGCAGGCGGGTTATCCGCGCACCGAAGACTTGAACGGCTACCAGCAGGAAGGTTTCGGTCCGATGGATCGCACCGTGACCGCGAACGGACGGCGTGCGAGCACGGCGCGCGGGTATCTGGATCGTGCGAAGCATCGCGGCAATCTCACGATCGTGACGCATGCAACGACCGACCGCGTGTTGTTCTCGGGCAAGCGGGCGATCGGTGTTGCGTATCTGCATGGCGGGCAGCGTGTCACGGCGCATGTGCGGCGCGAGGTGCTCGTGTGCAGCGGGGCGATTGCTTCGCCGCAGTTGTTGCAGCGTTCGGGCGTGGGGCGGGCGGACTGGCTGAAGGAGTTCGAGATTCCCGTGGTGCACGATCTGCCAGGCGTCGGTGAGAACTTACAGGATCACCTCGAGATGTACATGCAGTACGAATGCAAGGAGCCTGTGTCCTTGTATCCGGCGTTGCAGTGGTGGAATCAGCCGGCGATCGGGGCCGAATGGCTGTTGAACGGGACGGGCGTCGGCGCGAGCAATCAGTTCGAAGCGGGCGGGTTCATCCGCACGCGCGATGACGATCCTTGGCCGAACATTCAGTATCACTTTCTGCCGGTGGCGATCAATTACAACGGATCGAACCCGATCAGGATGCATGGGTTCCAGGCGCATGTCGGATCGATGCGTTCGCCGAGCCGCGGGCGCGTGAAGCTCAAGTCGCGCGATCCGCACGCGCATCCGGGCATTCTTTTCAACTATATGGCCGATCCGCTCGACTGGCGCGAGTTCCGCGATGCGATTCGCATCACGCGCGAGATCATGCGGCAGCCTGCGCTCGCGCGGTATCGCGGGCGAGAGCTGCATCCTTCCGATGACCTGAAAAGCGACGCGGAGCTCGATGCGTTCGTGAGAGCGAAGGCGGAGACGGCCTATCACCCTTCGTGCTCCTGCAAGATGGGGTATGACGATATGGCTGTCGTGGATGGAGAAGGACGCGTGCACGGCATGGAAGGACTGCGCGTCGTCGATGCTTCGATCATGCCGCAGATCACGACGGGCAATCTCAATGCGCCGACGATCATGCTGGCGGAGAAGATCGCGGATCGGATTCGGGGGCGGGAGGCGCTGGGTCGCGTTGCTACGGCGTACTTCGTGGCGGAGGGGAAAAGGGCGCGTGGTTTGCAGAGACTCGCGGCGGGGGGTGTGACGTAGTGGCTCCGCTGAGGCGGAGAAAGCGAAACGCTATGCCGATAAGTCCACTTGGCGGCGGGACTATCTCCGCGTTCGCGGAGGAACCTGCTTGGCGAGGAAAGCCGAGACCAGCGCGTGCGGTCTATCTCCGCGCACGCGGAGGAACCGTGCAGGATCGCTATCACAACGCCGTCATCGAGGGTCTATCTCCGCGCACGCGGAGGAACCGAAACCAGCCCCCGGAACCTTTACGCTTGCGGAGGTCTATCTCCGCGCACGCGGAGGAACCTCCTCGAACACGCGCACGCCCTTGATCGGGCAGGGTCTATCTCCGCGCACGCGGAGGAACCGGGCGCCGCGCTAAGCCCACCGCTCGGAAGGCGGGTCTATCTCCGCGCACGCGGAGGAACCGTCGCCGGCCAGGGCGATTTGCCGGCCTCGTTCGGTCTATCTCCGCGCACGCGGAGGAACCCCCTGCGAGACGCCATAAGCCGCCACACCCGCGGGTCTATCTCCGCGCACGCGGAGGAACCTAGACCGAGCCGTCAGTCCCGGTCAATGTCACGGGTCTATCTCCGCGCACGCGGAGGAACCGACGCTGCGCCCGCGTACGTGACGGTGTACGTGGGTCTATCTCCGCGCACGCGGAGGAACCGAGCTGCTCGCGCTGCTCGAGCTACCCGCCAGCGGTCTATCTCCGCGCACGCGGAGGAACCAGCAGCTCTGGTGCGGCGGCGATCAGGAGGGCGGGTCTATCTCCGCGCACGCGGAGGAACCGCATTGCCGTCTTTGCAAACGCTCTGCCGCTGGGGTCTATCTCCGCGCACGCGGAGGAACCGCCCAAGGAGGGCCAGCAAGATGGAACAAACCGGGTCTATCTCCGCGCACGCGGAGGAACCTCTCCCCCATAACCCCATGAACCGAAAAGCAAATCCCCCATTCCCACCCAATCTCAAAACCCAAATTTTCAAAGAACAAAACGCGCCTCTACCCCACCATCAACCGCCGCACGACATACATCCCATCGACATCGACAAGCTCTCGCGACGCCGCCCCGAGCTGCACGATCCCGATACCGCCCACCGCATCCAAATCCCGCCACACCATCACGACACTGCCCCGCGGCTCATTCCCATGCCAATCGGCAAGCACGGACCAGGTCCTTTCGCGCACGCCCTTGTTCATGCGCGGCGCAACATACACCCCCGTCGATACCTCCAGCATCACCGACGCGAGAAAGCCGCGAAACCGGTCCGCGACATCACGCGTCACTACCACGACCAGCGCCATCGCTTTCCTCCAGCTTCTCGTCCAGCCGTAACACCTGCTTCACGCGATCGATCATCGCCGGAATCACCGCCTTCTTGCGAAACACGCGCGCCGCCTCACGCCGCACCAGTCGGTCGACAGTCTGATCGCTCCGCCCCGCTTCCTTCGCGGCGGCGAATGCGATCGAAAGCATGATGTCATCGCGAAAGAGATCGGCGATATCGAGCACGAACGCCTGCCCCGAATCCTCGTGGATGAACCCGAGCTGCGGTATCGCAGCGAGCGCCTGCACGGCGATGGCGGCCGCCGCCTGCACCGCCGTCGCAGCATGATTGATCGCCTGATTCGGCAGATCGGCGGCCTCGGGGTTCGCACGGTCATAACGACGCCCGTCCCAATCGATGCCGAACTGCTGCGCCCGCAGCCGATAGATCGTCTTCACGCGCGCGCCCTCAATGCCGCGCAACGTGTCGAGATCGCGATGCGGGAGCACTTCGCCCAGACGCAACGCATACATGTGCCGCGCGACGCTCAAACGCCTGCGCGGGTTGCCCCACAACTCCGCCTGCCGGCGCGCGACGCTCGAACGGTCCGGCATCAACGGCGGCGCGGTGTAAGTGCGCACGCCATCGACGCCCACCGCCGCGAGCAACGTCCCGTGACGAGCGAGCAGACGCAGCGCGTCGTGCGTCACACTGCTGCCCGGGCCGAGCAAGATCATCGACACCGACTGATGCGGAATCTGATCGACGTGCTATTGCCCGCTCGCGAAATGCAGGCATCCGTCGATCACGTTCAACTCACCGCGCTTCCGCCACACGAGACCGTGACGATCCGCATGCGGAACGCGCGACGTGTCGAGTCCGAGGCGACCCTTCAGCATGGGCCCGTCGCGCAACTCATGCCGATATCGACGCCGGCTTCAACAGCAGCATGCCAAACCCGAACGCGCGATGACGCCCGACGCCGCGCATGAGCAATCGCGCAAACGCCTCCGTATCCTCGACGCGCAGGTGTCCGCTGAACGTGGCATCCGGACCGATGATCGTGCGTGCCTTGCGGCCTCCGCCGCCCTGCTGCTCACTCGACTGTGTCCGGCGCAAAACCGGCGTCAGCTGGAAGCGCGTCATGCGTGCTTCGATCAGTTTCGCGGCGCCGGTGGCCTCGAACTGTTCGGCGAGCCATTGCGCATAGACAGCCTCGCGCGCAAGCTCCTTCTCATCCTCGACACGCGCTTCGTGTTCGCGATACGCATCGCGCTCGGTCCCGTGCTCGCGGTCCTCCGCTTTGTAGCGGCGCATGGGCCGCACGCGAACCTCGAAGCCCAGCTCGCGGCCCGCGCTCCATCGCAGCGGAAACGCACGCACGCCAAGGCCCGGACTGCGCGGACCTGCGTCGAGACCCAACGCATCGGCCAGATCGGGCGCAGCACACAATGCAGCCGCCTCGTGCAGTTCTTCGGCCGAACTTCGCGTGTAGGCCAGGAGGCCCGCGCGCGCATCACGAAAGTAAAAAGGCTTCGGCACACGCTCACCGAACACGCGATGGAGCGCCGCATGCAACGCATAGCCGAGATCGCCGCCCGCCGGCAGCCAGCCTTGCCGCGCAGCCCACAACACGAGCTTGCGCGAATCGGGCTGACAGTGCATCAGGTTGAAGGCGGTCATGCGGATAATTCCAGCGAGTTCGATGCACACGGGCCGCTACCCTCGAGCACGCGCCGCCATCCGCCATGAACCCCGGTTCGCCAGTTGCGTTCGTCGCAGACATCACGCCATTGCGAATGAGGCAGCGTGCCTTCGCCTTCGGGCCACTGAAAGCGGAAATCGGGCAGCTCGGGCGCGAGCGCCTGTTGCAGCGCGCCGAGCACGTGGTCGGCATCGATCATGTCGATGAACACGCGCGTCGTCGGCAGACACGGCTTGCGGCCGATGAAAAGCGGACGCTTCGGCCGATCCAGCGCGAGCGCGACGTCATCGAGCGTCGGTTGCTCGTTGGCCGGTTCGAGCCGAATGGCGACGAGCGCGTCGAGACCCGCGTGATACTCGCGATGACGCAAGTGCGGGCTCTTGTACGAGTCCTCGCCGCCCTGACGCGTCTCGGGCTCGCGATGCGTCGTCCACGCCTCGTCGCGCCTGTTGAGTTGCGCCGTCTGAAAGTCGACGAGCCGCGCGCCGCCGGCATCGATCCGCGTGCCCATCACGATGCGCGCCTGCAAGCGGTCGTGCAACGCGAAGTCGCCGCGATCGTAACCGAGCGCACAGGCGATCAGGCCGGTCACCATCGACAGCGCCGGGAAGTCGCGGATCACGCCGTAACTGTCGATCGTTTCGCCGCCGAACGCCACGAGCGGCGCGCGCAAGCGCATCAGCAGATGTCGGGACATGTCACGCTCCTTCGACGATGCGAGTCTGAACCCACTTGCCGAGTTGATCGAGCGGGAGGCGCTGAGCTTTCGGCATCGGCGTCTCATCATCGAGCGCGAGATACCGTCGATCCAGCGGCGCGCCGTACGCCGAGTCGTGCTTTTCGATTTCGCGCGCGAGTTGCCGGATCGCCTGCTCGCGGATATTCGCGCCCTTCAACTTCAGCGCCGTTTCGAACGCGCCCGCGAGACTGCGCGGCTGCCAGTCGCCCGTTTCGATAAGCATCAGGCTCGCGTGACCGAACGGCGCGGTCGAACCACGCTTCGCGCCCGGACTGACGGTCGCGATCAGATGCAGCAGGCTGTTGACGACCTGTCCCGCCAGTTCGCGTCGTTCGGGATGCGCGTCGAAGCACTCGGCCATGCCGATGCCCTCGAGATTCGCCACCAGTTGCGGCACGTCCACGACGACGTAACCATAGTAAAGACCCGACGCGAGTTCAGTGTCGAAGATGCCCGCGGAGCCGCGTTCGCCGGTTTCCCTCAAAAGATCGTCGACGACGGTGAAATAGTCGTTCTCCACCTGCGCCTCGTGGACGGTAAACGCGTGCGCGACATACACGGCGGCATCGCGCGATGCGAGCACATCCGATGTAACCATGCGACCAAAGAGCGCCGCTTCGAGCCCGCTGCCGTGCTTGAGCGCTTCGATGTTCGCCTTCTCATCCTTGAGAAAACCGGCCACTGCGGAGGTCAACGCAGCTTCGTCCTGACACTCTCGCGCCAGCGTCGCGCAGCGCTGCACGAGGTAGTCGATTTCCGTTTTGCCAAGCAAAACGGCCTGTCCGGTTTCCAGCGCATCCTTTCCTTTGAGCTTCTTTCCACCTTTGTCTAGCAGGCCTGCATCGCGCAAGGCTTCGGCTGCGGTCTGAGCGAGGCGCTCCGGCACATCCTGTTTGATGAGCTCATCCCGGATCATCGTGAGCGTGATACGCGAGCGAACGGCCATCGGCACGCCGAGCCTCGCGAGCGCATGATGATCGTCCGCCGTGCGCCAGTGCCGCTTGAGGCATTGTGACGAAATACGCGTGCGGACGGCATCGCCCATCGGGAGGCGTTTGGCGAGGCCTGCATCGTCACGATTGAGGAGCGCGGCGGAGTAGCCTTGCAGTGTGTGGATCTGGATGAAGCGCGGGTGAGTCATGTTCGGTCCTTCTATTGCTGATTGAGTAGGCGTGCTTCGGTGCGCGGGCGGTCATGGCCTTTGGGCGCTTTCGGGTTTGGCGTTCGTGTAGTCCTGGACAAACCTGATGCGCGATGCTTCTGCCCAGCGCTCGCCCCTGGCATGTTCCGCACCTTCGTTGAGGACGAACGTGCCCAGCTCGGCCCAGTTCGGCTCGACCTTCCGGCTTTGCATCAGGCGAAGAACACGCTGCAAGAGCGGGAAGAACGCATCGCCGCGCGCGTTGAAAAGCCGGTTGACGCGCGCATCGGACACGCCCGCGCGCCTCAACTGAAATCCGAATCGCCCATTCGCTTTTTCCTCGCCTTTCTTCGAGATGTGATGGCCCGTCAGGGCGATGCCGTTCACGATCACGGCCCATCGCTTCCAGCCCTCGACGCTCAATTGCTCGCAATCCACTTTCGCGCGCCGCAATGCCCGCGTGAGGGCGGCAATCTGTTGCACGGTAAGCGATTCGGCATCCGGGTTGAGACGCTTGAGCGCCACATGGTCCGCCTTCAGCGCGCCTTCGCCTTGTTTTCCGGCTTCGATGAAATGGGCGAGCGCTTGCGCCTGATTGCCCGAGACGCGCCATGTTCGCGGCGCGACGTCTTCAATTTGGGACATCTGAAACCTCTTCGAACGATTTGGATCGCGCGGCCTTACGCGCTTCATCGCGCTGTTTCAACACGCGAGCGATTCGGGGTGGCGCCTTCGCGGAACGCAGGCCACCATGAAAGCGCGAAAGCGCCGCGCCTCGTGCGCGATAAATACGTTCCGCACTGCGCGGTCCCGCGATGAATGCTTGCTCCAATGCGGCATCAGCGCGATCGACGAGCGCGCAAAGCCATTGGTCGTGCTCGACGATTCTGTCGTCGGCTTCGATTTCCTTGCTGAGATCGTTGAAGAAGCGCCGGTCTTCTTCCTGCTCGAACGTTTTTGAAAATCGGTTGGCCTTGTTCTTGGTGTCGTCGCTCACGCTCTGAGCGCCGTTGCCCAGGAGCGCGCACAACGCGCTCCACAACGTCTTGCGGACATCGCTGATGGCCTCGATGCGCTCTTTCGCCGCCTCGGCTATCTCGTCGCTATTTCGTCGCAGCATCAGATCGCGCATCTTCTTCGTGATGGGAATGCGCCTTTCGTGATACCCCTCGGTCTTCCCCTGACCGCGCGCAATACCTTGAGCGAGGATGAACAAGCCTTCGTTTCCGTCGTCGTCCGACAGCTCGCGCGCAATAGTCGGCGTGAATTTGCTTTGCGAGAACGCGAGTGTGCTCGCGAGCGTGTAGTCGAAGCCTTTCCCCGTGATCGACAGCGCCTTGCGCTCGGCAGCGCTGACCGGCGTCCAGGCATCGCCCGTATTGCCGCAACGTTCCTTCGCGGCGATGCGCACAACCTTGCTGGTCGTGGCGATTGCGCCGAGCGTATCGCCTTGCGCCTGCAAGCGCACGCGCCGGCACACTTCGATGTAGAAGGGATCGAGTTCGGCAAAGGAAAGGCTGCTCGCGCCATCCCAGGGCCGAAGCCAGACGAGCGCGATGCCGCCTTCGTCCTTCAGTTCGAGGCGCTCGACGAGCCTGTCGCGGTTGCGCAGCAGAACTTGCACGTCGCGCGCCCAGCGCTTCCCCCAGTGCCCGACCGGCACCACGCCGAACGCCGGACGACTGGAGAAACCGCCGTTCATTCGCGAAATGCCGTAGTTGCCCGCGCCGAGAAAGCCCTCTTGTGTCTGCAAGCTGACGAGCGCGTAGATCCAGTCCTCGGCCTGTGCATGAATCATGCGTTGTGCCTTGAGATCGTGATTTCGCGATGTCACCAGCATATCGAGCGCATCGGGCGTCGTGATCCGCTTGTTCCACTTGCGCGACGCCTCACGCTCGCACGGCGCCTGCAAAAACGCGGGACGTTCGTCCGGCGTGACGAGCGCGAACGCCGCGCGGTCGCTATCCTCGGGCGTCAATGCAAGCAGGGCCGCGCGCCATTCGCCGGCGGTTTCGAAAGGCGTCTCACGCTTCGCCGCATGAAGCGCGATCGCCGCAAGCTGCACGAGAAACGCATGCCACGGATGACGCTGATGTGGACGCAGCGCGGGAAAATCGCGCACTTCGTCATCGTTGAAGGCGGCCAGCAGTTCCGGCAACGTTGCGTGCCGTTCCTGTCGATTGCTGGTCCGGTAGCGGATCAGCGCGTGATCGAGCAAGCTGAATTGGATGTGCATGAAAGGGCTCTAGATCTTCTCGATACCGAACCGGCTATACGAATAGCGAGCCGTGCCCAGCCCAAATTCGAAACCGCCGTCAAAGCGAACGATCGAAGCCGGCTTCGCGTCTGCGTCAAGCCCGCGTGGCAGCATGTGATGCCGGATGGCGATCTGGTGCACGTCCGTGCCGAATGGCCCACGCTCGGGCGGATCGAACTCGACGAGACGATCGGCCGCGCCGAGACGGGTGGCGACGCGCTCTTCGCCGTCCGGGAATGCGAGTTTGTCGAATCGCGTGTCATACGGAAGCGCATGGTCTCGCGCGATGACTCGCTCAGCACTCTTGCCGCCCTCAAGTTGTTGCGACAGTTGCTCCCACGAGGCGCCGAGTTCCTGCTGTATCGCGCGCAGGCAATCGGGATGGGTGGCGCGTTCCACCAGCGAGCGGTTTTCACGCGGAATCTCGCGGCTGGGTTGCGCGCAGATCAGGCGGCGCGTCGCTTCGATCATGCGCAAGTCTGGATAGACGCCGCCGCCATCTTTCAGCCGCCCGAGGCCGTTACGCGGCTTCTCGAGACAGGCTTCAAATGAACCGCTCTCAGGTATCAGTACCCATGCGCGCGCTTGCCGAAGACCCACCGGCCGCTCGTGCTTCTTGCGCTCGTGTCGATGCAACCGGCCGATGCGCTGCAACAGCACGTCCATCGGACAGATATCCGTGATGAGCATGTCCGCGTCGATATCGAGGCTTTGCTCCAGCGTCTGCGTGCCGACGACGATGCACGCCTGCATGGGCTCGCGCACTTTGCCGACGCGCTCTTCGACGCGCGCATCGAGATGCGGCCGGTCCTGTCGGCTGAAGCGGCTGTGATGCAGCGTTGGGATGCCATTGTGATCGAACAGCCATGCGCGATCGCCGGATGCGTTGACCAACGCTTCCACCGCCTTTTGCGTCGCAATCGCGGCCGGCACGGTGTTGCGGATGATCAATACGCGCGCGCCTTGTTTCGCGGCATCGAATGCGAGGCGGGCGATGCGCTCGTGGTCGTCGATTGCGTTGAGAGTTTGCCAGTGGACCGTTTTGGGCTCGCCTGAGGTCGGCAATGCTTGAACGATTGCACCATCCGTGAGCGCGGGGTATGGCGATCCAACTGCCTCCTCGATGCCGAGAGCTGCGACTTCCCGGCCTCCGCTTGTGATGCCCTGAAACCGCGCGCGCTGACTCGAACCGAGCGTGGCGGACAAAAGCAGCGCATGGCCGCCCGTCGCGTGATGCGCTTTCAGGAGTTGCTCCAACACTTGCGACATATAGGTGTCGGAGGCGTGAACTTCGTCGACGACCAGCAAGGACCGGCAAAGCGTCGCGTGACGCAGATGCGCATGGCGCACCTTCAGCGCGGCGAGCAACGCCTGATCGATCGTGCCTACGGCGATCGTCGCCGCGAGAAAGCGCTTCGGCGACTCGGCGGCCCAGCGCTGGTGCGCTGTTGCATCGTCGGGGTGATCGGTCCAAAGAACCTGAAAGTCCGGCAAAGCCGCTTCCTTCACATTGCCATCCGCGCTTTCATAGCCCGGCAGCGCGCGCACGACGACCGGCGCGTTCGTCGGCCAAAGACGCGCGACGAACGCACGGACACGCTCATAAACCTGCGCGGCGGCCACTCGCGTCGGCAGCGCAAAGTACAGCGAATCGACCTTGCCGGCCTCGAACAGCTTCGCGAAGCGCCACAGCGCGGCTTCCGTCTTGCCACTGCCCGTTTCCGATTCGAGTATGAGAAGCGGGCCGAGGTCTTTCTCGCCGAGCGCGCTTTGAGCCGGGTGTGGCGCCTTCATTCCGAAAGCGGACTGGAAAGAGAATCCCTCGCGAATCAACTGCTCGCGAAGCGCGGACGTCTCGAGTCCTATGGCGCCAACCGCCTTCGAAGCCCGATCGCGCGTGTCTTCCAGCCTTCGCTCGGAGCCCGGCGAACTGTATTCGAAGAAGGACAGGTCCGAGCCAAGCCAGTCGGCCAATTGCACGAGGCCTGCGAACAGATGAATGAAAGCAGGCCTGGATGGCAGCGGCTCGCCACCCGGGTTGAATGCGAATGGAAAATGCCGACGCAAGGCATTGCCGATTTCTTTCAGCGCGTTTGCAGGACTGTACATTTCGCGACCGGCGGCATCACGCACGGGCTGCCATATCAGTGGATCGACTCTCGATGGCTCCTGGACGGGACGACCGTGGTGGCCCAGGCTCGCAAGCAGAAGTTCTTCGACACCACCGCCCCAGTCCCAAATCGCTTCCATGCGCAGTCCCGAAAGCAGTGCTTCACCGCAGCCGAACGCGTAGAGGGCCTCGGCACCGTGTCCCGTCTTTTGGGGCCATTCGCGCGGCGCGGGACCTTTCCATCGTTTCGCCTGAAAGCCGCTGTTGGCTTTTCCGAAGTCGTGCAGATAGGCAAGCGCGGCAAGGCGCTCGATATCCTGCTCGCTCAATGGCCGGCCAGCGGCGGCGCACAGGGCAGCGTGAATGCGCCCGCAATGCGCGATCTCCATGAAGCATGCCGCCACATCCAGCATGTGATCGCAAAGCGGATGAAAGGGCGAGTGCTCGTCGCCGTCTCGCGGACGCTTGCCCCAGGCAGCGAAAGTACCGATTTTGTTTGCTTTTGATTGCATGCGCTGTCAGATCGCATGCACTTGCCTCGTATGGGAGATTTCAGGCAGCGATTCTTTATTTTGGATACCTATTTTTAACGCGAATGCCTTGCGCACTGCCATACGATTTCGCTGAGTTTCCAGCGCGGGTTCGGATGTTTGACAGCAGGGGGGTGGGTCGACATACTCTCGACCGCGAGGACAGTTCAGAACATCGAATTGATCGTTTGTTCTTTTAAATCACGAAGATAGTGGGTAGAGGTTCCTCCGCGTGCGCGGAGATAGACCCTGTATACATGGTTTAAAGACGCGCTGATACAAGGTTCCTCCGCGTGCGCGGAGATAGACCTGCCGCGCGTCCCATCAGCCGAGCGCGATCACGGGTTCCTCCGCGTGCGCGGAGATAGACCCCTCAGACGGTCGAGAATTACATGTCGCACCTGGGTTCCTCCGCGTGCGCGGAGATAGACCGACTACCACGACGCCCGGTTACCTCGTGGACGGGGTTCCTCCGGGTGCGCGGAGATAGACCCTTGTCGACCATCGACGCGACCGTGTTCTGACTAGTTCCTCCGCGTGCGCGGAGATAGACCCAAGCTGCCCGGTCAGTTCTGGGGCGAAGGTGTGGTTCCTCCGCGTGCGCGGAGATAGACCCAAGCGCTACATCAATCCCAGCTACTGGTCCGAGGTTCCTCCGCGTACGCGGAGATAGACCCCGGTACGGCGCGCTGATCGACTATGAGGACTGGGTTCCTCCGCATACGCGGAGATAGACCCTACGCCTATCGCTACGAGGAAGCGCGGCAGGAGGTTCCTCCGCGTACGCGAAGATAGACCCCCATGAGCAAGCGATTTCGGGCTGCTTACATCGGTTCCTCCCCGTACGCGGAGATCGCCCACCGAAGAACGCGGCCCCGGAAGGCGCAGACGCGTTACCTCCGCCCTCGCGGAGCCCAACCATCACTCAAACCGCACCCGCGCCGCTTTCACAACCCGCATCACCGCCTCCACGCTCAACCGCGCCGCAACCGCCTTCACATACTCATGATGCCGCGCCTCCAACGGCGCATCCAGATACTGCGCGTGCAGATATCGAATCAACGCAATACGCCGATGCTTCAACGCAATGCTCCGATCGAGCAACGCGAGCGCCGCACCCGCATCGTGCTTCTTGCAGGCACGTTCGGAAAGCTGCGCGGCAACATCGCGCGACGCATTCATCGCACGGACGCATGTTGCGCGGCGGCGTTCAACCGCCACGCGTCGTAATCCGCGCGCCGCCAGTCGAGTTCGAGCCCAAGCCGCTTCGTCCCTTCACGAATCTTCGGCTTGTGCAGCACGAGCGTGAGCGCATCGAGCGCGGGCCACTCATCGAACGACAGCGCGGCAACCTCGACCGCAAGCGTCTCGAGCAACCGCGTATGCCCCTTCGTCTCGAGAAACGCGCTCACCCGATTGCACCACGCCTCATAATCGATCAACCCATCGCCCGATTCATGCGGCATGCCGCGATACCGCAGACTCGCATCGATGCACACCGGTTGCGGCCCTTCATGCTCATGCTCGTACAGTCCGACGCGCGTCTTCACGATCAACTCGTCGACGATCACGCGCCAGCCCTGCCCACCTGCTTCGAGCGGTTCGAAAGGCTTCATGAGAGCAGCGGCTCGGCGGCGTCGAGCATGATCTTCACGAAGTAATCGGCGAAGCTGCGGCGCACGATGATCTCGAAGCGATCGCCGCCGAGCGGCACGAGCGTGATCGACGCCTTGAAGAAATGGCTCTGCGCGCACTGCCCTTCACCGAACATCTTCGGATGAAGATCGAGCGGACAGCCGCGCGAAAGCAATTCGCGCGTCTTCGGGCCATCGATTTCGAGCACCGTATAACCGCTGCCGATATCCACCGCCGCCGAGAACTGCCCGACGAACGCATCGCGCAACTTCGCTTCGAGCGGCGCGGGACGCGAGGCGTCGTGCGCCGTATCGGAATGTACGAGCCATTCATCGGGGCCGAGCCACAGCATCGTGTAACCGTTGCCGCGCGCGATCGTATTCGGCTTCTCGGGCGGCGTGCAGCCGATCACGCTCTGCACCGACTTCGCGAAGGCCGCATCGCGCGTATCGCCGCGCACGTTCACGAGTGCGAGAAACGGCCGCTCCGTCAGACGAAATGCTTTCGGCGAGCCGCTCTGATGCGCTTTCATCAACGCATCGGCGCCGACGAGCGGGGACTCCTGCCACACACCTTGTCCGCTGATTGCGCGATCGACGACCGTCGAGGAACCTTTGATCTCATTCAACATGCTGACGTGCTCCTTCGCTGTCGTAGAACACCGAACTGGTGATTTTTGCGTTGACCCGCTTGCCGTTCGCGAGCGGAATCATGACCGATTCGCCGATCTTCTCGAGACCGCCCTTCACGACGGCCAGCGCAATCGAGCGCTTCAGAATAGGGCTGTAGTAGCTCGACGTGACATGGCCGAGCATCGGCGCGGTGTCGCCCTGGAACGGACCCGCGACGATCTGCGCGCCTTCCGGAAGCACGTGCGAAGGATCATCGGTGAGCAGGCCGACGAACTGCTTGCGCCCCTGCTTCGCCGTATCCGAACGCGTCAGCGAACGCTTGCCGAGGAAGTCCTTCGACTTCGCGACGAGACCGCCCATGCCGAGGTCGTAGGGCGTCATCGAACCATCCGTATCCTGGCCGACGATGATGTAGCCCTTCTCCGCGCGCAACACGTGCATCGTTTCCGTGCCGTACGGCGTGATGTCGAATTCCGCGCCCGCGACCATGAGCGCTTCCCACACCGCGCGTCCGACGTTGGCCGGCACGTTCACTTCATACGCGAGCTCGCCCGAGAAACTGATACGCATCACACGCGCCGATGCGCCCGCCACCGTGCCATCGCGATAGCTCATGAACGGGAACGCCGCGTTCGCGAAGTCGATGTCCTGACACACCTTCTGCAGCACCTTGCGGCTGTTCGGGCCGACGACCGCGAAGGTCGCCCAATGGTCCGTCACGGAGGCGAGACGCACGCGCATGTCGGGCCATTCGGTCTGCAGCCAGCGTTCGAGCCACGTCAGCACGCGCGCCGCGCCGCCGGTGGTCGTCGTCATCATGTAGTGCTGTTCGCCGAGACGCACGGTGACGCCGTCGTCGAAGATCATGCCGTTTTCGTCGAGCATCAGACCGTAGCGGCACTTGCCCACTTCGAGCTTGCTCCACGGATTCGTGTACATCCAGTTCAAGAGCTTCGCCGAATCCGGACCCTGAATGTCGATCTTGCCAAGCGTCGATGCATCGAGAATGCCCACGCTCTGACGCACCGCCAGCGATTCGCGCGCGACGGCCGCGTGCATGTCCTCACCCGCCTTCGGGTAGTACCACGGACGCTTCCAGTTGCCGACGTCCTCGAACATCGCGCCGTTCTCGACGTGCCATTCGTGGATCGCGGTCTTGCGCACCGGATCGAGGAACTCGCCCAGCTCGCGGCCCGCGAAGGTGCCGAAGGTGACAGGCGTGTAGTTCGGGCGGAACGTCGTCGTGCCGGTCTCGGGAATCGTCTTGCCGAGCGCCTGCGCGAGAATCGCCATGCCGTTGATGTTGCCGAGCTTGCCCTGATCGGTGCCGAAGCCCATCGCCGTATAACGCTTCACGTGCTCGACGGATTCGAAGCCTTCACGCGCGGCGAGATAGATGTCCGCCGCGGACACATCGTTCTGGAAATCGACGAACTGCTTCGGGCCGCGCGTCGACAGGTCCTTGTTGCCGACGATCCACAGCGGCAACATCGGCGCCTCGACGATTTCAGCGACCTGCACGGAATTGGGCTTCGCGACGATATGACCCGCCGCGCGCGCCGCGTCCGCGCCCGCATCGACGCCGTGACGAATGCCGCGCGCCAGCGAGAACTCGCCCGCGCATGCGCCGACGCTGCTCTCCGGTTGCATCGCCTTGCCGGGGACGAAGCAGGCTTTCTCGTCGTGCCAGTGCGCCTTGCCGCCCGATTGCGCGAACAGGTGAAGCACCGGGCTCCAGCCGCCCGACATCGCGATCAGATCGCATTGCAGTTCCGTCTGCTTCTGCCCGACCTGGCCCTTCGCGTACGAAGCCACTTCCACCGACGCGACGCGCAGCTTGCCGCGCGCCGCCGTGATCACCGCGTTGTTCATCACGCGCACGCCATAGCGGCGTGCGGCTGCCGGCAATGCGCCCTTCGATTCGGCCGGACGCGGGTCGACGACGGTCACGTCGGCGCCTGCCGTCTTCAGATCGAGCGCGCATTGATACGCGTCGTCGTTGTTCGTGAACACGACCGCGCTGCGGCCCGGCAGCACCGCATAGCGATGCAGATACGTCGACACGGCCGACGCCAGCATGATGCCCGGCAGATCGTTGTTGCCGAACACGATCGGACGCTCGTGCGCGCCGGTCGCGAGCACCACGCGTTTGGCGCGCACCTTCCACATCAGTTCGCGCGTGCCCTCGCGCCTCGACACGGGCAAGTGCTCCGTCAGACGCTGCGTGATCGTAACGAGGTTGTGATCCTGATAACCGAACGCCGTGCTGCGCGAGAGAACCTTCACGTCGGGCATCTTGCGCAGTTCGGCTTCGATCTTCTGTACCCATTGGAGCGCGGGCTTGCCATCGATCTCCGCGCGGCACGACAGGAGCGAACCGCCGAGTTCGCGCTGATCGTCGACGAGAATCACGCGCGCGCCCGACAAGCCAGCCGCATGCGCCGCCGCGAGACCCGACGGACCACCACCGACCACGAGCACGTCGCAATGGGCGAAACACTTGTCGTAGCGATCCGCATCGAGATGCTTGGGCGCTTCGCCGAGACCGGCCGCATCGCGAATGACTTCTTCGTACTTCGGCCAGAACTTGCGCGGCCACATGAAGGTCTTGTAGTAGAAGCCGGCGGGAATGAAGCGGGCGATCTTCTGATTGACCGCCATGCGATCGTTCTCGATGTTCGGCTTCGCGTTCACGCTTTGCGCGACGAGGCCCTGATACAGCTCCACTTCGGTCGCGCGCGCGTTCGGCACGGTATGGGCGCCGGTTTCGAGCTGCACGACAGCATTCGGTTCTTCGACACCCGCGGTGATGATGCCGCGCGGCCGGTGATACTTCCAGCTACGCGCGACGAAGTGCTCGCCGTTCGCCAGCAGCGCGGACGCGAGCGTGTCGCCTTCGTAGCCCTGATACGTCTTGCCGTTGAACGTGAAGGTGACGGGAATCGCGCGATTGATGCGCCCGCCCATGCCGAGTCGGTCTTTCTGGCTCATTTCGACGTGCCTCCGTTGTCGGACATGACAGCCAACGGACGGTCGAACGTCTCGTAGCCCTGGATTTCATAACTGACGGTATCGCGCTGCACCTTGAACCAGCGGCGGCAGCCTTGCGCATGGTTCCATTGCTCGCGATGCACGCCGCGCGGGTTCTTGCGCATGAAGAGGTAGTCGCCCCATTCGCGGTCGGTGAGTTTTTCGGTGTCGAGCGGGCGCGCGATATCCGCTTCGCCGCCGCAGGAGAATTCGGTTTCGGCGCGCGGCCCGCACCAGGGGCATTCGATCAGCAACATGTTTCTTTTCCTCGATGCGGTTAGTGAGCCACGGCAGCCGCGCCGTGTTCGTCGATCAGATGACCGGTATAGAAGCGATCCAGCGAGAACGGCGCGTTCAGTGCATGCGGCTCGTCCTTCGCGATCGTGTGGGCGTAGGCCCAGCCCGAGCCCGGCGTCGCCTTGAAGCCACCCGTGCCCCAGCCGCAGTTGAAGTAGAGACCCTTCACGTCGGTCTTGGAAATGATCGGGCACGCATCCGGCGACACATCGACAATGCCGCCCCACTGGCGATTCATGCGCACGCGCGAGAACACCGGGAACATTTCGACGATCGCTTCCAGCGTGCCTTCGATGATGTGAAAACTGCCGCGCTGACCGAAGCCCGCGTACTGATCGACGCCCGCGCCGATCACGAGATCGCCCTTATCGGACTGGCTGATGTACGCATGCACCGCGTTCGACATCACGACCGTGTTCACCACCGGCTTGATCGGCTCGGACACGAGCGCCTGCAGCGGATGGCTTTCGAGCGGCAGGCGCACGCCGGCCATGTCGGCGAGCGTCGTCGTGTTGCCTGCGGCGACGACCGCGACCTTCTTCGCCTTGATGAAGCCCTTGGTCGTATCGACGCCCGTCACCTGATTGCCGTCGCGGCGAATGCCCACCACCTGACAGTTCTGGATGATGTCGACGCCCGCGCGATCCGCGCCGCGCGCGAAGCCCCACGCGACCGCATCGTGACGCGCCACGCCGCCGCGACGCTGAATCGACGCGCCCAGCACCGGATAACGGCTGTTCAGGTTGATGGTCGGCTCGATTTCCTTGATCTGCTGCGGCGTGAGGAACTCTGCGTCGACACCGTTCAGGCGGTTCGCATTCACGCGACGTTCAGTATCCCGAACATCCTGCAAGGTATGCGCGAGGTTCATCACACCGCGCTGACTGAACATTACGTTGTAGTTGAGGTCTTGCGAGAGACCTTCCCACAGCTTCATCGCTTTCTCGTACAGCGCGGCCGATTCGTCCCACAGATAGTTCGAGCGCACGATGGTCGTGTTGCGCGCCGTGTTGCCGCCGCCGATCCAGCCCTTCTCCAGAATCGCGACATTGGTGATGCCGTGCTCCTTCGCGAGGTAATACGCGGTCGCGAGACCATGACCACCGCCGCCGACGATCACCACGTCGTACTCGCGCTTCGGCTCGGGGCTGCGCCATTGGCGCTCCCAGTTCTCGTGATACGACATGCCGTTGCGCAAGAGGCTGAATATCGAGTAGCGGCTCATGGGTGTTTCCTTCGGTGCAGGGTTTTAGCGTTTGGGCAATTCAGCATTCGATGACGTTGACGGCGAGGCCACCGCGCGACGTCTCCTTGTATTTCGTCTTCATGTCGGCGCCGGTTTCGCGCATCGTCTTGATGACCGAATCGAGCGACACGTAATGCTTGCCGTCGCCCTTCATCGCCATGCGCGCGGCGTTGAGCGCCTTGATCGCGCCCATCGCGTTGCGCTCGATGCACGGAATCTGCACGAGCCCGCCGACGGGATCGCACGTCATGCCGAGGTTGTGTTCCATGCCGATCTCGGCGGCGTTTTCCACTTGCGCGGGCGTGCCGCCCATCACGGCGGCAAGCGCGGCGGCGGCCATCGAGCACGCGACGCCCACTTCGCCCTGGCAGCCCACTTCCGCGCCGGAGATCGAAGCCGTTTCCTTGTAGATGATGCCGATGGCCGCGGCCGTCAGCAGGAAGCGCACGATGCCTTCGTCGTTCGAGCCGTGCATGAACTTCACGTAGTAGTGCAGCACGGCGGGAATCACGCCGGCCGCACCGTTGGTCGGCGCGGTGACGACGCGGCCGCCCGAGGCGTTTTCTTCGTTGACGGCCATCGCGTAGAGATTGACCCAGTCGAGCATCGACAAGGGATCGCGCAGCGACTCCTCGGAGCGCGAGCGCAGCGAGGCGTTCAGATCGGCGGCGCGGCGCTTGACATGCATCGGGCCAGGCAATTCGCCGCGTTCCTTGCAGCCGCGCTCGACGCACGCGGCCATCACGCGCCACACCGCGAGCAGGCCTTCGCGCACCTCGGTTTCGGTGCGATTCGCGCATTCGTTCTGCATGGTCACGTCGGCGATAGACAGACCTGTCTCCTGGCAGACGCGCATCAGATCGTCGCCGGTGCGAAACGGATGCGGCACCGGGTTGCTCGCCCGCAAGCCATTGACGCGATCGCCCTCGCGATTCACGACGAAGCCGCCGCCGACCGAGTAATACTCCTTCTCGACGAGCAACTGGCCGTTCTCGTCGAACGCCTGAAAGCGCATGCCGTTCGGATGCACGATGCTCGATCCCGGCGCGCCCGGCATCAGCTTGCGATAGAAGCCGATATGCTCGCGCTCCTCGAACACGACGTCATGCTTGCCGAGCAGCTTGAGGCGCTTCGTCGCGCGGATGTCCGCGAGGCGCGGCGCGATCGAGTCGGGATCGATGAGATCGGGCAGATTGCCTTCGAGGCCGAGCAGCACGGCCTTGTCGGTGCCGTGGCCCTTGCCGGTCGCCCCGAGCGAGCCGAACAGTTCGGCGCGCACGCGCGTGACGAAGGCGAGCAGATTGGCGTCCTCGACATGCGACGCGAAACGGCACGCCGCGATCATCGGCCCGACGGTATGCGAGCTAGAGGGTCCGATGCCGATCTTGAACAGATCGAAGACGCTGACATTCATGGGCGAGTCCCTGGGTTTTGGCGCGGTTTCGGTATGGCTCTCATTGCACCAAACCCTGCAAGGACTCGATAGAACAAAACCGCCATCGAAATGGGATCGCGACGTCAGGGGCTCATTCGTGTCCCAAAAGGCGACGTTCTCCCGCAAAACCGGCGCGTTTAACAGAGCGTTTCGCGCGCGGCGCGTTTCTGCGCATCTTCGTTGCACTTTTCAGATTTTTGAGACTGGTCCGAAGCGCCGGAAGAGCGTGCATCGGTATATTCCCTAGGTTCTCAGTGCGCCGTGCCAGCAGGCTTCGGTGCGCTTTCCGCCCTTTCCCGCTTCTCCCGTTTGCATCGATGGAAACTCACGCACTACCCGATCAGTTCTTCAAATCCTGGACTCTCGCTTTCCTCGTCGGCGTGGTTGTCGTCGGCGCGCTTCAGGCAGCCGATCTCCTCGCCGTCGATCGCGTGCTCACGCGCCAGGCGCCCGTCTGGGCCGCACTGGCGCTGCTCTGCTCGATCGATCCCGTGCTGCGCTACTTCGGCGTGTTGAAGGCCGAAGTCGAGCAGCGTTGGGGCGATTACACCATCGCGAGCGTGCTCGGCCGCGCGACCGGCGCGGTGATCGGCGGCGTCTTCGCCTGGGCGTTCGCCGTGCTCGGCGGCTGAAGCACGCCCGATGCCCGCGGCCGGGTGTTATGCTCGACGGATAACGTCCCAGCCGCATGTCGCCCGCATGAACGCCGCCGAGTCCCTTCCGCCGTCTTCCGTCGACGGTCAATCGAAATCACGCATCCGCTTCGGCATCATTCTGTTGCCGAACTTCACGCTGACCGCGTTCTCCGGTTTCGTCGATCTGTTGCGCCTGTCCGCCGACGAAGGCGATTTCAGCCGCCCGGTGCGCTGCTCGTGGAGCGTCATCGGCGAGACGCTCGCGCCGGTGCGCGCGAGTTGCGGCATCCAGATCACGCCGTGGGAAACCTACGATCAGGCCGAGCCGTTCGATTACGTGGTGGTGGTCGGCGGCCTGCTGCATTCCGGTCCCGCCACGAGCGAGGCGACGCTTCAGTTCATCCGCCGCGCCGCCGCGTCGAATGCGACGCTCGTCGGCATGTGCACCGGCGTGTTTTCGCTGATGCGCGCGGGCGTGCTCGAAGGACATCGCATCTGCGTGAGCTGGTTTCACTACTGGGATTTCGTCGAGCGTTTCCCCCATGCCGATGAACAGGCGCTCGTCGCGGACCGGCTCTTCGTCATCGACAGAAGGCGGATCACGTGTTCGGGCGGGCGCGCGTCGATCGATGTCGCCGCCGCGATTCTTCTGCGTCACTTCGAGACGGCGACGGTGCAAAAGGCGCTGCGCATCCTGCTCGTCGACGACATGCAGAAAGGCAACGCGCCGCAGCCGCATCCGCCAGGCCTCGCGCCCGCGACGCATCCGAAGGTGAAACGTGCGATCCTGCTGATGGAACAGCACGTCGGGCGTTCGCTCACGCTCGATGAACTCGCGCACAAGCTCGATTTGTCGACCCGGCAACTGGAGCGCCTCTTCAAGGCCGAAACCGGCAAGGCGCCGCAGGCTTACGCGAAGCAGGTGCGGCTGCGCACGGCCGCGTGGCTGCTGACGAGTTCGGACAAGACCGTCGCCGATATCGCGTCGAGTTGCGGTTTCTCCGATGCCTCGCATCTCGGCCGCGAGTTTCGCAAACAGTTCGGTGTGCCGCCGATGATGTATCGCGAGCAGGGCGGCGTACAGGATGCGCCGGAAGCGAATCAGCCAATGGATTACGACGAAGTTTTTCCGGGCCGCGCGCAGGCAATCTAGACGGTTTCCTTTTGTTCACGCGTTGCGCGGCTCAACAAACCCAGGAGGAACGGCATGCAGACTCACGGATATTCCCAGGAAGAGTGGAAAGTGCGTTGCGATCTCGCGGCGCTTTATCGCGTGATCGGACACTTTCGCTGGACCGACATGATCTTCACGCATATCAGCGCGCGCGTGCCGGGCTCCGACCATCACTTTCTGATCAATCGGTATGGCGTGCTGTTCGACGAGATGCGGGCGTCGGATCTGGTGCGCATCGATCATGAGGGACGTCCGGTAGAAGCGGGCGCGGGCGATGATCCGGAGCGGCATCGCGTGAATCCGGCGGGCTTCACGATTCATTCCGCCGTTCACATGGCGCGGCCCGATGTGCTGTGCGTCGTGCATACGCATACGGCGGCGGGCGCCGCGGTGTCGGCGCAGAAGCAGGGGCTTTTGCCGATCAGCCAGCATGCATTGAAGTATTACGGGCATATTGCGTATCACGACTATGAAGGGATCGCGCTGGATCTCGCGGAGCGGGATCGACTCGTCAATGATCTCGGCGCGCATAACGCGATGATCTTGAAGAATCACGGGTTGCTGACTTGCGGAAAGTCGATTCCCGAGGCGTTTCAGGAAATGTATTTTCTCGAGCGGGCGTGCGAGATTCAGATTCGGGCGTTGGCGGGGAATGGGGAATTGAATTTTCCGTCGAAGAAGGTTTGTGAGTTGACGGCGGAGCAATATCGACGGGATGAAGCGGATGGGATTATGGCGCTGCAGTGGGAGGCGGCGTTGAGGATGATCGAGGGGAGTGGGGGGACGGATTATAGGAGTTGATGCGAAGTCTCAATTTTGAATGCCGGAAGGCACATATGAATGTGTCATTCCGGCAATTTCCGTTTAAACATTGCTCATAATTAGCATTCCTGCAATACCCTTTGCCTGGCGGCCCATTTTACTCCTCAGTTTTTGCACAAGGTTACACACGCCGTAACGAGTAGCCGCTACCGTGAGCACGTCAATTTTCTATCGTTGCCTACACGATGCCGGTACGCTGCACATTCACGCTGAATAACAAAACGTCATCGACTCTCATTTGCTCCGGATACGGGACAGTTGAGGCGTTCTCCGGTCAGAAAGAAGGGATCAATAATCCGAACGCTACAGACAAACCGAACATCGGCCCCATTCCGCCGGGTACCTATTATCTAGTGGACCGACAATCAGGTGGCCTGTTCGGCGACGTCCACGATTGGATGGCGGCGCATACGAGGTCATCCGATCGTTCAAAATGGTTCATGCTTTGGAATCCGGATACGGGCGACGATACAATGATTCATGGCATAAGACGTGGACAATTTCGCCTTCACCCAAGCGGGGATGCCGGGTTGAGCGAGGGTTGTATTACACTCGTTAATCCAGCCGAATTCGAGTATCTGCAGCGATATATTCGAAAGAGCCCGCCACAGCTTCCAGTGCCGAAGTCCATATTCATGGCCTATGGCACGGTGGAAGTTCGATGAAGCGCATGTCCCTTCTCCTTCTTCGTACGGCACTGCTCGTTTTTGTGACATACGAGCTAGGCATCGTCTTGGCTGTCTTCATCATTCGCCGCACACCGATGATGCCCTACTGGATGGATATGACGATCCGCTACGTTCTGGAGGCCGTGCGCGCCGAGATCAACGATCCTTGGGACATCTCGACTATAGGGCTTATCGGCATCTTCGTCGTTAGCTGGCTTGTCGTCGGGGTTCTGGTGTTTGGGCTGTTCCAGATCGCGGTGCGCCTCATAAACGGTCGGCCTCGCGCCTGACTCTCATTGCGGCAATGGCCAGATAGCCAAAGCCGCACCCGTCGATCAGTTCCCCGCCGCCACATACGCCTTCACCGCCGGCAATCCCTCCTTCCCATCAATCGTCTTCACCCCCGCGAGCCATTTGTCGAGCACGCCCGGATTCGCCTTCAGCCATTCACGCGCCGCCTTGTTCGCATCCGTCTTGTTCATGATCGGCAGCATCACGTGGTTCTCGATATCCGTCGTGAACTGCAAATTCGATACGAGCTTCGCCACATTCGGGCAGCGCGTGTCGTAGTCCGTCGGCGTGACCGTCAGCACCTTCGCTTCGCCGTAGTTCGGCCCGAACACGTCATCGCCGCCCGCGAGATAGTCGATCTTCATCTGCACGTTCATCGGATGCGGCTCCCAGCCGAGAAACACGATCGGCTTCTTCTCGCGAACCGCGCGATTCACCTCGACGAGCATGCCCGCCTCGCTCGACTCCACGAGCTTGAACTTGCCGAGCCCGTACATGTTGCTGTCGATCATCTTCTTGATGAGCGCATTGCCGTCGTTGCCAGGCTCTATGCCGTAGATCTTGCCATCGAGCTTGTCGAAATTCTTCGCGATGTCGCTGAAATTCTTGATGCCCGCCTGATACGCATAGTCAGGCACCGCGAGCGTGTACTTCGCGCCCGTGAGATTCGGCGTCGGCAGGATCTTCACTTGATTCGCTTTCCTGAACGAATCGATCATCGGGTCCATCGTCGGCGACCAGTAGCCGAGGAACACGTCGATCTGCTTGCTCTTCACGCCCGCGAACGTGATCGGCACCGAGGCGATCGTCTTCGTCGGGTTGTAGCCGAGGCCCTGGAGAATCGTCGATGCAAGTCCGGTGGTCGCGGCGATATCCGTCCAGCCGACATCCGCGAAGCGCACGTTCTTGCACGCGGCAGGTTCGGCCGCATTCGCGGCATACGCACCCGACAACATCGCCGCGGCCAGCGACGCGATCCACAAGCATTTCATGTATCTCTCTCCCAGTTTTTTGAAGGCACGAAGACGCGACCCGGCCCGCGCGCGCGACTCGGCCGAGCCCGCACGGAGCGAAGAAAACAGACCAGCAGGACGTCAGGCCGATAAACGGCGCTCCACGCTCGGCGCATGACCGAACTGCGCGCGATACGCCTTGCTGAAGTGACAAGGCGAATGGAAGCCGCAGATGCTCGTCACACGTGCGATGGATGCATCCGTGTTGCGCAACAGCTCACGCGCGCGGCGCAGGCGCAGCGTCAGGTAGTAATGCGTCGGCGAGACATTGAGGAACATCTTGAACATGCGCTGCAAATGCCGCTGCGACAGATGCACGAGACGCGCGAGTTCGTCGAGCGACAGCGGCTCTTCGATGTTCGCCTCCATCAGCCGCACGACTTCGACCAGCTCGGCGCGCGAGAAGCCGACGCGCGCATCGACAGGAATGTGCTGGTAATCCGTCGAGCCGCGAATCCGCTCGACGATGAACTGCTCCGACACCTGCGCCGCATGCGCCTGCCCGAGCCGCATGCCGACGAGATTGAGCATCAGGTCGAGCGGCGCGGTGCCGCCCGTGCATGTCATGCGATCGCGGTCGATCACGAACAGCTCGTCCGCGAAACGCACATGCGGAAAGCGCTTGTTGACCGGCGACATGTCTTCCCAGTGCAGCGTGCAGCGATAGCCATCGAGCAGTTTCGCCGCGAGCAGCGCATACGGCCCGGTGCAGATCCCGCCGAGCGGAATGCCCGCCTCATGCGCGCGCTGCAACAGCGCGATCACCTTGTCGTCGACATGATCGGCGACGTGCCAGCCCGCGCACACGATCAGCACGTCCGGCATGCCCGCCTCGTCGAGCGTGACGGTCGGCTTCACGGTGATGCCGTTGCTCGCACGCGCGGGCTCGCCGTCCGGCGTGATGATCGACCATCGATAATGCTGCGCGCGGCCGACGTAATTGGCCATGCGCAGCACCTCGACCGCGCTCGTGAACGCGATCATCGAGAAGTTCGGCAGCGTGAGAAAGCCGAAGTGCGCGAGATTGGACAACGGTGAATCCGTAACCGCTGGGACGATCGCGTCGCGCTTCATGTTTCAAGCCTCTCAGCCTTGTTGCGTCGCGGGCGTGCGGCGCACTTTCATCACGCTCCTGAGACCGGCGAACAGCGGGGCGCGCGCCATGCCGGGCATCCGTCCGAAGCTCTCGGTGATGCGGTCGAGAATGATCGCCAGCAACACCACCGACAAGCCGCTCTCGAAACCGAGGCCGATATCCAGACGCTGGATCGATGCGAGCACGTCGTTACCGAGACCGCCCGCGCCGACCATCGACGCGATGATCACCATCGACAGCGCCATCATGATCGTCTGGTTCACGCCGGTCATGATCGACGGCAACGCGTTCGGAATCTGCACCTTGTAGAGCAGCTGGAACGGCGTGCAACCGAAGGCCTGACCCGCTTCCACGATCTCGCGATTCACTTGCTTGATGCCGAGCGCGGTGAGTCGGACGGCCGGCGGCATCGCGAAGATGACGGTCGCCAGAATCCCCGGCACGCGGCCCAGGCCGAACAGCATCGCGGCCGGAATCAGGTAGACGAAGGCGGGCATCGTCTGCATCAGATCGAGCACCGGGCGCACCCCCATCTCGACGTAGCGGCTCTTCGAGGTCCAGATGCCGAGCGGTATGCCGAGCATCAGGCTGATGATCGTCGACGACAGCGTGAGGCCCAGCGTGATGACCATCTGATCCCAGAAGTTCGTCGCGTAGATCAGCAATAGCGAAGCGAGCACGAACGCCGCGAATCGCCAGCCGACGCGCCACAAGCCGATGCCGACGAAGATCGCCATCAGCAGCCACATCGGGATGGCCTGCAGGCCGTGCTCGACCGCCGCGGCGAACGTCTCGATGACCTTGCCGATCGAGTCGAAGGTTTTCGCGTCGTGATCGAGGAGATAGTGGACGCCGTGGTCCACCCAACTGCCAAGCGGAATGATTTCAGACATGGGAACCTCGATGGTGCGTAAGGACCTTCAGGACATTGCTCTTGTTGATCGAACCGCAATACGAGCCGTCCGCCTCGACGACGGGCAGCGGCGCCGGACTCGCGACCACGCGGTTCACGACGTCATCGAGCGCCATGCTGCGCTGGATGCATTCGATGGGCCTGATCTGCGGCGCGGCGTTGCCGTTGGCGTCGCGGCCGACGAAGCCGCGGATGCGGCGCTCGCCGTCGAGCACGAAGGCGTAGTCCGCGCTGCCGTTGAGCGTCGCCGCGACGCTCGATGCGTCGATCTGCGGCGAGTGTTTCATGAGCGGCACGTCGTCGGTCTGCATCAGATCGCCGGCGGTCAGATAGCGGCTCGTGTCGATGCCTTCGAAGAAGGCTTCCACGTAGTCGTCGGCGGGATTGGTGATGATTTCCTGCGGCGTGCCGATCTGCACGACGCGGCCGCCTTCCATGATCGCGATGCGCGTGCCGATGCGCATCGCTTCTTCCAGATCGTGCGACACGAAGAGAATCGTGCGGCGCTGCTCGCGCTGCAGATCGAGCAGCACGTTCTGCATTTCCTTGCGCTTGAGCGGGTCGAGCGCCGAGAAGGCCTCGTCCATGATCATCAGCGAAGGATTCACCGCGAGTGCGCGCGCGAGGCCCACACGCTGCTGCATGCCGCCCGATAGCTGCGCGGGCAGTTTCTGCGCGAAGGGCGCGAGGCCGACCTGTTCCAGCACGGTCATCGCACGCTTTTCGCGCTCCTTCTTGCCGACGCCCGCGACCTCGAGGCCGAATGCGGCGTTGGAAAGAACGGTGCGCTGCGGCATGAGCGCGAAGGACTGAAACACCATGCTCATGTCCTTGCGGCGCAGGGACGTGAGTTCCGAGCGCGGCACGGCGGCCACGTCGCGGCCGTCGATCAGCACCTTGCCGGCAGTCGGTTCGACCAGCCGGTTGATGAGCCGGATCAGCGTGGATTTGCCCGAGCCGGACAGGCCCATGAGCACGAAAATCTCGCCTTCCTTGACATCGAAGGAGACGTTATGGACGCCGACGATCTGTCCGGTGCGCTTGAAGACTTCTTCCTTCGTCGCGCCGCCGGCCAGCATGTCGAGCGCCTGCTTGGGACTGTTGCCGAACACCTTGCACAGTCCTTCGACTACTACCTTGGGGGAATTCATCGAATATCTCCTGGCGTGCGCGGACGCGCGTCCACGCTCTGCATACATAGTTGCCAGAAAAAAGTCTCGTCAGCCGACTATTTGCGACAACCACATGTGGAAATACGACACTAGAATAAGGAGCGCGTTCTTAGAGACGAAGCGGAGCCTTGCTGGACAAGGGTTTGCGGGCAGCGAAGAGAACGATCTTGCGATTTTCGGCGTGTCGCGTCAGAACAAGTCGCAGGACTTTTTTTCGATGCAGGCCGCAGGAAAAGCAGGGCGTCAGGAGAACGAAAGGGAGGAAACTGCGTCGCACGCGTGAAGCGCGGATGGAAGATGCGTCTGAAGCGACGCTCGGAACAGCAGAAAAATGCTAGAAAAACTACACGAACAAGAAAAATGGGCGGGCGGGTCGTGCGGCGTGTGCCGTCGCGTATTGCTGGTGTTGTGTGTCCCGCGCCGCCATCAGCCGCGCATTACAGGCGGACGCCGAAGGCCGTGCCGCGTGCCTTGCGCTTGCGTTCCGATTCGCGGAAACGCGCTTGATACGAGTAGTCTTTGTCCATCGGCAGATGCGGCGATTCGAACAGCGAAGCAAATTTTTGCAGCAGGGCGAAGAGGTAGCTCATGTCTGACTCCGGTTAGCGATAGAGGGTTTTCCCTTAGAACGAATTATAGGGTTTGCCCTGATCTATTTCTAGTGCAATGCAACATTTTTCGGAGAAGAAGCTAGTAGTTTTTCTACAGAACTACCGATTCGGCGATCTCAGAAAAGAGGGCCGGGTGGGAAAGGCCCGTACGATGGACTTGTGCTTTCCAGGCGCGCGAAAGCGCGACACGCCGCCGCAGCGCGGGGTGTCGCAGGAATGTGACAGCGGGAATCAGTGCGTCGATGAAGGGGCGCGATGGCGCGCGTGACGCGTGTGCTTGTTCGGCGTGGAATCGCGCTTGGCGGCGCTGACGGGCTGAACGGGCGGGGCGTCGTCGGAGTCGCGCGGCATATCGGAGCGCAGGCTGATGGTCGAGGAATCGGTATCGAAGAGCGAGGCGAGCGTCGCCTGCTGATTGAGCATCAGTTGCTCCATGCGATCCTGTTGGAGCTTGCCATCGTGGCTCATGCGCAGCAGCACGGCCGTCTGCGCGATGCCGGTCGCCACCGTGACGAGCATCACGCACACGATGATCGTCAGCATTGTCTTCATGCGACGCGCGTGGGCGGCCGTGGACGTGCGCTGTTCCGCGACCACGGCATACAGCGCGTCGATGGTGTCGGCGAATGCGGTGGCGCGGGCGCGGTCGAGTTCGGGTGCGTTCGGCTTTGCGAGCGGTGCGCTGCCGGTGAGCTCGCCGCGATCGCTCGCGATCAGCGCGGAGGCGATATCGGCGACCGAAGGCGGCGCGCTATCCGGCGCGACAGACGTGCTGATGCTCGCCGATCGCGTCGCGACCGCGGCGAGCGCGCCCGTTTTGGCTGGCGGCGTCGGTTCTTCCGGAAACAGCCCCTGCACCGGTGCAACCGACGCCACGTTTTCGCGCACCGCGCGCTTGGCCTCGCCGCTTGCGACCGGCGACGCTGTCCCGCAGTTCGATTGCACGACCGCGAGAAACACCTCCGGCAATTCGAAACCTTCGAACGTGCCCTGACGGATATCGGTGTTGAGCGCCTGCAAATGTGCGCGTTCAGCGTCGTCGGCGAACAGGTCGAGCGTTTCGCCGCCGCGCCCGCCTTCGCTCAATTGAGCGAGACGCTGCGCCGAGCGTGCGGCGCGAGCGAGCTTCTTTTCGGTATCGGCGCTGGATGGCGCGGCCTGCGCTGCGCGGCGACGGCGCGAGGGTACGGCGGAATCAGGATCTCTCTTTACTGCGGAATCTGGCATAGGTTCGAAAGACTGCGGCCTCTATGGCCGGCATGCGAGGCACACCGGCGCGTCGGCGATTATTTTCGAGAGGCCGCATTGTCGCATGGCGCGTGCGCAAACCAGCATCATCGACGATGAATTCAGGTCGCATCGTCCTCGCGAAACTCGCGCACGACGTCGAGTTGTCGCAGACGTTCGCAGATCGCCTGATATTCCATCGCCGACGCGCGCGACAGTTCCACGCGCACCTCGTCCAGTTCGGGCGAATCGTCGCTTTGCTGCACGACGAACTGCTTCACGCGCACGCTGCCGGGCCCGAGCGCCTCGTGTAGCGCATGAAAGCTGAGCGAGCCGCGTTCGACGAGCATCGTCAGCTGGCGGCGCTGCTTCACGCTGATGAAGCGGCGTTCGAGCGGCTTGATCCCCGCCAGAATGACGAGGATGATCGCCGTCGCCGCGATCGACGCCGTGTACAGCCCGCCGCCGACCGCAAGCCCGATGGCCGCGACCGACCAGAGGCTCGCGGCCGTCGTCAGCCCGCGCACGATTTCGCCACGCAGCAGAATCGAGCCCGCGCCGAGAAAGCCGATGCCCGACACGACCTGCGCCGCGACCCGTGACGGATCGAGCACGACGTGTTCGTTTTTCAGTGCATCCGCGAAGCCGTACGCCGACACGATCATGATGAGCGCCGAGCCGACGCACACGAGCATGTGCGTGCGCAGTCCCGCCGCCCACGAAAGCCGCTCGCGCTCGAAGCCGATCACGCTGCCGAGCGCTGCGGCCATCACGAGCCGCGACACGATTTCGATATTTCCCAACATGTTTTAGCCTCCTCTCGGCGAGAAGCCCGACGCGCCGTCCGAAGACGCGGCGCGCGCCGGGCCGGTTTTGCTATCCTTTCCTGTTGCGTGTGCCTCGCAAGGCCACGCGCCCCTCGGACCCATAAGAGTCTCCGTATGCAGGATCAGCAATCAAACGCTTCGCAGCCGATGCAATCGGCGAGCCCGGATTCCGCCGCGCACTTGCGCGCGCATTTCTCGAACATCGTGCTGCCCATCTGGCGCGGGCCGGGCTTCAATGCGGCGCTCGGGCTGGCCTATGAAGCCGTCGCGCCGGGCAATCACGCGCCGCTGCCGCCGAAGCGCTATCGCGCGATGGCCTGCGCGCGCCAGCTCTTCGTATTCTCGGAAGCCGGCGATCTCGCGCACGCCGCGACACTCTTCGAATCGCTACGGCACTATTTTCAGGACAAGCGAAACGGCGGATGGTTCTACAGCGTGGATGCAAGCGGCGCGCCGCTGGAGCGCCAGAAGGATCTGTACACGCATGCGTTCGTCGTTTTCGCGTGCGCACATTACGCAAGGAAGAGCGGCTCGGCCGAAGCCTTCGCGCTGCTCGATGAAACCTCGCGGCTCATCGAGGCGCGTTTTTCGAGCCACGGCGATCTGCTGAACGCGGCGCTCGCCGAGGATTTCGGCGCGACGCTCGAAACGCCCTTGCAGAATCCGCTGATGCATCTCGCCGAAGCCTGGCTCGCCGCGCGCGATGCAACCGGCGAGGCCGCCTATGACAAGCGCCTCACGCTGCTGGCGCAGTCCGTCGCGGATGCGTTCGTGCACGAGCCGAGCGGCGCGATCGCCGAATTGCCGATGGGCACGCCAGGCAACCGGCTGGAACCGGGCCATCAGTTCGAATGGTATTTCCTGGCGCTGGGGAGCAAGCACGCCGCGTTCGAAGCGGCGGGGCTCAATGAAGGACTCGCGCGCGCGTTCGATTTCGCGCAGCAACACGGCGTCGACCGGGAAACGGGCGCCGTGTGCGCCGCGCTCGACGAAACCGGCCGCGTGATCGACGGCACGCAGCGCATCTGGGCGCAGACGGAATATCTGCGCGCGCTGGCTACGCGCGGCGACGCCGTCGGCGAGCAGATCGCGCGTTTTGGCGCGCGTTTCCTGCACGAAACGGGTTGGGTCGAATGCCGCTCGGACAAGGGCGACATCGCCCGCTCGGAAATGCCGTCGACGACGCCGTATCACCTCGCGACGTCATACGCGGCGCTGCCGGACTGAGCGGAATCAGGCGAGCTGGAATACCGAAACCGCCGCCTTCAGTTGCCGCGTCTGCTCATGCAGCGACGACGCGGCCGCCGCAGCCTGCTCGACGAGCGCCGCGTTCTGCTGCGTCATCTCGTCCATCTGCGTGACGGCCTGGTTGACCTGCTCGATCCCCACGCTCTGCTCCAGCGACGATGCGCTGATTTCCGCCATCATCTGCGTGACGCGTGAAATCGACGCCGATACTTCGCGCATCGCCGCGCCCGCGCGTTCGACGAGCACGGAGCCGTCGCTCACCTGCGCCACCGATTCGCCGATCAGCTCCTTGATTTCCTTCGCCGACTGCGCCGAACGCTGCGCGAGACCGCGCACTTCGCCCGCCACGACCGCGAAGCCACGGCCCTGCTCACCCGCGCGCGCCGCCTCGACGGCCGCGTTCAACGCGAGGATGTTGGTCTGGAACGCGATGCCGTCGATGACCGAAATGATCTCCGCGATCTTGTCCGAGCTCGACGCGATGCCGCGCATCTTCTCGACCACATCGTCGACCACGCTGGAGCCGCGCGACGTCGCGCTGAGCGCGTCGCCGGCGAGCGTGTTCGCCTCGCGCGCGTGCTCGGCGTTCTGGCGCACGGTCGCGGTCAGCTCTTCCATGCTCGATGCGGTTTCTTCGAGCGAAGCCGCCTGATTCTCCGTGCGTGCGGAGAGATCGGCGTTGCCGCTCGCGATTTCGTCGGCGCCGAAGTTGATCGAATCGGACGTCTCGCGCACGGTCTTCACGGTGCTCGCGACGCTCGCCTGCATCGTCGCGAGGCCCGCGAACAGGCGGCCGATTTCGTTGGTGCCGCGATCCTCGATGCGCTCATCGAGACGCCCCTTCGCGATGCGCTCGAAATGGCGGCCCGCTTCTTCCAGCGGCTCGATCACGCCACGGCGCAACGCAACATGCACCAGCGCGATGCCCGCGATCAGCGCGACGAGAATCACGATGCCCACCGCGCGGAACCACGCGTAACGCGTGTCGATCGACGAAAGATAGGCGCGGCCCGCTTCATCGCCGAAATTGACGAAGTTCTGCTGCTCCGCGAGATAGCGGTCCTGAAAGCCTTGGGTCGGCTGATCGAGAAACGCCTGGATATTGCCTGAGTCGAGATATTGCACGAGTTCGCTCAAGGCCTTCGCATAGTCGGCGTATTTCGCCTGCAGCGCGGCCGTGCGCGCCGCGTTTTCCTCGCCCGTCTTCGGCGCGTTGAGGAACGCCGTGAACGATTTGTCCGCCGCCGCGACCTGCTCGCGCGCGTGCTGCACGATCTCCGTCGGCTCGGAGCCGCCGCGCACCATGCGCGTGCCGGCGCGCGAGAGGTTGATGCGCGCGTCCATCAGATGCTGCGTGGTCTTGTTGACCGCGTTGACCTGCTTCAAGGCGATATCGGACAAGCTGCCGACATCGTCATGCGTGCGCGAGAGCGACCAGAAACCGAGTCCTTCCGTGACCAGCTGAAAGAGACAGAACACCACCAGAACCGCGAGCAAACCCGATGAAACCTTGATCTTTCCGAACATCACTTGCACCCACACTTTCCGAAATTAGGCCCGCCCATCGCGGGGATAGTGCGGGTTTACGGCAATCGGACCGGAAAGCTTGAATCGTTTGCCGCGCAGCGTGTCTACGCGAATGCAGGACGGCGCCGGAAACACACCATTGCACAATTTTTGCGTCACTTCCTTGCAGTGCGCGCGAACGCTATCTATTGTCTTTGCAGGACGGCACCGAACCCACCCAAGGAGTGTCCGAATGGCCGAAATCGTCGATATCGCGCGCGGTGCGCTGAATGCGCAACCGTTCAGCGCCTTGCTCGGAACCAAGCTGATGCAGGTCGATTCAGCGAGTCTCACGCTGTGTCTGACGATCAGGGACGAGCTGAGGCAACAACACGGTTTCGTGCACGGCGGGGTGGTGAGTTATCTCGTGGACAACGCGCTGACCTTCGCGGGCGCGCTGCGGCTCGGGCCGAAGGTCGTCACCGGGGAGTACAAGATCAACTATCTGCGCCCGGCCGTCTCCGGCACGCTGATGGCGCGCGCGCGCGTGGTGCATGCGGGCATGACGCAGGCGACCTGCCAGTGCGACGTGTTCGTCACCGATGGCGGCGCCGAGCGGCTCGTCGCGGTCGCGCAGGGCACGATCACGCGCATCGGCGAGGGCGTCGCCACCGAGCCTGTCTTTCACGCCTGACTCTTCAATCTCCGTCCTATGAAGCAAAAAACCTCGCCGCGGCGAGGTTTTTTGTCGGCTAGCGCGTGCGCGTTACTGCGCCGCGACGGTCTTCTGCGTCTGCTCGCCGAGACCCTGAATGCCGAGGCGCATGGTCTGGCCGGCCTTCAGATACACGGCGTTCGGTTTCACGCCCATGCCGACGCCCGGCGGCGTGCCCGTCGAAATGACGTCGCCCGGCTGCAGGCTCATCACCTTCGACAGATACGCGACCAGTTGCGCGACCGTGAAGACCATCGTCTTCGTGTTGCCGTTCTGATAGCGCTTGCCGTCGACCTCGAGCCACAGATCGAGCTTCTGCGGATCGGCGACTTCGTCCTTCGTGACGAGCCACGGACCGATCGGGCCGAAGGTGTCGAAACCCTTGCCCTTGTCCCATTGCGTGCCGTGCTCGAGCTGCCATTCGCGCTCGGAGACGTCGTTGATCACGCAGTAGCCCGCGACGTAATCCAGCGCGTTCGCTTCATCGACGTACTTGGCTTCCTTGCCGATCACCACGCCGAGTTCGACTTCCCAGTCGGTCTTGACCGAGTTGCGCGGGATTTCCACGTCGTCGTCCGGGCCGTTGATCGCGCTCGTCCACTTGTTGAAGATGACCGGCTCGGTCGGCACCGGCAGATTCGATTCGGCGGCGTGATCGGCATAGTTCAGGCCGATGCACACGAACTTGCCGATACGCCCGACACACGGCCCGATGCGCGGATTGCCGTCGACCACCGGCAGCGACGCGAAATCGGTTGCGCGCAGTTTCGCCAGGCCCGCATCGGTCAGCGTCGCGCCGGCGATGTCATCGACGACCTTCGACAGATCGCGAATCTGGCCCTCGGCATCCAGCAGACCCGGTTTTTCCTGACCCTTGGGGCCGTAACGAAGCAGCTTCATCTGGTTTGATCCTCCTGGTTCCGAAAAAGAATGAGGGCGTGGTCAGTTCGACCAGCCGCCATCGATGATGTGAATCTGGCCCGTCGTAAACGACGATTCGTCCGAGCCGAGATAGAGCGCGAGCGCCGCTATTTCTTCGGCGCGGCCGACGCGCCCCATCGGCTGGCGCGCGACGAACGCCGCCTGCACCTGATCGACGCTCGCGCCCTGCGCCTGCGCCTGCTCCGCGATGCGGTCTTTCAGCGACGGCGACTCCACCGTGCCGGGGCAGATCGCGTTGCAGCGGACGCCGCGCGTGACGAAATCGGCGGCGACGGCCTTCGTGAGACCGATCACGGCCGCCTTCGACGCACCATACACGAAGCGGTTCGGCACGCCCTTCACGCTCGACGCCGCCGACGACATGTTGATGATCGAGCCGCCGCCTTTTTCCAGCATCTTCGGCAGGAAAGCGCGAATCGTACGATACATCGCCTTGGCGTTCAGGTCGAAGGCGAAATCCCAGTCCTCTTCGCTCGCTTCCAGAATCGAGCCGGCGTGCACGAAGCCCGCGCAGTTGAACAGCACGTCGATCGCGCCGATTTCGTCGGCCAGCGCGTTGATCGCCTGCGTGTCGCGCACATCGAGCCTGCGCACTTCGAAGGGCTTGCCGTCGAGCGAATCGGTGCGAATGTCCGTCGCGATCACGCGCGCGCCCTGCGCCGCGAAAAGCTCGGCCGTCGCAAGCCCGATGCCCTGTCCCGCCGCCGTGATCAGCGCCGTCTTGCCTGCCAGTCTTTGTACCATCTACTGCTCCAGTCGAAGTGTTTTTTGAGACATGCCGGGTATATCAGCCGTTTCAGAGACGATAGAACGCGCGGGCGTTGGCGCCGAAAATCGCGTCCTGTTCAGCCTTTTCGAGATGAGACGTGAGGTTTTTGGCCGTGCTGTGCCAGCCAGTGTAACTGCCGTTCAGATCGAGCACGGGCCAGTCGCTGCCCCACATCAGGCGCGCCGCGCCGAAATGTTCGATGAGATGCGCGACGTAGGGTTTCAGCGTTTCGTCGGTCCAGTTTTCTTTTGCTTCCGTGGCCAGGCCGGAAAGTTTGCAAAAAAGTCGCTGCGGTAACGCCGCGAGTTGCGCGATGCCATCGGCCCAGGGCTGCCAGCCGCCGTCGACGCCGTCGCGAATCGGCGGCTTCGCGCCATGATCGACCACCACGCGCAACGCCGGATAACGCTCGACGAACCGGATCAGCGAAGGCACATGTCGCGCGAAGATCAGCGCGTCGAAGGCGAGATCGTGTTCGATCAGGCGCTCGATCGCGTCCTTGCGCGGCGCGTGTTCGATCCACGTATCGTCGGGCAGGTCTTGCAGCATCGGGCGAACGGCCTTGAACTTCGGTTCGCGCGCGAGTTCGTCGATGATCTTCGCTGCATCCGGAGAATCGAGCGGCACCCAGCCGACGACGCCCGCGATCGAATCGTCGCGGCGCGCGAGATCGAGCAGATAGCGCGTTTCGTCGACTGTCGGTGCGGCCTGAACGACGACCGTTTTCTGAACGCCGACTGCGTCGCGCAGCGGTGCGAGATCGTCCGGACCGAATATGCGATACAGCGGCTTCATGTCCGGCTTGAGCCAGCCATAATCGCCGCGTGACGGATCCCAATAGTGTTGATGTGAGTCGATATTCATCGCGGCACCGGCGCATTCGCGTGCAGCAGACCTTCGGTGCGCAACGCGTCCCACAGCGCGGGCGGAACCGGCGTCGCGAACGAGGCCGCGTTCTCGCGCACTTCATCCGGCGTGCGCGCGCCCATCAGCACCGTGGCCACGACTTTATGCGCATAAGGAAACTGGATGGCCGCAGTCGAGAGCGCGACGCCATGTTCGCGGCACACGCGCTCCAGCTTGCCGACGCGCTCGACGATGTCCTTCGGCGCATCGCCGTAATTGAACTTGAGATCTCCGTGCGCGTTCGCATCGAGACCGCGCGCGAGAATGCCCGAGTTGAACGCGCCGCCGAGCAGGATGCTCACGCCGCGCTTCTCGCATTCGGGCAACAGATCGTCGAGCGTGTTCTGTTCGAGCAGCGTGTAGCGGCCCGCCAGCAACGCGCAGTCGATATCGAATTCGGCCATTGCTTCCATGACGGCCGCGCCTTCGTTCACGCCCAGCCCGACCGCCTTCACGCCGCGCGATTGCTTCAGTTCTTCGAGCGCGCGAAAACCGCCTTCGTCGGTCAGTTGCTTCCAGTAGTGCGCGTTCTTCTCGCCGTGCGTGACGCGGCCGATGTCGTGAATCAGCACGATATCGATATCGATCATGCCGAGCCGCATCTGGCTGTCTTCGAACGAGCGCAGGATGCCGTCGTAGGTGTAGTCGTAGATTGCCTGGAACGGCAGCGGCGCGGCCCAGCCCTCGCTGCCGTCGTCGGGAGTCGTGCGCGGGACGAAGCGGCGGCCGACTTTGGTCGACAACGCATACTCGCCGCGCGGATATCGCCGCAGCGCATCGCCGAGACGATGCTCCGCCTTCGTGTGGCCGTAATGCGGCGCGGTATCGAAGAAGCGGATGCCGGCTTGCCACGCGGCATCGACGGTCGCGCGCGCCTCCTCTTCCGTGAGCTCGTGATACAGCCCGCCGAGCGGCGCGGTGCCGAGCGACAGCGCGGTCACGTCCAGGTCGGTCCGGCCAATTTTGCGTCGACGTGAAACTGCTTCTTGCGCTTCTGCGGTCATCTGCAAACCCCAATGATTTTGAGATGGCGAAACTCAAGCCGCCACAGTAACGCGTCCCACGCTCGCGGGCAAACACGCGGGGCCGACCGGTTCGAAGGCTTTGTAAGTCAGGATGAATTCCTGATGCCCGAGCGCTTCCGACTTCGACGCCGCGCCCGCCGCCACCGCGACGGTGACATCGACGATTTCGCGGCCCACTTCGTCGAGCGTCGCGCGGCCTTCGAGGATGCGGCCCGCGTCGACGTCCATGTCGCCGGACAGATTGCGATACGTCGACGGATTCGCGCAGACCTTGATGACCGGCGAGATCGCCGAGCCGACCACCGAGCCGCGTCCGGTCGTGAAGAGAATCACGTGACAACCGCACGCGATCAGCTCGCCGATCTCCGCGTTGTCGCTGATGTTGGGAAAGCCGAAGCGCGGCTCGCCGTCCGGCACGACATCGAGCAGATACAGGCCGCCGGTCGGCGGCACATCGCCCGGCTTGATGATGCCGACGATCGGCGACGCGCCGCTCTTCGAGTACGCGCCGAGCGACTTCTCTTCCTGCGTCGTCAGCCCGCCGTCCGCGTTGCCGACGGAAAACGAGCCGTGGCCCATCGTCGTGTAATAGCGCGCGGCCTTTTGCACGCAGTCGACGATCGCCTCGCCGAGTTCGGGCCGCGCCGCCCGCCGCTTCATGTGGAATTCGCAGCCGACGAGCTCGCCCGTTTCCTCGAAGATGCACGACGCGCCCGCGTCGATGAACGCATCGAACGCGCGGCCCACTGCCGGATTCGCCGTGATGCCGCTCGTGCCGTCCGAGCCGCCGCAGATCGTGCCGACGATCAGTTCGTCGAGCGCCATCGGCACTTTCGGTTGCGCGGCGAGCGTCGCGCGCGCCTCGCGCACCCAGTCGAGGCCGTTCTGGATCGTGCTGCGCGTGCCGCCTTTTTCCTGAATCGTCAGCACGGCGGCGGGACGGCCGCTCGCGCGCACGACATCGGCGAGATAGTGCTTGTTCATGCTCTCGCAGCCGAGCGAGACGAACAGCACCGCGCCGACGTTCGGATGCGTGCAGATGCGCTCCAGCATCTTTTCGGCGTAACTGTTCGGATAGCAGCCGGGAAAGCCGATCAGATGCACGGGCGCTTCGGCTTGCGGATCGAAGGCATCGAACGCGTCGAACGATGGACGGAAGTGCGTGACGATCTCGCGCGCGACGTGATGCGCGCATTCGACGAGATACGCCACCGCGACGACATTGCGGATGCCCTTCTTGCCATCCGCTCGGAGATAGCCTTGCAATGCGGGACTGTTCATGACTGTTCTTCAGTGCTGTACGTAAGCGTGCCCGGCATCGTGCGTGTATGTCGGGATGTAGTCGCTTTCAAGGTTGTGCGTGTGCAGATGCGCGCCGCGCGGGACATCGGCGTTCACGTGGCCGATGATCGCGCCGTAGCGCAGCACCTTGTCGTCCTTCGACAGCGCGCGCCGCGCGACCTTGTGTGCGAGTTCGATGGTCGTCGCGAGCGTGACGGCCTCGCCTTCGATCAGCAGCGTTTCGCCTTGCGGCAGGCGCGCGGCAGCGATCAGGCAGTTGTCCTCCGGGCTCAGCAGAATGAGGCGCGGATCGGTGTTGGTTTGCATCGTTCGATAGCTCAAGTTTGGGCTTCGCCACCCGCGAGCCGCGCCACCATCAGCGAGCCGAGGATGATCGCGCCGTAGATCGCCTGAATCCAGAACGACGGAACCTGCGCAAGTGTCAGGAGGTTTTGCACGACGCCCAGCAGCAAAACGCCTGACAGCGCGCCGAGCATCGTGCCCTTGCCGCCGTCGAGCGAGATGCCGCCGATCACCGCCGCGGCGAACACCGTGAAGATCATGCCGTTGCCCTGATTCGCGTTGATCGCGCCGACATAGCCCGTCACGATCAGCCCGCCGATGGACGCGAGCACGCTGCCCAGCACGAACACGCCCCAGGTGACGCGCTCGACGCGAATGCCCGCCGCGCGCGCCGCTTCCGGATTGCCGCCGATCGCATAGAGCGCGCGGCCGAGCCGGTGGTAGCGCAGCATGAACGCGGCGACCGCGAAGGCCGCCGCCGCGAGCCAGACGGAGAGCGGCAGGCCGAGCACGAGCGTCGTCGCGAGCGTGAAGAACGACGGCGGCATGTCGAAGAGCGTGCCGCCCTTGGTCGCGCCGACGAGCATGCCGCGCAGCACGATCAGCATCGCGAGCGTGACGATGAACGCGTTCAGGCGCAGCCGCACGACCAGAAAGCCGTTGATGAAACCGACCGCCGCGCCGACGACGACGATCGCCGCGAGCCCCGCCGCCGCCGGCCATTCGAGGCCGAAACCCGCCGACGCCGCGGGCATCACGAGCATCGCGCCGACGGCGGGCGCGATGCCAACTGTCGATTCGAGCGACAAGTCGAACTTGCCGGTCAGCACGATCAGCGATTCAGCGAGCACGACGAGCGCGAGCGCCGCCGATGCGCCGAGAATGCTGATCAGATTCGCCTGCGTCAGAAAGCTCGGGCTGACGAACGCGCCGATCGCGAGCAGCAACGCGAGCGCGGGTACGAGTGCGAGATCGCGAAAGCGCGCGAGTTCGATGCGCGGGCGCGGCCGCTGCATCGGCACGCCGGCCATCGCGGGACTGGAAACATCATGCTTCATGGAGACTCACTCCTTCGACGGATGCGATCAGTTCATGGTCCTGCCAACCGGCAGGAAATTCGGCGGCGATGGCGCCCCGGAACATCACGAGCACGCGATCGCAGGTGCGCAGGTCGTCGAGTTCGCCGGAGACGACGAGCACCGCCTTGCCTTCCTCGCGCACGCGCTCGACGACGCCGAGCAGCGCTTCTTTCGACTTCACGTCGACGCCGGCGGTCGGATCGATGAGCACGAGCACGTTCGGATCGGTGGCGAGCGCGCGCGCCATCACCACTTTTTGCTGATTGCCGCCCGACAGGCCCGACACGATGTGCTCCGGCCCCTGCGTCTTGATGCCCAGCGCCGCGATCATGCGGCGTCCGAACGCGTTCTTCTGCGCCGGCGACGCGATGCCGAAGCGCCCGAGCGTGCGCGCGATCGTCATCGACGCGTTCTCCGCGACGGATTGCGACAGCACCAGTCCTTCGCGATGCCGGTCTTTCGGCACGCAGCCGACGCCACGCGCGAGCGCGGCAGGCACGTCGCCGGGAGGAAGCGCGCGGCCATCGACCTCGATCGCGCCGCTGCGCTGCGCCTTCAAACCGGCGATGGCTTCCGCGACGCTCGTGCGGCCGCTCGTCGTCGCGCCCGTCAGGCCGATGACTTCGCCGCGTCGCACGGCGAAGCTCACGTCGCCGTAGTCGTCGCCGCAGAGATCGGACACGGACAGCGCGATCGATGCATCGGCGGGCAGAGGCGCACGCGCAGCCGCATCCGCGACGGCGAGACCGCCCTGTTCGCCCGTCATCGCTTCGATCAGCTTGTCGCGCGGCAACGCAGAAACCGGTGCGCTGACGATATGCCTGGCATCGCGCAGAACGGTCACTGCCTGACAGATTTCGTACACTTCCTGCAAGTGATGGGAAATGAACAGGAAAGTGACACCTTCGCGCTGCAACTCTTCGATACGCCTGAAGAGACGCTTGATCTCCTCGCCGTCCAACTGTGCAGTCGGCTCGTCGAGGATGATGAAGCGCGCGCCGTACGACAGCGCCCGCGCGATTTCCACGAGCTGCCGCGCCTCGACCGTCAGATCGCCCGCGCGTGCATCCTCGCGCACGTCGATCTTCCAGTGATCGAGCAAGGCGCGGGCGTCGCGGCGCATTGCGCGCCAATCGATCACGCCGCCGCGCCGATGCTGCCGGTTGATGAACAGGTTCTCGGCAACGGACAGTTCGCGGATGATCGTCGAATGCTGATAGACGCACGCGACGCGCTCGCGCCAGGCGTCGCGATCGACGAGCGGCGGCGCGCTCTCACCGCCGAAGCGGATCTCGCCGGCGTCGGGTTTGCGCAGGCCGGTGATCATCGACACGAGGGTCGATTTGCCCGCGCCGTTGCGCCCGACGAGCGCATGCGACTCGCCGGGCAGCACGCGCATCGTGACGTCGGCGAGTGCGGCGGTCGAGCCGTAGCGCTTGGTCAGCCCGATCGCTTCAACGACGGGTGCGCTCATTTGATGTTGTTGCCCCAGAGGGACTTGTCGTCGACGTTGGTCTTCGTCACGAGCGGCGCGGGCAACTGATCCTCCAGAATGCCGGGCGCGCGCTGCACGATCGTGCTGCCGTGATCGGTCGGGCCAGGCTTGAAGCTCTGTCCGGCGAGCGCGGCCTTGATATAGAAGAGGCCGTATTTCGCGTACAGATCGGCGGGCTGCGAGATGGTCGCGTCGATCTCGCCGCGGCGGATCGCATCGTATTCCTGCGGGATGCCGTCATTGCTCACGATCACGATGTGCTTCGGATCGCCCGCCTTCACCAGCAGTTGCTTGCGGCGCAGCGTCTGCAGCGTCGGCGACAGATAGACGCCGCCCGCCTGCATGTAGATCGCCTTCACGTCGGGATTCGCGGTCAGCAGGCTGTCGAGCGCGGTCGCGGCGGCGTCGCCTTTCCATGCAGCCGGAATCTCCAGCAGGCTCAGCGACGGATATTTCTTCAGGCACGCGCGAAATGCCTCGGAGCGGTCGCGGCCATTCACCGACGCCAGATCGCCCATGATCTGCACGACCTTGCCCGACTTCACGTGCTCGCCGATGTACTCGCACGACTTGGTGCCGTAGGCGCGGTTGTCGGCGCGCACGACCATCGCGACCTTGCCCTGCGTCGGCGCGACATCGACCGCGACGACCGGCACGCTCTTCGCCGACGACGCGTCGAGCGCGCGGCTGATCGCCGCCGAATCCAGCGGCCCGACGACGATGCCGCGCGCGCCCAGATTCAGCAGGTTGTTCATGTCGGTGATCTGTTGCGCAGGATCGCCGTTCGAATTGACGGGCGCGAGGATATCGAGACCCATCTCCTTCGCGTATTTCGGCAGGTAGTTGTTGTACGACTGCCAGAACGGCGAGGTCAAGAGCGGCAGGCCGAGGCCGACTTTGCCGCTTTCGGCCGCATGGGCCATGCCGATGGTGCCAACCGCCGCGATCGCGACGGCAGCGAGTTTCCGGGTGAACGTCATCTGCTTGTCTCCTGATGTGTGCTGTTCTTGGTGACTGCAACGTGGGGCTGCGGAAAACTACCGGTGCGTTGATTCATCAGTGAACGTATTATTCATATACGCACAATTCGAAGTCAAGGACGACGCATGGCGAAACCGGTCGGTAGTTTCCCTAGCCGGATTTTTCGTTCGATGACAAAAGGCTTAAACTCGCGCGATTCATAAATGAACCGACCCAGACTGCACATGGACGTTGAAGACAACGATGCCGACCGCTATCGCGCGCCCGCGCTCGACAAGGGGCTCGATATCCTCGAATTGCTGTCGGAGCAGAAATCGGGGCTCACGCGTGCCGAGATCACGAAGCTGCTCGGACGCAACGCGAGCGAGATGTATCGGATGCTGGAGCGGCTGGTCGCGCGGCAATACGTCGTGCGCTCTCCCGAAGGCGATCGCTATTCGCTGAGCCTGAAGCTCTACGCGCTCGCGCATCGTCATCCGCCGATGAACCGGCTCATCGCCGAAGCGCTGCCGGTGATGCAGCGTTTCGCGGACGCAGCCGAGCAATCGGTGCATCTCGCGGTCTACGATCGCGGCAATCTGCTCGTCATCGCGCAAGTGGACGGCCCCGGCACGTGGGGTATTTCGGTGCGGCTCGGCTCGCGCGTCGGCCTGATCGATACCGGCTCGGGCCGCGTGATGCTCGCGTTCCAGACCGACGAGCAGCGCGAGCACATGCTCGCCGAGCATACGAAGGTCAAAGGCGAACTCGAACTCGATCGCGCGGTGCTCGACGCCGACTATCAGCAGGTTCGCGCGGTCGGTTATTCGAAGAAGGACAGTCAGCAGACCTTCGGCGTGACGGACGTGACGTTTCCACTGCTTGGGCCGTCGGGCCAGGCGATCGCCGCCCTCACCTGCCCGTATATGCGGCGGATCGACGAGTACGTGGCGCCATCGATCGACGACGTAACCGCGCTTTTGCGGGACGCGGCGGATTCGCTTTCGATGATGCACGACTGAACGGCGCACGCTCCGCGCGTTAGAATGGCGGCCCTCTCAAAATGACGGCGCGCCGCGATGGCGTGCCGTCGTGTTCAACCCGGCGCATTCCCGATGGCGAAACTCCTTTCCGATTCCGAATTCCTCCGCTTCACCGAACTCCAGCACAAGCAGGCCAACTTCACGATCACGTCCGAAGAAGCCGACGAGTTGCGCGAAATCGTCGCGCGCGCGCAGAAGAAGCGCGACGATCGCGCAGCCGCGATGCAGACGATCGAAACGTATATCGCGCAATTCGACATCACGCCCGATGAGCTTTTCTCAGCCGAGCAGATCGGCGATGCGGCGCGCACCTTCGGCCTGATTCCCGCCGCGAAGAAGGAGCGCATGCTGCCGCCGCAACTGACACATAACGGCAAGCCGTATCAGTGGACGTCGCGCGCGTTGCCCGAGGAAATTCGCGTGCCGCTCTTCGAGGCGTTCACGTCGGGGCAATCGGTGAAAGGGTTCATCGCGACGTTGAAGGACACGTCGCGTTGCGCGTTGACGATCGCGCGGCTCGAAAAGGAAACGGGAAATACGTACGCCGAAGCATTGCTCGACGAGCTTTCGCTATCTCGCGTTCAGATCGACGAAGCGCTCGACAAACTTGCCGCCTAATCCTTGCGCGGCTGTGACGGCGTATCGCACAGCCGCATCCTGAAGCCGACGACGCCCGGGTCTTCGGTTTTGGTCAATTCGAAGCCTTTGTTGCGCGCGAGCGCGATCATGCCGGCATTCTCGCGCAACGCTTCGCCCACCATCCAGCGCGTACCGCGATTTCTCGCGTAGTCGATGATGCGCGACAGCAGCAGCGACCCCAACCCTCTCCCCTTCATATCCGAGCGCGCGGCCACGGCGAATTCGGCGGTCTCGTTGTCGGGATCGGCGATAGCGCGCGCCACGCCGAGCGTCTCGCCCACGCCATCGCCATTCGCTCGCGTCACGATCAGCGCCATTTCGCGGTCGTAATCGATCTGCGTCATGCGCGCGAGTTGCGAGTGATCGAAGCTGCGCACCGCGCCGAAAAAACGCAGGCGCAAATCTTCGGCGGTATTCGCGGCGACGAACGCGGCGTGCGCGTCTTCATCCTCGGGACGAATCGGTCGCACGGTGACACGCATGCCACGCCAGTCGAGCGTCTCTTCGAGGCAGCGCGGATACGGGACGATCGCGAGCGGCTTGCGATGCGCGCCCAACGTGAGTTGCGGCTCGTGAACGGCAACCGCATCGCGCGTCACGCGCAGCGTGAGCCGCAGCGCAACGATCTCTTCGATATAGCAAACGAGTTGCGACAGCGATGTCAGCGCGTTGAGGAGCGCCTCGGCGGGCAATTCGCGCGAGCGCGGCGAGCGCATGACGAGATCGCGCGCCAGAATCGGATTGAGCGGCGGCAACGCGAACTCGTGCAGCGCATCCGCCAGGCCGAGCGCGCCTTCGGCCCTGAACTCGAAGACCGGGCCAAAGACGCGATGGTTGAGCAGGCGCGCCTCAATCTCGACGGCGTCGCTCGTCAGCGAATCGGGTGGTCCCGGTTTCACCGTGATGCCGAAGCGGGCGAGCACGCGCGCGGCACGTTCGCCGTTCAGCTCGGCGATGCCGTTTGCGAGTGCGCCGCGAATCTCGGACTGCGCGGCATCGATGTCTTCCGGGATATCGACGGGCAGGCCGTCGGGCGTTTGCATCAACAGTTCGCGGCCTTGCCGAAAATCGACGAGGCGCGCGAAGCCACGCGCGAGCCGATGCGGCGTCGTATGCACGGGTATGCCGTTCGCGTGCAGTTCGTCGCGCGTGGCCGCATCGGCGCAGCCGAAAAAGCACGCCAGCAATCCGCGATACGCGTGGCGCCGCTCGGCGATCAACGTTTCCGCGACTTTCGCGACGGGCGCGCTATGTGTCGGCGCATGCACGACGAATACGGTGCCGGTTTCGCGATGGGCCGCGAGCGCTTCGAGCGCGGCGCCGAAATCGGCCGGCGTGGCGTCGTCGCCAAGCAGCAGCGGATTGCCCGCATGAGCGCGAGGCAGCGCGGCCGCGATGGCGTCGCGCGCGGCGGTGGGCCATTGCGCGAGGTCGTCGCCGGCGGCACTGAACGCGTCCCGGGCAAGCGCCGCGACGCCGCGATCGCTCGTGATGACGGTCGCCACATCGCTTGCCGCAACGCGGCCGATACCGAGGGTTTCGATTTCGTCGAGCAGATCGTCGAGCGAGTCGACGCGGACCAGGCCGGCGCGACGGAAGGCGGCGCCATAGAGACGGTCGAACGGGTCATCGCGACCGGTACGAAGCACGAGCACCGGTTTGTTGCGTGCGGCGGCGCGCGCCGCGGACATGAACTTGCGCGCCGACTTGAGGCTTTCGATGGCAAGCAGGATCGCGCGCGTCGACGCATCGCTCGCAAGGAAATCGAGGATGTCGCCGGAATCGACATCGGCTTCATCGCCGAGCGCGACGATACGCGAAAAGCCCAGCCCGCGCGCGCGCGCCCAGCCCAGCACGCCGTTCGTCAACGCATTCGAGCCGGATACCCACGCGACGCCACCGGACTTCACACTGCACGCCGGCGCGCCAAGACATGCGCCGATGGCGGGCGTCACCACCCCCAGACTTGCAGGACCGACGACGCGCACGAGGAAAGGGCGAGCTGCCGCAAGCGTGCGTACGGTCCATTGATCCGTGTCAGTGCTCGATGACGAATCGCCGCGCTGCTTCGCTTCGCCGACGATCACCACCGCTTTCGTCCCACGCCGGCCCAGACGCTCGACGAGGTCCGGCCACGTGTGCGGTTTTGTGCAGAGCACGGCGACGTTCGGCGCTTCGGGTAGCGCGTCGACGTCCCGAAAGACGGTTTCACCGCCCAACGATCCGTACTTCGGGTTGACCGGCCAGAGCGGACCTTTGAATCCCCCGCACGACGCGTGCGTCCAGACCATCTCGCCGATGCTGCCCGCGCGCGAAGACGCGCCCACGATTGCGATCGACTTGGGCGCGAACAGGATGTCCAGGTTGCGAACGGTCATGGAGGCTCCGGCATGGCAGCGGTTGGGACAGCGCCTAGCATAGGCGATTTTGTTCTGGGGGTGATGACGTGGGACGTTTTGCGTCGGATGGCGCGCGGGAGACTTTATGCGCATAAAGATCGCGTCGCATGTGCGCGGCCGCTACGACTCACTGTAGGGTTAGGCAGCGCGTGCCGTGGACTTTATGCGCATAAAGTCCAGTTCCCATCGCCCGACCGCCGTCGTCTCCCGAGCACGCGCCGACTTTATGCGCATAAACCTCGGCCGAATGGCCAACGATTGTTATTTGTTTGTGTTTAACACTGGAAAAATGATTACGCCAATGTAGAATTCAACGGACTTCAAAAATCGGAGCAAAACGTGGCGGCGGAAATCATAGCGATCACGCAGCAGAAGGGCGGCGTCGGCAAAAGCACGATTGCGATGCATCTCGGTGCGGCCTTTCATGAAAAGAAGAAGCGTGTGCTGGTAGTCGACGCAGATGGTCAGAACACGCTCATTCATTGGTCGAGCGCTGGATCGGATGGCGAGAGCGGGATTCCGTTTCCCGTCGTGAATCTCTCGGAAGCGGGTGGGCAGATCCATCGCGAGATCAAGAAGTTCGTCAACGACTACGACATCATCGTGGTCGACTGCCCGCCGTCGATCACCGAGAAGGTCTCCGGCGTCGTCCTGCTCGCGGCAAGTGTGGCTGTGATTCCGACTTCGTCGTCCCCGGCGGACTATTGGTCGAGCGTCGGTCTCGTCAAGCTCGTGCAACAAGCGCAGGTGATGAACGAGGATCTGCGCGCCGTCTTCCTTCTCAACAAGACCGAAGAGAAGCGCATGCTCACGCGCGAACTGAAGGTCGCCCTCGAAGAGCTCGGCTTTCCTCTACTCAAGACCCAGATCCCCACGCGCGAGTGCTACAAGCAGGCGATGGCGCTCGGACAGACCGTACTTCAAATGAGCGATCGGGGATCGCGCCTCGCTGCCACGGAGATTCGCGCTGTGGCCGACGAGATCCTCGACATGCTCCCCTGACTTTATGCGCATAAAGGACCCTGAATGAAACCGTCCCAGTTTGCAAAGGGCTTCAAGGCCCGCCCCGACTCGACGAGCAGCGAGAAGCGCACGGCACTCGACCGGCTCAATGCGATCGACGGCATCGTCGATATCCAGCACGTGGGACAGGCCGCGGCGAACGGCCGATCCAGCGCATTCGTCGCCGACGAACCCGGCGATGCCGCTACCGGTCCGGAGTCCGATGAATATCGGGCGTGGCGACGCGCGAATCGCTACACGACGGGGCAAGTGATCGAGCTGCCGTTGAAGTCGATCAAGCCGAGCCCGTTCAATCCGCGCCATTTCTATCTCAAGACCTCGATTGCGGAACTGGCGGTCAATCTCGCGAAGCAGGGGCAACAGCAGGCCATCCATGTCATCCCCGACTACGAGAATCCGGGGACGTTCTTTGTCAGCGATGGCGGTCGCCGTGTGCGCGCGCTGAAAGAGGCGAACAAGGAAACGGTGAAGGCGGTGGTGGTCGATCTCCCGATCGGCATTCAGAGCTACAAACTGGGTTATGACCTGAACGTTCAGCGCGACTCCCAGACCGTATTCGACAACGCAGTGGTCTGGCGGCGTTTCCTCGACGAACAGCACTTTCAGAGCCAGCGCGAACTGGCGGACCATCTGGGCCTCGACGAATCGACAATCGCTGTTGCGTTGTCAATCGCGAAGCTGCCAGAGAACGTCATGCACGAGATGGTGGCGCGCCCGGACCGATTCGGTTCGAACATGGCCTATCAGATCGCGCGTTATCACACCGCGCGCGGCAGCGATGCCACACTGCGGCTCATCAACAAGATCACGTCGGACGATCTGAGCACGCGCCAGGTCGCCGATATCGTCAAGGGACGCGCGAGCGCGCAGGAAGCGCCGAAGACGCCCAGCCGCCAGCGCTATGCACAGCGTCTCGAGATCAAACTCGATGGCGTAGCGGTTGGCGATCTGAAGTCGTATGGGGAGGATCGTCTCGAGTTGCGTCTACGTGGTTTGTCCCGCGAAAAGCGCGACGAGTTGCTGCATCAGATCGAATTGATGCTCAAGCCTGACGAGACCAGGAAGTAATGCGATGAGTGGCCGCCGAAGTCGTCCTTCGGTGGCCTTTCCAGCCCTTCGGCATCAACCGACGCGCGACTGATTCAACGTAAAAGCCAGCAAGTCGCCGTCCGTGGGGTCTCCCCAGGTCTTGCGAGCAAGCCAGTCGAAGAAAGACGTCTCGGCGAGCTTCGAACCCAATCCGCGCTTGCGCCAGTCATCGCGCATATGCGTGCCCAGTCCCGGCAGCACGTCTTCCTCGAACGACTGACGCGCGATCTCCCGTTCTTCCTCACCTTGCTCGTCGTACAGTACACGCGCTTCCTTGCGACGGTGCGCTGAAAATTCGCTGAGCAAACGGGCTTTGAGATCGTCGGCAGCGGCGGAGACGGTCGCCGGCGCGCGGGCCGCCGTGCCACCGGCGGCCGCAGGCAACGCCTCGACCGGCGGCGCATAACCTTTCTTGAGCGCATCCTTGAACAGCGCCGCGGCACTGCGAACCGGCGGCAACGAAGTGCTGCGCATGCGCTGCTCGGTCATCTGCAGCGCGGCGCGGATGCGATTCTCTTCGCTGTCGGCGTAGAGCGTCTGCGCGTCCTTGAGCGGAATGCCGATCTTCACCATGCGGTCGACGAGCGTACTGTCGAACACATTCGGATGTTCGTCGAGCGCAAGCATCGGTTGCTTGCGCTCGGTCACACGAAACTGGATTTCCGCCACGCGCCGCCCCTCGCGATGCTCCACCAGTTCGACGAAAATATTCGTCACCGCGTTCACTTCCGCGATCGCCGGGCGCAGATAGTCACGCTTGAAGTACTTGTATTCGCGCTTGGCTTCGTCGCCGGCTTCCGTGTCGGGTGTGCCGGACAGGATCGGGCGCCACCATTCCCACGTTTCGCGCATCGTCAGATGGCTCGGATTGGTCAGGTAACGAACGCAGATTTCGTAGAGCGCGAGGCCGGCGCTGCTGCGCAACTGGCTTTGAAACTGCAGGCTCAGACGTGCATACTGCACGGGGTCCAGCAGCTTTTTCTTGATCTTCGGTGCGAAGGAGAATTCGACCCATACGCGGCGTGTCGTCGGATCTTCGAGAATTTCGGCGTCGGCGATCAGGGTCGAAATGCCCCATTTGCGACCGGGCTTCTGACTCGACGTGCCGGTACTCCACTCGACCTGCACCGACACCATCCGGCGCAAGTGCTCCTTGACCAGAGCAGTATCGTTCGAATCGAACGCGGAGTTCGCGACGATATCCGAAAGCAGTGCGCGGTACGTGTCGCCGGATTCGTCAGCCTGTTGTGCAACCGCGAGCAAGACGTTGAACAGTTTTCTCGTGAGCAACGTGATCTTGCCGCTTTTCGGCTGAATCGCAATGGCCTCGACCGCCTTGCGCAACTCCGCCGAACTCGGGCTGACTACGTCGGTTTTCTTTGCGCGCTTGGTGGCCATGCGGTGATCAGGGTCGATATTGCGAGCAAGGATACCGACAGGGGTGAATCGCGTCTATAGGGGAGGCTTCACCGTAATGGGGTGATGCAGGATGCGCTGTTCACACTCACTGCGGTGCGCTCCCGTAAACGCTCACCACTCACCGTTCGCGTCCATCTCATTTATGTAGTGCCCGTGCGGGTAAACGGATTGCGCGACTTTTCTTCTCGATCGTGATGTTCGAACGGGACTCCCGAACAGTCTCACCTCAAAAAAATTTCGCTGGTTCAACGCGATGTGGCGCGTGCGATACAGCGCAACGGCGGACGGAAATCGCGGGCACCGCGCCTTCTTCGGTGCAGATCGGGCGACGCGGCGGCTCACTTGTTATCGGCAAGCTGAAGCGAATCCCGAAAAGTCTCACCTCGAGTCATTCAATCGAATCCCAGCGCTATGCTCCGAGCCACCGTGCGTGGGTTCGCTCAGGAGATTGAATCCCGGAACGTCTCACCTTTGCCGGGTTTTTGGACCATTGATCGCCTCCCGCAAAACCTCACTTGAGCTCCCGTAAAGACTCACCTCTCCATCGGGACGCACAGAAAAGCCCGGCGCGCCGGGCATTTATCTCGCTTTCTTCACGACGATCCGAGGAAGTTCGATCCCGAAGATTCTCACCATGGGCGCAGTTCCTGCTGCCGGCTCTGCTCCCGAATTCGCTCACCCTTCCTCGGATCTACCCTACCTGGTCCAATCTATGTCGCTGTTTTGATTGAAATTTTTGCGGCGCACATGCCTTCAGACTTCCAGCGCGCGGACATATGGCTGATTCAACTCCCGAAAATCCTCACGTTTTCCGGCGGCGCCTCAACCAGCGAACGGGGTGGTCAATCCATCTTTCAGCCCCGAAAACACTCACCTTTGACCGACTAAACGGCCAAAATGGAGATCGACCGATGTCCGGATGCCTTTTGCAATGCCAGTTTCACTGCATCGGCTCCCGCAAAGCCTCACCGTTGAGGTAAAACGGACGCAAAACGTGCCCCGACCACGGTTCGAAGCCCGAAAAGCCTCACCTTTGCTAACGGACTTCTCCCGATAAGCCTCACCACTCGGTAAAAACGACCTGACTTCATCTGCAAATCGCATGTTTTAGACCGCCCCGCACATCCTCACCCTTAACCAGTCATACGCTTGGAATACGGTCCCGCCCACCAACGGCCAGACGGTACAATCGTCCCGAATTTGCTCACCTTGGCATTTCTGATGCTTCCTGAACCCGCTCACGATCTCTCCCGTGAGTCCTCACCCCGTTCCCTGAAGCTCATCACCCGTGTGTCCCGTAGAGCTTCACCATCCTTCCCGAACAAGCTCACCCAATAGCCCGCAAACCCTTGTGCGATAAGGGTTCCGCCAGGCGTTAACTGTTTTAACAAGGGTTCAAGGGTGTTTACTTCTAATACTCTCAAGCCGCGCTGTGTTCTGCAGAAAGACATGGAGAACACGCTATAACCCGTGAAACATCGCTGCCAACCCTTCGACACGCTAAAATCTGCATGAAATCAGAAGCTTGTAGGCGTATCCTGAGGGTGTTTCACGAAAACTCATCGCTCATGGACGCAAAAGCGGGGAATGAGTGAGGAACCGACGCAACACGCTGCAAGAACTGTTCGCTCAAGGAAATTCGTAACGATCGTCACGTAAAACGTTATGATCAATATGTTGAACTGCTCATCAGCTTGTCATGGACCAGCCTATCCGCGATACCCTGCGTCAAGAAATCGAAACAATGCGAGCGTCCGGCGCTCGACGACAAGAACTTTCTCAGCACGCCTGCAAACGCCTTTTCTTCGATCTGGGCGTCCGTCCTTCCGTAACGACAGTCCGCGAACTAACCCAGACCGGCAGCGCGAGCGACATTCCCCGCGACATCGAAGCGTTCTGGGCTAGCCTGCGTTCCGCCGTGCGTGTACGCGTCGACGCTGGCGCGATGCCGGAAGCCTTGCAGGAACGCGCCGGCGAGCTTCTGGCGGCACTGTATGACGAAGCCCAAAAGCATGCGCGTTCTGCCTTGGACGACGAAAAGTCGCGCCTCGACACCGCCGTTCAGACCGCACACGCTCAAATCCGCGATGCCGACGCCCGTCGCCAAGCAATCGAGCAGGCGCACCAGCGCGCGGAGGGACGTGCCGAAGCCGGCGCGGCGAAAATCGCGGCACTCGAGGCCGAGCTGAAGGCCTTGCGAACGCAAGGATCGGACGCGCAGGCCGGCTTGCGTGAAGTGATCGCTCGCTGGGAAAAGGAAAACGAGGCGTTGTCGGAGCGCTTGCAGCAGGAGCGAGAGTCGTCGGCACGACTTCGCGACCATGTCGACGAATTGCAGGACGAGTTGCGCCACAACACCGAGCACTACGCCCAGCAGATCAAGGACGCCGTCAAGGAAGCCGAGCGGCGCGTTCATCCGATGCTGGTCGAACTCGACTCCTTGCGGGGCATGGCCGCCACGTATCAGGCGGGCGCTCGCGAGGCAGGTCAGAAAGAATTCGATTTTATTCAACAGCTTAGCGCTGCCCGCAGCCGCGCCGATCGCCTCGAGTCGCAGGTGCGCACCCAGTCCGACGAAATCGACGCGCTGGTTCGAGAGCGCGACGCGCAGCGAGTTCAATCCGGGGCCAGCGCGGAAGTTGGCGCTCTGGTTGCGTCGCTTGCGGCGGAAGGACGCCTGAGCGCCGCCGAGATCGCCGTCCTGGGCACGCAACTCGATGCGCACGTCGTCGCGCCCGGTGCTTGTCCAGCATGCGAACTCGGTGAACTGGAGTTGCAGCGTCACGAAGACGAGTACGAACTGTCCTGCCCGAACTGTGAGCGGACCTCGGGTGCGGCGTCGTCGAAGCTTGCGGCCATCGATGGATTCGTCCGATCCGCGCGCGTCAGCGCGTCATGACCGGGCGACGCGGACGACCTGCGCTCAAAGGTGAGCGTTTTCGGGATCGTCGATCGGACCCGGCGCGTCCGCATCCTGACTCGCGCCAGCGCGCGCGCGAGCGATATCCCGCTCCCGTATTTGCTCACCCATCCATTCCTGCCACGCGCGATGCAGCCGGTGAACCGAGATCGTCTGCTGGAATCCGAGCCACTGCCCGACACGATCAGGGTCCGTTCCGTCTTCAAACAGTTCCGCTGCATACGTGTTGCGCAGGGTCTGCGGACTCGCCCGCGCGACGCGCGACGCGGCGATCCCCGAAGCGGCCACGACCGCGTCGATGGCACGGAGCATCGTCGCCTTGTGCATCGGGCGGCCTGAGGGTGCGGCCGGAAACAGCAATTCGCCTGCGAGTTCCGCCGTCTTGCGCTCGCTGATCCAGTTGTCGAGCAAATCGACGGCGAACGGCGCAAGGCGCGCTTGCCTGATCAGCAGCGGATTCGACGCGTCGACGGTGATGTACGGCGCGCCCGCCGCGTAGCAATCGACCTTCAACTGTGCCGCTTCGCCGGTCTTCACGCCGGCGCCCAGAAACACCGCAACGAGCGCCCGGTCACGCCGCTCGCGCCAGCGCTGTCCCGCCGGCAGCGCGCCGACCGGCGAAAACAGATGCGCAACGAGCAGCGCACGCTCGTCGTGCGTGAGAAAGCCGGTCGGCTCGTTATCGCGCGCTTTGCGCCACGCAGCGTCGCCGTCCTGCGCGATGAAGCGCGCCGGGTTCGTCGCCGCCGATTCCACTTCGCGCACATGATCCAGCACGCGCTCGATCAGTCTCAGGTAGCGCATGCGCTGCGGACGACGAATGTCCAGTTGCCCGACGAATTGCTCGATGACGGGCCGCTGCACGGTATGCAAGGTCGCGCGCTTCGCGGCGAGCCACTCGAGAAAATTGCCCCACTGCGCACGATAGACATCCGCCGATGACGCCCGGAACGACTGCTGGGCGAGCCATGCATCGAACGCGGCATGCGGGTCCGCCTGCCAGTCGGCGCGCTGTTGGTCGAAGAGATCGGAAGTGGTCGGCATGGTGTCGGAAGGCGCGTTGCGCGCTGTATTGCACTGCGCACAGGGTCGGGCTTCGAGCGCCTGTCGTCAAGCGAAGGCGTTCATCGAAGTGTCGATAACTGTCTTGCCGGGTGTGCATGTCGTCGCCTACTGTCGTTGATACGGCTTCCTTCCACCCGCAAGCACCAAGCGTCAAGAGGAGTGAACGATGGCCCGGCAAACCTGGCAGGAACGCCGCGCGAACGGACGCGCCGCGCGCGAGCGCACCCCGCGTGGCGCGCAGGATGCGATCGGCGACGTCGATCGCGATCCCATCGAACTCCTGCGAATGAGCAGTAAAGGCCGCGTCGACGCGCTGATTCCGTTGCGCTACGGGCGCATGCTCGTGTCGCCGTTCACGTTCTATCGTGGCAGTGCGATCCTGCAAGCACATGATCTGGCCGCGACGCCGGACAGTGGCATCGCCATTCAGATTTGCGGCGATTGTCACTTGTCCAACTTCGGCGGTTTCGCGACGCCCGAGCGCGCGCTCATCTTCGATCTCAACGACTTCGATGAAACCGCGCCTGGACCGTGGGAGTGGGATCTGAAGCGGCTCGTCGCCAGCTTCACGATCGCCGGGCGCCATCTTGGTCACGGCGATCTCGCCGCCGACGAGTTCGCGTTTTTCGCCGCGCGCAGTTATCAGACACATCTGCGCGAGTACGCCGAAATGAGCGTGCTCGATCTCTGGTACGAACGCATCACCTTCGATCGGATGTACGACACGGTGCTGAGCGACGATGCACGGCGGCGCATCAAGCGCGGCATCGAGCGCGCGTCGCGCCGCACGCACGAGACGATGCTGCCGAAGCTCGCGGATCGAATCGGCAACGCGTGGCGCATCCGCGATGCGCCGCCCGCGGTATTTCACATTCGCGGCAAGCACACACTGATCGACGGCAGCGACACCTGGATGACGCTGAAAAGCAGCCGGGAGGAGATTTTCGCGGCGTTGTTACGCGACTATGTCGGGACGCTGACGCCGGAGCGCGCGCGGCTGCTGTCGCAGTTCACGTTTCAGGATGTCGCGTTCAAGGTCGTCGGCGTGGGCAGTGTCGGCACGCGCTGCCTCGTTTTGCTGTTGACCGATCACCACGACAGACCGCTCTTCCTGCAGATGAAGGAGGCGTCGACGTCGGTTGTCGCGAGATACGTGAAACACGCGAAAGATGCGCACGAGCCGGAACACGACGGCCAGCGCGTGGTTCACGGACAACGTTTGATGCAGGCGGCCACCGACCCATTTCTCGGCTGGGCGACGGGCCCGCTCGGGCGCACGCTGTACATCCGCCAGTTGCGCGACATGAAGATTTCCCCCGAGATCGAAACCTACAGCGACGAAGCCTTTCGCGAATACGCCGCGCTGTGCGGCTGGGCACTCGCGCGCGCGCACGCCAAATCGGGCGGTCTCGCGCTGGAGATTTCAGGCTATATCGGCAACAGCGATCGGATGGCCGAAGCGCTGGTGCGATATGGGCGCGCTTACGCGGATCAGGTAGAAAAGGACTACGAGCTGTTTCGCACGGCGTGTCGGGACGGCAAGCTTCTGGCACGTTCCGATGCGGACATGGCGGCCGACTTCGCGCCTTGAGGATATTGATCTGGAAGTGCGATGAACCGGGGCACGCGGGACTGGCCGCGTGCCGGGGTGCAGGGGGAATCAGTGGGCGGCGATGGCGAGTTGCGGTCGGCCGTGTCGGGCGGCACGCTCGTAGGCGTCGACCGCGAAGGCGAACACGGCCGGCAAGGCGTCGGAGCAGGCGACGTCGACTACATCGTCCGTTTCGGGAAAGTGAAAGTTATCGGGCCGCGCGAACAATTCGCGTAACGCCGGTTCGTGCCGTCCGGCAAAACCCAGGTCTGCCACCGCCTCGGCCTCGATTGCATGCAGCAGCCGCCAGGTCAGCGGCACGCCTTGCTCGATGTAACGCCCCGCTACTTGACGCGTGATGCGCTCGAGGTCGCGCACCGCACGGGAGAACTGTTTCCTGCTTAGATTTTCGCCGTTCGACTCCATGATTCACCCCTTCCCAACTGGTCTTATTGTACTGTACAAACATACAGTACTTGTTGCAATGAAAATAGCGTCGCGCTACTCGACCCGGGTGTATGTGCGATTCCGCCTACGTGCATTTCAGACATCCGCCGCTTTGCGTGCTGGCGAACGAAGCGCATCGTTGAGCCATGCTTGGGAACTCTCCTGAGCGGAACGCGCAGACGCCGTCGTGCGTTCGGTCGAGGGCACTGCGCGGACAAAGAGCGTTGCAAACCACGGGAGAACTGAGATGAACAAGGATCAAGTCGAAGGCGTTGGCAAGCAGGTCAAGGGCAAGATCAACGAGGGCGTCGGGAAAATGACCGGCGACAAGGCTCAGGAAGCCAAGGGCGACTTGCAGCAGGCGGCGGGCAAGGTGCAAAAGGGCGTGGGTGATGCGCGCGAAGAACTGAAGGACAGTGTCAAGAAGGCCCCGTAACACGGGCATCACGGCGCCGCGAATGCGATGCCGGTTGGAGCGGGACGCACTGTTTCGTGCGTCCCGTTTTTCGTTCGACGGTGAGCTTTCGCGAGCCTTGACTTTATGCGCATAAACCGGCGCTCGCGGGCGTCGGCTCAGCCGTGAACGACCACCAGCAATGCTCGGGCTTCGGCACGGCCCACGTTGCGGATCGCGTGCGCCTCGTCCGCTGCATACCGCGCGGTTTCCCCCGCCTTCAGACGCCGCGTTGTCCCCGAGGCTTCCACTTCAATCGATCCATTCAGGACGGTGAGATGTTCGCGCGTGCCCGGCTCATGCGCGTTCGACGTAAGTGCCGCGCCCGATTGCAACGTGAGTTCGTACCACTCGAATTTGCCGGCGAGTTCTATCGGGCCCCACACGCGCAACTGATAGCCGCCGTTGTCGCCGTTCAGCGTGGGTATTTCGTGCGGCCCAGCGACGCGAATCGCCTCGACGGGTCTTTGTTGCGCGAACAACTGATCCAGACTGATGCCGAGCGCGTTGGTCAAGCGCCAGGCGACCGCGATGGTCGGATTGGCCTTGTCGCGCTCGATTTCCGACAGCATCGACTTCGACACGCCCGCGGCCCGTGACAGATCGTCAAGCGTCAATTTTCTTTCATTGCGTAATCGTTGAATGGTTTCGCCGACGCGCGGCGGCGCCGCACCGGTCGCCGCGAAGTCGCCTGCTTTTCCTTCCGAACCCGTGCTTGCCATGAATCGACCAATCCCTTAGAGTGTTCGTCATATCGGAATGTAGTTCGATATATCGAACGTGTCCGATGCGATGGATGCACTATAACAGGGCTATGGGCCGCGTGCGCGAGCAACGGAGCGCGGATTGCAGCAGCAGGCCGAGAACAAGGATTACGATGAAAGATCGATACCTCTCCCATCTTCGCTCGACGCTCGACGAGATTCGCGCTGCGGGATTCTATAAATCGGAGCGCGTGATCGCGAGTCCGCAGTCATCGGGCATTCGGCTCGCGAACGGCAGCGACGTGCTCAACTTCTGCGCGAACAATTACCTCGGCCTGGCGGACGATCGTCGCCTCATCGAGGCTGCGAAGGCCGGTCTCGATGCCGATGGTTTCGGCATGGCGTCGGTGCGCTTCATCTGCGGCACGCAAACCGTGCACAAGGAACTCGAACACGCGATCGCGCAGTTTCTCCAGACCGATGACGCGATCCTTTATTCGAGCTGCTTCGACGCGAACGGCGGTCTTTTCGAAACACTGCTGAGCGAAGAAGACGCGATCATCAGCGATGAACTCAATCACGCCAGCATTATCGATGGTGTGCGCCTGTCGAAAGCGCGGCGGCTGCGCTACAAGAACAACGACCTCGCGGATCTCGAAGCGCGCCTGCAGGAAGCCGACGCCGCCGGCGCGCGCTTCAAGCTGATCGCGACAGACGGCGTTTTTTCGATGGACGGCATCATCGCCGACCTCGCGGGCATTTGCGATCTCGCTGATCGCTACGGCGCGCTCGTCATGGTCGATGACTCGCACGCTGTCGGCTTCATCGGTGAAAACGGACGCGGAACGCCGGAGCATTGCGGCGTGCTGGATCGCGTGGACATCATCACCGGAACGCTGGGCAAGGCGCTCGGGGGCGCGTCGGGCGGTTATGTCGCTGCGCACAAGGAAATCATCGACTTATTGCGTCAGCGCAGCCGGCCGTATCTTTTTTCGAACTCGTTGGCGCCGAGTATCGCGGCGGCATCGCTGAAAGTGCTCGAACTGCTTGAGAGCGATGAAGGCGCGACACTGCGCCGGCGCGTGCGCGAAAACGGCGCGCACTTCCGCCGCGCGATGTCGTCGCTCGGCTTCGATCTCGTTCCCGGCGAACATCCGATCATCCCGGTCATGCTCGGCGATGCGCAACTTGCATCGAAGATGGCTGATGCGTTGCTTGACGAAGGCGTCTATGTGATTGGATTCTCCTACCCCGTCGTGCCCAAGGGACGCGCGCGTATCCGTACGCAGATGAGTGCGGCGCACACGCCCGAACAGATCGATCGCGCGGTCGATGCGTTCGCACGCGTCGGCCGATCGCTCGGCGTCATCCGCTGAGCGCCGCCGACGACTTTATGCGCATAAAGCAAGGGGAACGGGCCACAAGCCCGCGCCCTTCGAAATAGCACCACGAAGACCAAACGTCAGGATCAAACGCAATGAAAGCCCTCGCCAAACTCGAACGCGCACCCGGCCTCACGTTGACGCGCGTGAAGCGGCCCGAAGTCGGCCATAACGACGTGCTCATCCGCATCCGCAAGACTGCGATCTGCGGCACCGACATCCACATCTGGAAATGGGACGAGTGGGCGCAGAAGACGATTCCCGTGCCGATGCATGTCGGTCATGAGTACGTCGGCGAGATCGTGGAGATGGGTCAGGAAGTGCGCGGCTTCGCCATCGGCGATCGTGTATCCGGCGAAGGCCATATCACCTGCGGGTTCTGTCGCAACTGTCGCGCGGGCCGTCGTCATCTTTGCCGCAATACGGTCGGCGTCGGCGTGAACCGCGAAGGCGCTTTCGCCGAGTATCTCGTGATTCCCGCGTTCAACGCGTTCAAGATTCCCGCCGATATCTCCGATGACCTCGCCGCGATCTTCGATCCGTTCGGCAACGCGACGCACACCGCGCTCTCGTTCAACCTCGTCGGCGAGGACGTGTTGATCACCGGCGCAGGGCCGATCGGCGTGATGGCCGCAGCGATCGCGCGGCATGTGGGCGCGCGCAACGTCGTCATCACCGACGTGAACGATTACCGGCTCGAACTCGCCCGCAAGATGGGCGCGACGCGCGCGGTCAACGTGGCGAACGAAGACCTGCGCGACGTGATGAGCGAACTCGGCATGACCGAGGGCTTCGACGTCGGACTGGAAATGTCCGGCGTGCCGAGCGCGTTCACGGCCATGCTCGAATCGATGAATCACGGCGGCAAGGTCGCGCTGCTCGGCATTCCGCCAGCGCAAACCGCGATCGACTGGAATCAGGTGATTTTCAAGGGACTCGAAATCAAAGGCATCTACGGGCGCGAGATGTTCGAGACCTGGTACAAGATGGTCGCGATGCTGCAAAGCGGCCTGGATCTCTCGCCGATTCTCACGCACACCTTTCCCGTCGACGACTATCAACGCGCATTCGCTACGATGCTCTCGGGCGATAGCGGCAAGGTCATCCTCGACTGGACCGCGGTCGAGGCTTGAGCGGCATCCGCCGGCGCTTTCGAAAATTCGGCCTGAATGGCGACGTGCACATCGTCGCCGACGGCCGGATACCACGTCGTCAATCCGAACTGCGCGCGGCTGAAATGTCCGTCGGCTGAAAAGCCGAGCGTCTCCTGCTTCGTCAGCGGGTTGACCGCGTGGCCGTTGAACGTCACGTTCAGTGTGACCGGTTTGGTCGTCCCGCGTATCGTCAGATCGCCCGTCAGCACGCCCTTGTCGTCACTCGTGCGCTGAAAAGCCGTACTGACGAAGACGATACCTGGATAGCGCGCCACATCGAACATGTCTGGCCCTTTCAGCATTCGATCGAGCAACGGCACATTGGTGTTCACGCTCGACGCATCGATGGTCGCGCGCACCGCGCTTGCGGACATGCCGTCCGCATTCCAGTCGAGTTGCGCCGTCGTCTTGTCGAATCGGATGACGAAGCGCGAATAGCGGAAATGATCGACGTCGAACGTCACGTTCCAGTGATGCGGATCGAGCTGATAGTGCCCGGGCGGCACGCTCGCCTCGTTCGACGACACGCGATGCGTGACCACCTGCAGCGGCGTGCAAGCCGCCAGCGCGGCAGCAGCCAGAAACGGAACGACACGCATATAAAACTTCATCGCGCTTTGCCTCAAATACGAAAAGAGAAATTTCGACAAGTTTCGCCGAGATCGCAAAAGCGTGCGCGCGTCGTCACGCGCTTTTCGTCGGCACACACGAAAATGGCGCGATCGGGTAGAGTTCGCCTCGACCACCATCTCAAAAAAAGGCGTCATCGCGCACGCGCGTTGACGGAGAACATATGCGCACATGGCTGTCCCGTTTCCGAACTTTCCGCGCGTGTTTATTGACGGCCGGTACGCTGGCCGCGTCGGCCTGGATGCCTGCCGCGCATGCGAGCTGGTGTGGCGACGGCCTCTGGCTCGACGCCATGGTCGCCTCGCATCACTTTCATCCGGACAAGGATTTCGAGCAGTTCAATCCCGGCATCGGCGTGGAATGCTGGGTCGCGCCGCAGTGGGCGGTGACGGGCGGCTACTTCCGCAACTCGCTGTCGAAGCCGTCGTTCTATGGCGGCGGCGTGTGGGGGCCGGACTTCCTTCACTGGCATTACATCAGGCTCGCCGTGATGGCCGGCCTGATCTCGGGTTACGATTACGGCAGTTACGGCATCGGGCATAACCATACGGTCGGACCCGTGGCCGCGCCGCTCATCATGCTCGAATACAAGCGCGTCGGCGCAAACATCATCCTGATTCCGCCGATTCCTTCGAGCGATCTGCCGTTCACGCTCGGCTTCATGCTCAAAGTGAAATTTTAGGGAATCCGAAGTAAATCACCCTAACGCTCTCTCGAATCTCGGATCGTTCAGATAAGCGACATTGAAGCGGAACCACGGCGACACGCTGTTCGCATGCGCCGAGAAAATCGTCCCCGGAGCGAGAATCACATGCTTGTCCAGCATCTCCTTCGCGAACGCGATGGAATCGTCGCGCCCCGGCAAACGCGCCCATAGATAAAGACTCTGATCGCTGACCTTGAAGATGGTCGCGTTCAGGCGCGTCAGTGCTTCGACGCCCGTCGCCGTCGCGCGCTTGAGGCGCTCTTGCAAACGATTCGTGTGGCGCAGGAAGTGGCCGTCACTCACGATCGCATCGAGCGTGCGCTCGCAATACTCACTGCTGCTCACATGCGTGAGCATCTTCACGTCGGCGAGATCGCTGGCGAGATCGGCATCGCAGGCGAGAAAGCCCACGCGCAGCGCAGCCGACACCGACTTCGAAAAGCTGCCGATATAAATCGTGCGCCGCAACTGATCCAGCGCGCTGATGCGCGTGGCCGAGCGCGGCTTGAGATCGGCGAGGGCGTCGTTCTCGACGACGATCAGATCGTGCGCCTCCGCAAGCTGCAGGATGCGATGCGCCTTTGCCGCGCTGATGTCCGTCGCGGTCGGATTGTGTCCGACCGACTGCGTGAAAAAGAGCCGTGGCCGATGCGTCTTCAGACATTCTTCGAGCGCGGCGATATCAGGCCCGTCGACGCCGCGCGGCACGCCGACGATATTCGCGCCCGACAGCTTGAGTTTGCCGAACAGCGCGTAATAACCCGGATCGTCGACGAGCACGGTATCGCCCGCGCGCACGAAGTAACGCACGACCATGTCCATCGCCTGATTCGCGCCGTGCGTGAGGACGATCTGCTGCGGCGCGGCTTCGATCTCATAGCCGGCGAGCTTCTGCTGCAAATGCTGACGCAAGGGCAGATAGCCGAAGCGGCTGCCATAACGAAACAGCGAAGCGACACCCGTTCGCACCACGCGCTGATGAAAGTGATCGAGCCGCGTTTCTTCGAGCCATGCGACCGGCGGAAAGCCTTCGCCGAGATTGAGAAATTCCGGCTTGCTCTGCAACTGTTCGCGCATGAGCCACACGGAATCCATCGCGCGATCGAGCGTGGGCGCGTCTTCGTCGTGCGGCTGCGGCTTCACCACACTCGCGACGTAAAAGCCCGCGCCGCGACGAGGCTCGATGAGACCGTTCGCCGTCAGCGTGTCGAACGCGCTGATCACGGTATTTTTCGAACAGCCGTTGGCCTCAGCGTATTCCCTGATCGATGGGAGTTTGTCTCCCGCGTGCAGGACACCTTCGGTGATCTGTCTGGCGAGATTGTCCGCGAGTGTCGCCGACAGGCTCGGCTTCTCATGCCGCATCGTGTTGATCCATTCTGAAAGTGATCCAGCCGTATTGGGTACAGCGCGCCCACTGTTTGCCGAAATTGTACCTTTGCAATGGGTACAGTCAGCCTATTATTGGCCCAGCCGATGCGTCGCTGCAAGCGCCGCGAGCAGACAGTCGAAAACACCTATCCAGTCAGAGGAAGACACATGATCGATTCGAAGTTGCCTAATTTCCGCGCGCTATCGCCTGCGCAGCGCCTCAGTCACATCGCGCAGGCCGCCGGTCTCGACGACGCGGAGCACGCGCTGCTCGCCAAACCCGGCGCGCTGCCGCTCGACACCGCGAACGGCATGATCGAGAACGTGGTCGGCACGTTCGAATTGCCGATGGCGGTCGCCGGTTACTTCCAGATCAACGGGCGCGACGTGCTGGTGCCGATGGCGGTGGAAGAGCCGTCGATCGTCGCGGCGGCGTCGTACATGGCGAAACTCGCGCGCGAGGCGGGCGGCTTTCGCACGTCGAGCACGGGGCCGTTGATGCGCGCGCAGGTTCAGGTGGTCGGCGTGTCGGACCCGTACGGTGCGCGGCTCGCGATCCTGAAGCATCGCGACGAGCTGATCGAGATGGCCAACGCGCGCGACAAAGTCTTGATCGGCTTGGGCGGCGGCTGCCGCGACATCGAAGTGCATGTGTTTCCGGACACGCCGCGCGGCGCGATGATCGTCGCGCATCTGATCGTCGACGTGCGCGACGCGATGGGCGCCAACACCGTCAACACGATGGCCGAAACGGTCGCGGGCCGCATCGAGGAGATCACGGGCGGCAAGGTGCGGCTGCGCATCCTGTCGAATCTCGCCGATCTGCGCCTCGCGCGCGCGCAAGTGCGCTACAGCGCCGCGACGCTGCAATCGAAGGAATACGCGGGCGAGGACGTGATCGCCGGTGTCGTCGATGCGTACCTCTTCGCCGCGATCGATCCGTACCGCGCCGCGACGCACAACAAGGGCATCATGAACGGCATCGATCCGGTAATCGTCGCGACCGGCAACGACTGGCGCGCGGTCGAAGCGGGCGCGCATGCGTACGCGAGCCGCGGCGGACGTTATACGTCGCTGACGACGTGGGAAGTGGCGAACAACGGCGACCTCGTCGGCACGATCGAAATGCCGATGCCCGTGGGTCTCGTCGGCGGGGCGACCAAGACGCATCCGCTCGCGCGGCTCGCGTTGAAGATCATGAACGTGAGTTCGGCGCAGGAACTCGGCGAGATCGCGGTCGCGGTCGGCCTCGCGCAGAACATGGGCGCGTTGCGCGCGCTCTCGACCGAAGGCATCCAGCGCGGCCACATGGCGCTGCACGCGCGCAATATCGCGCTGGCGGCCGGCGCGAGCGGCGCGGACATCGACTGGGTCGTGAAGAAGATGGTCGCCGCGCGCAACGTGAGCGTCGACTACGGCATGACGCTTCTGCAAGGACCGCGCGATGAATGAGATACCCACACGCGTGCGCATCGTCGAAGTCGGGCCGCGCGATGGCTTGCAGAACGAGCCGTCGCATGTGTCCGCCGACGTGAAGGCGGAGCTCATCGAACGCTTGATCGATGCGGGCGTGCGCTATGTCGAAGCGGCGTCGTTCGTGTCGCCGAAATGGGTGCCGCAAATGGCCGATGGCGCGCAGGTGCTCGAACGCGTCGCTGCAAAAGCGCGCGCCACGCACACGACGCTCGCCGCGCTCGTGCCGAACATGAAAGGGCTCGAAGCGGCGCTCGCATCGCGCGTCGATGAAATCGCGGTGTTCGCTTCGGCATCCGAATCGTTCTCGCAGAAGAACATCAACTGCTCGATCGACGAAAGCATTGCGCGCTTCGCGCCGGTGATCGCCGCCGCGCGCGAGGCGAACGTGCGTGTGCGCGGCTACGTATCATGCGTGCTCGGCTGTCCGTTCGAAGGCGAGATCGCGCCGCAGGCCGTCGCGCGCGTCGCGAAGACGCTCTTCGACATGGGCTGCTACGAGATCAGTCTCGGCGATACCATCGGTGCCGGCACGCCATCGAAGACGCAGGCGATGCTCGATGCGTGCATCGAACACATGCCCGTTGCCGCACTTGCCGGCCATTTTCACGATACGTGGGGCATGGCCGCGGCAAACGTGCATGCGGCCTTGCAACGCGGCGTCGCGGTATTCGACAGTTCGGTGTCGGGCATCGGCGGATGTCCGTATTCGCCGGGCGCGACGGGCAATGTCGCGACGGAGGACATCGTCTATCTGTGCGACGGCATGGGTATCGAAACGGGCATCGATCTGAACCGGCTGGCGCAAGCGGGCGCGTTCATTTCGGCTGCATTGAAGCGCGAGACCTCATCGCGCGCGGCGCGGGCGCTGGAAGCCCGACGCCGACGGCAAGAGAAGCAGTGCAACTAAAAACTCCATCGAAGGAGGAGACATGGAACAGCAAATCGCCGCGCATGAGCGCGGCCATGCGCCATCGCAGAGCGCGGAGCGGGCGGACTATCGGCTCGTCGAAATCTGGGGCGATACGGTCGACACGCGCCATCTCGCGTGGTCGGTCGTGCTCGGCATCGCAATCAGTTACGGCGCGTTCGCGATTGCCAATCGCGTGCTCGCCGCCTACGTGCCCGACGTCGCGATGGCACGCGCCTACGCGATGCTCGTCGGCCTCGGCGGATGTCTGATCGCGGGCGCGGTCTGCGCGAAGCTCTTCAGGCCGAAGCGCGAAGTGATCGAGGAAGCGCACGGCGCAGCGGGCCGCGAGGAAGTGTTGAAGCAGCTCGCGAGCGAAGCGGGCGGTCTCGGGCGCGTCGCGGACCTGCCGCCGGCCGTCGTCGCGGAAATGAAGGAGCTCGGCCTGTACGAGCTATTCGCCGACTATGAAAAACGCGATGAAAAACGCGAAGGAGCACGCTGATGGAACCGTTCGTCACTCAACTGCTCGTCGCGCTCGGCATGGGGCTGATCGGCGCGATCGTGTTCTCGGGCATCGGCCTCATCTCCGGCACCGATGAAACCACCACGCTCGCGCCGCTCACGCTGCTTGTCGTGTTGCTCGGCGTGCCGCCCGTCGGCGTGTTTTCGTTCTTCATGGCGGGCGCGGTGTCGAAGCACATGACGCACGCGATTCCCACCGCCTTGCTCGGCATTCCCGGCGACACGCTGGCCACGCCGCTGCTCCAGCAAGCGACGATGCTGCGCAATCTCGGCGTGCCGCACATCGCGCTGCGCAAGATGATCTCGGGCGCGATCGTCGCGGCGTTCGTCGCCGTGCCGCTCGCGGTGCTGTTCGCCGTGCTGCTCGCGCCGTTCGGTCCGGTCATCACGAAGGCCGCGCCGTGGGTGTTTCTCGCCGCGTCGATCGCGATCGCGTTCTTCTCGTCGGGGCGCTGGGCCTCGGTGTTGCTGCTCGTCCCGTTCGTGCTGGTGATCGTCGGCTTGCAGGCGCTGACGGGCAAGTACGGCGTGAAGCTGTCCGTGAGCTACTTCCTCGGCATCGCGATCGGGCCGCTCATCGCGGATCTGTTCTCGATCCTCTCGCCCGCCGATCGCGCCCGCATGCGCCGCGAACGCGTACGCACCTTCTCGCTCGCACCGGACGTGAAGGGCTGGAGCGGCTACTTTCCCAATCCGCTGAAAGTGCTCGACGGCCAGCAACGCGGCTGGGTCGCGGCGACGGCCGCCGTATCGAGCGCGACCTTCGTGTTCAGTCCCGTCGCGATGACGGTCGTGCTCGGCGAACTCGTCGGCTCGCGCGTAAAGCATGCGTATCACCGGCTGACGACGGTGATCTCCGCGCGCAACGGCGTGACCGAAGCGACGTATATCGCCGAGGCGCTGATTCCGCTGATCGCATTCGGCCTGCCGCTGAGCCCGGTCGCGGCGGGGCCTGCCGCACCGCTTTTCAACGCACCGCCGCGCTTTTTCGTCGATACGGCCACGGGCCACATCAACAACCTGCACACGATGATGACGACCTGGCAGTTCCTCGGCTTCGGTCTGCTCGCGGTCGTGCTGGCGGCGCTCGTGGCGTATCCGCTGTCGATGAACTACGCGCATCGGGCGGCGTCGTTCGTCGCGAGGAAGCTGAGTCACGAAGCGATCATCGCGACGTTCGTCGGTTTGATCGTCGTGATCAGCGTGTGGGAAGGGCAGTTGCTCGGTCTGCTGGTGATCCTGAGCGTGGGCTTGCTCGGCGGCTTGTTGTCGCGCAACTTCGGCTTCAATACCGGCGTGCAGTTCATGGGGTATTACACGGCGGTGCTGAGCGTGCCTGCGTTGACGAAATTATTCGGCGCATGAAGCACGACGCGGCGCGCGCGCTTCACTGCGAACGCGCCGCGTGCTGCAGACATTCCAGCAACAACGTGGCGGCGGGCGTCAACGGACTGTCCCGCCGCGTCACGACTCTGACGGACACCGCCGGCAACGGATCGGCGATTGGAAAAATAGCGAGTCCCTCGCCGACCCATTGATGTTCGAGCAACGCGGCGGGCAGCGCGGCCAGCGCATCCGATCCGCGCAACAGCCCATGTGCGATGATGAAGCTCGGACACTCGATCACGCGCTTGGGCACCATCAGGCCGCGCTCGGCATATGAATCGAGCAGCGCCTGAGTCGAGCTTTCCGGCGACGGATTCAACAGCCACTCCGCATCCGACAATTCCGCCAGCGACGTGCAATGCCGCAACGGATGATCAGCACGTCCGACGATCGCCGAGCGGCTCTCATACAACTCGATGTGATCGAACTCCGGCGCGAGATGCTCGGGCACGACCACCGCGACGACGAAATCGAGCGAGCCGTCGCGCAAACGCGGCATCGCGACGCCCGGAAAGCCTTCGATGAAACTCACGCGCGCATTCGGCATCTGCCGCCGGAACGCGCGATACGCCTGCGGCAAGATGGACAGCGCGGCGGTCGGCGTGACGGCCGCGCTCACACTGCCCGCGCCAGCGCCTTTCATCTGCGCGATGTCGTCTTCGGCGCGGCGCATCTCGCTCACGATCAGATGCGCGCGCACGCGCAACTGCTGCCCGAACGCGGTCAGTTGCACGCCGCGCGCGGTCCGCAATACGAGCGGCACGCCGAGATCCTGTTCCAGTTCCTTGATGGCCTTCGTCAGCGCCGCCTGCGACAGATGCAGACTGCGCGCGGCCGCGCGGATGCTGCCTTGCTCGGCGGTCGTCAGGAATGCGCGCAACTGGTGGTATTTCATGCTCATGGCGACATCCTAGGGTTAGCACCGACAACCAATAGTCATCACGCATTGAATTTACCGTCTTTTGGTTTGCTTTTCGGCTTTATATGCTTGGGACACGTTGAATCCGCATTGAACAAGGAGTCGTCCCCATGCTGTCAGTCGAGCCCGTCATCCCCGGTATTGCCGCCATCGCGTCGGAATTCGTCGACGTGCGGCGGCGCATTCATGCGCATCCGGAACTTGCGTATGAAGAAACGCAAACCAGCGATCTCGTCGCCGGATTGCTCGCGCAATGGGGCTACGAAGTGCATCGCGGTCTCGGCAAGACGGGCGTGGTCGGCGTGTTGACGGAAGGCGAGGGCGGCAAGCGCATCGGCCTGCGCGCCGACATGGACGCATTGCCGATCGAGGAAACGACGGGCCTGCCGTACGCCAGCCAGCATGCGCGCACCATGCACGCGTGCGGCCACGACGGCCACACCGCGATGCTCCTGTGCGCCGCGCGCTATCTCGCCGAGAGCCGCCAGTTCTCCGGCACGCTGATCGTGATCTTCCAGCCCGCCGAGGAAGGCGAGGCAGGCGCGCGCGCGATGATCGAAGACGGCCTGTTCGAGCAATTCCCGTGCGATGCCGTGTTCGGTCTGCACAACATGCCGGGCTTGCCCGCGGGCGACATGTTCTTCACGCCGGGTCCGGGCATGGCCTCGTCGGACCGCGTGAACATCACCGTGCGCGGTGTCGGCGGGCATGGCGCGATGCCGCACGTCGCGCGCGATCCGATGCCCGCGGTCGCATCGATCATGCTCGGGTTGAACAGCATCGTCGCACGTGAGGTGGATGCGCAAAAGCCCGCGGTCGTCACCGTCGGCAGCGTGCAGGCGGGCGAGGCGTGCAACGTGATTCCGGAAACCGCTTTGCTGAAGCTCTCCGTGCGGGCCCTCGACGCGGGCGTTCGCACGCTGCTGCAGGAGCGCATCACCGCGCTCGTAAATGCGCAGGCGCTCGCGTACGGCTGCACGGCCGAGATCGACTACGAACTCGGCTATCCGGTGCTCGTGAATCACGCCGAACCCACGGTCTTCGCCACCGAAGTCGCGACGAAGATGCTCGGCGCGCAACGCGTCGAGCCCGCCGCGCGGCCGCTGATGGGCAGCGAGGACTTCGCGTTCATGCTGGAAGCCTGTCCGGGCACGTATGCGTGGATCGGCAACGGCATCGGCTCGAAGGGCGGCTGCATGGTTCACAACCCCGGTTACGACTTCAACGACGACATCCTCGCGATCGGCGCGAGCTACTGGGTGCGCCTGGCCGAAGCCTGGCTCGCCGACTGATCGAATGATCCCTTCGGAGCACATCATGAACGCACCCACCCTCGCCAGCGCGCCGGCGAATGCATCGACGCCCAGGAGCCGCGCAGCGCGCACGCGGCTCGTCATGGCGGCGGCCGTCGGCAACGCGCTCGAGTTCTACGACTTCACGGTCTATGCGTTTTTCGCGCTCGTCATCGGCAAGCTGTTCTTTCCGGTGCACGATCCGGTCGGCCAGTTGCTGCTCGCGGTGGCGAGCTTCGGCGTCGGGTTCTTCACGCGGCCTGTGGGCGGCCTGCTGATCGGCATGTACGCCGACCGCGCCGGCCGCAAGAAGGCGATGCTGCTCACGCTCGGCCTGATGGCGCTCGGCACCGCGATGATCGCGGTCGCGCCGACCTTCGCGCAGGCCGGCATCGCCGCGCCGGTCATCCTCGTGATCGCGCGGCTGATTCAGGGCTTCTCGGCGGGCGGCGAAGTGGGCGCATCGACCACGCTGCTGCTCGAACAGGCGCCGTCGAACCGGCGCGGCCTCTATGCGTCGTGGCAGTTCGCGAGCCAGGGTCTTTCGGCGCTCGCGGGCGCGTTGACGGGCGTCGCGCTGACGGCGTCGCTGAGCACGGCGCAACTGGAAAGCTGGGGCTGGCGCGTGCCGTTCATCATCGGCACCGCGATCGTGCCGGTCGGCTGGTGGCTGCGCCGCACGATGGAAGAAGCGCCGCGCGAGAGCGTCGCGGCCGCGCCCAAAGCGCCGAAGATGCCGCTCGTCACGGTGCTGCGCGAACACGGCCGCGCGGTGCTCAACGGTCTCGGCGTCACGATCGGCGGCACGTCGGCGCATTTCATCATCGTGTTCTATCTGTCGATCTACGGCGTGAAGACGCTCGGCCTGCCGGGCTGGACCGCGATGCTCTCGGGCTGCGTATCGGGCGCGATCCTGTTCGTCGTCGCGCCGATCGGCGGCTATCTGTCCGATCGCATCGGCCGCAACCGGCTCATGCAGACGACGCGCATCCTGCTCATGCTCGCGATCTGGCCGGCCTTCGCGCTTCTGAACCAGTCGCCGACCACGGGCACGCTGCTCGCGGTCGTCACGGTGCTCTCGATCGTGCATTCACTCAATGTCGGTCCGACCGGCGCGATGCTCGGCGAACTGTTTCCCCGTTCGGTACGAGCGACGGGCGCGGCGATCGTCTACAGCCTGGGCGTCGCGATCTTCGGCGGCTTCGCGCAATTCTTCGTGACCTCGCTCATCGTCATCACGAAGAGCGTGATGGCGCCCGCTTGGTACGTGATCGGGTGCGGCGTGCTGTCGGTGATCGCGGTGGCGTGCATGCGCGAACGTTCGCAGGAGGCGCTCGACTGATCGTCAAATCTTGCGCTGGACGCGCGCCGGATGCGTGACGAGGTGTATAACTCGACGTATCCGGGTTTTGCAAAAGGCCGCCCGCGCGGCCTTTTTCTACTGGATCCCACACTATGAAGAACGCGCGATAAAAGGGGATATCCAATGCGCAAGCTACGCTCGCAAAGCTGGTTCGGCGGTAACGACAAAGACGCCTTCATCCATCGCTCGTGGATGAAAAACCAGGGCATTCCTCACGATCAGTTCGACGGCCGGCCGGTCATCGGCATCTGCAATACGTGGTCGGAACTCACGCCCTGCAACGCGCATTTCCGCGAGCTCGCCGAATACGTGAAGCGCGGCGTGCGCGAGGCGGGCGGCCTGCCGCTCGAATTCCCCGTGATGTCGCTCGGCGAATCCAATCTGCGCCCCACGGCGATGCTGTTCCGCAATCTCGCGTCGATGGACGTCGAAGAGTCGATTCGCGGCAATCCTATCGATGGCGTGATTCTGCTCGTCGGCTGCGACAAGACCACGCCCGCGCTGCTGATGGGCGCGGCGTCGTGCAATCTGCCGGCGCTCGCCGTATCGGGCGGCCCGATGCTGAACGGCCGTTTTCGCGGCGGCACCATCGGTTCGGGCACGGGCGTGTGGCAGATGTCGGAGGAAGTGCGCGCGGGCACGATGACGCAGGCTGAGTTCGTCGAAGCCGAATCGTGCATGAACCGCTCGCGCGGCCATTGCATGACGATGGGCACCGCTTCCACGATGGCCTCGATGGTCGAATCGCTCGGCATCGGCCTGCCGCACAACGCTGCGATTCCCGCCGTCGATGCGCGCCGTCAGGTGCTCGCGCATGTGGCGGGTCGGCGCATCGTCGAGATGGTCAAAGAGGATCTCACGATGGACAAGATTCTCACGCGCGAGGCCTTCGAGAATGCGATCCGCACCAACGCGGCCATCGGCGGATCGACGAACGCGGTCGTGCATCTGATCGCGCTGGCGAAGCGTATCGGCGTGGAACTGACGCTCGAAGACTGGGAGCTCGGCTCGAACGTGCCGTGTCTCGTGAACCTCCAGCCATCGGGCGAATACCTGATGGAAGACTTCTATTACGCGGGCGGCCTGCCTGCGGTGTTGCGTCAGCTCGGCGAGCAAGGCCTGCTGCATCGCGATGCGCTCACGGTGAATGGCCGCACGCTGTGGGATAACGTCAGCGACGCGCCGAACTACGACGAAAAGGTCATCACGCGATTCGAGCAGCCGTTCAAGCCGCACGCGGGCATCGCGGTGCTGAAGGGCAATCTCGCGCCGAACGGAGCGGTCATCAAGCCATCGGCGGCGACGCAATCCCTGTTGAAGCATCGCGGGCGCGCGGTCGTGTTCGAGAACGTCGAGGAACTCCACGCGAAGGTGGACGACGAATCACTCGATATCGACGAGCACTGCATCATGGTGCTGAAGGGCGCGGGCCCGAAGGGTTATCCGGGCTTCGCGGAAGTCGGCAACATGCCGCTGCCGAAGAAAGTGCTGCAAAAGGGCATCACCGACATGGTCCGCATCTCCGATGGCCGCATGAGCGGCACCGCCTATGGTGCGGTGGTGCTGCACGTCTCGCCGGAAGCGGCGGCGGGCGGTCCGCTCGCGCTCGTGCAGACGGGCGACATGATCGAGCTGGATGTCGAGGCGCGGCGTCTCAATCTCGAAGTCTCCGACGACGAACTGGCGAAGCGCCGCGCCGCATGGCAAGCGCCCGAGTTGCCGAAGCGCGGTTATTACCGGCTGTATGTGGAGCACGTGTTGCAGGCGGATCAGGGTGCGGACCTGGATTTCCTCGTCGGGTCGAGCGGCGCGCCCGTGCCGCGCGATTCCCATTGAGCGGAGGCGATCGATGCCGAATCATCAAACGCCGCCGTCCGGCATGTGGCCGGTGCTCTACGCGTATTTCGACGCGCTGAACCGCATCGACCGCGAGGCCACGCGCAAGCAGATCGACACGACCATCGCGGCGGGCGCGCCCGCGATCGTCACGCTCGGCCTCGCGACCGAAGTGAACCGCCTGTCCGACGATGAAAAGCGCACGATGATCGACGATTGCGCCGCGCATATCGCCGGCCGCGTGCCGCTTGCGGTCACGATCAGCGGCGATACCGTCGAACGTCAGGTCGCGCTCGCCAGCTACGCGCTCGAACGCGGTGCGTCGTGGCTGATCCTTCAGCCGCCATCGATGCGCAATGAACCGGAGTCGTTCTACTACGACTTCTTCGCATCGGTGCTCGAACGAACCGGCGCGAATGCGGGCATCCAGAACGCGCCGGAATATCTGGGCGTGGGCCTGTCGGCGGAATCGATCGCGGCGCTCGCCGCCGAGCGGCCCAACTTTCGCCTGCTGAAAGGCGAAGGCCCGGCCGTGACGATCCGCGCCACCATCGAACGCCTGCGCGCGCTCGATCAGACGCTCGCGGTCTTCAACGGGCGCGGCGGCCAGGAACTCGTCGATAACCTGCGCGCCGGCTGCGACGGCCTGATCGTCGCGCCGGATGCGTTCGATCGACAGGTCGCCATTCATGGCGCCTTCGCCGAAGGACGCGAGGACGAAGCCGAATCGCTCTATGCGCAAGTGCTGCCGGAAATCGCCTTCGTGATGCAGTCCCTGGAAACGCTCACCTGTTACGGCAAGCGCATCGCCGCGTGGCGCATGGGCTTCGACGTGCTGCACGATCGCGGCGCGCGTCCCACGCAGTTCGGCATCGAATGCGCGCGGCGTTTCGCGCAACGGCTCGGTCCGACATCGCGCGTTTTACGCCGATGAATCATCGGGCCGCGCGGCGCGTGAAGCGCTGCTCGATCACCGATGTGCCCCATTGCGTGCCTTCGGCTTCGTCGCTCAATGCGAAGCCGAAGGATTCGTACACGTGGCGCGCGGCGTCGAGACTCTTGAAGGTCCAGAGATAAGTTTCGTCGTAGTGCGCATCGACGAAGTCCATCGCGCGCGACATCAGTTGCCGGCCCACGCCGCTGCCACGCAATGCATCGTCGATGATGAACCAGCGCAGATGCGCGACGCGCGTGGCGAGATCGCCGTCGATCGCGAGCGAACCCAGCGTGCGCTCGCCTTCCATCACGAGCCACAGCGTCTTGCCTTTCGCGGGCAACGCTTCGGCGAACGCGGCCAGTTCCGTCGCGACCCTGCGCTCGAAGAACACGCCGAAGCCCGCATGATGCGCATAGAAGCGCGCGTGCAGCCCCGCGACATCGCCGATGCAACCCGGCCGATATCCCTCGACGATGCGCGCGCTTTCCGTATGCGCGGCGTGCGGCGTCTTGCTCGCGTGATCGCGCGCGAGCGCATCGGCATACAGCGCGAGCGAGCGCACGAGCGCCTGCTGATCTTCCGGAACCATGCGGCGCAGGGCGTCGGATACCTGATCGGTCGCAAACTTGTCGATCCTTCTGCGCAGCTTCTGCCCGGCGGGCGTCAGATAGAGCTCGGAGGAGCGCGCGTCGTCGCTCGATGTTTCGCGCCTGACGAGGCCAGTCGCTTCGAGCCGCGCGATCTGCCGGCTCGCGTTCGACTTGTCGAGCCGCAGGATCGTAGCGATGTCGCGCGCCTGGATGCCGGGCGTCGCGCCGATCTCGATGATCGCGTGTACCGCCGACGGCGCGAGGCCGCTGTCCGCGAGCGTGTTGCGCATGAAGCCCAGTTCGCGCACGAGCTTGCGCGAGAACTCGCGTAGTTCGAGGATGGTGTTATCGCGGGATTGAACGGGTGTGTCGATGAAGTCCATGGCAGCTCCGTCGGTTGCGAAGCGCAACCAAGTACGCTCAATCTAGTTGCGAAGCGCAACTTTTGCAAGCGAAATCGTGCTCCCGAAAATTCTCACCTTTAGCCGCGTTCGCGCGCGAAAGTCTCCGCGCGTTCCGGTTCGGCGGCGCGCAGCAGCACCAGCGCGATGCCGCCCCAGACGAATTCGCGCACGCGCCGCAGCAGCGCGAACGAGAGCGCAGCCTGTCGATCGACGCCGAACGCCGACGCGATGGCGACGATCGTCGCCTCCTGCACGCCGAGGCCCGCTGGCGCGATGAACACCGCGTTGCGCACGGCCTGCGTGAGCGTTTCGATGGCGATTGCGCCAGCGACGGAGACCGGATGGCCGAGCATGTCGAACGCGGCAAAGGCTTCGATCGCGCCGAGCACGTATCCCGCGAACTGCCATGCGAACGCGCGCGCGAGCAGCGGCATCTGCTGCAATAACGTGCGAATGTCGCGATCGAGGCGCTTGCCGTCGAGCTTCGCGGCGAGCGCGTGAGCGGGATCGAGCCAGCGCCGTGCCATCGCTTCGAGACGATGAAACGGCGCGCCCCTGTGCGCAACGACGAACGCCGCCACGCAGACCGGCAGGGATATGACCAGGCCCGCGCCGATCACGTTGCCGATGCCGCTGCCCGAGCCGCTCGCGTGAACGCGCAGCAGAACGAGGCCGAGCATCGCGAGCGCGTATTGCACCGCGATCGTCACGAGCATTTCGACGATCACCGACGCGCTTACGCGGCTCACGTCCGGCAGATAACGCGTGCCGAGCCGGATGCCCGCGAGTTCGCCGCCGATGCCGAGCACCGGCAGCAGGCGTCCGACGGCTTCGCGCACGACCGCGATCCACCAGAGCGCGCTCAGGCTTATGCGCTTGTCGAGCAGAAGCTGCCACGCGCGCGCATCGAGCAGCAACGGCAGCGCGTGCAGCGGCACGAGCCACAACAGCACGGCTCCCGTGCGCGCGATGAGCGCGAACGCGTCCGCGATGCCCTCATGCAATGCGAGCGCAACCAGCAGCGCGATGGCCGCCGGCCAGCGCAGCCACGCGATGCGTTCGAGCCAGGAGGTCATCCGGCCGGCTCCGGCGTGCGGGCGTACCCGAACACATCGGCGAAGCCGCCGTGCATTGCGCCGGTCGATTCGATGGCGCGCGCGACGCGCGGCGAGCACAATGCGGCCAGTTCATCGGCATGGCGATAGTCACGCATCGATGGCGTCAACGGGCCGCCTTGCGTCGCGGGATGGCTGTAGATTTCGAGCACGCCTTCGGGCGCTTGCGCTAGCACGGCGAGCAACGCGGCCTCATCCATGCGACCTGTCGCGGCGATGCCCGCGACCCGGTCGTTATGGACGATGCCTGCGTCATCGAGCCGCTTTTTCATCAGCGCGAGCCAGGGACTGAGAAAGAGCGAGCCGCGTATCTCGCGTGGCAGACGCATCGCGCGCATGCCGAACCGCGGCCCGATTTCGAGAATCAGCGCCAGCACCGTCGGATGCAGATGAAAATGCTTGTGCACGTTGACGTGATCGAGTTCGAGGCCGGTCGCCGCGAAGGCCTTGAATTGCGCGCGGATTTCGATCGCGAGCTGCCGCCGCACGTCCGGCAGAAAGAAGAAGCGCACGGCGTTCCCGAACATCGAGCCTTCGAACGCGCCGCGCGGATCGACGAGATCCGGTATCGACCAGTGCGGCAGCGACGCGGCGCCATCGGTCAGTACGAGATGCAGGCCGACGCGCAGCGCCGGCAGTTCACGCGCGATCTTCACCGCGTCGTAGGCGGCGCGCGCGCCGACCATCAGGCTCGCGCACGTGAGCACGCCCTCGCGATGCGCGCGCGCGACCGCATGGTTCACGCGTTCGTGCAGCCCGAAGTCGTCGGCGGTGACGATGATCCCGCGCACGGCATCAGCCCTCGTGCGCGCGCAGGAAGCGGAAAAACTCGACGCCTTCACGCAGTCGTCGCGTCATCATGTCCCAGCTCGTGAGCATCTCGCGCACGATCTCCCAGATCTTCGACGGGCGGAAATAAAAGCCTTTGTAGAAGCGTTCGAGATCGTGATAGATCTCGTCGCGCGAGAGGTGCGGATAGCCGATCGCGGCAAGCTGCACGCCTTCCTTGCTGACGAGATTGATGACCTTGTTCTCCGCGAGCCAGCCATTCTCCACCGCCTGCTCGTAGAGCGTCGTGCCGGGATAAGGCGCCGCGAGCGAGACCTGGATCGTATGCGGATTGATTTCCTTCGCATATCGGATGGTCTTCTCGATCGTCTCTTTCGTTTCACCCGGCAAGCCGAGGATGAACGTGCCATGCACCTTGATGCCGAGCTTGCGGCAGTCGTCGGCGAAGCGCCGTGCGATATCCGTGCGCAGGCCCTTTTTGATGTTCAGGAGGATTTGATCGTCGCCGGATTCATAGCCCACGAGCAGAAGCCGCAGGCCGTTTTCCTTCATGACCTTGAGCGTCGGATACGGCACGTTCGCCTTGGCGTTGCACGACCACGTGACGCCGAGGCGGCCGAGCCCGCGTGCAAGCTCTTCGACGCGCGGCCTGAAGTCGGTGAAGGTGTCGTCGTCGAACATGATCTCTTTTACTTCGGGCATGTTGTCGCGAATCCACTTCACTTCCGCGAGCACGTTTTCGACCGAGCGCACGCGATAGCGATGTCCGCCCACCGTTTGCGGCCACAGGCAGAACGTGCAGCGCGAACGGCAGCCGCGTCCGGTGTAGATCGATACATACGGATGTTTCAGATAGCCGATGAAATAGTTGTCGATCCTGAGATCGCGCTGGTAGACCGGCGCGACGAACGGTAGCTCGTCCATGTTTTCGAGGATCGGGCGCGCTTCGTTGTGTTCGATCGAGCCATCGGGCAGACGATAGCTGAGTCCCTTGATATCGGCGAACGCGCGGCCCTCGGCGATCTCCTTGCACGTGAAGTCGAATTCCTCGCGGCACACGAAGTCGATCGCCTCGCTCGCAGCGAGCGAACCGTGCGGATCGACGGCCACTTTCGCGCCCACCATGCCGATCATGACGCCCGGCGCGCGCGCCTTCAGCTTCTCGGCGAAGAGCGCATCCGTGGGAAACGAAGGCGTGCTCGTATGGATGATTACCAGCGCGTAGCGCGCGGCGATATCGAGCGTCGCTTCGACGGACAGGCCGTCGGCGGGCGCATCGAGCACGCGTGAACCGGGCACGAGCGCGGCCGGCTGCGCGAGCCACGTCGGATACCAGAACGAGCGGATTTCGCGCCTGGCCTGATAGCGCGAACCGGCGCCGCCGTCGAAGCCGTCGAAGGAGGGCGCCTGGAGAAAGAGCGTGTGCTTCATGGTGCGAGGTCCGGTGAATGCGTCATTGACTGTCGGAGGCGTTGGCGTCGTAGTGTTCGCGCGCGTCGTCGAGCGGCATGCGCACGCCGCGCCACACCACGCTGGATCCGAATAACGCGGCGAGCCATTGCAGCCACATCAGCAGGTCGCGCAACGCAAGGAGCGGAAGGTCGCGCCAGAACGCGCGCCACGAGCGCGCGCCGCGCCTGTGCAGCAAAAGCCGCGCGGAAAGGCCGAGCGACGTGCTCAGATCGACGATGGTGTCCGCGATGCCCTGCGAGATCTCGGTGCCGTGCTCGTAGCCGAGCCCGAGCACGGCGCTGGTCAGAAGCCAGGGCGTGGTGAACGTGACGCACAGGCACGCGAAGCCGAGCGGGTTGAGCGAGCGGATCGTGCGCAGCCAGCGTATTTCGCGGCGCCAGAGCGAGGCGAGATCCTGCTCGATCACATCGGTTGCGACGACCACGTCGGACAACGCCGTGCGCAGGCCGAGCGCGCGTACGCGTTCCGCGAGCCAGTAATCGTCGGCGAGACAGTCGCGCACGGCTTCGAAGCCACCGCTTTTCACGAGCGTGTCGCGCCTGAGCGCGAGCGTCGCGCCGAAGCCGAAGCGGCGCTGCCCGAGCACGTTGGCCACGTGCACGGAAGGCGCGAACCATTCATCGATGAAAAGCCCGCCGATGCGCGACCAGAAGCCGCCCACGCGCCGCGCGCGATACAGGCACGTGACGACGCCGACGTGCGCATCGGCGAGCGGCGCGCTCACGCGCACGAGATAGTCGGGCTCGACGGCGATATCGCTGTCCGCGATCACGATGAGGTCGTGCTTTGCGCGCGCGGCGAGATTGATCAGGTTGCCCACTTTGCGATTGCTGCCGTGCACGGTGCCGTCGATCACGAGTTCGATGTCGCGTTTCGGATAGGCGCGCGCGAGCCGCTCGACGACAGCCGCCGCGGGATCGGATGCGCTCGCCACGCCGAACAGCAGTTGATATGACGGATGCGTCTGCGTGCAGAAGGTTTCGAGGTTGGAGTAAAGGCGCGGTTCGATGCCGCACAGCGGCTTGAGCACGCTGACGGAACCGGACGCTTCGCCGCCGCTGCGCCGCGCGCGGGCCGCACCGCGCAAGCCGGGAAAAAACAGCGCGGCGAGCGTCGCGTGGCACGTCGCGGCGCAGCACAGCGCGATGACGAGCCATTCGAACAAGGAAACCGGATGCGCCGTCATGATCGTCGCGTCCGGATGCAACACATCAACCACGGCATGAGGATCTCCACAGTTGCCTTGCACATCGCAGTGAGTCGAATGTGTGTCGGGAACCCGAAGCCTGCCTTCGCGAACCTTAAGAGATGCTTAGATAAGCGAACGAATGCACATTGAAATATCGATGAAAGGCATGTGTATCATCACGCCTCGAAACGGCCGTGGACGAAAAAAAACCCGGCGCAGAGGCCGGGTGAAGGAGATCGGGCGCGTTTCCGAGGTCACGCCCGACCGCGTGGCACTCTGCAGGATGCCGCCGCGCGCGGACAGGCTTGCGCGGCGCTCAGCCGGGAGCCGGCGGGATGAAGTTCCACATGAAGCTGCACCAGCCAGTCGCCCGGACAGGTTCCGTCGATCACGAGCTCGTGCGCGCTCCATTCGATGCGATGCGCCATGCGGGCGGCATCGAATGCGAGCTTCGCGATGCGCCGCACGACGAGCACGATGCCCATCGCGCTCGCGAGCGTCGCGAAGCGCACTGCGGTGCTTTCCAGCGCATGCACATGGCCGGAGCAGCCGCAGACCGTGAGCCACGCTGCATCCGACGCGGCGATGCACAACGCGATCAGCACCGCATTCGCACGCAGGCAAACGAGTGTGGATGATCGCATCGGCATCTCCGAGGCTGGACGGCCGCGAATCGGCGCGCTCGACGGTATAGTGAGTGAACGAACCTTATGCGATGCTTAAGCCGGACGCGCGCTTCGCCGATATCGGAGGCACATTGTGCGGCGGCGCGCAAAGCTTAAGTGGCGCTTAAGCATGCAGGCCGGACAATCGGCGGCGACGTGTTCGAGCCTGGAGAAAACGCATGCGGCTGTTATTGGTGGAGGACGACGAGATGATCGCGGAAACCGTGCTCGCCGCGTTGCGACGTGCGAGCTACACGGTCGACTGGGCGCAGGACGGCCGGGCCGCGGAGCTTTCGCTCGACAATGGCGTGTACGACCTCGTGCTGCTCGACTTGACCTTGCCCCGGCGCGATGGCCTCGACGTGCTCGCCGCCTATCGCAGCAACGGCGGCGACGCGCCCGTGATGATCCTGACCGCGCGCGATGCCGTCGACGATCGCATCCGCGGCCTCGATGCCGGCGCCGACGACTATCTGATGAAGCCCTTCGATCTCGACGAACTGGCCGCCCGCGTGCGCGCGCTGCTGAGACGCCGCACGGGGCAGAAGCATCCGGTGTATTCGCATGGCGAACTGACGCTCGATCCCGCCGCGCACGAAGCGGCCAAGGGCGGCGTCGCGCTCAATCTCGTGCCGCGCGAGTTCGCGTTGCTGCAGGCGCTGATCGAAGAGCCGTCGCGCGTGTTCCGCCGTTCGGAGCTGGAAGAGAAGCTGTATGGCTGGGGCGAGGAAGTGGGCAGCAACGCGATCGAAGTGCATATCCACAGCTTGCGGCGCAAGATCGGCGCGGAAGAGATCGTGACGGTGCGCGGCGTCGGTTATCGGCTGAAGAGAATCGGATGACATCGATTCGCCGATGGCTGCTCGGATGGCTGATCTGCGGGCTGGGGCTCGCGTGCCTGATCGCGGGCATCGGCATATTCAGCACCGCGCGGCTGGAGGCGGGCGAACTCTTCGATTACGAACTGCGCACCGTCGCGCTCTCGCTGCCGCACAACATCAGCGCCGACGACGTCGCGCAGGGACGCAATCCGGAACTGCACGGCATCGCGGACGACCGGCTCGTCATCGACATATGGGACCGCGCGGGGCGCCTCATCTATCACTCGCCGCGCGAGCCCGCGTTACCGCGCTTCGGCGTCGGCTTCCACTCCGCCGAGCGCGAAGGCATACGCTGGCGCGCGTTCGGCGTCGCGCAGCCCGACCGCTTCGTGCAGGTGTCGCAGCCGTATTCCATTCGCGACGATCTCGCCATCACGCTCGCGCTGCGTGCGATCTGGCCGCTCGCGCTGCTCATTCCGGTGCTCGTCGTGATCGTGCTCGTCGTCGTGGCGCGCGGGCTTGCGCCGGTGCGCGGACTGTCGCATTCGCTCGCGGCGCGTTCGCCGGAATCGCTCGAACCCATCGCGTTCGAAAGGCCGATGCCGGATGAACTGCGACCGCTCGTCGACGCGCTGAACGATCTGCTCGCGCGTCTGAACGAGGCGTCGCAGGCGCAGCGCACGTTCGTCGCGGACGCGGCGCATGAACTGCGCACGCCGCTCACCGCGCTCAAGCTGCAGATTCAGGGCGCGACCGGCGACGGCTCGCTTCGGGTCGATGCCGCGACGCTCGCCAAGATCGACGGCCGCCTGAACCGCCTCATCCATCTCGCGCAACAACTGCTCAGCATGGCGCGCGAAGATGCCGCGCGCGAAGCGGCCATCTTGCCGATGAGCCTGCGCACGCTGTGCGAGACGCGCGTCGGCGATTTTTCGTTGCTGGCGGAAGCGCGCTCGATCGACCTCGGCCTCGAACTCGAACAGGCGCTCGACGATCACGACGCGTTCACCATCATGGGCGACACGCACGCGCTTGCCGTGCTCATCAACAACCTGCTCGATAACGCGATCCGTCATACGCCGCACGGCGGACGTGTCGATGTGATGCTGCGGCGCGATACGGACGGCATTTCGCTGACCGTGCTCGATTCGGGAACCGGCATTCCGGAAAGCGAAATCGATCGCGTGTGTGACCGTTTTTATCGCTGCGCGGGCACGACGGGGCATGGCGGCGGGCTTGGACTCGCGATCGCGTTGCGCGTCGCGCAACGGCATCATGCGACGCTCGACGTGAGGAATCGCGCCGGGGCGAGCGGGCTTGTCGTGGCGGTGCGCGGATTGCGCGCGGTCGCGGCGACGGCGCGCGCGAAAGATATCCTCGGCGGAATGCATGCCTGAATGAAAGCGCAAGAAGCGGGGCGTGGCGCGCGTCGGGCGCGCCGAAGCTTGCTGTTTCATCCTCATGACGGGTCTATCATGAAGAAGCTCGTTCTTCTGTGCGCATGTCTCGCGTGGATCGGCGCCACGCATGCGACTGACGCAGCCGCGCCTGCCTCGACCTCGCGTGAGACATCCGAACCCAAAACCCTCAAGGAGCGCCTCGGCGACAAGGCGAGCGACGAGCAGCGCGTGGACAATTGCCATGTGCCGGCGGACCGACGCGGCACGAAAGTTCGTCCCGATACCTGCGCGCACTGAAACAGCGCGAATGTGGTACCTTTTCGTGATGAACCATCTGGTACAAATTCGAGGAATCCGCCATGTCGTCCACCCAAGCATCCTCCGTCCTGCGCCTCGGCATTCTCGGCGGCGCGAACATCGCCCGACAATTCACGCGTGACGTCAAGCCGAGCCAGACCGTGCGTGTCGACGCGGTCGCGAGCCGCAGCGACGAAAGCGCCAAAGCCTTCGCCGACGCGAACGGCATCGAACGCTGGTTCGGCAGCTACGACGCGCTGCTCGCGAGCCCGGATATCGACGCCATCTATCTTCCGTTGCCCAACAGCCTGCATGCCGAATGGGCGATCAAGGCCGCGGACCACGGCAAGCACATCCTCTGCGAGAAGCCGCTCGCGCTCGATCGCGATGAAGCCGTGCGCATGTTCGAAGCCGCCGATCGCAACGGCGTGATGCTGCTCGAAGCGTTTCCGTATTACTTCCAGCCGCAGACCGCCGCGATGATGACGCTGATCGGCGAAGGCGCGATCGGCGACGTGCGCGCGATTCAGGCGAGCTTTGGCTTCACGGTGGGCAATCCCGGCGCGAACATCCGCATGAAGCCGGAGCTCGGCGGCGGCGCGCTGCTCGATGCGGGCAGCTATCCGCTGAGCCTGATTCGCCTCGTGATGGGTTGCGCGCCGCAACGCGTCGAAGCGGTCGCGACGTGGGCCGACAGCCGTGTCGACATCAGCCTCATGGCGACGCTCATCTATGCCGATGGCCGCCGCGCGCAAGTCTCGTGCTCGATGGACGCGGCCAATCATCGTTACGCGACGCTGATCGGCACGCAGGGCACCATCGATACCGAGTACCTGAATCACACGAGCGCAGAGCCGCGCGGCGATCAGTACGGCTATCTGCCGAGCCAGTTGCGCGTGCGGCGCGGCATTCCGAATTCAGTGCCGTTCGAGACAGTGGCGTCGGAGCCCGGCAGCGGCTTTTTCTTCACCGCGGAAAGCTTCGCGCGCATGATCGCGACGGGCGACGCCGCCGCGATCGAGTACTACGCGCAGGTGAGTCTCGACAACGCGGCGACGCTCGCGGCGATCATCGACAGCGCGCGTCGCGAAGCGCCCGTCACGCTCAACGCTTGACGATCACCACTTCCATATACTCGCTCGGCACCACGAGCGAGGACGTTCCCGCCACGTTGCAGCGCTCCAGCAAGCCGGCGATATCGCGTTCGAGATCCGCCTGTTTCGCGGCGTCGAGCGCGGCGAACGCGCGATGCACCGGGCCGTAGAAATCGCGGAACACCTGAATCCAGTGCGCGCCCGATTCATAACGCATGTTGAAGTGCTTGCGCACGCAACGAATGTCGGCGGCCTGGGCGCCGAACAGCGCCACGAGATGCGGCTCGGTGCCCCATAGCGCGGGCGATTGCAGGCCCGCGGGCGGCGGCACGTAAGCGCCGATGATCTTGAAGAGCTGGCCGATGAATCCCTCGGGCGTCCAGTTCGCCATGCCGATGCGTCCGCCGCTTTTCGCCACGCGCAACATCTCGCTCGCGGGGCGCGTGTGATCGGGCGTGAACATCGCGCCGAAGGTGGACAGCACGACATCGAAACTGCCGTCGTCGAAGGGCAGGTCTTCCGCATCGGCCACCTTGAAATCGACGGCGAGTCCTTCGGCTTGCGCGCGTGCGCGGCCCTTTTCCAGCAGCGCGGGCACGTAATCGGTCGAGGTCACGTGCGCGAAACGGCGCGCGGCGGCGAGCGTCGCGTTGCCGTTGCCGGCGGCGATGTCGAGCACGCGTTCGCCCGCGCGCAGGTCGATCGATTCGGCGAGCATCTCGCCGACGATCTGCAAAGTCGTGCCGATCACGGCAAAGTCTCCGCTGGCCCAGGTGGCTTGCTGCCGGGTCTTGATCGCGGCGAAGTCGGGTCGTGCGGTGTTCGGTTCGTCGCAAACAGCGGATGTATTCAACGCATGCATGGTTCCGTCTCCAGATTCCAGATGAGGGGTCGAGCATCGCCCTGATGGCGGGCACAGGCAGTATCCCGTTACCATCGCATCGACGCCTGTCCGCGAGTCGCCGCGAATTGCCCGATCGTCCGCTTCTCGTCCGCTTCTCGCTCGCTTCATATTCGCTGCGGCGTCGCGTTGCTTTCGATCGACGGGAGCCGACATGAGCCATGACATCCTTTCCGATGTGCTGCGCACGGTGCGCCTGCGCGGCGCGCTCTTCTTTCACGTGAGCGGCAACCGCAACTGGGCCGCGGCGGCGCCCGCCGCGTGCGATATCGCGGCCATCGTCATGCCGGAATGCGAGCACGTGATGGAGTATCACGTCGTGACGCGCGGCAGTTGCTGGGGCGCGATCGACGGCGAAGCGCCGGTGCGGCTCGCGAGCGGCGACATCATCGTGTTTCCGCACGGCGACGCCCACGTGATTTCGAGCGCGCCCGGCATGCGCGCGGAAGTGGACGTCGCGGCGCTGTCGACGAAGATCGATCAGTTGCCCTTCGCACTGACCTTCGACGCGGTCGAAGCGGGCAACAATCCGTGCCCCGACGACATCTACGAAACGATGCTCGTGTGCGGCTTTCTCGGCTGCGATCTGCGGCCGTTCAATCCGCTGATCGCCACCTTGCCGAGGCTCCTTCATCTGAAGGAAAGCGGCGGTCATGGCTGGATCAATCACTTCATGCAGCAGGCGGTGGTCGAGTCGCGCCATAAGCGGCCGGGCGGCGAAGCGATGCTCGAACGCATGAGCGAAATGATGTTCGTCGATGCGGTGCGCCGTTATGTCGACGTGCTGCCCGAGGAAAGCCGCGGCTGGCTCGCGGGCCTGCGCGATCGTTTCGTCGGCCGCGCGCTCGCCGTGATGCACGACGCGCCCGCGCACGAATGGACTGTCGAAGAACTCGGCGAGCGCGTGGGTCTCTCGCGCTCGGCGCTGCATGAGCGTTTCGTCGACATGATCGGACTGCCGCCGATGCAGTATCTCGTCAACTGGCGCATGCAGGTCGCGGCCGGCCTCTTGCGTAATACGAATGCGACGATCGCGGCCGTGGCGCAGGACGTCGGTTACGCGTCAGAGGCGGCGTTCATCCGCGCGTTCAAACGTCTCGTCGGCAAGCCGCCCGCGACGTGGCGGCGCGAGAAAACGCGCGTGGAAGCGGTGACGCATTCGGCTTGACGTCGAACTAGTCTCTGACTAGAGTCAGAGATATGAACCCGACCGACATCAGCCAGATTCGCAGCTTCAATCGCACCGTTGCCGATGGCATCGGCGCGCTCAACGACCACTTTCTCGGGCGCGGCCGTCCGATGGGCGAGTCGCGGCTTCTCTGGGAGATCGGCGCGCAAGGCGTCGATCTTCGCGTGCTGCGCGAGCGTCTCGGTCTCGACTCGGGCTATCTGAGCCGCACGCTCGCCGCGCTGGAGCGGCAAGGGCTTGTCGCGGTCGAGTCGCGTCCCGACGACCGCAGGGTGCGCCGCGCCAGTCTGACCGAAGCGGGCCGCGCCGAACGCGATGAACTGGAACGGCTATCGGATGCGGTCGCCGGCGGCATGCTCGCGCCGTTGAACGACGCGCAGCGCCAGCGGCTGATCGCGGCGATGGCCGAAGTCGAGCGGCTGCTTCAGCCGTCGCTGGTGCGCTTCGCAATCGAAGATCCGGCGAGCATCGATGCGCGATGGTGCATCGATCAATACTTCGCGGAGCTGAACGCGCGCTTCGATGCGGGCTTCGATCCGTCGCTCAGCCTGTCCGCCGATGCGCGCGAACTGACCGCGCCGCACGGCGCGCTGATCGTGGCGAGGCTGCGCGGCGCGGCGCTCGGTTGTGTCGCGCTCAAGTTTCACGGCGACGCGCCAGCCGAATTGAAACGAATGTGGGTGAGCGCGGACGCGCGCGGACTGGGCCTCGGACGGCGCCTGCTCGACGAGGCCGAACGGCACGCGAGCGAGCGCGGCGCGAAGCGCCTGCGTCTCGAAACCAACCGGACGCTCAAAGAGGCGATCAGGCTGTATCGGCAATCGGGGTATGTCGAGGTCGACGCGTTCAGCGCAGAGCCTTACGCGGATCACTGGTTCGAGAAAGCATTGCGCTGACGCGATTCGTCAGTGCTGTCCCGTCAGCGCGATGACGAGATCGAGGAACGCGCGCGTCTTCGCCGGCGGATGATGCCGCGACGGATAGAACGCGTAGAGCGGAAAGCGCTCGTCGGGCCAGTCGGGGAAAAGGTCGATCAGCTTGCCATCGGCGAGCAGGTGTTCATGACCGAGCGCGAGAATCTGCGCGATGCCATAGCCCGAGAGCAGCGTGCTCAGCATCGTGCCGGGATCGTTGAGCGTGAGACGGCCGCGCGTCTCCACGGTGATGCGCTTTCTCTTGCGATGAAACTCCCAGACGAACGGCCGCCCCGTTTCGGGGTCGCGAAACTCGATGCAGGCGTGCGCGTCGTCGGCGAGCGCTTGCGGGGTCGCGGGCTTGCCGCAACGTTTGAGATACGACGGCGCGGCGACGGTGCGCACCGGCGTATCGAGCAGCTTGCGCGCGACGAGGCTCGATTCGCGCGGCTCGCCGAAACGGATGGCGAGATCGAAGCCGTCGGCGATCATGTCGCCGAGACGGTCGCTCGTGATGAGTTCCAGTTGCAGTTCGGGATGCGCTTTCAGAAACGCATCGAGCTTCGGGCCGAGCAGCAGCCGCGAGAAGATCGGATCGACATTCACGCGCAGGCGCCCGCGCACGGCCGTGGCGCCCTCCGATGCGGTGGCCGCCGCTTCCTCTAGCCCCGCGAGATGCGGCATCACGTGCGCAAAGAAACGCCGGCCTTCATCGGTGAGGGAGACGCTGCGCGTCGTGCGGTCGAACAGGCGTATCTTCAGACGCGCTTCGAGCCGCGCGATCGCGCGGCTCACGCCCGGTTGCGACATGCCGAGCCGCTCGCCCGCCGCGGCGAACGTGCCCGCATCGACGATCGCGGCGAACACGCCGATGCCGTTGAGGGTGCGTTCGTTGAAACCCGCCATTCATGCCTCCGTGTCATCGATGAGATGGCATTGATGTTATCGCGAAACGAACGCCCCAAAAAAAACGGGCCCCGAAGGGCCCGGCAAATCACTCCAGCACAGTCATCGTTACGCGTGGTGCGCCTTGGCGACTTTTTCCACGGAGATCGAGTCGGCACGCAGACGCTCGTATTCCTGCTCGCTCATCGGCACTGCATCCTTCTTGCCCAGGTCGTTCAGGCGGATGCGATAGGTTTCACGCGCCGAGTACGCTGCGATCGCCGCGATGATCGTCACGCCGAACGCAATCGAGCCGACGATCACCGGGATGTTGTTCGATCCCGGCGGCGCCACGGCTGCGAACAGCGCGGGCAGCAGCGCGGTGATCGTCGTGCCGATGTTCTGTGCAATCGCCATCGCCGAAACACGCGAGCGGGTCGGGAACAGTTCCGGGTAGAAGCTCGGGAAGATCGCGTTGTAGCCCTGGTACACGACACCCCACATCAGGATCGACATCGCGAAAGCGAGCGGCACGCTGCGGATGCTGATCGCGTAAAGATAGGCGAAGGCGAGCACACCCGAGAGCAGCGCACCGACGATGATCGGCGGCTTGCGGCCGATCTTGTCCGACAGATTGCCGACGAACGGAATCACCAGCACCGCGACGATGTTGCCGACCACCGGAATCCACAGATACACGCTCTTGTGGAAGCCGACGCCGTACGAAGCCTGCACCGCATACGCCGCACCGAAGATCGTCGCGACCACCGGAATCACGTTCATCAGCGCCATGCAGACGACGCGGATCATGTCGGGCGTGCTGTTGGCGAACGCTTCCTTGATCGGCGACTTCGGCAGATCGCCGTGCGACTCTTCGGACGTGAACGCCGGGGTTTCGTGTACTTCCTTACGGATGATGTAGCCCGCGACCAGCACGAAGGCCGACAGCAGGAACGGAATGCGCCAGCCCCACGAATTGAACATGTCTTCCGGCATGAACATGGCGAGCGGGAGGAACACGGCGGCGGCGAGAATCTGGCCGGCCTGCACGCCCTGCAGCGTGAAGCTCGCGTAGAAACCGCGGCGTCCGAACGGTGCGTGCTCGAGAATCATCGAGCTTGCGCCGGAGATTTCACCAGCCACCGCGAAGCCCTGGACCAGACGCAGCACGACCAGCAATGCCGGAGCCAGCATGCCGACGCTGTGATACGTCGGCAGCAGACCAACGGCCATCGTCGAGAACCCCATCAGGAACATGCAGATCAGCAGCACGTTCTTGCGGCCGTGCGTATCGCCCAGATGGCCGAGCACGAATGCGCCGATCGGACGGGCGACATAACCCACGCCGTAGGTCGCGAGCGACGCGATGATCGCCACTTTCGGATTGCCCGAAGGGAAGAACAACTGCGGGAAAATGAGCGCTGCCGCCTGGGCGTAGATGAAGAAGTCGTAATACTCCAGCGCCGAGCCGATCCAGCCGCTCGCAGTCGCTTTTTTCGCCTGGCGTCCGCCGTGCGCGTCGTCCTTGGGGCTAGCCATAGAGATGTCTCCGAAATGGGTTTATGGAGTTGAGCCTGGGAACCTGATCGAGCGGCGGTCGGTGCATTCGTCTCACCGGAATTTCGCGTCGCTCTGAAAGTGATTGGAGAATAAGAGCGCAACCCCTTTGGATCAACGCTTTATGATAAATTTTGCGCGATTATCGTACGCGAGTGTCCGATAATCGATCACTTTGGGGGTTAGCACTAGCAAATGGCTTTGATGGAGCGCCGAAACAAGCCGTCATCCATAACTAAACAAGCATGTCAGCATGACTAAACCGGAACTCGACAAACGCGACTGGATCGCCGGTCTCGAAAAGGGTCTCGCGATCCTCGAAGCCTTCGACGATCAGCACGCGCGCATGACCCCGACGCAGGCAGCGATGCGCACCGGCCTCACGCGCACCGCCGCGCGCCGCTATCTGCTGACGCTCGCGCATCTCGGCTACGTGCAGACCGACGGCAAGCTCTTCAATCTCACGCCGCGCGTGTTGCGCATGGGCTGGTCGTATTTCGAATCGGCGCGGCTGCCGCGCATCGTCCAGCCTTATCTGCAGCAGTTGAGCGCGTTGATCCACGAGTCGGTGTACGTGAGCGTGCTCGACGACTGGGATCTCGTGATCATCGCGCGCAACGGCTCCACGCGCGTGATGACGACGGGCTTCGTGCTCGGCGCGCGCGTGCCGGCCGCGCTGATGTCGGGCGGCATCGCGATGCTCGCGTACATGAACGAGGCGTCGGTGCGCGGCTGGCTGGAGGCCACCGAGTTCAAGCCTTTCACGCCGCTCACCATCACCAACAAGGACCGGCTGTACGACAAGATTCGCCAGGCGCGCGTGGATGGCTACGTCGCGATCGAGCAGCAATTGCAGATGGGCGTGCGCGGCGTCGCGGTGCCGATGAAGAACCGACACGGCGAGGTGGTGGCGGCGCTGTCGGCGAACATGCCGATCGGCAAGGAGACGGGCGAGGCGGCGCTCGCCCGTGTGTTGCAGCCGTTGCAGGAGACGGCGTTGTCGATGCTGAACGTGATCTGAGGTTTATCGTTTTTATCTTTTGGACCAGAAGTCGCGCTGCACGCGCAGCACTTCGTCCTCGACTTCATCGATCGGGCCGATCAGTTCGACCGGCTTCTGGCAATGATCGTAGACATAGCGCGACGAGACGCTCATCGTCGGATTTTCCGCGTGATTGCCGGTGGCTTCGAGCAGACGTGCTTCGGTGAGTCCGTACACGACGCGTCCGATGTTGGCCCAGTACGCCGTGCCCGCGCACATGCAGCACGGCTCGACCGATGTATAGAGCGTGCAGCCCCACAGATACTCCGGCGTGAAGTTGAGCGCCGCGACCCGCGCGAGCACCGACTCCGCGTGATTCACCGTATCGACATTGCCTTGCTCCATCAACACGGTTTCCTGATCCGGCCCGACCAGAATCGCGCCGAACGGATGATGGCCGAGCAGGGTTGCGCGCTCGGCGACGGCGCTCGCGTGCTGCAGATGCCGCACGATCTGCTCGCGCGTGGGCGCGAGACCCTGGGGCGGAAGGTCGTCGCGTCGGGTGCTTAGGGTGGTGATGGGCATGTAGGCGTCTCCTTCGCATGCTGATGGGGAGAGCAGGATAGCGCGGCAAAAAGCCGGGCGATTACGCGTGCGGCGATAGCGGGAATAAGCGCGAGGTGAGGGTTTTCGGGAGTGGGGGCTGGCGAGGGGCGTGCGGCTATGTGTGGCGGGGCTTGGCGGCTTGTGTGCGCAGTTCAAAGGTGAGGCTTTTCGGGACCAGCGCTCACGCCTCCTCACTCTCACCTAATTCCCCGTCCCTACACTCCATTCCATGGTTGCGGCGATACCGCCCGACATCGACAAAAGGAAAGGGGAAACGACATGACCCGACTCAACGTATCGGCTCGCAGCAGCGTGCTTCTCAAGCTTTCGGTGTTGAGCGTCGTCACCGCGCTCTCGCTCGGCGTCGGCTCAGCGCCGGTCTACGCGCAGTCGCTGCCGATGGATAACCCTCCGGCCGCTCACGTGCAGCCGCTCGACATACGCACGCTGCATGAAAGACTGAATCTCACCGCCGATCAGGAAGTGCAATGGCAAGCCGCGCTCGACGCGATGCGCCAGAGCCATGCTTCCGAGCGCATGAACGCCGATCAGATGCAGGCGCGCATGCAGGCGATGCTCAAGCAGCCGATCCTCGATCTCTCCGCGCTGCACGCGATGGACGAGAAGGCCCGGCAGCAGGACGCGCCGTTATCCGATCAATCGGCGAAAGCGTGGCTCAAGTTTTATAGCGGCCTGAACGATCAGCAGAAGACCACCTTCAGCGATGCGATCAGGCCGCAGTTCGAGAACATCGTGCATCATCCGGCGCGTCCCTACGAGCCGCGAACCGGGCTCTGACGCGATGATGCTCAGGACCCGCCCGTGAAAATCGGCCCTTGCCCTCCCGGCATGAACGCACGAGGCGCATGATCAGAACTTGCGCCGGACTGATCGCGCGAAGCCGTCGCCGGTGCGGGATCGCGCAGCGTGACGGCCGTCTCGGACGTAATCGGCACGCTGGGCTGCGCAAGCAGCTCGGTCTTGCGCATCGAGCCCGCCGAAGTCCCGAAGTAATAGCCGATGATGCTGATCCACGCGGTCCCGAGCGCGCCCACCACGACGTTTACGAGATCGCGATTCGCCTCGGGCAACGCGCGCAGCGCCATCAGCAGCAGGATGCCGAAGAAGCCGGCCGTGACGCTCATCGCGAGCACCTTCGGCACCCAGTCCTTGTTCGCGATGCCCATGGCGCGCGCATCGGCGCGATCGCCCGCCGCGATGCGCGCCATGTCGGCTTCGAACGACAGGCGCGCCTGCGCCGCCGCCACCACGAGTTGCTGCAACTGCAACGAGTTCGCGTTTTCCGCCTGACTGATTTTTTCCAGCGCGGCGGGATCGTTGAGCGCGGTCTCGACGACATCCGGATCGCCCGGCGTGCCGAGCGCGTGCGAGATGATCGCGGCCGCCGTCGTCACGCCGAGCCCGACCGGCCCGCCGATGAGACCCGCCAGAAGAGGCGCCTTCGCGCCGATGGTTGCCGCCACTTTCGACCAGTCCATCATGCTGCTCCCAGAAGAAGATTCGTCGCCATGCGCTCGGTCCAGCCGCGGCTGAACGTCGGCCAGGCATGCAGGCCCTTCAGATAACGCAACCGATATGCGATGAAGCGCAGGACGAAGCGCATCGGATCGGCGGCCTTCACGGCATCGACGGTATCGGGGCCGAACTTGCCGTCTTCCTTCGCGCCCGAAGCCTTCTGCATCCACAGCACGACGAGGCCGCCGTTGTAGTTCGCATCGAAGATATGGAAGGCGACGCGTGGATCGAATTCGTCGAGATGCAGCGGGTCCCAGTACTTCTGCTTGGCGATGCGTTTCGCGAGTTCGAGCGGCAGATCCTTCATCGCGCCCGCATAGCCGTAGCCGCGCGCGACGCGCGCCGTCACGCCCCACATCGTTTCGCCGCCCGGGTCCGCCGGATGGAACGAGTAGCCGCCTTCGCTGCCGATCAGCGCTTCGAAGGCGTCGTCGAAACTGTTCATGATGTTGATCTCCTTGGCGCCTGCGCGTGCCGCCGGAACTTCGCGAGTCGAACCGCGGCGCCGGAAGAAACGGGCCGGCGCGCGAGGCGACCGGCCCGGTCGCGTCAAACAGTGGCAGGCAGTCATGACGCGACGGCAGGGCTTTATGCACCCGCCGTGCCAGATCCCGCCTGAAATGCATGCGAGCCTTGTGTGACAAGGCTCTGTGCGCGCAAGGAGACGTGCGGAGAAAAGCGAACTGTCGTGCGTCGGCGAACGCTTTTCGAGCGCGTATGTTCGGCCGGCGCAGACAGCGATCAGTGGATCAGTGCGTGGCGGGCGCGAGCGACCTATCGGCTTCGCGCTCGTTCGTGCGGATCGCGATGACCGCGAGGAGCGCTGCGGCGAGCGGCACGGCGAGCGTCAGATAGAAGCCGCTCGGTCCGCCCATGTTGAGGAACGTGCCGCCGACGGCCGATCCGGCGATCGCGCCCACGCGACCCATGCCGATGGCCCAGCCGGTGGCTGTCGCGCGCAGCGTCGTCGGATATGCACCGACCACGAGATAGTTGAGCGCGATCTGCTGCCCGCCGATGCCGAGCCCCGCCGCGCCCGCGAGCGTGAACACGAGCCCCCACGACGTACCCGCATACGCAAGCCCGATGGCAATGGCGATACCGAGCGCGAGCAACGCGATCAGCAGACGCCGCGTGCTGATTTTCGGCAACACGATGGAAAGCGGAATCGCGCAGACGATGAACACCGCGTTCACGACCACCGTGCCGAGCGGCGCCTGCGCGGCGGGCAGGCCCGCGGCCTTCAGCACGGTCGGCAGCCACGACAGGAACATGAACCACGCGATCCAGTTGAAGAAGTAGACGGCCCAGATCGCCAGCGTGTTGCGCGCGTTGCCTTCGCGAAAGAGCGCGGCGACGCTCGCGCGCGTGCTCGCTTCATGCACCGCGAAGCGGGCGTCGTCGGCGAGCGGCCAGGTCACGATGCGCGAAAGCATGTCGCGCGCGGCGCGGTGATCGTCGCGCGAACGCGTCACGAGGTAATGCAGCGATTCCGGCAGCGCGAACCAGAGCAGCACGAGCAATGCGAGCGGCGCTGCGCCGCCGACGATGAACACGCCCTGCCAGCCGATCACGGGCATCATGCGCGCGGCGAGCAGGCCGCCGAGCATCGCGCCCGCGGGCAGGCCGAGCAGCACGCCGGTCATGATCGCACCGCGATGCCGTGCCGGTCCGAACTCCGCCGCGAGCGCGAGCAGCACCGGCGTGCAGCCGCCCATGCCCAGTCCCGCGATGAAGCGCAGCACGAGAATCTGCCCGGTGCCGCTCGCGAACGCCGTCGCCAGCGATGCGATGCTGAACAGCGCGACCCCGCCGAGCAGCGCCGGACGCCGCCCCACGCGATCGCCGACGAGACCGAGCGTCATCGCACCGATGGTCATGCCGAGCGTCCCCGCGATGAGGATCGGCGCGAGATCGCCGGGCGCGAGACCGAAGGCTGCGACGATGGCAGGCCCCGTATACGCGATGGCCTGCGTGTCGAAGCCATCGAAGAGGGTGGTCGCGAAGCACAACAGGAAGATGGCCCACTGAAATGGCCGGATGCGTTCCTTGTCGATCAGCGACGCGATATCGAGAGGCGTGCTCATGGTTATCTCCGTTTTTGGTATCCGCCGGAGCGTACGAGAGCAACGCGCGCCACGTCCAATACCGATGCGGACTAGGCCCATACCGTGCGGGTATGACGCGCTCATTCGATGCTCATTCTCCGTCCCTACGATGCGAATCATCAGGGCGGCGCGGTCTCATCGAAAACACTCGCACCGCTTTTCGTCGACCACGTTTCATCGAGGAGAAGAACCATGCGCCACTATCCATCGGACAGTCCGCGTGCGGCCGCGCGCATCGTCGTGATGTCGCTGATCGCGGACGGGCATATAGGCAGCGCCGAAGTCGAAGAGCTCGAACGGCGCGGGTTCTACGCGCGTCTCGGGCTCGATCCCGGCGAGCTGCATGAGATCGTGCAGGAGGTCTGCGAGGACCTCATGCGTGACGCATATCTGAGTTGGGACGATGCGTGCCGCGTCGATCCGCATGTCGTGCAACAGCTCGCCAAAGAAGTGCGCTGCGAGCGAATGCGGCGCGATGTGCTCACGCTCTGCGAATCCGCGGTGGTCGCGGACGGCGTGATGACGTTCACCGAAGCCGCCGTGATCGATGCGGTCAGGCGCGCGTGGCGCATGCACTGAAGCGTGCGACGTTCGATACAAGGAGACGACATCATGCAACAGCACATTCTCGTCGCGGTGGGACCGGGCCTGAGTCATGCCGCGCTCGCGCTCGGCATCGCGCGGGCGCGCGAATGCAACGCGCGCCTCACGGCCCTTCACGTGGTGGACCGCATGCCGTTCTGGGCCGTATCGTCCGCGCAGCATGACTTCGGCGCGGCGTTCGCCCACATCGAACAGCTCGCGCGCGAAGTCGAAAAGCGCACCTTGCAGGCGATACGCGCATCGAGCATCAACGGTCTGTGCGTGACGATGGACCTGCCGAGCGGCACGACCCTCGCGCGCACGATCGCGCAGGCGGCGCGCGAGTTCGACGCGGATCTCATCGTGCTCGGCCGCAGCAGGGCCACGAACTGGCGCTTCTGGGAAGAGCGCGTGTCCGATGCGGTGAGCCGTCACAGCAACCGGCGCGTGCTCATTGCCGATAATGAAGCGCCCGTTGCAACAAAAGCGACACCGTTACGTTTTACCATCGGCGATTCGACGCAGCACGTCACTACCCCATCGTACAGTTCGAGAGGAAGCTCGCCATGCCGGATCGCATCGTCAAACCGTCCCGACGCACCTTGCTGAAGGGGCTCGTTTCCGGCACGGGACTCGCGCTCACGGGCGCGGGTCTCGCCGATGCACTCGCGCAAGGCGTCGCGCCCGCCGTCGTCACCGCCGACAGGTTGCGTCCGCAACTGCCCGGCGGCGTGATGAGCGGCGACGTCACCGCGACGAGCGGCATCATCTGGAGCCGCGCGGACCGGCCGGCGCGCATGCTCGTCGAATATTCGACGAGCGAGAACTTCAGGACGTTTCAGCGGCGCATCGGGCCGGCGGCGCTCGAAGGCAGCGACTTCACGGCGCGCATCGATCTCACCGGCCTGCCGCCCGGCGCGGACGTGTTCTATCGCGTGCGCTTTCAGGATCTCGTCGATGGCAAGGCGCATAGCGAGCCCGTGACGGGACGCTTGCGCACGGCATCGCTCGATGCGGACAAGCCGGTGTGCTTCGTCTTTTCGGGCGATGAAGCGGGGCAGGGCTGGGGCATCAACGAGCGCTTCGGCGGCTATCGCATCTATGAAGCGATGCGCCGCGAGTCGCCGGATTTCTTCATCCATCAGGGCGATCAGATCTATGCCGACAGCGTGATCGAAGCCGACGTGCGTCTGCCCGATGGCACGCTGTGGACCAATATCGTCACCGAAGGCAAGTCGCACGTCGCGCAGACGCTCGACGATTATCGCGCGGCTTTCGCCTATAACCAGCTCGACAAAAACAAGCGCCGCTTCGCCGCCGAAGTGCCGTTCCTCGTGCAATGGGACGATCACGAAGTGCGCAACAACTGGTATCCGGGGCAGCGCATCGGTGAGGCCGAGAAGCGCTATCAGACGCGCTCGATCGATCTGCTCGAAGCGCGCGCGAAGCAGGCGATGTTCGAATACAACCCGTATCGCATCAACCAGCTCGATCCGGAACAGGTCTATCGCGGCTTTCAGTTCGGCCCGCTGCTCGACGTGTTCATGCTCGATGAGCGCTCGTATCGCGGCGCGAATTCGCCGAACCGGCAGACGCGTCTCGATGCCGATTCGGCGTTCCTCGGCTCGCAACAGACGGCGTGGCTGAAGGCATCGCTGAAGGCGTCGCGCGCGACGTGGAAGGTGATTGCGAGCGACATGCCGATCTCGCTCGTCGTGCCCGATGCGAACCCCGATGTGCCGAAGGGCACGTTCGAAGCCTGGGCCAACGCGGAAAACGGCGCGCCGCTCGGACGCGAACTTGAGCTGGCGGAGATCCTGCGCTTCATCAAGCAGGAAGACATCCGCAATGTCGTGTGGATCACGGCCGACGTGCACTATGCGCAGGCGACGCACTACGATCCGTCGCGCGCGAAGTTCACCGAATTCAAGCCGTTCTGGGAATTCGTCGGCGGCCCGATCAATGCAGGCACCTTCGGCCCCAACGATCTCGACATGACCTTCGGGCCTGAATTGCGCTACGTGAGCGTGCCGAAGGACAACCCGCAGAACCGCTCGCCCGCGGCGCTGCAGCAGTTCTATGGCCGCGCGAAGATCGATCCCGCGAGCCGCGCGCTGACCGTCTCGCTGCATGACCTGGACGGCCGCTCGCTCTACGAGGTGAAGCTCGATCCGGAGGCGTGAACTGGCCTGCCCGCGCGGATGCGAAGCGTTCATGGACGCTTCGGCCCTCGTTCGCGCACACTGACGGGCATTCGAACGGACCCGCAACCGCCATGAACGGACACGTCTTTTTCAGTGCGAATCTGCTGATCGCTTACTCGGCGTATTTCGTCGGCACGGCGAGCCCCGGGCCGAGCAATCTCGCGATCATGTCGATTGCGAGCACGTCGGGGCGGCGCGCGGCTTTCGCATTCGCCGCGGGCGTGATGTCCGGCTCGTTCTTCTGGGCGATGCTCGCCGCGCTCGGCCTTTCCGCCGCGCTGACGGCGTATTCGGGCTTTCTCATCGGCGTGAAGATCTGCGGCGGGATCTATCTGCTGTGGCTCGCGTTCAAGTCGGGGCGCGCGGCATGGAAGCCGCCGGTGCGTCGATCATCGGCGGATGCGCGGGGACAAAGCGGCCGCAAGCTCTACGCGCGCGGCGCGCTGCTGCATCTCACCAACCCGAAGGCGATTCTCGTGTGGATGTCGGTGGCGGCGCTCGGATCGTCGGCGGGCGAGGGGCCGGGTCATATGCTCTCGGTCGTCGCGGGGTGCCTGTGCATCGGCGCGTGCGTGTTCGGCGGCTATGCCGCGCTCTTTTCGATGGCCGCCGCGCGGCGCATTTACAAGCGCATCCAGCGTGGTCTCGATGCCTGCCTCGCGCTCGTGTTCGGCGCGGCGGGCATTCGGCTGCTGACGTCGCGCGTGTAGCGGATTTGCCGCATCTTTTGCGGTTCGGCTTTGCTTCTGGACGATCGGCGGCTACGCTCAAGGCACACGCCTGAACAATCGCCAGAACGATGCCCACCGATTCCCCGCGCCACGCTCATCCCCTTCAGCACGAAAGCGCCGCGGCGCTGGGCTCGCTCGTCCACATCATCCGCGATGCGTTCACCGCGCTCGGGCGGGAACTCATCGCCATCAGACCGACGCCGGCGCGCGCGCTCTTCGCCACCCAGGCGATGCTGTCGGTCGGGCTCGCCGTGGCGCTCGCCTATGCGTTCCACCTGAGCAACATCTGGTGGGCGGCGATCAGCGGCTTTGCCGTCATGCAATCGAAGTTCTCGGCGTGCGCGCAGCGCGGCGTGCAGCGCGTCGTCGGCACGGTGGCGGGGGCGCTCATCGGCGCGGTGGCGGGGCCGGTGATCGGCGACATGCCGTGGCTTTTCGTGCCGCTGCTCGGCGTGATCGTTGGGGTGTCGGTGTATCGCGCGCTCGTGTCCGACGCGGGCTACGCGTGGGTGCTCGGCGCGGTGACGGCGCTGATGGTGACGTTCGAGGCGCATCGGCTGGTGTCGGCGGCGGCGACGGCGTCGTTCGCGCTGCTGCGCGTGGCGGAGGTGATCGTCGGGACGGTGGCGTGCGTGGCCGTGTCGGCGCTGTTTCATGCGGGCGTGCAGCACTACCGGAAGTCGCGCGGGACGCCGCCGGTGCCGCGCGCGCAGGCGGCATCTACAGTCGATCGCGTCGACGGCGTCAACGCGCAGACCGTCACCGTGATTCCTTCCGATGCCGCGCAGGCCGTGCAGGCGCTCGATGCGATGCATATCGCGCGCGCCGAGCAGACCGCGCTCGCGATGCGCAAACGCCTCGCGTGGCAGGCCGCGTGGTCGGTGATGATTCTGGCGGCGCTCGCCTACACGTGGAATCTGCCGGGTTTCGCGCAGGCGATGGTGACGGCGGTCGCCGTGCTGATCCTGCCTGCATCGGCGCTCGGCAAGCCGACGCACAAGCCTGTCGCCGAGCGCATGGTGCAGCGGTTCATCGGTTGTCTGCTGGCGGGGGCGGTGAGTCTTGCGCTACTGCCCGTGCTCGGCGAGAACGCGCTCGCCTGCATGTTCGCGCTGTGCGCGGGCGTGTGGATGGGCTGTCACGTGCAGACGGGTGCGCAAGGCGCGAGCTATGTCGGTCGGCAGTTCGGCATCGCGTTCATCATGGTGTTCGTGCAGGATCATCATTGGTCGTCGGATCCGATGCCGGCGGCGATGAGGCTTGCGGGGATTCTGGGCGGGATCGTGGTGTTGTCGGGGGTGATGGCGGTGGGGGCGGGGTGGGAGAGGCGCAAGGGAACGAAGGCAATGTCTGGCGGATTTCGGTGAGGGTTTGTCGCCGGATCCCGTTTTCGCGTTGGTCTATAAGCGTTGCCCCTGTGCGGGGCGGCAGTCACTTTCTTTGCTGCTGCAAAGAAAGTAACCAAAGAAAGCAGCTTTCCCCATCCTGAACGCTTCAAGCCGGCCGCGGCACAGGCGAACCCTTAGGGCACAGCCGTAGCGAGTGCCCTCGTAGGTCTAACCGGGCGTGGACCGCGCACGGTCTGACTCATCGCGCCGCGAGCGTGCCTGGTTCAGCACGAAATGGCTCCAGCCCGCTTCGCGGCCGACCGGTCAATCGGGAATGCGCGTGCGTCCCGCTGGTTTCCCTTGCATACCCCACGGCAGCGCGTAGCGCTGTGCCGGAACTCTTCCGTGCTGAACCAGCGCGCTGAAACGACTAGCTTGTCAGACCGTGCGCGGTCCACGCCCGAGGTGACCTATGAGGGCACTCGCTACGGCTGTGCCCGAAACGATCGCCTGTGCCGCGGCCGGCATGAAGCGTTCCGGATGGGAAAAGCTGCTTTCTTTGCCTACTTTCTTTGCAGCAGCAAAGAAAGTAGGTGCCGCCCCGCACAGGGGCAACGCTAACCGACCGACTCGAAAACGGGATCCGGCGAAAGTCAATCAAGCAACTTTGCATCCCTCAACAACAGCACACTCCGACGCGCCGGCCCACGGCGCCCAAGCCCTCAAGCCTCCTCCGCCCAAGCCTGATTCTCCCGCGCCATCAGCGCGCTCGACGCCGCCGGCCCGAACGTCCCCGCCGTATACCCACGCGGCCGATCGCCCAGTTCCTTCCAGCCATTGAGGATCGGTTCGACCCACGTCCACGCCGCTTCCAGTTCATCGCGCCGCATGAAGTGCGTGAGCCTGCCGCGAATCACATCGATCAACAAGCGCTCATACGCCTCGGCGCGCCGCTGCGTCATCGCCTGCTGGAGATCGAGATTGAGCGTGACCGGCTGCATGTGCATGCCGCTGCCCGGTTCCTTCGCCATCATCTGAAGCTGAATGGATTCTTCCGGCTGCAGCGTGATGGTGAGCCGGTTGCCGTAGTGACGCGGGCCGTCCGGAATGATCGAGAACGGCAGGTCCGCGAAGTCGATGACGATCTCCGAGCGACGGTTCTGCATGCGCTTGCCCGTGCGCAGGAAGAACGGCACATTGGCCCAGCGCCAGTTGTTGATATGCGCGCGCAACGCGACGAAGGTTTCCGCGCGGCTGTCGGCCGGCACGTTCTGCTCTTCGAGATAGCCCTTCACCGCCTCGCCGCCCACCGCACCCGCCGTGTACTGGCCGCGCACGGTATCGCGCGCGGTATCGGCGACGGTCATCGGCCGCAGCGACTTCAGCACCTTCAGCTTCTCGTCGCGCACGGCGTCGGGATCGAGCGATACGGGCGGCTCCATCGCGACGATGCACAGCAGTTGCAGCAAGTGGTTCTGCACCATGTCGCGCAATGCGCCGGTGTGATCGTAGAAGCCCGCGCGGCTGCCGACGCCAACCGTCTCCGACACCGTGATCTGCACGCTCTTGATATACGGCGCCTGCCACAGCGGCCCGAAGATCGCGTTGCCGAAGCGCAGCACCATCAGGTTCTGCACGGTTTCCTTGCCGAGATAATGGTCGATGCGATAAATCTGCTCTTCCTTGAAGTGCTTGCCGACCGCATCGTTGATCGCGCGCGCGGAAGCGAGATCGTGACCGAGCGGCTTTTCCAGCACCACGCGCGCGTGGTCGTCGAGAATGCCGGCGTTGTCGAGGTTCTCGCAGATGGTGACGAACAGTTCCGGCGACGTCGACAGATACAGCACGCGCTGCGAGCCGGGCCGCACGGCCTGCGCGAGACGCTGGAAGTCGGACGGGTTTTCGACATCGACCCGCACGTAGTCGAACAGCGCGAGGAATTTGTCCCACGACTGCGCATCGAACGCCTTGGCGTCGATGAACGGGCGCGCCTGTTCTTCCATGAAGTTTTTCAGGTAATCCTCGCGCGCCCAGTCCTTGCGGCCGATCGCGAGAATGCGCGTGTCGGCGGGCAGGTTGCAGTGCATGTGCGCCATGTAGAGCGCGGGCAGCAGCTTGCGCGCCGCCAGGTCTCCGCCGCCGCCGAAGATGATCATGTCGAGCGGGCGTTCATTCGAGGGAGAAGTTGGATTCGTCATGGTGCGTGAGCCGGTAAAGGTTCAGGAAAGCCGAAAGCGCGGCGATCGGTGCGATCGTTCGAGACAGCTATGTTGCATGTTTTGCCGGCATTTTGCACGGCAGTCGTGCTAACGGACGTTCGATTCGACGGACGATGGACGAAATGTCACCGACAGCGCGTATGTTTAGCGCGTTTCAGCGCAACGATTCATCGGCGCGCAGAGTGGTCACGGCGAGGTCGAGAAACGCGCGCACCTTCTGCGTGACATGGCGTCCTTCGCGATGCACGAGATGGATCGGCAAGGGCGGCGGCTCGAATTCGGGCAGCACGATGACGAGACTTCCCTCGTTCACATGCTGCGCGATCTGATACGACATCAGCCGCGCGATGCCGAAATCCGCGAGCGCGGCGGCGATGGCCGAATCGTTGGTGGTCGTCGTGAAGCGCGCATGGTTGCGCACGAGAATCTGCCGCTCGCCGTCATGCAGCCGCCATTCCGGCGGCGTCGACGAGCCCGTCGACGCAATCACGACATGCGCGGCGAGATCGTCGGGATGACGCGGGGTGCCGTGCTTCGCGAGATACGCGGGCGACGCGCACAGCACGCGCCGCACGCGCCCGACACTGATCGCCTGCAACGATGAATCCGGCAGTTGCGCGATCCGCACCGCCACGTCGATGCCCTCGTCGACAAGATTGACGACGCGGTCGACGAACCAGCAGTTCGCATCGGCTTCGGGATAGCGCTGGAGATAGTCGAGCACGATCGGCGTGACGTGCAGCCTGCCGAACATCACCGGCGCGGTGATCGAAAGCAGGCCGCGCGGGGACGAGTGCGTGCCCGTCGCGGAGAGTTCGGCGGAGTCGATTTCGCCGAGGATGCGGCGGCAGTCCTCGAAATAGCCGCTGCCGGTGTCGGTGAGGCGCACGACGCGCGTCGTGCGCGTGAGCAGGCGCACGCCGAGGTGTTCTTCCAGCTCAGTCACGACGCGGCTCACGACGGAAGGCGAGACGTCGAGCTTGCGCGCGGCCGAGGCGAAGCCGCCGGTTTCGACCACCGTGACGAAGGTCGTCATTGCCTGTAAACGGTCCATGAGAAAGCACGAGGCACGCGGGCTTGAAGGATGCCGTGCATTCTCGGGGATATGCGCGCGGGGCACAATCGTTAAAGATCCAGCTTGAGCGTGTCTCCTTCTTCGGCGGCGGGCATCGCGCAGCAGATCAACGCTTCATGGTCGCCGACATGGAACGCCGGCTCGCTTTCATACGACACCGCGCCCTGCACGATGCGCGTGCGGCATGTGCCGCAGGTGCCGCCCCGGCAATTGAACTCCGGCGCGAGGCCGCTCGCTTCCGCGAGTTCCAGCAACGTGCCGCCGCCCGGTTTCCATTGCGCGTCTTTGACCGACTTCACAAAGCTTACTTTCACCGGTTCGGTCGCGGCCGGGCGCATCGGCTTGACGTCCGCGCCGCGATCCGCCGTGCGTTTCAGCGCCGACGGCCCGAACGCTTCCGCATGAATGCGCGTATCGGCGACGTTGAGCGCGCGCAGGCCATCGTAGAGCGTCTGCATGAACGCGCCCGGCCCGCACAGATAGAAGTCGTAGTCGTTGAAAGGCAGGCGGCTCGTCAGCAGATCGATGTCGATGCGCCCCGATGCGTCGTAATCGCGCGTGAGGCTCGCCCCCTCCGTGTCGCTCAGCACGCGGATCACGTTGACCGCGCCGCCCGCGCTTTGCTCGAGCGCGTCGATTTCCCGCGTGAACGCGCGGTTTGCGAGCGAATGCGCCGACACGATCATCCAGACCGGCCGCACGCGACGCTTGCGCAGGCCTTCGTAGACGATGTGCCGCAGCATCGCGAGCATCGGCGTGACGCCGACGCCCGCCGCCATCAGCACGGCAGGACGCCGCTCGAGCGCATCGATCGTGAAGTCGCCCGCGGGCGCGCGCGCTTCGATGACGCCGCCGACTCGCAAGGTGTCGTGCAGATGCGCGGACACGCGTCCGCCGCGCTTCACGCTGATCCGGTACAGACCGTCCGACGGCGCGACCGACAGCGTGTAGGTGCGAATCACCGGCTTCGCTTCGCCCGGCAGCGTCACGCGAATCGGCAGATGCTGGCCGGCCAGATGCGGCACGATGCCCGCGCCGTCGGCGGGTTCGAGATGGAAGGAGCGGATCGTATCGCTTTCATCGACGATCTTGCTCACGCGGAACGTGCGCCACACGTTGGCGAGTGCGGCGGCCTTGAGGCGCTCGGCCACTTGCGCCCAGTCGCCGGTCATCAGCGAATTGGGCGATGCGCCGTCGCCGCGCGCCTTCCACCGTATCGGCAGCGCTTCCGCGCGATACACGATGCGGCGCGGCGTGAAGCGCCACAGCCGCTCCGCGCCCTGGAACGCGGCGGTTTCGGGCGAATCGAGCAGCACTTCGGCGTCGCCCGCGAGTTGCAGCAGGTCGCCGCTTTCGAAGTCGGCGAACACGAGGCCCGCGCGGCCATTGACGAGAATATTGCCGAGCGTGTTGAAGAACAGATTGCCCGCGAAATCGGGAATGGTGAACGAGCCGTCGTCCGCGAGACGCACGAAGCCCGGCTTGCCGCCGCGATGCGACACGTCCACTTGCCGATGCCCGTCCTCGCGATCGAAATACGACGCGACGAAGAACGCGTCCGCGCCCGTGATCATCGCCGTGGCGCGCGGCGAAAGCGCGTCGAGCAGGACCGGCTGCACGGGCGAAGGCGTGGCCGGATCGCGCACGAACTCGAAATCGCGCAACTGGATGTACTGCGGGCAATTGCCGTAACTCTGCTCGACGGCCACGGCGAAATCCACGTTCGCGCCGTCGCGGCTGATCACGCCGTTCATGCGGTTGCGCCGCCGCGTGTGCAACTCGATGCCGAGCAGCCCGATCGATGCGCCGTCGTCCATGCCGGCGTCGGCGGGATCGAGCGGATCGCGAGCGCGGCTGATCGACAGCGTTTTCGCGTCGGGCGTGCGCATGAAGCCGGGATGCCCGGCGACGAGCGTCGCCCACGGATCGCCGTGTTCGTCGACCGCGCCCGCCACGATGAACGGCAACTGCGCGAAGAACTGGCGATGCTGGTCCGGCATGTAATCGCGCACGACGCGCCGCCCGACGCCGTCCATGCGCTCGTATGCGCCGAAGGCTTTCTGGATGGCGATTTCACCGCGATGCCACGGCGAAGGCGTGGCGACGGGGGCTGTGTTCGGCAGCACGGAAGTGGACATGATCGTATGCCTCTTCGAGTCAGGCGCGGCGGCGGGGCCGCCGCGCTCACTTTACGCCGCGAGACCCGCGGCCGTCTTTTGAAACGGAAGGAAACCGGGCAGCGCCTCGACGCGCTTGAGCCACGCATTCACGTTCGCGTAAGCGGAGAGATCGACGTTGCCTTCGGGCGCGCTCGCAATGTAGCTGTAGAGCGCGACATCCGCGATGGTCGGATGCGCTGCGCCGATATCCGCGATCCACTCGCGGTTCGCCAGTTCCGCGTCGATCACTTTCAGCACGTTATGCGCGCGGGCGATGACTTCGTCCGCGTCGAATTTCGCGCCGAACACGGTGATGAGGCGCGCGGCGGCCGGTCCGAACGCGATCTGCCCCGCCGCGACCGAGAGCCAGCGCTGCACGGCGGCGGCTTCTGCGGGCGTGTCGGGCAGCCACTTCGCAGCGCCGGATTTCTTCGCGAGATAGACGAGAATCGCGTTCGAATCGGGGACGACCGTCTCGCCGTCCACGAGCACCGGAAGCTGGCCGAAGCGGTTCAGTTTCAGGTACTCGGGCGTCTTGTGCGCGGCGGCGGCGAGGTCGACGAACACGTCCTCGTGCTCGATGGAAAGCAGATTGAGGAAAAGACGCGCGCGGTGCGAATGGCCGGACAGCGGATGGTAGTAGATCTTCACGGCAGGTTCCCTGATTCGGTTGGCGGCCGGGAGAAATCCCGTCCTGTGAATCAAGTATGGGTTCTTGCGCGAAGAAGGAGAATGGCAGGCAAATTCAAATCACTGTTCTCGATGCGAGAACAGTGACGCGTTTATCTACGATGCTCGATTGCGCATGAACGGCAGCGGCACCTCGGGCGGAATCGGGCAGACGTACGGTTTGCCGTGACGGCGTTCGATCAGCTCCGCCCTGGCTTCGTCGATGAGCGCGGGCGTCGCGATCAGCTCCAGCGCGGACGCCGCGAGCGTCTTCGCCGCGAGCAGCATGCCCTTGTGCGCGAGCGACGTCTTGCCCTGCGCGACGAGCTGCCACGAATGGAACGGCGTGCCGAACGCGAAACAACTGACGAAACATTGCGCGGTCGGCGTGACCCAGCTCACGTCGCCGACATCGGTCGAGCCGTAGAGCGGCTTTTCGTTGCCCGGCTCGTAGGCATCGATGCGATCGAACAGCGGCGCCGGATTGCGCCATGCATGCGACAGGGAGCGCGACGCGCTTTCGATATCGTCGTCGGTCAGCGTGTCCGCTTGCAGGCGGCGCGCGAACGCGGTTTCGTCGGCGCTGTAGGACGGCGCGCCGAACGCATGCAGATGCCGGTCCACGACGCGATTGAGCACCGCATTCTGCAGCAGGTTCGAGCACGCCTTGTCGAACACGATCTCGACGCGGCAGCCCGTCATCAGTGCCGCGCCGCGCGCCACGTCGCAGACGCGTGCGTACAGGTCGGCGGCCTGATCGTTGCGCGGGGCGCGCACGAGATACAGCACTTCGGCGTTCGCTTGGACGACGTTCGGCGACAGCCCGCCGGTATTGGTCACCGCGTAATGCACGCGCGCCTCGGGCAGCATGTGCTCGCGCAGATAGTTCACGCCGACGTTCATCAGCTCGACCGCATCGAGCGCGCTGCGGCCCAGATGCGGCGACGCCGCCGCGTGCGACGCCTTGCCGTGAAAGCGGAAATACGCCTGGATGTTGGCGAGCGAACTGGCCGCGAACACGCCCGTATGCGAGGCGGGATGCCAGCACAGCGCGACATCGACGTCGTCGAAGAGGCCTGCGCGCGCCATGAAGGTCTTGCCGGAGCCGCCTTCCTCCGCCGGGCAGCCGTAGAAGCGCACCGTGCCCCGTTGACCGCTCTGCTTCAGTTGCGCGGCCACCGCCACCGCCGCCAGATGCGACGCCGTGCCCAGTAGATGATGCCCGCAGCCGTGACCGTTGCCGTTGGCGATGTCGTCCGCCGGCCGGCATTGCAGCGCGCCGGCTTCCTGGCTCATGCCGGAGAGCGCATCGTATTCACCGAGTATCGCGATGACCGGGCCGCTTTCGCCCCATTGCGCGACGAACGCGGTCGGAATGCCAGCGACGCCGCGCGTCACGCGAAAGCCGGCCGCTTCGAGCGCATCGATATGCAGGCGCGCGGACGCGGTTTCCTCGTAGCGCAATTCCGCGAGCTGCCAGATGGAATCGGCGAGCGCGATATAGCGCGTCGCGTGTTCGTCGATGTACGCGGTGGCGATGTGGGTCATGTCGGTCGATGTCTCCATGTCGAAAGGGAAAGGAAAGTCAGAACTTCTTGCGCAGCCCGAGCGCGACGACGAACGGATTCACGCCTGGCGCGGCGAGCGGATCGGAGCCGAAGGAAAGTTGCGAGCGTCCCTGATTGCGAAAGCCGCCGACGCGCGCATAGACGCCCGTCAGTTTCGAAAACTGGTAGTCGTAGCCGACGAGCGCGCCGAACGCGCTGTCCTCGCGGCCCGCGACGTTGCGATACACCGCGCCCGCGCGAATCACGTGCGGGCCGTGGGTCCACACCGCGCCGAGCGAATAGACCGCCGCGACATACGTGTTCGGCGCGGTGGGCCGCGTGAGCGTGTAGGTGGCCGAGGCCGCGAGCGCGCCGAAGTCGTACAGCACGTCGGCCATCACGATGTCGGTGCGCGGGCCGTCGGGCGTGCTGGCCGCCGGGCCGTGCGGCGTATCGGTCCACACGGCGTTGTAGGCGACGTTGAACGCGAGCGGCCCGTTCGCGTAATTGACGATCCCGCCCGCGTTGCGCGCGACCGGACTTGCGCCCGCCGCATTGCGCAGCGCGTACAGCACCTTCGCGCTGAAGCCGGACCAGATCGGCGTTTCGTAGCTGATGGCGTTGTCGGTGCGCGCCTGCACGGTCGCCGCGCCCGGCCCGAGATCGGACACCGCGAGCACGCTGCTCGCCCACGGCGAGAGCATGCCGACCGCATAGAACGGATCGGCGCCTTCGGGCGGAATCGCCGGATATTGCTTGCCGAGCTTGATCGTGCCGAAGCGCTGCGCGCCGAGCCATACGTTCGCTTCGCGGTTGTAGATCGAGGTCGCGCTTTGCTGCTGGCCGTTCATCAGGTTGATGCCGCTTTCCAGCCGGAAGCCGGAATAGACGCCGCCGCCGAGATCCTCGCTGCCGGTGATGCCCCAGCGCGAGGTCGACGCGCCGCCGCTCTGCAGGCGCCACGCCGTATCGCCGCTGTTGTTCGAGTACTGGAGAAAGCTGTCGACGGCGCCGTAGAGCGTCATCGACGCAAAAGCGGACGGGGCGCACGCGCTGGCGCCGATGAAGCCGAGCGCGCAAACCATGCGCGCTGCGTGGAAAGTCGTGAAATGCATGTCTCGTGTTCTTGTTTGAGTGTGCCGGCGGGATCGCGGCGGACGCGCGCGCCCGCCACGATCCGCCTTGCGGCGAATCGCGATGTGGGAGAAAAGCGCGAAGGAAAGCGGCGTCTACTCGACGCGCCGCTCGGGGAAACGCCAGATCGCGAGGAGGCTCACGACGCCGGCGACGAGCAGATACCACGCGGGCGTCATCGGGTCGCCGGTGCGATGCAGCAGCCACGTCACGTTGAACTGCGCGAAGCCGCCGAAGATGGTCACGCCGAAGCTGTAAATCATCGCGAGCGCGGTGGCGCGCACGTGCTGCGGAAAGCCTTCCATGATGAGCAGGAAGAACGACGACGTGCCGAGCGTCGCGAGCCCCATCACCAGCACCACGATCACGATCAGCACTGGAATCGATGGCATCGTCAGGAGCGTCTTGAACGCCGGCACCACGCACAGCAGCGATGCGAACGAGGTGCCGAACACGAGCGGCTTGCGCCGCGGCAGACGGTCGATGATGAAGAGCCCGGCGGCGAGCGCAGCGACGAGCATCGTGAGACCGGACGCGCAGCCAGCGAGAAACGATGTCGCGACCGGCAGATGCAGCTCGCGCACCGCGTAACCCGGCATGTAGAAGACCATGATGTAGAGCATCGACGTCGGTCCGACGATCATCATCACGCCGAGCAGCAGCCGGCCGAGATGCGCGGTCAGCACTTCGCGCAGCGCGCTTTTTTCCCGTGCGCGCGGCTCGTGCGTTTCGTCGAGATGGCGGCGGATATACAGGCCGACCGGCCCGAGCAGCAGGCCGAACAGAAACGGCAGGCGCCAGCCCCACGCTTCGAGCGACGCCGGCGGCAGCGCGGCCGACAGCAGCGCGCCGGACAGCGCGCCGAGCAGGGCGGCGACGCCCTGGCTCATCATTTGAAAGCTCACCATGAAGCCGCGCTGCGACAGCGGGCCGGATTCCATCAGAAAAGTGGTCGCCGCTCCGATTTCGCCGCCCGCCGACAGGCCCTGCAGCAGCCGCCCGAGCACGACGCACACCGGCGCCGCGATGCCGATCCGCGCGTAAGTGGGCGTAAGCGCGATCATCGCGGTGCCGATCATCATCAGCGCGATGGTCAGGGTGAGCGCCGCCTTGCGGCCGTGCCGGTCCGCGTAACCGCCGATCAGGATGCCGCCGAGCGGCCGCATCACGAAGCCGACGCCGAAGGTCGCGAGCGCGAGCAGCATCGGTCCGGCTTCGGAATCGACGGGGAAGAAATTCTTCGCAATCAGGGCTGCGAAATAACTGAACACGGTAAAGTCGAACATCTCCAGCGCGTTGCCAGCCGATGTCGCGACGATGGTCTTCGCTCTGGAGCGGGATGTGCGCTCGCGCGCGGGCGCGGCCGTCCCGAGGGCGGGCGTGAGGTCTTGCATCACTGAGGTCTCCTTGTCATTCGCTCGATTTCGATGAGCGTCGGGCGATCATAGACGCGCCCCTATAATTCGAATAACCATAAATTCTTATGCTGATAAACGCTGGTTATCAGACGGAGACGCAGAACCATGAAGCTTCACCAGTTGCGCGCGCTGGTCGCGGTCGCGCGCGCGGGGACCATCCACGAAGGCGCGCGCCTCTTGTGCGTGACGCAGCCCGCCGTGACGCGCGCGCTGCGCGACCTGGAGGACGAAGTCGGCCTGACGCTGATCGCGCGCAGTTCGTCGGGCGTCACGCTCACCACCGAAGGCCGCCTGATGCTGCAGCGCGCGGAACTGATCGTCAACGAGATGCAGCGCACCGAGCACGAACTCGCCAGGCTGCGCGACGCGCGTCAGGGGCGCGTCGTGATCGGCATGACGCCGCTCGCGGGCTTCACCGTGCTGCCGCCGGCGTATCAGCGTTTTCGGGCCGCGTCGCCGGATGTCGCGCTGGAATTCGTCGAGTTCGATCCGCCGCAACTCGTCGAGCAGTTGAAAAACGGCACGCTGGATTTCGCGCTGGCGTCGGGCAGGCATGCGCGTGATTTCGCCGGATTGCGCTGCGTGGAACTGGCCACTTTTCCGATGTGGTTCGCGGTCAGCCGGCGCGGCGCGCTCGCGCACGCGACCTCGCTCGCCGAACTGAGCGACGCCGAGTGGCTGCACACCGGCCCGTCCGACGAATTCCGCGCCCTTCTCGCGACGCAGTTCGAGCGCGCAGGCCTCCCGCCGCCGCGCCGCGTGACGCGCTGCGCCTCGCAGACGCTGTATTACGGGCTCGCGCTCAACAGCGACGTGGTGACGTCGTGGACCCACCTCGCGCTGCGCGGCGAGGACGCGCTGGAGCAGCTGAAGACGCTCGATCTCATCGAACAGCCGCCCGCGCGCCGGCTCTTTCTGCTGTCGCGGCGCGACGCGGTGCTGACGGCATCGGCCGAACGGTTCGTCGAGTGCATCGAAGACGTGCTGGCGAAGCGCCGCAGCCGCGCGGCCGCGCTCAGTCCGGCTTAGTCACGTTCGCTTTGTTGCCCGCGAGGGGCGAGCCATAGCCGCCGCTGCTCGCGTTGTTCGGCAGGCCGTTGACGAGCTGGGCGCGCGGATCGCTGGGATTGAGGTTGAGTTCGCCGGCCTGCGCGTTGCCGTGCGTCGGATACTGGCTGCCGAGCGGCGCGTCCGGCATGAGCTTCGTGCTGTTCTGCGGCGCGTACATGTCGGTTTCGACGCTCGGATGCAACTGCGCGAGAGCCGAAGTAGCGGCAAAGACCGAGGCGAAAACGAATGCGATACGGGGCACTTTCATGGCGGACTCCTGCGAAGTCTCATTCAGTGTAGTCCGCGCGCGCAACGAAAATCGCCATTACCCTTTCGCCAACCAGTCCAGCGTTTGTTCGTTCGCGCCGCCTACTTCTTATGCTTCTTGAGCCTGGCCTTGCGTTTCGGCCGCTCGTCGATAATGCGCACGCGATGCTTGTCCTTCATCTTCTTCCACTGCTTGCATTCGTCCTTCGTGCGCAGGCAGCCGATGCATAAGCCGGTCTTCTCGTCGAACTTGCAGATACTGATGCAGGGTGAATCGACTGCCATGATGTCCTTTTCCAGTGTGCGGCGGCGATTGTCAATGTCGCATGGGCCGTACCCACGCATCCAACTGATAGTTTCGATCGCGCCGATAGACCGTCAACGCTCCCGTACTTACTCACCCTTGCAACGAATGCAGTAGAATTCGGCTCCCGAATAGTCTCACCTCATGGGCGACGGACGCTGTCCCGACGGCACGCGCCTTGCTTGAGCGTCCCTGCTCCCCGCACACAAAGCTGGCCGCGCCACGGCCGGCCTCATACCGAAAGCGAGCCGTTCCCATGCCGCAAGCACCCGGGCCGCGCCGGCCACCCGCGAAGATCCTGCCGCCCGAAGCGCCCGGCGTGCGCGCGCTGGCGTCGCTGGTGGCGGGCGTCATCATCATATGTGCGCTGTACTTCGGGCGCGCGGTCATGATCCCGATCATCCTCGCGATTCTGCTGAGCTTTCTGCTCGCGCCTTTCGTTGATTTCCTGCGGCGGCTGCGCCTCGGTCAGGTGCCGTCGGTGATGGTCGCGGTGGTGATCGCGCTGTCGGTGCTGACGGCGGTCGGCGCGCTGATCGGCGCGCAGGTCGCGCAGCTCGCGGGCGATCTGCCGAAGTATCAGGTCGCCGTCGAGCGCAAGATCGAAAACGTGCAGCGCATGACGGTCGGTCGCGCCGATGAGTTTCTCGGCCGCGCATCGCGTGCGTTGAAGCGCCTTTCGCCCGCGCGCGAGCAGGAGCCGAAGAACGAGGACAATCCGGCCGCGTCGCCGATCGATCAGCCGATGCCCGTCGAAGTGCACGAGCCCACGCCGACGCCGCTGGAGCTGGCGCAGCGCTTTCTGTCGCCCATCATCAGCCCGCTGGAAACCACCGGCATCGTGCTCGTGGTCGCGGTGTTCATCCTCCTGCAGCGCGAGGATCTGCGCGACCGCCTGATACGGCTGTTCGGCTCGCGCGACCTGCATCGCGCCACCACCGCGATGGACGAGGCCGCGCGGCGACTGTCGCGCTATTTCCTCGCGCAGCTCGGCATCAACATGAGTGTGGGCATCATCATTTCGATCGGGCTCGCGATCATCGGCGTGCCGGGCGCGCTGCTGTTCGGCGTGATGACCGCGCTGCTGCGTTTCGTGCCTTACGTCGGGACGTGGATCGCGGCGATCATCGCGGTCGTGTTCGCGGCGGCGGTCGGTCCCGGCTGGGCGATGCTCGTGTGGACCATCGTCCTGTTCGGCGTGACGGATATCGTCGCGGGTCAGGTCGTCGAGCCGCTGCTGTACGGACATAGCACCGGCCTGTCGCCGTTCGCGGTGATCGTCGCGGCGATCTTCTGGAGCTGGATCTGGGGGCCGATCGGCCTCGTGCTCTCGACGCCGCTCACGCTGTGCCTCGTGATTCTCGGCCGTCACGTCGACCGCCTCGAATTTCTCGATGTGCTGTTCGGCGACCGGCCCGCGCTCACGCCCGCCGAAAACTTCTATCAGCGCCTGCTCGCGAACGATCCCGACGAAGCGCTGGTGCAGGCCGAGACGCTGCTCAAGGAGCGCTCGCTGATCGCCTATTACGACGAAGTCGCGCTCGAAGGCCTGCGCTACGCCCACAACGACGTGCTGCGCGGCGTCGTGACGGCGGATCAGTTGCGGCGCATCAACGAATCGGCGCTCGACATCATCGAAGGGCTGGAAGATGCCGACGATACCGCCGTGAGCATCGAGCGCAGGGACACGCCGCCCGCCAGCCTCGATTCTCCCGACGATGCCTCGAACCTCGCGCACGAAACGCCGCCCGCGCGCTTCGACGCCGAGCAGGAAGGGCATACGGCGTCGGTGCTGTGCATCGCGGGCCGCAGCGAACTGGACGATCTCGCGGCGACCATCGCCGTGCAGCTCTTTCGCAAGCACGGCCTGTACGCGGACCTCGCGGGCTACGAGCGGTTCTCGCGCGGACGCTTCAGCGAAGTGGATCTCGCGGGTGTGTCGATCATCTGCGTGGTGTCGTTCGATGCGGCCGAGTCGCCGCCGTATCTGCGCAATCTGCTGCGACGCCTGCATCAAAGGGCGTCGTCGGCGGAACTGATCGTCGGGCTGGTGTTTCCCGAAAGCCCGCTGCAAGGCGAAGTGCTGGTGCGAACGAGTTCGGCGGCGGTGTCGTTCAAGGAGCTGGTCGACGCCTGCGTGGCCGCCGCGCGACGCCAGTCCACCGACGGCGTGCCGTGGGCGGGTCTCAGCGACGCGGGCGCCGAAGCCGCGCTGAATGGCCCGGGCGAGAACGTGCCCGAACTGCGTAACGCATGAGGCGAAGCGCTCAGCGGTTGCCGTCGAACAGATCGTTGAGCATGGTGTCGAAGGCCGCCTGCGCGTCTTCGAGTTCCTGGAGCGCGGCGTCGAAGGTCTGCAGCGCGATCTGCGACGGGCGGCCGTCGCCTTCGGGCGGAAACTGCGTCTGCAGCGCGAGGAAGGCGGACTGAACCTGGCGGGTCGCGTTGACGATACGTTCCATCGCTCGCGCTTCTTCCGCGCGATTGTTCTCAGCGGTCATCGGAGACACTCCTTGTGGGCAATGCTCCGATAGTACCAAGCGATGCGTGACTTCAGGCAGCGCGCGTTCAGGCCTTCGCGACGGTGAAAAGCCGCACGGCTTCATCGAGCACGACGGCGCGCTCCGCGAGGCGCTTGGCGGTGGCCGCCGCCTGCTCGACGAGCGCGGCGTTCTGCTGGGTCGAATCGTCGAGATGGGCGACCGCCTGATTCACCTGCGCGATGCCGTCGGCCTGTTCGCCGCTCGCCTTCGCGACTTCCATGATGATCGTCGATACGCGGTTCACCGCTTCGTCGATCGCGCGCATCTGGCTCGTCGTGCGCGTGACGAGGCTCGTGCCTTGCGCGATCTGCGCGACGCTCGTCGCCACCACGCCCTCGATTTCCTTAGCCGAAGCCGCGCAGCGCTGCGCCAGATTGCGCACTTCGGTCGCGACCACCGCGAACGAGCGGCCCGCCTCGCCCGCCCGCGCCGCCTCGACGGCCGCATTCAGGGCGAGGATATTGGTCTGGAACGCAATGCCGTCGATGACGTCGGTGATATCGGCGATGCGCCGCGACGCCGCCGTGATGCCCGCCATCGTCTGCTCGACCTGACTCGCGATGCGCGCGCCGTCGTCGGCCGCGGCCTGCGCTTCCTTCACGAGTTCGAGCGCGCGCACGGTTGCGTCGGCGTTGCCTTGCACGGTCGTGGTGAGCTGATCCATCGTCGCGGCGGTCTGTTCGAGCGAGGCGGCCTGCATTTCGGTGCGGCGCGACAGGTCCGTGTTGCCGCTCGAAATCTCGTTGGCGGCGTCGAGCATGCCGCCGATCTGGCCGCGCACGTCGAAGACGATCGCCGCGAGATTCGCCTTCAACTGGCCGAGCGCGCGCTGCACGTCGCCGAGATCGTCGTGGCGCGCGTCGGGCATGTCGACGGTCAGATCGCCGGCGGCCATGCGCGCGGCGAAGCCGGACATCGTGCGCACGGGGGCATCCACCTGACGCGACAGCGCGATCCATCCCGCGAGACTCACGGCCGAACTCACGCCGAGCGCGATCCAGAACGGCAGCGGCGGCGCGCCGCGCCAGCCGGCCAGCGCCGCGATCAACGCGGTGACGGGCGCGGCGGCGAACGCCGTGCCGAGACGCGCGCTCACCGGCATGTGCGCGAGCGCCGCGAGCCTGCCCGCGAGACCATGCTTCACGAGCGCGCCGCGCACGAGTTTGTGCGATGCGTGGCCGGCCTTCATCTGCGCATAGAGCGCGGTCGCCTCGCGCACTTCGTCATGCGTCGGCTTCACGCGCACCGAGAGATAGCCGACGACCTTGCCGTGCTCCATCACCGGCGTGACGTTCGCGCGCACCCAGTAGTGATCGCCGTTCTTGCGGCGGTTCTTGACGAGCGCGGTCCACGGCCGGCCGGCGCGCACCGTCGCCCAGAGATCGGCGAAGGCCTCGCGCGGCATGTCGGGGTGCCGGATGATGTTGTGCGGCTGCCCGATCAGCTCCTCGCGCGAGAAGCCGGACACCGACACGAACGCCGGATTGCAGTACTGGATGTTGCCGGAGAGATCGGTGGCGGAGACGAGCATCTCCGAGGCGGGAAATTCGAACGCTTGCTGGGTGACGGGTTGGTTGTTGCGCATGATGTCCTTGGCTCTGTCGATGCGCGCGCCGCCTGATCGACAGGCGGCGCGCTTCGAATTACAAGGACATAACGGACGAAACCCCCACGATCTTTAGGGGAATCCGAGCAAAACGCTCAAGTGCGGCGGAATGCCGCCGATAGAGTCGGCCTGCCTTACTGCGCGCTCCATCCCCCGTCGATCTGCAGGGCCGAGCCGCGCATTTCGCTGGCGGCGTCGGAGCAGAGGAATACAGCCATGTCGCCGATCTGCTGCGCCGTCACGAACTGCGCGGACGGTTGCTTGTCGCCGAGCAGCTTGGTGCGGGCGGCGTCGGGCGTGAGCGAATCGCGCGCGGCGAGATCGTCGATCTGCTTTTGCACGAGCGGCGTGAGCACGAAGCCCGGGCAGATTGCGTTGACGGTCACGCCGGTGCGGGCGTTTTCGAGCGCAGCGACTTTCGTGAGGCCGAGAATGCCGTGCTTCGCGGCGACATAAGCCGACTTGCCCGCCGAGCCGACGAGCCCATGCACCGACGCGATGTTGATCACGCGGCCCCAGTTGCGGGCGCGCATCTGCGGCAGCGCGACGCGCATCGTGTGGAACGCCGAGCTCAGATTGATGGCGATGATCGCGTCCCAGCGATCGACCGGGAATTCGTCGATGGTCGCGACGTGCTGGATGCCCGCGTTGTTCACAAGGATATCGACGGCGCCGAATTGTTCATGCGCGAAGGCGATCATCGCTTCGATCTCTTGCGGTTTGGTCATGTCGGCGGGGTGGTGCACGGCTTTCGCGCCGGTCGCTTCGATCTGCTTCAGGGCGGCGTCGACATCGCCGAAGCCGTTGAGCACGAGGTTCGCGCCGGCCTGTGCGAGCGCGGTGGCGATGCCGAGGCCGATGCCGCTCGTCGAGCCGGTGACGAGTGCCGTCTTTCCAGTGAGCGATTGGTTCGATGCGGGTTGGGTCATGGGCGGCTTTCTTTCCAAGTGGTTTGGGTTTTCTTGAGGCCATTGCGTGGCCCGGCGTTTTGGTTGGTCTTGCTCTGGTTGAGAGTTTGGCTTGACGGTTGTGGGCGCGTAATTAGGGTTGCCGATGGGTTTTTTTCTCGCCGGATCCCGTTTTCGCGTTGGTCTATAAGCGTTGCCCCTGTGCGGGGCGGCAGTCACTTTCTTTGCTGCTGCAAAGAAAGTAACCAAAGAAAGCAGCTTTCCCCATCCGGAACGCTTCAAGCCGGCCGCGGCACAGGCGAACCCTTAGGGCACAGCAGTAGCGAGTGCCCTCGTAGGTCTAACCGGGCGTGGACCGCGCACGGTCTGCCACATCGCACCACGGAACAGACTGGTTCAGCACGAAATAGCTCCGGCCCGCTGCGCGGCCGACCGCTCAATCGGGAATGCGCGTGCGTCCCGCTGGTTTCCCTTGCATACCCAACGGCAGCGCGTAGCGCTGTGCCGGAACTCTTTCGTGCTGAACCAGCGCGCTGAAACGAGTAGCGTGTCAGACCGTGCGCGGTCCACGCCCGAGGTGACCTATGAGGGCACTCGCTACGGCTGTGCCCGAAACGATCGCCTGTGCCGCGGCCGGCATGAAGCGTTCCGGATGGGAAAAGCTGCTTTCTTTGCCTACTTTCTTTGCAGCAGCAAAGAAAGTAGGTGCCGCCCCGCACAGGGGCAACGCTAACCAACCGACACGAAAACGGGATCCGGCGAGAAACAAGGCTAGCGGCAAAAAAGCGTCAAACGATGCCCGTCAGGTAATAGACCGTGATGACGAAGAACACAGCCAACGTCTTGATGATCGTCACCGCGAAAATGTCCTTGTACGATTCGCGGTGCGTAAGCCCGGTCACCGCGAGCAGCGTAATGACGGCGCCATTGTGCGGCAACGTATCCATACCGCCGGAAGCCATCGCCACCACCCGATGCAGGACTTCAAGCGGAATATGCGCCGCCTGAGCACCGGCGATGAACGTATCGGACATCGCCGCCAGCGCGATACTCATGCCGCCCGACGCCGAGCCCGTAATCCCCGCCAGCGCGCTGACCGAAATGGCCGCATTGACGAGCGGGTTCGGAATGCTCTTCAGCGCATCGCTGACCACGAGAAAGCCCGGCAGTGCCGCGATCACGCCACCGAAGCCATATTCGGAAGCCGTGTTCATCGCAGCGAGCAGCGCGCCCGCGACAGCCGCACGCGTCCCCACCGCAAACCGCTCCTTCACACGCGAGAACGCCGTCAGCAAAACGAGCACGATGCCCAGCAACAGCGCACCTTCGACCGCCCAGATCGCAACCACGGTCTTGACCGCAGTCGTAACCGGCGCATGCACGCCCGGCAGCACTTCCGGCGGCACCGTATAGCTCGCGCCATACCACGTCGGAATCCACTTGGTCAGCGCGAAATTCGCGACGCCCACGAGAATCAACGGCGCGATCGCGAGCAACGGATTCGGCAGCGACGTCGATTCGACGCGCTCCGGCTCGTTGACGAGCGACGTGCCGTAACCCTCACCCTTGGCCATCGCCGAGCGGCGGCGCCATTCGAGGAACGTCAGCCCCACCACGATGATGAACAGCGAGCCGATCACGCCGAGCCACGGCGCGGCCCAGCCGGTCGTCTTGAAGAACGTCGTCGGGATGATGTTCTGGATCTGCGGCGTGCCCGGCAGCGAATCCATCGTGAATGAGAACGCGCCCAGCGCGATCGCGCCCGGCATCAGGCGCTTCGGAATATTGCTCTGGCGATACATCTCGGCCGCGAACGGATACACCGCGAACACGACGACGAACAGCGACACGCCGCCATAGGTGAGCAGCGCGCACACCGCGACGATCACCGCATTCACGCGCGACTTGCCGATGTAGCGAATGGCCGCGGCGACGATCGACTCGGAGAAGCCCGACAGTTCGATGACCTTGCCGAACACCGCGCCGAGCAGGAACACGGGAAAGTAGAGCTTCACGAAGCCGACCATCTTCTCCATGAAGATGCCGGAAAAGACCGGCGCGACGGCGGCGGGATCGGTGAGCAGGACCGCCGCGAGGGCCGCGATCGGCGCAAAAAGAATGACGCTGTAACCGCGATACGCGGCAAGCATCAGGAACGCCAGGGCGGCGAGCACGATGAGGAACGACATTGAGTCTCCAGGAGTGGTTTGTTCTTCGAAACGTTCGCGCGCTTCTTCTGGAAGCGCTTCGGCGCGGGGTACGCACCGCGCGGGCGGAATGCAGGTTCCGTGCCAACACGCTGAAACCCATGCCGGACGGGCATCGGGCAATCATGCCACTAAAACGTTTCAACCGGATGTCTCGAAATGGAGACGATCCGGCTAGCGCGAAAGTGCCCAAATCCCTTTTGCAACCTAGTGCAGATGCGGATATCCGGCGCGTCTCAGAATTGAGATATTCGGTCTCGAAAAAGAGAAAACGGAGATTCTGGCCTCATGCGCAACGACTGGATCAACGTCCCGGTGGACTACAGCGACGTCATGCGCCGCGCGATGGAGTCGCTATTCAAGACCTTCGAGAATCTGAGCGAAGGCACGTTCATCGTCGATGCGGACGCGCGCGTCGTCTGGATCAACAAACGCTACGCGGCGCGCTTTGGATTCGACGATCCGCTCGACGCGATCGGCCTCGACTGCGAAACGGTGATCCCGAACAGCCTGATGCGCGAAGTCGTCGCGACGGGCAAGCCGATCCTGCTCGACGTGCTCGAAACGGACCGCGAGCCGCTCGTCGTCACGCGTTTGCCGCTCAAGGACGAGTCGGGCGCGATCATCGGCGGGATCGGCTTTGCGCTCTTCGACGAAATGAAGGCGCTTACGCCGCTTTTCGCGCATTACTCGCGCGTGCAGCAGGAGCTGATCGCCACGCGTCAGTCGCTCGCGCAGGCGCGCCGCGCGAAGTACACGTTTTCGAGCTTCGTCGGCACCAGCCCGGCCAGCCTCGAAGTGAAGCGGCAGGCCCGGCGCGCGGCGCTCGTCGATTCGCCGGTGCTGCTGCTTGGCGAAACCGGCACCGGCAAGGAACTGCTCGCGCATTCGATCCACGGCGCATCGACGCGCGCGGGCAAGCCGCTCGTTACGGTGAACGTCGCGGCGATTCCCGACACGCTGCTCGAAGTCGAGTTCTTCGGCGCGGCGGCGGGCGCTTACACGGGCGCGGAGCGCAAGGGCCGCGTCGGCAAGTTCGAATTGGCCGACGGCGGCACGCTCTTTCTCGATGAAATCGGCGACATGCCGCTGCCGCTTCAGGGCAAGCTGCTGCGCGTGCTGCAGGACAAGGAATTCGAGCCGCTCGGCTCGAATCGCATCGTGCGCGCGGACGTGCGCATCATCGCGGCGACGTCCGCCGATCTGCCCGCGCTCGTCGCATCGGGACGTTTTCGCGCGGATCTGTTCTATCGGCTGAACGTGCTGACGATTCACGCGCCGCCCTTGCGCGAACGCCTCGCCGATATCGAAGCGCTCGCCTACGCGATCCTCGAAGACCTGTCGGCCGATACGCGGCCGGGGCATGTCGGCCATTTCGTGCTGCACAAGGACGGCTTGCGGCTGCTCGAAGCGTATTCGTGGCCGGGCAACGTCCGCGAGCTGCGCAACACGCTCGAGCGCGCGCTGATGCTGTCGGAGACCGAACACATCGACGCCCGCGCGCTGAGCGCGTTCATCGACGCGGGGCGCGTCGCGATCGCGGCGCAGGCGGAACCGGTCGCGCAGGAAGGCGACGCTGCGCCTGACGTGTCCTACGCGGATGCGCTGGCCGACTTCGAAAAGCGCTTTCTCTCCGATGCGCTGCGCGCGGCCGGCGGGCGCGTGGCCGATGCGGCGGAGAAAATCGGCATCGGGCGGGCGACGCTGTACAAGAAGATCGCCGCGCTCGGAATCGCTGTCTGAGGGCTTTTGCGACAAGTCAAATCGACACGAAAGCTTCGCGTGGCATACTCCCGAAATCGAAAATAACAACCAAGAATCAAGGGGTAACGGATGAAAAGCGGGATGAAGCTCGGCAAGGCGACAGGCCTTTCAGTCATGCTTGTGGGCAGCGCGTGGGCGCTCGCCGGATGCAGCAGCGCGCCGCCGCTTTTCTCCAACGACGGACGTCCGACCCAGCAGATCCAGTGCCCCGCTTACGGCGGCTGGCGCAACTGCACGGACAACGCGAAAGCGCTCTGTCCGAGCGGCTATGACGTGCTCGATCAGTCGACCGAGAACAATCAGAACGCGCTGCTCGTCGCCTGCAAGGGAAGCTGACGGCGTGTTGGTTAACTTTGCTGCGTCTCGCGCAGCATCGTGACGTCGTAGCCGAGCGCGCGCGCGCGCTCGATCAGCGCGCGGCGCAACTCCGCCGAAGGTTTCGCCTCGCGCGTCAGAATCCACAGATAGCGCCCGCTCGGTTCGCCGACGATGGACCATGTGTAGTCGTCGGCGTGATCGAGAATCCAGTAGTCGCCGATATAGAACGGCCCGAAGAACGACACCTTCAGCTTGGTCCCGTTCGATCCCGGGACGATCTTCGCGCGCCCTTCCGCCGACCGGTACGGGCCGCTCACGCCGCCTTGCCTGCATGCGTTCACGACGGAGACGAGGCCGTCCTCGCGACGCGCGTAATTCGCCGTGACGCCTTCGCAATTGCGCTCGAAGCGGTTTTCGTAACGCGCGAACTCGTGCCAGTGACCGAGATAGCGATCGAGATCGACGGCCTTCGAAGGTTCCGGCACATGGTCGTTGCCGCTCTTGCGCGCGCCATTCGACGCACACGCGGCAAGCGCTGCAATGCCGCCGATCAACGCCAGCGCGGCGGCGCTGTATGCCCAGGATCGTCCGATTTTCATGTTGCGTGAAAGTGAGATATGCGAAGGCAGACGGATCAGCAAGCTTCGTTCCGTCCGCACGCGGCTCCCGAATTTGCTCACCTTTGGACTGTTTTCCGGACGCGCGCGAGAACCGGCGTGAGGCGCAAGTGGCTGTCCTGATTGGGTTTTGTTTTGCAGGTGCGAGCGGAAAGCGCGCCGTTCGCCGCACTCCCGCATCACCTCACCTTTAAACGCTTTCGTCCGTCGAGCGCAACATGGCGCAGCGCCCGCCGCTATTGGCGGGGTGCAAACACTCTGATGCGCCGCAACGAGCGGACGGGAATCTAATACGTTTAAGAACAATGGCTTGCACCATCCAGTTAACGATGTGACTTAGGTCGCCTCCTTGTTTGGCGATCCGTACGATTCACCAAAGAGTGAGCAGCTTGTGTATCGGGCGGCTCACCGTCGCGCGACTCCCGAAACGTCTCACCTTTTTGACCCGGGGTATCCTCTCGCTCTTTCTTCGTTCCATCCAAGAGCTGCTGCCTCATGCCTTCGCCGGTTGACTTGCCTCACCCATTCGCATCGCTGCCTTCGCTGCTCGCTCCGCTGTTCACGATCATCCTTCCCGTTTTCGGTCTCATCTTCGCTGGCTACGCCTGCCGCAAGCTGAACACGCTCGGACCCAACGCGGCGTCCGAACTGAACCGGTTCGTCGTTTATCTGGCGCTGCCCGCGCTGCTCTTCGACATCATGGCGAAGACGCCGTGGAGCATGCTCGATCAGCCCGCGTTCATCGCCGCGTTCGGCATCGGCTCGGCGGCGATCTTTCTGCTGACGCTCGCCGTGCGCCTGATGCAGTCGCGTCATCTCGCCGATGCCAGTATCGACGGACTGAACGCGGCGTATCCGAACACCGGTTTCGTCGGTCTGCCGCTTTGTCTGCTGGCGTTCGGCAAGGCGAGTCTCGCGCCCGCCGTGATCGCGACGATCATCACCGTGTGCGTGCTGTTCGCGGTGGCGATCGTGTTGATCGAACTCGGACTGCAGACCGAGAAGCACATCGGCGCGACGCTCGCGCACGTGGCGAAATCGCTCGCGAAGAATCCGCTGCTGGTCGCGCCGCTCGCGGGCGCATTGCTGAGCGGTTCGGGCGCGCGCGTACCGGAAGGCGCAGAGGCGCTGCTCAAGCTGCTGGGCGGCGCGGCGAGTCCCTGCGCGCTGGTCGCGCTCGGCCTCTTTCTCGGCGCGAAAGGCGAAGCGCGCGACTTCAGGACGACGAGCGCGCTCGTGAGCCTCAAGCTCGTCGCGCAGCCGCTTCTGACGTGGTGGCTGGCGTTCCATCTGTTCGGCCTGCCGCCGCTGTGGGCGAAGACCGCCGTGATTCTCAGCGCGTTGCCGACCGGCACCGGCCCGTTCATGCTCGCGGAGTTTTATCGGCGCGAGGGCGGCGTGACGTCGAGCACGATTCTGTTTTCGACGGTGATATCGCTCGTCACGGTCACGTTCTCCCTGACGACGATGCTCTGAGCGCACAAAAAAACGCCCGGCGCGAGCGCGTCGGGCGTAACCACCTTCTGTTCGACGGTGGAGGAGGGCCAGTTGAGACTGCTGCCTCTGATTCTTCGACCTGCTTGCTGCTTACCGCGAACTGCCGTCGTTGCGCATGTCGGCGCGCAGTTGCGCATGCCGTTCCTGATACGGGCGCAATTGCGGATAGCTCAGCGAATTGACGGCGTCGAGATCGCCTGCGCTACGCGCGGTGGCGAGTTCCGCCTTCACTTCCGCGCGTGACTTTCCGACGAACGTCGATTGGGCGAAAGCCGGCGCGGTGGCGAGAAGCGCGGACAGAACCAGACCGCCGATCAGCATGTTTTTCATGGGAAATCTCCGTGATGCGTGTGCGTCGGGGCCGACGCTTGAGATGCAGTCTAGGAGGAATCCTATTGGGCAGAAATACCGATTGAGCCAACACATTGTTGTCGAGACTGGTTGAATGCTGGCCCGCGATGCTCAGTCCCGGTGCGATCGAACGCCACATCCGTGGGCGTCATGTTTCGTTTACGTATCAAAAACTAAACGGAATGGGACTTACCCTCGACTTATCCACAGATTCTGTGGATAACCATGGGGATAGCTCGCCGCGAGCCGCATGCAGCCGCGCCGGGAAGTAGATTGCTCGTTTCGTCGCAAAAATAGTCCGCGAAGCGCGAGCGGAGATCGAAGACGACTTCCCTGCGTTGCGCCTATCATGTGCACGCGTGTCGTCTGGAGACGGCGCTTCCGGACAGCTTCGTCGTTCGGGTCATCCACCTTTTCATCCTTTTTCACGGGGGACGATGTCATGGCTTTGAAGATCGCGGTGGTTGTTGGGAGCCTGCGGCGGGATTCATTCAACAAACAGCTCGCGCATGCGCTCGCGTCGCTCGCGCCGGGCGATTTTTCCTTCGAGTTTCTCGACATCGGCAGCCTGCCGCTCTACAGCCAGGATTACGACAGCGATTTTCCGGCAGTCGCGCGCGCGTTCAAACAGCAGATCGCCGATGCCGACGGCCTCCTGATCGTCACGCCGGAGTACAACCGCTCGATTCCCGGCGTGCTGAAGAACGCGCTCGACTGGGCGTCGCGTCCGTGGGGGCAGAGCGTGTGGGGCGGCAAGCCGGGCGCGATCATCGGGACGTCGGTCGGAGCGATCGGCACGGCGATCGCGCAGTCGCATCTGCGCGGCGTGTGCGCGTATCTCGACATCGCGTTGATGAATCAGCCAGAGATGTACATCAAACACGACGAAAGCCGTATCGATGCGAGCGGCAAGATCGTGAGCGAGGACACGCGCAAATATCTGCAGGGTTTCATGGATAAATACGTCGCGTGGGTGCGCGACCGGGCCGCATAAGCACGCTCTGCACGAAAAAACGGCCCGCGCGAGCGGGCCGTTTCCGTTTGATGCCGCCTGCCGGGAAATCAGACGTGATGATGTCCCGTCACGCGATCCCAGCCGTGGCGGATCGCCGCCTTGAAGCGTTCCCACGTATCGCCTTCGGGATGCTGGCTCTCCCAGTCGCGGCGCGTCTCGTACTCCATCTGATCGTCCCACGCGCGGCTGCGATAGCGGTCGTCGTTGCCGAGCGTCGCGCCGTATCGATAGGCACCCTGATAATCCTCGTACGGCGCGCCCGTGGCCGAATACTTCGAATCGTAATCGGCGCGGAAGTCCTCTTCGTACTCCATGTACTCGTTGGGCACCGTTTGCGGACCGGCGCCCGGCACGGGACCGACCGGCCCGGCTGCCTGCGTCCCCGCCGAAGCGACAACCGGATCGGGCGACGAACCCATCGCGCGCGTCGCGCCCGGCTGATACGGCGCAGCCGGTTCGTCGAGCGGGCTGAGCGGCTCGACCGGACGCCATTCCGCAGCCGTATCGGTGCGCACGCCCGGCAACGGATCGCGGCCCATCAGCGCATCGCGCTCGGACAGCGAACCGGCCGCGAGCGGATCGACGCCAGTCGTCGCGTACGGATCGCGGCCCGTCACCGGATCGCGTCCGGCGAGCGGGTCGCGCGCGGCACGTTCGGCGTCGCTCATCATCGATTGGCTCTGCGCAGTCTGTGACTGGGATTGCGACTGCATCCCGCCACGCGGCATCAACACGTCGTCGGCCGGGTCGCTGACGTAGTCGCGCGGCGCCACCGCGGCCGGATCGCCGACATCCGCACGCGGATAAGCCCGCGCGCGCGTCGCCGTCATGTCCGGATCGTTCACCGGTTCGCGGCCCGGCACGCCGCTGCCGCGTCCGAGACCGAGTTCATCCAGCACCGAGTGGTCGCGCTCATCGGCGGCTGCTTCGGGCGCGCCGTGTTCGAGCGTCGTCCAGCTCGCCGCGCGTTCGTCGATATCGATCGCGCCCTGGTCGGACAGCGTCGCGCGCACGATGTCGGCCTGCTCGACGCTCGGCGTATCGACGGCCACGAGCACCGCGCCGCGCCGCACGGCCTCGGAATAATGCGCGACTTCGGGTGGCTGATCGCGTCCGCCGAAAAGCATGCTGAAGAAGCGTTCGATGTTGGCGAGCATGCCCGGCTCGCGATGTGTTTCGGCATCGGGCATGTCGGACGGCGCGGCGGCGTCGTCGCGCTTCGGGTTGGCCTGCAGTTCGATATCCGCGCGCGGGAAGCCTGCGGCGAGCAGGGCCGCGCGCGCGTCCTCGGCTTGCGCATAGGTGTCGAAAACTCCGATGACGGTGTGTCGCATTTACGCCTCCTGCGGATGGGCGGAATTCCGAAAATCGGCGATAACGGGTCGCCGGACATATCGTCGATTACGCAACTCGCGTGCCGGATGCGCGCAGGCGGCGCGGGCAGGAAGGCGGACGGAAAGATGCGCGCCGCTTTTACAACGGCGCGTACAAAAAACGAAACCGTTGCGCGGAATTCAACGATCGACGGAGCGTGCCGCGCGCTCGCGGATCGCGCGCAACAGCGAGTCGAGTAGCGCAATGTCGAACGGCTTCGACAGCACGCGCGCACCGACCCGCCGCGCGCGGTCCAGCTCTTCCGCGTAGCCCGTGACGAGGATCACCGGAACGTGCGGCTCGAAGCGTTGCAGCATCTCCGCGAGATCGATGCCGTTCATCTGCCCCGGCATGTGGATGTCGGACAAGACGACGTCGAACGGGAAATCGGCCGGGGCTTCGGCGCGCGCGGCTTCGAGCACGGTGGCGGCGGCATCGGCGTTGAAGACGTAGGTGACGCGGTGGCCCATCATCGTCAGCAGCGCCTCGGTGCCTGCCGCGACTTCTTCGTTGTCTTCGACCAAGAGCACGCGCAGACCGTCCGCTTCCGGCGCCGCGGTGCGTTCTTCCACCGTGGCCGAGCCCGGCGCGCCCGCCGCCGCGCGCGGCAGATAAAGGCGCACGGCGGTGCCCGCGCCGATCGCGCTGTCGATCGTCGCGAGCCCGCCCGCGCGCTCGCAGAACGCGAAGACCTGCGGCAGGCCGAGACCCGTGCCCATGCCTTTCGGCTTGGTCGTGAAAAGCGGCTCGAACGCGCGGCCGAGCACGTCCGAACTCATGCCGAAGCCGTTGTCCTCCAGCTTGATCTGCACGAATTCGCCGGTGATGGGAAAGCCGTCCTCGTGACGAAAGCGCACGTTGTCGGCGCGCACGGTGAAGGTGCCGCCATTGGGCATCGCGTCGCGCGCGTTCACTGCGACGTTGATCAGCGCAAGCTCCAGTTCCGCCGGATCGACGCGGATCGCCCACACGTCCGGCGCGACCTCGACATTGAGCGCCACCTTCGCCCCGAGCGATGCGCGCAGCAGCTCGCGCCCCGCCGGCACCCATTTGCCGATGCCGATGATCTCGCTGCGTAACGGCTGCTTGCGCGCGACGCCGAGCAGTTGCCGGGTCAGCGACTGGCCGCTCTTCAACGCGCGCTCCATCGCGGACAGTTCGCGGTCGAGGCCGGCCGCGCCGCGCCGCCGCGCGATCTGCACGTTGGTCGAGACGATCATCAGCAGATTGTTGAAATCATGCGCGACGCTGCCGACGAGATTGCCGAGCGCTTCCATCTTGCGCGCCTGCCGGTAGGCGGATTCGATCGAGCGGCGCATCGACGCCTCGGCCTGCCAGCGCTCCCATGCTTCCTGTTCCGTCGCGAGCCGCCGCAGCGACTGGCCGATGACCGCCCACAGCACGACGCACGGCGCGAAGATGGAGAGCGCGAGCACGCTCAGATGCCGCCACCACGCGGCCCAGATTGTCGCGATCGGATAACCGCTCGATACGTAGATCGGATACGTGCCGACGCGCCGGAACGCGACGATCTTCAATTGGTTGTCGAGCCCGGAGACCATCTTCACCACGCCGCTCCTGCGACCCGCGACGTACGCGTCGCGCAGCGGCGAACTGGCCGCGAGCGCCATGCGGTCGGCCGGGCGCGGCGGAAACCACGCGAGCACTTCGCCGTCCGAGCGCGACAGGCCGAGCGAAACGCTCGGGTTGTCGCCGATCAACTCGCGATAGAACGCGCCGAAATACGACGGCCGCAGCGCGATCGACACGATGCCGTCGAACTTGCCCGCGGGCGTCAGGCGCGCGACCGCCGTATTGAAGACCTGTTCGCCGGCCACGCGGCCGATCATCACGCGGGAAATCTGCTCGATCTGCTGACCCGCGCGCAGCCCGCCGAAGTCCTCGCGGTTCGCAACCGAGATATCGGGCGTCGGCCAGACGCGGCTGGTCGCGAGCAGCCTGCCATCGGGGCCGAACACCGACGCGGCCGCAACCTGCTGGTAGCTCGTGCTGATCGCCTTGAGGCGCTGGTGGATGGTCGCGCTGTCGCGAAGGATCGCGTCGGCGTCGAGGTCGTCGAGCAGATCGACGATGCGCTCGTTCAGCGTGACGTTGAGATCGAAGACCTTGAGCGCGTGCTCCTCGGCGACGCGTGCATTGCGCGCGACGATCTCGGAGGCATCGGCGACGCGCGCGTGGTAATCGGTAAAGGCGGTGATGGCGACGTACACGCAGGGCAGCACGATCGCGGCGACGAGCAGGGCGTAAAGCGTCAGGCGCTGCGCGGCGAAGTTGCGCTCGGGAACCACCGGGAACGGCGGTTCTTCCTGCCATGGTTCCGCCGCGGATTCGGCGTCGGACTCCTCACGTTGCAGCGTCATTTTTGGCAGCGAATTGGAAAACTTACTCGAAGTTCGCGCCGTTGGTTCGCTGCGACGGGCGCCCGTGGGCCGCCCATCAAGCGCGGGCGGTGTAGCCGCAAGTAGGATGCAGGAAGCATGCCGGTCGGATCCTTGCAGCGCGCGCGAGATTCGAGGAAAACCTCAGACGCCGCGCACAGTTAGCGAGATTATCGGTAGCGCAAACGTACACAAAAGGATGACAACGTACCATACCGAGAGACGGTGAGCTAAATCTCCCTCATTACGATCCCGTTTCGTCGGATTAATTCTGGCTTTGCGCTTTGGCGAGTTGCTTTGACATTCTGATAGTCAGACAATGCAATCCTCCGATGTACGCGCCGCCAGAGCGCGCTTCGGAGATAAAAAGCAGCCTCACGGCGCGCGACGGGGAAGCAGTACGGCCTGCAAGGCGAATACGCCGGTGGGCAGCGCGACCGTTTGGGGAGAGGAAGGCCACGATCCGGCAGGTCCGGATCACGCAGGGGGCAGGCAACATGACGCCGGTCGGGAGCCAACATCTGATCACGCAGCGCACGCCCGCCGCCTGGCGCGCGCATGTGCGCCGGCGGCGCGCCTGGCTCATCGCCGCCGAACTGGATCTGCGACAGCGTCCGCACTTTCGCCGGACCCGCGCGCTCACACCGATCTCGCCGTAAAGATCCCCATAAAGATTGCCGCGCGGATGCCGTAATCACATGCGAGAGCATGCCGTGTGTGCGGCTCGACCGTGCCCAGCCCAAAAACGCCCAAGAGATCCTGCCGACCATGCCGTTGCCGATTGTCATTGCCGATGATTCCCTGCTCGCGCGCAAGGTGCTGACGCGCGCGCTGCCCCCGGAGTGGGACGTCGAGATCTCCTACGCCACCAACGGGCGCGAGGCGCTCGACCATTACCGGGCGGGCCGCGCGTCGGTCATGTTTCTCGATCTGACGATGCCCGACATGACCGGCTATCAGGTGCTCGACGCCTTGCAGCACGAGGACCTGAACACCTTCGTGATCGTCGTGTCCGCCGATGTGCAGCCGATGGCCCAGGAACGCGTGCGCGCGCTCGGGGCGGTCGCGTTCCTGCCGAAGCCGGTGACGCCCGAAGCGCTGCGCCCCGTTTTGAAGGAGTACGGACTCCATGGTTGATGCCGCACTGAACGAAGACCAGCGCGACGCGCTGCAGGAAGTCGCCAATATGGCGATGGGCCAGGCCGCGACGCGCCTGTCGAAGCTGCTCGGCACGTTCATCGAACTGTCGGTGCCGCGCGTGCGCGTGGTGAGCGTGGCCGAGGCGTCCGCCGCGCTCTCCGAGATGACCGGCATCACCGATACGGTCACGGCCGTGCGCCAAGGCTTTCGCTCGGACATCAAGGGCGAGGCGATCGTGCTGTGCAAGAGCGGCAGCGTCGATCAGTTGTGCGCGCTCGTCGACGATCCGTACACCAAATCCACCTATGAAACGACGACGCGCACGGAACTCGTGTTCGACGTCGCCACCGTGCTGATGGGCGCGTGCGTGTCGTGCATTCTCGACCGCCTCGGCCGCTCGCCGATCTTTTCGCCGCCGGGCATGCTCGGCATGGAAATCGGGCTCGACGATGTCTTCCAGCCCGCGATGCTCGCCTGGAAGACCGCCCTGCTGCTCGAAGTGAATTTCGCGCTCGAAGACCACAGCTTTCGCGCGCACCTCGTGATGCTGATGGCCGAAGACGCCATCGCGCATCTGAACGAAGCGCTCGACGCGCTGCTGTCGAGTCTGTGAGCATGGACGAACTGCGGCACGCGCTCTCCGAACTCGTGATCGAGCGCGTCGGCTTCGGCATCTTCGTGCTCGATCGCGACCTGAACGTGCTGATGTGGAACCGCTTCATGCAGGACCACAGCGGCAAGACCGCCGAGCAGGTGACGGGCAAATCCATCTTCGCGAGCTTCCCGGAACTGCCGCGCGTGTGGCTCACGCGCAAGATCGAAAGCGTGTTCCAGCTCGGCAGCTTCGCGTTCAGCTCGTGGGAGCAGCGGCCGTATCTCTTCAAGTTCGACCATGACCGGCCGATCACCGGCGGCGTCGACTTCATGCAGCAGGACTGCACCTTCATGCCGCTCACGCTGGAGCGCGAGGTGCGCGCCGTCTGCGTGACGATTTCCGACGCGACGCACGCGAGCATGATGCAGCGCGCCCGCGACGAAGCCGTGGCGAAGCTGCAGGAGTTCGCCGACCGCGACGGGTTGACCGGCATCGCGAACCGGCGCTATTTCGAGCTGCGCCTGCGCGACGAGTTTTCGCGCTGGCAGCGCTACGGCGGCGAGCTGTCGATGCTGCTGTTCGATCTCGACCACTTCAAGCGCATCAACGACGATCTCGGCCATCTCGTCGGCGACACGGTGTTGCGTGTGATGGCCGAGCGCGTCGCGAAGAGCGTGCGCGTGCAGGACGTGTTCGGGCGCTTCGGCGGCGAGGAATTCGCGCTGCTGCTGCCGTGCACGCCTTTCGAGGACGCGATGATCGTCGCCGAGAAAGTGCGCCGCGCGATCTGCGAGACGCCCATCGACGTGCAGGGCGCGCCCGTGCCGGTCACGGCGAGCGTGGGCGTGGCGCGTGCGCGCACGGAGGTGACGTCGTCTTACGAGGCGCTCATCAACGAGGCCGATGCGGCGCTCTATACCGCCAAGCGCGAAGGGCGGAACCGGGCGGTGGGGTTCGCCTGAACCGTCGCCCGGCGCGCCGCGCCCCGGCCCGCGCGTCCCGTGCGGCTTAGGCGCAATCAGGCAAAGAATTGATATACTCTTTGCCGCTTCCGGCGCAGTCGCAGCCGGCTCGCGCCGGCTCTTTCTCTTCGATTCTCCCGCACAGCGCCAGGTGGTTCCGCGCGCGTCGGGTTGCATCGAGACTGGCGCCTGATCTCTTAATTTGCCCTTGGGGGCGCCACAGCGGAGTTCGTCTTGGCCGTTTCCAACATCATCGCTGACGATCCTGCTCCAGACGCCGCGAAAACGTCGTCGGGAAGCTCGTTCTATCTCGCGATGCGCATCCTTCCCGCCGAGCAGCGGGACGCGATGTACCAGATTTACGCGTTCTGCCGCGCGGTCGACGATATCGCCGACGAAGGCACGCTCCCGCGCCGCGAGCGCGCGCTCGCGCTCGACCAGTGGCGCGCCGACATCGACGCGTGCTACGCCGGCGCGCCGAAGCGATCGCTCGAAGCACTCACGCGCCACATCCAGGCTTTCCAGCTTTCCCGCGACGACTTCCAGGCCGTGATCGACGGCATGGCGATGGACGCCGCCGGCGATATCGTCGCGCCCGACGAAGCCACGCTCGACCTGTATTGCGATCGCGTGGCGAGCGCGGTCGGGCGGCTGTCGGTGAGAATCTTCGGGATGCACGAGGACGCCGGGCGGCGGCTCGCGCATCATCTCGGGCGCGCGCTGCAACTGACCAACATCCTGCGCGATATCGACGAGGACGCGGAAATCGGCCGCGTGTATCTGCCGCGCGAACTGCTCGCGCGCGAAGGCATTTCGACCAGCGATCCGGCGAGCATCGTCGGCGATGCGCGCCTGCCGCGCGTGTGCGCCGTGCTCGCCGAACGCGCGAAGGGCCACTACAAACAATCCGACGCGATCATGGCGGCCTCGCCGCGTGCTCTGGTGCGCGCGCCGCGCATCATGTCGGCGGCGTATCGGACCGTGCTCGACGCCAATCTGAAACGCGGCTTCGACCTGCCGCGCACGCGCGTGCGGACGCCGCGTTCGCGCCTGCTGTGGATCGTGGCGCGCAACCTGATCTGATGTCCCGGCGGGTCATCGTCGTCGGCGCGGGCGTGGCCGGCCTCGCCGCCGCGGTCGAGGCGCAGCGGCGCGGCGCGCGCGTCGTGCTGCACGAAGCGGCGCCGCACGCGGGCGGGCGCTGCCGCTCCTTCTTCGATACCCGGCTCGGCGCCACGCTCGACAACGGCAATCATCTGCTGCTTTCAGGCAATTATTCGGCGATCGCCTATCTGCGCACGATCGGCGCGGCGGAAACGCTGCTCGGCCCGGCGCATCCCGAATATCCGTTCTTCGATGTCGCTACCGGCGATGCGTGGACGGTCCGCATGTCGACGGGCCGCCTGCCGCGCTGGACCTTCGACGCCGACGCGCGCGTGCCCGGCACGCAGCCCGCCGATTATCTGCCGTTCCTGCCGCTGCTCTGGGCGAAGCCGGGGCGCACCGTCGAGGAATCGGTGCGCAGCAAGGATCGCGTGTGGCAACTGCTCGCGCGCCCGCTGTTGCGCGCGATGCTCAACGCCGATCCTTCGGAGGCGAGTGCGGCGCTCGCTGCCGGCCTGCTGCGCGAGACGGTCGCGCAGGGCGGGGAGGCGTGCCGGCCGCTCATCGCGAGAAGCGGGCTGTCGCATGCGTTCGTCGAACCGGCGCTGCGGCTTTTGCAGTATGGCGGCGCGGAAATCCGGCTCGGTTCGCGCGTCGCGGGCATCGGCGTATCGGGCACGGATTCGAGGGAGCGTGTAAGCTCGCTGGCTTTCGAAGGCGCGGAGCCGATCACGCTCGGCGCGGGCGACGGCGTCGTGCTCGCCGTGCCGCCCGATGCGGCGCGCCGGCTGGTGCCTGACCTGAGCGCGCCGGATGCATCGCGCGCGATCGTCACCGTGCATTTCGCCGCCGACGCGCCGAACGGCATTCAGCCGCTGACGTGCGTCGTCAACGGCATGTCGGACCGGATTTGCGCGGCCGACGGGCGGCTCTCCGTCACGCTCGCGAGTGCGGACCGCTGGCTCGCGACGCCGCACGAAGACATCGCGCGGGCGGTGTGGCAGGAGACGGCGCAGGCCGTGCGCATGCCGGCCGTGCCGATACCGCCGTGGCAAGTCGTCGTCGAGGAACACGCGACGTTTGCCGCCGTGCCCGCGCAGGAAGGTTTGCGGGCCGCCACGCGCACGCGCTGGCACAATTTCACGCTCGCGGGCGACTGGACGGCGACCGGCCTGCCCGCGACGATCGAAGGCGCGATCCGTTCCGGCCAGAAGGCCGCGGACGCGCTGTTGAACCCATCGATGGAACGCTGATGAACGATTTATCCCTGTCGGCCGTGGGCGCGCAGGTGCCGGGCGCCTCGCTCGACGCCGCCGTCAACCAGGCCACCGACGCGCTGCTCGCGGCGCAGCATCCGGACGGCTACTGGCTCTACGAACTCGAAGCGGACGCAACCATCCCGGCCGAATACGTGCTGCTCGTCCACTATCTCGGCGAGACCGCGGACGACCAACTCGAAGCGAAGATCGGCCGCTATCTGCGGCGCATTCAACGCGAGGACGGCGGCTGGCCGCTCTTCACGGACGGCGCGATGGACGTCTCCGCGACCGTGAAGGCGTATTTCGCGCTGAAGATGATCGGCGATTCGCCCGACGCCGAGCACATGCAGCGTGCCCGCCGCGCGATTCTCGCCGCCGGCGGCGCGGAGAAGGTGAACGTGTTCACGCGCATCCTGCTCGCGCTGTTCGGCGTCGTGTCGTGGCGCGCGGTGCCGATGATGCCCGTCGAGATCATGCGTCTGCCGATGTGGTTCCCGTTCCATCTGTCGAAGGTGTCGTACTGGGCGCGCACGGTGATCGTGCCGATGCTCGTGCTCAACGCGAAGCGTCCGCGCGCGCGCAATCCGCGCGGCGTGCGCATCGACGAAGTGTTCACGAATCCGCCGGTCAATACCGGCATGCCGGCGCGCTCGGGGCACCAGAGCCGCGGCTGGTTCGCGTTCTTCCGCGTGGTCGATTCGATTCTGCGCATAACCGACCCGCTGCTGCCGAAAGCCGGCCGCGAGCGCGCGATCGATGAAGCGGTGCGTTTCGTCGACGAGCGCCTGAACGGCGAGGACGGTCTCGGCGCGATTTTCCCGGCGATGGCCAACTCGGTCATGATGTACGACGTGCTCGGCTACCCGCCCGAGCATCCGCACCGCGCGATCGCGCGCAAGTCGCTCGACAAGCTGCTCGTCATCGACGAAGCCGACGATGGCGAGGCGTATTGCCAGCCGTGTCTGTCGCCGGTGTGGGATACCTCGCTCGCGGCGCACGCGTTGCTCGAAACCGGCATGCCGAAGGCGCGCTCGGCGGTGGCGCGCGGCCTCGACTGGCTGGTGCCGCTGCAGATTCTCGACGTGCGCGGCGACTGGGTCTCACGCCGTCCGAACGTGCGGCCGGGCGGCTGGGCGTTCCAGTTCGCGAACCCGCATTACCCCGATGTCGACGACACGGCCGTCGTCGCGATGGCGATGGAACGCGCCGATCGCGAGAACGGCACCGCGCTGTACGGCGAGTCGATCGCGAGGGCACGCGAATGGGTCGTCGGCATGCAGAGCAGCGACGGCGGCTGGGGCGCGTTCGAGCCGGAAAACACGCAGTTCTACCTGAACAACATTCCGTTTTCGGATCACGGTGCGCTGCTCGATCCGCCGACCGTCGATGTCTCCGCGCGCTGCCTGTCGATGCTCGCGCAGCTCGGCGAGACATCGTTCAACAGCGAGCCCGCGCGGCGCGCGTTCGACTACATCGTCAGGGATCAGGAGCGCGATGGAAGCTGGTACGGGCGCTGGGGCCTGAACTACATCTACGGCACCTGGTCGGCGATGTCCGCGCTGAACGCGGCGGGCGTCGCGCCGACCGATCCGCGCATGGAACGCGCGGCGGCCTGGCTCATCGGCATCCAGAATGCGGACGGCGGCTGGGGCGAGGACGGCGAGAGCTACAAGCTCGACTATCGCGGTTACGAGCAGGCGGCGAGCACGGCGTCGCAAACGGCGTGGGCGCTGCTCGGGCTGATGGCGGCGGGCCTCGTCGAGCATCCGGCGGTCGCGCGCGGCATCGGCTATCTGCTGAAGACGCAACAGGCGCACGGCCTGTGGGACGAAACGCGCTTCACCGCGACGGGGTTTCCGCGCGTGTTCTATCTGCGCTACCACGGTTATCGCAAGTTCTTCCCGCTGTGGGCGCTCGCGCGCTACCGCAATCTGACGCGCGAAGGCCTTACGCGCGTGACGGCGGCGATGTGAGCGCGCCCGTTGTCGCCGTGACCGGCATGGCGTTCGAGGCGAAGATCGTGCGCGGGCGTGGCGTCGACGTGGTGTTCGCGGCGCGCGCCGACTGGCTCGAACGCGCGTTGTCGGACGCGATCGCGCGCGGCTGCTCGGGCGTGATCAGCTTCGGCACGGCGGGCGGGCTCGCGCCGGATCTCGCGCCGGGCGCGCTGATCGTGGCCGAAAGCGTGTGCGGACCGTTCGGCGAGCTGCAGACCGATGCGGCGTGGTCCGCGCGCATCGCCGATGCGTTCGCGGGCACGCCGGTCGGGCGCGTCACGCGGCGCGGCAAGATGGCGGGCGTCGCCGCGCCCGTCAAGAGCGAGGCGGAAAAGCGCTCGCTGCATTCGTCGACGGGGGCGCTGGCCGTCGATATGGAATCGCATATCGCCGGGGCGATCGCGACGGCGCGCGGCTTGCCGTTCGCGGTGTGCCGCGCAGTCGTCGACCCGGCGTGGCGGACGTTGCCGCCGGCTGCGACGGCCGGTCTGCGCGACGACGGCACTACGGCCATCGGCCCGATTCTGCGTGAATTGCTGCGCGATCCGACGCAACTGGGCGCGCTTTTGCGGCTCGCGTCCGATGCACGCGAAGCTCGCGCGACGCTCGTGCAGGCGCGACACGCGCTGGAATCGGCGCGGGCGCTGGCGTTGGGTTGATCGAGGGTTTCAGGCGTTATCGGCGTCGTGCGGGGCTTCCAGCAAGGTCGTGTCCCAGCGGCCGAGCCTCATCGCCTGCGCGAGCATGCCGAGCGTCAGCGGAACCAGTGCCGGCGGACGATGCCGTTTCGAGAATAGTTGCACCACTGAGCCGATCGGGTCGAAGTTTTCCGCGCCGAAGTATCGCGCGTAGGGGAAGCCTTGAGCCGAGACGTTGAACGTTTCCGCGCACTTGTCCATGAATTCCACTGCGTCGACGCCGGTGAGACCGAGATCCTCTTCGAGCCGTGACGAGGGGGTTAGCGTCAATGAGCCGAATAGCGGGGCGCCGAGTCGTTCGCGGGTGAATGCTTCGAGATTGGTCCAGGTTGGGTCTCCAGTCATGCCAAGCGGTCCTCCGGCTTCACCATGGCGTTATAGACGCGCACCCGCACTGACTCGGGTGATCATCGGTATTCGGATTCGCAATTCGTAAGGCATCGCTGCGCGTGAAAGGAGTGGAGCGACGCTTGTGTTGGGTGTCGCGCCTCCGAGCTTGCCGGCGATTATCACGTCGTTCTGTCCCAGCAACACGCCGGACGCAGCCAATAGATCGTCAAAAAAACGTATCAGCACAACGATTGGCGCGCCCCACTGCGTTCGGGTGGTTGTGACACCCTTGCTTTCTGCGGGTTAACCCTCACGTCGGTATAATAAGGGAAAACACTAATCATCGCGCGTCGCTTTTTTGCAGGACGACGCGCCAGCACCGAAAGTGAGGTACCGCAAATGAATTTCCATACCCGCAAATGGGTCAAGCCCGAAGATCTGAACCCGAACGGCAGTCTCTTCGGCGGCAGCCTGCTGCGCTGGATCGACGAAGAAGTCGCGATCTACGCGATCTCGCAACTCGGCAATCAGCGCGTCGTCACCAAGTTCATGTCCGAGATCAACTTCGTGAGCTCGGCGCGTCAGGGCGACATCATCGAACTGGGAATCACCGCGACGCATTTCGGCCGCACCTCGATCACGCTGCGCGCGGAAGTGCGCAACAAGATCACCCGCAAGAGCATTCTGACCGTCGAGAAGATGGTGTTCGTGAACCTGAGCGAGCAGGGCGAGCCCGCGCCGCACGGCCGCACGCAGATTCGCTACGCCGATGAACTGTTCGAGGCGTATCGCCGCGATCAGGGCGCCGTGGAAGCGCCGAAAATGTCGGGCGATGATCTGGTCGAGGAAGAGGCGGAAGAAGCCGCACATTGAAGCGTTTCTCCGCATGATAGCCGTGTAAAATAGGTCTAAATTTCGACCTATTTAAGGTGCCGTCATGGAGCGCATTCATAGCGTGTTGTCCGTCAGCATCTCCGAATTCAAGCAGAATCCGGGGAAAGTGATCGAGGAGGCGGGTGGTGAGCCCGTCGCCGTGCTCAATCACAATCGCCCGGCTTTCTATACGGTATCGCCGGAGTTGATGGCGGAAATGGCCGAGCTGTATGACGAGCGTCAGTTGGCGAGCCTGGTCCAGTCCCGTTTGAAGTCGGTGAAACGCGCGGTCAAGGTCAACATCGACGATCTGTGATGGCGTATGAACTCCTGTTCGTACCCGAGGCGCTGGAAGATTGGGCGGACCTGGATGGCTCGGTCAAAGCGCTTTTCAAGCAGGCGCTGAGCAAACGCCTGAAGTCTCCACGCGTGCCGGGCTCCGAGCTTCGCGCTCCGCTCGTAAATTGCTACAAGATCAAGCTGCGAGGCGTCGGCTACCGGCTCGTCTATCTCGTCCGCGACGACGAAGATCAGCCGGATATCGTTGTGCTGGCAGTTGGGCGTCGCGATGGCGGCATTTATGAGGCCGCGGCCGCTGTGTGGGAGCGAGGGCAGAGCCTTTGATCCACGAACCGCACGGCGCACAGAAGCCGCGCACTAAACCAAAACGGGCGCTCACGCGCCCGTTTCCCTTTCAGACCGACCCCGAACCCGCCTACTTCGCCGCCGGATCCTCATATTGCGGCAAGCCCTGTCCCTTGCTCGAACTCGGCGACGGCTGGCCCTTCGGCGCATTCTCTTCCGGCGCAGGCGATTTCCCGCCGACACCACCCGCCGGCGACGCCGCCGCGCCCGGATCGACATACGTCGGCAGGCCTTGCTCCGTGCTGCCGCCACCCGTCGCGCCCGGCGCGCTCGCCCCATCCGGTTCCGCCGCGCCCTCGTCGCCGTAATCGGGCAGCGAGGCCGCGCCGCCGCCCGTCAGAAGATATTGACGACGCTGCGTGTACGCGTCGCGCACGAACGCGTACTTATCCAGCGCGGCAGCAGAAAGCAGATCGGTCGCGCCGATCAGATCCGCGCGCGCGCTCACGAAATTCACGCCGAACAACGGCCAGCGAATCTCCGGATCGGAGTAACTCAGCGGATTCACACGCCAGTCGACCAGCCAGGTCGTCGAATCGCGGAACGAACTCGGGCCGAGCAGCGGGAGCACCAGATACGGCCCCGACGGCATGCCGTAATGCCCGAGCGTCAGGCCGAAATCCTGATGATGCTTCGGCAAGCCGGCCGGCGATGCGATATCGATCAAACCGCCGATGCCGAACACCGAGTTCATCGCGATACGCATCAAGTCTTGCGTCGCATCGGTGATCTTCAGTTGCAGCAGGTTGTTCGCGAAGTTGGAGAAATCGCCCAGGTTCGAGAAGAAATTGCTGACCGCGGTACGGAACGGACTCGGCGTGTAATCGACGTAGAACTGCGCGACGGGCTTCGCGACGTACGTATCGAGCGTGTCGTTGAACGTGAAGATCTTGCGGTTCATCGGCTCGAGCGGGTCTTTCGGATTGCGATCCGGGCCGGTCGCGCATCCTGCGGTCGCGAGCGCGCCCGCGATTACCACACTCATTCCCAATCTACGCACTGCACGGGCGGACAGCGCCGCCGATCCCGACTTCATTCTTCAATTCCTCGTAAGTTGTCATGTCGCCGCGCCGCCCGCAGCTTCGCCCGGTCGGCCGCGCGCACCTTGCGCGGCTTGCCCATCAGAACGGGCTGGAACACCACGGCGCCGATCAGCGTGCAAAAGAGCGACAGCGCCAGAAGCCGTCCCATGCTGGACGTGCCGGGATGATGCGAGAACCACAGGCTGCCGAACGCGGTCGCGGTCGTGGCCGCACTGAACATAACGGCATGCGTGAGGCTCGACTGTAGCAAGCGCGTCTGGCCGGATCGCCACGCCATCACGAAATAGATCTTGAACGCGACGCCGACGCCCAGCATGAGCGGCAACGCGATGATGTTCGCGAAGTTGAGCGGCATCCGGAAGACGACGCACAGTTCGAGCGTGACGATCGCGGAAACGAGCAAAGGTACCAAAGTTCTCAGAACATCGCCAAAACGGCGTAGCGCGAGCCACAGCAGCACCGCGATCGCGATCAGCGAATAGAGCGCGGCCTGTTCGAACGCCTTGATGATGGTCTCGGCCGAATGACGCACGGAGATCGGCCCGCCGATCGCATCGGGCTCGGCTTTCTGCACGGCGTCGGCGAAGCGGGCGAGAAGGGTGTCGTCGTTGGGATCGACGCCGGGCGGAATCTTCGGCGAGACATCGACGAGCGCCTGACCGTCCGGCGTCACGAACGACGCGACCATCTGCGGCGGCAGCGTCGCGCGCGTGATTTCGCTCGGCGTGAGCAGCGCGCGCAATTGCGCGAGCGCGATACGCAGCGGCGCGGCCATCGCGTGCTCGGCGCGCTCGCGCGTGGCGGCGTCGGCCTGCGCCAGCTTCGCGAGCGTCTGCGACAGATGCTTCGCTTCCTTGTCGCCGGGGCCGGGATGCTCGTCGGCGGCGAGCGAGAGCTGGCTCGACACGCGCTTGAGCGCCGCGACGCGCACTTCGTCCGTCACGGGCGATGCGGTTTGCTGATCGAGCGCGGGCAGCAGTTGATCGGCCGCGGCCTTGATGAGTTCGAGTTTCTTCGGCTGATCGGCGGGGATCAGCGACGAGAGCGTGGTCGCGCGATCGACTTCCGGCAGCTTTTGCAGCTTCGCGGCGATACGGTCGGCTTCGGCGAGCGACGGTGCGAGCACGGCGACATCGTTCACGGCGCCTTCCGGTGAATCCTGGAGCGAGGTGAGCGTCGCCATCGACTCGGTGTGCGGGTCCTTCAGATGCAGCGGATTGAAGTCGAAGCGCAGATCGAAAAGCAGCGGCAGCGCGCCGATCACCACCACGAGCGTGCCGATCAGAACCGGCTTGCGATGCCTGTCGAGAAATTCATCGACGGGCGCGAGCATCGGAAAACCCGGCGAACGCGCTTCGCCCGGCGGCGCGAACACCTTGATGAGCGCGGGCAGCAGCGTCATGTTGGTCGCATACGCGACGAACATGCCGACGCCCGCGATCAACCCCAGCTCCGACACGCCGCGATACGCGGTCGGCAAAAACGAAAAGAAGCTCGCGGCGGTTGCGGCCGCGGCGAGCGTGAGCGGCACAGCGACATGGCGCGCGGTTTCCGCCAGCGACACGTCGAGCCGCTTGTGTTTGTAGCGTTCCTCGCGATACTTCACGCCGAACTGAATGCCGAAATCCACGCCCAGACCGACGAACAGCACCATGAACGCGACCGAGATCATGTTGAGCGCGTGGACCATCATGAGGCCGAGCGCGGCGGTGATCGCGAGCCCGACGAACAGCGTGATGAACACCGCGAGGATCATGCGCTTCGAGCGCAGCGCGACCCAGAGGATCATCAGCACGACGAGAAACGTGAGCACGCCGTTGAGCACGGCGCCGTCCTGCACGGACGCGAATTCCTCGTCGGCGAGCGGCTGCGCGCCGGTCAGATGCAGCGTCGCGCCATATTTTTTGTCGATGCCGATTTCGGACGCCTTCGCGCGAATCTCGTCCGACGTGCCCGCCGCCGCCTTCAGCGCATTGAAGTTCAGCTCCGGCAACACGGTGACGAACGCGCGGCCGGGTTTGTCGGCCTTGGATGAATCCGCCAGATCGCGCCACGAGAACGCCGCCGGCTGATTCGCGAGCACGCGGTCCAGCACGGTCGCGCTGTTGCCGAGCAGGCCGGCCATCTGGCCGAGATTGACCTGGCCGAGCGTCAACGGCAGATTGAGCGTGGTGTTGAGCGTCTGCGCGAGGCCGGTGAGCGTCGGGTCGTGCGCGAGCGTGTTGATCAGCGGGCGCGCCTGCACGAGCTGCTTCGTGACCTGCTCGACCTTCTCCGTCGGCAGATAGAGCAGGCCGTTGTGTTCGAAGAACGCGCCGCCCGCGGGCTGCGACACCGACTTGAAGCGTTCCGGTTCCTTCGCGAGCGCGGCGGCGAGTTCGTTCGCGGCGGCATCGGCGAATTCCTGCGCGGGCGCCTGCACGACGATCAGCAGCGTCGCGCCGCGCTGCGGAAAGGCCTCGTCGATGGCCTTGCTGCGCGCCGCCCATTCGGGCTCGGTTTCGATCAGCTGGCTGACGTCGGTGCTGATGCGGAAATGATGGACGACATAAATCGTGGAGAGCACGCCGAGCACGAGCGAAACGGCGATAATCCACGCCGGTCGGCGGATGGCGAGAGTGACGAAGCGGGTAATGTTGGACGTCAGCATGAAGACGCTACCTGTGTGTCCTGTTATTTTTGCGCGTGCGAACGCGCGAGTTGCATGATGCCGACCGCCGGATTCCGAATCCTGTCCGCAAGACCACGCGGTGTGCCGCGCAAGTATAGCGGGCGCGCTGGAACACTCCGTGCCTGAAGCGTGCTTGAACTGTTGCGGCGCTGCGGTGTCGGTATACTGACCCGCAGTCACGCGGCCTCGCTTGCAATGTCCGATGGCCGCATGATTCGCACAACCCGCGCCACCAAAACCTGATCAGAGAACGGGTGCCATGAAACGCTATATTTCCCTTTGCTTCGCTTTCCTCCTCGCCTCGATGTTTTTTGCAGGCGAGGCGCTCGCACAAACAAGTCCCGATGCCGTCGTGAAGGGCGCCGTCGAAGGCACCGTCAACGCGATGAAGGCCGACCCGCAGGCGCGCGGCGGCGACATGGCCAAGATCACGCAGCTCGTCGAGACGCGCTTTTTGCCCGCCACCGATTTTCAGCGCACGACGCGCATCGCGGTCGGCAAGGCGTGGGCGAGCGCCACGCCCGAGCAGCAGAAGCAGCTTTACGACCAGTTCCAGACGCTGCTGGTGCGCACCTACGCGGCGTCGCTTGCGCAGTTGCGCGATCAGGACGTGAAGTTCAAGTTCGACGCGCCCAACATCGACGCCAACGCGAAAGACACGGTCGTCGAATCGCACGTCATCTCCACCGGCGGCGACAATCCCGTGCGCTACCGCCTGCAAAAGACGCCGCAGGGCTGGAAAATCTACGACATCGACATGATGGGCGCGTGGCTCATCCAGGTCTATCAGCAACAGTTCGCGGGTCAGTTGCAGAAAGGCGGTGTCGATGGCCTCATCAAGTTCCTGTCCGAGCACAACGCCCGTTCGGCGGGCTGAGTTTCATCACGTTCGGCGGTGCTCCACCGCGAACTTGATCAGCTCGGCCTGACCGTCGATATCGAGTTTGCGCTTCAAATTCAGCCGATGCGTTTCCACCGTGCGCACCGACAGCCCATGTTGCTGCGCGATCTGCTTGCTCGATAAGCCCTCGGCCAGCGCATCGAGGATTTCGAGCTCGCGCGGCGTGAGGCGTTCGAGCGGCGTCTGCATCGACTGTGCCTGAATCATGCGCGCGGCCAGCCCCGCGCTGAAAAAGGTCTTGCCGGCGAGCACCGCGTCGATCGCCTGGATGATCTCGGCGGCGGGCGAATCCTTCAGCACATAGCCGCTCGCGCCCGCGCGCACCGCCTGCTTCACATATTCAACGTTATCGTGCATCGACAGCATCAGCACGCGGATGCCGGGAAAGCGCTCGTGAAAGAGCGTCGCCAGTTCGATGCCGCTCATGCCCGCCATGCCGACGTCCATCAGCGCGAGATCGGGCGGATTCGATTCGTCGGCGGCGAGCGCGAGTGCTTCCTTCGCGTTGCCCGCCTCGCCGATCACGCGCAGATGCGGTACGGAATCGAGACGCGCGCGCAGGCCGTCGCGCACGAGCGGGTGATCGTCGACGAGGATGATGCGGACCGGTTCAGCGCTCATCGATATGTCCATGGAGGTTGGGCGCGGCGAGCGGCAAGGGCACGCGCGCGGTGATCGACGTACGGCCGAGCTGCGAGCTGACCGCGAGCGTGCCGCCGAGCGTGTCGAGCCGTTCGCGCATGTTGCGCAGGCCGACGCCGCTCGCCGGATCGGTGATGGCGGTGTGCGCGTCGAAGCCGCGGCCGTTGTCGGTGACGTCGAGCGTGACGGCGTGCGGCGCGATATCCAGCGTGATCGCCGCGCGCGATGCCTGCGCGTGCCGCGCGATGTTGGTCAGCGCTTCCTGCGCGATGCGAAACAGCACGGTGTTGACGGGGTCGGGCAGCGTCGCGCGCTGCGCCGCACAAGGTTTGCCGTCGTCCATCGATTCGAAGCGCACTTCGGTGCCGTCCTGGCCGTCGAGTTCGCGCGCGAGCTGACCGAGCGCGGCAGCGAGGCCGAGATCGTCGAGCATCGCGGGTCGCAGCGCGTGCGAGATGCGGCGCACTTCGCGCAGCGTGCCGGACAGGCGTCCGAGGCTCGTCGCGAGCGCGGCTTCGGCGGTCGGCTCGCGCGCCGCGCCGCGTTCGAAACGCGCGAGCGCCGATTCGAGCAGCAGCTTCACCGAAACCAGCATCTGGCTGATGCCGTCGTGCAGCTCGCGCGACAGGCGCGCGCGCTCCTGCTCCTGCGAATCCACGACTTGCCGCGCGAGCAGTTTCAGCTTCGCGTCCGCGCTGCGATGCTCGCTGATGTTGAGCACCGCCGCGCATACGGCGATGATCGCGAGCCCGGCCAGCGCGATCGCGCCGATCCACATCAGCGTGCGCTCGATGTTGACGGCCGCCTGCGTATCGATGCGCGCGAGCGTCGTTTCGACATCCTCCAGATAGATGCCGGTGCCCACCATCCAGCCCCAGCGCGGCAGCGGCACGACATAGCCGAGCTTCGGCGCGAGCAAACCGGTGGACGGCCGCCGCCACACGTAGCGCACGTAGCCGCCGCCTTGCGACGCCTGCCTGATGAGTTCCTGGATGGTCAGCGCGCCGTTCGGATCGCGCATCAGCCAGAGATCGCGCCCGACGAGATCGGGCTGGCGCGGATGCATCAGCGACGTGCCGCGCATCGTGTAGACGAAAAAGTAGCCGTCCTGGCCGAAATCGAGCCGGTGCAGCGCGTCGAGCGCGAGGCGGCGGCGTTCGTCGTCGCTGCGCGGATCGTCGGCGGGGGCGTCGTAGTACGGCGCGATCGCGCTCTTGGCGATCTCGACGTAATGCCGCAGCTCGATCTCCTTGCTCGACATGTACGCGGCCTGCGTGGTGTCGTGCTGGGCCTGCGCGAGTGTTTCAGCCTGCTGGCGCACGCCGTAAGTGATTCCGCCGATCGCCAGCGCGAACGGCACGATCGCCAGCAGAAAGATCTTTGCCTTGAGATTCATCGGCTCATGAAGCGATTCTTGCTACGTGATTCTACGTAGTCCGGTTACGTAGTTGTGCGCTTGTAAGCGCTCGGGCGAAGGCGAATACTACCGCCCAATGCGTCGTCGCGGCGCATGAGACGGCACCAAGGGCTTACCCCAAGGGCAATAACATTCAAGGAGACGCCATGAATCGGGCTTCAGGATTCCTGGTCTGGATCGCGCTCGCGCTGCTGGGCGCGTTCGCATTCGGCACCATCGCACTCGCCCACGGCGAGAGTATCAGCGCACTGTGGATCGTCATCGCGGCGGTCTGCGTCTATCTCATCGCTTACCGCTTCTATTCGCGCTTCATCGCGGGCAAGGTGCTGCAGCTCGACGGCCTGCGCATGACGCCGGCCGTGCGTCACAACGACGGCCTCGACTACGTGCCGACCAACAAGTACGTGCTGTTCGGCCATCACTTCGCGGCGATCGCCGGCGCGGGACCGCTCGTCGGCCCGGTGCTGGCTGCGCAGATGGGCTACACGCCCGGCATGCTGTGGATTCTCGGCGGCGTGGTGTTCGCGGGCGCGGTGCAGGATTTCGTCATCCTGTTCATCTCGACGCGCCGCGACGGCCGCTCGCTCGGCGACCTCATCAAGATGGAACTGGGCACCGTGCCCGGCGTGATCGCGCTGTTCGGCGCGTTCCTCATCATGGTGATCATTCTCGCGGTGCTCGCGCTGATCGTCGTGAAGGCGCTGACGAATTCGCCGTGGGGCACGTTCACCGTCGCGGCAACGATTCCGATCGCGCTCTTCATGGGCGTCTATACGCGTTACATCCGTCCGGGGCGCATCGGCGAGGTGTCGATCATCGGCTTCGTCGGCCTGATGCTCGCGATCGTCTACGGCGGGCAAGTTGCCGAATCGGCGACGCTCGCGCCGTACTTCACGTTCACCGGCGTGCAGCTCGTGTGGATTCTGATCGGCTACGGCTTCGTCGCCTCGGTGCTGCCGGTGTGGCTGCTACTCGCGCCGCGTGATTATCTTTCGACGTTCCTCAAGATCGGCACGATCCTCGGCCTCGCGATCGGCATTCTGATCGTCGCGCCCGAGCTGAAGATGCCGGCCTTCACGAAGTTCGTCGACGGCAGCGGGCCGGTGTGGTCGGGCAACCTGTTCCCGTTCCTCTTCATCACCATTGCGTGCGGCGCGGTGTCGGGCTTCCACGCGCTGATCGCGTCGGGCACGACCCCCAAGATGATCGACAACGAAGTCAACATGCGCTTCATCGGTTATGGCGCGATGCTGATGGAATCGTTCGTCGCGATGATGGCGCTCGTCGCCGCCTGCGTGATCGAGCCGGGCGTGTATTTCGCGATGAACAGCCCCGCCGCGCTGCTCGGCTCGACGCCCGAAGCGGTCGCGCAGACCGTGACGGGCTGGGGCTTTTTGTTGACGCCGGACATGCTGACGTCGACGGCGAAAGCGGTCGGCGAGACGACCATCATCGCGCGGGCGGGCGGTGCGCCGACTCTTGCGGTGGGCATGGCGCACATTCTTCACCAGGTGATCGGCGGCCCGGCGATGATGGCGTTCTGGTATCACTTCGCGATTCTGTTCGAGGCGCTTTTCATCCTGACCGCCGTCGACGCGGGCACGCGCGCCGGCCGCTTCATGCTGCAGGATCTGCTCGGCACGTTCCATCCGGCGCTGCGCCGCACGGAGTCGCTGCCGGCCAATCTCGTCGCGACGGGTCTGTGCGTCGCCGCGTGGGGCTACTTCCTGTATCAGGGCGTGGTCGATCCGTTCGGCGGCATCAACACGCTGTGGCCGCTCTTCGGCATCTCGAACCAGATGCTCGCGGGCATCGCGCTGATGCTCGGCACCGTCGTGCTGTTCAAGATGAAGCGCGAGCGCTACGCATGGGTCACGCTCGTGCCGACGATCTGGCTGCTCATCTGCACGTTGACGGCCGGCTGGCAGAAGATTTTCGACGCGAGTCCGAAGGTGGGTTTCCTCGCGCACGCGGGCAAGCTGAAGGAAGCGTACGACGCGGGCAAGGTGATGGCGCCGGCGAAGTCGCTGGCGGAGATGCAGCGCATCATTTTCAACGATTACGTCGATGCGGCGCTTGCCGGGCTGTTCATTTTCGTCGTGGTGAGCATCGCGGTGTACGGCGTGCTGGCCGTGTTGCGCGCGCGTCGCGAAACCAGGCCGACGGTGCGCGAGACGCCGTTCGAAGCGATGCCCGCGGGCGCGAACGCGGCGGTTCGTTCGGGACATTGAGTCTTTGCCGCACAAAGGAGCAAGCGATGTTCAGCGATCTTCAGCAAGCAGGACGGTATCTCGGCCAGGCGATGCGCCTGATGGTCGGGATGCCCGACTACGACGCGTACGTCACGCACATGCAGACGACGCATCCCGACAAGCCCGCGATGACCTATGCGGAGTTCTTCCGCGAGCGGCAGGAAGCGAGGTACGGATCGGGGGCGGGGAAGTGCTGCTGAGTTGATGTGGTGTAGCGGCAGGTGACAAGGACGCGACGGTGAGAGCCGTCGCGTTTTTTTGTGGGCGTCGGAAATGTCGGTTTTGCCTATTCCATCCGGACGAGGGTAAAATGACTACTTGAAAATGACCATGGGCGCTATCATGACTGTCAAGCGAGTTTCGAAATCGGAGTTCAAGGCTAAAGCGCTTGAATATTTTCGTCTCGTTGAATCGACAGGAGAACATATGATTGTGACAGACCATGGAAAACCCGTGCTCGAAATCCGGCGCTACGAGGGTTCATCGCTGACTCCGCTGGAAGAACTGCGCGGAAGCGTGCTGTTTTGCGAAGATGCATTCGAGCCGCTCGGCGAGGACGACTGGGAGGCGTATCGATGATCGTGCTGGACACGCACACGCTTCTATGGTGGATCGGCGGTGGGGCGCTCAGCAAGCAGGCGCGCGCAGCCATCGCGGAGGAATCGGGCGAAAACGGAGAGATCGTCGTTTCGGCCATGAGTGCGTGGGAAATTGCCTTGCTGGTGAGCAGAGGCAAGATACGACTGTCGATGGACGTCAGCGACTGGGTCGAACGGGTCGGTCGAATCGACGCCGTGCGATTCATGCCGGTGGACAGCAGCATCGCCATCCGATCGATCGAACTGCCCGGGGCGTTTCACAATGATCCCGCGGATCGCGTGATCGTCGCGACGGCGCGGGCGCTATCGGCGCCCCTGGTGACAAGGGATCGTCTGATTCGCAAATACGAGCACGTCAGGACAATCTGGTAGCTGGAAAACAAAAGGGCGGATGACCCCAAAGCCATCCGCCCTTCTTCATTCCTGTTTCGTCAACGCGCGCTCAATTCACCGCCGCCGCCGTCTTCGCGCCCTTGTTCTTCTGCATGCGGCCGATCTCTTCCAGCTTGATCTCCACGTGCTTCGAGAACACGAATTCAGCCGGACGCTGCTTGTCGATCGGCAGTTCCTTCGCGAAGGCGCCCGTCGTGCGCGGACCCGAAAGCGCGATCCTCGCGGCCTTCAGCGGATGCGCCACCGTGTCCATCACGGCCGTTGCCTCGAAGCCGCAGTGGACCATGCAGTCCGCGCACTTCTCATACTTGCCCGTGCCGTACTTGTCCCAGTCGGTGGTTTCCATCAGTTCCTTGAAGGTCTTCACGTAACCTTCGCCGACCAGATAGCAGGGCTTTTGCCAGCCGAACACCGTGCGCGCCGGGTTGCCCCACGGCGTGCACTGATACGTCTGGTTGCCCGCCAGGAAGTCGAGGAACAGCGTCGACTGGCTGAACGACCAGTTCTTGCCGTTGTTGCCGCGCTTGAAGATTTCGCGGAACAGATTCTTCGTCTTGTCGCGGTTCAGGAAGTGCTGCTGGTCCGGCGCGCGCTCGTATGCATAGCCCGGCGAAACCGTGATGCCATCGACGCCGATCGGCCCGAGCGTGTCGAAGAACTTCGCCACGCGCTCGGGTTCGGCGTCGTTGAACAGCGTGCAGTTGATGTTCACGCGAAAGCCGCGGCGCTTCGCTTCCTTGATGGCCGCGACGGCCTTGTCATAGGTGCCCGGCTGCGAAACCGAGTGATCGTGCGCCTCGCGGTCGCCGTCGAGGTGCACCGACCAGACGAAGTACGGGCTCGGCTCGTAGTCGTCCATCTTCTTTTCCATCAAGAGCGCGTTCGTGCAGAGATACACGAACTTCTTGCGCGCCATGATGCCCTTCACGATCTGCGGCATTTCCTTGTGCAGCAGCGGCTCGCCGCCCGCGATCGACACGACCGGCGCGCCGCATTCGTCGACGGCGCCGAGACATTCTTCCAGCGACAGACGCTGGTTCAGGATCGGGTCCGGATAATCGATCTTGCCGCAACCGTTACACGCCAGATTGCAGCGGAACAGCGGTTCCAGCATCAGCGCGAGCGGGTAGCGCTTCGTGCCCGTGATGTGCTGTTTGAAGATATAGGCGCCAACGCGCGCCTTCTGGAGCATCGGGATAGACAATTGCGTCCTCTCCTTATTCTTCGCGAATCGCGGTTGCCGCAACGGCGGCGACCGGTTGAGTGAGCTTCGCGGGGAGTTTGAATTCGACCTTTTCCTCGCGGCCGTTCATCGTCGTGACTTCGACGTTTCCGAACGCGCGCAGGGCATCGATCACATGTTTGACCATTTCCTCGGGCGCCGAAGCGCCCGCGGTGATGCCGACCGTCTGCACCCTGGCAAACCATTCCGGCTTGATCTCTGAACCGTCCGCGACGAGGTAGCTCGGCACGCCGCTCTCGGCGCCGATCTCCCGCAGGCGGTTCGAATTTGAACTATTGGTGGCGCCGACCACGAGCAGCACGTCCACCTGGCTCGACAGTTCGCGCACGGCGGCCTGGCGGTTTTGCGTCGCGTAACAGATGTCGCGCGTATCCGGCCCGACGATATCGGTGAAGCGGCGCTGCAACGCGTCGATGATGCCCCGTGTGTCGTCGACCGACAGCGTGGTCTGCGTGACGTAGGCGACGGGCGTGTCGGGCGCGAGCGTCATCTTCGCCACTTCGGCTTCGCTCTGCACCAGCACGACGACGCCGGGAATCTGCCCGATCGTGCCTTCCACTTCCGGATGGCCCGCGTGGCCGATCAGAATCAGCGTGCGTCCCTGCGCTACATACTGGCGCCCCTGCACGTGCACTTTCGTGACCAGAGGACAGGTGGCGTCCAGCACATCGAGGCCGCGCGTCTGCGCATCCTTTTCGACTTTGCGCGCGACGCCGTGCGCGCTGAAGATCGCTACCGCGCCGTGCGGCACTTCATCGAGTTCTTCGACGAAACGTGCGCCCTTGCTCCGCAGATTGTCGACGACATGACGGTTATGAACGATCTCATGGCGCACATAGACCGGTGCGCCATGCCGTTCGAGGGCCCGATCGACGATTTCGATCGCACGGACCACACCCGCACAAAAGCCGCGGGGTTGAGCAAGGATGATACGCATATTCGAACGAACTCCGACTGACGCGGGTTTCGGGGTTAGCCGGCGCTTTCCGTTGATTCATCCTTCGCGACGCCTCGGAAAACGTCGGAAGAGTGCCTGGAAAGCAGACCGGAAAAAAAGACATGCTGTACGCGGTCTGCGCGCCGAAGTTGACCGCGTATTCTAACGCGTTCCCTTTTTGGGTGCTCAATGCCTGCTTCAGTCCACGAAACGGTTGTCGGCGCTGAAATACGGCGATTTTCAGAACCCAGTAAACTGTCGGACGCTTCGGCCCGCGTGCCGGCGAGACTTGCGCCGCGCGGCCCGCCGGGCCTCGTTCTGGAAGGATTCCGCGCGCCGTCGGCGTTTGTGTATTTTTTGCGCAACGTCCGAGTCGGCTGAAACGCCGCGCGCTTCGTCCGGCTACGCCACTGTTCACACGCTAATCGTTTATTTCATGCTATTGATCGCCTGGCTGTCTTTCTTGATCTGGATCGTGCTGCTGCTGGCGCGCGGCGGCTTCTGGCGCGCGGAGCCCGCCCCAGCGCTTTCCGATACCACGATCCACGCTGTCGGCAGTGCGGAGATCGCGCGGCGCGGCGCGTGGCCTGCGCTCGTGGCTGTCGTGCCGGCGCGCAACGAGGCGGATGTGATCGGACGCGCCGTCGGTTCGCTGCTGAAGCAGGACTACGCGGGCGCGTTCCATGTGATCGTCGTCGACGACCACAGCACCGATGGCACCGCCAGCGTCGCGCTTGCCGCCGCCCGCGATCTCGGGCTCGAAGACCGTTTGACCGTGCTGACCGCGCAGCCGCTGCCGCCGGGCTGGTCGGGCAAGGTGTGGGCGCAGTCGCAAGGCATCGGCGCGATCGATTCGCTCGGCCTGCCCGCCGAATTCCTGCTGCTGACCGATGCGGACATCTACCATCCCGCCGATGCCGCGACGCAACTCGTCGCGCGCACGATTCTCGAAGACCGCGATCTGGTGTCGCTGATGGTGCGTCTGCGCTGCGATTCGCTCTGGGAAAAGGCGCTGATTCCCGCGTTCGTGTTTTTCTTCGCGAAGCTCTATCCCTTCGCGTGGGTCAACGACGTGAAGAAGCCGACCGCCGGCGCGGCGGGCGGCTGCATGCTGGTGCGCCGCTCGGCGCTCGTGGAGGCGGGCGGCATCGAATCGATCCGCCAGGAACTGATCGACGATTGCAGTCTCGCGGCGCGCATCAAGCATCGCGCGGGCCGCAACGGCGCGCGTCCGATTCGTCTCGATCTCGCCGAACGCAGCGAATCCCTGCGTCCCTACGATAGCTGGCGCGATGTCTGGAACATGATCGCGCGCACGGCTTTCACGCAATTACGCTATTCACCGTTGCTGCTCGCTGGCACGGTGCTCGGCATGGTGCTGATCTATCTCGTGCCGCCGGTCTTCGCGTTGGCGTTCGGCGCGCGCGCCTGGCCCGCTTGCGCCGCGTGGGCGTTCATGTGCATCGCCTATGGGCCGATGCTGCGCTACTACCGCAGATCGTTGTTGTGGGCGCCGCTTCTGCCGTTCGTCGCGTTGTTCTACGTCAGCGCGACGATCGGTTCGGCGGTGCGTTACTGGAGCGGGAAGGGCGGGCAGTGGAAGGCGCGGGTTCAGGCGCCGACGCAGGAAGGTTCGTAAGTCGCGAAGTGCGCTTACTTCTTCGTCAACATGGCGTACAACTCGATCACCATGTTCGGCGAGAACGAAAACGGCACCCACCCGTGCCCGCTGTGACGCAGGATCAGCAGCCGGTCGCCATTCGGATACTTCTGCGTCGCCATGACCGGGTCCTTGGTCGCCGCGAAGCGCCACCCCGGCGCGATCCCCGCCGGCTGCTCCGGCGACATCGACGCGCGCACGTTCGACAATTCCTCGATCAGTTCCGACACCCCTTCCGGACTCAGCTTCACCGTCTTGCCCGCGATGGTCATTTCGATCGCATCGCGCTCCGGACGCGACACGACGAGCGTCGGCGGCTCGTTGAGGCCCGGCGGTTCGGCGGGCGCGGCGGAATCGTCCGGCTCACGCGCGCCGCCCAATGCGGGCGGTTCGTCAGGCGACGGCTGATTCGACGCAACAACGGTTTCGTTCGATTCGACAGATGATCGGTCAGATGCGGCCGCGGTCTGGAGGAGCGTATCGAGGCTCGACTCCAGCGCGCCGAGCTGGTCTTGTAGATTCATGCGAGTGTGTCTGTGTCTGGCAACTGGGCGGCGAGGCAACGATTCTACCCGCTCGAATTTGGCGAGGTCGGCACAGGTTGTAACCAATTGCACCGAGCGTGCGGATTACACGACAGTTTTTCGTCCGTTCCAAAAAAACAAAACCGGCATCTCCGAAGAGATGCCGGTTCGCAGGGCGCGCATCACGCGCCCGTCCAACCTTACTTCGCGCGCACTTCCGAGAGCGCGGCGTTGAGCGTCTTGCTCGGACGCATCACCGCTTCGAGCTTCGCTTCGTCCGGCTTGTAGTAGCCGCCGATATCCGCCGCATTGCCCTGCACGGCGGCGAGTTCGTCGACGATCTTCTGCTCGTTCGCAGCGAGCGTCTTCGCGAGCGGCGCGAACAGCGCGGCGAGTTCGCGATCTTCCGTCTGCGACGCGAGTTCCTGCGCCCAGTACATCGCGAGATAGAACTGGCTGCCGCGATTGTCGAGCTGACCGGTCTTCGGCGACGGGCTCTTGTTGTTGTCGAGCAGCTTGCCGGTGGCCGAATCCAGCGCCTTCGCGACGAGCTTCGCACGCGCGTTGTCGTTCTTGATGCCGAGTTCTTCCAGCGACACCGCCAGCGCGAGGAATTCGCCGAGCGAATCCCAGCGCAGATGGTTTTCCTGCACGAGCTGCTGCACGTGCTTCGGCGCCGAGCCGCCCGCGCCCGTCTCGTACAGGCCGCCGCCCGCCATCAGCGGAACGATCGACAGCATCTTCGCGCTCGTGCCGAGTTCCATGATCGGGAACAGGTCGGTCAGGTAGTCGCGCAGGATGTTGCCGGTGGCCGAGATCGTGTCCATGCCGCGAATCACGCGCTCCAGCGTGTAACGCATCGCACGCACCTGCGACATGATCTGGATGTCCAGGCCACGGGTGTCGTAGTCCTTCAGGTAGGTCTCGACCTTCTTGATCAATTCGGCTTCGTGCGGACGATACGGGTCGAGCCAGAACACCGCCGGCGTGCCCGAGTTCTTCACGCGCGTGACGGCGAGCTTCACCCAGTCGCGGATCGGCGCATCCTTCACGAGGCACATGCGCCAGATGTCGCCCTTCTCGACTTCCTGCGTCAGCCCTTCGATGACTTCGTTGGTCGCGTTATCGACGATGCGCGCCGTGCCGTCTTCCGCGATCTCGAAGGTCTTGTCGTGCGAGCCGTACTCTTCGGCCTTCTGCGCCATCAGGCCGACGTTCGGCACCGTGCCCATGGTCTTGGGGTCGAACGCGCCGTTGGTCTTGCAGAAGTTGATGATTTCCTGATAGATGCGCGCGAACGTGCTTTCCGGAATCAGGCACTTGGTGTCTTGCGGACGGCCGTCGGCGCCCCACATCTTGCCGCCGGCGCGGATCATCGCGGGCATGGAGGCATCGACGATCACGTCGTTCGGCGCGTGCAGGTTCGAGATGCCCTTGGCCGAATCGACCATCGCCATCGCCGGGCGGTGCTCGTGGCATGCGTGCATGTCGCGGATGACTTCGTCGCGTTGCGATTCCGGCAGCGTCTCGATCTTCGTGTACAGATCGACGAGGCCGTTGTTCACGTTGATGCCGAGTTCCTCGAAGAGCTTCGCGTGCTTGGCGAACGCGTCCTTGTAGAACACCTTCACCGCGTGACCGAAGACGATCGGGTGCGAGACCTTCATCATGGTCGCCTTCACGTGCAGCGACAGCATGACGCCGGTCTTGCGCGCATCTTCCATCTGCTCTTCGTAGAACTCGACCAGCGCCTTCTTGCTCATGAACATGCTGTCGACGATCTCGCCATCCTGCAGCTTGACCTTCGGCTTCAGCACGATGGTCTCGCCGCGCTTCGTGACGAGTTCCATGCGCACTTCGCGTGCTTTATCGTTCGTGACGGACTTTTCGCCGTGATAGAAGTCGCCGTGTTTCATGTGCGCGACGTGCGTGCGCGAGGCCATGCTCCACTCGCCCATGCTGTGCGGATGCTTCTTCGCGTAGTTCTTGACGGCGAGCGGCGCGCGGCGGTCCGAGTTGCCTTCGCGCAGAACTGGGTTCACGGCCGAGCCGAGGCACTTGCCGTAGCGCGCGCGAATGGCCTGCTCTTCGTCGTTCTTCGGCTCTTCGGGATAGTCGGGCAGCTTGTAGCCCTTCGACTGCAGTTCCTTGATCGCGCTCGTCAGCTGATGCAGCGACGCGCTGATGTTCGGCAGCTTGATGATGTTGGTGTCGTCGAGCTGCGTGAGGCGGCCGAGCTCGGCGAGGTTGTCGGGGACCTTTTGCGCGTCGGTCAGGAATTCGGGGAATTCGCCCAGGATGCGCGCGGCAACCGAGATGTCGCTCGTCGTGACATTGACGCCCGCCGGCGCGGTGAAGGTACGGATGATCGGCAGAAAGGCGCTGGTCGCGAGCAGCGGAGCTTCGTCGGTCAGGGTGTAGATGATGGTGGGTTGCTGATTACTCATCGCTTGTCTCGACATCCGAAAACAGGTTGGAAAAAACCGCCGGCCTCAATCGCCCTTCCGGCAACAAACCGCTATTCTGCCTGATTTTGCGGTTCGCGCGTGTGAATTTCGCGGCGCGCGAACGGACAAAACTGGCGTTTTCCGTGATAGATCAATGACTTAACTTTTTTCAAGTCTTATACAAGAGTTGGCGATTTGCACGCCGTTACGCCTGCCGGAACGTTTCACGAAATGATTTCGCGCTTCATGCAGCGAGATAGCCATTCGCCCGAAACCAGTCGAGCGCATCCTTCAGTCCTTGCGCGTACGGCCGCGCGCTGTAGCCGAGTTCCCGCTGCGCCTTTGCCGACGTGAAGTACATCTTGTTCTTCGACATCCGCAACGCGTCGCGCGTGACCATCGGCTCCTTGCCGGTCAGTTTGGCGACGAGTTCCGCGCCGAGCGCCACCGGATAGAGCGGCCCGCGCGGCAGCCTGATGGTCGGCGGCTTGCGGCCGACGAATCCGGCGATATCCGCGAGCATCTGCTGCAAGGGCAGGTTTTCCCCGCCGAGGATATACCGTTCGCCGATTTTCCCGCGTTCCAGCGCCAGAAAGTGCCCGTTGGCGACATCGTCGACGTGCACGAGATTGAGGCCCGTATCGACGAACGCGGGAATCTTGCCCGTCGCCGCTTCGACGATGATGCGCCCGGTCGGCGTCGGGCGCACGTCGCGCGGGCCGATCGGCGTCGACGGATTGACGATCACCGCCGGCAGCGCGTTCTGCGCGACCATGCGCTCGACGGCGCGCTCGGCCAGCACCTTGCTGCGCTTGTACGCGCCGATCGTGCTCGCCGCGTCCGAGGGCTTGGTCTCATCGACGATCGCGCCGGAACTCGTCACCTTCAAGGTCGCGACACTGCTCGTATAGACGATGCGTTCGACGCCTTCAGCCAGCGCCGCGCGCATGGTCGCTTCGGTGCCGTCGAGATTGGCGCGCTCGATCTCGCTCGGGTCGGGCGCCCAGATGCGGTAATCGGCGGCGACGTGAAACAGAAAGCGCACGCCCTTGAGCGCCGCGCGCATCGAGGCCTCGTCGCGCATGTCGCCGACGACGATTTCCGCATTCAGCGATTCGACGTTCTTGCGTGGGCTGGTCTTGCGCACGAGCACGCGCACGTCGAAACCGCGTTCGATGGCGAGCCGCGCAACCGCGGACCCGACGAATCCCGAGGCGCCCGTGACGAGCACGCGAGAGCCAGAAAAATCAGTCATTCTTACCTCGTTGAAAACACTGGCACGGCGGTCTTTCGTAACAACTGCCGCGCGGGAAAGCATGCGCCGATCGGCCGCGAAGCCCGATGTGACAAGGACTTGCGGCTCATGCTAAGGTCCGTGCCTGCTGCCGGCGCGGGGCCCGCGCAAAACATGAACATAACCGGTCAACGATGCCTCAAGACACTCGAAACCTGACTGCCTGGATCTACCTTGCCATCGCGATCACGCTTGCCGTCGTGTTCTGCATCGATGTGCTCACGCCGATGCGCGTCGCGATCTGGGTCTTCTACGTGCTGCCGGTCGTGCTCTGCGTGTGGGTCGACCGGCCCGCGGTGCCGATCGTCACGGCGGGCGCGTCGGCCCTGCTGATGATCGCAGGATACGCATTTGCGGCGGTGGACCCGACCGCCAGCCGCGAAGTGCTGCAGATCAACCGCGCGATGGGCATCGTCGTGCTGCTCGTGCTCGCGGCGGTGGCGCATCTATATATCAAATCGCGGCTCGCCGTACAACGCACGACCTGGCTGCAGCAGGGCATCATGCAGCTCGCCGTCAAATTGCGTGGCGAGCAGTCTCCGGCTTCGATCGGCGTGAGCATCCTGCGTTCGATCATTCCCTACGTGAACGCGAAAGTCGGCGTCGTCTACGCGCTCGACGGCGATGCGCTCGTGCGCGTCGCGGCGTGGGCGCTGCCCGACGAAGACAGCGCGCCGCGCCGGATCGCGCGCGGCGAGGGGCTCGTCGGTCAGGCCGTCGCCGATGAGCGCGTGCTCGAACTGCGCGACGCTTCGTCGCATTATCTGAAAACCGGTTCCGCGCTCGGCTCGGCGGCGGCGTCGCGCGTGGTGATCGCGCCGCTTTTCGCCGATGGCGAAGTCGCGGGCGCGATCGAAGTCGGTTTCGTCGGCGGCGAAGGACGTTTCGACGATGCCCGCGCGTTGCTCGAAATGGCGTCGGAGCCGGTGGGCATGGCGCTGCGTTCGGCGCGCTATCGCGCGCGCATGGTCGAATTGCTCGAGGAAACGCAGCGCCAGAGCGAGGAATTGCAGGTGCAGCAGGAAGAACTGCGCGTGTCGAACGAGGAACTGGAGGAGCGGGGCCGCGCGTTGCAGGATTCGCAGGCGCGTCTCGAACAGCAGCAGGCCGAACTCGAACAGACCAATGTCCAGCTCGAAGAGCACACGCAGCATCTCGAACGCCAGAAGGCCGAGCTTTTGCAGGCGCAACAGGAACTGACCGCGAACGCGCTGGAAATGGAACGCGCGAGCCAGTACAAGTCCGAGTTCCTCGCGAACATGTCGCACGAACTGCGCACGCCGCTCAATAGCTCGCTGATTCTCGCCAAGCTCCTGCAGGACAACAAGCAAGGCAACCTGACCGACGAACAGGTGCGTTACGCAGCAACGATTCATTCGTCGAACAGCGATCTGCTTTCGCTCATCAACGACATTCTCGATCTCTCGAAGGTCGAGGCGGGACAGATGGACGTGCAGTTCGCGCCCACTTCCGTCGATTCGATTCTGCAGACGCTGCAGCAATCCTTCGCGCCCGTCGCCGGGAGCAAGGGGGTCGAATTCGTCACCGGGCATGGCGAGAACGTGCCGCAGTACTTCGTCACCGATAGCCAGCGGCTCTTGCAGGTGTTGCGCAATCTGCTGTCGAACGCGTTCAAGTTCACCGAGCGCGGGCGCGTGACGGTCGCGGTCGAACGCGCGAGCGAAAGCGCGCTGCGCTTCGAGGTGCGCGACACGGGCATCGGCATCGCGCGCGAAAAGCAGGACATGATCTTCCAGGCGTTCCAGCAGGCCGACGGCACGACGAGCCGTAAATACGGCGGCAGCGGTCTGGGGCTGTCGATTTCACGCGAGTTCTCGCGCCTGCTCGGCGGCTCGGTATCGGTGTCGAGCGAACTGGGGCAGGGCAGCGTGTTTTCGGTGACGCTGCCGATCGCCGCGCGCGAAGGCACCGTCACCGCGAAGCTCGACACGATCGTCGCGCCGAGCGAACCCGCGCCCGCGACGATGCAGCCCGTGCAGCCGTTGCCGGTGCAGGCGCCCGTCGCGATGCCCGAGCCGATCGCCATCGTCGACGACCGCGCCGACCGCAAGCGCCCGGATCGCGTGATCCTCGTCATCGAGGACGATCAGACCTTCGTACGCATTCTCTACGATCTCGCGCACGAGCTCGACTTCGACTGCGTGCACGCAGCCACCGCCACGCAGGGCGTCGAACTCGCGCGCTCGCTGCAGCCGAACGGCATCCTGCTCGACATCGGCTTGCCGGATCAGTCGGGTCTCACGGTGCTCGAATGGCTCAAGCACGATCCGCTCACGCGCCACATTCCGATTCACATCGTCTCCGCGACCGATCACGCCGATGTCGCGCTCCATCTCGGTGCGATCGGCTATACGCTCAAGCCGAGCGCGCGCGAGGAACTCGCCCACGCGATCCGCAAGCTCGAAGCGCGTTCGGCGCAGGGCATGCGCCGCGTGCTCGTCGTCGAGGACGATCCGGCGCTGCGTCAGAGCATTCACGCGCTGCTCGCGAGCGAGACGGTCGGCATCGTGGAGGCGGGATCGATCGCCGAGGCCGTCGAGGAAATGCAGCGCGCGCCGTTCGATTGCGTCGTGATGGATCTCGCGCTGCCCGACGGCTCCGGCTACGACCTGCTCGAACGCGTGTCGACGGGCAGCGGGCAGGCTTCGCCGCCGGTCATCGTCTATACGGGGCGATTGTTGTCGCAGGAAGAGGAGCAGCGCCTGCGCCGCTACTCGAAATCGATCATCATCAAGGGAGCGAAGTCGCCGGAGCGCCTGCTCGACGAAGTGACGCTGTTCCTGCATAGCGTCGAGAGCGCGTTGCCGCCGGAGCAGCAGCGCATGCTGCGCGCGGCGCGTCAGCGCGACGACGTGTTCGAAGGCCGCACGATCCTGCTCGCCGAAGACGACGTGCGCAATATCTTCGCGCTTTCGCGCGTGATCGAGCCGCTCGGCGCGACGCTCGAAATCGCGCGCAACGGGCGGGAGGCGCTCGAAGCGCTCGCGCGCCGCGGCGATATCGACCTCGTGCTGATGGACGTGATGATGCCCGAGATGGACGGCCTCACCGCGATGAGCGAAATCCGCAAGCGCACGGAATTTGCGCGTTTGCCGATCATCGCGCTGACGGCGAAGGCGATGCCGAGCGATCGCCAGAAATGTCTCGAAGCGGGTGCGGACGATTACATATCCAAGCCCATCGACGTGGATAAGCTCGTGTCGCTGTGCCGCGTATGGCTGCGCCAGCGATGAACGGAACCCTCTCTCAGATGAATGACGTCCGCCACGACGAAGAAGCGACGTTCGATATCGAACTGAAGCTGATTCTGGAAGCGATCTACCTGCGCTATCAGCACGACTTCCGGCACTATTCCGTGAGTTCGCTGAGGCGCAGGCTCGCGCAGGCCGTGCAGGACTTCAGCGTGCCGACGCTTTCGCACTTGCAGGAGCGCATCCTGCGCGACCCGGCGCTGTTCGCGCGGCTCTTTCAGTACCTCACCGTGCAGGTGAGCGAGATGTTTCGCGACCCGCAGTATTTCCGCGCGATCCGCGAACAGGTGGTGCCGATTCTGCAGACGTATCCGTCGATCAAGGTGTGGGTCGCGGGATGCAGCAGCGGCGAGGAATTGTGGTCGCTCGCGGTGCTGTTCGCGGAAGAGAAGATCGCGGAGCGCACGGTGTTCTACGCGACCGACATCAACGCCGAAGCGTTGCGGCTGGCCGAGAGCGGCATCTATCCGCTGGAGCGCATGGCGGGCTTCAGCCAGAACTATCTGGCGGCGGGCGGCAAGCGCTCGCTGTCGGACTACTATCACGCGGCCTACGGCGCGGCGAAGTTCTCGCAGACGCTCAAGTCGCGCGTGGTGTTCGCGGATCACAGTCTCGCGACGGACAGCGTGTTCCTCGAAGCGCATCTGGTGTCGTGCCGCAACGTGCTGATCTATTTCGATCGCGCGCTGCAGGATCGCGCGCTCGGCCTGTTCAGCGATTCGCTCGTGCGGCGCGGCTTTCTCGGCCTCGGCAGCAAGGAGAGCCTGCGCTTTTCCACCTGCGCCGACCGTTTCGCGGACTTCAATCCGCGCGAGCGGCTCTATCAGAAGGTGTGACGATGTTCGACGCGGACCGCATCGGGGCAATCGTGATCGGCGCATCGGCGGGCGGCGTCGAGGCGCTCAATCAGTTGCTGCCCGCGTTGCCGAAGACCTTCGCGCCGCCGGTGCTGGTCGTCGTGCATGTGCGGCAAGGGCAGCCGAGCCTGCTGCCGGGTTTGTTCGCGGCGCGCTGCGAGCTCGTCATCGAGGAGCCGTTCGACAAGGACGAGATCGCGCCGGGCACCGTGTATTTCGCGCCGCCGGGCTATCACATGCTGGTCGAATCGGAAGACGGCGCGGCGCCGGCGATCGCGCTGTCTGTCGATCCACCTGTGCGCTTCTCGCGGCCATCGGTGGACGTGCTGTTCGAATCGGCGGCGCATGCCTACGGCGCGCGGCTGCTCGGCATCGTGCTGTCGGGCGCGAACGACGACGGCGCGCGCGGCGCACGCGCGATCCGCGATGCGGGCGGTGCGTGCTGGGCGCAGGACCCGGCGACGGCCCCCGCGCCCGCGATGCCGCTCGCCGCCATCGCGCAAGGCGCAGTGAACGAAGTACTGACGCTCGACGACATGGCGATGCGGCTATCGCGATGCATCGGGCGTCAGCCATGACAAGAAGGCAAGGAGTCACCAGATGACGCAACCCATCCACGTGCTGATCGTCGACGACATCCGCAACAACATCACCGCGCTCGAAGCGTCGCTCGCGCGGCCGGATCTGTCGGTGCTGAAGGCCGAATCGGGGCCGGCCGCGCTCGAGCTGCTGCTCAAGCACGAAGTCGCGCTGGCGATTCTCGACGTCAACATGCCCGGCATGGACGGGTTCGAACTCGCCGAACTCATGCGCGGCAGCCCGCGCACCGCGCACGTGCCGATCATCTTTCTCACGGCGACCGCGCAGGACGCGAGCCGCACCTTCCGCGGCTACGAAGCGGGCGCGGTGGATTTCCTCTACAAGCCGTTCGATTCGCGCATCCTGAACTCGAAGGTCGATGTGTTCATTCAGATGGAGCGTCAGAAGCAGCAGCTCGCGACGCAGCTTGCGACCGTGCAGCAACTGCTCGATGCGAACGAGATGCTGATGGCCGTGCTCGGCCACGATCTGCGCACGCCGCTGTCGGCGGTGATCGCGTCGGCGGAATATCTCGCGCGCTTCGTGCCGGACGAGAACGTCGCGAATATCGGCACGCGCATCAAGTCGAGCGGCATGCGCATGGTGCGGATGGTCGATCAGTTGCTGAACCTCGCGCGTCTGCGCGGCGGGCGCGTGACCTTGCAGCCGCGCGCGGTGGAGTTGATGACGCTCGCGAAGAATATCGTCGATGAATACGAGGCGCGCGTCGGCAAAGGGCGCATTTTCGTGCTGCGTCAGGGCGACACGCTTTTGCAGGGCGACGGCGATCTGCTTTCGCAGGTGTTCTCGAATCTCATCGGCAATGCGTTGCAGCACGGGCTCGAAGGCTCGGCGATCCAGGTGCGGCTCGACGGCAACGCGGACGATGTGACCATCACGGTGCAGAATGCCGGCGAGATTCCCGCCGACGTCCTGCCGACGATCTTCGCGCCGTATCGCTCCGGCCGACGCCAGCACGAATCGAGCGGGCTCGGGCTCGGGCTTTACATCACGCGCGAGATTGCGCAGATGCACGGCGGCGACGTCGCCGTGCGCTCGACGGCCGAGTCCGGCACGGTGTTCGAAGTCACGCTGCCGCGCGTGCCGCATCCGCGCTCGGGCGAGCGCGCCGACATGGCGCAGCCGTTTCGCCTGAGCTGACGAGCGTGTCTACAATGCGGCGTATCAACTTCTGAGAGGAGAAAGCGCGATGCCAGGCCCGGATCTGGATACGAGAATCGAAACCTATTACGTGCGCGTGCGCGGCGTCGTGCAGGGCGTCGGCTTCCGGCACTACACGGTCAGAAAGGCGCACGCGCTCGGCGTGCGCGGCTGGGTCGCCAATCTCGACGACGGCTCCGTGGAAGCGATCGTGCAAGGCGCGGCCAATCAGGTCGATCTGATGCTCGAATGGCTGCGACGCGGGCCGCCGCATGCCCGCGTCACCGACTTCCACAGCGAAGAGCGCCACGTCGAGAAGCGTTATGAGCGCTTCGAGCAGCACTAAGTCACTTCGCCACCAGCAGACTCTCCGCAAACTGCCATTCCTCGTCGCGCCACTGATGCGTGCATTCGAAGCCCGCATCGGCGGCGATCGGCGCGACTTCATCGGCCGCATACTTGTGGCTGCTTTCCGTCCAGATCGTCTCGCCTTCGCGGAACTCGACGCGCAGATCCGCGCCGCGCACGCGCACGGAAAGCGCGCGCTTCGCACGCAAATGCATTTCGATGCTGCGCGCATCGGGATTGAAGCGCGCGACGTGCTCGAAGGCATCGAGCGGAAAGTCGCCGCCGAGTTCGCGATTGATCCGCGCGAGCATGTTCAGATTGAACGCGGCCGTGACGCCGATCGGATCGTCATACGCGGCGATCAGGACCGGCAGCGGCTTGATGAGATCGGTGCCGAGCAATAGCGCATCGCCGGGCTGGAGCATGCCGCGGATCGAGCGCAGGAAGCGGGTGGCCGCGAGCCGCGCGAAATTGCCGATGGTGCTGCCGAGAAACAGCACGAGCAGCCTTTCGCCTTCCTTGCGCTTCGCGCTGACTTCCGACAATCCCGCGAGGTAATCGCGCTCGTGTCCGACGATCGAGACGCGCTCGATATCGCTCAGCTCCCGCCGGCACAACTGCAGCGCGGTGCGAGAAATTTCAATCGGATGGTAAGCCGTGGGCTGCTTTTTACACAGCGCTTCGAGAATGCGGCGGGTCTTGCGGCCGCTGCCGCTGCCGAGTTCGGCAACCTGAATCTCGCCCGGCATGGCCGCGACGATATCGGCGGCGTGGTCCTTCAGCACGCGCTCTTCCGCGCGCGTGACGCCGTATTCGGGCAGCGCGGTGATCACTTCGAAGAGGGCGGAGCCGACTTCGTCATACAGATACATCGAGGGCAATTCTTTTTGCGGACGCTTGCTGAGTCCTGTGTACACGGCCTCCGCGAAGGCGTTGGCAAAGCGAGGCGACAAGGCGGGTTGAGTCATGACGTCTCCATCGAAGCGGCGTTTTCTTCGCGTGCGATCTTCGAAGGCGATCGCACGGCGCGTGTTGCTGCGGATGCAATGACGTGAGCGGCGGGTTCGTACGCAATGCCGCTCGGGACTGTGGGAAACGGACCGGAGCCATGGGCCGGACCGCCAAGGGTCGCCGATCATCGTGACCGGCTAAAGACAGTCGCGTGAGACGGCGCTGATGGCGCCAGGTTCACGCGGCGAAGTTCATGCCGAAATGCGAAGCCTTTGTCTAGCAAGAAGCGGGCGCGCCCGCCGGTTCGTGTTTGAAGCAGGTTTTGAAAAAGGCCGGCACGCTGCGTTTAGAATGCGACGTCCCGTTTCATTCGGCTTGCATCCACCTTCCGCGCAGCGCGCCACTCTCGATGAATCAGCATGACCTCGCGCGCGGCATCGCGCTGTCCGTCGGCGCTTCGGCGCTTTTCGCGCTCATGTCGGGCTATACGAAATGGCTCGCGCCACTCGACGGGCTCGACATCTTCGCGTGGCGCATCGTGTGGACGTTGCCCGGCGCGCTTGCGCTCGTCGCGGTGCGAAAGCGCTGGCCGCAATTATGCGCCCTCGTTTCGAGGCTCGCCAAAACGCCGCATCTGCTGCTGGCGTTCGCCGCCGCCGCCGCGTTGCTTGGCGTGCAACTGTGGATTTTTCTCTGGGCGCCGCTGCACGGGCGCGCGCTCGAAGTATCGCTCGGCTATTTCCTTTTGCCCCTCGCGATGGTGCTGCTCGGACGTTTCCATTACGGTGAGCGGCTCGATGCTTTTCAGTGGGCGGGCGTCGTCGCGGCGGCTGTCGGTGTCGCGCACGAACTCGTCGTCACACATGCGTTCGCGTGGCCGACGCTCGTCGTCATGCTGGGCTATCCGCCGTATTTCGTGTTGCGCCGCAAGCTCAATGCGGATCCGCTCGTGTCGTTCGCGGTGGAGATCATGTTGATCGCGCCCGTCGCCGTGATCATGCTGATCGTGCGCGGCTCGTTCGCGGATGTCTCCGGCTCGCCGCATCTCGGCTTGCTGCTGCTTCCCGGCCTCGGCGCGTTGAGCACGATCGCGCTGGCGTCGTATCTGCGCGCGAGCCGTCATCTGCCGATTGCGCTTTTCGGCATACTCGGCTATGTCGAGCCGGTGCTGCTCGTCGGCGTGGCCGTGCTGTTGCTCGGCGAGCCATTTTCGATGCGGCAACTCGGCACGTATGTGCCGATCTGGATCGCCGTCGTGTTGACGGGCGTGCATAGCGCGCGTCTTTTGATGCGCGAGCGCTCGCGCAACAAAGCATTGCCGATGAGCGAGCATCACGCGAGTGTCGAGCATGAAACCGTCGCGGAGGAAATCGAGCGCGTCGACTGATCAGCGCGCGCTGCGCGTTTCGATGGCGTCGTGCAGATCGCGCATCAGGCCGAGCCCGAACATCAGCTCGACGAGAATGAAGAGCGGTCCGATCAAGAGTCCGACGATATCGTCGACGAAGGCGGGCTTGCGATGCTCATAGCGCACGTGACCGATGAACTGAAAGACCCAGCCGGTCACGAACATGCCGAGGCCGGTCGCGAGCCATATCGATGTGCTTTGCGACGCGACCCATTGCCCGAACGCCGCGCTCGACGCGGACACGATGCCCATGGCGATGCCGAGCGGTACATCGAGCCAGAGATAGTAGAGCGTGGCCAGTGCGAACAGCACCCATGCTGGGGTGAGCAGGAACGCACCCGACAACACGGGCCATGCGGGACGGCTCAGCAACGCCGCGATCGCGAGCACGATAAGCGGAATGCCGACGAAGTGCGTGGCGATATTGCGCCTGTCGCGATGATAAGCGGCGTATTGCGACAACTGATCGGTCAGCGTGCGCATGTCGGACGTCTCCTTCGTGTTCTTCTGTTTCACGAATGATAAGCCGCGTGGCGACATCGGCAAGTAGAGCATTTCCTTTAGTTCAAAGGAAAAAGGCGAGCCCAAAGGCTCGCCCGAACTTAACGCACCGGTTTTATCGATATGCAATGCCCAGTGCGCGATGCGATGTGGCCGGCCTCCCTTACTTCTTCGCCGCGTCCACCTTCGCATCGGCGGCCGTCTTGTTAGCGTCGCTTTGCGCCTCGACTTTTTCCTTATCGGCCTTTGCTTGCGCCACGTTGGCATCCTTCGCTGCGTCCTGCTTCTTCTTGTTGGCCTTCGTCTGTGCAGCGTGTTTCTTCTTGTCGGCTTTCGCCTGTGCCTTGGCGGCATCACCGCGAGCGTCGGAAGCCTGTTCCGGCGTGGTCGCCTGCGCTACCTTCGCGGCTTCCTTGTTGGCGTCGGCTTGCGCCGATGCCTTGTCCTCGTTCGCCGATGTCTGTGCCTTGGTGGCATCGTGCTGCGCTTCGGCCTTCTTCTTGTTGGCGGTCGCCTGAGCCTCGGCTTTTTCGTTGTTTGCCTTCAGTTGCGCTTTGCCGGCATCGGTTGCGGCGGTTTGCGCGAATACGGTGGAAACGAGCATGGCGGATGCGAGAGCAGCGACGATCTTCTTCATGGTTTGAAACTCCCTTGATCTCTTCTTTGAGGACACGTGGCGCGCAGTGCGCCGCGTTGACGATGAAAACGCCGGGTCCCTCGATGTAGTTGACAGTCTTCTGGTGACAAACAGTAACCAGTGGCGAGCAAATGAAACGGCGTACGGTAAAAGCGGCTGGTTTCATATCTCCTGGCGAAGGGCTTTACCGCGATAGAACGAAAACCTGTTACCGTTGCTCGAATTCAATTCGATTTGTAACGTCGTCTTGAAACTTCGGCATCCGAATCTATATGCCCGCGTATTTGTAATCGTTGAAATGAGCGGTTACCAACTGCTGCAGTTATTTCTTAGCTGTCTGCTTAAGATGACTTCCATGAACCCGGCCAAACGGGAAATGGAGAAGCTCATGAAACGCGCAGCACTTGTCTTGTTGATGATCGGTAGTTTGACGGTGGCGGGCCAGGCGTCGGCGCATGGACATGGCGGCGGTCATCGTGGTGGCGGCGATGGCGGTGCGATCGTCGGAGCGCTGATCGGCGGCGCGGTGCTCGGCGCGCTGGTGACATCCGTGGCGAGCGCTCAGCCGACCTATGCGCAGCCCGTCTATCAACAACCCGCGTACGCACAGCCGGTGTATCAGCAACCCGCGCAGCCGCCCGGCTACTGCTATGACAACTATCGCGGCGCCTATGTGCCCTGCTATTGATCGCGCAGGCGTCGAAGACGCGGCACGTCGCTTGCGCTGATGTGTACACGGTCGCTGCGTTGAATGCGCCGCGACCGATACGCAAACTTCTGGAGACTTGCAATGAACGCGACTACGAAGACGCTGGTGATTTCCGCGCTCGTGCTGGGCTTGTCGGGCGGTGCCTATGCGCAAGCAGGCGGCTCGATGGGCGGGGGCGGCAATGGCTCGTCGGGCTCCGGCTCGGCGGCGGCGGGCAAGGGCGGCGGCGTCGGCATGAGCGGCACGGGCGTGGGCGGCTCGTCGGATGGCGCGACTGGCACGGGCGCGAAGAGCGGCATGGGCAACGATGCCACCAACGGCATGAGCCAGGATCAAAACACGATTCAACGCAGCGCGCCGAACAACGGCAATATGAATTCTGGCGGTACGCCGTCGAAGGGCAGCGGAGCGCAGAAGGCATATTGAATCGGCGTCAACGCTGCGCGAAGTGAAGATTGACAGTTACTGACCGCTCGCCGATGCGGCATCGACGGATGCTGCCGGCTCGAAGGTCTTGGCGCGCAAGCTGACTTTTTCGGCGTAGGCGCGCGAGCCGCCGTAGCTCTTCAGCGCGGCGTCGAGATCGCCCTGAGCGGATTTCATATAGCCGTGCAGGATGGCCGATCCGGTTTCGATGTTGTCTTCCGGATCGGTCAGATCCACGTTGCGCACGAGCCGCTTGTGCGCCGACGGCACCACCTGCATCAACCCCGTGGCATTGTTCGGCCCTTTGGCCGTTTCCTTGAAGCGCGATTCGATCGAGATGATGGCGAGCAGCAGCGCCGGAGGAAGCGAATATTTCGACGCCGACGACATGACCGCCGCTGCGATCGTCTGCGCCTTTTCGCGCGCCACGCCGAATTTGCGCGTGAGAACTTCCGAAATCTTGTGACTCGCCTGCTGCACCTTCGGGTCTTGCTCGGCGGCGGACTGTGCCGCGACATCGCTAGCGGCGAGCGGATTTTCCTGCGCGAGCGCGCTATGTGAAGCGCTCAGCGTGACGGAAAGGGCGGCAAAGAGGGCGAGGAAACGGCGCATCGGTTGGACGGATCAAAGCGGAATCGCATTATAGCCGCAGAAAAAATCCTTGTGGATCATGGACTTGTCTTAAATCTGATGTTTCGTTTCGAAAATCGGAACGATTTACGTGCGCTCCGCGCGTTTTGCCGAGGGTGCGGAAATTCCTTCGCCTGCTTTTTCCGAGAGCCGCAGGAACATCGGCAGCGAGGCCAGAACGACGAGCGCCGTGACGATGAAACCACACGCAAGTTGCCAGCGCTCGGTGTGCGCGCTGCCGGAAACGAGCATCGTCGCCTGGATCGTGCCCGCCGCGACCGTCACGCCGACCGCCTTCATCAGTTGCTGCGCGGTGCCCTGAAACGAGGTGGCGGCGGCCAGACGCGGCTTGGGCACATCGGCGAAGGCGAGCGCGCCCATCGTCGCGAAACTGAGCGAGCGGCCGAGTCCGCCGAGCAGCAGGAGCACGAAGATCGCGGCGGCGGGCCAGGCCTGCGACATCGTCGAGCAGACGAGCAGGACAGCCGCGAACACCACGCTGCCCGCGCATAAGACCGTGCGTACCGAGAAGCGGCGCAGCGCGAGCGCAGTCATCGGGCGCATGCAGAACGAGCCGAGCGCGCTCGCGAAGGTGACGAGGCCACTCGCGGTCGCGCTGTAGCCGAAACCGGTTTGTAGCGTGAGCGGCACGAGAAAGGGCAGCGCGCCCGCGCCGGCGCGAAACAGGCTGCCCGCGACGGTCGCGGCGTGGAACGTGGGAATCGTCAGCAGCGAGAAGTCGATGGCCGGATTCGGCACGCGCCGGCAATGCAGCACGGTCACGCGAAAGAGCAGCAGGCCGACCGCGACGCAGATCCACGGCACGCCCGCTGGCAGCACGCCGCGTCCCGCGCTTTCGATGCCGATCATGAACAGACTGAGCGATGCGCCCGACAGCAGCATCCCCTGCAGATCGGGCGGCGTGCGATCCTCGATCGGCGATGGCGGCAGCAGCTTCCACGTGAGCAACAGGCCCACGATGCCCACCGGCACGTTGACCCAGAAGATGCTGCGCCACGAGAGCGCGTCGGTGAGAAAGCCGCCGAGCGGCGGACCGAGCAGTGGACCGACGAGCGCGGGCATCGTGAGCCAGGTCGTCGCCTGCAGGAGTTCTTCGCGCTTGACGCCGCGAAACAGGATCAGGCGGCCGACGGGCACCATCATCGCGCCGCCGAGACCTTGCACGACGCGCGCCGCCAGCAATTGCGGCAGGTTCAACGCGGCGGCGCACGCGACGGACGCGAGCGTGAAGGTGGCGATCGCCCACATGAACACGCGGCGCGCGCCGAAGCGGTCGGCTACCCAGCCGCTCGCGGGAATGAACACGGTCAGTGCGACGAGATACGCCGTGATCGCGCTGGACAGATGAACCGGATCGACCCGAAGATCGCGGGCCATCGTCGGTATGGCGGTCGCGACGATCGTGCCATCCATGTTCTGCATGAAGAGCGCGCTGGCTATGACGGCGGCGGTGATCCGGAAGTTGCCGCCTTTCACGATGCCGCGCTCGCTCGGGTGCTGAAGGCTTGCTGCAAGGCGTGCTGAAATGGGGATGGTTGCATGGCGCACAGTCTAGCGCGATACAACGCGTACGCGCTCAGGCACGCGTGAGCGCGACGCTTGCCGCCATCTCCATGAAATAGTCCAGCCCGCGCGTGACGCGCTGCGCGTCCTTCGCTTCGTCGTCCCAGCGTCGCAACGCGATGGCGTCCTGCGCGTAGGGATTCGCGAGAAAGGCTCGGGCGGCTTCATCGTCGAACATGCCGCCTTGCAGGCGCAGGCTGCGCACCGAATCCGCCGATAGCCGCGCGTGATACGTCGGATCGATCGCGCACAGGCAGCGCTTCGCATCGACATGCAGGCGAATCGGTTCGAGCACGGCGGAGGAAAATAGCGGGCGCAGGAACGGCAGCGCGAAGTACTGATGCAGATCGTCGACGCCGCGTTCGGTCGGCGTCTCGCCCTGCAGGTTCAGCAAATGCCCGAGGTCGTGCAGCAACGCGGCGACGATGAGCTCGCGGCTCGCGCCCGCCTCTTCGGCGAGCGTCGCGCTTTGCAGCGCATGCTGCAACTGCGTCACCGGCTCGCCGCTATAGGCGATCGCGCCGTGTTGATTGAAGAGACGCCGGATGTCGTCGAGGGAAAGGGCCATCGTAAGGAAAGAGTCGAGCAGGTATGCTGGAAACGTGAAAACGCGCGATTCTCGCAGGCCTTCATGACGCGATGATGGCCGCGCGCGCAAGGACCCATTTCGATGCCTCTGTTCTTCACCAGACATCCCGCGCTCGCCGGACTCGATCGCGCGTCACGGCGCGACGTGCGCCGCATCGCGTGGTATTTCGCGCAACGGCACTGGAGCGTGCACGCGCCGGCGTTCGTGTGGATCGTGTTCGTGCTGCTGCATACGCGCTATCAGATCGTGCCCGAGCGGCGCGACTATCTGCTGATCACGCTCGTGATCTTCGTGCTGGCGGTGATCAACATCCGCTTTCACATCGCGCGCTATCTGAAACCGGCGCGCGCCATCTTCGACACGCTCGGCAGCGCGGCCGCGCGCACGATCACCGGCCGATGATGTGCGTGTTGCAATGCCGCATCGCGCGAAGAGACCCCGTTTTTCGCGTGTTACGATGCTTGGTCGACCCGTATCCACCGAACGCAAGATGGCAACGCTATACGAAACGCTCGGCGTGAACGAGCACGCCACCGAAGAAGAAGTCAAACGCGCGTATCGCAAGGCCGCGATGCGCTGCCATCCGGACCGCAACGCGGGCAACGAAGACGCCGCACGCGCGAAGTTCCAGGAAATCAAGGAAGCCTACGCCATCCTCTCCGACCCGGCCCAGCGCGGGGTCTACGACCGCATCTATGCCGAAGAGATGGGCCGCTGGCAAGAACGCGTGCGTCAGGAAGAAGCGGAACGCGAGGCGCGCGAAGCGAAGGAACGCGAGGCACGTGAGGCGCTCTATGCGGAGCGCGTGTCGCTCGCGATGCGTTTCGCATCGCAGGGCCATAACCGCGATGTCGTGTTCGGCGTGTTGCTCGGCGCGTCGTGCGATGAACCCACCGCGCGGCAGATCGCGGACAGCGCGATCGCGCTGCATGAATCGCGTCAGGCAAGAGAAGAACGAAAAGAAGCGCCGGAAGAAGAAGTCGAAGCAAGTGGCAACGACAAGAAGGAAGAGAAGGAAGCCGCCACCGCCGACGCTTCTAATCCGCTCGGCGCGATGTGGTTTCAGTTCCTCAACAATCTGCGTTTCTGATTATTGACTGCATTCGCGAGGAACGCCCTGTTTTATGAGCGGGGCGGCGCAAAACGAAAAATCGAATCAGGTTGAAGCGATCGATCAGGCCGCAAGTCTTTCGCTGCGCATATTGCTTTGCTTCGGCGCGGGCGGGTAGACGCACCAGTGTCCGTCGTCGTGACGGAAGAAGAACAGCGCTCTCGATGCTGCACCGTGCAGCGCTTCGACACACACGTATCGACGCCTGTCGGAACGCGTGCGGCTGAACTGCCTCACATGCACGGGCACGCTGCCCGGTGCGAGCCATTTTTCGACCTGGTAACGAAGGGACCGCTCATTCGCGCATTTCATTTCAGTCTCCTGCATGCGGCATTCATGATCGGGTTATCGGCCGAATTCGCCGATGTTTAACGCCCCGATCGATGAAACCCCTGCCGCAACGCACCACGTTCTTGACAAAGCACTTTAACTCTACGCCTTGAATCCGTGAGCCGTGCCCGTTTTTGCGAAATAGCAACAGCGAGCTTTCACGCATCTTCTGTCGCACCCCGTTCATGCAAAACGCGTCATGCCATGGAGTCATCGTCATGCAACGTGCTGCGCCGGTATGTGCGCGATCGTTCATATCAAATGGCCGATGCGTACGTTACCCGTCACTGACATCCAAGCGAACATCGTGCCCGCGTCGTGTGACTCAAAGCGGGCGCGCGAAGCTCAGTTCGTGACCATCGGAATCGGTGAGATGGAAGTAGCGCTCGTGCCACGGCGCATCGCGTGGCGCGAATTGCGGCTCGATGCCGTGCGCCAGCGCCTTCCGATAGAACGCATCCACATCGGATACGTAGATGATGACGCGGCCCCAGAAGGGAATTGGGCCGTGCGTCTCGCTGGTGAGATTGAGAAACGAACTGCCGAGCGCGAACGACGTGAACGCCTCGTTCGCGCCGCCATACAGCATGCGAAAACCGAGGGCTTCATAAAAGCGCACCGCGCGCGACATGTCGTGCGTCGCGAGCGTGATCGCGCTCAGGCTTTCGACGTGCGCATCGCCGTCGTCGGGTTGTCGTTCGTTCATCCCGGATGATGGTGATGCGACACGAGCGGCAGCACCGAAAGATCCGGATGCGTGCCATCGACGATGCTCTTGCCGATATGCCGCGCATCGTCCACGGCGTCCTGCGCGGACTTGTAGGCGTCCTCGCCGTCGGCATGAAAGTGCACGGCTTCACCCGGCGTATTCGCGTTCGCGCCCGGCCTGCACACGTGACCGACATACACGTAGCGGTCCACCTTGCTCTGCTGCGCGTGCTCGGGCGTCGGCTTCAACTGCGGCAGCACGTGAATCTCGAACCCTTCGTAATCGAAGACGTGCCATTGAGCGGGATCGTCGGGCATGATCGCCTCCTTGGAGTCATGTTCGCTCGCTCGTCAACGTTACTCCTGTTGCCGCGATGAATCCACCGCGGTGCACGCTCACGTAGGATGTAAGCGGAGAATTGACAGTGTCTTCGCGCGCGACGGATACTTTGCGCGCACTCGCGCGCGAGCGCATCCGCCAGCCGTTTCCCCGCTTCGGGAGGCGCCGTGAAGCCAGCCACGCCACATCGCACGGTACTCGCGCGCGCCATGCCGCGCGCAGCCGCGCTCGTCGGCGATATCACCGCGGGCACCGTCTCCACGCTCGTCATGCTGTGCTACGCGATGAGCCTCGGCACGCTCATCTTCAGCGCCGATCTCGCGCGCTATGCCGAACTCGGCGTGCCGACCGCGCTCGTCAGTTGCATCGTCACGGCGTTCGTCATCGCGCTGACGAGTTCGATGCGCATGAACATCGGCGGGCCGGACAGCAACGCGACGGCGTTTCTCGTCGGCGTCGCGGCGGGCGTCGCGAGCAGCGTGCGCGCGAACGGCGGCACGCCTACCGTGATCCTGCTGACGGTGCTCGTCGCCATCGCGCTGTGCTCGCTCGTGACGGGGCTGATTCTCTTCGCGATCGGTTCGTCCAAGCGCAGCCGCTCGCTGCAATTCCTGCCGTATCCGGTAATGGGCGGCTTTCTCGCGGGCACCGGTTATCTGCTGATCGCGGGCGCGTTTCGCGTACTGACGGGCGTCGCGCTCGACTGGCACACGCTGCCGCGGCTCGTGCAACTGCACTGGCTCGCGTGGGCGCCCGCGCTGTTCGTCGGCGCGCTCGCGACGATCCTCGCGCGCACCTGGCGGCATTCGGCCGCGTTGCCGATCACGCTCGCCATCGGCATCGTGCTCTTCTATGCGCTCTTGCACGTCGCGGGCATCTCTCCCGACGACGCCCGCAACATGGGTCTGCTGCTTCAGCATGTGCCGATGCACGCGCTGCGCATTCCGGAGCTGCATCTGCCGTCGTCGCTGGCGCACGGCGAGATCGACTGGCGCGCGATCGTCGCGCACCTGCCCGAGACGCTCATCGTCACGTCGGTGTCGGCGATCACGATCATCATGAACTCGACCGCGATGGGCGCGGCGACCGGACAGGACATCGATCTGAATCGCGAGATGCGCGCCGCCGGCCTCGCGAATATCGCGAGCGGTCTGTTCGGCGGCATGGTCGGCTATCAGTCGTACAACCGCTCGATGCTCAACGCGCGCGCTGGAGCCACGAGCCGCGCGGCGGGCGTGTTCGCCGCGCTCGCGTGCCTGTTCGTGCTGATCGCGTCGCCCGATCTCGTGTCGCTCTTTCCGGTGCCCGTGCTCGTCGGCATGCAGATTTACATGGGCCTGCGGCTCATGATGGACTGGCTCGTCGGCGCGTATCGCAAGCTCACGTGGCATGAATATCTGCTGGTGCCGCTGATTCTCGCGGTGATCGCGTTCTATGGCGTGATTGCCGGCGTGGTCGCGGGCGTGGTCGCGGCGTGCGTCACGTTCGCGCTGCTCTATGGGCGCGCCGGCTGCGTGCGCATGGAGTTCGACGGCCGCACGCGCACCTCGAATGTCGAACGCAGCATCGAGGAAACCCGGCTTCTGATCGATCGCGGCGACGAGATCTGCGGCGTATGCCTGCAGGGTTTTCTGTTCTTCGGCTCGGCGAATTCGATGCTGCAGCGCATCCGCGAGCGCATTCGTTCGCATGGGCCGCGTCCGGTGCGCTATGTCGTGCTCGATTTCGCGTGGACCAACGGCATGGACGCGTCGGTGTCGCTCGCGTTCGTGAAGCTGCGTCAGGCGTGCGCGGCGATCGGCGCGGATCTCGTGCTGACCGCGTTGCCGCGCAACTCGCGCGCGCTGCTCACGCGCACCGGCGCGCTCTCGCTCGGTTTGCGCGAGTTCGACACGCTCGATGCGGGCCTCGAATGGATCGAAGCGCAGCAGCTTGCCGCGCTGACGCGCGCGCCCGAACCGTGCGTGCCAGCCGGCGATTTTCGCGCGATGCTCGCGCCGCATTTCACGGCGCGCGCGCTCGAAGGGCTCGCCGGTCTGCTCGATGTGTGCGAGATCGGCGCGGGCGAAGCGCTGTTTCGGCGCGGCGACGCGGGCGATGCGCTCTATATCGTCGAGGCAGGGCGCGTGACCGTGTCGCTGCCGCTTGCGGACGGGCGCTCGGTGCGGCTGCGCTCGTTCGGCCCGGGGACGATCATCGGCGAGATGGCGGTTTATACGAACGCGCCGCGCAGCGCGGATGTCGTCGCCGATGAACCCGCGCGCCTGCGGCGTCTCACGCTCGCGGGCCTGCGCACGCTCGAACTCGACGACCCGTTGACCGCGCAGGAATGGCATCGCTTCGTCGTGAAGATGATGGCCTCGCGTCTTGCCGTCGCGGACGAGGCATTGCGCGCGGCGTCGTGAGCACGCATCCGGCGAGCGATGCGTGCCCGGCGTGCGTGCGCGTCAATTGTCGCGTTCGCTGCCCTTGATGCGGCCTTCGAAGATCGCCGTGTTGATGTCCCAGTCGTCGATGGTCGCGTAGCCGCGGCCGTCGACGGTGGCGAGCACCGCGCGTCCGCCTACGATGCGCTTCATCTGCGCAGGCGTGAGCGATGCTTCGTCGGTCTGTGCGCCGCCAGGCGGCAGATCCTGGATGACAAGCGTGTGTTTCATGATGGTTCTCCCTGGCTAAATGGAATCGGACGTGTCGAGCACGGCACATGCTCGGTTGTGTTTTTTGCAAGCGCCATGCCATTCGATGTGACGAATGTGGGCGTGCGCTCATGCGTCGCTGCGAGGCATGCGTGGCGTGGCGCGCGGAATCTTCCGTTCGTTCGATGCGCCTCTTGATCGTGGCGGCATCGGCCGGTATGTTGGATGCGCGCGAACAGGTTTGCGATCTACTGTTGGCGCAGACAGCCGCTCATCATCGAGGCCACGACCATGATCCACATGCTTCGCGCGATGCTCGCGATGGCGCTCGCCATCGCCATGAGCGGCGCGCTCGCGCAAGACGCGTCCCAGTCGATCGCGATGCTCGACTGCACGCTCATCGACGACAACGCCGCCTACAACGACGCGGAAATCAACCGCATTCAGTCCGAGCGGCTCACGATGGTGAGCGGCGCATTGCGCGACGACCTGCGCGAGCGCGCGCTGTTTCGCGTCGCCGACAATGCGAAGGCCGGCGATCTGATCGCATCGCTGCAACGCACGCAGGACATGAACGCGTGCAACGGCTGCGAATTGCGCGTGGCGAAGCAACTCGATGCATCGCGTGTCGGCGTGTGCTGGGTGCAGAAGATCAGCAATCTGATCCTCAACATGAATCTGCGCGTCGAAGATGCGGGCACCGGCGCAATGCTGTTCCAGCGCTCCGTCGACATTCGCGGCAACACCGATCTGTCGTGGCGACGCGGCGCGAAGGCGCTCGTCGATCTGCTCGCGAGCGATCCCGCCGCGACGCGCTGAGCGAATTCGGGAATTTCTCCCGGCTGATGCCGTTGCCACGGCAGCGCCGATTGGGCTAAGTTGGACTTGCAGGCACGCGCGCCGTGCGATGCGCCGCGCGCGTGCGTCCACGAACTCGAATAAACGCATTGAAACCGCTGGAGACGACCATGCAAGTCAGATTCAGGGCGGCGGTCATCGCGCCATCGCTCGCACTCGCGGCGAGCCTCGCGCACGCCGCCGCGCCGACCGCTTACGTGACGACCGAAAACGCCGGCGTCGGCGTCATCGATCTCGACAGCCTCTCGCTTTCGAAGACCTGGGATCTCGGCAAGGACGGCCCGCGCGGTCTGTCGCTGAACAAGGACGGCACGCGTCTGTACGTGGCGAACAAGACGACGAGCGATCTGTCGGAGATCGATACATCGTCGGGCAAGGTCGTGCGCCGCGTGAAGATCGGCAAGAATCCGGAGTTCGTGCGCGTGTTCGGCGGCCATGCATACGTGACCTACGAGCCGGGCGAAAGCGGCGGCCCGCCGAAGCCGGGCGAACCGGAGAAAGACGACGACGATCCCAACGCGCCGCCCGCCGAAATCGCCATCGTCGATCTGAAGACGATGAAGGTCACGCATTCGGTCAAGAGCGGGCACGAGACCGAGGGCGTCGAGTTCTCGCCGGACGGCAAGCTGATTCTCGTGACCAACGAGGGCGATGACACCGTGTCGGTCTATCGCGTCGGAACCGGCAAGCCGGTGCGCACCGTGAAGCTCTCGAAGGGTTCGCGTCCGCGCGGCATCAAGGTGTCGCCCGATGGCAAGCAGTATGTCGTCACGCTGGAGAACGCGAACAAGTTCGTCGTGCTCGACGGCACGAGCCTCAAGACCTTGAAGACGGTCGATACGAAGACGGGCCCGTATGGCGTGTCGTTCGATCCGTCGGGCAAGCGGCTGCTGGTGGCCGCATCGCGCGACAAGACCTTGCAGGTGTTCGATGGCACCACGTTCGAGCACATGCAGGACGTGCCCGTCGGTCAGCGCTGCTGGCACTTCAGCTTCACGCCGGACGGCTCGAAGCTCTTGCTCGCGTGCGGGCGCTCGAACGCGGTCTATGTGCTCGACGGAGCGGATTACAAGGAGGTCAAGCAGATCGGCGACTTGCCGTTGGCGTGGGGAATCGTGACGTATCCGCCGGGCGCGGGGTCGATCGTCGGGCGCTGATCGTTACTCGATCGTGCATGGAAGAAATGGCCGCGTTGCGCGGCCATTTCTCGTTGTTACTTCCACGCGTACCGCATCCCCACCCACACGCCACGCGGCGCACCGACGCCGAGGAACTGCTCGTTGACCGTGTCCGCGCCATTGAACGTGTGATTCGGCCCGTTGAAGAAGTTCTCGCCGAGAATCGCGAAGTTCGCGTAGCGCTTGTTCAGCAGGTTCTTCACCGTCGCGTAGACCTGCAGTTGCTTGGTCACGTTGTAGGTCGTATCGAGATCGATCAGGAAATAGCCCGCGATGCTGCCGTTCGCGTCCTGATTGTTCTCGTCGCCGCGCGCGAAGATATTGCTGCGATACGTGAGATTCGTGCCGATGTTCCAGCGCGAGATCGGGTTGTAGTCGATGCGCATCTTCACGGTGTTCGCCGGAATGCCCGGAATGCGATCGCCCGAATGCACGGTGATGTTGCCGTCGCCGTCCGCGCTCGAGTTGCTCGCGCTGCTTTCGGTCCACGTCGAACGATACGTCGCGTTGACATAGCTATAGCTCGCCGCGACGCCGACGGGTCCCCATTGCGTGCGGCCCGCCAGTTCGAAGCCTTGCCGCCGCGTCTTGCCGACGTTCTGGAAATAGCCGAGCGTGCTGGCCGCGCCCTGGCTGCTGACGAACTGGATGTCGTCGGTGAGCGTCGTGCTATAGGCTGCGGCGCTCCACGTCGTATGGCTGCCGACGCGCCCGCGCGCACCGATCTCGAAGGTCTTCGAGATCACGGGCTTCAGGTCCGGGTCCGCGATGAAATCGTTGGGCAGCGAGCAGGGCGCCGCCGGGTCCGCGCACGCAAGCTCGATGGCGGTCGGCGAGCGCATGCCTTCGTTGTAGGTCGCGTAGGCGGTGAAGTACGGCGTCGGATTCCAGTTGAAGCCGATGGCCGGATTGAAGCGCGAGAACGTGTGGTTACCGTCGAGCAGCGGCTGCACGCCGCTTTCATCGCCGATCGTCGCCTTCGCCCAGTTGTAGCGGCCGGCGAGCGTCATCGACCATTGCTCGGTGAACGAGAGCGTGTTCTCGAAGTAGATGCCCCAGTTCTCGTTGCGCGTCTTCGCGTCGGTCTGCGGGGCGAACGGACCCGTGCCGATGGTCGCGCGCGAGTCGGTGAATTCCGCCGGCTGCGACGACTGCGTGAAATGCGAATTGGCGAAGTCGCCGGCAGCGCCAATAATCAACTGGTTATCCTTGCCGAACAGTTTGTTGAGCAGCGTGAGTTGCAGGCTCGCGCCATAGCTGTCCGTCACGATCACCGACTGATCGTTGAAGGCTTGCGTGAGTTCGTCGGCATCGTCGCCGTCCGGGTCGAAATCATCGTTGACGTTGGAACTCACGTTCTTGTTGCGATAGTGCCGGTAGTACACGTTGCCGCTCAACTGGATGTTCGGCGTGAAGTAATGCTCCGCGTTGATCGTCAGATAGCCGACCTGATTCTCGTTCGTGTCCGGAAACGTGTAGGCCTGCCGGAAGTTGTCCATGAACGAGCGCGGGATCGTCTGCGAGCCGTTCAGGGTGTTGTCGGCGCCGCCCATCGAAACGGAGATGGTCGTATCGGCGTCGGTGTAGCGAATCTTGCCGAAGGCCTGACGCAGGCGGCTCGAATTGTGGTCCGCCCAGCCGTTGTCGTTGGTGACGTTGGCGGTGAAATAGTAGTCGAGATGATCGCCGATCACGCCGCCCTGCTCGATCTGCGCGGCCTTGCGTCCCCACGAGCCGAAGCTGAGATCGACATTACCCCCCGGATTGCTGCGGCCGTTCTTGGTCTGCACCGCGACCGCGCCGCCCAGCGTGTTGAGGCCGAAGGTCGGATTCGAGCCGGGGATGATCTGCATCGTCTGGATCGCGGCCTGCGGAATCAGATCCCAGTTGACGACATCGCCGAAGGGCTCGTTGATACGCACGCCGTCCATGAACACCGAGAGGCCTTGCGGCGTGCCGAGCAAGGGCGAGGCCGTAAAGCCGCGATAGTTGATATCGGTCTGCCACGGGTTGCCTTGCGCGTCGTTGGTGTCGACGCTGACGACGTTCTTTTCCAGGTAGTTGGTGATCGTGGGCGTATGCTGCGCTTCGATATCGGCGCCCTTGATCGTCTGCACGTTGGCGGGCACTTTCTCGAGCGGCGTGCCGACGCCCACGAGCGGCGTGGTGCCGACGACGATGATCGAAGGCAGTTCCGTGTTCGGCGGTGTATCGGTCTGCGCGACGGCCGCCGATGCTGGCGCGGGCGCTTCGGCGGTATCGGCTGGGGGCGTCTGCGCCCACGCGGCCACGGTGATGCTCGCAAACGCGCTGCCAAAGACGAGCCGCAATCCTGCTCGGGGTTTGAACGGATGCGCGCGCGCGGGCAGGCGCTGCATGCTCTTCATCGTCGTCTCCTTTTATATTCTGATCCACGCGAAAGGAATGTTTCCCTGAATGAAAGCGTCGCATAAGAATGGACGCGTGGGCCGGGAGCTTTTCCCGATCGCGCAGGGAAGCGTTCCCAATCGCGTTCCAGCTACCCCACGGCATGAAGAAGGCGTGCGTAGAATGCATTCCGTGATGCCATCCGAATCCTTGCCCACTCTCGCAAAAGACGTCGACCGTCCCGCGCCGCGCTCGTCGGTATGGCGCGATCTCGCGTGGGTGCTGGCCGCGACGCTCGTGGCCGGCGCGCTGTTCGCGCGTTTCGATTTCAGCGAGTTCGCATATCGCTGGACGCGCAGCGCCGAACGCTTTCAGCTCGACGAACTTCCGCCGACGCTCGTCGTGCTCGCCGTCGGCTTTGCATGGTTCGCGTGGCGGCGTTATCGCGAGGCGCAGTCGGAAGTGCGAAGGCGGCGCGCGCTGGAGGAAGAGGCCGAGCATCTGCTGGCCGAGAACCGGCGCCTCGCGAACCAGGCGCTCGCCGCGCAGGAAACCGAGCGCCGCCATCTCGCACGCGAGCTGCACGACGAACTCGGTCAATACCTCAACGCGATGTCGCTCGATGCGGGGCGCATTCGCGATCTGTCGGCGGGGCGCGAGGCGGAGATACATCGGCTGTCGCTGGCGCTGATGCAAAGCGCGACGCATGTGTATCGCGAGATCGGCGGGATGATCCGCAAGCTGCGTCCGATCGGGCTCGATGAATTCGGCTTGCCGACCGCGCTCGAACATTGCGTCGAAGGCTGGCGCGAGCGCTTGCCCGATGCGACCTTCACGCTCGCCGTCGACGGCGATTTCGACAATCTGAGCGATGCGCTCAACATCACGCTTTACCGGCTCGTGCAGGAAGGGCTGACGAATGTCTCGAAGTTCGCGCGGACCTCGCGCGTGGAGATCTTTCTGGCGCGCGCGCCGGAGGAAATCGTCGTGACGATGGCCGATGACGGGCCGGGTGTCGATCTGTCGAAGCCGCGCGTGGGGCTGGGTTTGATCGGCATGCGCGAGCGCGTGGAAGCGCTCGGCGGAGAGTTCCAGATTGCGAGCGAGCCGGGCGCAGGGTTTTTGTTCTGCGCGCGCGTGCCGGCTCAGGCGGGGCTGCCGTTGCCCACTTCAGGCCCGAACGACGCAGCGGCCGACGAAGCGAAATCGGCGAAGTGAAGCCCGAGGCGATTCGCGATCTGCGCAAGCTGCACGCCATTATCCGCGCCGAATTTCTGGCGGATCACCGATTGATGATTCGCTACCGTTTTCTGACTCAAACCCAGCTTCTCCGCGATGCTCGGCAGCGTATAACCCTGCACGAGCAGACGCAGCACCTCGAACTCGCGCGCGGACAGTTGCCGTCCCGGCGGCCCTTCCTGAATCGTCGCGCGCAACGCCAGCGCCTGTGAAATATCCGGACTCAGATAACACACGCGACGCGCAACCGCACGCACCGCTTCGACGAGCACGTCGGGCGCGCTCGCCTTGGTGACATAGCCGCGCGCGCCGGCATCGAGCGCGCGGCGCACGAAGATCGCTTCCTCGTGCACGCTGAAGATCAGCACACGCGCATGCGGCTCGCGCGCCAGCATGCGCCGCATCGCCTCGATGCCGCTCGCGCCGGGCAGCGCGAGATCCATCACGACGACATCCGGCTGCAACGCGCAAAACTTCTGATAGGCCTCGGCCGCGTTCGCCGCTTCGCCCGCGACGCTCACGTCGGGACTCAGTTCGAGCAGACGCTTGTAGCCTTCACGCACGACGGCGTGATCGTCCACCAGCAGCACGGAGATGTCGGCATTCATGGCTGGTTTTCTCCTTCTTCTGAACCATTACCGCGAGCAAGCGCCGCGATGCGTTTCGAGTTCGCATCGTTGCGAAAGACGATGGGCTGTTCCTGCGGCGCCTGCCTGAGCGACGCCGCGCGCACGACTTCGATCACGCGTTCGTGATGCGGAGACTTGTCGCACACCGGGTCGGCATTGGCGGGGTCTTGCGTCAGCAGATACGCCTGACAGCGGCAGCCGCCCATGTCGATGGCCTTTTCATCGCAACTGCGGCACGGCTCCTTCATCCAGCCGAAACCGCGAAAACGGTTGAACGCATCGCTCTCGTACCAGATGTCCTTGAGCGGCATCTCGGTGACGTTCGGAAACGTGAGGCCGGGCAGCGAGCGCGCGGTATGGCACGGCAGCGCGGCGCCATCGGGCGCGATGCCGAGAAACACCGAGCCCCAGCCGTTCATGCAGCGCTTGGGTCTGCGCTCGTAGTAATCGGGCACGACGAAAAAGATCTTGCACCTGTCGCCGATCTCGCCGCGATAGCGCTCGACGATTGCCTCCGCTTCATCGAGTTGCTGCTTGGTCGGCATGAGCTGCGCGCGGTTCGTATGAGCCCAGCCGTAATACTGCGTGTTCGCGAGTTCGAGATACTCGGCGTCCATCGCGAGCGCCATGTCGATGATGCGCCCGATATGCGGCAGGTTATAGCGATGCAGCACGCAGTTGAGCACCATCGGAAAGCCGTGCGCCTTGATGAGACTCGCGACGCGCTTCTTGTAGTCGAAGGTCTTCGTGCTGGACAGAAAGTCGTTGAGCTCCTGCGATGAATCCTGAAACGAAAGCTGGATGTGATCGAGTCCGGCGTCCTGCAATGCGCTGATGCGCTTCTCCGTCAGGCCGATGCCCGACGTGATGAGGTTGGTATAGAAGCCGAGCTTGCGCGCCTCGCCGACGAGCGTTTCGAGATCGTCGCGCAAGAGCGGCTCGCCGCCCGAGAAGCCGAGTTGCGCCGCGCCCAGTGCGCGCGCCTGACGCAATACGTCGATCCATTGATCGGTGTCGAGTTCGCGCGTGTGATCGGCGTAGTTCACCGGGTTGTAGCAGAACACGCAATGCAGCGGACAGCGATACGTCAATTCCGCGAGCAGCCACAATGGCGGCGCTATCGGCACGCCTTCGTGCTCGGGCTTTGCGATCGGTTCGGACAAGTCGGTCATGATGCTACTCCAGCCAGCCTCGTGCGCGCGCGCCGGCGATGAACGCCCGCACGTCGTCGCCGAGATTGCTCGCGTTGAACGCCTGCTCCAGATCCGCGACGAGCGCCGGGATATCGCGCGTGCCGTCGCAGCGCAGGAGAATCTGCGCCGCGCTCTGATTGAGCTTCACCATGCCTTCCGGATAGAGCAGCACATGCGCATCCTGCGCCGGCTCCCATTGCAGACGAAACAGGCGTTTCAGTTTCGGCTGCAACGAATCGTCCGGCGCTTCGACTGCTTCCTGCTTGCGTTGGGTCGGGTTGCTGTCGCTCATTGCGGGAAGGCCTTTTCGATCGAATCGAGCATGGTCCAGAGGATGTCGAGCTTGAATTGCAGGATATCGAGCGCGCGCTGTTGCTGCTCGCGCGTTTTGAAATGCGCGAGCGTCACTTCGAGCCCATGTTCGACATCGCGCTGCGCAAGCGACACGCGCGAGCGGAAATACGAAAGTCCTTCAGGCTCGATCCATGTGTAATGTTCGGGCCACGTCGCAAGACGATCCTTGTGGATCTGCGGCGCGAACATCTCCGTGAGCGACGAGCACACCGATTCCTGCCACGGCGCGCGGCGCGCGAAGTTCACATATGCATCGACGGCGAAGCGCACGCCCGGCGTCACGAGTTTCAGCGACCAGAGATCGTTGCGCGAGAGGCCGACCGCATCGCCGAGGCGCGCCCATGCTTCGATGCCGCCGGGCTGATCGCCTTGACCGTCGTGATCGAGGATGCGCAGCACCCAGCGGCGCCGCGTTTCGCGATCGGGACAGTTCGACATCACCGCCGCATCCTTCAGCGGAATGTTGATCTGATAGTAGAAGCGGTTCGCGACCCAGCCGCGTATCTGTTCCTTCGAACAGCCGCCGCTATTCATCTTCACATTGAACGGATGATGAATGTGATACGCCGTGCCCTTCGCGCGCAACTGCGCTTCGAATTCATCGCGCGTCCACGCGGGACCGTCGTCCTTCACCGCGGTGAAGATCGGGCCTGTGCTTGGGTTGAGCATCGGATCGGACATCTAACGGTCTCCAGTCATAGCTCGAAGCTCATGCCGTCGTGCGCGACTTCGATGCCGTGCTCCGACAGAATCCGCCTCTCCGGCCCGTCCTCGATAAGGATCGGGTTCGTGTTGTTGATATGGATCAGCACCTTGCGCACGCCCGCGCGATCGATCGAATCGAGCACGTCGATCATGCCGCCCGCGCCGCTCTGCGCGAGATGGCCCATATCCTTGCCGGTCTTCTTCGTGAGGCCGAGGCGAATCATTTCGTCGTCGGTCCACACGGTGCCGTCGACGAGCAGCAGGTCGGCTTCGCGCATCGCATCGAGCACATGCGCTTCGAGCGCGCCGAGCCCCGGCGCATAGAACGCGCGTTTGCCCGTCGCGGTATTGGTGAACATGAGGCCGATGTTGTCGCCCGTTTCCGGCGCGTCGCGATGCGGCGAATAGGGCGGCGCCTTGCTCGACAGCGGCAATGCGTCGATGGTCACGCGCGGCAGTTCCGGCACGCTGAACGATGCGCCATCGAGCGCGATGCGCCTGTGCTCGACGCCGCAGTAATGCGCGAGAATCGACGTGACCGGAAAGCCCGTCGAGAGGTCCTGCCACACGGCGTCGGTCGTATAGAGCGGCAGCGGCGTGCCGCGCTCGCGCAGCATCAGAAGACCGGTGACGTGATCGATTTGCGCATCCATCGTGATGACGGCGGCGATGCCGGTGTCGCGCACGCGGCGCGCGGGCTGCAACTCGGGATTCGCCGCGATCTGCGCGAGTATGTCCGGCGATGCGTTGACGAGCAGCCAGTCCTCGCCGTTATCGGTAACAGCAATGGACGATTGCGTGCGCGCACGCGCCGCGATGGCGCCGCGCCGCACGCCGTCGCAATTGCGGCAGTTGCAGTTCCATTGCGGAAAGCCGCCGCCCGCCGATGAACCCAGCACGCGAATTTTCAAGGCAGCATCCTCCGCAGGAGTCCGTCGCGATCGACCAGTTGATGTTTCATCGCGCCGAGAAAATGCACCACGATCAGCGCGGCCATGATCCACGCGATCGTCCCGTGGATGCCGAAGAAAATCTCGCGCAGATGCTTGTCGTCCCAGCCCCATTGAGGCAGCGCGAGACCCCAGAACTTCGTGCCGAACTTGTTGAACGACGAGCCGAGATAACCGGTGAGCGGCATCCCTACCATGCCTACGTATAAAAGAGCCTGCGTAATGCTCGCGGCGGCGCGTTGCCACGTCGGCATCGGCGGCAGAGGCGGCCGGCCATAAGCCAGGCGTACCAGGATGCGCATCAGCACCAGCAGGAAAACCGTGATTCCAAGCGACTTATGGAAGTTGATGAGGTCCGACTTGAACGGCAGGCCGCGCGGCAGCCCGACCATATAGAAGCCGACACACAGCATCGCGATGATCGCAATCGCGATCAGCCAGTGCAGCGCGATCAACGGGCGTGCGTAGCGTTCGCCCGCGGCATCGATGCCGCCGTTGCGTGACGTTGCGTTGGTCCGCGCAGTGCTCATGACATCTCTCCCGTGAAAATGATTTTCGTTCTCCAGGATACAGGTCCATTTTTATCGCCAGGCTAGCGATTGGCGATCAGCAATTCCCCCCGTCCATCCACCGCGAGGTCGCCCGCGTAGCGCCGCGGCAACATCTTGCCCGCGAGTTGTGAAAAGGGTGCGATCTCGCGCGCGAGCATGCGCGTGAGCAGCAGCCAGAACACGTCGAAACCGCGCCCGCCTTCGGTGAAGGTCGGCGGGATTCGAGATGGCGCGTCTGTCAGCAACAGCGTGCCGCGCCGCATGCCGTATCCCAAGTGTGCGCCCACTTTTCCGCCGATGCAGACCGTGCCCGCGACGAGGCGCGACGCCGCGAAATCGCCCGCATCGCCCGCGACGAGCACCGTGCCGCGCCGCATGCGGTCCGCGAGACGCGCGCCCGCGTTGCCGTGAATCGCGAGCGTGCCGCCGGTCATGCCTTCCATGTCGCCGGGCAGCGCCGCCGCGGCGAAATCGCCGGCGTTACCGTGAATCGAGAGCCGTCCGCCGTGCATTTCGCACGCGCTGTACGCGCCCGCATCGCCATATATGCGTAACTCGCCGCCGGACATCTTCATGCCCGCATGGTCGCCCGTCGCGCCATGCACCGTCAGCGTGCCTTGATCCATGTTCGCGCCGATGTTGTCGAGCCAGCGCGCGTCGCCTTCGATCGTGAGCGCGGGCGTGTCGGCTTGTACCAGCGCGATATCGAAGAGATCGCCGAGCGCGCACGTCTCGCCCGCGCCTTGCAGCATGATGCGCGGCAACTCGGTCCGCGACACCGCCGCGAGCGACGCAGGCAGTAATTTCGACCCGTCGACGCGAAAGTCCGGCGCACTTTTTACGCGCAACGTGATCGCGTTCATGCGCGGCTCCCGTCGATATCCTTCGACAATTCATGCAGCTTGAAGTGATACGGCCCGAGCTTGCCGCCGTAATTGCCGGCGGAAATGCGCAGCACGCCGCCCGCGCGTCCGATCTTCGTCGCGGCCGCGATGCCCGCTGTCATGGCCGCGCCGACATCGGCGTCGGTGAGTCCGTCGATCACGATTTCGAGCACGCACGCGACATCCGGCGTCAGCTCGCTCTTCTTCGACAAGCCGACGAGCGTCGGGCAGAACGCATCGTTGGTGGACGCGCTCGCGCCCGCGTACTTCGAGCCGATCTTCGATCCCGAGCGCACCACGCCGCCCGGAAACGGCGTGATGATGTTCGGCAACGCGTGCATCGCGGCAACGGCGGATTCGGCGGCGTGCAACGCGCTGTCCGTGTCGCGCGCGAGAAACAGCAGATTGCCGCCGCCGACCGCTTTCACCGTCGCGGTGAATTCTTCGCAGACGAATTCACCGTCCATCACGGGCACGCGCCAGTAGCGTGTGCCGTCCAGCACTTTCGATATCTGATAGCCATCGCCGAAGAAGCGCAGGCCCGCGCCGAGCGGCGCATTGTCGGAGAGCGGCGCGCGCGTCGTCGCCGGATCGATGCCGCCGAACACGGCCGTGGTCGGGCATGTCAGCACGCATTGCCCTACGCGCCGCGCGATCTGCTTGGCCAGTTCCTTCGACGATATCGCGAAGATCAGCACCGCGACGCCTGGCCTGCCATCGGGCGTTTCGTCGCCTGAAAGATCGCGCTCGATGCCCGCTTCGCAGCCGCAATCGATGACGGACGTGGCGAAGCCCGTCAGCGAATTGGCCGCATGCCGCGCCCAGGTCGGCGTATGCGCGGTGATGACGAGGCGTGTCGCCTTCATCGGAAAGGCTTCGGCGAAGGTGTCGTCGATCTGCGTGTCGTTGATGCGCATGCGCTTTAGCCTCCGCTCGCGGCGAAGCATGCAACCGGCAGCAGCCTGCCGCCGTTGCAGCATGCGCAGATTTCGTCGTCGCCGATCGCGATGTTCTCGAAGCGCGTCGCGAGATTCGCCTGCGCGTAGTCGCGCACGCGCTTTTCGATCGCGCGGTCGTACTCGGGGCTGACGTAATGAATGCCGCCCGTGGGCGTCGCGAGCAGCGTGCCGTCGCGCGCGATCAGCGCGCCGTCCTTGAATACATACGCGGGCGATGTGAACATGCGTTCGCGATCGGCGTCGTCGCGATACACGGCGATATCCGCCGCCGCGCCCGCGCCGAGATGGCCGCGATCAGTGAGACCCAGCAGCTTCGCGGGACCGGCGCGCGTGATGATCGCGATGTCGTACAGCGAGAACTCGCGCGTGATTTCGCTCAACGCGCTCGCGGTCTTCGCATCGGCTTGAAGGGTGTCGAGTTGCGCGTCGCGGAAGGACTTGTCCATCAGAAGACGGATCAGATGCGGATAGCTCGTGAAGGGCGCGCCATTCGGATGATCGGTCGTCATCGACACGCGCCACGGGTCGTCGACGAGCAGGAAGATTTCCAGCCCGATGATCCATTGCAGCGCGTTCACGAAGCTTTGCTCGCGATACTTGAACGGCACGACGCCGCAGCCCGCATCGCATTCGATATCGCCGAGCACCCATTTGCGCGGCCGGGCCATCGGCGCGTTCTTGAACTGCATCATGGTGTCGCCGGATGCGGTGACGGTCTGGCCGAAGATGATCTGGCCGACATCGATCGTCACGTTGGGCCGCGCGTTCACCGCTTCGGCGATCGCGCGCGCGCCGGATGAAAACTTGCGCGGGCCTTCGGTGCCGTAGCTGTGGAACTGGATATGCGTCAGATGAATGGGCAGACCTTCTGCCGTGTCCATCGTCCTGATCGTCGATTCGAGATTGCCGGGCACGCCGAGATTGCTCGCGTGGACGTGCAGCGGATGCGGCACGCGCAGATCGGTGAGTGCGCGCGTGAGCGTCTTGAGGACATCGCGCGGCGTGATGCCGTAATGCACGTGCCTTTCATCGACATCGAGCGAGCGCTGATTGAACTTGAACGCCGAGATGCCGCCGGGATTCACTACTTTCACGCCGAGCGCCTTGCTCGAATCGATGGTCCAGCCGACGTAATCGCGCAGGCGCTCGAAGTCTTCGTTCGCGGCGAGCATCTGCAGGAAGAGTTCGTCGTTGCCCATCATCACGTAGGCGCCGTGATCGATGATCGGCGTGTCGCCCATTTCCAGATGCGCGTGGCGCGCGTTCGATGCGATCATCGCGGGCTCGAATGCGGCCGTGTAGCCCATTTCCGCATAGCGGTAGCCGGCCGCAAGCGTGCCCGGCGCACACGTGCCGCACGAGGGCAGGCGCATGTAGCGGCCTTCGTTCGGGCGATCGGGCACGGCGCGCGGATCGTCGCGATGATCTTCCGGCAGCAGCAGGCGCGACAGATTTGTCTTGCCGCCGCCGATATGCGAATGCAGATCGATGCCGCCCGCCATCACGACCATGCCGTTCGCGTCGAAATCGCGGTCGGGCGCTATGGTTTCGCCTTTCGCGTTATCGACGATACGGCCGTCGAGGAAATAGATATCGCGCTTTTCGCCATTCACGCCGTTCGCCGGATCGTAGAGCGTGCCGCCTTTGAGGCGCGTGAGGCTCATGACGGCCTCCCTGCCTGCGCGAGCCGCGACGCGATCGATGCGACCGTCGGCAGGCCGGTATCGCGCGCGGCGGCGAGCGGCGCGACAACCGAGGTATCGATGCGAAACAGATGTCCACCGCTGTCGATGCCCGGTATCGCGACAGGGATGAAGACGGTCGTGCCCTTGCGCGCGGACAGTTGCATCGACGGATGGCCGAGGATGATCGCGGGCACGCGGTCATCGAGCGATGCGGGCAAGGGCTCGGGCATGAAGCTCGAGATCCAGACGAGCGCATCGGTTTCGCCGCGGCTCAGTAGCGTTTCGGTGCGATAGCGATGTGCATCGTGATCGAGCGGCAGGCCATACGCGACGCGCGTGCGCAGCGGAAAGCCCGAAAGCCACGTGACGGTCTGATTGACGGAGGCGGCGCCGTCGTCGCCGGTCAAGGCGAGCGCGCCGGCGCGTGCGGTGCGGTTGAGCGCTTTCACGATGCGTTGCAATGCTTCGATTGCGAGCGCCGCATGTTTCATCGACAGCGTCGAAGGCTCGTAGATGAACGCGGTGTATTGCGCGGAATGGATGCGCTCAGTCAGCGCGACGAGTTCGGGCGTCGAAATGGGGCGGCCGCCTTCGACGTGCGCGGACCAGAGCGCGAGCGTATCGAAGGGATCGGTTTCGCGCAGGATCGATTCGGTCCGCGCGTTCGCTGCTTTGTCGATGTCACATCCGACGAATACGATGCTCACGTCGCGTCCTGCGCCGATTGCGCGCTCGTAGAAGCGTGGATAGCGCCGCGATGGCTCGCATGCGAACACGATGACGAGATCGGCGCGTGAGCGCACTTCCGAGAGCGTCGTGAAGAAGGCGCCGCGGTCTTGCATGGCGCGGTTGCTGTCGGCGAGCGTGTCGCCGTGCAGATGATCGAGGATGGCGCCGTGTTGCGCCGCGAGTTCATAGAGTGCGCGTGCGCCGGCTACGTCGGTCGCGAGTCCACCGAAAAGCGGCCGCCGTGCGCTGGACAGGATCGCCACGGCTCGCGAGAGCGCCGACACGAGATCGGTGGGTTGAGCGTCGATCGTTGGGCTTCGACTTGCGTCGTGTGGGCTGACTTGGGCAAGTGATGCCTTTAGCCTTTCGCAGGCGGTTTGCGGTGCTGACAGGCCGCGGTCGGCGGTGGGTGCGAGCGTGATGTCGTCGCATAGCATTGGGCAGAACGGGCAGGTCCAGGTTTTCGGGGCTGCGGCCTGTGGGTTCTGTGTTGTGGGGGTGGCGGGCATGGTCGTGCTTTAAAGCAAGGCTTATGCCGGTTTTGGGTTCTGCTTTTGCTTGCGCTTGTTTTTCGCCGGATCCCGTTTTCGCGTCGGTCTATAAGCGTTGCCCCTGTGCGGGGCGGCAGTCACTTTCTTTGCTGCTGCAAAGAAAGTAACCAAAGAAAGCAG
>NZ_FCOE02000027.1 GCF_001544915.2 Caballeronia pedi | reverse complement strand
GACCGTGAAACGACTCCACGCCGATGATAGTGCGGAGCTCCCGTGTGAAAGTAGGTAATCGTCAGGCTCCTCATGCTCCAAACAAAAACCCCACCCCGAAAAGGTGGGGTTTTTGCGTTTTGTCGACCTGACTTCAACGCTTGATCAGCATCGACATCAATGCACTAGCCGCGCAGAGCCCCGCGACGATGGGAAAGATGATCGTGGTCTGCCCCGTCGCGTCGATGACATGTCCGATCACCGGTTCGCCGATGCCCGCGAACGCATACGACATCGTGTTGAGCACGCCTGTCGCGGTGCCTGCCGCACGCCTCCCGAACAGATCGGGGCACAGCGCCCAGAACGACGACGCGGGACCGAACACGAAGAAGCCGCACAGGAACAGCAGAACGACGCCGGTCATACTGCCGTGCGGAACGAGCATCATGCACATCGCCGTGACCGAGGCGAGCACCATGTAGCAGACGATCGCGACGTAGCGCTTGCCCCGGAACAGCACGTCGGAGATCCAACTGTTCGACAGCGAGCCGAGCGCCATGCCGATCGGCAACGCCACCGTGATCCACTTCGGATCGATGAGCGCAGTCGAGGTCTTCCAGTCCATGCCGAGAAAATGCACCGGCACCCAGACGACCAGCGCATAGCGCGCGGCGTTCTGAAACCCGATCGCGAGCCCGGTGATGTAAAGCTTCCAGTTCTTCAGCACGAGCAGATAACGCTGCGCGCTGCTCAGATCGTCACCGGCGGAAGACGGCGCGTCTTCTTGTGCGAGTCTGTCGACGGCGGGCAGACGTTTGTCCTCGGGACGTTCCGCGACGAAGATGAGCAGCACCAGCGCGCCGAGCAACATGGAAAGCGGCGCCAGCCGGAAGATCCACACCCAGCCGAGATGCATCGAGCCGAGAATCAGCACGGGCAGGATATACGCGAGCACCGACGAAAAGCCCGAAAACCCCACATACACACCGTACACGAAACCGCGATGCTTGCTGCCCCACCAGTTCGACAGCAGGCGGCTGCCGGGCGCGAAGCCCATCGACTGGAAATAGCCGTTCAGGCCCCACGCGAGCAGAAAGAACACGAAGGTGTGACCGAAGCTGAACAGCCAGTTGGCCGCGAGCGAGAGCACGGCGCCCGCGATCATCATCGTTTTGCCGCCAAGCTTGTCGCCGAGATTGCCGTTGATGAACTGGCCACCTGCGTAGCACCACAGCATCGTCGCGCTGATCCAGCCAATCTCGTACTTCGACAGCCCGTAATCGAGCTGGATGCCGCTGACCGCGAAGCCGAGCGTCTGCCGCCCGGTGTAGTAAAACAGATAGCAAAACGTGACGCCAATGAGCGCACGCCATTTGTATTGCGCAAGCGTGGTCTCGCGACGAGATGTTTCGTAATCCAGAACGTCGGGTGTATCCGAGGGCATGATGTCTCCTGGTGGCGCGATTCTTCGTCGCGCTCGCGGGTGTCGTGGTCAGGCGAGGTGATTGAGCGCGAGATCGAATGCGTCGAAATTGCGCAGCCGTCGCGCGTCGTCGATACCGCTCAGCTTGCGGTTGAAGAGCAGCGGCACCTTCTGTTCGGACGCGCCGCCGTGCGAACGCAGTGGCACGGTGAGACCCGAAAGATCGTGCTTGTCGGCGGCGCTGCCGAGCGCGGTGAGCCGCTCGCCCAGCACCACGAGATCGCCGATACGGTCCGGCGGCAATTCGAAGCGCTCGCATGCCTGAGCACGCGTCAGCACGGCCTCGACGCCCGCGATGCCCGCAATGAAATCCGCCACCTCCTTCTGCCGTTCGCGCTCGCTGATATACACCGTCGCGTAGGAGCCGAGCGCGCCGTGATGGACCACATAGGGATCGGTGATCGGCAGGATGACGCGCGTGCTCTGGTTGCCGAAGCGCGCATCGAGCCGGTCCTGCAGATACACGATGCGCGGCCGCCCGATCGAATCGGTCTTCGCGTTCATGCCGTGATCGGCGGTAATGGCGAGCACCGCGCCTTCGTCGTGATACTGCGCGAAATAGCGGTCCATCATCGCGTAAAAAGCGTTGGCTTCCCGCGTGCCCGGCGCGTGCTTGTGCTGCACGTAATCGGTCGTGGACAGATACGTCAGGTCCGGACGCTCGCGCCGCAGCAACGACAGCCCCGCCGCGAACACGAACTCGGACAGCTCCGCGCTGTACACCGAAGGCAGCGGCATGCCGATGCGTTCGATCATGCCGGCGACGCCATGCACTTCGACATCGAGCTGATCGGCCTTTTCCGCCGAGAAGCAGACGCCGCGCAGGCCGTGTCCGAGCAGCGCGCGCAGCTTGTCCTTCGCGGTGACGACGGCCACGCGCTGGCCCGCGCGCGCCATTTCCGCGAGGATGGTCGGCGCGCGCAGATACTTCGGATCGTTCATCAGGACTTCCGTGCACGTGTCTTCGTCGAAAAAGAAGTTGCCGCAGATGCCGTGCACGGCGGGCGGTGCGCCGGTGACGATCGACACGTTGTTCGGGTTGGTGAACGACGGCAGCACGCAGTCGCCGGTCAGCACCGTGCCGAACCCGGCGAGCTTCGCGAGGAACGGCGCCTGACCGGCGAGGATGGCCTGATTGATGTATTCCTGCTCGCAGCCGTCGACGCAGACCACGATGGTCGGCGCGGCAGGCATTCTGTAATGGCGGGCATTGACGATAATCTGGGAGGACATGAGCGCACCTTTTCTGGTTGAGACAGACCCAGCGTAAGATGAGCGATGCGCTCACACAATCGAAAAAAAGACGCGATATCTGTCAGAAAAAATCACATATGAGACACAAGCTCCCACCGCTGAACGCACTGCGCGTGTTCGAAGTCGCAGCGCGCGCCGGCAGCTATTCCGCCGCGGCGCGCGAACTCAATCTGACGCACGGGGCGATCAGCCGGCACATCGCGAATCTGGAAGACTGGCTCGGCCAGCCGCTGTTCGCGCGCGACGGCCAGAGCATGGTCGCATCGCCGCACGCGCGCGCCTTCGCCCGCGAGATCAGCGCGGCGTTCGATCACATCGCCGATGCCGCCGAACGCTACGGCAAGAATCAGCGCGTGAAGGTCATTCGCGTGAGCGCGTCGGCTACGGTGGCGATGCGCTGGCTGATCCCGAAGTTGCCGCTGTTCGCCGAGCGCTATCCGGATGTCGACGTGCGCGTCTCCACGGCGATGTCGACCGAGCCGGCATTGCGGGGCAGCTTCGATCTGGCGATCCGCCGCCATGTGCCGCCGGGCGGCCAATTCCAGAGCTGGCAGCTTTTTCAGGAGCACAACACGGTTATCGCGAGTCCGGCGTTGCTTGCGCGCGCAGGCGTGTCGAGCGTCGAGCAACTGGCCGCCGAAACCTGGCTGACGAGCGAAACGCGTCCCGGCGACTGGGAAGCGTGGCTCGAAGCGGCGGGCCATGCATCGCTGCGCGCCAACCGCACGCTGAGATTCGATCATTTCTTCGTCACGCTGCAGGCCGTGGTCGACGGACTGGGCTTCGGCATCGGACCGTTTCCGACGCTCGACACCGATTGCGCCGTCGGCCGCGTGCAGATGCCGTTTCCCGATCTCACCGCGAAAGGCTCGACCTACTACGCGCTGATCCCGCTCGATGCGGACAAGCCCGTGCACATGCGCGACTTCGTGGACTGGCTGAGGAAACCGGTGAGCCTGGCTAAAAATTGACTGCGCCGATCCGTCTGCCCAGTTCATCGGCGCGTCGGCAGACGGCCTGCATCAACGCCATCGCGCTTCGCGACGGCGGCGAGAACTTCGAATAGACGAACGTCGACACCATCTCCAGATCCTCGACGAGCGGGCGCACCACGCAATCCACGCCGCCGGTCGCATACTCGTCGACGATGGCGAGCCCGAGGCCGCCGCGCACGAGCGCGAGCCCCTGATCGGCGCGCGTCACGTCGACGACCGAGGTCAGTTCGACATCGGCCTGCTGGCACGCCCGCGCGATCATCGTGCCGAACGGGATGTCGCGCCTGAAGAGGATCATCGGCTCGCTCTTCAGATCCGCGAGTGCGATCCGCTCGCGCGCGGCGAACGGATGATCCGGCGGCAGCACGCACACCATGCGTCCGCGCATGAACGGCACGACTTCGAGATGTTCATGTTCGATCGGCAGCGACGTCACCGCGACATCGACCGTCTTGCTCAGCACTTCGAGCGGCATGTCGGCCATCAGCGTGGTGTGCCAATCGACCCTGAGTCCCGGCAACTGCCGTTTCAATTCGACGATGGCCGGCGCGACGATCGCGGGCGCAAGCGACGGGCTGCACGCGATACGCAGAAGACTTGCCGGCCCGAGCGCGAGCGCCCGCGCGAATTCGTCGACGCGCAGCGCCGCCTGATAGACCTGCTCCACTTCGCGAAAGAGCGCCTGCGCCTCGGCGGTCGGGATCAGCCGGCCTTTCGCGCGCTCGAAGAGACGCAGGCCCAGCGTCGTCTCCGTGTGCGCGACGAGCTTGCTGACCGCCGGTTGCGATACGTACAGCATCTTCGAGGCCGCATTGATCGAGCCGGTCAGCATCACCGCGCGAAACACTTCCATTTGCCGCAGCTTGAAGCGCATCGTTCCTTCGCCTCCGATTCAGCGATTAACCAAAGGTTATAGGTTAGCTGAAACTGGGCATACGACAGCGGTCCGTCATCTCTCTAGTATTTCCAGGCGTACCAGTCATCAATACAAATGGATGGAGACACGATGAACCAGACCCAATCGATGGCGAGTGAGGCCATCGCCGCCGCGCCCGCCGCGACGCGCACCCGGGCGCGCTTCGGCATCCTCGCGCTGCTCGCGATCGGCACGATGATCAACTACCTCGATCGCAGTGTCGCCGGGATCGCGGCGCCCGGCATGAGCCACGAACTGGGCCTGACGCCCGCGCTGATGGGCGTGATCTTTTCCGCGTTCTCGTGGACTTACACCGCGTCGCAGATTCCGGGCGGCGTGATGCTCGACCGCATCGGCACCCGCTGGACCTATTTCTTCGCGCTGACGCTGTGGTCGCTGTTCACCGGGCTGCAAGGGCTCGCGACGGGCTTCGTCTCGCTGCTGATCATGCGGCTGCTGATCGGCATCGCGGAAGCGCCGTGCTTTCCGACCAACAGCCGCGTCGTCGCGATCTGGTTTCCGCAGAGCGAGCGCGCCCGCGCGACCGGCGTCTACACCTTCGCGGAATATGTCGGTCTCGCGTTCCTGAGTCCGCTGCTCTTCTGGATCGATCATCTCTACGGATGGCGCGCGCTGTTCGGCATCGTCGGCGCGGTGGGCGTCGCGTTCGGCGCGGTCTGGCTCATGCGCTTTCGCGAGCCGCACGAATCGACGCGCGCGAACCGCGCCGAACTCGATTACATCGCGAGTGGCGGCGGCGTCGTCGACGGCAGCCAGCAGGCGACACGCTTTCGCTGGGCCGATATCGCCGCGCTCCTGCGCCGCCGCAGCATGCTCGGCATCTGCATCGGCCAGTTCGCGTGCAATTCGACCAACGTGTTCTTCCTGACCTGGTTCCCGACCTATCTCGTCACCGAACGCCACATGCCGTGGCTCAAGGTCGGCATGGTCGCGGTGCTGCCGTTCATCGCCGCGTCGGTCGGGACGCTCGCGGGCGGCTGGATTTCCGATGCCATGCTGCGCCGTGGCATCTCGCTGAACTGGTCGCGCAAGCTGCCGGTGATCGCCGGTCTCGTCGCTGCATCGAGCATCGTGCTGGCGAACTATGTCGACTCGATCAGCCTGGTGATCGCGATTCTGTGCGTTGCGTACTTCGCGCAAGGGATGTCGGCGCTCGCGTGGATGATCGTCTCCGATATCGCGCCGAAGGGCCTGCTGGGCCTGAGCGGCGGCATCTTCAATCTGTTCGCGAACGCGGCGGGCATCGTCACGCCGCTCGTGATCGGGCTGATCGTCAACGCGACCGGCTCGTTCGTCTACGCGCTCGCCTTCATCTCGGGCGTCACGCTGCTCGGCGCGCTTTCATATGTCTTCGTCGTCGGCGACATCAGGCGCATCGAATTTGCGGCGTCCGCTTCCTCCTCCAACTGAACCACGCAGGGAAATCATCGCAATGAGTCATTCTCTCGACGGCCAGGTGGCCATCGTCACGGGCGCGGCGCGCGGGATCGGCCTCGGCATCGCCCGCAAGCTGAAAGCCGACGGCGCGCGCGTCGCGATCTGGGATCTCGATATCGCGGGCTGCGACGCGCAGCGTCTCGGCTTCGAACCCGATCACCTGCAGCCGGTCGATGTCGCGTCGTACGAATCGGTCGAACGCGCATTCGGTGCGACGCTCGAGGCGCTCGGCCGCGTCGACATTCTCGTGAACAACGCGGGTATCAACGGTCCTGTCGTGCCGAGCTGGGAGTATCCCGTCGATGCATGGCAGCGCGTGCTGGCCGTCGACCTGAACAGCGTGTTCTATTGCTGCCGCGTCGCGATCCCGCATATGCGCGCGCGCGGCGGCGGGCGGATCGTCAATGTCGCGTCGATCGCGGGCAAGGAGGGCGTGCAGTACATCTCCGCGTACTCCGCGGCGAAGGCGGGCGTGATCGCGTTCACCAAGTCCGCCGCGAAGGAACTGGCGCGCGACAACGTGCTGATCAATTGCGTCGCGCCCGCGATGGTCGAGACGGAGCTGTTCCACGAGATGTCGGACCAGCATATCGAGGCGAGCAAGGCGAAGATTCCGATGGGCCGCTTCCTGCAGATCGATGAAGTCGGCGCGATGGTGAGCTGGATCGCCAGTCCCGCGTGCAGCTTCACGACGGGCTTCACCTTCGACCTGACGGGCGGGAGGGCCACGTATTGAACGCCGCTACGCTCGCCGCGCGGCCGCTTGCCGCCGCGCATCTGACCGCGCTGGACGTTGCGCCGGTGCCGTGGGTCCGGCTCGCCGCGCATACCGGTTTCGACGCGGTCGGCCTGCGCATGCATCCGGCGGTGCCCGGCGCGATTGCCTGGCCGACGACGCCCGGCACCGCCGCGCATCGTGAATTGCAGGACGCGCTCGCGGGCGAAGGCATCGCGCTCCACGATGTCGAGTTCATTCCTGTCGTGCCCGAACTCGTGCCCGCTTCGTTTGCGCTACTCTTCGAAGCGGCGGCTTCGCTGGGTGCGCGCTGCGTGAACGTGTCGGGCGACGATCCGGACCCGGTGCGCCTCGCGGACAATCTCGCCGCGCTTGCAGAACTCGGTCGGACGTACGGTTTGCGCATCGATCTGGAATTCATGCGCTGGCGGCATGTTGCATCGCTGGCGCAAGCCCGCGCAATGATCGCGCGGGTCGCGCATCCGAATCTCGCCGTGCTCGTCGACGCGCTGCATCTGTCGCGCTCGGGCGGCACGCCGGACGACGTCGGCGCGATGCCGTGCGGGTGGATCGGCAGCGCGCAACTCTGCGATGCGCGCGCGTGTCTGCCTGCCAGCGACGACGAAGCGATTCACGAAGCGCGCGCCGACCGCCTGCCGCCGGGCGAAGGCGCGCTGCCGCTCGACGCGCTGTTGCGCGCGTTGCCTGCCGATGTGGCGTTGAGCGTCGAGATGCCGTTTCCGTCGCTGCCCTCCGATGTCCGGCTCGCGCGCGCGTACGGCTCGGCGCGGCGCATCGTCGACAGGAACGACGCGCTTGTGAAAGAGGAAACCTGAGATGACGCTGTTCGAAGAAGACAAGATCGACTGCCACTGTCACGTATTCGATCCCGCGCGCTTTCCGTATCGCGACGACACGCCGTATCGGCCGGCGCAGCAGGAGATCGGCACGGCTGCGCAGTTTGTCCGCGTGATGGATGCATACGGCGTGCGGCACGCGCTGCTCGTCGGCCCGACGAGCGGTTACCGGACCGACAACCGCTGCCTGCTCGACGCGCTGGAAACCTACGAAGGACGCCTTCGCGGCATCGCGGTGGTCGATAACGACATCGCCCGCAGCGAGCTTGCGGCGCTGCAACGCGCGGGCGTGGCGGGCGTCGCGTTCAATCCGGCGATGGAAGGTCTCGACGCCGTGCTAGAGGCGGGCGGGCTGTTCGCATCGCTCGCGGACCTCGGGATGGTCGCGCAGGTTCAGGTCACCGGGGATCAGATGGCGGCGCTCGAACCGTGGCTCGCGCGGCAGGCGGCGACGCTCGCGATCGATCATTGTGGGCGGCCCGACATCGGCGCGGGGATTGCTCAGCCGGGCTTTCAGGCGTTGCTGCGGCTCGCGGATAGCGGCCGAGCGAGCGTCAAGCTGTCGGGCTGGCAGAAGTACGCGCGTGAGGCGCATCCGTACGAGGACGCGTGGCCGTTCGCCCATGCGCTGCTGCGCGCGTTCGGGCCGCAGAACTGCGTGTGGGGTTCCGACTGGCCGTTCCTGCGCGCGCCCGAGCGGCTCGACTACGGACCGCTGCTGACGCTGTTCGAGAAGATCGTGCCCGACGCGCAGACGCGGCGGCAGATTCAATGGGAAACGCCGCGCAGGCTGTTCGGTTTCGCCACGGCTTCCGGCTGAGCGCTTGACCGGGATCAAGCGCACAATACGCGGCAAGCCGGACAATAGAAGATCTTTCCCTTCAAGGAGATGCAAGTGCGCGCTGCCGACGTCATGACGAAAAAGATCATTTCCGCCCATCCCGACATGTCCGTGCGTCAGGCGGCCGGGACCATGGTGTTCGCCGGCGTCAGCGGCATGCCCGTGATCGACGAAGACGGCCGCCTGCTCGGCATGGTCACGGAAGGCGATCTGATGCATCGCGCGGAGATCGGCACCGGCGTCACGCAGCGCGCGTGGTGGCTCGAACTGGTCGCATCGACGCGCGATCTCGCGAGCCAGTATGTGAAGGAGCACGCGAGAAAGGTCGGCGACGTGATGACCACCGACGTCGCGACCATCACCGAAACGTGTCCGGTCGCCGACATCGCCGAGTTGCTCGAACGCCGCCGCATCAAGCGCGTACCCGTCATGCGGGACGGCAAGGTGGTCGGCGTGGTGAGCCGCTCGAACCTGATCCGCGCGCTCGTAACGATGGCGCCCGAGCTGCCCGCCGACACCGACGGCAGCGATCACTCGATTCGCGAAGCGGTGCTCGCCGCCATCGCGGAGCAGCCGTGGGCGCTTGCGAGCGAGAACGTGACGGTCGAGAACGGCATCGTGCATCTGTGGGGGCCGATCGTCAGCGCGGAAGAAGGCAACGCCCTTCGCGTGGCGGCGGAAAACGTGTCGGGCGTGAACGGGGTCATGACGCACTTCGGGCTTCCGAAGGCGTAGCGTGGGTTTTCCCTGATCCGTCCGATGTCGATTCCGGCGTCGGCGCATCGTCGTGAAAGTGTGTCCAACTCATTTCATCGAAAGGCGAACACACCATGACTACGACCACTGGAACCGTCCGACTTCACCGCGTGCTGCGCGCGACGCCCGAGCGCATCTATCGCGCCTTCCTCGAACCCGACGCGATGGCGAAGTGGCTTCCGCCCTACGGGTTCACCTGTCAGGTGCATCAACTGGAAGCGCGCACGGGCGGCACGCACAAGATGTCCTTCCGCAACTTCAGCACCGGCCATAGCCACTCGTTCGGCGGCGAGTATCTCGAACTGGTGCCGTTCGAAAAAATCCGCTACACGGACCGCTTCGACGATCCGAACCTGCCCGGCGAGATGCACGTCACCGTCTCGCTGCGGCAGGTGTCCTGCGGCACCGAACTCGACATCGTGCAGGAAGGCGTGCCCGATGTGATTCCCGTCGAGATGTGCTATCTCGGCTGGCAGGAGTCGCTGGTTCAACTGGCGCGACTGGTCGAGCCGGAAATCCCCGACTGACGTCAGAGCGCGACGCTAGCGCTTGTCGCCATCCTTCGCGCGTGCGGCGGCAAACGCCATCAGCCGTTCGTCGCGCCAGTCGCGGCGCGCGGCGAGCGCATCGGCGGGAAGATGGGCACGCCGGTCGCGCTCGACGCGCGCGATCAGCGCGTCATCCCACGGACCGTCTTCCGTGCGCGAGCGAGCGATCGAGTGATAGAGCGGCCCCAGCCGGTTCGCATAATCGGCAACCCCGCCTGGCGCATTCAGATCGATCGTCTCGAACGGGCCCATGAAGGACCAGCGCCAGCCGAGCCCGTCGCGCACGGTCTTGTCGATGTCCTCGCAACTCGCGATGCCGTCGCGCTGAAGCGCCCACGCTTCACGCAGCAGCGCCGCCTGCAGGCGGTTCAGCACGAAGCCCTCGATCTCCTTGCGCACATGCACGACGCTCTGGCCGATGCCGCGCATGAGACGATCGGTGAAAGCGATCGTTTCCGGCGACGTCTGCGTCGACGGCACCAGTTCCACCACCGGCACGAGATAGGGCGGATTGACCGGATGCGCGATCAGCACGCGCGGCGAGATCGTCAGGTCGTTGGCGAAGTCGGAGGCCTTGATGCCCGAACTCGAACTGCCGATGACGACGTCCGCGCCCGCGAGCGCGTCGAGATCGAGCATCAGTTGCCGCTTCACGTCGACGCGTTCGAGCACGGATTCCTGCACGTAGGCCGCGCCGTCGATGGCTTGCGCGAGCGAGTCCGCGAGCGTGAGCCGCGCGGCGACGGCTTCGGGCGCTTCATCGATCAGCCCATGCCGATGCAGCGCCGCGAGCTGGTTCGCCGCCCACGGCAGCGCCGCCGATGCGGTGTGCGGATTGGCGTCGTAAATGCGCACATTCAGGCCCGCGCGCGCGAACGCGATGGCCCATCCCGCGCCCACGAGGCCCGCGCCGACCACCGCCACCGGCTGGCCGGGATTCACTTGCGATACGTTCATCGTCTTTCCTGCTTCGATTGATTGATGTGTGTCAGGCGGCCGTCCAGCCGCCGTCGAGCATGAGCGCACTGCCGGTCATGAGCGTCGATGCGTCGCCGGCGAGAAACACGATCGCGCCCATGACTTCCTCGACGCGTCCCACGCGGCCGAGCGCGATCCGCTCCGTGACCCATTCGCGAAAGCCGGGTGCATCGAACATGCTCGCGGTGAACGCGGTTTCGATGAACGTCGGACACACGGTGTTCACGCGGATGCCGTGCGGACCGAGTTCCCACGCGAGCGCTTTCGTCAGGCCTTCGATCGCATGCTTGGACGCGCAATACACCGTGCGCTTCGGACTGCCGACATGTCCCATCTGCGAGGACACGTTGATGATCGAGCCCGCGATGCCTTCGCGCAGCATGCGTTTCGCCACCGCGCGCGATACGTAAAAGACGGCTTTCACATTGAGATCGAGAATGGCGTCGATGTCTTCGTCCGCCACATCGACGAGCGGCTTCGGGCGATTCATTCCCGCGCAGTTCACGAGGATGTCGAAAGGCCCGGATTCGTCGATCGCCGCGTCGACGGCGCGCGCATCGGTCACGTCGAGCACGATGCAGCGGCTCTGGCCGCCGTCCGCGTCGATCTGTGCGCAGGCGCGTTCTAGCTCATCCGCCGATCGCGCGGCGAGCGTCACGCTCGCGCCCGCCTGCGCCAGCGCCGCCGCCGCCGCGAGACCGATGCCGCGTCCCGCGCCCGTGATCAACGCGCGTCTGCCCTGCAAAGAAAAGCCCGGCACCCGTGGCAGCATGCACTCTCCCGATAGTCATCGACTGGAACGATGCAAAGCGTAGCGAGCCGCGCCCGCCATCGCTTGCATACCTGTTATGCGGGCGAATCCGTCAGCGCTTCGCTCTCGATGTTGGCTTCGGCCGGCTTCTGCGCCTGCTTGCCGCGCGCGAAGGTCGCCGCTGGCATCGACAACACGAGGACGCCGGTGCACATCAGCACGAAGCCGAGCGCGTAGGTGCCGTTGTTGATGTTGCCGGTCATCTGCTTCATCAGGCTGGTGATCCACGAACCCGCGATGCCGGAGAGGCTGCCGAACGAGTTGATCATCGCGAAGCCTGCAGCCGCGGCCGTGCCGGAAAGCAGGCTGCCCGGATACGTCCAGACGACCGGCGTCAACCCCAGCACACCCGATGCCGCGAAGCACAGACAGACGATCGCTAGCGGCGTATTGTTCGCGAAGACCGCGCTCAGGATCAGCCCCGCGCCGCCGACGAATGCGGGAATCGCGGCGTGCCAGCGGCGCTCGCCGGTCTTGCTCGAATGCCACGCGTTGAAGAGCATGGTCGCGGCGGCGAAGACGAACGGAATCGCCGTGAGCACGCCGATATGGAACGTGTCCTTCACGCCGGATTCGCGCACGATCGACGGCAGCCAGAACGACAAGCCGTACCAGCCCGTCGCATACGTGAAGATGATCCCCGCGCAGATCCACACGCGATAGTCGCGCAGCGCCGCGCCGAAATGAAACTCCTTGTGCGCGCTTTCGGTGACGACGTTCCGTTCGAGCAGACGCTTCTCCGCATCGGTGAGCCAGCGCGCCTGATTGATTTTGTCGGTGAGGCCGAAGTACACGAGGAACGCGAGCGCCATCGCCGGAATGCCTTCGATCATCAGCATCCATTGCCAGCCGCTATAGCCGAGCCAGCCGTGCGAATGCTGCATCAGCCAGCCCGAAAGCGGACCGCCGAACACGAGACTGGTCGGCAGCGCGAGCAGCAGGCCGAAGGTCACTTTCGTCTGGCGATCGGAAGGAAACCAGTAGTTGATGTAGAGCAGCACGCCGGGATAGAAACCGGCTTCGCAACATCCGAGCAAGAGACGCAGGATGTAGAACATCGTCGCGTTCTGGATACCGAACAGATGCGCGAGTTCGGCGGTGAACATGGTGCTCGCCGAGATGAGACCCCACGTCAGCATGATGCGCGCGATCCATCGCCGCGCGCCGACCCGGTGCAGCACGATGTTGCTCGGAATCTCCAGCGCGATATAGCCGATGAAGAACATGCTCGCGCCGAGCGCGAACGCCGAATCGCCGATCTTCAGGTCGCCGAGCATCTGCAGCTTCGCAAAGCCGATGTTGACGCGATCCAGAAACGAGAACGTGTGGCAGAGAAAAAGGATCGGCGCGATGCGCCATAGCAGCTTCTTGTACAGCTTTTCTTCGTCGACGGAACGCGCGGACGCGCCGTCGATTGCATCGATGCTCATGGAATGTCTCCTGTGATTCAAGGCGAATGAAACGGATGTCCCGCTCTTGGTGGGCGGCGGGTCGATGTTCGTGAAGCGTATTGAGAGCGCGGCGCGCACGCTTGAATACCTGTTATGCATCGCCTGCATATCGCGATTGCGGCAGCAAGCGGGAAAGCCTTGCGCGGCGGGCATTGCGGCGATTTGCGCGGCATCGGCGGCGAACGGATTCCGGCGCGTTTACCCCTATCGTCCGACTGTCGACAGTTTGACAGAATGAATTAAAGACTCGCTGACAACGTCGCGGCGGGCTTCTTCAGGAGACGATCGAATGCTCTTTCGCGTGCTCTTAGTCCCGTCACGATCGCAGCGGAGGCCGCGATGACGCGCGCCCTCGCTCACCGGATGCGCCGCTCGATGCTGATCACGCCCGCGCATCGTCCCGACCGCATGGCGGGCGCGATGAAGCTAGCGGTCGACTCGTTCGTCTTCGATCTCGAAGACGGCGTGCCGCCCGCGCGCCGCGACGAAGCGCGCGCAAATCTAGCCAGGCTGATGCCGGCGCTCGATTTCGGCGGACGCGAACGCGTCGTGCGCATCAACGCGGTGGGCACGGCGGAGTGTCAGCGCGATCTCGACGCGATCCCGCTCCCGCACTGCGACGCGCTGCTCGTGCCGAAGGTCGAAGCGCCGGAACAGTTGCGCTGGCTCGACGACGCGCTCGCCCGGCACGGCGCCTCGCCGCAACTCATCGTCACGCTGGAAACGCCGCGCGGCGTGCTGAACGCGCTCGCCATCGGCGATGCGTCGGCGCGTTGCTGCGCGTTCTTCTTCGGCTCCGGCGACTACACGATGGAAACCGGCGCCGCGATCACGCCGACCGCCTTGCTGTGGGCGCGCTCGACGATCGTCGCGGCGGCGGGCGCGATCGGCTGCGACGCCATCGACGCGCCGTATCTGCACGGCCTGCGCGATCCGCACGGCACGCACGAGGACGCGTTGCGCGCGAAAGAGCTGGGCTTCAGCGGCAAGGTCGTGTTCCATCCCGCGCAGGTCGATGCGGTCAACCGCGCCTTCACGCCTACCGAAGCGGAAGCCGCGCGCGCCCGCCGCATCGTCGATGCATTCGAGGCGGTGAAAGCGAGCGGTGAGGGCACGGCCATCGTCGATGGCGAATTCGTCGCGATCGATCTCGTCCCGCGCATGCAGCGCATGCTCGACGTCGCGGCGTTCGCTCAAGGGAGAAGCTCATGAAGCAGGCAACGCTGGCGTCGTATGACGAGGCCGATGTCGGCGCCGTGGCCGATGCGCGCACGTCCGCGCTGAATATCGCGGGACGGCTGGAGCGGCTGCCGCTCGCGCGTTTTCATTGGGTGCTGTTCGCGATCCTGGGCGTCGCGATGTTCTTCGACGGCTACGACCTCACCGTGACCGGTTTCGTGATTCCGGCGCTGCACAAGCACGGCTGGCTCACGCCGGCGACCACGGCGACCTTCATCTCGGTGCCGCTCGTCGCGGCCGCATTCGGCTCGATCGCGGCGGGCCTGCTCGGCGACCGCATCGGACGGCGGCGGCTCTTTCAGGCGACCGTGCTCGCGTACAGCCTGTCGAGCGTCGGCTGCGGTCTCGCGACGAGCTACGGCATGCTGCTCACGTTCCGCACCCTCAACCTCTTTGCGATCGGCACCGTGACCGTCACCGGTTACGCGTATCTCAACGAGTTCACGCCGAAGCGCTATCGCGGACGCTTCCAGTCGGCGGTCGCGCTGCTGCTCAACGGCGGCCTGCCGTTCGGCGCGCTGATGGCGCGGCTCATCGTGCCGAACACGGATGTCGAAGTGGGCTGGCGCATCCTGTTCCTGCTTTCGGTGATTCCCGCGCTGCTCGTGTTCGCGAACAAACGGCTCTTGCCGGAGTCGCCGCGCTGGCTCGCATCCGTCGGGCGCGACGAGGAAGCCGCGCGCGTGCTCGACGCCATCGAAGCGACCATCGTGCGACAGGGCAAGCCGCTGCCCGACGCCGAACCCGGGCGCGAACCGGCGCGCCATCTCGGCTGGGATGCGCTCGTCTCGCCGCTCGTGCGCGGCCGCTTCGCGCTGGCGATCGTCTTCAACGTCTGCCATCTCACGGGGCTGTTCGTGCTGATCAGCTGGCTGCCGACGCTCTTCGTCTCGCGCGGCCTCACGCTCGGCAGCACCTTCACCTTCGCCGCCGTGAGCTTCACGGGCGGCTTTATCGGGCCGCTGCTCGGCATCGTGCTCGCGGATCGCATCGAGCGGCGCTGGGCGCTCGTCGCCGCCGCGCTGGTTGCGGCGGCAGCGGGCGTCGTGTACGCGCAGCAGACGTCGCCATCCGGCCTGATGATCACGGGCCTGATTCTCGTCGCGGCGATCTTCTTCATCTCGTCGGTCGGCTTCGCGACGTACATTCCCGAAATTCTTCCGACCGGCGTGCGGTTGCGCGGACTCGGCACGGCCGCGCTGATCGGACGCCTCGCGTCGGCCGTCACGCCGTTCGCCGTCGCGGCCGCGCTCCTCACGTTGAAGAACCCGTTCTATGTGGTGTCGTCGGTCGGTGTCGCGTATGTCGTGATGGCGGTGCTGCTCGCCGCGCTCGGTCCGAACGTGCGCGGCAGGTCGCTCGAAAGTCTGGAGTCCGGATTGAATCAGAAATCTTGAGGAGCTATTCGATGGCGCTATCCCGTACATTCCTGTTCGTCCCCGGCAACCACGCGCGGCGCGTCGAGAAAGCGCTCGCCGCCGATGTCGACGCCGCGATCCTCGATCTCGAAGACGCCGTCGCCGCCAGCGAGAAAGTCGCGACGCGCGCGCAGGTCGTCGACGCGCTGCAGCGTGCGCATCGGGCGCGCGGTTACGTGCGCATCAACGCGCTCGACACCGAGTACGCATTCGGCGATCTGCAGGCGGTCGTCGCGCGCGGCGTCGACGGCATCGTGCTGCCGAAGCTCGAATCGGTCGAGCAATTGCATACGGCGGACTGGCTCATCACGCAGATCGAACGCGAGCGTGGCCTCGACGCGAACTCGGTCGAGCTGATGCCGATCGTCGAGACGGGCGCGGGCTTCGCCGTCATCGATGCGCTGTGCAACGCGGCCTCGCAGCGCGTGCAGCGCCTCAAGCGCTTTGCGTTCGGCGCGGGCGACTTTTGTCTCGACATGAACCTCGTCTGGAGCGACGACGAGTTCGAACTGCAGACCTACCGCAGCGCGCTCGTGCTGGCGTCGCGCGCGGCGGGACTGCAGGCGCCGGTCGACACCGTATGGGTGCGTCTGGACGACGCCGACGGTCTCGCGCGCTCGGCCGCCCGCGCGCGCGGCATGGGCTTCCAGGGCAAGTTGTGCATCCATCCGGCGCAGTGCGATGCGGTCAACCGCGCGTTCTCGCCGAGCGCCGCCGAGATCGGCCACGCGCGCGCCGTCGTCGAGGCGTTCAGGCGCGCGGAGGCCGAAGGCGTCGCGTCGATCCGGCTGGACGGCGCGTTCATCGATTACCCGGTCGCGTACCGCGCGCAACGCGTGCTCGACTTCGCCGCGCAGATCGACGCGCGCGCGAACGCGGCCTGAATCTGTTCGACCATCTGAATCGGAGAATCGGCATGACTGCTTCATCGTCCGCATCAACGACGCGCACTGTTCGTCCGCTCGACGGCGTCCGCGTGATCGACGTATCGAGTTTTCTGGCGGGACCGTTCTGCTCGACGCAGCTCGGCGAATTCGGCGCGGAGGTCATCAAGGCCGAACTGCCCGACGTGGGCGACGCGCTGCGCCGCTTCGGATCGATGACGGAAGCGGGCGTCACGCTGCCGTGGCTCTCGGAATGCCGCAACAAGAAGTCGATCACGCTCGATCTGCGCAAGCCCGGCGGCGCGGCGATCTTGAAGAAGCTCGTCGCCGATGCGGACATTCTCGTCGAGAATTTTCAGCCGGGCACGCTCGAAAAATGGGGCCTCGGCTGGGACGTGCTGCATGAAGTGAATCCGCGGCTCATCATGGTACGCATCTCGGGGTTCGGGCAGACCGGGCCGTATCGCGATCGACCGGGCTTCGGGCGCATCGGCAATGCGTTCGGCGGGCTGTCGTTTCTCGCGGGCTATCCGGACCGGCCGCCGGTCACACCCGGCTCCGCGACGATTCCCGACTACATGGCCGGCCTCTACGGCGCGCTCGGCGCGCTGCTCGCGATCCAGGCGCGCGAGCGCACGGGCGAAGGGCAGTTCGTCGATATCGGCCTGTACGAGCCGATCTTCCGCATCCTCGACGAACTCGCGCCGTCGTATCAGCAGAACGGCTTCGTGCGCCAGCGCATGGGTCCGGGCACGGTGAACGTCGTGCCGCACAGCCACTATCCGACCAGGGACGGCCGCTGGATCGCGATCGCCTGCACCAGCGACAAGATCTTCGCGCGTCTGGCCGAGGCGATGGACATGCCCGAAGTCGCGGGCACCGGAAAGTGGGGGCATATTTCGGGCCGCGAGCGCGATCGCGCGGAGGTGGATCGCACCGTGGGCGAATGGACTGCCCAGTTTTCGCGCGACGAAGTGCTCGCGCGCTGCGAGCAGTTTCAGGTGCCGTGCGGCCCGGTGTATGGCGTCGACGAGATCTTCGAGGACCCGCAGTACGCGGCGCGCGAGAACATCAAGTACATGCAGGACGCGCGGATCGGCGAGCTGGCGATACCGAACGTCGTGCCGCGTCTTTCCGCGACGCCGGGCGGCGTCGACTGGCTCGGGCCGGATCTGGGCGAACACAACGACGAGGTCTATCGCGGCTTGCTCGGCCTCGACACCGAACAGCTCGCGACGCTCAGGGAAGAAGGGTCGATCTGATAAGATTCCGCTTCCTTTTTCAAGCGGCCCGGCGCGTCGAACAGTGCACCGCGCGCCGCCTCCCGGGTCTTCTCAAAACGGCGCATGTCCATGAGCGCACACGATCAGAAATGGGACCTGCCGCAGCAACAGTCGTTGCCGCAACTCGTCGAAGCCCGCATCGTCAGCGCGATCCGCGCGGGCGATCTGAAGGCGGGCGAGCGCATCGTCGAAACACAGTTGGCCAAGCGGCTCAGCGTGAGTCGCGGGCCGCTGCGCGAGGCGCTCAAGTCGCTCGAAGCGAACGGCCTGGTGTTCACCATTCGCGGCAAGGGCACCTATGTCGCCGAAGTATCGCAGGACGACTTCGTACGCATGACGGGCATCCGCGCCGTGCTGGAAGGCTTCGCGGCGCGGCTCGTCGCGGCGCGTTGCCGTCATGAGCCGGAGGTGATCGCGATGCTGGAACGATCGCTTGCGGATCTGGAGCGCGCCGAAGCGAGCCACGACGCCGCCGCGCTGCGCGATGTCGACTGGGAATTCCACGAACTCGTCTGCACGCTCGCCGACAACGACCTGCTGCATACCACGTGGCATTCCATCAGCTCGCTCGTGCGGCTCTATCAGCAGGGCAACGCGAACTATGAAGTGCGCAGCGGCAGCGTCGTGCATCATCATCACGAGTTCGTCGAGGCGCTGAAGTCGGGCGATCCGGACTTCGCCGAGCAGACCTTTCGCAGCATCATCACCGATACGACCTTTCGCTCGCTCGGACAGACCGTGCCCGAAGCGATGACCTCGATGACCGTGCCGCCGCGCGCGCCGAAGAAAGCGAAAGGCGCGGCGAAGTAGTCAGCCGGAATCAGCGCGCAGCGTCGCCGCGAAGTGCGCGCGCAGATGATCGAGAAACAGCGTCGAGGCCAGGTTCAGGTCCGCTTTCGCGCGCACCAGTACACCGAAGTTGCGCGACAGGTCGATGTCGGTCACGTCGAGCGTCGCGCGTGATTCCAGCGAATAGCGCTGCGCCATGTAGCGCGGCAGGAAGGTCGCGCCCAGACCCGCATCGACGAGCCCGAGCACCGTGCCGACATTGGTCGCGTGCTGGATCGTGCTCAGCGTCAAGCCGCGCTTGGCCAGTTCCGCCGACAGCCGCGTCTGCAAAAGCGCATAACGGTCGAGCAGCATGAGCGGCAAATCGGCGAGCTGTTCGAGCGAGATGTGCTTCGCGCCCGCGAGCGGATGCGCTCTCGGCAGCACGACGAGCATCGGCTCCAGCGCGAGCGGCTCGAATCGCAGCGTGCTGGAGTCGCCGTCGAACGCGCTCACGGCGAGATCGGCCTGACCCGATTCGACCGATGCGAGCACATCTTCGTATTGCAGGTCCCTGACCTGAATCTGCATCGCGGGATGGGCCTGGCGAAACGACTGGATGAGCTGAGGCAGCACGACGGCGGCGAGCATCGGCGTGGTTGCGACCACCGTGCGCAGCTTCGACGCCGCCGCCCGCAACTGGAAATCCCGTAGCAGTTCGCGCAAACCCTCGAGGGCGAGTTTCGCGCGGCGCGCGAGTTCCTCGCCGTCGGGCGTGGCCGTCACGCGCCGCGTCGTGCGCTCGACGAGCCTGGTCTTCAGCATCGATTCGAGCCGCTGGACGCGGTTCGTCACGGACGGCTGCGACACATGCATTTTCTTCGCCGCCGCGCTGAAACTGCCCAGTTCGATCACCGCGAGAAAGGTCTCCAGCTCGACGAGATCGAAACGCAGGCCGATCGCGTCGATGCTTTCTGCCGTAACGGAACGCTCATCACGCGACATGGTGATTTATAACCCCGGCTTATAAATCCATATTCTAAAGCGAATAGAGTTTCACGGTCCCGTTCCCGATAATTTCGGCAACAGTCGATCAAAGAACGGAGACTTCATGAAGGACGAAATCAAGATCCTGACGCCCAATGGCATCCTGGGCTACGGCATCCCGGCCGCCGACTTCTGGCGCGGCATCGAACAGCAGCCCGACGCGATGATCGTCGATGGCGGTTCCACCGACCCCGGCCCCTATCTGCTCGGCCTGCCCAAGACGCTGGTGACGCGCGAAGCGTATCTGCGCGATCTGTCGCTGATGCTCGAAGCCTGCGCCACGCGCAAGATTCCGATCTACATCAGTTCGGCAGGCGGCCCGGGCATTCGCGCGCATGTGGACTTCATGGTCGATGTGATCGCAGAGATCGCGCAGCGCGAGAGTTATCGCTTCAAAGTCGCGAAGATCTATTCGGACGTGGACCCGTCGTACGTGCGCGATGCGCTGGGCGAAGGCCGCATCACGCCGTGCGCATCGGCGCCGGAACTGCAGGTGTCGGACATCGGCGCTTCGTCGCATATCGTCGCGCAGATGGGCGCGGAGCCGTTCGCAAAAGCGTTGCGCGAGCATCCGGATCTCGACATCATCATCGCGGGCCGCGCGTATGACCCGGCGCCGTTCGCGGGCCTGTGCATGCTGCACGGCATCGATCCGGGCATCTACTGGCACATGGGCAAGATCGTCGAATGCGGCGCGAATTGCGCGGAGCCGAAAGGCAAGGTGATTCTCGCCACGATCCGCCGCGACAGCTTCGACCTGGAACCGATGAACCCGCGCGAGCGCTGCACGCCCGCATCGGTGGCCGCGCACACGCTCTACGAAAAGACCCGGCCCGATCTTCTGACCGGACCCGGCGGCGTGCTCGATCTGCGCGAGGCGACCTACGAACAGATCACCGATCGCGCCGTGCGCGTGCGCGGCAGCCGCTTCATTCCCGCGGACGACTACACGGTGAAACTCGAAGGCGCGGGCGTCGTGGGCATGCGCACGATTTTCATCGGCGGGATTCGCGATCCGATCCTGATCGGGCAGATCGACGATTTCCTCGCATGCATCAAGGACGAAGCGCGCGAGACGTATCCCGAACTGCGCTCGGGCGAAGCGACGCTGAACTTTCACGTGTACGGCAAGAACGGCGTGATGGGCAGCTTCGAGCCGCTCGCGAACACGGTGCCGCATGAAATCGGCCTGCTCGGCGAAGTGACCGCGGCGAATCAGGAACTGGCGAATGCGATTTGCAGCAGCGTGCGCATCGACGTGTTGCACACGCCGTATCCGGGACAGGTGGCGACGGCGGGCAACTTCGCGATTCCGCTCAATCCGCCGGAGAACCCGATCGGTCCGGTGTGCAAGTTCACGGTCTATCACGTGATGAAGATCGACTCGGCCGAGTCGCTGTTTCCGATTGAAGTCGTGGAGATCTGAACATGAACGCAACGCAGACGAAGACATTGCGCGATCTGGCGAAGGTCGTGCGCAGCAAGAACTCCGGCCCGTTCGAGATCACCTTCGACGTGATCTTCGACGACGCGCCGCTTTACGAACGCGTGAAGCACAGCGGCGTGCTGACCGAAGCGCTGATCTGCAAGCTGTACAACGTGACGAAGGAAGACATCGTGACCCTGATGTTCTTCGATCCGGCACGCGCGTTCAAGCTGACGCTCAAGCGCTCGTGGGCGCAGGGCAGCGTGGGCGAGCGCGACACGTTCGGCGCGCAGCAGCACGCGCCGTTATTGACAGTCGAGATTCCCGGCGTCTGAAGGCGCCGGTCAAATAAAAGCAGGCGGAGGAGACAACATGGTCAACGATTCGGATATCCGGCGAGTGTCGTTCGCCAGCGCGATCGGCGCGACGCTAGAGTGGTACGACTTCTTCATCTTCGGATCGGCGGCCGCGCTGATCTTCAACAAGCTGTTCTTTCCGGCGTTCGATCCCGTCGCCGGCACGATCGCGTCGCTCGCGAGCTTTGCGATCGGCTTCATCGCGCGGCCGGTGGGTGGCATCGTGTTCGGCCATTACGGCGACCGCATTGGCCGCAAGGCGATGCTCGTGCTGAGCCTCTTGATGATGGGCGGCGTGACCTTCCTGATCGGCCTGCTGCCGACTTACGAGAGCATCGGCCTCGGCGCGCCGATTCTCCTCACGACCTTGCGCTTCCTGCAGGGCTTCGCGGTGGGCGGCGAGTGGGGCGGCGCGACGCTGATGGTGATCGAGCATTCGCCCGCGAAGAAGCGCGGCTTCTACGGCGCGTGGCCGCAGATGGGCATCTCCGCCGCGCTGATCCTGTCGACCGGCGTGATGGCCCTGACCACCGCGCTCACGACAGCCGAACAGTTCGCGGCATGGGGATGGCGCGTGCCGTTCCTGCTTTCGGGCCTGCTCGTCGTGGTGGGCTTCATCATTCGACGCCGCGTGTCCGAGTCGCCGAGCTTCCAGAAACTTCAGCGCTCGCACACCGCCGAGAAAATGCCGATCGCCACGGTGCTCGCCACCCAGAAGAAACGCACGATGCAGATCGTCGCGGCGCAGGCGGCCGAGAACACCAGCTTCTTCGTGATCTCCGTCTATGCGCTCGTCTATCTGACGCAGAACCTGCATATCGGCAAGCCGCTCGCAATTCGCGCACTGATGATCGGCTCGTTCTTCACGCTGTTGTCGCAGCCGTTCTTCGGCGCGCTGTCGGATCGCATCGGCCGCAAGAAGGTGTACATGGGCGGCATGATCTTCCTCGGCGCGTTCATCTTTCCGTTCTTCAAGTTGCTCGACACCGGCAGCTACCCGGTGATCGTCACGGCGATCACGGTCGCGATGGTCTTCGGTCTGGGCAGCACGCTGTCCGCGCAGCCCGCGCTGATCAGCGAGCAGTATCCGGCTGCGATTCGCTATAGCGGGGTGTCGGTGGCGTATCAGCTCGCGACCGTGATCTGGAGCGGCCCCACGCCGATCCTCGCCGCACTGTTCGTGATGTGGGCGGGCGGTTACTGGCTGCTGGCCGCGTATATCGTGCTCGCCGCGGTGATCTCCGTGCTCGGCATCATGCCGTTGCGCGAAGCGGCGGGTATCGAACTTTCCGCACTTGAAGACGGCGCGAGCCGCGAGCCGCGTGTGGAGCGTCAGCCTGTCGCAGCAGGATTGTCGGGGGAGCAGGCATCGTGATTCGATTCCAGATCGGCAACGTAACGGCGACGCTGGTTCAGGAAACCGTCGACACGTCCTTCGACTTTCTGAAGTTCTTTCCGCTCGCGACGCCGGAAGACGTCGCGGAGAATCTCTCGTGGATCGCGCCCGGTCACTACGATCCCGCAACGGGTCGCATGCTGCTCAGCATGCACTCGTGGCTGCTGGATACGGGGCGTCACAAGATATTGATCGACGGTTGCGTCGGCAACGACAAGGAGCGCCCGGGCCGGCCCGACTGGTGCAATCTGCAGACGCCGTATCTCGACCGCCTGGCTACAGCGGGCGCGACGCCCGAGCAGATCGACTATGTGCTCTGCACGCATCTGCATGCGGATCATATCGGCTGGAATACGCGGCTCATCGGCGATCGCTGGGTGCCGACGTTTCCCAACGCGAAGTATGTTTTCTCGAAGATCGAGAACGACTACTGGGCGGCGCGCTACGCGAAGGAATCCACGGGGCATCACATTCTCGGCTACAAGGACAGCGTGTTGCCGGTGATCGAGGCGGGGCAGGCGCTGATCGTCGATGACCACGCCGAGATCGCGGACTGTCTGTCGCTCGAACTCGCGCCGGGGCACACGCCGGGTCATGTCGCAATCGGGCTGAAGTCGAACGACGCGCACGCCGTGATGACCGGCGACATCCTGCATCATCCGATTCAGGTGAAGTATCCGCACTGGAGCTGCTTCGGCTGCATCGACCAGAAGCAGTCCGCCGAGACGCGCCGGAGGATTCTGGAGCAGACCTGCGAGCGGCGCGCGCTGCTCTTGCCGGGGCATTTCATGGCGCCGCACGCCGGTTATGTCGATGAGACGCCCGGCGGCTTCGATTTTCGGCATCCGGACGCGTCATGATTGATCGTCCAGCCCCGACCGATATCGCCATTCATCCGCTGATCGCCGCGCGCTGGAGTCCGCGCGCGTATGCGGACCGTGCCGTCGAACACGCGCATGTGGTCGCCATGCTCGAAGCGGCGCGTTGGGCGCCTTCCGCGTTCAACGCGCAGCCGTGGCGCTTCGTCGTGTTCGAGAAGGGCGCGGATCCTGTCGCGTTTGGGCGTGCGTTCGGCACGCTCATTTCCTTCAATCAATCGTGGAATGCGAATGCGCAAGTGCTGATCGCCGTGCTCGCGGATACGCTCACGGCGAAGGGCGCGGAGAATCCGAGCGCGAGCTATGATGCCGGCGCGGCCGCGATGGCGCTGCTTTTGCAGGCGCATGCACAGGGTCTCGCAGCGCATTCGATGAGCGGCCTCGATGCGGATGCGTTTCGGGAAGCGTTTTTGATTCCCGGGCGCTATGAGGTGCTGAGCATGATTTCGGTTGCGCATCATGGCGACGCGCAGTCGCTGCCCGCCGCGCTTGCGGAGCGCGAGCATGCGCCGCGCGCGCGATTGCCGTTGGAAAGGATTGCGCAGTTTGGCGGGTGGGTGCAAGCGCAGTAGTAAAAAGGCATCCGGCCTGGAGCCGGATGCCTTTCCTGCTTTTCGAGCAACCTCCGTTAAACAATCATCGCCACCCGCTGCAACGTCTCGACACACGCGTTCGCCACTTCCCGTCCCTTCACGCTCATATGCTCGTGAAAGAACCGCAGATGCTCTTCGCCCGCATGAAAATGATGCGGCGTGAGCACGGCGGAAAACACCGGCGTGAGCGTATCGAGCTGCACCTGCATCAAGCCGTCGATCACCGCCTGCGCGACGAATTCATGCCGATAGATCCCGCCATCGACGACGAGCCCCGCCGCGACGATCGCATCGAATCCGCCGCGCCGCGCGAGCAGCTTCGCGTGGAGCGGCAGTTCGAACGCACCGGGCACCTCGAAGCATTCGACGGCGCTCGCATCGAAGCCCAATTCGACCACGCGCGCGACGAACGCATGTCGGCACTGATCCACGATCTCGCGATGCCAGCACGACTGCACGAATGCGATACGCATGGTTCCGTTCATAGCGCCGCCCTGTAGATATCGAGCGCCGCTGCCTCGGTCATCTCACGCGGGTTGTTGATGAGCAGACGCTGCTGCTTCATTGCATCGGCGGCGAGCATCGGCAGATGCGATTCCTCGACGCCCACCTCGCGCAGCGTGCGCGCAATGCCGGTCTCGTTCACGAGCGTCTGCATCGCCTGAATGAAGGCTTCGGTCTTCGCTTCGGCGCTGTCATCGGCGGCGGCGCAGCCGAGCGTATCGGCAAGCTCCGCATAGCGCGCGGCGGCGGCGGGCGCGTTGAAGCGCAGCACATGCATCAGCACCAGCGCGTTCGACAAACCATGCGGCACATGGAAGTGCCCGCCGAGCGGATACGCGAGCGCATGCACCGCGGCGACCGGCGCATTCGAGAACGCCTGGCCCGCGAGCGTCGCGCCGAGCAGCATCGCTTCGCGTGCGGCGCGATTCCCGCCATCGCGACAGGCGGGCAACAGGTTCGCATACAACAGACGCAGCGCTTCCTTCGCGAGCATGTCGGAGAGCGGATTCTTCAGACGCGCCGACGTGTACGCCTCGATCGCATGCACCATCGCGTCGATACCGGTCGCGGCCGTCGCTTGCGGCGGCAGGCCGAGCGTGAGTTCTGCGTCGAGCAGCGCAAGATCGGGATACAGAACCGGCGAGACGACGCCGCTTTTCGTGGTCGCGCCCGTCGTCACGATGGAAATGGCCGTGACTTCGGAGCCGGTGCCCGCGGTGGTCGGCATCAGCACGAGCGGCAGACGCGGACCTTCGACGTTGCCGACACCGTACATCTTCTCGAGCGGTTGCGCCGATGCGCACAGCACGGCGATCAGCTTGGCGACATCCATCGACGAGCCGCCGCCGAGTCCGAGCACGATCTCCGCGCCGCTTGCCTTCGCGCGCGCGGCGGCGTCGAGCACGACGTGATCGGGCGGATCGGCGACGACGTCGTCGATCACGGTGACTTGCCAGCCTTGCATGGCCAGATTGTCGAGTGCGGGCGCGATCAGGCCGCTCTCATTGAGAAAGCGGTCGGTGACGAGGACGAGACGGCGTTCGTCGCGATAGCGCTCGCGCAAGAGCGCGCCGAGACGCCGCGCGCCGCCGTAGTCGACGACGAGCGAAGGAACCGTGGTGAAGCTGAAAGCGTTCATGCGATGCGCTCAGATAAGTGAATCTGCGGTTTCGAGTTCGAGGTTGCGAAAACCCCGGTTGTAGTAGACGAGCGGCGTGGCGTCGCCGAGTTCGACGTCCTGGATCTCGCCGATCAGCACAGTATGATCGCCCGCTTCGTGCACGTCGCGCGCGATGCACACGAGCGAGGCCATCGAGCCCGGCAGCATCGGCGGATGCGGGTCGTCGCCGGTGCCGTAGCGAAACGCGTGCGGGCCGAACTTGTCGACGCCCTTGCGCGCGAAATGCATCGCGACGTCCTTCTGCTCCTGCGACAGGATGTTGATCGCATAGCGTTGCGCGTTGACGAACGCGGCGTGCGAATCCGCCTTGTTGGCGATGCACACGAGCACGAGCGGCGGGTCCATCGATACCGACGAAAACGAACTGGCGGTAAAGCCCCAGTGACGGCCTTGTTCGTCGGTGGTCGAGACGATGGTGACGCCGCTCGGGAAAGCGGAAAGCGCGTCACGAAAGGTCTGTTTGTTTTCGAGCGTCATGAAAGGTCTCCGGTATGAGGTGAGTGCACGGCCTCATGCACTCGATGACCCGAGTCTAGAGTTGCGCGCGCCGCAGAACAATTTCGATGTCGCGATGGATTGATCGGCAAAACGGATAGATGCGCGCATTCATAGGGCATCAGGACGGCGACGTGTCGCTCGCGAGCGTCGCGCCGAAATTGGCCTGCAAGTGCCGCACGAAGCTCAGCGCGGCCGCGCTCAGGTCGGCGTCGCGCGCGCGCAGGATGCCGAAGCGGCGGCTCAGGCTCACATCGGCGACCTGTAGCGTGGCGCGGGTGTCGCGCGCGTAGCGCTGGGCCATCGAGCGCGGCAGGAAGGTTGCACCGAGCCCCGCGTCCACCATGCCGAGCAGCGTGCTCAGATTGGCGGCGTGATGCATCGGGCGCAGTGTGAGGCCGCGTTTCGCGAATTCGTCGGCGAGCCTGTCGCGCAGGATCGAGTAGCGGTCGAGCAGCATCAGCGGGATTTGCGCCAGTTGCTCCAGCGTGACTTCGCCGGCTTGCGCGAGCGGATGGGTCTTCGGCACCACGACCAGCATGTCCTCTTCGGTGAGCGCTTCGAAGCTCAGCTTGCTCGAATCTTTGTCGAAGGCGACCACGGCGAGATCGGCCTCGTTGCTCTCGATCTTCGCGACCACGTCCTCGTATTGCAGATCGCGCAGTTGAATCTGCACGTCCGGATAGCGCTGGCAGAACGAATGGATCAGCGAGGGCAGCATGACGGCCGAGATCATCGGCGTGGCGGCGACCACCACGCGCAGGCGCGCGGCCTCGGCGTCGGCCTGGAATTCCTGCAGCAGCTTGCGCAGTTCGCGCAACGCGATTTCGGCGTGCTCGCGCAAGCGCCTGCCGGCGGGCGTGGGCTCCACATGACGCGTCGTGCGCACGAGCAGGCGCGTCTTCAGGGTCGATTCGAGACGCTGCACGCGGGCCGTCACGGATGGCTGTGAGATGTGCAGGCGTCGCGCTGCGGAACTGAAACTGCCCAGTTCGACCACCGCGAGAAAGGTCTCCAGTTCGACGAGGTCGAAGCGCAGCGTCGGTGGCGCTGCGGAGTGCGGGCCCTCGTCCGGCTTGTCGGGCGCCATGACGGGAAGTCTCCGTTGGTTTTATCAGGATCGGCTATGAGTCTATCTCATAAAGCAAATAGTGTCGTCGCGGCGCCGTCGACATAATCGAATCCATACCGACATCAGGAGGCATGGACGACATGGCACACGACACTTCGCGTCAGATGACGCTGATCGGCTTTTTGCAGGCTCAGAACTGCTCGACGTATCCGGGTTCCTGGCGTCATGGCGGCGCGATGCAGGACTTCATGTCGCCCGAGTATTACCAGCGCATCGCGCGCACGCTGGAAGAGGGCAAATTTCATCTGGCGTTTTTCGACGACCGTCTCGCCATGCCCGACATCTACGGCGACGATCACGCGCAAACCGTCGAACATGGCGTGCGCGCCGTGAAGATGGACCCGTCGCCGATTCTCACCGCGATGGCGATGGCCACGACGCACCTCGGCCTCGGCGCGACGTATTCGACGACGTACTACGAGCCGTACCATGTCGCGCGTCATTTCGCGACGCTCGATTTGATGACGAAGGGCCGCGTCGCGTGGAACGTGGTGACGTCGCTCAATGATTCGGAGGCCGCGAATTTCGGCCGCGAGATGCATCTGGAGCACGATCTGCGCTATGACCGCGCCGATGAGTTCCTCGAAACGGTGATGGGTCACTGGGATTCGTGGGAAGACGACGCGCTGATCCTCGACAAGCAAAGCGGCCGCTTCGCCGATCCGGCCAAGGTGCATCGGCTCGATCACAAGGGCGCGTATTTCAGCTCGCGTGGCCCGCTTACGGTGCCGCGTTCGCAGCAGGGGCATCCGGTGCTGATTCAGGCGGGGCAGAGCGGGCGTGGCCGCGCGTTTGCATCGCGGTGGGGTGAACTGATTTTCGTGGTGTATCCGAATCTCGCGGCGGGCAAGAAGCAGCGCGCGGAACTCAGGCAATCGGTGCTCGATGCGGGGCGCGATCCGGAGAAGGTGAAGGTTGCGACTGCGTGTTATACGGTCGTCGCCGAATCGGATGAAATCGCGCAGCAGCAACGCGACTATATCGATTCGCTCGCGAAGCCGATCGACTCGCTTACGTTGCTGTGTGAAGTGCTCAATACCGATTTTTCGACGCGCGATTATGACGCGCCGTTCACTGACGCGGAGATGAAGGCTATTTCCGGGTGGACGGGCTTTCGCGATCGCGTGGTGATGTTGTCGGGCAAGCAGAATCCGTCGGTGCGGGATTTCGTCGATTTCTCGAATCGTGCGCGGTTGAATGAGTTTCCGGTGTTTGCAGGCACGGCCAAGAGCGTGGCGGATCAGATGGAGCAATGGTTCGTCGAAGGCGGTTGCGATGGGTTTGTGATCTCGCCGACGCACGTGCCGGGTGGGTATGAGGATTTTGTGCGGCAGGTGGTGCCGGAGTTGCAGCGGCGCGGCGTGTTTCGCAAGGAGTACGACGGGTCGACGCTGCGGGAGAATTTGGGCCTCGCGAGGCCGGACGCAGGGGATTGGCGCAAGCAGGCGTTTGCGGGGGTTAATGGGGAGCCGATGCGGAAGGCCGGGTAGGGGCTCTATGTTCGGGTCGTCGCCGGATCCCGTTGGCAACGCCAATAGACCGACACGTCCACGGGATCCGGCGACGCCCGCCCCCGGCGTGAAAACGCGTCGCCAATACGCCTCACACGATCGAGCGCCACACCCCCGCCCGCACGAGCGCATCCGTCTCCTGCCGCACGATGCGATACAGCGCCTTCATCGCAAGCGTCGCTTCCTTCTTCGGCGAGAACGCAATGGAAAGCACCCCCGGCAGCGCCGGCTCGATGATCGGCCGGGCCTTCAGCGTGCCCCGCTCGATGCGGTTTCGCACCGCCGCATACGGCGCGACGGAAAAGCCCTGACCCGCTTCGACGAGTTCGAGGACCGCCATCATCGCGTCGATCTCGAAGGCGATGTTGAGCGTGAGCGAGCGCGCCGTCGCGGCATCTTCGGCGAGCGTGCGCATGCCGTGCGGACGCGCCGGGAGAATCCACGGCAACTCGACGGCGTCGGCGAAGCGGATCGGCTCCATCTCGCGTTGCAGCACGCTCGCGTCGGGCGGTCCGATCAGCAGCAGATCGTCCGACAAAAGCGGCTCGATGCTGATCGTGCTGTGCGGCCCGATGTTGTAAAGCACGCCGATATCCAGTTGCCCGCTCAGCAGCCATTCGAGCATGTAGCCGCTCAAACCCTCGCGCATGCGCAGCCGCACATCGGGGAACTCCGCGCGAAAGCGCCGCACGAGCGGCACCAGCAGAAAGTCGCCGAGCATCGGCGGAATGCCCATCGTGACGGTGCCGCCGGGCACCGCGCGCATCGCCTGCATGTGATTCACGGCTTCGTCGCTGCGTTCGAGGATATCGCTCGCGCGCGCGAGGAACTTCTGCCCCGCCTCGGTGAGCGACATGCCGTGGCCATGCCGATACAGCAGCGGCGGCCCCAACTCCTGTTCGAGCATCTGGATATGCCGCGTGAGCATCGACTGGCTGATGCCGAGGATCGCGGCGGCGCGCGAGACGCTGCCCTCGCGCGCCACGACCATGAAATACCTGAGTTGCTTCAACTCCACGTGCCTTACTCCTCTGGCGTCGGACGGTTTCGCCCGCGATGCATAACAGGTATGCGAGCAGTTCGCGGTTCATCTGATTACGCTTGATTCCATTCCATTCACGAACACAACGGAGACAAGAGCGCAATGGAAGAACTCAGATTGCTCAGCACTACAGCGATCCTCGGCTACGGCTTCGCGCAAAGCGCGTTCGAAGCGGGTCTCGCGCGCAAGCCGCATCTCATCGGCGCCGATGGCGGCAGTTCCGATCCGGGGCCGTACTACCTCGCCTCGGGCGAATCGTTCACCTCTCGCATGGCGACCAAGCGCGACATGCGCCTGATGCTCGCGGCCGCCGTGCCGCTCGGCATTCCCGTGGTGGTCAGCACGTGCGGCGGCGCGGGCGGAAATCCGCATCTGCAAATGATGGTCGATATCGTCAAGGAGATCGCGCAGGAAGAAAGTCTGTCATTCAAGCTCGCGGTTATCAACTCGGAATTGCCCAAGGACGTGTTGCTCGAACACGTGAACGCCGGTAAGACGCGGCCACTCTACGGCCTTGCGCAACTGACGCCCGAACTCGTCGATCAGGCCGTGCGCGTGGTCGGCGCGATGGGGCCGGAGCCGTACATCGCCGCCCTCGATGCGGGCGCGCAAGTCATTCTCTCGGGCCGCAGCACCGATCCCGCGCCGTGGGCCGCGATGGCGATCCGCGCCGGCTTCTCGCCCGCACTCGGCTGGTATGCCGGCAAGATGCTCGAATGCGGCGCGGAACCGGCCTTGCCCAAGCGCGAAGGATGTCTGCTCGCGACGATCCGCGAAAATCACGTCGAGCTCGAACCGATGCATCCCGAACAGGCCTGCACGCCGCGTTCGGTCGCGTACTTCGCGCTGCACGAGAACAGCAGCCCGATTCATCATCACGAGCCGGGCGGCATGCTCGATACCTCCGAATGCACTTTCGAAGCGGTGACGGATCGCGCCGTGCGCGTATCCGGCATGCGCTGGCGTCCCGCGAAGTACACGGTGAAGCTCGAAGGCGTCGAAGCGCGCGGGCATCGCGTCATCACGCTGTGCGCGACGCGCGACCCGGTGCTGCAGGCGCAGATGGAACGCTACCTCGCGCGCTCGCGCGAGATCGTCGACGAGAAAGCGACCGCGTTCGGTGCGCCATCCGATACCTACACGCTGAACTTTCGCGTCTACGGCCAGAACGGCGTGATGGGCGAACGCGAGCCCTTGCCGCTCGCCGAACGCCATTCGCACGAAACGGCGATCGTCGCGGAAGTGGTCGCGCAGGATCGCGACACCGCGAAGGCCGTGCTGGCCATCGCGCGCACGACGATCCTGCACTCGGAGTTCCCGGGCCGCCTGTGCAAGGAAGGCAATATGGCGATCCCGTTCTCGCCGTCCGACCTCGATCTCGGTCAGGTCTACCGCTTTTCCGTCTGCCATCTGCTCGAACCGGAGAACGCGCTCTCGCTGTTCCCGATCCGCTACGAAGACATTGGAGACCGTCATGCCAGCCATTAAGGATTTCGCGAGCGTATGCCGCAGCAAGAACGCGGGGCCGTTCATGGTCACGCTCGACATCGTGTTCGAAACCGATGAGATCTACGACCGCGTCGCCGCCACCGGCGTGCTCAAGCCCGAGTTGTTCGCACGGCTCTATGGCGTGACGCCCGAGCAGGTCCAGTTCACGCCGTATCGCGCCGCACGCGCGTTCAAGGCGACCTTGCCGCGCCTCGTCTCATCGGGCGATATCGGCGATACGGACGTGTACGGCTCGCAGCAGCACGCGCCGATGCTCGACATCGAGATTCCCATCAAGCTGGAGAACACGCGATGAGCGAAGCCGAACTTCAGGTGCGCCCCGGCGTCGAGCGTGTCGACGACGCGCAGGCACTGCAGACCTCGTTTCGCCAGGCGATGCGCCGGCTCGCGGGCGGCGTCGCGCTGGTATCGACGGTTCACGACGGCGTGCGTCACGGCATGACGGTCACGGCCGTCACGTCGCTGACGATGGACCCACCCGCGCTGGTCGTATCGGTGAACCGGCATGCGTCGGCATTCGATGCGCTCGTGCTGAGCGGGCGCTTCTGCGTGAATCTGCTGACGCAGCAGCATGCGGACCTCGCCGCGGCGTTCGCACGCAAGCCGGACGGCGACGCGCGCTTCGCCAACGGCGCGTGGCGCATCAACGAAGCCGGCCTGCCGACGCTCGATGGCAGCGTCGCGTCGATTTCGTGCCGCGTGCACGATCTGGTCGAGTACGGCACGCACGCGATCCTGATCGGCGCGGTGGAGCATCTCGAGATCGAGCCGCAGCAACCGATGGCGCCGCTCATCTTTCTGAGCGGGCAGTTCGGCGGCTTCTGGCCGTTGACCGCATAGGGAGCGCGCATGTTCGACGCGAAATATGAACGCAGCAATTTCCCGCGCATCCGGCCCGAGTGGCTCGCGCAGGTCGCCGAGCCGGCCGTCGAGCCGGAGTTGGCGATCATCGATCCGCATCATCACCTGTGGGATGTCGAGAGCGCGTTCTATCAAGCGCCCGAGTTCGTCGCGGATGCGGGCGCGGGGCATCGCGTGCTGGCGAGCGTGTTCGTCGAATGCAAGGCGCATTTCGATGCCGACGCGCCCGCCGGGTTCGCTCCCGTCGGCGAGACGCGTTTTGCGGTAGCGCAGGCGCAGGCCGCGGCGCGTCTGCCGCACGGCGATGCGAATCTCGTGAAGGGCATCGTCGCGTATGGCGATCCGTTCGTCGCGAATCCGCAGGCGGTGCTCGAAGCGCATATCGACGCGGGGCAGGGGCGCATGCGCGGCGTGCGCGTGCGCGCCGCATGGCATGCCGATCCCGCATTCGCCGCGCCCCACGATGGCCCGGACGAACACACGATCAGCTCGTCCGAACTCGACCGCTACTGCGCGGTCCTCACGGAGATGGGCCTCGTGCTCGACCTGTGGGTGTATCACACGCAACTCGATCAGGCCGCCGCGCTCGCACGCCGTCATCCGCGTCTGCCGATCGTGTTGAACCACTGTGGCGGACCGCTCGGCATCGGGCCGTATGCGGGACAGCGCGCGCAGGTCCGCGAGGCATGGAGCGCGTCGCTCGCGCGCGTGGCGTCGAACGAGAACGTCATCGTGAAGATCGGCGGGCTCGCCATGCCGCGCACGGGCCTGTCCTTCGCCGATGCCGCGAAACCCGCAAGCTGCCTCGAACTCGTCGAGCGCTGGACGCCTTATGTGCGTACCTGCATCGATCTGTTCGGCGCGGAACGCAGCATGTTCGAGAGCAATTTTCCCGTCGACAAAGGCAGTTGCAACTACGTGTCGGTGTGGAACGCGTTCAAGATCATGTGCGCCGGTCATCCGGCGGCGGCGCGCCGCGCGCTGCTCGCGGGCACGGCCAATCGCGTGTACGCGCTCGGCATCGAGACATTGACGGAGGAGGCGATTTCATAACGAGCGGACCGAAGCGTTGCCGACATCCGTACAGGCAAAGACCATCCGGCGCGCGAGATCGTGCGCACGGATTTCCGGAGGAGACACATGAAAAATCGCCGCATCTTCATCTATATATTTCTGTTTTCGCTCACGAGCATCAACTACATCGACCGCGTCGCGCTGTCGGTCGCCGCGCAGCCGATCGCGCACGAGTTCGGCATCAGCCCGATCCAGATGGGCTTTCTGTTGTCGTCGTTTATCTGGACGTACTTCGCGAGCCTGATCATCTGGGGTCTCGCGCTCGATCGCTGGGGCACGCGCTACGTCAACGCCATCGGCATGGCGATCTTCTCGCTCGCCACCGTGGCGACGGGTTTCGCGTGGAGCTACGCGTCGATTCTCGTCACGCGTCTCGTGATGGGCGCGGGCGAGGCGTCGTCGTATCCGGCGGGCGGCAAGGTGATTCGCGAATGGATGCCGGCGCGCGAACGCGGCATCGCGGCGGCGACACTCAACAGCGGCTCGTATGCCGGCCCCGCGATCGGCGCGCTGGTCGTCGCGTGGGCGGTGCAGCTGTTCGGCTGGCGCACGGGCTTCGTGCTCGTCGGCAGCTCGGGCGCGATCTGGCTCGTCTGCTGGCTCAAGTGGTTCAGGAAGCCCGAGTTCGCGAGCTTCATCGACGACGAAGAGCGCGCGCTGATCCTGCGCGAGCGCAACGGCGGCATGCCCGACGCGCCGAGCGGCCCGACGCTCTCCATTCCCGACCTGCTCAAGTCGGTGAGCGTGTGGGGTCTGCTCATCACGCAGGGCTTCGGTTCGTATGCGCAGTTTCTGTTTCTCACGTGGCTGCCGAGCTATCTGCAGACGGAGCGACATCTGGACATCGTGAAGAGCGGCTATTTCACGGCGCTGCCGTACGCGCTCTCGGTGATTCTCGCGCTCGCGATCGGCAAGCTGAGCGATCGTCTGCTTCCTGTCGACGCTATCAACAAGGGCGGGCGACGCACCATGGTGGCGGCGTCGATGCTGCTGACATCGGTCGTGCTCGCGACGCCTTTCGTCGATGACATGTGGGTGATGGTCGCTGTCTTCACGCTGTCGCTGACCGGCGCGCAGGCCGCGCTCGCGATGAACATCGCGCTGATCGGCGATTTGCTTCCGTCGTCGGCTGAAGTGGGGCGCGGCACGGGCCTGCTGATCACGGGCGGCGCTTCGTTCGCGATGATCGCGCCGATCGCCACGGGCTATGTGGTTGCCATCACGCACAGCTACAACAACGCGTTTTATATCGCGGGTGCGCTCGCACTGGCCGGCGCGCTCGTGAGCCTGCTCATGACGCGCGCACCGATTCGCAGAACCGACAGCGTCGAGACCGTCAACGAAGTATCGGTCGGCGTCTGAGACAATTTTCATAAGGAATTCGAAATGACAAAGAAGCAAATGACCCTGATCGGCTTTCTGCAGGCGCAGAACTGCTCGACCTATCCCGGCTCGTGGCGGCACAGCGCGGCGATGCAGGACTTCACGACGCCCGAGTATTACCAGCGCATTGCGCGTACGCTGGAAGAGGGCAAGTTCCATCTCGCGTTCTTCGACGACCGCCTCGCGATGCCCGACATCTACGGCAACGATCATGCGCAAACGGTCGAAAACGGCGTGCGCGCGGTGAAGATGGACCTCGTCTCGATCCTCACCGCGATGGGCATGGCCACGTCGAAAATCGGCCTCGGCGCGACGTATTCGACGACCTACTACGAGCCGTTCCATATCGCGCGCACCTTCGGCACGCTCGATCTGATGACCAAGGGCCGCGCCGCGTGGAATGTCGTGACGTCGCTGAACGATTCGGAAGCGGCGAACTTCGGCGAGAGCGCGCATCTCGAACACGATCTGCGCTACGACCGCGCCGACGAGTTCGTCGAAACCGTGATGGGCCACTGGGACACGTGGGAAGACGGCGCGCTGATTCTCGACAAGGAAAGCGGCCGGTTCGCGGATGCATCGAAGGTGCATCGTCTCGATCACGAAGGGCGCTTCTTCAAGTCGCGCGGTCCGTTCACCGTGCCGCGCTCGCAGCAGGGTCATCCGGTGCTGATTCAGGCGGGGCAGAGCGGGCGCGGGCGGCTGTTCGCGTCGCGCTGGGCGGATCTGATCTTCGTCGTCTATCCGAATCTCGCGGTGGGCAAGAAGCAGTACGCGGAGATGAAGCAGGCGCTCGCCGATGCGGGCCGCAATCCCGATGACGTGAAGATCTCGACCGCGTGCTACACGATCGTCGCGGAATCGGACGAGATCGCGCAGAAGGAGCGCGAATATATCGATGCGCTCGCGAAGCCGATCGATTCGCTCGCGCTGTTGTGCGAAGTGCTCAACACGGACTTCTCGAAGCGCGGCTACGACGATCCGTTCAGCGATGCCGAGATGGCGGCGATCTCCGGATGGACCGGTTTCCGAGATCGTGTCGTGACGCTGTCGGGCAAGAAGAATCCTTCGGTGCGCGATTTCGTGGACTTCTCCAAGCGCGCGCGCATCGACGAGTTTCCGGTGTTCTGCGGCACGCCGAAGACGGTCGCGGATCAGATGGAGCAATGGTTCGTCGAGGGCGGCGTCGACGGCTTCGTGATCGCGCCGACGCACGTGCCCGGCGCGTACGAGGACTTCGTGCGCATGGTGGTGCCCGAACTGCAGCGGCGCGGGCTGTTCCGCAAGGACTATACGGGCGGCACGCTGCGCGAGAACCTTGGGCTGCCGATTCCGCAATCGGGAGACTGGCGCAAGACGGCGTTTCCGAGGACGTCGAAGATCAAGGTGGCTTGAGCGCGGAGCGGCGTTTGCTACATCAGCCGCAGCACGATGCGCTGAAGGAGCGCCTGAAGATCGCGACGTGCGTCCATGATCAGGTGAACGTACAGGACATCGTCGCGCACCTGATAGATGATGCGAATCTTGCCGGAGAGGACTTGCCGGAAAGTGTCATCGACGAATCCTTCGAGCTCGGCAGGCACATGACCACTCTCGGGAAACTGACGGATTTGCGCGATCGTTTCCTGCAAGTGCGCCGATGTCTGGCGCCATGTGTCCCATCCGAAGCTGCGGACGATATAGCTTCTCAGCTCATCGATGCCGATCCGCGCGGTCGGCAGGATGCGGTACTTCAACAGCGGAGCTTGCATTACCGGAGTTTTTGCTGACGGTCGAGTTCGTCGAGTTCCGAAAAGAATTCGTCGCCGTCGACGTGTTCCCCGCGGTCGATCTGCTTCTGACCAATGGCCAGGATTTTCAGAAGCGCGATGGTCTGTTGCGTGGCTTCGTAGGTCCGCACATCCTGAACGACGAGCTTCGCCTCGCCGTTCTGCGTGATGATGAGCGGCTCGCCGGACTCGGTCAGGTCCTTGACGATCTGGGCCGCTTCGCTTTTTAGATAGCTGATCGGCTTTACGTGATCGGCGATGTGCATGGGAGCGCTCCAATTCAGCTTGATAAGACTGAATATAGACCGTTTTCGGTCTGGCTGCAATGCCCTCGAGCGATTACCGACCAGACGTTACCGGCCGTTCGCGAGCGAAACCCGGAATCTCGCCAGATAGATATAGCACGCGTGTATGCAAGCAGCGCCGACACCGGTCGCAAGCAGCACGCCCTGCGCCCCATACAGACGAACCAGCACGACATTGCCTAGCACTTTGACCGAAAACCCCAGCAGCGAGACGATGGAGATCGTGCGATAGCGCATCTCGCTCGCGAACAGCTGCACGAGCACGCACATACCGAAGTAGAACGGCACCTGCAACAGCCCGAAGCGGAACAAGGTGGTGACGGCGAGCGTGTCCTCGGCGGTGAACGCACCTTTCTGAAACAGCAGCTTGATCGCGTACGGCGCGAGAACATAGGCGAGACACGCGCCGATCAAGCCTACGGTCAGCATGACCCCCGACCACTTCAGCGCGGTGCTGCGCGCGCGCGCGTGATCGCCCTGGAACAGGATCTCCGACAGAATCGGCAGCGTGGCGCGGCTGATGGCGAGTGCGCCCATGCTCAGCAGCAGCGAGAGCAGCCGGTTCGCATAACCGAGCGTCGCGATCGCGCCATCGCCTTGCTGCGCCATGAAATATTGATCCACCGGTAGCCAGAGTCCCGCGACCACCGATCCGACCATCAGCGTGCCCATCGAACGGATCGTTTTCGGCCACTGGGGGGCGTTCATCGAGACGCGCGGCATATCGGACGCGCCGTCCGCCCGCCGCGCGAGAATTCGCAACCATACCGCCTGTACCACGAAGCCGATCGACGTGCCCAGCACGAGCGGCATGATCGACTCGTTGTTTTGCGCGGCCAGCACGAAGATCAGCAGGCCAATGGCCGGCACGCATTCGAGCAGGGTATTGATGTGCCGTCCCGAAGCCTGAAGTCGCGACGCCGAAATGCAGATGGTGAAGGTCAGCACGCCGACCGGCATCATCCCGAGGATCATCTGCCGGACGCTTTCGCGTGTGGACGGAGACAGGCTGGTTGCGACGAGCTCGGCCATGTAAGGCCAGGAAAGATAGAGCAGCAGGCAGAACGCCAGAGAGACAACGAACCCCATGCCTTCGAGTTCGCCGAGAAATCCGTTCTGTTGCGATTTATCCTTGCGAAGCGCGACGAGGGCCGGTACGAGCAGCACGCTCAGCTCGTTGGTCAGCAGAGTGGGCAGCCAGGTGACGAGTGTGAGAGCAAGCTGATAGGCATCGACTGTGCCATTGATTCCGTAGCGGAAGGCGATCGCCATTTCCTTCGATGCGCCTATGCACTTGCCGGCGAGAACGAAGATCAGGAGTACGAACGCGCTTCTCGCGATTCGTTTGTGATCCTGATGCATGCCGCCCAAGCGTCTTCGGACGGATTCCACCGCTGCGGTCAGCACTAAACCTCCAGTCAGCCGATCGCCCTGCCTAATGAATCAGGACGATATCTTTATAGTTGAACGTTGTAAGGCCGGGCGAATGCAGGCCGCCCGAGAAGAAGGAATAAAGCTGCGCAAGAAGCCGTTGATGACTCTATCACGCGCTTCAGGACGTTTGATCGAGGACGTGAAGCTCGCTTTGTTACGCACCATTACCGCTTCATAAGAATGCGAATGCGCGACTCCGAAATGCATTATCCAATGCATGGTTTCGATAAGATATGCGCGGCATATCGCAGACAAGGCGGCTGCGCGGTGATAATCACATCGATGAAGCGACGCCAGAATTGAAAAGGATGAATCAAGCTTTGATCAAGGCCATTCTGTGGGACATGGACGGCACGCTCGCGGAAAGCGAGTCGCTGCATTTGCGCACGCTGATCGCGGCGCTTGCGCGTCATGGCGTGGAGGCGGGCGAGGAGATGCATCCGCTCGTCTTCGGCAAGACGGGGCGTGAAGTGCATGCGCTGTGTTGCGAGCGCTTCGGTCTTTCGGTCGATTACGCCGACTGGTCCACGTTTCGCGCGCGCGCCTATCTCGAGGGCGCGCCCGCGCTCGTGCCGCGCCCCGGCGCGCTCGAGGTCTATCGCGCCGCGAAGGCCGCGGGCATCACGCAGGCGATCGTGTCGAACGCATCGCGCATGCTGCTCGAAGCGAATCTGCGTGCGCTCGGCATCGAGGAGCCGTCGCTCGTCACCATCAGCGTCAACGATGTGCGCCACGGCAAGCCGAGCCCGGAGCCGTACCAGCGCGCGGCGTGGCTGCTGCGTCTCGCGCCCGAGGAAGTGATCGCGGTGGAAGACAGCCCGACGGGCGCGCGCGCCGCCATTGCCGCGCACATGCGCGTGCTCGCCTGGCCTTTCGACGATGAAGGCGCAGCGCTCTTCCCCGCGGAAGCGCAGGTCGTTCGCTCGCCGCGTGAACTGGCGCTGGCGTTAGGGCTTGAGGCGGACTCGTCTTGTGCGCGTTGAAGCCGATCAGTGGGACGAGACGTATGCCGAACCAGCGAACGGAGCAGGAATGGCGAAGCTTGCGCGCATCCGTTTCGTCTCCGCCGCTGGCGTCGTGCCGAAAAGCCGCTTGAATTCCCGGTTGAACTGCGATGCGCTCGCATAACCCACGGCGATGCTCGCTGCCTCGGCGGTCAGGTCCTGGCGGATCATCAACAGGCGCGCCTGATGCAAGCGCGTGGACTTGACATACTGCATCGGCGAAACCTGAGTGATCGCCTTGAAGTGGCTGTGGAAGCTCGGGATGCTCATTCCGGCTTCTTCGGCCAACTGCGTCACGTCCAGCGGCTGAGCGTAGCCGGCATGGATGAGGCGCAGCGATTTGCCGATTCGCCCGAACTGTCCTCGCATCGCCAAAGCTTCCCGCATCGATGCGCCCTGCGCTCCGGTCAGCACGCGGAAGTAGAGTTCGCGCAGCAGGCCCGGGCCCAGAACCGCGGCTTCGAGCGGCCGGCTCATCGCCTCGAGCAGGCGCAAGACGGACGTCTGCATCGCGTCGTCCATCGGCGTCGACATCATGCTTCGCGGCGCCTGCACGTATTCCGTTACGCCTTCTCGATCGATCTGCGCCGCCAGTTCAGCGGCCAGCGTGAAGTCGAGATGAAGGTAAAGCGCGAGCAACGGACGTTTCGGGCTGGCGTCGGTTTCCATGCTGAACGGAACGGGCACCGACACGGCGAGGTAGTGATGCTCGTCGTACAGATAAAGCTGGTCGCCGAAATAGCCTCGTTTGCGGCCCTGACAAACGATCACGATGCCGGGATCGTAGAGCACGGGCGTGCGCGACAGCGGGCGGTCGGAACGCAGGATGCGCACGCCCGGCAGCGGCGTGAGGTTGTAGCCTTCCTCGGACGCCATCGCGCCAAGCAACGCGATCATGCGGTTCTGGTTTCGCGCGGAGGGCGCTCGTTTCATGCTCATAGGTTTAGGCAATAAAGATAGCGGATCGTGGCTTGGCTAGCCTGCTTTGCCATACTATTCTGCACTCTCCAGCGAACTTTAGAGAGGAGAAGCTCCCATGGCATCCAGCAAGATTCTGCTCATTACCGGCGTCAGCAGCGGCTTTGGCCGTGCGCTTGCACAAGAGGCGCTGGCAGCGGGGCACAGGGTCGTCGGCACTGTTAGAAGCGACCAGGCGAAGCGTGACTTCGAATCCCTGTCCGCGAACGCCGCATTTGCGCGCGTGCTCGACGTAACCGATTTCGACGCCATCGACGGCGTCGTGGCCGAAATCGAGGCGTCCGTCGGGCCCATCGACGTGCTGGTCAATAACGCCGGCTACGGGCACGAAGGCGTGATGGAGGAATCGCCCTTGTCCGAGATGCGCAGACAGTTCGACGTGAACGTGTTCGGCGCCGTCGCGATGATGAAGGCCGTGCTTCCCTTCATGCGCAAGCGCAGACAAGGCCACATCCTGAACATCACGTCGATGGGCGGCCATATCACCATGCCGGGGATTACCTACTATTGCGGAAGCAAGTTCGCGCTGGAGGGCGTCTCCGAAGCGCTCGGCAAGGAAATCGCGCCGTTCGGCATCGCAGTGACAGCCGTCGCGCCGGGCTCGTTTCGCACCGACTGGGCGGGTCGCTCGATGACGCGAACGCCCCGTTCGATCGCGGATTACGATTCCGTCTTCGATCCCATTCGCACGGCGCGCGAGGAAAAAAGCGGCAAGCAGCTGGGCGATCCCCACAAGGCGGCGCGCGCGATGCTTGCGGCCATCGACGCTGACAATCCACCCACGCATCTCTTGCTCGGTAGCGATGCGCTCCGGCTCGTGAGAGAGAAGCTGTCGGCGCTGGAGCGTGAGATCAGTGACTGGGAGGACGTCACCGTTTCCACGGACGGCTGACCCGTCGCGTAACCAGGCAGCAGTTCTGCTCGGCGATTGATACTATCGACCGATCCTCACCTCGTGCGATTCCCATGCCGACTGCCGCCGCTTCCGCCCCACGCGTTGGCCCTCTCTTCGCGCTCGTCCCTTTCCTGCGGCCGTATGCCGGGCGCTGGGCGCTCGCGTTCCTCGCGCTCGTGACATCGGCGGGCGCGACACTGGCGCTGCCGATGGCGTTCCGATACCTGATCGACCGCGGCTTCGCCAGCGGCGACCGGACGCATATCGATCGCTATTTCATCGGGCTCTTCGTCATCTCGCTCATCCTCGCCGGTGCGACGTCGCTGCGCTTTTACTGGGTCTCGTGGCTTGGCGAGCGAGTGACGGCCGATTTGCGGCGCGCGGTCTACGATCACATCATGGGCATGAGTCCGCAGTTCTTCGAGACCACGCAAACGGGAGAAGTCCTGTCGCGCCTCACGACCGATACCACGCTGATCCAGACCGTGGTCGGCACGAGCCTCTCGCTCGGATTGCGCAATGCGCTGCTGGCGACGGGCGGCGTCGCGATGCTGGTGCTGACGAGCCCGGTGTTGTCCGGCTACATCATCGCTGTGCTGATCGTGGTGGTCGTGCCGATCGTCTTCTTCGGGCGGCAGGTTCGCCGGCTCTCGCGCGCCAGTCAGGACAAGGTCGCGAATGCGAGCGCGCTGGCCGGCGAGGTGCTCAATGCGATGCCGACCGTGCAGTCGTACACGCAGGAGGCAAGCGAGGCGCAGCGCTTCGGCACGGCGGTGGAAGCGGCCTTCGAGACCGCGCTCACGCGCATCCGCGCCCGCGCCGGCCTGACGGCCATGGTCATCGTGTTCGTGTTCGCCGCGATGGTGTTCGTGCTCTGGCTCGGCGCGCAGGCGGTGCTGGCCGGACACATGACCGCGGGCCAGTTGTCCCAGTTCATCCTGTACGCGGTGTTCACGGCAGGCGCCGTGGGAACGCTCGCGGAAGTCTGGGGCGATCTGCAGCGCGCCGCCGGTGCAACCGACCGGCTCATGGATTTGCTGGCGGCGCGCTCGCCCGTCACGCAGGCCCGCACGACCGTGCCGATGCCGCCAGCAGGCGAAGGCATACGCTTCGACGCTGTCAGCTTCTCTTATCCGTCCCGTCCCGGCATCAGCGCGTTGTCGGCATTCTCGTTCGATGTGCGTCCGGGTGAACACGTCGCGCTCGTCGGGCCGTCGGGCGCGGGCAAGACCACGCTGTTCCAGTTGCTGCTGCGGTTTTACGATCCGCAGTCCGGATGCATTTCGATCAACGGTGTTCCGACGCAGCATATGTCGCTCGACACGTTGCGCCGGGCGATCGGCGTCGTGTTGCAGGACTCGGTGATCTTTTCGGGGAGCGTGCTCGACAACATTCGTTATGGCGTGCCCGAGGCGACGCTCGCGCAGGCGCGACATGCCGCCGAGATGGCCGCCGCCGCCGATTTCATCGACGAGCTGCCGCAAGGCTTCGACACCTTTCTCGGCGAGCGCGGCGTGAGGCTGTCCGGTGGACAGCGTCAGCGAATCGCGATTGCGCGGGCCATTCTCCGGAATCCGCCCATCCTGCTGCTCGATGAAGCCACCAGCGCGCTCGATGCGGCAAGCGAACGACTGGTGCAAACTGCGCTCGACAACGCCGCGCAGAATCGCACGACGCTGGTCATCGCGCATCGGCTCGCTACCGTTCTGCAGGCCGACCGCATCGTCGTGATGGAGCACGGCCGAATCGTCGCGCAAGGGCGTCACGCCGAATTGCTTCGAAGCTCACCGCTTTATGCGCGGCTCGCCGCGCTTCAGTTCGGCGAGCTGACTTCGAGCGATGCTGCATGACGCTGAACAATGTGACGCCATGCCAGAGGCAAAAGACATGACCTATGAGAAGGTGAACATTTCGACTCGCGATGGCGTATGCACCGTGTACGTTTTCACGTCCGCTGCGGCACGACCTTCGCCTGCCATCGTTTTCTATATGGATGCGGGCGGTATCAGGCCTGCCGAACTCGCGATGGCCCAGCGCCTCGCCGATGCCGGATATGTCGTTCTGCTGCCCGACCTCTTCTATCGGTACGGCGCTTATGGTGCTTTTGATCCCGTGGAAGTTTTCAAGGGCGACGTGCGGGCGATCCTCGGCCCATTGATGTCGACCACCAGCAACGAAAAGGCAGCCGAGGACACGGCGGCGCTTCTGAGCTACCTCGACACGCGTATCGATGTCGACCACGGGCCGATAGGCGCAGTCGGCTTCTGCATGGGTGGCGGCATGGCCATTTCCGCCGCGGGCACCTATCCCGATCGCTTTGCCGCCGTAGCCAGCTTTCACGGCGGAAACCTCGCGACCGACGCACCCGGAAGCCCGCATGTCTTTGCGCCGCAATTGAAAGCCGAAGTCTATATCGCAGCGGCGGAAGACGACGCGAGCTATCCGCCAGCCATGGCGCGGCGTCTCGAGAACGCGTTCGATCAGGCTGGCGTACGGTACTGCGCGGAGACCTATGCCGGTGCAGCGCATGGGTGGATGAAACCGGACTTTCCCGTCTACGATCCGGTGGCAGCCGAGCGCGGATGGTCGAAGATGATCGGGTTCTTCGAGCGGACACTCGGGCATTCGAACTGAATCGCTCCAGATCAGGCACGGATCAATCGGCGCCTATCCGGTAATTGCCGGTCTTCTTGCCGACGAAGTTGAAGTATCTGGGGCGCTTAGGCATGCATGCGCCGCTGAAAGCCTTCGCGGCATTCGCCGACGCGACCAGGAACGACGAACCTTTCGGACCGGACGCCGTGTTGCGCTATCTGCGTAGCCTCGCGGACTTGTAAGCCTTGTAATTCATATTGAATCGACTAATCTCCTTTTGAGATCTGCATGTTCTGTCAAAAGCGCGTTATGAACAAAGCGCATAACGCCTGCATTTCAGACGGGTCTTCGAAGATGTAGCGGACGTCCAGATCGTTTGCGACAACGCGAGCCGCGATTTATCAGGAACTACTACATGTCCACCAAGATAGAGTCCATTGACTTAGCCTGGAACTTCAGGGATGGAAAAGGCCTGGTAAGAATAAAACTAGAATCAGGTCAGACCGGAAATTTTCCGGTTGCCGCTTTGAGTGATCTAGCGGGTTGGGCGGCCCTGGCAAAGCAAACGTCGCTTGTGGTCTCGTCGAATGGCTGGGTGCACAAGGAAGATGACGCTGCCCTCGACGGCACAGAAGTTCCTTTTCCTTTTGTGTAACTCTGGATGCTTTCCTTCCATCTGGAATGGGTTTGCCTCGACAAGGAAGGTCCATCCCAACACGGTACGCACGCCGCCGCAGCGTTACTTGGAGTCGACGAACAGGCATCCAGATGTCTTGCATCGTTCGCGTGATACCAGCGCGACGCATCCCTGACATGCTCATCCGCCAGAACCCACCCGCCGTTCATCCTGCAGAATCATCGTAACGATCACACCCGCGCATGCAAGCACCGACGCGACGACAAACACGCCCTGAAGCGACCCATACCAACCCGGAATCCGTCCCCCAAGGGCATTGCCCAACGTCGTGCCCAATCCGAGAAAAACATTCGCGACCGCAAACACCCTGGTCGCCGCGTTAGGCTCGACGGTCTTGCTGATATAGGCGGGAATCAGCCCGTAGATTGCATAGAACGACCATCCGAAACAGACGGCAGCCGCGCGCAACTGCCAGAGTTCCGCTTGAAAAGCGATCAGAAGGGCAGAGCAGGCGAGCGTGGCATAAGAGAAGATGAGCGCGATCCGCACACCGACCTTGTCCGCGAGCACACCTGCCAGAAAGCCGCTGAAAAGCCCTGTCACGCCGATGATCGACCAAAGCTGTCCGATCATCTCCAGTGAACGTCCCCGCTCTTCCGACAGAAAGCTCGACAGATAGTTTTGCCACGGCCCGCAGACCACTCCACCAAGCGCCAGCAGTATCCACACGGTCAGATTGCGCGCCGTGACGATCCGGCCTGGCTCGCTGGGTCCACGACCATCGATCGACCCCCGCGACGCGTCACGGACGAATACGTGAGAGGCGAGCAATCGGAGCGTCACGAATCCGAGCAGCATGACCGTGAGCGACACCGCGCCCGTCACGAGCCATACCGATCGCCAGCCGTGGCCAGTCAGAAGCGACGGCACGAGCATGGCGTTGGCCAGTTGCCCGTACGCCGTGCCACTCGATACCAGCCCGTTGACGCGGGACCGATAAGCAAACGGAACGGATTTCGAAATCGCGCCGACGGTCGGCACGATCATGCAGGCCGCTGCCGCGCCGAGACCGGCCAGAACGACCGCGCCCTGCACAACGTTCTGAATTCCCGCGAATACCAGCAGCAACAGGCCCGACGCAACAACGGCGCTCACGATGACCCATCCATCGCCAAAACGCCTCGTAAGAAGCGGACAGAGCAGGGCCGCGACGAGATACGCAACCTGCGCTCCGCCGGTCGCGATACCCATCGCAGCGTAATCGAATGCGATGCTCCCCCGCATCGCGGTGACGATCAAACCGAAGAGATAGATACCGAAGCCGAACACGACCGCCGTGTACAGCGTGAAAACGACGGCAATACCGATTACACGCGTGGTGCTACCCGCTTCCGAGCAAGCGATTGCATCCGTGTCCATGGCCGGCTATCCTATATTGAACGAAATCAATATAGGTCTATTTCTATATTCGATGCGCCAACGTGTCAAGGAGAAGCGCCGACCCATGCCGAAATCGACCACCGCGCAAGAGAAGCGGCTGCATGAAGCCCTGAACGCGCTTTCGAACCGCCACCGATTCACGATCCTGATCTGGTTGACCGATCCGCAGAAGCATTTCCCGCCGCAGCAGGACGGCGACCTCGTGGAGGACGGCGTCTGCGTCGGGGTCATCACGGAGAAGATCGGTCTGAGCCAGCCGACGGTGACCACGCACATGCAGGCTCTGGCAAACGCAGGGCTGGTCACCTCCAGAAAGATCAAGAACTGGGTCTACTACAAGCTGGATGACGCCGCGATCGAGTGCTTTCTCGGCGATCTTGGTCAGGTTCTGCGTCGGCCTCGATGAATACGCCGTCGCCCTTCAGGCCGCGGCGCGTGCACGCTGCACTTGCGTCGTCGGCACGTCGCCGCGTTCGCGCGACAGCGTGAAATCGAAGTCGATCAGCGCGAAATTGCCTGTCACGCCGTAGGGCTCGCCCTGCGCGCCCTCGGCCTTCTTGAGTTCGGGCACGAGTCCATCGCGCGTGGCGAACGCGAAGTCGTCCCACAGATACGGATCGTCTTCGATATTGATCTGCGTCGTCAGCTTGCGATAACCCGGCGACGACACGAAGAAGTGGATATGTGCGGGCCGGTGACCATGCCGCCCGAGCTGGTCGAGCAACTGCTCGGTCTTGCCGCCCGGCGGCACGCTGTAACCCACCGGCACGACGCTGCGGAAGCTGTAGCGGCCTTGCGCATCGGCGCGGATCGAGCCGCGCAGATTGAACGCGGGCTGCGACGCGTCGAAGTACGAGTAGCTGCCCAGATGATTCGCGTGCCACACCTCGACCAGCGCGTGCGCGAGCGGCTTGCCGTCATCGCCCAGCACGCGGCCGCGCATCACGAGGGTCTGGCCGGGATCCGTGCCGTCGTCGATGCGCGCATGGCCATCCGACTCGGGCGCGCCCGCGACATACAGCGGACCTTCGATCGTGCGCGGCGTGCCGCCTTCCATGCCCGCCTTCTGCTCCGCTTCGTCGAGCCGCAGGTCGAGAAAATGCTCGAAGCCGAGTCCCGCCGCGATCAGGCCGAATTCCCCGCGCTTGCCTGTCTCGGTCAGGAAATTGAGCGCGGTCCAGAATTCGTCCGGCGTGACGTCGAGATCCTCGATCGTATGAAACAGATCCCGCACGACGCGGTTGACGATAGCCTTCGTGCGCGGATTGCCTTCGCTCGTCGCGCTGTCGTTGATCTTTTGCAAGAGGGCGTCGATCGTATCGTGGTTCATGGCTTGTCTCCGTATGTATTCAGATCGATTTGAACAGCGGACTTTTCGCGAGCGCCTCGGCGCCGTCCGCGCTGGTGAGAAACTTCTCCGTATAGATGTCGCGCTCGAATAGCTGGCCCTGCATCAATGTGCGGATCGCCGCTTCGATCATCACGGGCGGCCCGCACAGATACGCCTTGTGTCCGCGAAAGACGTTGTCGAAATGCGCCTTTGCCGCGTCGTGCACATAGCCGCGAAAACCTTGCCATGGCGAATCCGCTGCTTCATCGGACAATGCCGGCACGTAGGTGAAGTTCGCGCGCTCGCGTTCGAGTTGGAGAAACAACTCGTGGTAGTAAAGCTCCGCGCGATTGCGTGCGCCATAGACGAGCGTGATCTTCCGCGCGTCGTTCTCTTCGAGCATGTCGATCAGCATCGATTTGGGACTCGACAGGCCCGACCCGCCCGCGATCAGGATCACCGGCTGCGGGTCCGACTTGCGCACGAAGAAGCGCCCATAGGGTCCGCTGAAGCGGATCTCGTCGCCGGCGCCGATCCGTTCGTGCAGATAGCCCGTGCCCTTGCCGCCGGGCACGCGCCGCACGTTCAGTTCGATGACCGTGCGCGACGCGGGCTTGTCAGCCAGCGAGAACGCGCGCGGCATGTCCTCGCCCGGTATGTGCACGTTGACGTACTGTCCCGCCTGAAACTCGATGCCGTCGCCATCCAGCTCGACGAAGATGCCCTTGATCGTCGGCGTGAGATCGATCATTTCCTTCACGCGGCCGGTGTAGTCGCGCACGGGAAAGTGCTGCGCGTCCTCGTCTTCGTCGATATCGGCTTCGATCGTCAGATCCGATTGCGCGGTCGCACAACAGGCGAGACACTTGCGCTCGTCGCGCTCGAAGTCCATCAGCGCGAATGGCGATGCAGGTCCATGCTCGATCTCGCCGTCCAGCACCTGCACCTTGCAGGTCGCGCACAGGCCGTGGCAGCACGCATGCGGCAGCCATACGCCCGCGCGCATGCAGGCATCGAGAATGGTCTGCTCGTCCTCGATTTCGATGGTCTGCCCGATCGGCTCGATGGTCAGTTGATAGCTCATCGCATCATCTCCCTGCTAGCTGCACGATCCGCCGATGCCGTTCAGTCCCGGCGTGCGGAAACGAATGACCGCCTTGTGGCCGAGACCGTTCTCGCCGATGCTCGCATCGAAATCGGGCGTGAACGGCTGGCCCGACTTGAACCATTCGGCGGCGCGCAGATCGACCTTGCGCCAGTCCGGATGCGAGGCATACATGCCTGGCAACATCTCGTCGATGAGTGCCCGGAACGGCGTGGCCGCTTCAACCGGAATGCAATGCGGCGCGCAGAACATCAGATGATCTTCCCAGCCGACGAAGAGCAACTGCCTGCCGCGATAGTTTTCGACGCGATCCCTGATCTCGCCTCTATAGCCTTCCTTCAGCGCGATGACTGACATGATTCGTCTCCTGTGATGTGCGTTACGCGGCCTGCTGATTCGCTTCGGGCGCTTCCTCGCCGCCGTGGCTCGGCTTGCCGGTCCAGCGCAGCCAGTTCGCGCGATCGGGCGAGTCCTCGAACTCGTGGCCGTCTTCGCCCACATGAATGTGGTAATAGCGCAGCACTTCACGCATCGGATCGAAGTCCGGCGCGGCCGGGTCGGCATCTTCGGCGAAGCAGTTGCCCTGATAGATCTGCTGCACCGGCATCCACGCCTGCACGTATTTCTCCGGCTCGTTGTCGAAGATGTCCTTGCAGCCGTCGGAACAGAAATGGAACTTGTTGCCGAGATAATCGCTCTCGCGATAACAGATCTTGGTCGGGTCGTCGGGCTCGGTGAAGGCCATCGGTATCTGGCAGGTCTGGCACAGCATCGGCAGCGTGTCGTTGTAGAAGCGGCGGCCTGCCTTCTGTTCATCGCGCCAGTATTCGAGGCGTGGGCGATAGAGCTTGTCGAACGTGGCCGGATACTTCTGCGCGAGCCACTGCATTTCATCGTCGGACGGAATCCACGTGTGCAGCGCCGCCGCGTGCGTATAGTTGTAGAAGATGCCCCACGCTTCGTGCGAGAGACGGTCCTTCTCCTTCATCGCGACGTCGTGATATTTCGGCATGCGGATGCCATAGCGTTCGAGGTCGTGAAAGAGCGCGCCACCGTTCTTCTCGAAGTAGGTTTCCCACGCTTCCTGCCACGACATGATGCGCTTGGGCAGCATGTAGTCCATCATCATCGCGACGAGCGTGAGCAGCCGATAGCCGCGCCAGAACCATTTGTCGATCCACTTCTGGATGATCGGCACGTTGCCCGGGTCCTGCTCAAGCAGGAACTTCACGACTTCGAGACCGAGCGTCATGTGGCGCGATTCGTCCGACTGCGCGGAGAAGCCGAACGTGACTGTCGCCATGTCGCCGTTGAAGGCCGCGCCCGACATGAACGGCATGAACAGCAGATTGGTCAGCACGTATTCGAACGAGAATGAGATCGCCGTCACGAACTCGAACGGGCCGGCGCTCATCGCGTCTTCGAAGTACGACTTCGGCACGGACAGATACCACACGCGGTCGTGCATGTGCCTGAAATCGTGAAAGCCGTTGAAGTACTTGTTGTAGTGGCTGATCGTGTGCACTTGCGTCTGGGCATGACGCAGCTCATCGATTGCCTGCATCTGGCACGCGATGCGCGCGCCCGCGCCGCGAAAATTGCGGCCCGCGAGCGCGAAACCGCGATGCGCCGCATATTCGAGCGGGCTCACGCCGGTCAGAAAGAGCTTGAGCGCGTTGATATAGCGTGGATCGGTGACGTTGAACTGGCCGTTGTTCTGCTGGAACGCGTCGATGATCGCGTAGAGCTTGCGCTCCTTTTCGCCCTGATACTTCCAGTACGCGTCCATCGTGAGACGGAACGGGTCTTCCCACTTGTCCCAGTCGTGCACCTTGATGCCTTCGAAGCGGTCGTAGGGGAAAACTTCGTCCATCGGCTGGTAGGTGGTGTCCCAGCCGAGGCCGCGCGTGAGCATCGCGTAGTTTTCCTTGATGCTCAGCTTCTTGGGCGTGTTCGGTTGTGTGCTCATTTGCCTGTCTCCTTTAGTCCTTGGGTCGCCGCTCAGGCTGTCCATTCGAGGATGAATTCGTCGTCGGTTTCGTCGATGTTGCCGCCGAGCGAGATCAGATTCAGTTGCAGCTCGCGCAGGTCGAAGTCGCGGCCGATGATCGCTTCGATCGACTCGCGTCTGATCACGAGCCTGCCGACCGCGTCGATCTTGACCATCGCCGGGAAATGACTGACGACAGCGTGCGGGTTGTCCGCTTCGATCGCTTCGATGATCGGCCGCGAATCGTCGTTGGCCTGCAACGCGATGAATACGGAATCAGCCATGGCTCACCTCCACGCCTTGCTTCGCCATACGCGCGTCGAACGCCTGCGCGATCGCTTCGAGCGCGTGATGCGCGTCGTCATCGAGACCAACGATTGCGAGCGGCTTCAACGCGTCGAGCACCGCGCCGCGCCACTTCGTGGTCCATTGCGCGAGCAAGGCCGCGTTGGCCGGCGATTGCGCGGCGGCGGTCTTGATGGTCGCGTCGACCCAGCGGCTCGTTTCGTCGAACCATGCGCTCGCGAACTCGTTGAGCATGCCGAGTCCCGGACCGTGCAGACGCGCGATGCGCTCATCGATGTGCCGGTACACGAGCGGATAAAGCAGGCCGTCAAGCACGACGTTCTGCGCGACGAAGGTTTCGAACCAGTCCTTCACGACCATCGTGTCTTCCACGACGCGGCGCAGTCCCTGCCACATCGGATCGTCGAGCCAGCGTTGCTTGCCTTCTGCGAGCGACGTGCCCTGATTGCCATCGAGCGCAAGCCCGATGCGCGACAGATACTGCGCGATGCCGAGCCGGTCCATGCAATGGAACATCGTCGCCTGCGTGATCGCCGTGCCCCAGCCGTAAGCGGTCACGAAGCAGTTGTTGGTGTTCGCCGCCCATTCGACGTGACGCAGCGGCACCATGAGCGTGGCGATATGCGCCTTTGCTTCGTCGGAGAGATCGGTGAGCAGACGGCGCTTCGCGACGAACTCGAGGTTCTTCTCCATCGTCTCCTGCTGCTTCGCACGCGTGGTCGTGTACGCGCCGTAGTAGTACTGGCGCGGGTCCTTGAACGCATACCAGTCGTTCATCACGATTGCCGTGCGGCCTTTGTCGTACAGCTCGAACTCCGGCTGCCACAACGGGCGATAATGAAAATTGACCTCGGGCTGAAGGTCGAAGGTCGCTTCCTGATAACGCGACGCGGGCTTGTCCGCGCCGAGCCGCCGCGCGACATGCGAGAAGGTCTGGCGCACCTGCTCGACTGCTGAAGTCTTGATGTCGATCTGCATTCGTTACTCCTTCGGTTCGGAAATCATTCGGAGAGTCCGGGCTGTCCGTAGCGCCACTTCGCCTGATCGAGATCGAGCTGCACGCCTTCGTCGCGCGTCAGATGGATCACGCGATTCGCGCGGCAGAACGACTGGTATTCGCGCAGCGGCATCACCAGCTCGACGCTCAGCGCCGGATCGCCGATAGAGAAGTCGAACTCAACGAAACCATCGTCGCGCTGCTCCCTGAAGCGCACGAAGCGGCGTGTGATGTCGAATGCGCGCGGCGGCCGCGCATAGGCAGGCGATTGCATCGCTGTCTCCTTGGGTCTTGTGTTCGTCGCCGGCGATCGTTGAATGATTTGATCGAGAACCGGTGTGCGCTCCCTATAAGGCAACAGGCATGCCAGTCGATCGTTGCGGCGAAAGGATCGGCGTACGCGATCGCGGCGATAGCCGCATGGGGCGCGGCTTTCGCGGCATCGCCATGTCTGTGCCGGCACGCGGCGGCGTGCGAGCGCGAACGGAATCGAGTTGATGAAATGCTCGAAAAGCGCGTGATTCGCCTCGCGGCGGTTCGATCAAATCCGCATCAGGGATCACACTAGTACCGCGCGTGATGACGACGCCACGGCATTGCGCGGCACGCGCACATCGCCTATCGTGGTGCCATGAAAACATCCCCACGGCAGGAGATACGCGCAATGCCACGCCGCGAGAAAGCGCCTTCGAAAGAGCAGGAAGGCCTGTCGATGGTGGCGCCCAAGGGCGGTCCCGTCGACAGCCTTCGCTATCCCGACATCGCCGATCTGATGTCGCGTCTGCACTTCTCTCCCGGCGACGGGCGCATCTGGCTCGACGAACAACGCATGCTGCTCGTGCATACCGGCGCGATGGGCACGATGCGCCGCGAATTGATCGAGAGCCTCGGCATCGATGCCGCGCGCGGATTGCTCACGCGCATGGGCTATAACTCCGGCGCGCGCGATGCCGAACTCGCGCGGCGTGTGCGCCCTGAAAACACCATCACGGAAATGTTCGCGGTCGGGCCGCAACTGCACATGCTCGAAGGCATGACCATGGTCGAACCGGTGCGCCTCGAGATCGATGTCGAGCGCGGCCAGTACTACGGTGAATTCATCTGGAAAAACTGTGCGGAGGATGAGGAGCACGTACGCATCTACGGCATCGGCGCGGAGCCGGTGTGCTGGACGCAACTCGGCTATGCGGCCGGTTACACGAGCGTGTTCATGGGAAGGCCGATTCTCTATCGCGAAGTGGAATGCCGCGCGCTCGGGCAGCCGCATTGCCGCATCATCGGCAAGCCGGTGGAGGAATGGGGCGAGGAAGCCGCCGACGATCTGCGCTTCATGCAGGCGCAGACCTTCACGAAAGGACTGTCCGCATCGGGCGCGGCGAGCGAAGGCGCGTTCGGCGACGTGAACATGGTCGGCGCATCGCCGGGCTTCAACGCGGTATGTCACATGATCAAGCGCGTCGCGGGCACGCGTGCGACGGTGCTGTTCCTCGGCGAGAGCGGCGTCGGCAAGGAAGTGTGCGCGCGCACGCTGCACCGGATCAGCGCCCGCGGCGACGGTCCGTTCGTCGCGGTGAACTGCGCGGCGATTCCCGAGGCGCTGGTCGAATCCGAACTCTTCGGCGTGGACAAGGGCGGCTATACCGATGCCACGCAAAGCCGCCCCGGACGCTTCGAGCGCGCGCACGGCGGCACGCTGTTTCTCGACGAGATCGGCATACTCAGCATGACCGCGCAAGGCAAGCTGCTGCGTGCGCTGCAGGAGGGCGAGATCGAGCGCGTGGGCGGTACGGAGACCAAGCGCGTCGATGTGCGCGTGGTCGCCGCGACGAACCTCGATCTGCGCGATGAAATCCGCGCGGGGCGCTTTCGCGAGGACCTGTACTTCCGGCTGAACGTATTCCCCATTCGCGTGCCTTCACTGCGCGAGCGCCGCGAGGATTTGCCGGTTCTGCTCAATCACATGCTGCGCAGATATCGCGAGCGGCACGAACGCGATGTCACCGGCTTCACGCCGCGCGCACTCGATGCGCTGCTGAACTACGGCTGGCCGGGAAATATCCGCGAACTGGAGAACATCGTGGAGCGCGGCGTGATTCTCGCCAACGACGGCGGTGCGATCGATATCGGCCATCTCTTCACGAGCGGCGAGAGCATCGTGACGGAGACGTTCGGCATCGGCGACGATGGGTCGCTGATGGCGTCGCACGCGTTGTCGGCACGCACGGACGATGCGGGTGGCGATGAAGTCGAGCGCGTCACGCGCAAGGTGAATAGTCTGTTGCTGGGAATAGGCGGCGACGTGGAGCCTACATCGCTCGACGATATCGAAACCGCTTTGCTCAGGAGCGCAGTGCAGCGCGCGGACGGCAATCTGTCGGCGGCGGCGCGCACGCTCGGCATTACACGGCCGCAACTGGTGTACCGTCTCAAGAGCCGGGGATTGCGCCTTTAGCGATGAAGGGTAGGTGTACGACCGGTCCAACGGAGGACATCATGCCTGCGACCGAACCCTGGATATGTCCGACGTGTGCTCATCATGTCACCACGCCTTTCTGTCCGATGTGCGGCGAAAGCCCGCTTCGGCCTCCCGATCTGACGTTGCGCGGGATCGGAGCGAAGATTCTGCACGCGGCGACGAGCATCGACGGACGGCTGCTGCGTACGTTCTGGGTTCTGCTGCGTCATCCAGGCGAGCTGACGGTTGCGCATCTGAATGGAAAGCGCATGCCGTACGTGCCGCCGTTCCAGTTGTTCCTGGTCGCAAATGCGTTCTTCTTCGCGTTGCAGTCGCTGACCGACACCCAGGTGTTCGGATCGACTCTGGAGTCTCATCTTTATCATCAGGACTGGAGTCCGCTGGCGCGCTCGCTGGTGGCGGAGCGCGTCGCGAGACTGCGGACGGACGTGGCCCAGTACACGGCAACGTTCGATCGCGCGGCGGTGCTCAATGCCAAGTCGCTCATCATTCTCATGGTGGTTCCGTTCACTTTGTCGTTGCGGATGATCTTTCTCCGTTCGCGCAAACCGTTTGTCACGTTTGTCTATTTCTCACTCCATCTCTACGCGTTCCTGTTATTGGTGTTCTCGCTCGCGCTAGCCGTCGCGGCTATCGATATCCGTCTGGGCGGACTCGGACTCAGTTCGCCATTCATCGACAACCTTCTGTCGATCATCAATCTCTGCTTCTGTGGAGGTTATATCTTTCTCGCCATCAAGCCCGTCTTCGGCTCGCGCGGTAAGGCGCGAGTCGTTCAGGCGGCTGCAATGGCGCTGGTGGCGGGTCTGATCGTTCTTGGCTATCGATTCACCATCTTTCTGGTCACGCTTTATACGACGTGACGTTGAAAATCGTGCCTCAATCCAATGCGACAGCCGGCGCCTGCACACGCTTCCGCGCCGGTGCGGTCTCTTTCAGGCTGAGCGCAACGACAAATCCGATCGCGAGCGCGGCGAGCCCGAGATGCATGATGTACTGAATGCCGAAGTGCTTTGCGATATAACCCGCGATCGCCGGTGCGAGTCCACCACCGAACACTTCGCCGATGCCGACCACCAGACCCGAAGCCGTCGACATCAGTTTGGCCGGCACCGATTCCGCACTCAACGGTCCCACCGTCAGGGTGATCATGCTGAAGACGAACAACAGTGTGAGCGTGAGGTAAGTGAACAGCAACGTCGGATTCGCACCGGTGCGCATGAGAAGAAGCAGAAAGAGCGCCGCGCCGATTACGGAGAAGATCATGACCGGCTTTCTACCGAGCTTGTCGGAGAGAGCGGGCATGACGAGCGTGCCGAGCGTGCCGCCGAAACCGATTGCCGAGAGCACATAACCCATCTGCTGCATGCTCAGATGAAGATAGTCGATCAGATAGCTGGGGAAAAGCGCGCTCAGCACGACGAGGCACGTGAGCCAGCACAGCATGCCGACGATGTTCAACGATATGTTGCGGTAGCGAAAAACGTCGGTCCACTTGTGGTTGGTGGCATCGTGCGTGGCGGTGTGCTGTGCAGCAGATGACGCTTTCGTATCGCGCAACACCTTGAACATCAAGTAAGCAACCAGCAACCCCGGAATCGATACCACCGCGAAAATCCAGTGCCACGGCAAGACTTTGAGCAACTGTGTCACGAGGATCGGCGCGATGCCCAAACCGAAGAGCGGCAACGCCATCTGCTGAATGCCGATGTTGCGCCCGTGGCGCGTCGGCTTCGATGCATCGAGCGTCGCGATGATGCTGGCAGGCGTGTACGCGCCCTCGGCAAAGCCCATCACCGCGCGAATCAGAATCAGGGAGCCGACGCCCGTCGCAAGTCCGCTCAGACCCGCGAGCAGCGAGAACACGACGATCGCCGGAATGATGACCTTGCGGTGGCCCGCGCGGTCGGACAGGTTCCCCATGAACATCGCCGAAACGCCCCACGCGACGGCGAGCGCGCCGGTGATGTGTCCGAGGTCCTGATAGTCGAGATGCAGATCCGTCATCATGACGGGAAAGAGCGGCATGATCATGAACCGGTCGATGCCGACCAGTCCAAAGCCCAGCGACAGCATGGCCACGGCTTTCCACTCATAGGCGGTGTCCCACCTCGAACCGGTGTTGTATTCCATGTTTGCAATCTCCAGATTGATAAGCGCGTGTCAGAAGGAAGTCTGCAGGCCGAGGCGGCCGATGATTTGATGCGTGGTGCTCGACTGTCCCGCACCGTTGATCCAGGCGTTATGTCCGCCTTCGACGTCGCCGCCCGTCCACTGGTAGACCGCTTCGGCGTATAAGGTGGTCCGCTTGGACAGGAGATACTGCGCGACGCTGGTGACTTGTTGCGCCCTGTTGTGGCTCAGTTGCGCGTTGCCCTTCATGTACTGATAGTTCGCGCCGAAGCGAATATCCGGCATGAACGTGTACAGCCCTCCGACCTGAACCGCCTGCACGACGCCTCCCGTCAGCGTATTGCGCGTATTCGTGTAGAGCGCATTGAGATACACGTCGCCGATGGTCTGGCTGATCCCGCCTCCGAAGTTGCGAATCCCGTCGTGACCGTCGTTCAGTGCCGCGTATTTCGTTTCGTTGTAAGCCGCCGCGATGCCGAAGCCGCCGATCGCATAGTTCACGCCGAAGCCGATCGTGTTGTTCGCGGAAAACGAACCGGGCGTATTGCCGAAGCCGTACAGCGCGCCGAGTCTCAATCCCGCGAAGGTGGCCGATACGAGCTTGATCGAGTTCGACACGCGCGACGTACCGCCGGTCTGATCGAAGTCGAACGAGCCGGTAGGATTCTGGGGAATGCCGAGCGCGGCGAACGGACCCTGGCGCATGTTGTACAGGCCGCCATAGGTGAAGGCTCCGTCCAGTTTCGCAGGCGGGAAGAATAGAAAGTCCGCCATCAGGTTGTATTGCTGACCGAACGTAATGCTTCCGATGTCGTCCTTCGACAGACCGACGAAAGCCTGCCGGTTGAAGTCGGCGTTCGGTCCCGGAATGCCTGCGCCGCTGTTCACCGAGAACTGCGACGCAAGTTCGAACACGGCCTTGTAACCACCGCCCAGATCTTCGACGCCGCGCATGCCCCAGATGCTCGGCGTCCAGATCGAGTCGTCGGCCTTGAAGTTGTGGCTGCCGTTTTCGTTGCTCACATAGCTCACGCCGACATCGAGAATGCCGAACAGCGTTACGCTGCTTTGTGCGTGAGCGTGCGGCGTGAGCGCGCATGCAGCAGCCAGCGCGCACAGTGTCTTTCTCATGTTCTCCTCCAGGGGATTTTTACTTGTAGTCAGGAAAGAGCCGCTTCCGTGTGTTCGTCGATCGAAAGCCTTGATACGAGATCGGTCAACAAGGCAGGCAGCTGTTCGAGCGTGCTCACGCCGCCGAAAATGTAATAGTCGGGACGCACGACGATCGCCTTCACGCCGTGCTCGTCGAAGAACCGTTTGTATTTGCCGCTGACGTCGAACAGCACGCGATCCTTGACGGCTTTGTCCGCGTCGGTCGTGATGCCGATCGAATGCCCGCCGATGGCCGCCAGCGCCGCCTTGCCCTGCGCGTCGAGGTACCGGTTCGGATGCGCATCGAGTGCGATGACGTGAAAGCCGTTGGGCAGGGTGTCGTCGTAGCGGGATGCCTCGCTCAGGTTCTTCACCTGACCGTGAACGCTCAGCAAGCCGGCCACGCTCTCGCAGCCGAATGCGGGGTCCTTGCAGATCAGGCCATCGGTCAGGCCGGGGAAGGGCGCAAGCGCGGGCACATCGCCTGCGAGATACGCTTCGTCGCGTCGGGCCGCCTCGTCCTTGTCGGAGATGCACACGACCTGACCCATCGCGATGGATGCATCGATCACGGCACGCACCTGCGGCCGACGTTCGGGCGTATAGCCTTCGAGCACGCGGTCCGAGGCCATGCCCTTCAGGATCAGGTCGAAGCGCCAGGCGAGATTCCATGCGTCGCGGATGCCGGAGCACATGCCCTGACCCATGAACGGCGGCATTTGATGCGCGGCGTCGCCAGCGAGCACCACGCGGCCGCTATGCCAGTTTCTCGCGATCAGCGAACGAAACTTGTAGACGGCATGGCGCACGAGCGTCGCGTTCTCCGGCGTGACCCAGGGCGACAGCAGTTCCCACACCTTCTCCGGCTTTTGCAGGTCTTCGATCGATTCGTGCGGCAGACGCATGAACTCCCAGCGGCGATAGCCGGGGCCGCCCGGCACCATCGTCGTCGGACGCTCCGGATTGCACCACTGGCCGATGTCGGGCACGTCGAGCTTCACGCCATCGTTGGGCTGCAGATCGATGACGAGCCAGTCTTCCTGAAAGCCGAGATCATCGAACTCGATGCCTTGCGACTTTCGAACGAAGCTGTTCGCGCCGTCCGCCCCGACGATGTAACGTGCACGGACCGTCTGCGTCTCGCCGGTCGGCTGCCAGTTCGCGCCGTTCATGACGCCGCGGCGCAGGGTCAATTCGCAGCAGTCGGACAACTGCCGCAATCCGGTCGCTTCCCAGCCCTGCTGCACCGAGACGTTCGGCAACGACTTGGCCTTGCTGTCGAGCAGCGCTTCGAGCGAGGGCTGATTGAAAAGGTAGCCCACCGGGCCGTCGCTGATCGATTCCGCGGACCAGTCGATCTCGACGAGCGTCTTCCAGTCCGCGTTGAACCACTGATATTTGGAAGACGGTTGCGAGATGCGCTCGACCTCTTCTCCCAGGTCCATCGCATGAAATACGCGGCGGATCTCGTGGTCGTGAAAGACGGCACGCGGAAGCGGATACAGCGAAGGCCAGCGGTCGAAGACCGCGACGTCATAGCCGCGCTCTCCGAGAAGAATGGAAAGAGATTGGCCGACGGGTCCGTATCCGACGATCGCGACGTCGAGAATGGTTTGATCTGTCATTTCGGTTCACCTGCTGAAAAATGAGCGAGTTGTGCCCTGGCGCCGGGAATCCGGCAGCCATCGAATCGATGCAAAGGGTGTGAAGCGATCAGTCTTGTGAAACGACGCCGGCTTCGGTGTTATGGATGAAGTCGTCGGGGACCGGCGGGCCCCACAGATAGAGCGAGTCTTCCGGCGCGAAGTCGCCAGCGGGCCAGGCCTGGCCGGCGGACACGAAATCGATGTCGGCGGAGTACTCGCAGAACGAGCCCCACGGGTCCTGCACGTAGTGGAAATAGTTCGAGCCCAGTACGTGTCTGCCTGTGCCCCAGCCCTTTGCGAAACCGGCGGCCGCCATCTGCGACGCGCCCTGACCGACGAGGTTCACGTCATCGACATCCCACGCCGCGTGATGCCAGCCGCGCGCGCTGCTTTTGGCGAACGCGAGCAGATGATGGTCGCTGCCATGCGGCGCATGCGTGAATGCGATGATGTCGAGCGACTTGTCCGACAGACGCAGGCCAAGTGCCTTGCCATAGAACTCGAGCGCACGGAGCACGTCGGGCGAGAACAGCAGCACGTGCGAGAGACGCCGTGGCCGCACGGTTTGCGCGGTTGAGCGCGTGTGCGCACCGCGCTCGTCTGCGTGACTCGATGCGATGACGCACGGTTGCTTGTTGAATGGCGTCGTCTTCGGTCCGACCTTCACCTGAATCAGGTTGCCGTCCGGATCGTGGAACCAGAAACCTTTGTCTGGCGATGCGATCAGGTCCGCGCCTGCGGCCTCAACCTGTTCGCGGATCGCTGCGAAATCCTTTTCGAAGCAATTGAAACTCAGATACGCCAGCGACTTTCCCGACGCGGGGAGCAAGCGCGCCCAGCGATGCCCGTCGGCTGCGCGCAGTTCGAGCGCTTCGGCTGTTGCGGTCACATCGAGGCCGAACGCGCTGAAGAATCGCTCTGCATCGGCGAGCGAAGGAACGTTGAGCGCAAAGTGATCGATCGAGTGAACGCTTGCGCATGCGGATGCTACGGCTGGGTCGCTCATGACCGTGTCTCCATGTTCGATGAGCGCCGGCTCTGCGGCCGGCTACGCGGGTGAGGAATCAACGCGCTTCGTCGGCGATGACATTACGCAGCGTGCCGATTCTCTCGACCGACACTTCGCACACGTCGCCCGCTTTCATCAGAAGGCGCGGCGTGCGCGCCCAACCGATGCCCGACGGCGTGCCGGACACGATCACATCGCCCGCTTCGAGGGTGATGGCTTCGCTGATGACGCTGATGAGCGTCGCGACGTCGAAGACCATGTCGTCGGTGCTCGCAGACTGAACGACTTCGCCGTTCACGCGCGTCTCCAGCAGCAGGCCTTTCGCGCCGGCGGGCAGTTCGTCGGCGGTGACGAGATCGGGACCGAATGCGCCGGTGCCATCGAAATTCTTGCCGACGGTCCACTGCGGTGTCTTGAACTGATACTCGCGAACGGAGCCATCGTTGAAGAGCGCATAACCCGCGACATGCGAGAGCGCGTCTTCTTTCGCGATGTGACGGCCGCCCTTGCCCAGCACGACCGCGACCTCGCCTTCGTAATCGAGGCCCGCCGAATCGGTGACGCCCGGGCGGATCATCGGCTGCTCGTGCGCGACCAGACTGGTGTTGACGCGCAGGAACAAGGTGGGATAGTCGGGTTGTTCGTACTTGCTTTCCTTGGTGTGGTCGGCGTAGTTCAGACCGACACAAACAATCTTGGGCGGTTTCTGCAGCGGCGGAAGGTACTTCAGGCCGGCGGCAGGCACCTTGTCTTCCGTCGCGTGTGTCTTTGCGTACTCGTCGAGACGAACGCCGCGCGCGAGCAGGGACTCCAGTGTCTCGTCACCGAGGATGCGCACGTGATCTCCGTCACGAACGCCGAGGGTTGCCTTGCCATCCTTTTCGAAACTGACGAACCGCATATCTGCCTCCTGTAGACCCGAAGGCAGAACGCCTCGGGTTGCTTGAGTTTCATATTGACGAATGTGTCAGTTCCAATTCTATGCAAATTGACAATATCGTCAATATGAATCGACTCAGGACAAACCCGCACGCGGCACGCGCTGCTAAAATCAAGCCAGATCAACGGGATAGCCCATGGAAGACACAGAATCGACCGAAAATCACCGAACCCGCGTGGGGGCGCAGCGGCGGGAGAAGACACGCATCCGTCTCATCGAGAGCGCGCTGGGTGTGTTCGCGGAGAAGGGCGCGGATGCCCCGACGATCGACGACTTCATCGCTGCGGCGGGGGTCGCGCGCGGGACGTTCTACAACTACTTCCGCACGACTGCGGAGCTGCTGTCGGCCGTGGCGGGCGAGAGCAGCGATGAAGTGCTCGCGATCCTCGACCCGCTCGTGCGCGCGATCGATGATCCGGCGCAACGGGTCGTCGTCGGTTCGCGGCTCTACATGGGGATGGCGGCGCGCTATCCGCTGTGGGGCGCGTTCATCACGCGGGTGGGCACGAAGCGGGGATCGCGCGGCCGCCTGCTCGACGAGTACCTCACGCGGGATTTGCAACTGGCGCTGGATGCGGGCCGCTTCGACGTGACCGATCTGGTCGTCGCGCGGGATATCGCGCTTGGCTCGATCATGTACGGCATCGAAACGCTTTTATCCGGCGATGCGCCCGCCGATTACGCCGAGCAGTCGATGTTCGCGCTGATGCGTGCCTTTGGCATCGGCGCGAAGGAAGCGCGCAAGCTCGCGTATGCGCCGATTGCCGAACCTCCTGCGCCACGTGGCGCTATCTTCGAGCGAGTCGGTGCGTTGGCGGGTTGATGTGCTCGCGTAGGCGGCGGCTTAGCAGGTTTTCCGACGACCGCCTGAAGCGCACCAAGGCGATTATGCCAAGCAACTTTGCATTGCTAAGAAATTCACGACCCACTCCAACATCATCGTTACCGTCCTGAGTCTGTCATTCGACCGGAACCGCGCCCTCCCGACGCGCATTCCTGCGCAGGACATCCGCAGGCACGCCGTACGTCCTCACGAACGCGCGCCGCATGCGTTCCCTGTCCGCGAAGCCCGTCTCCTGCGCCACCACGTTGATCGTATGCCGGCCTTGTTCGATCATGAATCTGGCGGCTTCCAGCCGAAGCTGTTCGACGGCCTTCGCTGGAGACTGACCCGTTTCCGCCAGAAAGGCTCGGCTGAACTGACGCGGGCTGAGGTTGGCCACATCCGCGAGTTCCTCGATGGTGAGCGGATTGCGCAGGTTGCGCCTTATGTGTCCGAGCACCGACTCGATCCGATCCGACTTCGGCGTCATGTCGAGCAAGGCAGAGTGTTGCTTCTGTCCGCCTAGCCGCCGCTGGTTCATGACGAGCAGCCGCGCAACCAGTTTGGCGGCATCGGGTCCCAGGTCGTTATCGAGCAGAGCCAGCGCGAGATCGATGCCGGCCGTCATGCCCGCCGATGTCCATATCGGTCCGTCATTGATGAAGATCCGGTCTTCCTCCGTGACGACGTCCGGGAAGCGTGCCCTGAACTCGGAAGCGTGAGCCCAATGCATGGTCGCGCGTCGGCCGTTCAGCAGTCCCGCTTCCGCAAGCACGAACGCGCCGCTGCAGATGGAAGCCACACGTCGCGACGCTTTCGCGGCTTCCTTCACGAACGCGATCAAAGCCGGATCGAATGGAGGAATCCTGAGCTCCGTGATTGAACCCACGATGACGGTGTCGAATGCCGGCTCTCCGAATGCTTTCGTTTGCAACGTCATTCCGCTGGAAGATTCGATAAGGCCGCCATGCGGCGACAGCAGATGAATCTCGTAGCACGGGCCTCGTGGCGGCATGTTCGCGAGTTCGAATGCCGTGAGCGCCGCGAGGCTCATAAGCTGGAATCTCTGCGGCACGATGAAGCCGATCTGATGCATACCTTCTCCTGCCAGCCGCGCAAGCCCGTTCCCTCACGCGGCCGATGGCGCAAATGGTGGCAACAACGACCTACATGCTAGTGGCATGCGGAGCTAAGGTACAAGCACTTCTTTTCTGCCAGGAAACGACGACATGTCGAAGATCATCCGCGCCGCAGCCGTTCAGATATCGCCCGTTCTATATAGCCGCGAAGGTACCGTCGAAAAAGTTGTCCGCAAGATTCTGGAGCTCGGACAACAGGGCGTGCAGTTCGCGACCTTCCCCGAAACGGTCGTTCCTTACTACCCGTATTTCTCGTTTCTCGAATCTCCGTTCGCCATGGGGGCCGAGCATTACAAGCTCCTCGAACAGGCCGTGACGGTGCCCTCGGATACGACCGATGCGATCGGTGAAGCGGCGCGTCAGGCCGGCATGGTGGTGTCGATCGGCGTCAACGAACGCGATGGCCGCACGCTCTACAACACGCAATTGCTGTTCGATGCGGATGGCACGCTGGTGCAGCGCCGGCGCAAGCTATCGCCGACTTACCATGAGCGAATGGTCTGGGGAATGGGCGACGGCTCCGGCTTGCGCGCGGTCGATACGGCCGTGGGCCGCGTAGGTCAGCTCGCATGCTGGGAGCACTACAACCCGCTTGCACGCTACGCGCTGATGGCGGACGGGGAGGAAATCCATTCGGCCATGTATCCGGGCTCATTCGCGGGCGATCTCTTCTCGGAGCAGATCTCGGTGAACATTCGTCAGCACGCGCTCGAAGCCGGAGCCTTCGTCGTGAATGCAACGGCCTGGCTGACCGCCGAGCAGCAACAGCAGATTCTGCGGGATACCAACACCACACATATCGGCCCGATTTCAAGCGGCTGTTTCACTGCGATCGTGTCGCCGGACGGGGAGTTCCTGGGCGGCGCGCCCTTGCGTGAGGGCGAGGGCGAAATCATCGCCGATCTCGACTTCTGGCAGATCGACAAGCGCAAACGCATGATGGACTCGCGCGGCCACTACAGCCGCCCCGATGTGCTCGGACTCGTGATCGACCGCGCGCCGAAGACCCATGTCATCGAACGAACGCTGCATGCGCCGGCCGTGAACCTGGAAGTCTCCGCCTGAACCGGGCTACGTGCCCACGAACCTGGAGTGAGTGCAATGGACTTCAACGATGTCATGCTCGAGCGCAACGCGGCGTTCGCCAACAGCGCGTTTTCGGCCGAACTCAAGATGATGCCGTCGACCGGAACGGTGGTCGTCGGCTGCGTCGATCCTCGCGTCGATCCGGCGAACGTGCTCGGCCTGAAGCAAGGCGAAGCGGCGGTGATTCGCAATGTCGGCGGCCGGGTCAACAAGCCGTTGCTCGAAACGCTGGCGATATTGGCCGTCGTCGCGAAAGCCGCCGGACGCCCTGACGGCGCGCGCAATCTCGTGCTGCTACAGCATACCGACTGCGGGATCATCGGCTGTCATGCGCATGCGCCGGCCTTGCTGGCGAACCATCTCGATGTCGAAACCGAGGCGCTCGCCGATCTCGCAATCACCAACCCCTACGAGGCGGTCGCGCTCGACGTTGCCGCGCTCAGGGCGAACCGGAATCTGCCGGACGGTCTGTTCGTTTCGGGGCTGGTGTACGACGTCAAGACGGGACTCGTCAAGACGGTCGTTCCTGCTGCGCCTTTGCGCGGGCCGGCGGATTAGCAGACCAGACGCGCTCGATCAGGGTCGCAAGGACTGCGCCGTGCTGATCAGATTCTGCGGCGCCACGCGGATGATGCCGTTGCGAGGACTGTCGATATCGGCGATGAGCATGAACGATAGCGAGACCACCATCGGCATGATCAGAAGAAAGCGGCGGGTCGCGGTCGCGGTTCGTACGCCATAGCCGACGAGCAGGTTCGCGAACAGGCCGACGACCATCAACAACGCCCATGCGGCGCTCGGGATGCGATTCCTCCATGCAGCCTGCGTATAGCCTTGAGTGTTGATCACATCGTTCATGCCGGCGACGACCAGCGCCGTGAGCGGGTTCGGCAACGCCGCGGCATCGGCCGTGGCCGCCGCCCAGAGTTGCGTCTCCAGTTGCGTGGTGGCGGCGTCGATCTGCGTGAGTCGCTGAGCGTCGTGCACCTGATAGTACTGAATGCGCTGGTCGATATACTTTACGAGCAGCGCGCGCACATTGGCGGCGGCCGGGCCGGGCAAGAGGTCCGCGCGGATGAATTCGGTGCCGATGGCGTTGGCTTCTTCTTCCTCGAAGTTCTTGCGCTGGTCGTATCGTCCGACCGCCATCGACAGACTGAAGCCGATCACCAGCGCGAGCAGCGTGAGCACCGCGGACTGCACGACGCCGAAGTCATCGCGCGCGTCGTCATCGAGTGGTTTGGCTCGACGCAGGACCGATGCGCCGAGCCACGCGGCAAACGACATCATCACGATCGACAAGACAAAGACACTAAACGGATGACTCGCGAGTTGCGCCATGCCTGGTGAAGTTCGGTCCACCGTTTGGCACCATTTGGCACCGTTTGGCGCCGGTCGCTCTCGGTCACTGCATATTCTGTATTGCCTTCGCCTTGCTTGCCTGGGCATCCGCGATCAGCTTGTACGCTGCGTAGTATTTGAAGATGTTGCGCACGTAAGTCGTGGTTTCTATGCCGATCTTCTCGGCCACGACGATCTCCACGTTGTTGAACCACTTGTCGGGATCGAGTCCACGCGCGACGGCTTCCTTGCGCATCTTGGCGATATTCCCGGGTCCGGCGTTGTAGCTCGCAAACGCGAAGAGCGGACGGTCGCTGTCGCTGAAGTGCGCGTCGGAGAAATAACGGGTCATCAATTGATCCATGTATTTCGTACCCGCGTGAATATTCGCCTCGGTGACGGAGATGCTGCCGACCGCCATCTGCTTGCCGGTGGCGGGCATGAGTTGCATGATGCCGATCGCGCCGACGTGACTGCGCGCAGTCTGGTTGAGTTGCGATTCCTGATAACCCTGCGCGGCAAGCATCAGCGGATCGAAGCTGTACTGTTTGCCGTATTTGTCGAACAGGGCGAGGGTCTGCTCGAAGCGCTTGCGTTCCGCGTCGTCGGTGTTGTTGGAGATCTGCTTGATCTGCTTCATGAACTGCGCCTGGCGATAGGCCGCCACGCCCAGCTTCTTCACGTAGCTCACGTAGAAGTCGGTGACCGCCGCCTGCAACTGCGGACTGTCCTTGCGGAACGCCCAGCCGACATAACCCTGGGTACGCACGGCGAGATCGTCGCGCACCTTGATGCGGGGCAGCACCTGCGCCCACATTTTCGCTTTCCAGTCGTCGACGATCACGATATCGAGCACGCCCGCGTTCAGCATCTCGAGCTTGTCTTCGTCTTCGAGCGCATCCGGCAGCAAGGTGATCTGCATCGGGGGCTTGCCCGCTGCACGGAACCGCTCGTTCAGCGACATCAGGCTGTCGTAGTAGCTCGTCGCCTTGCGCACGTCGACCTGCTTGCCCGCGAGATCATCCAGCGTGGCGATCGGTGGCGCCTTCGGGCCCGTGACGACCACCTCGCGCACGGACTGACGGTCGCTCGGCGCCACGAAGTCGACGATCTTCTGCCGTTCGGGCGTCGCGGTCAGATTGCCCGCGGAGATGTCGCCGAGTCCGGCCACCAGGTTCGTCAGAAGTTTGTCGCGGGTCGTCGGAATCAGATAGACCGTGACGGGCCGCTTGTTGAGCCGATCGGCATAGCGCTTGTTGATATAGCGTTCGAAGTCGCGCGCGAGCTCTGCCGACAGGCCGCGCTCGCGGCCCTTATCGTTGAAATACAAGGTCCGGCTGTACGGGACGAGAAACCGGATCGTGCGCCGCTCCAGCATGGCGTCGAAGTCGCCGGTCCATGGCTTGTTCACGAGGTTCAGTTGACGCACTGCAGCGGGCGGTGTGCCCGCGCTCGCCGAGGCGGGCTGCGGCGACGCCGCTTGCGCTCCCTGGAACGCCATCAGGATGCAAACGAGTGAAACGGTGAATCGACGATCTGCTTTCATGACGACGCGTCCCCCGAGTGTTGACGAGTGCCTGGCCTGGCCGACTACTACCCATCATAGGACAGCGATTCCGAGGTTCTATATGTCGATGCAGAACAACAGGATCGTCCTATCAACGAATCGGTGGCAGACGGGAAAATCGAACTGCGGCATACGACCTCCCCAAGAGACAGCAATCCAGCGGCTGTGAACCATGCTCAGGATCGACGAAGTCACGAACAGCGAAGGTTTCCCCGATCGATGCGATGTCGCGGTGATAGGCGGTGGCATCGTCGGCGTGAGCATCGCGTACGAACTGGCGCGGCGCGGTGTATCGGCGGTGCTGCTCGAAAAGGGCGTCATCGGCGGCGAGCAGTCGGGGCGCAACTGGGGCTGGGTGCGTCAGCAGAATCGCGATCTCTACGAGTTGCCGCTCGCCATGCAAAGCCTCGCGCGCTGGAGCGAACTCGGCGATGAACTGGACGAGGACGTCGGCTTTCGCCGTGCGGGCATCCTGTACGGGACCGAGCATCAGTCCGATGTCGCGCAATGGGAATCGTGGCTCGCCCGCGCGCGCGAAGTCGGCTTCAACAGCCAGATCCTGAGCGCGCGCGAACTGGCGGCGCGCATCCCGTCCGGACGCGCGAAGTGGGCCGGTGGCCTGTGGTCCGTCACGGATGGCCGCGCCGAGCCGTCGAAGGCCGCGCCTGCGATTGCGCGCGGCGCGCAAAGACTCGGCGCGAAGGTGTATCAGAACTGCGCGGTACGCGCGCTCGACACGAGCGCCGGCCGCGTCTCCGGCATCTGGACGGAGCGCGGGCGGCTCGCGGCCGAGACGGTCGTCGTCGCGGGCGGTGCCTGGAGCGCATTGTTCTGCCAGCGTCACGGCATCGACCTGCCCGCCATCAACGTGATGGGAACGGCGTTGCGGACCGCCGAAGCGCCGGGCGTCATCGAAGGCTGTTTCGCCGGGCCGAGTTTCGCCTTGAGGCGGCGGCTGGACGGCGGCTACACCATCGCCGTTCCCGGCTACGGCCGCGTGGAACTCGCGCCGCAAAACCTGCGGCATTCGGTGAAGTTCCGCACCATGTTCCGCAGCAAGATCGACAAGAAACTGAAGATTCGCGTCGGCGCGAGTTTCTTTCATGGGCCGGAGGCCAGCGCGAACTGGCGCGACGGCGACATCTCTCCGTTCGAACAGACGCGCGTGCTCGATCCACGGCCGGATAAAGAGTGGCTCCAGCGCGCCCTGCAAAACGTCGCGAGCGTGTTTCCGGAATTGTCGGGCTTGCGGATCGCGCACGCGTGGGCCGGCGCGATCGACACGACGCCGGACCTCATTCCCGTCATATCGAAGGTCGATGCGAAACCGGGACTCGTGATTGCATCGGGCTTCAGCGGGCACGGCTTCGGACTCGGTCCGGGCGTCGGCATGCTCGTGAGCCGGCTGGTGATGGGGGACGCGCCGCAGTGCGACATCGCGCCCTTCAGATTGACCCGCTTCAGCGACGGATCGAAACTGGCCAGCCCGGAAATGATGTGACCCGCGCTTGAGGCTACCAGCGCAGCAGCCGCGGACCCAGCCAGGCCCCGACGAGCGCCGGCAGCGCCATGCCGATCGCATACCACACGCCCCAGAACGCCGGGCTCATCTCAGGGCAATGCAGGCAATAGACGATCGTCGCCGTCGAACTCGCGAGCAATCCGGCGATGGCGCCCGCAAGCCGCAGCCGCGTCGGCGCGAGCGAACGCATCGCCCAGATCGCCGCGGGGAACGTGGGCACCGAAAGCAGCAGGATGTTGAACGGGCAGGTGCGCCACGTCTGCCCGAGCACGAGCGCCCAGCGCGCGGCAGAATCCGTCCCGTCCAGCACCAGCCAGCCGGCGATCCAGACCGCCGCGAAGGGCGCCGCGACGATCGTCCACGAATATCCCACGCGCGCGCCCGGCCTGCCGATCCGCCCGATGGTGACGATCGCGCCCACGGCGATGGCCAGCGGAAACGCGAGCTTCGCCCAGAAGAGACCCGTGCGCGCGACGACGCCGAGATCGTGCCGCACGCCGAACACGATGCTCATCAGAATCAGCGAGCCCGCAGCCCCGAGCAGCAGCGCCTGCACGAACCGGCGCGAAACCGCCGCGCGGTCGACCCGCGTCACCTGATTCGAAAGGAGGGTGATCAGTTCATCGGTCTTCATCGAAGTCCCCGGATTTTGGCGGCGAGTGCCTTGAGACCGCGATGCACGCCCACTTTCACGGCCGATTCCGAAAGGCCCGTGACCCGCGCGGTTTCCGTCACCGAAAGACCTTCGAGTTTCATGTGGATGATGGGCAAGCGTTGTTTGTCCGGCAGATGCTCCAGCAGCTTGCCGACATCGTGGCGCGCCTGAGCGGGCTCGTCGTCGATGGCGGCGAGCAGTTCCTCGTGATCGTCGAGCGGCACGTTCAGCGACTCGCGGCGCGCATGGGCGCGGAAGAAGTCCATCAGCTTGTAGCGGGCGATCGCGTGCAGCCAGGCCGTCAGAGGTTCATCCGCGCGATAGGTGTGACGCGCGTTATGCACCGCCAGCAGGATTTCCTGGACGAGGTCTTCGACGTCATCGGGACGATGCGCGATGCGCTTTCGCAGATAGCCGCGCAAATGCCGCGTGAGCGCCTGCAGGAAACTGCGATATGCGTTCGGGTCGCCATCGAGTCCGCCGACGAACAGCGCTTTCAGCCGGCTTTCCGCATCTTGCGACATGGTTCCTGTGGGTACGGTGTAACGGGCGAGCAGAGCACCGCGCGCCGGATCGAGCGTTTCAGCGTAGCCGAAGCCGTGATGCGCCGCAATAGCGCTGTCCTGATCCATGGTCGTCGTTCGCCTCCTGTCCTGTGTTAGTTCGCGGTTTCGCCGTCGCGCGTTACAGCGCGACCTGTAACTTTTCGCGGGCGGCCACCGAACTGACTCATGACGACGCGGATTCGATGCAACGGCTGTAACCGGCGACGCGTCCGCGACGAATTAACCGGTAACCAACGCTTGAGTCCGACCGACATGAAAACGATGAAAGCACCGCTTGCCGCCGCGCACGAACGCGCACCCCGCGAAGCGCCGATTCACCCGTTCTGGCTGCGCATCACGCACTGGCTCAATGCGTTCGCCGCGCTGATCATGATGTTGTCCGGCTGGCGCATCTACGACGCCTCGCCCGTGTTCCGGCAGATCGTCATTCCGCCGTCGATCACGCTCGGCGGCTGGCTCGGCGGCGCGCTGCAGTGGCACTTCGCCGCGATGTGGCTGCTCGTGTTCAACGGCATCGTCTATGTCGCGCTGAATGTCGCGAGCGGGCGCTTCGCCTCGAAGTTCTTTCCGCTGTCGCCGCGCGCCGTATTGCGCGATCTCATCGCTGCATTGAGCGGCAAGCTTTCGCACGCCGATCTGCGCCAGTACAACGCGGTGCAGAAGCTCGCGTATCTCGCGATCGTCGTCGATCTCTTCGTGCTCGTGCTCTCGGGACTCGCAATCTGGAAGTCGGTGCAGTTTCCGTTGCTGCGCGAACTGATGGGCGGTTACGACAACGCGCGCATCGTGCATTTCTGCGCGATGGCGGTGATGGCGGCGTTCGTCGTCGTGCATGTGGCGATGGTCGCGCTCGTGCCGCGCTCGCTGCTGACGATGCTGCGCGGCCGCTGATGAACTCCGGAACACACGCCATGAAATCCGACGACAAACGAATCATCGCGGTGGATCGCGCCTCCGTTCTGGCGGACGCGCGCCGCGAACTGGAAATGCCTTCGCGGCGCCTCTTCGGCAAGCGCATGCTGACCTTGGGCGGGCTTGCGCTGCTGACGGGCTGCTCGATCACCGACCACGATTCGGTCAACAAGTTTCTCACCGCCGTATCGCGCCTGAACGATCGCGCGCAAGCGCTGCTCTTCGATCCGAAACAGCTCGCGCCCACCTACACCGAGGCACAACTCACCCGGCCGTTTCCCTTCAACGCGTTCTATGGAATCGACGACGTGCCGGAAGTCGACGGCACGGACTATCGCCTGAAGGTGAGCGGCCTCGTGACGGGGCAGCGCGTATGGACGCTGCCGCAGTTGTACGCGCTGCCGCACGCGGAGCAGATCACCCGGCATATCTGCGTCGAAGGCTGGAGCGCGATCGGCCGCTGGGGCGGCACGCCGTTCTCCGAATTCCTGCGGCGCGTGGGCGCGGATACGACGGCGAAGTACGTGGGCTTTCGCTGCGCCGACGACTACTACGAAAGCATCGACATGCCGACGGCGCTGCATCCGCAGACGCTGCTCACGTTCGAATACGACGGCGAGCGCCTGCCAGCGAAATACGGCTATCCGATGAAGCTGCGCATGCCGACCAAGCTCGGCTACAAGAACCCGAAGCATATCGTCGAGATATTCGTCACCAACACGTATCCGGGCGGCTATTGGGTCGACCAGGGATACAACTGGTTCGGCGGCTCCTGAGCCCCGCGCCATCCACCGGTTCCGGATCGTCCGGATGCCATGTCTGACTCACCAAGGAGAAACGCCATGAAACGATTGATGACGGCAGTACTCGCGGCGGCACTGACGATGGGCGCGACGAGCGTCTTCGCGCAGGCGAGCGGCGCGATGTCGAATGACGCGATGTCACACGACACGATGAAAAAGGACAGCATGTCCCACGACAAGATGAGCAAGGGCGCGACGTCGCACGACTCGATGAGCAAGGGCGACAAGATGAAGAAAAACGATGCGATGGGCATGGACCATCCGGCATCGGGCGCGATGTCCCAATAACGCGCGAGGCGACCAGATCCGGGCGCGGGGTCACGCCCGGACCTAAAAAATTCAATAGAATCATAAAGTTATCCAAGTAACGAACATGAGCGAGCCGCTGCTGCTTGCAATCTGCGCGAGTCCGCGTAAGATGTAGCACATCTGTAGCACAATGGGATGTCTACCATGTCGACCACCACGCTTCGCTTGCCACCGGATCTGCGCGACCGTGTCTCCCGGCTCGCCCAGCAGTCCGGCACCACGGCGCACAGTTTCATGCTGGACGCGATCGCGGAGCGTGTCGCGAACGAAGAATTGCGGCAAGCATTTCTCGACGAAGGGAACGCACGGCTCGCGAAGATGCTCCAAACGGGCGAAGGTCTCGACTGGGCCGATATGCGCGACTACCTGCGCGAGCGCGCAGCGGGCGATAATCCGGCGGCACCCCAGGCCAGGCGATGGCGCGCGTAATCCTCGCGCCCGAGATTCGCGAGGACTTCGATCGCATCTTCGAGTTTCTCTTCGAGCACACGCCCGAGCGTGCAGTCGAGCGCATCGAAGAAATCGTGGCCGCGCTCGATATTCTCCAGTCGAGTCCGATGATCGGCCGCACGGTCGAGAACCAGTCGGGCATGCGCGAACTGGTCATTTCGAACGGCGCCCACGGTTATCTGGCGCTGTACCGCTTCATGCCGGAACTGGACGCGGTGTTCGTCGTGGCGATTCGAAGCCAGCGTGAATTGCGCTATCGACGAGAGTCCAACGATCCCGATGCGTGAAATAATCGAAGCTGCAGCCAGACGGTCTGCGGCGCAACTTTCCACGCGTGATCACGAAACCGACCGGAGCGCCCGATGAACGCTGGCAATGACTCGCTTCCTCTCGCACGGACCGGCGTACCGGGGCTCGACGACATCCTCATTGGCGGGCTCACGCAGGGCAATCTCTTTCTTCTCGAAGGCGATCCAGGAACCGGCAAGACCACGATCGCCATCCGTTTTCTCATGGCGGGTGTCGAGGCCGGCGAGCGGGGCCTGTACATCACGCTGTCGGAGACCGAGAAGGAACTGCGGCACGGCGCGGCTTCGCACGGCTGGCAACTCGACAATGGCATCGCCATCTTCGAAGTCGTTCCGCCGGAAAGTCTGATGGAGGCGGATCAGCAGCAGAGCCTGCTGTATTCGTCTGATCTCGAACTGGGTGAAACGACGCGTCTGATCCTCGGCGAATTCGAGCGGATCAAACCGCAGCGCGTCGTGATCGACAGCCTCTCCGAAATCCGCTTGCTGGCGCAAAGTTCGTTGCGCTATCGCCGGCAGATCCTGGCGTTCAAACACTACTTTTCGCGGCACGGCGCGACGGTTCTGCTGCTCGACGATCTGACCTCGGACGCGGCTGACAAGACCGTGCATAGTGTGGCGCACGGCGTCATCAAGCTCGAAGAGTTGTCGCCGGAATACGGCGCCGAGCGGCGCAGACTCAAGGTATCCAAGTATCGCGGGCAGGCTTATCGAGGCGGGTTTCACGACTTCACGATCAAAAAGGGCGGCGTGTCGGTGTTCCCGCGTCTCGTTTCCGGCGAGCATTACACCAAGTTCGCGCGTCACCAGGTGAAGAGCAACGTCGAAGGACTGGATGCGTTGCTGGGCGGCGGCATCGAGCAAGGGTCCAGCACGCTCATCCTCGGGCCGGCGGGTACGGGCAAAAGCCTCTTTGCGCTGCAGTTCATCGTCGCGGCCGTGGCGCGCGGGGAAAAAGCCGCCTTGTTCGTGTTCGACGAAGAACTGGGCCTCCTGTTCGACCGCGTGCGCGGAATGGGCATAGACCTCGAAGCCTTGCGCGATGCCGGCAGTGTGCAGATCGAACAGGTCGACGCGGCGGAGCTGTCGCCCGGCGAGTTCGCGCATCGCGTGCGCGCGCGGGTCGACATGGCGCAGGCGAAGACGATCGTGATCGACAGCCTCAACGGCTATCAGGCGGCGATGCCGCAGGAAAACGCGCTGATCCTGCATGTGCACGAGTTGCTGCAGTATCTGAACCGGCAGGGCGCCAATACGTTTCTTACCGTCGCGCAGCATGGCCTCGTCGGCGACATGAAGGCGCCCGTCGATGTCACTTACCTTGCCGATACCGTCATCCTGCTGCGTTATTTCGAGGCTTTGGGCCGGGTTCGACGCGCGGTTTCCGTCATCAAGAAGCGCACCGGTCGTCACGAAGAAGCCATCCGCGAGTTCCGCATCGGCGATACCGGACTCAAAGTGGGCAAACCATTGACCGAATTTCAAGGCGTATTGCGCGGCGTGCCGACCTTCGTCGGCAATGCAATCCCTTTGCTCACACCGAACGAAGGCGGCGGGAGCGATGTCTGACGTCGACCCGTGTAGGACGCTGATTCTCGCGCCCTCGGGACGCGACGCCAGTATCGCCGCGGCGATGCTCAAGGAAGTCGGCGTCGCATCGCAGGTGTGCCGCGATGTCGGTCATTTGTCGTCGCTGGTGGGGGACGATACGTGCTGTGTGATCGTCACCGAGGAAGCACTCGTCGCTGCTGATCTCAAGACGCTCTCCGAGTGGATCGGCGCGCAGCCGGCCTGGTCGGATCTGCCGTTCATCGTGCTGACGCGGCGCGCAGGTGTGGCGGACCGCGCGCCCGAAGGACGTCTCGCCACGACATTGGGCAACGTGACCTTCATCGAGCGGCCGTTTCACCCGACGACTTTCGCGAGCGTGGTCGGGACCGCCATTCGCGGACGCCAGCGGCAGTACGAAGCGCGCTTGCGCATCGAACAGTTGCACGAAGGCGAAGCGCGCCTCCAGACCGCGCTGACCGCGGGTCATCTGGGGTCGTGGGATCTCGACCTGTCCACCGGGATTCTGACCGCGTCCGCAACCTGCAAGGCCATCTTCGGTCACGCCGCGCATGATGCCTTCACCTACGACACGCTGCTTGCCAGTATTCACCCTGAAGACCGGGATCGAATGCAGGCTGCGGTCAAGGCGAGCCTGGAAACGCGCTGCGACTACACCATCGAATATCGAAACGTCTGGCCGGATCGCAGCGTTCATTGGGTCGACATCCGCGCGAGGTTTCTGTCCGGCGATGGCGTGAAGCCCGACCGCCTGGTCGGTGTCTCGTCGGACATCACGGCGCGCAAAACCGCCGAGGACGGACTTCGGCGTCTCAATGAATCGCTCGAAGCAAAAGTCGCCGAGCGCACCGCCGAACTTCGAAAGACCCATCAAAAGGTCCTCGATGAAATTCGTCAACGGGAACAGACCGAAGAACTGTTGCGGCACATCCAGAAGCTGGAGATGGTGGGACAACTCTCGGGCGGTATCGCGCACGACTTCAACAATTTGCTGATGGCGATCATCGCGAATCTGGAACTGGCGCGTAAAGAAGTGCTGGCGGACTCGCGGATGCTGAGACTGATCGACGGCGCGTTCGGCGGCGCGCAACGCGGCGCGGCGCTCACGCAACGACTGCTGGCCTTTGCACGCCAGCAGGAACTCAAGGTCGAGCCCGTTTTGATGTCGTCGCTGATCGCGGGCATGTCGGATCTGCTCGAACGCTCGATTGGCTCCGCGATCGAACTCGTCATCGAAACCGGTCCCGCGTCGCCGCCCACGATGCTCGACGCCAATCAGGTCGAACTCGCCATTCTCAATCTGGTGGTCAACGCCCGCGATGCGATGCCCGATGGCGGAACGCTCACGATCAGCGTGGACACGGCGCAGTCGTCGGGATCGAAAGAATTGCGCGCGGGAAACTATGTTCGCGTCACGGTGAGCGATACCGGCACGGGCATGGACGCGCCCACGCTCGCGCGGGCGACCGAGCCGTTCTTTACGACCAAGGAGATCGGCAAGGGCACGGGCCTGGGTTTATCGATGATTCATGGGCTGGCGCACAGTTGAACGGCTCTTTGCGGCTCGAAAGCAGCCCCGGATGCGGCACGCGGGCGTCATTATGGTTACCCGTGAGCGAACATGTCGTGAGGATCGTGCAGGATGCGCCTGCCCTCGTCGAACGACACGACGATGAAGTGCAGGCGCGCGCAACCATTCTCGTCGTCGACGACGACCCGCTCATTGCGACGAGCACCGCCTATCTGCTCGAAGATCTCGGACATGAGGTGGTGGAAGTCGGCTCGGGCGCGGCGGCGCTCGAGGTCCTGAAGAACGGCAAGCGCGTCGATCTCATCCTCACCGACTATTCCATGCCGCGCATGACGGGCCTCGAACTGGCTCATGCGGCGCGCGCCCTCAGGCCGGACTTGCCCGTCATCCTTGCGACCGGATACGCCGAGCTACCCGAGGGCGCGGACAGCAACATTCCACGCATACGCAAGCCGTATTTGCAGAATCAGCTGGTCGCTGAAATTCGAAAAGCGCTGCACCATCAAGCCGGTTGATGTGAAGCGCTGTTCGAGTTTGCGCTGACGTCCGCCACCAGCAATGCCGTCATGTTGACGATCCGGCGCACCGTCGCCGAAGCGGGCAACACATGTACCGGCAGCGCCACGCCCAGCAGAATCGAGCCGATGGCGACGTTGTTGCCCGCAGCCGTCTTCAGCAAGTTATACGAAATATTCGCCGCATCGATATTGGGCAGAACCAGCAGGTTCGCGTCGCCTGTGAGCGTCGAATCCGGCATCGCTGCGCGGCGTAGTGTGTGATCGAGCGCGAGGCCGCCGTGCATTTCTCCGTCGATCTCCAGATGCGGCGCGCGCTCGCGCAGGATCGCCAGCACATCGCGCATCTTCTGCGCGCTCGGTGCGTTGCTCGTGCCGAAGTTCGAATGCGACAGCAGCGCGATCTTCGGCTCGACACCGAAACGTCGCACCTCTTCGGCGGCCATGATCGTGATTTCGGCGAGCTGAACGGCGGTGGGATCGACGTTCACGTGCGTATCGACCAGAAAGATCTGTCGGCCCGGCAGCACCAGCGCGTTCATCGCCGCGTAGACGCTGCAGCCTTCTTTCTTGCCGATCACCTGATCGATGAAGTGCAGATGACGATGCGTCGTGCTCACCATGCCGCAGATCATGCCGTCCGCTTCGCCGCGCTTCACCAGCATCGCGCCGATCAGCGTGGTGCGCCGGCGCATTTCGAGCTTCGCCATCTGCTGCGTGATGCCCTTGCGAGACATCATCTGGTAATACGCTTGCCAGAAGTCCCGGTAGCGCGCGTCATGATCGGTATTCACGACGGTGTAGTCCCGACCTGCAGCCAGCCGCAGACCATAGCGCGCGATGCGTTGCTCGACCACCGCCGGACGGCCGATCAGGATGGGCGTCGCGAGCTTCTCATCGACGATGATCTGCACGGCGCGCAATACGCGCTCTTCCTCGCCTTCCGCGAACACGACGCGCTTCTTCTGCGGCTCGACGCCGCGCGCGAGCTGGAAGACCGGCTTCATGGTCGTGCCGCTCTGATACACGAACTGCTGCAAATGCTGTCGATACGCCTCCATGTCTTCGATAGGACGTTCGGCGACGCCCGAATCCATGGCCGCCCGCGCGACAGCCGGCGCGAGCTTGACGATCAGACGCGGGTCGAACGGCTTGGGAATCAGGTATTGCGGACCGAAGGAGAGATCGCGAATGCCGTATGCCGTCGCGACGATATCGCTCTGTTCCTGACGCGCCAGTTCGGCCAGCGCGTTGACCGCCGCGATTTCCATTTCGCGCGTCACCGTCGTCGCGCCGGCGTCGAGCGCGCCACGAAACAGGAACGGGAACACCAGCACGTTGTTGACCTGATTCGGAAAGTCGGCGCGTCCCGTAGCAAGGATCGCGTCCGGACGGACCTGCAGTGCCAGTTCCGGCAGGATTTCCGGTGTCGGATTCGCGAGCGCCAGGATCAGCGGCTTCGCGGCCATCCGTTCGACCATATCCTGCTTGAGCACGCCGCCCGCCGACAGACCAAGAAACACGTCCGCGCCGTCGATGACTTCAGCGAGCGTGCGTGCGCGGGTCTCGCGGGCGAAGCGTTCCTTGTCCGGATCCATGAGTTCGGTGCGGCCCCTGTAGACCACGCCCGCAAGATCGGTCACCAGAATGTTTTCCAGCGGCAGGCCAAGGTCGACGAGCAGGTCGAGACAGGCGAGCGCCGCCGCACCCGCGCCCGACGCCACCAGTTTCACTTCCTTGATGTGTTTGCCGACGACCTTCAGGCCATTGATGATCGCCGCCGCGACGACGATCGCCGTGCCGTGCTGGTCGTCATGGAACACCGGAATCTTCATGCGCTTGCGGCATTCACGCTCGACGATGAAGCAGTCCGGCGCCTTGATGTCTTCCAGATTGATGCCGCCGAAAGTCGGCTCCAGCGCGGCGATCACGTCGACCAGCTTGTGCGGATCAGTCTCGTTCAGCTCGATATCGAACACGTCGATGCCGGCGAACTTCTTGAACAGCACCGCCTTGCCTTCCATCACCGGCTTCGATGCAAGCGGCCCGATGTTGCCAAGACCCAGCACGGCCGTCCCGTTCGTGACCACGCCGACGAGATTGCTGCGAGCCGTGAAGCGCGCGGCGTTCAGCGGGTTATCGACGATTGCTTCGCACGCGAATGCGACGCCGGGGGAATAGGCCAGCGACGGATCGCGCTGGTTGATCATCTGCTTGGTCGGGACGATCGCCAGCTTTCCCGGCGTCGGGAACTCATGGTAATCGAGCGCGGCTTCGCGAAAGCTCGTGGTATCGGATTGCGTGGTCATTTCATCGATTCTGAAAGGGGTTTTTGCGTGGGAAGCAAGTCGGTGGGCGTTCGGTCCGGCACCAGTGCCTCGATGCTCGTGTCGCCTTCCCGATCGAGCATGGCTCGCGCGACGTTCATATCGAGCGCGCCTTCCCAGCGGGCCACGACGACTGTCGCCACACCATTTCCGATCAGATTCGTGACGGCTCGCGCTTCGTTGAGAAAGCGGTCGACGCCGAGCAGGAGCACCAGTCCTTCCACGGGAATCTTGTGCATCGACGCGAGTGTCGCGGCCAGCGCGACGAAGCCCGCGCCCGCCACACCGGCGGAACCCTTCGAGGTCAGCAACAGCACGCCCAGCACGAGCAACTGGTCCCAGATCGTCAGATGCACGTTCATCGCCTGTGCGATGAACATCGCCGCCATCGTCAGATAGATCGCCGTGCCGTCGGCGTTGAAGGTGTAACCCGTGGGCAATACCATTCCGACCACCGGACGCGAGCAACCCATCTTCTCCATCTTGATGAGCATCTGCGGCAGAACCGCTTCAGTCGATGCAGTGCCGAGCGTGATGAAGATTTCATCCTTGATGTAGCGCAGATACTTGAAGAGCGACAAGCCGCACATACGCATCACGACGCCGAGCACGACCACCACGAAGAAGATCGAGGTCAGATACAGGCACAGCATCAACTGGCCGAAGGACGCCAGCGTGCCGATTCCATACTTCGCGATGGTGAACGCCATGCCGCCGAATGCGCCGATCGGTGCGACGTACATCACGATTCGAACCACGCCGAACATGCCTTGCAGGAACATGTCGAGCAGGTCGACAAACGGCGCGGTGCGCGGTCCCAGTTTGGCGAGCGCGATGGCCAGCAGCAGCGAAAAGAAGATGACGGGCAGGATCTCGCCGTTCGCGAACGCGCCGACGATGCTGTTCGGCACGATGCTCATCAGGAAATCGAGCGTGCCGTGCTGCTTCGCCGCCTGCGTATAGGTCGCGATCGCCGAACTGTCGATATGCGCGGGATCGATGTTCATGCCGCTGCCGGGCTTGAACACGTTCACGACCACGAGACCGACGACGAGCGCGATCGTCGAGGCGATTTCAAAATACAGCACCGCCTTTACGCCAACGCGGCCAGCCTCGTGAAGATCGCTCATGCGGGCTATGCCAACCACGACCGATGCAAAGATGATCGGTGCAAGCAGCATCCGGATCAGTTTGATGAAGAGATCGCCGAGCGGCTTGAGTTGCGAGCCGATATCGGGGTAGAAGTGCCCTAGAAGAATACCGGCGATGATGCCGATGAGAACCTGCACATAAAGCTTCGAAAGCGATTTCCTGATTGATACCAGCATGTCTGTCTCCTATGCATGGCGTCTTCGATGGAATCAGGGCGAGCGAACGCAGCGCAGTCGAGCGCTGCGAGTAGCACGGCCGGATTTCTTAGCGTTCTTTTGTTGTTGTGTGAACGCCGCGCCGACGTCTGAGTCGGCGCGTGCATGCCTGCTGGAGACTTATGAGGACAGCTTCTTCATCTCGGCGAACAGGTCGGCTTTTCCTTCGAAGCCGATGCCGGGCAGATCGGGCATGGTGATATAGCCGTTGTCGACCTTGACGCCATCGGGGAAACCGCCGTACGGCTGGAACAGGTCCGGATACGATTCGTTGCCGCCGAGTCCGAGGCCTGCCGCGATGTTCAGCGACATCTGGTGGCCGCCATGCGGAATGCAGCGGCTGGGCGACCAGCCATGCTCGCGCAGCATGTCGAGCGTGCGCAGATACTCGACCAGACCGTAGCTCAGCGCACAGTCGAACTGCAGCCAGTCGCGGTCCGCGCGCATGCCGCCATAGCGGATCAGGTTGCGCGCGTCCTGCATCGAGAACAGGTCTTCACCGGTGGCCATCGGCTTGGTGTAGTAGTTGCGCAGTGTGGCCTGCAATTCGAAGTCGAGCGGATCGCCCGGTTCCTCGTACCAGAACAGGTCGTACTGCGAAAGCGCCTTCGCGTACTGAATCGCGGTGTCGAGATCGAAGCGGCCGTTGGCGTCGACGGCGAGCTTCTGGCCGTCCTGCAGCACGCTCAGGATCGAGTCGATGCGACGCAGATCTTCATCGAGCGATGCGCCGCCGATCTTCTTCTTCACGACCGTGTAGCCGCGGTCGATATAGCTGCGCATTTCGTCCTTGAGCTTCTCGTGATCCTGGCCGGGATAGTAATAGCCGCCCGCCGCGTACACGAAGATCTTGCGATCCGGCTGGCCGTTGCCGTAACGATCCGCGAGCAACTGGAACAGCGGCTTGCCTTCGATCTTCGCGACGGCATCCCAGACCGCCATGTCGATCGTGCCGATCGCAACCGAACGCTCGCCGTGACCGCCGGGCTTTTCGTTGGTGAACATCGTCGCCCAGATCTTGTGGGGATCGAGGTTATCGCCGGCATCGTTGACGAGCGTCGCGGGGTCGGCTTCCAGAATGCGCGGGATGAAGCGCTCACGCATCAGCTTGCCCTGACCGTAGCGGCCGTTCGAGTTGAAGCCGTAGCCGATCACCGGCTTGCCGTCGCGGATCACGTCGGTCACGACCGCGACGAGACTCAGCGTCATCTTGCTGAAATCGATATAGGCGTTGCGGATCGGCGAGCTGATAGGAACGGTCTTTTCGCGGATTTCGACGATTCTCATGGCTTTGTCTCCTGAGTGTTTTGAACGGAATTGCGAGCCATCGGCTGCAACATGAGACGTAGCTTAACCGCGAAAAACACTGCTAAACTGCACTTTCATTCACTTCATTTTTCACATCCGGTGAATACTGAAACCCAGACCGCGTCCGATTTCGAGTTCTTCATTCTTCTCGCGAAACTCAGGAGCCTGTCCGGGGCCGCGCGCGCACTCGATCTTTCGCCGCCCGCCGCGACGAAGCGGCTTGGCGTCATCGAGCAGCGGCTCGGCGTGCGGCTGGTGAATCGGACGACCCGGAGCGTGAGCCTCACGCCCGAAGGCGAGACGTATCTGCGCTACGCGTCGCAGATCGTCGGGCAGGTTCGAGAAATGGAGGAGGCGATTTCCGGGGCGAAGCGCGACCCGCAGGGTCTGCTGCGCATCAACGCGACGCTCGGATTCGGCCGCACGACCATCGCGCCGCTCGTCTCGGAGTTCGCGAAGCGATTCGCGGGCGTCGAGGTTCAGTTCGAAGTGACGGACCGGCCGGTCGACCTGGTCGAAGGCGCTTTCGATATGGCCATCAGATTCGGCGAGCTTCCCGACAGTCGCCTGAGCGCACGGCGCATCATGAGCAATCGCCGCTTTCTCTGTGCGTCACCGAAATATCTGGAGAAGTACGGCACGCCGGAACGCGTCGAGGATCTCGCCGAACACCGTTGCATCATCCATCGGCAGAACGACGACGCCTACGGGGTGTGGCGTTACATCGTCAACGACCATACGGAGGCGATCAAGGTGAAGGGCGCCCTATCGAGCAACGACGGCGATATCGTGTTGCGCTGGGCGCTGGAAGGGCATGGAATACTGATCCGGTCGGAGTGGGATCTCGCGAAGTACGTGCAGAGCGGGCGGCTGAGTCTCGTGTTGCCGAACACGGTTCTGCCTTCCGCCGACCTGTTCGTCTACTATCCGCGGCAAAAGAATCAGACGGCCCGCGCACGCGCTTTCATCGATTTTCTGGTGAGCCGGTTTCAGGCTCCGTTCACGCCGGTCGATACGGGAACCGAGCCGCGTGAACGGAAAAAGCGCAGTCCGCGCCGATGAGTCAAAGGTCTTTTACGAGCCGAAGCGCATCGTAGATCGCGGCATGCGTGTTTCGCGCGGACACCGCATCGCCGATTCTGAAGAGCTGAAAGCGTCCCTCGGGATTACGTTCGACGACTTGCGGCTTGCCATCGATGAGATCGTCGTAGTCGATCGCGCCGAGGTTCGTCGATACCGGCCTGAGCTCGAAATAGAGTTCGTCCATCGGAATGGTGCCGTGATTCACGACGATCTGGTCGTAACGCTGCTCCTTCGTCACGCCGCCGTAATCGCTGCCGATCGTCGCGACCAGTTCGGCGCCTTCGCGGCGAACCGATTCGAGGCGGAACGTCACCGTGAACGTCGTCGCGAGCTTCTGCAGCGAGCGCATGTAGGGCACGAGATTCATGCTCATGACCTCGGGCGAGAAGGTGCGGTCGGGCGTCATCACCTCGACGCGCCCGCCCGCCTGCGCGATCGTCTCCGCTGCCTGAAGCGCGGCATGATCGCCGGCATCGTCGAAGATCAGTACGTTGGCGCCGGGCTTCACGTCGCCCGAAATGATGTCCCACGACGACACGACATGCTCGTTGCCCTGCGAACACACCTCCGTGTGCGGCATGCCGCCGGTCGCCACGATCACCACATCGGGGTTGTGCGAAAGCACGGTTTCCGTGTCGGCCCATGTGTTGAACGAGAAGCGCACGCCGAGCTTTTCGCATTGCGCCATGCGCCAGTCGATGATGCCCATCATCTCCTTGCGGCGAACGTTCTGCGCGGTCAGACGGATCTGTCCGCCGGGATCGTTCATCGCTTCGAGCACGGTGACATCGTGACCGCGCTCGCCTGCGACACGCGCCGCCTCCAGCCCAGCCGGTCCCGCGCCGACGATCACGACCTTGCGTTTCGTCTCGGCCGGCCTGATGGTATGCGGCATCTCCAGTTCGCGCCCGGTCGCGGCGTTGTGAATGCACAGCGCCATGCCGCCCTGATAGATGCGATCGAGACAATAGTTCGCGCCCACGCAAGGACGGATATCGTCTTCCCTGCGCTCGATGATCTTGCGCACGATATGCGGATCGGTCATGTGCGCGCGCGTCATGCCGACCATGTCGATCCTGCCCGACTCGATGGCAAAGCGCGCCGTCGCGACGTCCTGGATGCGCGCGGCGTGGAAGGTAGGAAAGTCCGTCGCCTGACGAATTTCGCCCGCGAAATCCAGATGCGGCGCGCTCTTCATGCCCATGATGGGGATGGTGTCGGTGAGGCCCGCATCGGTATCCAGATGGCCGCGAACGACGTTCAGGAAGTCCACGAGGCCGCTATTCTTGAGCCGCTTCGAAATCTCGATGCCGTCTTCCTTCGTGAGGCCGCCTGCCAACATCTCATCGGCGGTGTAACGAATGCCGAGCAGGAAGTTATCCCCGACGCGCTCGCGCATCGCCCGCATCACGTCGAACGTGAAGCGCAGGCGATTATCGAGCGATCCGCCGTAAGGGCCATCCAGCGTATTCGTGAGCGGCGACCAGAACTGGTCCATGAGGTGTCCGTAGGATTCGATTTCGAGCCCGTCCATACCGGCCGCTTTCATGCGCTCGGCGGCATCGGCGAAGTCGCGCACGATGCGCTCGATGTCCCAGTCCTCGATCTTCTTCGGAAACGCGCGATGCGAAGGCTCGCGGTTGTGCGACGGCGACACGGCGGGCAGCCAGTCACCCTTGTCCCAGCGCGTGCGCCGGCCGAGATGCGTCAACTGGATCATCACCTTCGCGCCGTGCTCGTGGCATTCGTCGACGAGATCCTTCATCCAGGGCACGACCTCGTCCTTGTACACGAGGATGTTGTTGAACACCGGCGGGCTGTCCTTCGACACCGCGGCCGAACCTGCCGTCATCGTCAGCGCGATGCCCGCCCTCGCCCTTTCGACGTGATACGCGCGATATCGCTCCTTCGGCATGCCGTCCTCGGCATACGCCGGCTCGTGCGACGTCGTCATGATGCGATTGCGGAACGTGAGATGTTTCAGCGTGTACGGCTGGAGCAACGGGTCCATGGACATGGGCGCCTCATCGAAGCGAGTGGGGATCGAATCACGTGTTGTGCGCTCAGAGTAGGTCGTATGTACACAGGTGTCAAGTATCGCGACAATGGTGTACAGTGAGTCAAAGCAAAAAGGAATCGCGGTCGTCGATTCGCGAAACCATCACACGAAAGGAACGGTATGGATCAGACAGTTGAGACCGTTCGCGGCTCAGCCGACATGTGGCTGGATTGCGCATACGAAAGTCTGCTGGAAGGCGGCGTCGATTCGGTTCGCGTGCTTGCGCTCGCCAAGAAACTGAATCTCGCACGAACGAGCTTTTACTGGTTTTTCCGCGATCGGGAAGAACTGCTCGATGCGCTCATCGCGCGCTGGGAAGAGAAGAACACCGGCAACTGGATCAGCCGCAACGACGCGTATGCGGACAGCATCTGCGAAGCGATGCTCAACGTGTTCGATTGCTGGTTCGACGATGCGCTTTTCGACACCCGTTTCGAAGCCGCGATCCGCAACTGGGCGCAGCAATCTCCTGACATCACGCGACTCATCCAGACGGACGATGCGAGACGCATCGAAGTGCTGACCGCGACGTTCGTGCGCTTCGGCTATGAGCCGGCCGTGGCGGATGTGCGAGCACGCACGACCTATCTCACGCAGGTCGGCTATGCGGCGACGCGGCCGAACGAGGAATTCGCGACGCGCATGAAGCGCATTCCGGAGTTCGTCGAGGTTTTCACCGGCGTGCGTCCGCAGGACCACGAGATGCAGCGCTTTTATGCGCGCCGGCAGTACGTGAACGAGACGTGATCGACGCCTCTTCACGCATAACTTAAAGTAATGCGGCGGTGAAAACAAATCACGTTGACATCGCTTTTATGCACTCGAATACTCAAGCGCCAAATCCTGGCGCGTATTTCGCGCTCCGTTTTTTTCAACCCTCGGAAGATTAGATCGTACGCATCCAAGCTCGTTTCGTTGTCACCATCGCGATAAGAACACAGGGAACCTGACATGAAGAATTCCTCCGCCGTACGCTTCATCCTGAACGTTGGCATGGCGGTTTCGACCGTTACTTTCGCGATGTCCGCCAGCGCCGCCGATCCGATCAAGATCTCTCTGGCCAACTGGGCCGATACGCAAGCGGTCACGTACACGGCGAAGTACGTGCTGGAAACGAAGCTGCAGCAGCCCGTGACGCTGATCGTCGCCGATCTGGGCATCCAGTTTCAGGGGGTCGCTCGCGGCGACGTCGATCTGATGCTCGGCGCATGGCTTCCGGTCACGCACGCGGCGTACTACGCGCGCTTCAAGAACGAGATGGACGACCTGGGCGTGATCTATACGGGCGCGAAGATCGGCTGGGCGGTGCCGGACTATGTGCCCGAGAGCGAGGTCTCTTCGATTGCCGATCTCAACAAGCCCGAGGTCAAGAGCAAGCTGAACGCCACGATTCAGGGCATCGAACCGGGCGCAGGCGAAATGGTCGCGTCGGAAAAGGCGATGAAGGACTACGACCTTGCGGGTTACAACCTGATCCGGGCGAGCGAGGCGGGCATGCTGACAGCGGTCTCGCGCGCGTATCAGTCGAAGAGCTGGATCGTCGCGACGGTATGGAGCCCGCATTGGCTGTGGCAAAAGTACAAGATGCGCTATTTGAAGGACCCCAAAGGCGTGCTGGGCGGTGACGAGCAAATCCGTGGGTTCGCTTCGAAGCAATTCGCGCAGAAGTATCCGCGCGCGAACACGTTCATACGGCATTACAAGCTGACCCTGTCCGATGTCGAAGCGATCGAACTCGACGGCAATGCAACGAACGACTGGAATGCGGCGGCGAAGAAGTTCGTCGATTCGCATCCCGAGAAAGTGAAGGCATGGCTTCAGGAGTGATTCGCGAGGCCGGGATCATCCCGGCCTATTGCCGTCCCGGCGCCGCCATTCGTCATGACGTACGTGGAATAGCATCGACATGAAGCTTGCGCGGCTTGCGTTCGTCCTGCTCGGTCTCTTCTGGGGATCGAACTTTATCTACATGAAGTGGGCGTCGTCTTCGATCAGCCCGATGCAGATAGCCTTCCTGCGCGTATTCTTCGGCTTTCTTCCGCTGGCTTTCGTTGCCTGGCGAAGGAAGGTTATCCGCTTCGATCAATTGCGTTACCTACATCATTTCATCGTGATGGGGTTCGTTGCGACCGCGTTCTATTATTTCGCGATCACCAAAGGAACAGCACTGCTTCCGTCTGGAATCGCCGCCGTGTTAGGCAACGCGGCCACGCTTTTCACGGCGATTTTCTCTGTCTTCTTCCTGAGAACAGAGAAGATGAACAGCACGATGGCCATAGGCGTTCTACTCGGCTTCGTTGGCATCACGTTGATCGCGCGGCCATGGGAAGGCGCGGCCGGTTCGATCGAGTTCGCAGGTGTTTGCTGGCTGCTGACCAGTTCACTCGTGCTCGGACTTTCTTATGTTTATGTACGCGCATTCCTGTCGCCATCGGGACTGGCTCCGCTCGCACTGGCAACCTGGCAGATGGGCATCGCGGTCGTGGTTCTTGCGGCCGTCACCGATTTCGGCGGAGTGACGAACATCCTCCACGATCCATTGGCCGCCGTCGGCCTGGTGATGGGAGGCGGAGTTCTCGGGACCGGCGTTTCCTTCTTCCTGTATTACTACCTCCTCGAAAAGTTCGGCGCGGTGGCGTCGTCCGGCGCCACTTATATGGCGCCGGCCGTCGCGCTGATCATCGGTTGGGCGGTTGGAGAGAAGTTCGGTCTGCTGGAGTTCGCGGCGCTCGTACTCATCATCTTCAGTGTGATGGTCCTGCACCTTGGCCGCCAGCGTACGCTGCAACGTGCGGTCGGCTAGTGCGGCTTCAGGAAAACCACTTCATCATCAGCGTGGCGAAGACGACCATCCCGGCGCCGCCGATGCGCGTGGAAATCTGCGCGAAGGGCATCAGACCCATACGATTCGACGAAGACAGAATCGCCACGTCGCCGGTACCGCCAAGGCCGCTATGACACGCGGTGATGATCGCGGATTCGACCGGGTACATCTTCAGCCACGCGCCTACAAAGAAGCCCGAGATGATCATCGCGACGACGGTCGCCGCGCAAATGACGAAGTATGCCGGCGAGAACGCGCCTACCAGCTTGTCCCACGACACGAACAGCGTGCCCAGTCCGACGAGAATGGCGAAGGTCAGGTTCGTCGACATGAACTTGTACATCTGATACGCGCCGACTTCCATCGATTCCGGAATTGCCTTGAATAGCTTCAATACGGCGGCGGCAATGATCATCAGCACCGGACCGGGAATACCCGTCATGGGTGATAGCAGCGCGCCGAGAATGAAGAGGGTGCAGCCGAGGAGCAAACCGAAGCCCATCAACCTCAGGTCCAGCGCCGCTTCGGTCTTCTGCGTCTTGAGCAGCGCCTGATCTTCGCCGGTCCTGACGAGCGTGCCGTCGCCGCTGTATTGGCGATACTTCTCGCCGAAGCGTTTCAGAATACCGCTGCCGAGAATCGCAACGACGTTGCCGATCAGCGCGGCGGGAACCATCATCGCAATCAGGTGGCCTTGCGCCGCACCCGTGATTTCCGAATACCCGATGGAAAGCGGAAGAATGCCCTCGCCAATGCCGCCGCCGAGAATCGGTATCACGATATAGAAGAACACATGCTTCGGATCGTAGCCGAACATCAGGCCGACGAGGACGCCCGCCGCGATTGCCGTGATGGTGCCAATCAGCAATGGCACGAACATCTTCAGAAAGCCTTCGATGAGGATCTTCCGGTTCATGCCGAGAATGCTGCCAGCCACGAGACACGCGATATACAGGTACTGAAGATTCGCCGTCTTCATCGTCGTAGTGATGGCCTTGAGCGAGGCGTCATCCATCAACTTGTATCCGAGCAGCGCGGAGGGCACGAACAGGCAGAGAATCGCGGGACCGCCGATATGCCTGAATAGCGGAATTCTGCTTCCGATCTCTCCCAGCAAAAGTCCGGAAAGCATGAGAACGGCGAAGCCACCGATCATGTCGTTCGGAAGCTTCTTCGTGACGGCTGCCAGTATGGTCACGAGCGCGAGCGCGGCGAACATCGCGACCGGCATTCCGCCGATGTTGACGTTATTGATTCTCGCGAGGAATCCCGACGGCGCATTGCATGCGCGCACGGAAGAGGTTTCCATGATTGTCTCCTGATGGATTGCGGGCTCTGCGGGCCGTGAGAGGCCCTTGGGAATGGACGCTTGGCGCGTCTCTTATCGAGCTGCTTTTTGCTGTTTCGGAAGGTCGATCTTCATCCACGGATGCGCGGCGTAATGCTTCGCTTCGAATGCGCCGATGGCATCGCTATCGCTCAGCGTCATGCCGATCATGTCCAGCCCTTCGATGAACATGTGCTTCTGCCGGGCGGGCAACTCGAACGCGTATTTCGTTGCGCCGTCCGCTGTGAGGACGCGTTGCTTCTCGACATCGATGGTCAACGTGCTCGTCGCCGGGTCGCTGGCGAGCGCGGTCAGCTCCGCGATGATGTGCGGTTCGAGCATGATCAACAACAGGCGGTTGTTCAGCGCATTGAAGTAGAAGATTTCACCGAAGCTCGGCGCGATGACTGCATCGAAGCCCGCCTGCTGCAAACCCCACACGGCGTGTTCGCGGCTGGAACCACAGCCGAAGTTCGCGCCCGTTATCAAAATGCGCGCACCTTGGTATTCGGGGCGATTCAACACGAAGTCGGGTCGGGGCGTGCCTGTGGCCGCGTTCGTACGCAGGTCGTATAGAACACCCCGCGCGAGTCCTGACTTGTCGATACCGAACAGAAACTGCTTCGGCATGATCTGGTCGGTGTCGAGATTGTTCAGCGGCAGCGGCGCGGCAACGCCCGTGAGCGAAGTGTTCTTAGACATGAGCCAACTCCTTGCGTACGTCGACGATATGGCCTGCGAGCGCGGCAGCCGCGGCCATGGCAGGGCTCATCAGATGCGTGCGGGCGCCGCGACCTTGCCGCCCTTCGAAGTTTCGGTTGGTGGTCGAGGCGCAACGCTGGCCCGGTTCGAGAATGTCGTCGTTCATTGCGAGGCACATCGAGCAGCCCGGCTGACGCCATTCGAAACCTGCTTCGATCAACACCCCGGCGATGCCTTCGCGTTCGGCCTGCTCACGCACCATGCCGGAGCCTGGTACGACCATGGCCCGAACCGAAGAAGCGACCTTGCGGCCACGCACGACATCGGCGACCGCGCGAAGATCCTCGATACGCGCGTTGGTGCATGAACCGATGAACACATGATCGATGGCGAGACCGTCGATGGCCTGGCCGGCGTCGAGACCCATGTAGTCCAATGCCTTCGCTGCGTTCCTGCCTTCGACCGGCTCTTCGGGAAGGCCCGGGATGCGCGCGGTAACCGGAATGGCCTGGTCGGGACTGGTGCCCCAGGTGACGAACGGCGCAACGTCCTGCGCGTCGAACCGGTGCGTGACATCGAACACGGCGTCCGCGTCGGACTTCAGTTCGAGCCACGCGTGTGTTGCGGCGGTGATTTCGGCTTGCGAAAGGTCCTTGATGCGCTCGGCCACGTAACGGAGCGTCGTCGCGTCGGGCGCGATTAGAGCGCCGCGCGCGCCGGCTTCGACGGTCATGTTGCAGAGCGTCATGCGCGCTTCCGCAGACAGCGACTCGATCCCCGTTCCGGAGTATTCGACCGCGAATCCGCGAGCGCCTTGTGCGCCGATCTTCGAGATGATGTAAAGCACGAGGTCTTTCGACGTCGTACCCGCCGGCAACGTACCGTCCACGACGATGTGCATGTCGCGGGCCACGCGATAGACCAGCGTCTGCGTTGCAAGCACGTGCTCGACTTCCGACGTTCCGATGCCGAAGCCGAGCGCGCCAAGCGCGCCATAAGTCGTCGTGTGGCTGTCGCCGCACAGCACCACCATGCCCGGACGAATCAGGCCGATCTCGGGCGCCACGACGTGCTCGATACCTTGTTCGCGGTCTTTGACATTGAACAGATGAATGCCGTGTTTCTGGCAGTTACGTGTGAAGTTGGCGGCCTGATTGGCGGCGGCGTCGATGAAGATGGTTCGCTTGTCGACGGCGACGGGATGCGTCGGAATGACGTGATCGACGATGCCCATCTGCTTTTCGGGGCAGCGCACGGGCAGGTTCTTCTCGGCGAGCCCCGCGAATGCCTGCGGACTCGTGTACTCGTTCATGATGTGCAGATCGGCATACAGCGCGACGTGCTGCTCATCGACGCGCAAGACCGTGTGGCTATCCACGATCTTCTGATAAAGCGTCCGTGCCATTTGTCTCTCTCCGGTACTGGGGGCGCTCGCTTGTCCGAGCGTTGAAGAGAGTGTAATTGCGTCCTTGTTTCCGTAAAATACGGCATGACTTAACCTATTCTTAAGATAGGCTTATAAATGGACGCGATATCAGACCTCGAGTTCTTCGGCCGATTAGTCACTCAGGGAAGCCTGTCCGCGCTGGCGCGTGAACTGGGCGTGACGCCTCCATCGATCAGTCTGCGCCTGAGCCAACTGGAACGGCGACTCGGCGTGAAGCTGCTCAACAGAACGACGCGACGGCTCGCGATGACGCAGGAGGGCGAGTTGTATCTGAGCACCGGCACGAAGCTGCTGGAGCAGGTTCGTGAGCTCGAGAGAATGGTGTCGAGCAGTCGCGATCTACCTCAAGGTCTTTTGAAAGTGAACGCGACCTTCGGCTTTGGCCGCCGATACATCGTTCCCGCGTTGTCGAAGTTTCGCCGGCAATATCCGGATGTCGAAGTGCAACTGGATCTGACCGACCGGCCCATGAATCTGGCCGAATTCGCGTTCGATGTAGGCATCCGCTTTGGCGAATTGCCCGACATGCGTGTCGTCGGCAAGAAGCTGGCGTCCAACCGGCGTTTCGTGTGCGCATCTCCCGCGTATCTGAAAGCGCACGGCGTTCCCGAAACGCCGGGTGATCTGCGCGGCCATGCCTGCATCGTCCTGAGAGAAAACGACACGGCCTATGGAACATGGCACTTCACCAAAGGCAAGCGGCACGAGATGGTGAAAGTGCATGGTTCGATGAGCAGCAACGATGGCGAAGCCACCCTGCGTTGGGCGCTCGAAGGACACGGTGTACTCGTTCGTTCCGAATGGGATGTCCAGCCGTATCTGAACACACAGTCGCTCGAACGCGTGCTCGTGGACTGGGCTCTGCCGTCCGCGGATATCTACGCGATTTATCCGGAGCGTTTGAATCTGTCGGCGAAGGTGAGGGTGTTCGTCGCGTTCCTGGAGGCGTATCTCAAGACGCCGCATGAGGGCCACGAGGGCTGTTGATTGCTCGCGTCAGGCGGGCGCCTGCTTCAATGCCGCAATTCCGGCGATGACCAATACCGCACCGACAACCCGCAGCGCGCTCACGGTCTCGCCGAACAGCACGACGCCGAGCAGCACGGTTCCCAACGCGCCGATGCCGGTCCACACCGCGTATGCGCTGCCCACGGGCAACACGGTCAATACCTTGCCGAGCAGATAGACGAAGGCCGCGAGCAACACGATCGACAGCGCTGTCCAGCCGGGCCGCGTATAGCCTTGCGTGAGCTTCATCGAAACGGCCCACGCGACATCGAGCAATCCGGACAGGATGAGCAGCAGCCAGCCCAGACTCTGGCTCATATCGTTCTCTCCGTGCTTTCGCGAAGCAGGTACGCGTCGCGACTATGCAGGAACGTGCGCAAGCGCTGTGCGTAGTCGGCAGGCACCGCGCCGATCACGCTCGGGCGTGCCGCGAGTGCGTCTCGCCATGCGGTGACTTTCGGCGTATCGGCGAACACGTGAAGATCGGCGAGTTCATCGAATACCTCGAAGTAGCGGAAGATCGGCGCGAACACGGCGTCGACCATGCCGAATTCGCCGCCTGCGAACCACGGCCCCGCGCCCAACACGCGCTCGACCGTCGCGAAGCGCTGCGCCAATGCCTTGACTTGAGCGTGATACGTCGGCGCATCGGTGGCGATTTCCAGCTTCCAGATCTCGGCAAGTATCGACGAACCGAACTCGATCCATCCGCGATGCCGCGCGCGTTCGAGCGCATCGCGAGGAAGCAGCGCGCGGCCCGGTTGGGTTTCGTCGAGATATTCGCAGATGACGGCGCTTTCGAAGAGCACGGCGTCCTCGTGGCCATCACGCGCGATCATCAGCAACGGCACTTTCCCGAGCGGCGAAAGCGCGTCGAACCACTCCGGCCGGTTCGCCAGATCGACATAACGTTTCTCGAATCCGGCGCCTTTCTCCGCCAGCACGATGGCGGCGCGCTGCACGTAAGGACAAAGCGGATGACTGACGAGCGTGAGTGTCGATGTTTCATGGAGCTTCATGGAGGATCTCCCGTTTGATGCGTTCGGATAACGGCAGAGTAGTGATTGCACGCGTGCAAGTCCATTGTCATGGTGAAAACCATGCTTGCAGCGATGCAAGCGCCGTATTAGCCTCGACGCATGGAAGACTGGAACGAACTCCGACTCGTGCTCGCCATTCAGCGTGACGGCAGTCTCACTGCCGCATCCGAAACGCTGGGCATCGATCATTCGACGGCCTATCGCCGTTTAAAGGCGCTCGAAACGCAGCTCGGCGCGCGTCTGTTCGAGCGTTTGCCTGGCGGCGTGTATCAGCCGACCGAGGCCGGCGCGCGTATCGCGGCCGGCGCCGAGCGAATGGAGGATGAATTTCTGGCGCTGGGCCGCGATGTCGTCGGCGGCGATCACCGGCTCAGCGGGCGCTTGCGCGTCACGTCGTCCGAGACGCTCGCGTATAGCCAGCTCACCACGCATCTCGCGGCATTTCGCCGGGCGCATCCCGGCATCGTCGTCGAGTTGTCGATCGAAAATCGCGTGCTCAGTCTGGCGCGGCGCGAAGCGGATATCGCGTTGCGTCCGGTTCGGCCGAAAGAGGGCGAGCTGTGGGGCAAAAAGCTTGCGGGCGTCGCGTGGGGCTGGTACGCCGCGCCGTCGTATGTCGCGGAGAAAGGGGCGCTTTCGCGCAGCCAGAAGCTCGACGGTCACGCGTTGATCGGCTGGGACGAAGCGGCCTCAGGCATTCGCGCGGCGCAATGGCTCGCGCTCAACGCGGCTTCGGCGTCGGTCGTGTACCGGACCAACAGTCTGGTGAATCAGTTGATCGCGGCGCGCGCGGGCGTCGGCCTTGCGCTCTTGCCGTGCTATCTCGGCGACAGCGACACGGGCGTTGCGCGCGTGGCCGCGAATCCGGTCGCCGAACTGGAAGGCGAATTGTGGATCGTCACGCATGCCGATCTGAGAAAGACCGCGCGCGTGCGCGCCTTCTTCGATGTAGTGGGAGAAGGCCTGGCCCGACAGCGTGAACTCTTCGAAGGCAAACGCGGTATTTCGAGGAAGCGTTAGCCTCACATATCGACGACGGAAGCGCCCTCGACCTTTCCATCGATGATGTCTTCACCGCGCTGACGGGCAGCGCGCCGGGCAATGCCGAAGTCCGCGAACACGTCTTGCCGGTCCATCTTGAACACGCGGCTCGTGCTGGTCTCACCCGATGCGACCGGGCGACAGATGCGAACCGCGACGTCGTAACCTTCGGCGTAGCGCGAATGCCTGTCGAAGCGGTCGAATGCGCGCGAGAACACAAGGGGATGAAGTTCGAACCCTTTGTAGAGGAGAGGCGGGAATGCTGGCATGATCGTCTACTCCTGATTGGAGCTTCACTATACCTGCAAAACTGGCTGGCACCCGCAATTATCGTTCTCGATCTCGTTTAGATAGTAGGAATGCTAAGTGATAACGCATTCGTGCCATTGGTGATTTCACCATTTCTTTGCGCATCCGAAATAGCTTGACGGTTTTCCAGCCAAAGCGTAATTTTCCTGATGAAGCCTTCAAGAAGCGCGATTGCTGCTCATCATTAACCGCAGCCCTGCGGTGTTCGTTGTCCTCTCCCTCCTTGATCCTTTATTCCGGGACCTCTATTGCGGCGGTCTCGTTTGTTCGTCCTTTTTCAGGAGAGTTTCATGGATACCGGCACCGTCAAGTGGTTCAACGACAGCAAGGGATTCGGATTCATCACGCCCGACAGCGGCGGCGATGATCTGTTCGCGCATTTTTCGGAGATTCGCGGCGAGGGTTTCAAGACGCTCGCCGAAAATCAAAAAGTCAGCTACGAAACGAAAAACGGTCCCAAGGGCTTGCAGGCGGCGAACATCACGCCGCTTTAACGCGCCTCTCTCTGCCGGCCGGTCCTCGTGCGACGCCGGCAGCGTCTCCGTCTATCTGCTGGTCCATGCTCGCGTGATACGATGATCCGCCACCACTGGAGTTCTCGATGTCACGCATGTTGAAAGTTGGAAGCCATGAATTCCATGTTGTGGTTCAACCGCTTGCTGCGGGTGGCTTCACCTATGCGTGCGTCGACGTCGATCTGAGCGGCCCGAACGTCAGCGAGATTCGCTACGACAGCCATCTGCGCTTCGAGACCGAGGACGAAGCCTATGAAGGCGGATCGGCCCACGCCAGGCGTCAGGCCGCGAGGCTGAGGCGATAGAAATCTAACCCTTCGGCGAAACGTAACGCCACTTCGCGGCGTGCACGTCGATACGCGCATCATCCTGGAGTCGCTTTTCCGCGCGGTCGGTTTCGGCCTGCCGCAAGGCTTCGGCGCGACTCTTCTGCGTGGCCGTGAGGTCCTGCTTTTTGAAGTGTGTAGCCGAATCGGCCGAGGTTCGCTTTAGCATGTCGATGTCCGAAGTAGAAGGGCGTGTGGGCGAGCGTGCGCTCCATGCCGGAACAAAGCAAGAAGAATCGTCGATTCATCAAATAGATCGCGACAGCAACCGAAAATGCGCCCAGAATGAGCGAGGAGCGACCCTTTCCGTGGTCGCCAGACGGGGGTGTGAAATGGCAAAAGGTCAGATGCGAAGTAATCGCGAGGCAAAAAAACCCAAACAAGCGAAAAAGCTGACCTCTCCAGTCGCCGAGCCGTTCAAGGTTCCGGTCCCGAAGACTTCAGGCTCCACGAGCGTCGCGAAAAAGAAATAGGCGTTACCGCCAGCTTAGCGATCCTTACTGATTGTCGTTCAGCACACGAATTAAATCGGGCAATACGACAGGCTTCACGAAATGTCGTTCGAAGCCGGCCGCATGCGCCCGCTTCACGTCTTCGGAATGACCATAGCCCGTGAGCGCGAACAGGCGGAGTGCCGCGTGCTGCGGTTGCGCGCGCAAGGCGAGCGCCAGTTCGTATCCGTCCATGCCGGGCAGGCCAATGTCGAGAACGGCGACGGCAGGCGAGAAGCGCGCCGCGATGTCCAGAGCCTGAAACGGATCCAGAGCGGTTGCGACCTCGAAGCCGAGTTCCGTCAGGAACGCTTCCATCGAGAGAAGACCATCGACGTTGTCGTCGACCAGCAGAACGCGCAATCCGGCCTGGCTCGACGTCACCGAAGCGGAGGGTAACGGCGAATTCTGCGAACCCGCGATCTCTGCGCGTGTTGCAAGCGGCAGTGTCACCGTGAACGTCGCGCCTGTGCCGGGGCCGTCACTGCTCGCATCGACAGTGCCTCCATGCAGTTCCACCAGATTCTTCACGAGCGCCAGGCCGATGCCCAGACCGCCTTTCGACCGGTCGATCGTCGTGCGCCCCTGCTCGAAGATCCTGAAGAGCTTGGGCATCAATTCCGCGCTGATGCCCGCTCCGTTGTCCTGGATGAAGACCGCGACATGGCCGGGCGTCGTTCTAGCCTCGACGCGAATCTCGCCGCCGATGTCCGTGTATTTGGCTGCATTGTTAAGCAGGTTGCTGAACGCCTGCGTCAGACGTGTGAGATCGCCGAATATCTGCGTGCCATCGTCGGACAAGGCCACAGTGAGCCGCTGATTGCGCTGTTCCACCAGCGGGCTGGCCGCCTCGACCGCACGCGTGATGACGGAACTGATACGCAGGCTCTCGCGCTTGAGCTCGATCTTTCCCCGCGTGATGCGGCTGACGTCCAGCAAGTCTTCGACGAGACGAGACAGATGCGCAACCTGGCGCTCGATGATTTCGTGGTAGCGGTCGGCGACATCGCCGCGTTCGCGCCGGATCAACGCCAACGCGGTGGAAATAGGTGCAAGCGGGTTACGCAATTCATGGCCGAGCATGGCGAGAAATTCATCCTTCGCCCGGTTCGCCTCTTCGCGCTCGTGTGCTGCTCTGGCGGCCTGAATGCCTGTCGCGGCCTGCGAGGTGGCCGCGCGCAGGAAGGCGATCTCGTTGAGTGTCGGGAACGTCGAAGCCGCGGCCCCGAACCACACGCTGCCTTGCCCGGAGCTGAAGCCCATGCTCAGCCGGATCATGCGCATCGGGCCGGCGGGCGTGTCGCACAGACTGACCCGGGTTCCGATCGGGAGCCGGTGCCATCGGGCTATCGTTTCCTGCCATGCCGGCGAAGCATCCGCCGCGACAGTGCGGCCGTACATGCGCATCTGCACGAACGGCGCGACTGCCGGCAGCAAGGGAACATCGACATAGCAGATGTCCAGCGGAACGATCCGTTCGATCGCCTGCGTCATCAAGCCGACGATCGCCTTGCCGTCGCCACCCGCCCAGAGTGCCGGAAGCGCCAGCAAACCCATCAGGTCCCTGAGCGCGTGCTCCGCACTTTCACCGCTGAATCGGTCGATGTCCATTCTTCTGTCGCGATGGCTCTACTGGTTCGATAAGCAACTCAGGCCTCCGCCCGTCTTTTGCGGGATTCCAGTTCCTTGATCATTTCCGATGGCCGGATGAAGAACGGATTCTCCTGGACGATTCCATTGATGAGGGTCAGCGGATGCGTGCGCAAGACATCCATGAGCATGGCGCCCGAGAGTTTGGCCATATCGTAGACGCACACGGCGGGTTGACGGTTGCGCTCGATGATCTCGTTGACTTCGGCTTCATACGCCATGAGTTCCGGTGCGTTCGGGGTTTCGCCAAACGCCCAGTCCATATTTCCCATGATGCGAAGCTGGGTGAAACCCTTGTCGCGTCCGGAGCCGGTGAGCCGGTCCACCAGTGCGAGCATGCGATCCTTGTCGAACTTGCCTTCGTCATCCAGATAGGCTTCGGGCCATGTGATGACTTCCAGCTGTCCGCACGCTTCGCATGCGTGCACGTCCATGCCCGCATCCGCTAGCCGGGCCTTGTGGTCGGCGAGATTCGCGGGATCGACGATATGAAAGTTCTTTTCTCCGTTCTCTACCGCCTGTTTGTAGAACGGATTCAGCGCGTCGTATTCCTCATCGCGGCTATTGAAAAACGCGCACACATGATAGGCGTCCATCGGCGTGCCGGCGATGGTGATTGGACTGTCCATGACCCTTCCTTACTTGACCACTTTTGAGGAGCGGCGGCGGAACAACCCGGCGCTGGTCGGCGACCCTGACGCGGTCACAGCGGAACTCATTTTATGGCATCGCTCTCGCAGATGGCTTCGCAATTCAAAACTCATCGCTGACAGAAAACGCGAATGCGGTAACGACGACCTGAATCATGCGCGCCGACAGACCGATCGGCATAATTTGCAAGCCGCACGCGTGAAGCCGGATCTCGCGCAGCAAGCAGGCGTAGAATTTCCGCCTCGTGGCGGCGAGCCCATTCGTCGCCATCAGCAGACGGATGGCTCATGGAAATCAAGTGGATCGAGGACTTCATCGCGCTCGCCCGCTATCAAAGCTTCTCGCGTGCGGCGGAATTTCGCAACGTCACGCAATCCGGATTCAGCAGGCGAATCCAGTCGCTCGAACACTGGGTCGGCGCCGATCTCGTCGATCGCAGCGGCTTTCCACCGACCCTTACACCAGCGGGCCAACTGTTTCGCGATGCCGCCGAAGACATTCTCGACAAGCTCTTCGATACGCGCGCCATCATCCGCACCGAGCAGCGCATCGCGGGCACGAGCCTGCAGATCGCGGCGGACCATACCATCGCGCTCAATTTTTTGCCCGCCTGGCTCCGAACGCTCGCGAAGCAGGTCGGCGAAGTGCGCGCGCGGGTGATTCCGGCGAACGTGCACGATTCGATTCTCATGCTCGTCAACGGCAACTGCGAGTTGATGTTCGCGTATCACCATCCGCGCTTGCCGCTGCATCTCGATCCGCAGAAGTACGAGTACGTGACCGTCGGCGTCGATACGTTCATGCCGGTCTGCAAGCCCAATCAGCGGCTCGCGCCAACCTACCGTCTGCCGGGCGCGAAAGATCGTCCGATGCCGTACATCGCCTATACGGAGACGAGTTATTTCGGGCGCTGCTTCGCGTCGTTGATGGAGCAAGCGAATGTATCGCCCGCATTACGGCTGCATTACGAATCCGATATGGCCGAAGTCGTGAAGAAGCTGGTTCTCGAAGGCGAGGGCGTCGCATGGCTGCCGAAAAGCTCGATCGCAGCCGAACTCGATGCCGGCGCGCTCGTTGCCGCCGGCCAGTCCGATTGGCAACTGGCGCTTGAGCTGCGCGTGTACCGCGACCTCAGCAATCGCAACGACTTGCTCGATACGATCTGGCGGCATCTTCACGCTTCGTCGGGCCCGGCCGAATAGCGCCGTCCGACGTTATGCGAAACTTGCATAGCCATATGCAGCACTGGCATTCACGTTTTTTCTGCCTTCCCTAAGATTCCGTCCTGACACAAAAAAGCGGCGTGTCGAGCTTCGATGCGCCAGCCATTCAGAACGCACGATGGTCGCGACCGACCGTTCGTGCGTCATCCCAGGACGGAGACACATGAAGAATCGCCTCACCCTTTATATCCTCGCCGGCATGGTGCTCGGCGTGGCTGTCGGCTACGTCTGTCATCGCACGGCGGCGGATGCCGAGCAGGCCAAGGTTATCGCCGGGTACTTTTCCATCGTCACGGATATCTTCCTGCGACTGGTGAAGATGATCATCGCGCCGCTCGTCTTCGCGACGCTCGTATCGGGTCTCGCCGGCATGGAAGGCACGAGCGATGTGCGCCGGATCGGCTTGCGCTCGATCGCGTGGTTCGTGTGCGCGTCGCTCTTTTCGCTCGCGCTCGGACTCGTGCTCGCGAATCTGCTGCAACCGGGCGCGGGCCTGCACATGACGCAGACGAGCGCCGATGTCGCCACCGGCCTCAACACCTCCGGCCTGAACTTCAAGGACTTCGTGACGCACGCGTTTCCCACGAGCGTGATCGATGCGATGGCGCGCAACGACATCCTGCAGATTCTCGTGTTCTCCGTGATGTTCGGCATCGTGCTGAGCGTGATCAAGTCGGACCCGCGCGTGGCTCCGCTGATCGCCGGCGTGGAAGGACTCGTGCCCGCGATGCTGAAGCTGACCGACTACGTGATGCGCCTCGCGCCCATCGGCGTGTTCGGCGCGCTCGCATCGGCGATCACGGTGCATGGACTCGATGTGCTCACCACGTACGGCAAGCTCGTCGCGAGCTTCTATGTCGGGCTCGCGCTGTTGTGGGGCGCGCTGATCCTCGCCGGTTACGCGTTCCTCGGCAAGCCGGTCTGGGCTCTGCTCAAGTCGATCCGCGAGCCCGCGATGCTCGCGTTCTCCACGGCCAGCAGCGAAGCCGCCTATCCGCGCCTGACCGAGAAGCTGGAGGAATTCGGCGTCGACAAGAAAGTGGTCGGGTTCACGTTGCCGCTCGGGTACGCATTCAATCTCGACGGCTCGATGATGTATCAGGCGTTCGCGGCGATTTTCATCGCCCAGGCGTTCGGTATCGACATGCCGATCGGCACGCAGATCGTGATGCTGCTCGTGCTGATGGTGAGCAGCAAGGGCATGGCCGGCGTCGCGCGCGGCTCGGTGGTGGTCGTCGCGGCCGTGGCGCCGATGTTCCATCTGCCGCCCTCGGGCGTCGTGCTCGTGCTCGCGATCGACCAGATTCTCGACATGGGGCGCACCGCGACCAACGTGATCGGCAACAGCATCGCAACCGCGGCCATCGCGAAGTGGGAAGGCAAGCGCGCCGCGCGGCAGGAGCGCCGCGCGGTGATGAGCGCGCCTTCGTTCGGTCAAATGGAAGGCGAGACGAAATGAACGGCACGGACGGCGCGCTCATGCGCAAACTCGGCGTGGTGGGCGGACTCGGTCCGCTCGGGAGCGCGGACGTATTCTTCAAGCTGATCAAATCGACGCCCGCCACGCGCGATGCCGAGCACTTCGACGCGATCTTCGAGCAGCAGCCGTTTCGTAGTGCGGATGCCGAGAGCGAGACGCTGACGCAGCGCAAACTGTATATCTTCGATCTGATCGGCAACTTCGAGAAGCGTGGCGTCACGACGGTCGTGCTGCCGTGCTTTCTGAGTCACACGTTCATCGACGAACTGAAGGTGAATTCGCCGCTGCAGATCGTCGACATGATCGACGCGGTCCGCAGCCACGTGCGCAGAAAGTTTCCGACGGTTCGCCGCGTGGGCGTGCTCGCGTCCGGCTATACGCGTCGCAGGCAGTTGTTCGAAAAGTATTTCGCGGCGCCCGAGTTCGAGGTGATCCATCCGCGCATGAGCGACGGCGTCGATCTCGTCACCGAAGCCGTCTATGGCGCCGATGGCGTCAAGAGCGGCAATCTGCGCGGCCGTCCGGTCGAGCTGTTGCGCGCGGCATGCGAGGATCTCATCGCGCAAGGCGCCAATGTGATCGTGCCGGGGCTCACCGAGATCGCCCTCGTTGCCGACGAGCTGGGCAGGTTGCGCGTTCCGCTCGTCGATTCGAATCTCGCTTATGCGCAGTATGTCGTGTCCGGTCAGTACGACTCGCCCGCGACGATCTTCAAGGTTGGCGTGGTGGGCGGCGTCGGGCCGGCGGCCACGGTGGATTTCATCCACAAGATCGTGCGCGCCACGCCCGCGAAACGCGACCAGGATCACATCAAGCTGCTCGTCGAACAAAACCCGCAGATACCGGACCGCACGGAGAACCTGATCGGCGACGGACCCGATCCGACCGTCTCGCTCTATGCGACCTGCAAGAAGCTCGAAACGGGCGGCGCGGATCTCATCGCGATTCCATGCAACACGGCGCACGCGTATGTCGAGCGCATCCAGCCGTATCTCGGCATACCGATCGTCAATATGCTGACGGTGACGGTGCGCTATCTGCGCGAGACGTTCCCGTCGCTGCGCTCGGTCGGTTTGCTCGCGACGTCCGGCACGATCGCAAGCGGCGTCTACGAACAGGCGCTCGCATCGCAAGGCTTGCGGCAGGTCGTGCCCGGCCCGGCCTTGCAGGCGCGCGTGATGGATGCGATCTACGGCAAAGAGGGCGTGAAAGCCGGCTTCACGACCGGACAGTGTCAGAAAGATATCGCCGCCGCGATCGATGGTCTCATCGCCGAGGGCGTCGAGGTGGTCATTCTCGGCTGCACGGAACTGCCGCTTCTGCTGCGCGAGACGCATGTCGTCGGCGCGAACGGCGCGCGCGTGCGCACAGTCGATCCGACCGATGTGCTCGCGAAACAGTGCGTCGCGTATGCGACTTCGGCGGCGGAGTTGGCGCCTCTGGAAGTCAACCGAGTCAACTAGCCGATCTGCCCGATCGAATCATCCAGAACCCGAGAGAAACCCATGCTTAACATAACTGAACGTATCGAACACGACCTTCTCGGCGATCTCGCCGTGCCCGCCACGGCGTACTACGGCGTGCATACGCTGCGCGCGCTGGAAAATTTCCCGATCACGGGCATTCCCATCTCGGTCTATCCGAATCTCGTCAACGCACTGGCGAGCGTGAAGGAAGCCGCGGCGCTCGCGAATCACGATCTTGGGCTGCTGAGCGAAGTGAAGATGCAGGCCATCGTGCAGGCGTGCAGGCAAGTGCGCTCGGGCACGGCGCACGAGCATTTCGTGGTCGATGTCATCCAGGGCGGCGCGGGCACGTCGACCAACATGAACGCGAACGAGGTCATCGCCAATCTCGCGCTCGAACATCTCGGGCATCAGCGCGGCGAATATGGCGTGCTTCATCCGAACGAAGACGTGAATCTCGGCCAGAGCACCAACGACGTCTATCCGACCGCGCTGAAGATCGCCACCTACGCGGGCATCGTGCAGCTCGTCGAAGCGATGGCCGTGCTGCGCGCGTCGTTCGAACGCAAGGCGCAGGAATTCGCCAGCGACCTCAAAATGGGCCGCACGCAGCTTCAGGACGCGGTGCCGATGACGCTCGGCCAGGAGTTCAGCACCTTCGCTGTGATGCTCGGCGAAGACGAAGCGCGGCTCATGGAAGCGGCCGGGCTGATCTGCGAGATCAATCTGGGGGCGACTGCGATCGGCACGGGCATCAACACGCATCCGGACTACGCGCGCCTCGCATGCCGGCACTTGAGCGAAGTAACGGGCATCACGCTCACGACGTCGCCGAATCTCGTCGAAGCGACCCAGGATGTCGGCGCATTCGTGCAGCTTTCGGGCGTGCTGAAGCGCGTCGCGATCAAGCTCTCGAAGACCTGCAACGATCTTCGCCTGCTTGCGAGCGGGCCGCGCGCGGGTCTCGGCGAAATCAATTTGCCGCCCGTGCAGGCCGGCTCCAGCATCATGCCGGGCAAAGTGAACCCGGTGATTCCGGAAGTCGTCAACCAGATCGCGTTCGAAGTCATCGGAAACGATGTGACCGTGAGTTTCGCCGCCGAAGCCGGCCAGCTTCAGCTCAACGCGTTCGAGCCGATCATCGCGCACAGTCTGTTCAAGAGCGTCGCGCACCTGCGGGCAGGATGCCTCACGCTCGCCTCGAAATGCGTCGACGGCATCAGCGCGAACCGGGAGCGGCTGCGCGCGATCATCGAGAGCTCGATCGGCATCGTGACGGCGCTCAATCCGTACATCGGCTACACGCACTCGACGGAAGTCGCGAAGGAAGCGCTCGCGTCCGGCAGGAGTGTCGCGCAGATCGTGATCGAAAAGGGACTGCTGAGCCAGGCGCAACTCGACGAAATCCTTCATCCCGCGATGCTGACGCAGCCCAGAACACTGGCCTCGATGGTGTGATGCGGAACGCGCGCCGCACTCATATGCGGTGCGCGAAACGCGTGGCGAGCGCGGCCCTGAAGCGGGCGGCGATGGCGGCGAAGCCGGCGCCGGTCGGGTGCAGTTCGTTGGCCCAGTCGTTCGCGTCGAGCGTGCCCTGCGTCTCGACCAGCACCATATCGTGGGCGGGGACGCTCGCGAGCCGCTGCAGCATCGCGCGGAATTCGACGAGGATCGTCTTCACAATCAGCGCGCCCGGCGCAAAGTCGGGCCAGCCCCGGTCGACGAGCGAAGGACGCAGCCACGGTCCCGCGAGATGGCAGGCCGACATGCCGGTGGGGAGCGCGAAATCGTAGGCATGCACGAAGATCGGCGCGTGAGGCGCGAACTGATCGCGGATGCGGATCAGATCGAGATAGGCGCTTTCGACCACGCCGAAGATATGGGCGAGCCGCTGATCGTCGACGCCCCGTGCGGGGTCGTTGCCGACGGCGCTCGCGTCGTTGAGCCAGAAGCGGAACTGGTCGCCGACCACGTCGTTGCCGCCGCCGGAAAACAGCAACGCATCGATCGGTCCGTTGGCCGGGTCGTTCAACTGGTCGATTAGACGGTTGCGCCTGGTCACGCCGAGCAGCGTCGTGGTCGCGTCGCTGTAATGCGCGAGCTTGAGGATCATCGGCGTGGGTGTGCCCGCGGTGCGCAGGGCTTCGAGCACGTCGGTGGCGTGGAGCGGATCGGGCAGCGGGTAGTCGAACCAGGAATCGCCATCGCCGAGCAGGATGAGCGGCGCGGGTCCGCCGGTCTGAACGCGCAGCGCGTTCGCCTGCCGCACCGCATGCTGATGCGCCTTCACGCGCGCATTCAGATCCTGCTGGATCTGCTCTTGCCAACTTTCGTAGAGGTTCGTCATGGTGCCTCCGTAGCGAGCCGCAAACTCATGCAAAATACGCCGGTTCAATGGGTAACGGCAAGGAGCGCCTCGTGGGCGTCAATTTCGATCTGAATGATTTGCAGGCGTTTCGGGCGGTCGTCGAGCTGGGTAGCTTTCGCAAGGCGGCGGATGCGGTCAACATCTCCCAGCCCGCGTTGAGCCGCCGGATCGAAAAACTGGAGGATGCGCTCGGCGTACGCCTCTTCGACCGCACCACGCGCAGTGTGACGCTCACCACGGTCGGCCGCGTGTTCGCGCCGAGCGCCGAGCAATTGCTCGACGATCTCGATGTCGCGCTGCTCGGCATCCGCGACGTATCGTCGAGCCGTCTCGGCCATGTGACCATCGCGTGCGTGCCGTCGGTCGCCTATTACTTTCTGCCCAACGTGGTCGCGAGCTACCATCGCCGCTATCCGCGCATCCGGGTCAAGCTGCTGGACTCCAGCGCCAACGAGGTGCTCAGCACCGTCATGAGCGGCGAGGCGGATTTCGGCGTGAGCTTCCTCGGCACGCAGGAACCGGAGATCGAATTCAAGGTGCTGTTGCAGGAACGTTTCGTCGCCGCCTGCCGGCGCGACCATCCGCTCGCGCGCAAGAAGCGCGTCACCTGGAACGAGCTCTATGAGCACGAGTACGTATCCGTCGACAAGACTTCTGGCAATCGTCTCCTGCTCGATCAGGCGTTGTCGGCCGTCGCGCCGCGCGCGCCGAGCGTGTGCGAAACGCGCCACGTCACGACGATGCTCGGCCTGATCGAAGCCGGGCTCGGCGTCGCGGCGGTTCCGTCGATGGCCATGCCCGGGCGCGATCATCCGGTCCTGACGAGCGTGCCCCTGGTCGATCCGGTGGTGCGGCGGCGCGTGGGCATCGTGCGGCGGCGCGGCAGAGCGCTCACGCCGGCGGCGCAGCAGTTCTACCGCGAAGTCATGGAGATGAAGCGCAGCGGCGCCGGCAAGGGCGAGAGCGGCGACGGTGACGCATCGTGAGCCTGCCCTGGCCGCTCCGGCTGCTCTACGTGCAGGTCCTGCTGGGGATGGTGCTCGGCATGGCGCTCGGCCATATCTGGCCGCAGACGGGGGCGCTGCTCAAGCCAGTCAGCGACGCGTTCGTCGCGCTGGTGCGGATGATGATCGGGCCGATCGTCTTCTGCACGATCGTCTCGGGCATCACGTCGCTGGCGAGCGGCGCGGCCATCGGACGAACGATCCTGAAGGCGCTCGCGCTCTTCTACTTCCTGACGGCGATCGCGCTCGTGCTCGGGCTCGCGACCGCCTATGTGCTGCATCCGGGTGCGGGCATGCATATCGACGTGCGTCATCTCGACACGGGCATCCTCTCGCAATATGTCAAACGCTCACAGCCGCACGGACTCGTCGAGTTCGCGCTCGGCATCATCCCCGAGACGATGCTCGGCGCGTTCGAAAAAGGTGAAGTGCTGCCGATTCTCCTGCTCTCGCTGCTCTTCGGCTTCGCGCTGAACTTGCAACCGCGCGCGGGCAAACCGGTGCTGGCGTTCATCGACGGCATCGCGCACGCGCTCTTTCGCATCCTCTCGATGATCATGCGGCTCGCGCCGATCGGCGCATTCGGCGCGATGGCCTTTACGGTGGGGCGCTTCGGCATCCGCTCGGTCGGCTCGCTGGGCATGCTGATGGCGTCGTTCTACGTGGCATGCATCCTGTTCGTCATGCTGGTGCTCGCGCCGCTCGCGCGACTGCACGGCTTCGCGCTGTGGCGTCTGTTGCGCTATCTGCGCGAGGAACTCGTGATCGTCCTTGCGACGTCGTCGACGGAACCGGTCCTGCCGCGCCTGATCGGCAAGCTGGAGGCGCTCGGCTGCGACAGGGGCATCGTCGGGCTCGTGCTGCCCGCGGGCTATTCGTTCAACCTCGACGGCACCGCGATCTATCTGACGCTCGCGTCCGTGTTCATCGCGCAGGCGTGCGACGTGCAGCTCTCGGCCGCGCAGATCGCGACGATGCTCGCCGTCATGCTGATCACGTCGAAAGGGGCGGCGGGCGTCTCCGGAAGCGGACTGGTGGCGCTGGTCGCGACCTTGACGGTGATTCCCGACCTGCCCGTCGCCGGCGTGGCGCTGCTGGTGGGCATCGACCGCTTCATGTCGGAGGCGCGCGCGTTGACGAGCGTGATCAGCAACGCGTGCGCCGTGATCTTCGTGTCGATGTGGGAAGGCGCGTGCGACCGCACGCGCTTCAGGGCGATGCTGCATGCCGCCGCCCCGCAAAACGCCGACGCGGCCACCGAATGACCGTGAGGCGGATCAGTGCGAAGTGACGGAATCGAGACCGGTCGCCTTCACTTCCGGCTGAACCTCGGGTGAAGCGAGATAGTCGAGCAGCGCTTTCGCCTCCTTCGGATGCTGCGCGCCGACAGGAATCCCGGCGGCAAAACGCGTGACCGACTGCAAGGACTCGGGAATCTTGCCGACGAAAGTCGCGCCCTTCACCGGCAGGAGTTCGCTGACCTGCTGAAAGCCGATTTCGTAGTCGCCGCTCGCCACCACGGAGGCGACGGGAATGCGCGGAATCATCTTCGCCTTCTGCTTCATCTGCTCCTCGATGCCGAGCCGCTTGAACAACTCGCGCTCGATATACACGCCGCTCGCACTGTCGGAGTACGCGACCGATTTAGCCCGCAGCAGTGTTTCCTTGAGCCCTTCGACTGATTCGACATCGGGCTTCGCCGCGCCGTCGCGCACGACCACGCCGATGCGCGAATCCGCCAGTTCGACGCGCGATCCGGGCACGACCTTGCCGGCCTTGATCAGTTCGTCGAGCGCGTAGCCGACCATGATGACGGCGTCGGCGGGCTCGCCGCGTTCGAGCCGGTTGGGAATGGCCTCGGGCGATTTGCCCATCGACGGGCCGAGCGCCGTGTCGAGCGTGTTGCCGCTCGCGGCGGTGAATTTCGGACCGAGCAGCTTGTACGCGGCGGTGAAACCACCCGAGCTCATGACGTGCAACTCGGCCGCCTGCACGCCCGCCGACGCCACCGAAGCCGCGACGAGCCCCGCCGCGCATACCTTGAGAAACAGATTCGTCATCGATGAGGACATGTGACGTTGCGT
>NZ_FCOE02000035.1 GCF_001544915.2 Caballeronia pedi | reverse complement strand
TGAGTCCCGTGCAATACAGAACTCAGGCCTCGGCTACCCGCTAGAATTTAACCGTCCAACTTCGTGGGGTCAGTTCAGCGACGCGGGGCATTTTTTATGCGCGACCCGCTGGCGCGGAGCCGTGAAAGTGGTCGACATTGAAGAACCCCACGTCTATCCCGGCGCGTCCGGCGTCCAGCGAAAGCTGCACGCGATTCCCTACCGTGCGCTCGATGTCGCCATGTACTCGTTTGAGCATCGCATCGAGATAGCTGGAGCCAGGCGTGTCGCGCACGAAGCGCTGCAGGACAAGCAGTGAAGCGTGCAACGTGATGAGATCGGCTTCTGCTCGCACCAGATAGCCATGCGCCTGATGCACGCGCTCGACGATCTCCGGTTGTGCGTTCATGCCGACTCCGGCCCGAAGTTGCGCACGCGCATCATTAGATGAATCGCACGTCGCGTCATTTCCGGCATCGCCGTCTGTATCGCCTTCACGTGGAAGCGCTGCGCGTTCCGATCGCTCTCTGCGAGCGCCATGTCGATCTTCACGATCAGGTCGTCGGCTGCGTCATAGAGCTTTTCCTCGCACTGGACGTATCCGCGTTGCGCAAGTTCCTCGCCCACCGCCGCGGTTTCTCTGGCGCGATCGCCCGATGTGATTTCGTGATACGCCGCCATCCGTGCATCGACGACCGCGCGCAGTTCGCCAAGCGCGAGTCTGATCTGATCGGCGCTCGCGCCCGGCGGATGACGCATCTGGTCTTCATGTCTGCGGATCGCATCGACTGTTTGCTGAAGCGTGGCAAACAGAATGCGCATGGCCGCGCCGCGCGCGGTGAGCGCCCACGGTGCGGAGTGCGCGAGGTGAAGCCGCGTCGAGGAAGCATGGGACGCTGCCGCTGTCTCTTCATGAAATCGCATCGGTTCTCCTGTTCTTGATGTGACACGACCTAGCCGCACATCGTCGATATTCGCCGAAAAGAATAGGACGATGCCTATTGATGGCCGTCATTCAGGGATCGTGTTTTGATTCTTTCTGATCGAAATAATAGGGAATCCAGAAAAGATATCTGATACATCAGATCGACCGGGTTGACCCATGCGGAACTCGCCGATACCGTCTCACGGATCTGACGGCACTCGTCGTGAGAAATATAAAAATCATCGGAGGGCGTTTTGGATCACACGGCATTCGGCCAGCAGGTCATACGAACGGTGAAGTGGAAGATCGTGCCGTTCGCGTTCATTCTCTACTTCTTCAATTATCTCGATCGCGTCAATGTCGGGTTCGCAGCGCTGCAGATGAACCGCGAGCTCGACATCTCCCCGACTCAGTTCGGCACGCTCGCGTCGGTGTTCTTCGTGCCGTATCTGCTGTTCCAGATTCCCGCCAACTACGCGCTTCAGCGCCTGGGCGCCCGTCGGTGGATCAGCTTCATCGTCGTGGTGTGGGGGGCGATCACGGCCCTGACCTTCTTCGCGCAGAACGTGACGCATGTGGCGATCGCGCGCTTCCTGCTCGGTATATTCGAGGCGGGTTTCTTCCCCGGGATGATCTTCTATCTCGCGTGCTGGTTCCCCGCACGCGAGCGCGCGAAAGTGACGTCGCTGTTCATGCTTGCGATCGCCGTTTCGTCGGTCGTCGCTGGTCCGATGTCCGGCTGGATCGTCCAGCACGTGCACATCGCGGGGTTCGACGGCTGGCGATGGCTCTTCGCGATCGAAGGCGTGCCGACCATCCTGCTCGGTTGTCTGGCCTTCGTCATCCTGGTCGATTCGCCTGCCCACGCGAAATGGCTGACCGCCCAGCAACGAACGTGGCTCGAAGCGGAGTTGCAGCAGGAGCGAGGTGCGCAGTCGCTCGTCGAGCGGCCCACGCTCCGGATGGTCCTGGGCAACGCGGCGCTCTGGAAGCTCGCGCTGTCCTATATGCTGATTCAGGCCGCGTCTCAGGCATCGAACTATTGGCTGCCGACTCAGGTGAAGGGATTCGCCGCGTCCCTGACCGACACGCAGACCGGCCTGATCATGGCGCTGCCGTTCGTCTGCGCGATGGTGACGATGCCGTTATGGGCCGCGCACTCGGACCGCACGGGCGAGCGCAAGTGGCACGCCGCGCTGCCGATGCTTCTCGCCGGGATCGCCTTCTTCGTCATCGCGAGCGTGCCGTCCATGCCGCTTCGCATGGTGGGCCTTGCGCTGTTCGGCGTGGGCATCCTGAGTTTCTATGGCCCGTTCTGGTCGATTCCGCCGGCGATGCTGTCGCCCGCCGGGCTTGCGCTGAGCATCGCGTTCATCAATTCATGTTCGAGTCTCGGCGGCTTCCTGGCCAATCAGGCGCTGGGCCATGTCGCGCAGAGTTACGGCTCGTACGGCGTCTTCATCGTCGAAGCGGCGCTGTGTGTTGCAGCGTTCTGCGTGCTCTTGACGATGCGCATTCCCCGCCCCGCGCCGAACGTCGCGCCATCGACCGAACCCGCGCGCGCCTGACCGATCCACTCGAATTTCTGTAGCAGTCTCTTTGGAATGTAGATGTATGAAAATCACGAACGTCGAAATATTCGATTGTGAAGTCAGCCGTAGCGACCCGAGAATGGCGCGCTTCAATCCTGTCCTTATCCGGATCAATACGGACGAGGGCGTCAGCGGCATCGGCGAGGTCGGTCTGGCGTACGGGGCGGGCGCGAAGGCGGGCGTGGGTATCGTGCGCGATCTGGCGCCGCGCATCCTGGGCAGAGACCCGATGAAAGTCGAGGCGATCTGGGAGAACCTGTTTCGCGCCACCTTCTGGGGCATGGGCGGCGGCAACGTGTTCTATGCAGGCATGAGCGCGATCGATATTGCGCTGTGGGATATTCGCGGCAAGGTGCTGGACGCGCCGTGCTACCAGTTGCTCGGCGGCAAGACCAACGAGAAACTGCGTGCCTATGCGAGCCAGCTCCAGTTCGGCTGGAGCGACACGCATCAGATGCTCACCCGTCCCGAGCAGTACGCCGAGGCCGCGCGCAAGGCCGTGGCGCAGGGATACACGGCGCTCAAGGTCGACCCGCTGCAAGTCGACCGCAATGGCGGCCCGCCGCTCGATTGGGAAGTCAATCAGAACTACTTCGGCCTGCTACGCACGGACCAGTTGCGCATGGGCGAGGAACGTATCGCGGCGATGCGCGATGCCGTCGGGCCGGATGTCGACATCATCATCGAAGCGCACGCGCTGCTTGGCGTCAATGCGGCCATTCAGTTCGCGCGCGTGGTCGAGCCGTACAACATTCTCTTTTACGAGGAGCCGGTTCATCCGCTCAACATGGACAACATGGCGCTGGTCGCGCGCAGCACGTCGATTCCCATTGCCACCGGCGAGCGCTGCTATACGCGCTGGGGATATCGTGACCTGCTCGAAAAGCAGGCCGTCGCGGTCATCCAGCCGGATGTGTGTCTTTGCGGCGGACTGACCGAAGCAAAGAAAATCTGCGACTACGCAAACCTCTACGACGCCACCATGCAGGCGCATATCTGCGGCGGCCCCGTGTCGACGGCGGCAGCGCTGCATCTCGAAGCGGCGGTGCCGAATTTCAACATTCACGAGCACCACACGCACAGTCTCAAAGACTGTGTGCGCGAGCTGTGCGTCCATGATTACCAGCCCGAACGCGGCACTTTCTCCGTGCCGGATCTTCCGGGCCTCGGGCAGGAACTCAACGAAGAAGTGGTGAGGCGGTACCACGCCTACACGATCGAATAGACGTTCGTGGCGACGGCTTCACCGACCGGGCGAGATGTCCGCCAGCAGGCGTCTCGTTCGTGCCGTGAAGCCGCTATTGATGTGCTCCGCGACGATGTCGCAGGCTCCATCGACATCGCCTGCGGACAGCGCGTGTGCAATCGCGAAATGCTCGTCGATCGATTTAATGACATATTCGCGCGAGAACGTCAGGCGATTGCGCATCGCCAGTACCTTCGTGCTGATCATCGTGTAGCAATCGACGAGATATGGATTATCCGAATGCCGCAGAAAGATGGCGTGGAATTCGTGATCGAGCGCGCGGTATGTCGCCAGATCGATCGTTTCCCGAAGCACTCTCAATCCATCGACATGTCGACTCAATTCAGCGATGAGGCTGCCGCGATCCCGGGTCATTGCGGCACGGATGGCCGCCTGCTCCAGCGTGATGCGCAACGCGCTGATGTCGCTGATATCCTTTTCCTTCAGCGAGAAGACGAACGTTCCGGAGCGCGGCTTGATCTCCACCAGGCGCTCGCGCACGCTCAATCTGACCAGGGCTTCGCGCACGGGCGTCTTGCTCAACCCGAACAATTCGGAGAGTCCGGCTTCCGTTATCTGCTCGCCGAATTCCAGGTCTCCTTTCAGGATGGTCTGTCTCAGCCGTTCTTCCGTCATCTCTGCGAGTGACTTGGGAACTTCGAACGCAATCTGATCGAGTGCCCTCACTGCCACCTCCTATCTTATCTACGCATTCCTAACTCATGGTATCCGTGGCCTCACGTATGGAACGTGAGGATACGTCACATCGCCACGTTGTTCTTTTAAGAACTCTCCTATTTTCTATTGCCACTCGTCAGGTCTACTGGCGCGGCGCCTGAAAAGCAAAGGCCCCGATCGATTCGACCGGGGCCTTTTCATGGTGCGAGTATCCGGCGCGTGCACCGGAAATGCGACGCTTCAGATTACTTGTGATGCGTCTGCTCGGGCACCGCGGCGGTCACGATACCCTGACTGCTCACGAGCCAGCGCGGCGTCTTGAACCGGACGATCGCCGTATACAGCCAGACATAAGCGACCGCGAAGACCACTGCGGTCACCGCGAGCACCACCGGGTTGTGCCAGAAAAGCGACGCCGGCACGATGCCGATCATGCTCAGCACCCACAGATACGGCGACGTCCGCGCGTTGCGGCGCTGACGCTGACGCGGGTCGTTGCCTTTGCGCACGACGCGCTTGAAGATCAGCGTATGCAGATGGATGCCGTCCGGCGCGCCGACCGGGCGCCCCCGCACGAGCCGGCGACGGTAGATCGAGAACAGCGTTTCGAAGGCCGGATAGATCGCGACGACGATCGCGTACCACGCACAGACGTTCGGATGCCGCGCGACCAGCAGCACGAGCAGTTCCGCGATCGTGAAGCCGATGAAGTAAGCACCGCCATCGCCGAGGAAAATCGAAGCAGCCGGATAGTTCCAGATCGCGAAACCGCCGATCGCACCAATCATCGTGAGCGCGGTGCTCATCACGAGCAGGTCGCCGACTTCATGCGCGACATAACCGATCGAACCGAAGATCAGAATCGCCACGACGGCGGCGAGTCCGTTGAAACCGTCGATGATATTGACCGCGTTGGTGAGCCCCGCCACAGCGATGACCGTCAGTCCGATCGCGATGGGCGCGACGGCGAGAATCGGATCGACGAGCGGCAGATCCACGCGGCCGATCACGCCGTTGAGCAGGAACGCGCCCAGCAGCGCCGCCAGCATGGCGCTCAGCAGACGGGCCCGCACGCTCACGCGCTTGGTCAGATCCTCGATCACGCCGCTTCCGAACGCGGGCAGGGCGCAAAGCAGCAGCAGCAGCGACTCGCTGCGCGGATTGCCGCCGAAGAGCGCGCCGATGGGAAAGGTCACGCAGGCCGCGACCATCAGTGCGATGCCGCCGATTCTGGGAACCGGATGAGAATGATTCTTTTGAACCCCTTTCAAATCATGATCCAGGGAGAGCGCCCCGTAGCGCCCCGCGAATCGAACAATCAGTAGCGTCATGCAGAAAGAACTGATGAAGCCAAGCGCAAGGTTTAACATTTTTTTCACTCACGAAGAGGGCGCATCTCTTTTCGAATACTAAAACCCGAAAGCGTATGGTAGGTACAACCCCTGTCATTGTCCACGGATTTATGGCGGTTTAATGTGTGAAACCGAGCTAACTATGATTATATTGGGACTTCCCCCGATTATTCATACAAACGGGCTTTTTAAATCCCATAAAGACGTCGTTCGTATTTAAACTTTTTTAAATATGAATTCTGAAGTTCGCAGGGTGTCGGTGCGCAAGCCCACCTTCGCGCGCATTTTCCCTCGGGGGCGGTACGTTTTGCCGCGGCTGGGGGCCGTCGGCCGGTCTCTGCCGCCAGAGCAGGCGGGGAGCGTCCGCGCGAGACGGCGACAATATGTCCGGAAACCGCTTGCCGGCGAAACCGGCTTTCTTCATAGAATTAGCAATCCGATTAACAGCGATTATATGTGCGGTGCCGCGCATACAACAAGGGGCGCTGTGATATTTTGCGATTTGCTCAAATGGCCCGCATAGTCAATAAATTCTTAAAAGCGGGGTAGTGAACACTCGCGCGGGTTGAAAGGTTCGTTAAACAACAAAAATCGTCTGTTGGAATTTCTCTTTTTTTGAGTCGTGTGTTTCAATACGACTGCAATGCCGGGGCGGGATTTTAACGGCCCTGAATGCAGTCCGAAATTCATCAATAAAGTAATGGTGTTTGCGCCCCGTTCAGGGCGTACCGCTGGTGTTTCGATCCGCATCCGGTGCGCAGAGCGTGCCGGTCCCATAAGAGCCTGTAACGAGACGTTCCATGAAAGTTAAAAATCAGGCGTCAGCCGTAACGGCCGAGTCCGACAACGAGATCGAGCTCACCTCGATTCTCGAAACGCTGGGCCGTCACTGGAAGATGATCGCCACGACCGTTGCGGTCGTATTCAGCCTCGGGGTGGTGTACGCGTTCTTCTCTTCGCCGATCTACCAGGCCGGCATGCTCGTCAAGGTGGACGACACGAGCAACGCGCCGCCTACCGACGCGCGCGACATGGTGAGAAGTGCCGCAGCGATGTTCGATCAGCGCGCGACGGCCGAAGGCGAAATTCAGGTCATCGGTTCGAAGTTCGTGCTGGGTCCCGTCGTCGACGCGCTCAAGCTGTATATTCAGGCCGCGCCGCATCGCTTCCCGATCATCGGCGGCATGGTCGCGCGCATGAGCGACGAAACGTCCACGCCGGGCCTCTTCGGCCGTGGCGGTTACGCGTGGGGCACCGAGTCGATCGACGTCTCCGCGTTCGACGTGCCGAAGAAGTTCGAAGGCAAGGAATACACGCTGCGTTATCTCGGCAACGGCCAGTATCAGGTGCGCGGCCCGGGCGTCGAGACCGGCGTCGGGGGCCAGATCGGCGCCGTGCAGCGTTTCGACACCGTCGACGGTCCGATCTCGCTGCTCGTGAGCTTCATCCACGGCGAGAAGGGCGTGGAGTTCGATCTGACGCGCAACTCGCGCACCTACGCTATCGACCGGCTGCAGAACTCGCTCCTGATCGCCGAGCAGGGCAACAAGTCGGGCGTGATCAGCACGTCGCTGGAAGGCAAGGACCCGGTGCTCGTGGCGGCGACGATCAACGAACTCTCGCAGATGTATCTGCGCCAGAACGCTGATCGCCGTGGGATCAACGCCGCGAAGTCGCTCGAGTATCTCGAGCAGCAGCTGCCCGACGCCAAGCGTCAGATGGAAACGGCGGAAGACAATTACAACGCCTATCGCAACAGTCGCACGCTGTTCAATCCGGACGAAGAAGGCCGCATCGTGATGCAGCAGGCTTCCCAGGCGGATGCCCAGTTGCTCGACCTGCGCCGTCGCCGTTCGGACCTGGCGAGCCACTTTTCGGCTGCGCATCCGAGCGTGGTGGTGATCGATCAGCAGATCGCGGCGACCGAGAAGTACATCGGCGACCTGGCGGCGCGCGTCAAGGCGATGCCGGCAGCCGAGCAGGGCGCGCTGCGTCTGCAACGCGACGTGCGCGTCAGCACCGACGTCTATTCGGCCCTGCGCAACAACATCGAAACGATGCGGCTGATCCGCGCCGGCCGCGTGCCGACCGTGGAACTGCTCGATCGCGCCGAAGTGCCCGAACGTGCGGTCAAGCCGGTCAAGGCGCTCGTGCTGGTGATCGCGGCTGGCCTGGGTCTGTTCATCGGCATCGTGCTGGCGTTCGCTCGCGACTTCCTGTTCAAGGGCGTGCTCGATCCGAAGGAACTGGAATCGAAGACGGGCCTTTCGGTGTTCGCGACCATTCCGGACAGCGAACGTCAGAAGGAACTGGCCAAGCGCATCGCCGACAAGAAACCGGAGCAACTCGCGCTCGCCTCGCGTTACCCGACCGATCCGGCCGTGGAAGGGTTGCGCATGATGCGCTCGTCGCTGCACTACGCGCTGATGGACGCGCCGAACAACGTCGTGATGCTTGCCGGCCCGCTGCCGGGCATCGGCAAGTCGTTCGTGTCGGCGAATCTGGCGACGTTGCTGGCCGCCGGTGGCAAGCGCGTGCTGCTCGTCGATTGCGACTTGCGCCGCGGCCACCTGAACCAGTACTTCGGCCTGCCGCGCGGCAAGGGGCTCGTGGATATCGTCAACGGCTCCAGCTCGCTCGATGACGCCGTGCATCGCTCGGTGCTGAACAACCTCGACTTCGTGCAGTGCGGCTTCTATCCGCCGGACCCGGCCGAGCTGCTGTTGTCGAGCGCGTTCACGGAAGCGGTGAGCCGTGCGTCCGAACAATACGACATCGTGCTGCTCGATGCACCGGCTATCCTGGCGGTGTCGGACACGGCGATCATGGCGCCCGTCGCAGGCTCCATCTTCCTCGTGGCGCGTTATGGGGATACGCGCTCCGGCGAAATCTCGGAGTCGGTCAAGCGGCTGGAACAGTCGGGTGCGAGCGTCACCGGCGTGTTGCTCAACGGCTTCAAGGTTCACTACGGCAATTACGCCCAGGCGCGCCAGTACGGCGGCTACGCCTACGCTGCGTACAAAGCCGACAAGGAATAACCAGAGACTGAATCATCCAGCGTGCAGCCACGCTGGAGCATTAATCAAAAAGTTCTACTAAACAAACGTCCTGAGTTGTATAACGAGGAGAATCACACATGTTCTCGCCGCATGAGTTGAAAATCGGCATTGTGGGTCTGGGCTACGTCGGTCTGCCGCTCGCAGTGGAATTCGGCAAGCGTCATCCGGTAGTCGGATTCGACATCAACCGCGCGCGCATCAACGCGTTGAAGGAAGGCCGCGACGTCACGCTCGAAGTCGACGACGCCGAGCTGGCCTCCGCCACGCTGATGCAGTACAGCGCGGAAGTCGAAGATCTGAAGAGCTGCACCGTCTTCATCGCCACCGTGCCGACGCCGATCGATCACTACAAGCGTCCGGACCTTTCGCCGCTGATCGGCGCGTCGACGACCATCGGCAGCGTGCTCAAGAAGGGCGACGTCGTCATCTATGAATCGACCGTTTATCCCGGCGCGACCGAAGAAGAGTGCGTGCCGGTGCTCGAGAAGATGTCGGGCTTGAAGTTCAACGAGGACTTCTTCGTGGGCTACAGCCCGGAGCGGATCAATCCGGGCGACAAGTCGCACCGTCTGCCGGACATCAAGAAGGTCACGTCCGGCTCGACGCCCGAAGTGGCCGATTTCGTCGACGGGCTGTATCGCGGGATCATCACGGCGGGCACGCACAAGGCGAGCAGCATTCGTGTGGCCGAGGCGGCCAAGGTGATCGAGAACACGCAGCGCGACGTCAACATCGCGCTGATCAACGAACTGTCGATCATCTTCAACAAGATGAATATCGATACCGAGTCCGTGCTGCTCGCGGCCGGCACGAAGTGGAACTTCATCCCGTTCCGTCCGGGCCTCGTCGGCGGCCATTGCATCGGCGTGGACCCGTACTACCTGACTCACAAGGCGCAGGCGATCGGCTATCACCCGGAGATCATCCTCGCGGGACGGCGCCTGAACGACAGCATGGGCAACTATGTCGTCTCGCAGCTCGTGAAGACCATGACCAAGCGCGATATCGCCATCTCGGGCGCGCGCGTGCTGATCATGGGCCTGACCTTCAAGGAGAACTGTCCCGACCTGCGCAACACGCGCGTGGTCGACATCATCGCCGACCTCAAGGAATACGGCGTCCAGGTGGACGTGTACGACCCGTGGGTGTCGAAGGAAGAGGCGCATCACGAGTACGGCATCGATCCGATCGATCAGCCCGCCAAGGGCGTCTACGACGCGATCGTGCTCGCCGTGGCGCACCGCCAGTTCGCCGATGAAGGCGCGGACGGCATTCACGCCTACGGCAAGGCGAAGCACGTGCTGTGCGACCTCAAGTACATCCTGCCGGCCGAGGCGAGCGACATGCGTCTCTGAGGCCCGGTGGCATCGGCGGGATGGGCTGCCGATGCAAGCCGTCGCACAACATCGCCGCGGTTCGGCTCCCGGGATTCGGGGGCTGCCCGCGGCGATGCCAACCGGACGTTCGGAGTTCGCAATGAAGATGCCCAAGGTAGTTCTGTACGCCAACACCGATTGGTATCTATTTAATTTTCGGCTTTCGTTCGCTCGCAAACTGCGCGACGCGGGTTTCGAGGTCATTCTGTTGTCACCCGACGGCGAATACGGCCCGAAGCTGCGCGATCTCGGTTTTCGCTGGCACGCGGTGCCGATGAACCGTCGCAGCCTGAATCCGTTGCGCGAACTGGCGCTCGTGCTCTGGCTCGCGCGCTTCTTCCGGCGCGAAAAACCGCAGCTCGTGCACGGTTTCACGATCAAGAGCGCGGTGTACGGCTCGTTCGCGAGCAAGCTGGCAGGCGTGCCCGCGCGCGTGAACGCGGTCGCGGGCATGGGTTACGTCTTCACGAGCCGCGACCTCAAGGCGCGTATCCTGAAGCCGGTCGTGCGCCAGGTGATGCGCTCGGCGCTGAATGGCCGCGGCAGCCTGCTCGTCCTGCAGAATCCGGACGACATCAAGCTGTTCGAGGCCGCCCGCATCGTCGAGAAGCAGGCGATCCGGCTGATCAAGGGATCGGGTGTCGATCTGACGCGCTTCAAGGTGCGCGAGGAATCGGCGGAGGACGCGAAAAAGCCGCTGCGCATCCTTTTGGCGGCGCGGCTCGTGTGGGACAAGGGCATCCAGGAATACGTGGAGGCGGCGCGCACGCTGCGGAAAGAAAATCGCACCGTGCGCTTCCTCCTCGCGGGCTCGCCCGATGACGGCAATCCGGCGTCGGTGAGCACCGCGATGGTGCAGGGCTGGGTGAAGGAAGGGCTGGTCGAATGGCTCGGCCATGTGAGCGACATGCCGAAGCTGTTCACGGAAGTTGATGTGATGGTGCTGCCGAGCTATCGCGAAGGCTTGCCGAAAGCGCTGATCGAAGCCGCTGGCTGCGCGCTGCCGCTGATCACGACGGATGCGCCGGGCTGCCGCGAAGTGGTGAGCGAATCGGGCGTGGATGGTTTGCAGGTGCCGGTGCGCGACGCCCGCGCGCTCGCCGATGCGATCCGCCAGCTCGACGACGACCGCGCGTTCGCGAGAACGCTCGGCCTCGCCGCGCGGGACAAGGCGCTTAAGAATTTCGACGAACGCATCGTGATCGAGAAGACGCTGGCCGTGTATCGCGAGCTGGTGCCCTCGATCGCCATCGAAGGCGAGCGCCGCGAACACGCCGCGCCCGTCGGTAATCTTGGAGACTTTCATGTCTGACCGTTACGAATCGATCCGTCAGCAACTGACGCGCACGCCGCGCAAGTGGCTGATCACCGGTGTCGCCGGGTTCATCGGCTCGAATCTGCTCGAAGCGCTCCTGAAGCTCGACCAGGAAGTCGTCGGGCTCGATAACTTCGCGACCGGCCATCAGCGCAATCTGGACGAAGTGCGCTCGCTCGTGACGCCCGCGCAATGGGACCGCTTCAGCTTCGTGGAAGGCGATATCCGCAATCTCGACGATTGCCGCGCCGCGGTGAAGGGCGCCGCGCACGTGCTGCACGAAGCCGCGCTCGGCTCGGTGCCGCGCTCGGTGAACGACCCGATCACGACGCACGAAGTCAATATCAGCGGCTTTCTGAACATGCTCGTCGCCGCGCGCGACGCGAAAGTGGAAAGCTTCACCTACGCCGCGTCCAGTTCGACCTACGGCGACCATCCCGGCCTGCCCAAAGTCGAAGATCGCATCGGCCAGCCGCTGTCGCCGTATGCGGTGACGAAGTACGCGAACGAGCTGTACGCCTCGGTGTTCGCGCGCACGTATGGCCTGAACGCGATCGGCCTGCGCTACTTCAACGTGTTCGGCAAGCGTCAGGACCCGGACGGCGCGTATGCGGCGGTGATCCCGAAGTGGACGGCCGCGCTGATCGACGACGAACAGGTGACCATCAACGGCGACGGCGAGACGAGCCGCGATTTCTGCTTCATCGACAACGTCGTGCAGATGAACATCCTCGCTGCGCTGTCCGATGAAGCGGCCCGCAACCAGGTCTACAACGTCGCGGTCGGCGACCGCACCACGCTCAATCAGCTTTATGACGGCCTGAAGCGCGTGCTCGCCGAAAACGGTGTGCCGAACGACGGCAGCCCGGTGTACGCACCGTTCCGCGCCGGCGACGTGCGCCATTCGCAGGCCAACGTCGACAAGGCCGCGCAACTGCTCGGCTACGCGCGCGCGATCCCGCTCGCCGATGGCCTCGCGATCGCGATGCCGTGGTACATCCGCTTCCTGTCGGGGCGGCGCGTGCCGGCCGAAGCCGAAATGGCGGCGAGGACCGCATGAAAATCGTCGTCTTCATCTACTCGATGCACGGCGGCGGCGCGGAGCGCGTCACCGCCAATCTCGCGAACGAGTGGGCGGCGCTCGGCTGGGAGGTGACGGTCGTCACATTGACAGCAGGTGTTGGCGACGTCTATCCGTTCCATCCGGGTGTGAAGCGCATCGAGCTGGGTCTCGCGGGCGGCGTCGAGGGCGGCGGCATCGTGCGCACGGCGCTGTCGAACCTGAAGCGCGTGCTGGCGTTCCGCAAGGTGCTGCGCGAGGTCAAGCCGACAGTCGCGCTGGGCGTGATGGCGACCGCCAACGTGCTCGCCGTGCTCGCGGGCATCGGTCTGCCGTACAAAATCATCGCGAGCGAGCATACGCATCCGCCGCGCGCGCCGCTCACGCCGTTCTGGGAGCGCCTGCGGCTGCTGACGTATCGCTTCGCGGACAAGGTCGTCGCGCTTACCGACGAAACCCGCGAATGGATCGAAACGCATTGCCGCTGCACCGATGTGAAGGTGATTCCGCCGCCGTTCACGTTGCCGATCGCGCTTACGAATCCGGTCATCGAACCGCGCAGCGTCGTCGGCGACGAGCGGCGCGTGCTGCTCGCGGTCGGCCGGTTGTCGCCCGAGAAGGGCTTCGACAGCCTGATCGACGCGTTCAAGAAGATCGCCGGCGCGCTGCCGCAATGGGATCTCGTGATCGTCGGCGAAGGCCAGGCGCGCGCGGGCCTCGAGCGCCGTGTCGACGAGGCGAAGCTGCATGGCCGCGTATTCCTGCCGGGCCGCGCCGGCAATGTCGCGGACTGGTACGAACGCGCGGACCTCTACGTGCTGAGCTCGCACTTCGAAGGCTTTTCGATGACGCTCGTTGAAGCAATGGCGAGCGGCTGTGCGGCCGTCAGCTACGACTGCGATTCCGGCCCGCGCGTGATCGTCACGCACGGCACGAACGGTCTGCTCGTGAATCCGGTCGGCGATGCGAGCGCGCTCGCGAAGTCGCTCGAATCGCTGATGAAGGACGACGCCGAGCGCCATCGCATGGCGCTGTGCGCGACGTCAGTCAACGAAACTTTCGCGCTGCCGAAGACCATCGCGCTCTGGCAGGAAGTGTTCGAAGAATCCGGTGTGACGGTGCCGCGGCGCGCAGACCTGCGCGTGCCCGCGGTCGAGCGATAAGGAGCCGACGATGAAAATCATGCTCGTCGTCAGTTCGATGGGAAGCGGCGGCGCGGAGCGCGTGGCGGCATCGCTCGTCAATGCGTGGGCGCAGCGCGGCGACACGGTCACGCTCGTCATCACGTACAGCGGCCGTGGCGCGTGCTTCTATCCGCTCGCGGAAAACGTGCGCTGCATCTTTCTCGCCGATCGCGTGCAGGCCGGCGCGCGGATGCTGCAATATCCCGCGCGGTTCCGCGCGCTGCGTGCGCTGATTCGCGAGAGCGCGCCGGATGTCGTCGTGTCGTTTCTGTCGAACGTGAATATCACGACGCTGCTGGCCACGCGCGGAATGGGCATTCCGGTCATCGCGTGCGAGCACATCGATCCTTCTGCCGATGGCCGCTCCGCGCTGGTGCGCCAGATGTGCCGCTTCGTCTATCCGAGCGCCGATCTGCTCACGCTTCTGACGGACAACATGGAAGCGTCGTTCAGGAAGATGGTGCCGCGCGTGAAGCGCATCGAAGTGGTGCCCAATCCGCTGCCGGACGAATTGCTGCTGTTGCAGCCCGAGACAGTGGAGAAGAGCGCGCGCAGGCGGCTCGTCGCGGTGGGGCGTCTGAACACGCAAAAGCAGTTCGATTTGCTGATCGACGTGTTTGCTACGCTCGCGCCCGAGTTTCCGGACTGGGACTTGTGGATCTGGGGCGAAGGCCCGGAGCGCGCGGTGCTCGAAGCGCAGATCGCGCAGTCGAAGATGGGCGAGCGCGTGCTGATGCCCGGCAAGACGACGACGCCCTGGGAAGAGATGGCGCGCTGCGATGCGTTCGTGCTGTCGTCGCGCTACGAAGGCCTGCCGATGGCGATGCTCGAAGGCATGGCGCTCGGGCTCGCGACCGTCGCGTTCGATTGCAAGAGCGGCCCGCGCGAACTGACGCGCGACGGCCAGGACGGCCTGCTCGTGCCGCCCGGCGACAAGGCTGCGCTGATCGACGCGCTGCGGCGCGTGATGTCGGACGAAGCGCTGCGCAACGAACTCGGTCGCAAGGCGGCGGCCTCGGTGCGGCAACGCTATTCTTCGTCGGCGATCCTGCGTCAGTGGGACGGCATCTTCGCGCAACTCGGCGCGCGCACGCGCGGCGACGAAGGCAAGGGCACGGCTTATCGGCGCACCGTCGCGGGGGAAAAAGCGTAATGGTCGGCCGCCGACGCGTGATCCACTCGCTGTTGATGGGCGCCGTGGCCGGCGGCGCGGGCGCGCTCGGCCTCGGCGCGCGCGCGGCCGAACGGCGCGACGTCGTGACCGACAAGTCGTTCGGCGTGAAGGGCGACGGCAAGACCAACGACCGCATCGCGCTGCAGGCCGCCATCGACCGGTCGGTCGATCAGACGCTCTTGATCACGGGCCAGTGCCGCATCGACGAGAAAGGCCTCGATCTGCGCCGCAACAGCCATGTGCGTTTCGCGCCGGGCGCGTCGATCAAGCTGCTGGCGCACAACACGTCCTTCTATTCGATCTTTCGCCTCTGGGACGTGAGCAACGTGCTCGTCGAAAATGCGGTGCTCGACGGCAGCAAGGAACTGAACGCCGCCAAGCCGGAGCTGCGCGAGAACGGCCACGGCATGGGCTTTTCGATTGCGGGCAGCACCGAGGTGACGCTGATCGCGCCGAAAACGGTCGGATGCTGGGGCGACGGTATCTATATCGCCAACAGCTATAACGTGCCGTTCAAGTACAGCAGCGGCATTCGCGTGGTGAATCATCATGCGGACCGCTGCCGCCGGCAGGGCGTGTCGATCATCAGCGGGCGCAATATCGTGTTCGAGAATCCGCTGTGGGAGAACATCGGCGGGACGCAGCCCGAAGCGGGCCTCGACGCGGAGCCGAACAGCAATGCCGATATTCTGGAGAACATCCGCATCGTCAATCCGACGACGCGTAATTGCCGCTACGGCATCATCGTCTGGCTGGAAGAGATCGTGGGGCCGATGCCCAAGCATATCGATATCGGCATCACGAATCATCGCGACGAAGGCGCGAGCGACGCCGCATTCGCTGTTTCGTCGCTCAAGCTGAACGGGCGCAAGGTGTCGGGGCAGATCGTCAGCCATTCGCCGACGTGGGTCGGCTCGCGGCTCGCCACCGTCGAGAGCATCGACTATGACAAGGCAGGACCGAAGATCGTCGTCAACAACCTGCGGCTCGTGCCATGAAGCCGCGCGTAACACACTATAACTAAAGCGACAAAGGCCAAGCGATGCAAGCAACGACAATGGACAACACCGCGCAGCAGAAGGCACCCGCGAGGCGCGTGACAGGATTCGCGTATTTCATGACGCCTTCAGGATGGGCGTTCCTCGCGCTGGCGACCGCCGCGATCTCGATCCTGGCGTTTCGCGAGCGCAGCGTCGGTCTGATTTTCGACCAGGAAGCGTACATCAATTATTTCCGCTCGACGGACTGGCACTGGCTCGTGCAGTTCTACCGGAACCGCGAGTCGGATATGGGCTTTCTCATCAGCCTTATCACCGAGGAGCTGGGCTGGCGCTCGTGGGTCATTTTGCTCAACGCGTTCGGCGTGACGCCCGAAGGCGGCATCCGGATCACGGTGGTGCTGCTCAATCTGATCGTGATGTATGCGCTGTTGCAGACGCGCCGGCCGCTCATCGGGCTGGTGTTGTGGCTCGTCATTCCGTATGCGCTCGCCACGGTCGGGCTGTTCCAGATTCGCCAGGGTTTCGGCCTTGCGATCGCGATGCTGTTCGCGTGCCGCTTCAACCGGCCGACGCTTGGCATGGGCCTCGCGAGCTTCGTGCACACGACCTTCGCGGTGCCCACGGCGTTTCTGCTGACCGCTGGCTTCTTCGGCGAGAAAAAGAAGGCGCGCGCGCTCGTCGCGGTCAGCGTGGTGGCGGTCGTGCTGGCGTCGGCGGCGCGCTTCCTGTTCGCGACTTACGGCGGACGGCGTATCGACGAATACACCGGCTATCAGGAAAACTTCACGATCAAGCTGCTGGCGCTTCTGTTGTTCTATACGATGGCCTCCGTGATGGTGCTGTACTCGACGTGGCGCTCGCCCGATACGGCCCGTCAGAACAGCCTCACGCGCGTGTCGATGATGCACGTCGGCCTGTTCGTGTATCTGGTCGTCGCGTTCTTCGTGTTCCCGTTCGCGAAGGGCCGCGTCTGGTATTGCGTGCCCTTGCTGCTGCCGTTCCTCGCGCCGGAGATCAAGTTCAAGAACGCAGCCGTTCTCGTCATCACCTTCGGCGTGTTCGTGGCCGTCGCCGCCGACGCAACGAAGAGTTATTTCGAAGGCGTCTACCACTACTTCCTGATGCCCTGACGACGATGTCCTACTTCCTGATTTCGCTCGATTTCGAACTGATGTGGGGCGTGCGCGACCATCGCACGATCGCGACCTACGGTAAGAACATCCTCGGCGTGCGCGAGGCGATTCCGGCCATGCTCGCGATGTTCTCGAAGTATCGCGTGAAGGCGACCTGGGCGACGGTCGGCATGCTGCTCTACGACAACAAGAAGGATCTGCTCGCGAATCTGCCCGACATCCGTCCGACCTACACCGATGCGAAGCTCAGCCCGTATGCGGACGGTTATCTGGATTCGATCGGCGCCGACGAGAAAAGCGATCCGTACCATTATGGGCTGTCGCTCGCGCGCCAGATCGTCGATACCGAAGGCAGCGAACTCGCGAGCCATACGTTCGGCCATTACTACTGTCTCGAAGCGGGCCAGGACAAGGCGCAATTCGCCGCCGATATGGAAGCATCGGTCGCATCGATCCGGCGTCTCGCCGATCCGCCCGCGAGCATCGTCTTTCCACGCAATCAGGTGAACAGCGCGTATCTCTCCGTGTGCAGGGAGCATGGCCTCATCGCGTATCGCGGCACCGAGCGCAGCTGGATGTATCGCGAAACATCGCGCGCGGACGAAGCAGCGGTGCGCCGCGCGGCGCGTCTCGCCGATGCCTACATCAATCTCTCGGGTGATCACGCGTTCGATCCGCGCCCGTCGCATGGTCTCGTCGATGTGCGTTCGAGCCGCTTCCTGCGTCCGTTCGCGCGCAACAAATCCGCGCTGGAATGGCTGCGTATCCATCGGATCAAGCAGTCGATGACCTCGGCCGCGCGCACGGGACGATCCTTTCATCTCTGGTGGCATCCGCATAACTTCGGCGCGAATCTCGCCGAAAACCTCGCGGTGCTCGAGGCGATTCTGAAGCACCAGAGGTATCTGAGAGAGACCTACGGCATGCAGCCCGCGACCATGGCAGAAGTCGCGCGGGCGACGCAGTCCGAAGATAGCCGGCTTGCGGAAATGGAGTTCGGGTTGTTCGTTTGATGTGACACACATAGCAAGAAGACGCTAGATAACGAGCGGTACGCTCGCGCGGCGCAGTGGCGACATGCCATTGCGCCGCGCCTGTGCGTGCGCGCCGCACAAGAAGAATGAGGGAAGCGCCATGAACTTTCGTAACGACATAAACGGCTTGCGCGCGTTTGCGGTACTCGCGGTCGTCCTGTTCCACTTCGACGTGCCTGGCTTCAAGGGCGGCTTTCTCGGCGTCGACGTCTTCTTCGTCATTTCAGGCTACCTGATGACGGACATCATCTTCAGGCGCATCGATAAGGGCAAGTTTTCCGTATGGGGCTTCTATGCCGACCGTGCCAGACGCATCATTCCGGCGTTGGCGTGTCTATGCTTCGTACTCCTAGTGTTCGGATGGGTCGTTCTTCTGCCATCCGAGTTCCGCGCGTTCGGCAAGGCGGCGTCGTCGAGCCTCGGGTTCTTTTCCAATATCGTCTACTGGCGTGAAGCGGGTTACTTCGATGTCCGCTCGCACCTGAAGTGGCTGTTGCACACGTGGTCGCTGTCCGTCGAATGGCAGTTCTATCTGCTGTATCCGCTCGGCATTCTGCTCGTGCGCAAGCTGTTCGGACAGCGCGGAACGGTGATCGCGCTGATCGGCGTCGCGCTCGCGTCCTTCGCCTTGTGCGCCTATCTCTCCGATCCCACCAAATGGCCGACGGCCGCGTTCTTCCTGCTGCCGACGCGCGCGTGGGAGATGCTCGCGGGCGGCCTCGTCTGCCTGTTCCCGGTCCACGCCGGCAGGCCCGCTCGCCGCACGATGGAACTCGTCGGGCTTGCGATGCTCCTGTACGGCACGTTCACCTTCAACGAGAACGATGCGTGGCCGGGTTTCCTCGCGCTCGTGCCGGTGCTGGGCACGGCGCTCGTCATCCTCGCGGCGCGCAGGAATTCGGTCCTCACGGGCAACCGGTTCGCGCAGTTCATCGGCAGGATTTCGTATTCGGTTTATCTGTGGCACTGGCCGTTCGTCGTCGCGCTCACGTACTTCGACAAGGACGGCTCGCTCCCCTGGCGCGCGGGCGCCATCGCGGGTGGATTCGTGATGGGCTATCTGTCGTATGCGCTGGTCGAATCGAAGACGAGAAAACCGGCGGCGGGCGACGAAGCACGCGTATTCCCGAGGCTCTTCACGCTGCGCCCGGTGCTCGTTTTCACCGTGCTGCTCGCGATAGGCGGCGGCAGCATCTACGCGAGCCAGGGCGTGCCGACTCGTTTCGACCGCTCGGTGTTCATCGCCGACAGCGAGACCTACGACACGAATCCGCACACGACGAAATGCCACATGATGATCGATCCGTGCGACGTCGCGGGGCGGCAGAAGCTGAGCCGTGTGGTGGTCATCGGCGACAGTCATGCGGAAGCGATCGCCGAGGCGGTGGTCGCGGCCGTGCCCGGCGGCAAGTCGAGCGATGTGTTGCTCATCACGATCGAAGGATGCCCGACGATCTACGGCATCCGCCGTGGCAATGGCGACTGCTTCGATCAGGACCGGAAGTACATCGATATCCTGAGCCGCGATCAGACTGCGAAGTCGCCGGTGATAATCGCGAATCACTGGTCGCAATACTGGTCGGGGCCGACCATGGATGACTTCTCGTTCGTCAATCCCGAGCGGCCTGGACAGATGCCTACGCCGTTCTCGACCGCGCAGTATCGCGAGCACTTTCTCTCGACGGTTTGTCGTATCGCGCAGATCCGTCCGGTCTATCTGGTCGAGCCGATTCCCGAATTCGACTTCAATGTGCCGCTGACGCTCGCGCGCGAGAAGATGAAGGATCCGAAGGCGCCGGATTTGTCGATCACGATGTCCGACTACGTGGAGCGCAACGGCGCGTTATTGCAGGCGATGCGGCAGGCGCATGATCAATGCGGCATCCATCTGCTCGATCCGCGGCCTTATCTTTGCCCGAATGGAAAGTGTATGGGTTCGCATGAAGGCCGGCCGCTTTATTCGGACTACCATCATATGAGCGAATATGGGAATCGCTTTCTGGTGCCGATGTTCAAGCGTGTGTTCGAGCAGGGGTGAATGCGGGCTTTCGTCGCTGGATCATCCCGTATTCGTGTCGGTTTATTAGCGTTGCCCCTGTCCGGGGCGGCACCTACTTTCTTTGCTGCTGCAGAGAAAGTAGGTATTCGGCTCTACATCATAGATTTTGAGAGATTTTTCTATCTGCTGTTTGCTTGGGTGTAGGCCCCTGATGCGCCCGACGGCCGACGCGAATCTCGACACAATGTTACTTGTCGTGTCGCGCTAATCTAACACTCTTCCCCCGGTGCGGACCGACGCCGCCGCTGTCCGCGACAAGTCATTTCCACGCGTTCTCTGCATCGCGCGAAGTTTCTGCGTGTGCGTGCGACTGTTTGCATAAGCGAGAATCAAGGCAATGCAGAAATTCGCGTGCCGGAAGACGCCAACGAGGAAGACGAACGGCCATAAGACAAGGCCCGCGCGAGGCGGCCTGAAGTATTAGCGGTTAAAGGTCAGCATATCGCGGTAACAATCCTTGGTCCGCGAGTCGAATTTCAATGGCATTCGCAACTCGCACATGCTCAGGGTTATCGACGTTGAACGCTTCGTCGATCACGCTGATGATGATAGTTCCCTCAGTGCCGTTGATGTCTTTCACGTAGCGCAGCATCGGGGCTTCCGGCACCTGCTCATGCTCGATCCGACGCGGCAGATAGAGCATCCAGCCCACGCCGGGACGATCGGGAAAGACCTTTTTTGTGACGCGATATTCATATGGGCCTGCTTGTACCAACAAACCGGGCCAAATTGTCAGCGAACCCTTGATTAGATCGGCGACTCGATGATACGAGTACAGACTATTAATTCCGTCGCCCCTGAATTCGAACTTTGACCGCTCACCGATGGTAAATTCAGACCCGAATCCGGCGCCGTTTCGACCGTCCCGCCCGTTCCAGATATGCGTTGACTGATAAACCGAGTCAAATTCTGTTTCTGCGGATTTAATCAACGGCTCGGTTGGGCCAAATCCATTGAACGCAGGGATAGTTGAGTCGCCCATCACATACCACTGATTAATTTCGAGTCCAGCGCGTTCTAACAATTTAGCGAACTCCCAAACTTCATCACACTGCTTCTTTGTCGTGGGCAGCATCTTCTCCGACAGGCGTAGTACAAGCCGCAACTCAACGTCAATAATCGTCTCGGCATTCTTCATCTCAGAACCCTCTGATTGATATTCATAGGTTTAAACTGCATGGTGATGGCGTACCCATTTTCCGCGAATTCGGCAGTAGCCCATGTGTAGAACTTCAATTGCATGAAATACCAGTTCAGCTTGGCCGGCGGACTCGATCGCACGATATCGCTTTGCCCCCTGGCCTGATCTCGTGTCCGCTCGTAAGCGGGTCTGTTTTTGACTTTTCCATGATTTTTTGGCCCCTTGCCTCGAAGAAACATGAAGTTAGGCTTTCCATTATTTTCGAAAAAGAACTCATAGTTTGCTTTTGCCTCTTGCAATAAGCATTGCGAAGACTGAAAGCCATCAAAGTCTTTATTCATATAAATCCATTCCATGCCGCGCGGAAAGCCAGTTACATACTGCTGATATTGCGCAGAAAGTTGGGGCATGGAATGGTTTACAGGACCCATCGTCCCCCTATCCGCCGGACATTTGCAATCGCGCTCTCGCGTGCGTGTCATTACGTCCGTGTCCGTTTTCGCTTTGTCCTTATCCTTCGCGGTATCGCCGGGCACGCTCAGAATTACCGCTGTAGCCGCGCCACCTGCGACGGCGGTAGCCGCGCCGGACGATACGAAGGCGGTCCACGCGCCTGCTATCGTTTCTGCGTGCGAGTGCGACTGTTCACATAGGCGAGAATCAAGGCAATGCAGAGATTCGCGTGCCGGAAACGTCCCGCTGCTTGCGTCGACCGAACCGCTGCCGCGTATCGCATCGTTGGCGCGCTTGATCGATGCGACCACGTCGCGCTGCTCGTGCGCTCCGCTTATGCCAACCGACGCGTGGTTGTGTCGGCCGCAGGTTTGACAGCTTGCAGACGCAATTAACCCGCAACGCTCGCGCAACGCGAGCGAAGCGTTAGACCCCGCGCGCCGATCTAGACCATCGGCGCATGGTGCTTCGGTACGTCTACTCTATGGACGGGACTTGGCGGGGGAGCCGCAAGGCTCGCCGGTAATGGTTATGCGTCCCGGTCTGTCAACCTGCCATTGCTCCCGCCCGCCCCCTTGCCTGAGAGACCAAGGTGGCGGTGTCGGACCGACACAGGAGCTAGACCGGTGCAATTGCAAGAACAAGAATCGACAGTTTCCCCCAGCATTCCAACAGCGGGCCGTCTTTTCCCACGCGCGCGCCGCGTCTAAGCGCGTGCTCTTCGCAACGCTGCAGCAAACGGTCGACGCGCTACGAGAGCATGAAAAGCCTATGCATCGGCTGCGAATCGCACCACTCGCTGACGCAAAAATAGCGCTGAACTCACTCGCTCATGGAATATGACGCGCGCGCGTTGCGCCCGCATATCAACGCCATTGAGGTGTTGCGTGCGGAATTCGTGAGGCGCGCAATTCATCTCATGATGCGCGTGCGTAGCTTCGGGCCGGAGTCAGCATGAGCGAACAATCGGACATCGTTGAGCGCGTGCATCAGGCGCATGGCTACCTTTGAGAGAGCGGAGTTCATTCCGAATCACCCCGCGATTCGAGGCGGGATCGCGCGACGGACCGCGCCTGGTTCGGGAGGTCTAGAGCCGGTCGCGAAGGTGCGACAATCCCGCGTCCAGCGTGTCAAAGTTTGTCGGCGGGGCAGATTTTAGCGGAGGGCGCCCCGCACAGGGGCAACGCGAATAGACCGACACGCTAACGGGATCCGGCGAAGGCCCGAAACGAATCAGGCGCTTTCACCAGGCAACTTTGCATCCCTCAACAAAAAATCCATACCTTCCGCAGGAATATCACGCGATTCCGCGCGTCAACAGAACAAGCAGCATGGCTTCATTCCGAAGCAGCCGCATCCTTGCCCACGAAAGGCGGCGCAAAGCGCGTCCAGAAGATATAGCACACGAGCACAGCAATCGCGCCGATGCCCGTAGCGAGCAGCACACCCTGCGCACCAAAGATACGAACAAGAACAATATTGCCGATGATCTTGGTCCCGAAGCCGACGAGCGAAATGACCGAAATCGCCCGATACCGCGTCTCGCTGGCAAACAACTGCACCAGCACACACATGCCGAAGTAAAAAGGCACCTGCAGCAATCCGAAGCGGAACAGTGTAGTGACGGCAAGCGTGTCCTCAGCCGTAAAGGCGCCCTTCTGAAACAGCAACTTGACCACGTAAGGCGCGAGCGCATACGCGATGCAGCCGCCGGCGAGGCCGAGCGCCGTCATGATCCCCGACCATTTCAGCGCAGTGCTGCGCGCCCGCGCGTGATCGCCGCGATGCAGAATCTCAGCGAGAATCGGCAAAGTCGCGCGCGTGATGGCGAGCGCGCCCATGCTGAGCACGAGCGAAAGCAGCCGGTTCGCATAACCGAGCGTCGCAATCGCGCCATCGCCCTGCTGCGCCATGAAATACTGATCGACGGGAATCCACAGGCTCGCAACGACCGAGCCGATCGTAAGCGTGCCCATCGAGCGGATCGCGGCCGGCCACTGCTTCGCGCGCATCGAGACGCGCGGCAGCGCGGGCATCGAATCGGCGCGTTTGGCGAGCACGCGCAGCCACGCGGCCTGAACCACGAAGCCGAGCGACGTGCCCACCACGAGCGGAAAAATCGACGTGTTGTTGCGCGCGGCGAGCACGAAGACGAGCAGGCCGATCGCCGGCACGCATTCCAGCAAGGTGTTGATGTGCTTGCCCGACGCCTGCAACCGCGACGACGAGATGCAGATCGAGAAGGTCAGCACGCCGACGGGCAGCATGCTGATGATCATTTCCCGGCACATGTCGCGCGTCGATTCGGCGAGACTGCCCGCGATGACTTCGGCCAGATACGGCCAGACGGACCAAAGCAGAAGACAGGACGCGAGGCCGATGACGAGCCCCACACCTTCGAGTTCGCCTAGAAAGCCGTTGCGCTGCGACTTGTCTTCCTTGAGCGAGACGAGCGCGGGGACGAGCAGCACGCTCAGCACGTTCGTGACCATCGTCGGCAGCCAGGTGACGAGCGTGAGCGCGAACTGATAGGCGTCGACGGTCCCGCTGATGCCGTAGCGATACGCGATCGCCATTTCCTTCGACGCGCCTATGCACTTCCCGGCGATCACGAATATCAGGAGGACGACCGCGCTTCTGGCGATCCGCTTGTGATCCTGATGCACTCCGCCGAGGCGTCGTCTTACCGATTGCACCGCTGCGCTCAGCACTGTAGTACCCCTCCTGCGTGGGAGCATGTCGTCGCGCGGCCCGGCGCCAGGACGAATTCGTCATGCAATTGAAAATCGCGAAGGCTGGCCGCTCCTCTGCGCAAGTGAAGGAGCGTGCACCAGAATGCGCAGCGCGACTGTTCGTTACGGCACCCGGCGGCAGCGATGCCGGCGCGCCGCCGTCCGGCAAGCGCGGGCACTGCCTCCGTCATGACGCGGTTCCGGTCCAGGGACGCAGGATGTAGCGCGCCGCGCGGTCGAGCGACTCATCGTCAGACAAAATGCGCGCAGGGCAGCCGGCCACCGTCACGTTCGGCGGAATGCTGCGCGTCACGACGCTGCCCGCGCCGATCGTCACGTTGTCGCCGATGGTCACATCCTCGACGATGCAGACATTCGGCCCGATATACACGTTGTCGCCGATCGTCGCCGCCTTGCCGTGGTTCGATCCGATCGTCACGCCCTGCGAGATGTTGCAGTTCGCGCCGATGACGGTCGTCGGGTTCACGGCCAGCGTGCCGATATGACTGATATAGAAGCCAGGCCCGATCTTCGTGCGCGGACTGATCACGAACCCGTATCGGCGTTGCTTCAGCCGGATGATGTGGTTGAGCACGAGGCGCACGGGCCGGCTCGACGCCGCGCCCGCCAGCCGCAGCCAGAACATGTAGTTGAACCCCTCGTTCAACATCAGTTGCTCCATGAGGATCATGAAGCTGTATTCGCCGGTGTAGCGATAGAGATCGCTTTTGATCAGATCGAAGGTTTTCATTGCCGCGCGTCTTGTTGGTTTGCGTTCGACTTTTCTATGACTCGGCCAGGCGAGCCCGCGCTTCGTCCCGAAGCACAGCGAAGCGGCGCCAACCCTAAGACTATTACCTGAATCTGACGCCTTCGGTGCGTAATGGAACATATGACCGATTCAGGTCGCTATTTGTCTGCGGATTATCTCTATTAGTTTGATCAGATTATTAGAAGCGGTGACGAGCGCCCGCCGGATAAGGCGATCAAGCTTAATGAAAGGTCAGAAGGTATAAACCCTATAGGGGTATCCCCTGTAGGGTTTTTACTTCATCGATTAAAAAAAGTTTTGCGACGGCACTTACAAAATCGGTTCGGTCTGGCGAAATGCATCAAAAAAACCACCGACGCCTTTTAACGGTGCATGCACGGCCGTGCGGAATCCGGGTGCAGTCGGAACCGTAATAGGAATTAGGTGCGTTAAAAGCGGAGTGAAAAGCGAAACAATCGCTTCGTTTGTGCCGTTCCCACATACGACAGCCACGCCGCTCAAGCCGTTGCGGGGCGGAGGATGGCGATCCGTCACGATATCGAGGCTTGAACGTTCGTACTGCAATTCGCGATTCATCATAAGAATGATTAATCGTCGTATCGAATGCGGAATCACGCCGCACTCGTAAAACCATATTAACAATAACAAAGCGGTAGATTAAATTCACTCCCGGACGATTAAAACGGAAAATACGCCGCAATAAAGCACGCCAAACGCAAAATAAAAAGTTACAAGCGTACATTCTGTAACAAGTGACGGGTAGAAACGCCCCGTAACAATCGGTAGTATTAATAAAAGACGGTAATAACTTCCGTCAGACTTCAGCGCTCAGATGAGCCCGTATGCGGGCAAACCGGGCGCGGGGATGGATGGATTTTCCGGTGGTCCGGTTTCCCTATTCCCGAAGTCGTCTGTTTTTCGCCGAGATGCCTTTCGGAGTCGCCGCGTGCGGCTGTCGAGCGCTGGGCGGCGCAATCGTTTGCGCCTGCTCAATTTGCGTTGGTCATCTCTTTGCCCATCAAGAAACGTCGCGTGCGGCCGATGTCGCAGGAACGGGTTCGCCCCGTCGATAACGCACGACCCATTGGAAAGAATAATGCTTCCGAACAACACTCAGGCAGACACCCAGGCAGACAACCTCGTCGTCGACAACCGTATTGCAACCCGTCGCAAGCTGCTGACCTCGCTCTTCGCAGGCGGCGGCGCGCTCGTTCTCGCCGCTTGCGGCGGCGGCGGCGATGCAACGCCTGATTCCGTGGCGGATCGCTGGAGAAGGCGCAACACCGGCAGCGCATCTTCGTCGGATGCCGCTAGCGCCGCGACGCCGGCTTCGTCGGCCAGCACCACGACGTCCGCAAGCGCGCCTGCCGCAGCCAGCTCGACGTCCGCCGCCGCCGACAACACCGCGGGCACCATCGCCGCTTCGTCGTTCGGCGTGAAGGCCGACGGCAAGACCAACGACCGCGCCGCGCTGCAGGCCGCCATCGACGGTTCTGTCGGCCAGATCCTGCTGATCTCGGGCCAGGTCCGTATCGACACGACGGGTCTCACGCTGCGTACGAACAGCCACATCCGTTTCGCGTCGGGCGCTTCCATCAAGCTGCTCGCGCACAACGCCGACATCTATCAGATGATGCGTATCGTCGACGTGAACAACGTCATCGTCGAAAACGCGTACCTCGACGGCAGCAAGGAACTGAACTCGGCGTCGGGCGGCGAGCACGGCATGGGCTTCACGATCATGGGCGCGACGAACGTGCACCTGATCGCGCCGACCACCATCAACACCTGGGGCGACGGCATCTACATCAACGATAGCCAGACCAAGAAGAACACCCCGACGTACAACCTCGTGGTCGACAACCACAAGGCCGACGGCTGCCGCCGTCAGGGCGTGTCGATCATCTCGGGCGACACGATCACGTTCAACAGCCCGGTGTGGCAGAACATCAACGGCACGGCGCCGGCGTGCGGTCTCGATTTCGAACCGAACGACAACTCGGCCGTGTTCAAGACCATCACGATCAACAGCCCGACGACCGCGAACTGCAAGGGCGGCGGCATCAACGTGTGGTTCGGCTCGCTGCCGGGTCCGATCAGCAAGACGGTCACCATCGCGATCAACAACCACGTCGACACGACCAGCCCGGGCGGTTCGTTCGCGGTTCAGGGTCTGTCGCTCGACGGCTACGTCGTGAACGGCCAGATCAGCAGCTCGAACCCGAAGTGGAAGTACCCGCTGATCGTCGAGCAGTGGGACAACGGTGGCCCGCGCATCAACGTCACCAACCCGACGATCGTCAAGTCGTAATCGGCGACGCAAATAGAAACGCCATGCGGGAAGCATTTCCGCATGGCGTTTTTTTGCGTGGCGCGACGCTTACTTGAACCAGTCGAGATTCACCGAATTGGCGATGGCCTGCAGCCCCGCCTGATTCGGATGCAGGTGGTCGCCGCTGTCGTAGGTGGCGAGTATCGCGGCCGGGTTGGCGGGATCGCCGATCGCAGTCGCCTGGTTGAGCACGGCGTCGCAGCCGCTTTCGGGCGTCGCGACGAACGCGTTGACCGCTTCGCGCGTCGCCTCGATGTCCGGCGTCCAAGACGATACGCCCTGAAACGGCGTGAGCGTCGAGCAGATCGCCTTGACGCCCGCGGCGTGCGCGCGTTGCGTCAGCTCGGTGAACGCGGCGTTCAGACGCGCTGCCGTCGGCGGCGAGCCGCCGATCAGGTTGTTGACCGCGTCGTCGGAAATGATGACCCACTTCACGTTCCACTGGTCGAGCACGTCGCGCTGGAAGCGTGACAGGCCGGCTTCGCCCGAGCCGTTCGTGAAGAAGTCGTTGCCCGAGATGCCCTTGTTCAGGACGCCGACCGTCATGCCCGCCTGTTGCAGGCGCTTCGCGAGCAGATTGGGCCAGCGGCCGTTCACGTTCGGCGCCGACGCGAGGCCGTCCGTGATCGACGCGCCGAACGCGACCACCGCGCCCGTCGCACTGGCGTTCTGCACGACGACGTCGGTGAGGAAGTAGTACGACTGCGCGCCGAGTGCGTTGGCGACGCCGCCCGTGAATTCCGTGTCGAGGCTGACATCGCCGGCGGCGACATAGACGTCCTGCAGGCCGTCGACGTGTCCGGTCGTTTCCATCGGCGTCTGTTGCGGCAGATAGGCGCTGACGGCGATGTCCGAGAACGCCGGCACCTGAAACGCGACCGGATCGCTCATCTCGATGTGGCCCGGTTCGATGGTGACGAAGGTTTGACCGTTGAAGGTGACGGGCCGATCGCTGCCGGGCACGGTGCGCTGGCCGCTCGCGCGCAGCGCGACGTGCACGTCGCCGATCACGAGCGGCTCGGAGCCGTACAGGTTCGAAAACTGCACGCCGACGGCCGTGCCGCCGATGCTCGTGTGCACGATCTGCCGGATCGTCTGATTGTTGAAGCCGTGGTCGCCGGTGCTCATCGCCGCGGTAGACCACGTCCCGGTCCATGGCAGGGTCGTGCTGATGGTCTGTGCAGAACCGGGCGACGACAGGGGCAGTATCAGCGCGGCGGCCACGACCGCGCGTTCGATGCGAGGGAATCGCGTATTCACTTCGTTCTCCGATACCAGCCGGGTATCTAGTGGACGTTACGCATCAGGTCGCGTACGTCCGTTGGGTGGGGAAGCTCGAAAAGGACGGTTTTCGTCCGTTTGACAGGCGTGTGTGGCCACAGCGCGCCAGTGTGTGCAGCGAAATCTTTGTAAGCCCGTTTCGCCTAGGTGAATCGAAGCACCCTTTTGGCGCTCGATATGTGCGCTTGCGCGCATTTCGTTCGACGGCCATGCGCTGTTACGTATAAAGCAACTAACTGTCTATTCGCCACACGCCCGTGTGCATGCACAGGACGCGCGGATCGCATTTACTGCGCGACAGATGCCGGTTCGGTAGCCGCTGGCGGCGTCGGCGCCGTATTGCTCGCGCCGTCGGCCGGCGCCGCTGGCAGGATCGGCGGCATCGTCGTGAACACCGGCGGGGCGGGCGGCGCTTCGGTCACTTCGGCCTGCGGTTCCGAAGCCGCGCGTTTGGCGCGCGCCGGAGGCTGCGCCGCCGTCTGCGCGGTTTTCGGCTTGCCCGGCTTCGGCGCGCTCGAGAATGTCTCGTCGAACCACGTGTGCGCGCGCGTGACCATCGTCTGCCACAGGCCCGGCGTTTCCTGAGTATCGAAGCGCGCGCGGGCGTCGATCAGATGCGAACGCAGCGAGCGCTGCATGAAATCACCGACGATCGGCAGCGCGCTGTGCGCGCCTTGCCCCCAGTAGTCGCTGCGCAGCGTGACGCGGCTATCGTTGAAGCCGACCCACGCGCCCGCGACGAGTTGCGGATGCATCAGGATGAACCAGCCGTCCGCGTTGTCCTGCGTCGTGCCGGTCTTGCCCGCCACGTCCGCGCGGATGCCGAAGCGCGTGCGGATCGCCGTGCCCGTGCCGCGATTGATCACGTCGCGCATCACGTCGACGAGCTTGCGCGTCGCATCGACGGACAAGGCCCGCTCGGGCGTGCTCTCGAACTGCGCGAGCACCTCGCCGTCCCTGTTCTCGATGCGCGTGACGAGCAGCGGCTCTATATAACTACCGTCATTCGCGATGGTGCCGTACGACGACACCATCTCCTTGAGCGTCACCGGGCTCGTGCCGAGCGCGAGCGACGGCACCACGTCGAGATGGCTTTCGCGCACGCCCATGTCGCGCGCGAGCCGTGCGACGCGCGCCGGCCCGACCTGTTCCATCACCTGCGCGGTGATGCGGTTCTTCGAAAACGCGATGCCGTCGCGCAGACTCACGGGGCGACCCGACGGCGGCGCGTCGTCGGTCGGGCGCCAGGTTTCGGCGCCGCGCACCGGAATTTCGACGGCCTGATCGACGAAGGTATCGGTCGGCTTCGCGCCGCGATCGAACGCCGCGCCGTAGACAAAAGGCTTGAACGTCGAGCCGGGCTGACGACGCGCCTGCGCGACGTGATCGAACGGGTCCTGCGTGAAATCGCGGCTGCCGACCCATGCCTTGATCTGGCCGCTGCGCGGATCGAGTGCGACGAACGCCGCCTGCACGCGCGTCTTGTTCTCGCACAGCGCCTGCATGAACGCGCGGTCCGAGCCGAGTTTCTTGATGGCGTCGGCATCGCTCGCGCCGCCGTCGCGCGCCGCGCGATACTCGCTCGTCTCGCGGATGAACGCGTGCGCGAGATCCGCGTTCGTGTTCGCGCAGCCGCCACGGCCGCCCCACGCCGCATTCGCGATCGATTGCAACTGATTGCCCTGAAGCGCGAGCGCGTTCGTCGCCATGGTCTGCAGACGCGAGTCGATGGTCGTGCGTACGACGAGGCCATCGGAATAGATGTTGTAATCGTTGTCGTCGGCCCAGCCGATCAGCCACTTGCGCAATTGCTGCGCGAAGTGCGGCGCGCGGCCGGGTTCTTCCGTCTGCCGCTCGAAGTCGATGCGCAGCGGGCGCTTTTTGAGCGCATCGAGCTTTGCGGCCGGCAGGTGGCCGTACTTCACCATCTGCCCGAGCACGATGTTGCGCCGGTCGAGCGCGCGCTCGGGGTTGATCACCGGGTTGTAATAGCTGTTGCCCTTCAACATGCCGATGAGCGTCGCGCTTTCGAGCACGTCGAGCTGGCCCGCGGATTTGTCGAAGTAGGTGCGCGCGGCCATCTCGATGCCGTACGCGTTATAGAGAAACGGCACCGTGTTCAGATAGGTTTCGAGGATCTCGTCCTTCGAATAGACCGCTTCGATCTTGAACGCGGTGATCGCTTCCTTCAGCTTGCGCGTGAGCGTCTGCGAGCGGCCGATTTCCTCGGGATACAGATTGCGCGCGAGCTGTTGCGTGAGCGTCGAGCCGCCTTGCCGGTCGCCCGAAAACGTGCGCAGCGCCGCGCCCGCCGTGCGCCGGAAATCGATTCCGTGATGCTGATGGAAACGCCGGTCTTCCGTCGAGATGAGCGCGTCGATCACCTGCGGCGAGACTTGCTTGAGGCTGACCCATTCGCGATGCGTCGGCTTGAACTCGGCGAGCAGCTTGCCATCGGCGGAATAGACCTGCGCGGGCTGGTCGACCTTGGCGCGGCGAATATCGCGGATGCCGGGCGTAAACGGAATCAGCACCAGCACGTAAAGCAGAAAGAGCGCGGGCAGGAGCAGCAGCGAGCGGGGCCGCAGATGCGGGCGCAGCCACGGCGCGACACGGGCCAGAGTCGCCCGGGCCAAAGCTTTGAATTCAGACGCGGTCACAACGAAGCGGGATGTCCAGACATGGAAAACCCTGAATCGTAGCGTAATTTTTCAGCAAGTCTTTCGCAAATGTGTGTTCGAGGCTACGCCGGCCGCGCACCGGCGGATTCGCCGATCGGAAACGCGGTCGTCGAGAGCACCTCGCGCAGCACGACGAACGTACGGATTTGCCGCACGCCGGGCAGATACAGCAGCTTCTCGGCATGCAGGCGATTGAAGCTCTCGCTGTCGCGCGTGCGGATCAGCATGAAGAAGTCGAATTCGCCCGTCACGACATGGCATTCCATGCAGCCGGGCACTTTTTGCGCGGCCTGTTCGAAGGCGTCGAAGGAATCGGGCGTCGAGCGGTCGAGGATCACGCCGATCAGCACGAGCATGCCGGCATCGAGCGCTTTCGGATTGAGCAGCGCGACGGTCGCGCGGATCAGCCCCGCTTCGCGCAGCCGCTCGACGCGCCGCAGACACGCGGGCGGGCTCAGATTGACCTTCTCCGCCAGCGCGACATTCGAGATGGACGCGTCGCGCTGGAGTTGACGCAGGATCGCGCGATCGACGCGATCGGTCTGAACGTCCACGGGGCGCGGGTTTCGGGCGGATGCAGTTTTTTTCATTGCTTCAAAAGATCATCGAGAGAAATAAAAGTCTGCCTGTTAACTTCTACATGTGAAAACGTTAGGCGGAAGCGACTTTTTTCGCAACCCGGTCAATGTCCGAAATCTTTACGATGGGGTCCACGCAGTCCCACCCTCACGAGGATGCCAATCATGAACCTGCAACGTTTTCCCCGTTATCCGCTCACTTTCGGACCGACACCCATCCAGCCGCTCAAGCGCCTTTCCGCGCATCTCGGCGGCAAGGTCGAGCTTTACGCAAAACGCGAAGACTGCAACAGCGGCCTCGCCTTCGGCGGCAACAAGACACGCAAACTCGAATATCTGATTCCCGAGGCGCTCGCCGAAGGCTGCGACACGCTCGTGTCGATCGGCGGCGTGCAGTCGAACCAGACGCGCCAGGTCGCGGCGGTGGCGGCGCATCTCGGCATGAAATGCGTGCTCGTACAGGAAAACTGGGTCAATTACTCCGATGCCGTCTATGACCGCGTCGGCAATATCCAGATGTCGCGGGTGATGGGCGCGGACGTGCGCCTCGTCGCCGATGGCTTCGATATCGGCATCCGCAAAAGCTGGCAGGACGCGATGGACAGCGTGCGCGAGGCGGGTGGCAAGCCGTTTCCGGTGCCGGCGGGTTGCTCGGAGCATCCGCTGGGCGGGCTCGGTTTCGTCGGCTTCGCGGAGGAAGTGCGCGCGCAGGAAGCGGAACTGGGATTCAAGTTCGATTACATCGTCGTGTGCTCGGTGACGGGCAGCACGCAGGCGGGCATGGTCGTCGGTTTCGCGGCGGATGGGCGCGCCCGCCGCGTGATCGGCATCGATGCATCGGCGAAACCGCAGCAGACGCACGATCAGATTTTGCGCATCGCGAAGCACACGGCGGAACTCGTCGATCTCGGTCAGGACATCACGCGCGAGGACGTGATTCTCGACACGCGCTTCGGCGGCCCCGAATACGGCCTGCCGAACGAAGGCACGCTGGAGGCGATCCGTCTGTGCGCGCGGCTCGAAGGCGTGCTGACCGATCCGGTCTATGAAGGAAAGTCGATGGACGGCATGATCCAGATGGTGCGCAATGGCGAATTCCCGGAAGGCTCGAAAGTGCTGTACGCGCATCTCGGCGGCGTGCCCGCGCTCAACGCGTACAGCTATTTGTTCCGCAACGGTTGAGTCGTTAAAACGCCGCGCGGAATGCGTGGAACAGCGCGGCGACGCGTGCCGACGTCTCCGTTTCGAAGACGGGCAGGCGCGAGCCGAGCATGTGCGTGAGGATCGGCGGCGCGGGTTCGTCCGGGCGCAGGATCGCGAGAATCTGCGCGCGGAGGTCGTCATCGCGGGCGATCGCCGCGGTGTCGCGGCCGAGCAGCGCCGCCCCGGCGATGTCCGGATCGTATTCGTGCCGTTCGAGCAGATCGGCTGCGTCGGAATAAAGACGGTCGCGATTTCCGGCTTGCTCGTAATGCGCCATCAGAAAGAGCAGGTCGATCGCGTCCTTGCGATCGACGGCGTGCCGGTCCTGCCACGCGAGGATTTTCAGCATCGCCTGGGCGGGCAGTGACGCGACCGGCACGACGAGATCCTGTTCGATGCGCACGGGAATCGCCGCGTCGAGCGCCTGCCGGAAGCCCGCGACGTTCATGCGCACCGATCCATCCGGCGGCCACGCGATTTCGCCGCGCGCGTCCTGCACGCCACCGAACGGCACGATGTCGAGCCACGTCCGTTCTTTGGTGAAGGGCGCGCTGTAATTCAGCCGATGCGCCGAACCCTTCGGCGCCGTGAAATTGCCCGCTGCGAGCAGCGCGCGGCGCAACGCGTCGTGGCCCGTCCAGCCTTGAATCGAAATGCCGATATCGACATCGGCCGTCGCGCGCGTCGCCTGAATATCGTGGACGTGCGTGAGCAGGATGTCGCGTGCGCTCGCGCCGCCGACGAACCACGCGATGCGCGTCGCGTCGGACGCGGCGACGACTTCGCGCAGCATCGCGCAGATGGCGCCGCCGAGCGGCCGGTGCGGCAGGCGTTCAAGTGGCAAGATAGCGTTCACGCAGCATCCTGGCGGTTTCGAGATTGCGCGGGTCGCCGCTCGCGACGAGATCGGCGTACACGAGCAGCGGCGCGACGACGTTCGGCGGCAGGCCGTCGATGGGCGCGAGCGCGACGGGCGCGCGCAGGAACTCCACGTTTCCGGTCGGATCGGGCCGCAGCCGCGCCTCCATGATCCACTCGCGCGGCGGGGCATCGGCGCAATAGGCGGTGACCGTCGCCGGCTTCAGATATTGCGTGAGTATCGCCGCGGCGGGCTCGCCGCCGAACTGGCATTGCCCGGGCAGATCGGGCGCATCGCGCCACCAGTCGTTCGACTCCGCGCGATACCGCCCGATGACGAGCGATTCGCGCAATTGCCGTGGATACAGCGTGACCCATTCGTCGATCAGGCGTTCCCGGTCGGCGAATTGCAGGCCGCGGCCATCGGGACGCTCGAACACATCGCGATGATCGACGAGCGCGCGCACGGCGTTCTGCACCGTGCCGTGGCTGACGCCCGCGGCTTTCGCGATGTCGCGATAACCGCGCTCCAGGAGCGATGGCGTGACGAGCAGCGCGAGCGTGACGCGCAGTGTCGAGCGGGTCCAGGTTCTGGAGCGCGGCGCTTTGGCTTGCGCCACGCGCGGACGGCCCGAGACGATCACGATGCTGTCGCCTTCGATGAGGCGCGCATTGCCGGCGAGATCGAGCGCATCGATGTCGAGTTCGCGGCACGCGCGGATCATGTCTGGTGAGAGATAGATGGTGACGAGCGTGGGTTTCGTGCCGCTGTCGCGATTGACGGCCGCGCTGAATGCGGACAACACGCCGATGCGGTCGATGTTCTCCCGCACCTGTACTGAACGCCTGACGCGCGCGCCACCGATGCGGAATTCGATGGCGGCGTTGCTATCGCGGCGCTTCGGCGTCGCGACGCGGCGCGCGGCGAGGCCGGTCGACTCGCTGAAGGCGGCGGCGGCGGCTTCGGCCAGTTGCTCGTTGAGGTGATCGGCTGTCGACATCGCTGGTCCGAATGTCCAATTTAATGCAGTGTACACGAAACGTGGACAGCGATTAAAATTGGACAGACCGCGCGCCGATCAGAGATAACTGCAAACGTAGTCGAGCGTTTCGATCACGTCGATATCGAAGCGGCTCTTGCCCGGCACGGAGAACGATTCGCCAGCGCCGTACGTCTTCCATTCGTCGCTGCCGTCGAGACGGATGCGGCATTGGCCGGCTTGCACTTCCATCAGTTCGGGCGCGTCGGTGCCGAAGTTGAGCGTGCCGGGCAGGATCACGCCGAGGGTTTTTTTCGTGCCGTCCGCGAAGAGAACGGTGTGCGATACGCACTTGCCGTCGAAGTAGACGTTGGCGCGTTTGATGACGGAAACCTGGTCGAATTGCGTTGCGGCGGTCATGACGGTGGTCCTTGGGTTGTCGGAAGAGGGTGGTCCGCCATCATACAAAAAAGGACGAGGCGGTTTCCACCGCATCGCCCGTGTCGACCGGAAAGCAGGCTCAATCAAACATATCCGCCTGCGTCGCGACCAGATCATTCCAGATCGTCTGAAAGTGCAGCCAGCCGATGTAGTCGCTTCCCACATGCTCGCGGCTATAGCGCGCGCGATCCTCCGGCACGAGCTTCGGCGTGATGCCGGTCGCTTCGATCATCAACTGTTGCTGGCAGCAGCGCTCGAGCGCGATGAACCAGAACGCCGCCGAATCGATGCTGTGCCGGCTCGCGGTAAGCAGCCCGTGATTCTGGTGAATCGCGGCCTTCACGCCCTGAAACGCATTCGCGACCTTGTTGCCGCCCTTCACCTCGACGGCGACCTTGCCCGCCTCATCGCCGATCACGACGTGGTCCTCGAAGAACGCGCAGGCGTCCTGCGACATCGGGATGAGCGGCTTGCCGAGCGCCGCGAACGCGGTCCCATAAACGGTATGCGCATGGCACATCGCGACGATGTCCTGATGCTGCTCATGCACCGCGGCATGCAGCACGAAGCCCGCGCGATTGAGCGCGTAATTGCCTTCGACCACATTGCCCTGATGATCGGCGCAGATCAGGTTCGAGACCTTCACTTGCGCGAAGTGAACGGCCATCGGATTGGTCCAGTACCGCGACGGATGTTCCGGATCGCGCACGGTGAGATGACCCGCGAAGCCGTAATCGAAGCCTTGCTGTGCGAAAGCCCGGCACGCGGCGACGAGGCGCTCCTTCAGATACCGGCGATGCTCCGCGTGGCTGGAAAACGTCGGCAGCTCGGGAAAGATCAGGCCTTGCTGCTCCGGTTGATAGATCGACACGCGCCCCTTGAGGTCGATGGTCGGTTCGGCGGTTTTTGCGGATGTCTCCATGACGTCGCTCATGTTCTCGCTCCATGCGGATCAAAGTGGGTATGCAAGCATGGTGCCGCGAGCGATGGCTGACTACAAACGAAGGTTGTTCAACGATATATGAATCGTGTTCATGCGTGCGGTGCAACGCCTCGCGGCCGCCCGCAAAAACCGCTCACGTATAGGCGATGCAACATTTTTCTCCGCACGGCGAAACCCGTCCCGATCACGTACGCAACGCTTCCCGAATTGCGACGAATCCCGCTCAGCCCCGCCACATAAGGCGCGACGCTCCAACGAAGCCAAGCCTTCAGACAAAGCGGCAGCAGCCGTTAACCACCTTTGCAACGTTTTTCGATCATGACCCGATTCCGCTCCGACAAGGCTTTCAGCCGCCCGGACAGCCTTGCTCAGGCAAACGCCGCAGTGCCGCATCCCCCTGCTGACGGGACATTCGACAGAGGAAAACGTTTGGCGCTGGCCATCGGCAAACATCGTTCCGTATGAAGGTCGTTTTTCACGATTGAATCAATTTTCTTCGTACTTGAGCGCACGTTGCGGCGCGTTGTGCGCGGAACCGCGCAAACCCCTGTTGGTATAAGGATTGGCGTGCGCTGGCACACCTCTCGCTAATGTATGACCAGGCACGAAGCTCACTGCGATCTTCCAACAACAGATAAGAGCGGCGAATTCGTGCTACGGGGCTGGTCGCAACAGGGTTCGATGTACACCATCAGATGCGTGCACGAATCCAGTTGCGGACCAGAAGAAACTAAAGCGCGAAGCGCACTCGCACGAGACTAAAAGAACATGTTGACTCTTCAATCAGACCTTCACGGCAATCATCTGTTGGGCGCGCTTCCGGCGCAGGAATGGCAAGCGCTCGCACCTCATCTCGAACTCGTCCAGTTGCGCACGGAGCAGTTGCTGTGCGATTCGGGACAACGCATCCATCACGTCTATTTCCCGACCACAGCAATCATCTCGCTGCTGCATACGATGGAAGACGGCGGCTCCGTCGAAGTCGCGGCAGTGGGACGCGAAGGGATGTCGGGCGTGCCGGTGCTGACGGGCGGCGATACCATGCCCACGCGCGTACAGGTTCAATGCGCGGGCTTCGCGTATCGCATGAGCGCGGGCGCATTGCGCGAGCACTTCGGCCGCTCGGACTTCCTGCGCCGCGTGATGCTGCTGTACATGCAAGCCCTCCTCACGCAAGTCGCGCAGACGGCGGCATGCAATCGTCATCACTCGCTGTCGAAGCAACTGTGCCGCTGGCTGCTGATTCAAACGGATCGCACGCCGTCGGATCAACTGCGCGTGACGCAACAGATGATCGCGGACATGCTCGGCGTGCGTCGCGAAGGCGTGACCGAAGCGGCCGGCAAGCTGCATGACGCGGGCCTGATCCATCACAGCCGCGGCTGCATCAAGATCCTGGATCGCGCCGGACTGGAAGAGCGCGCGTGCGAATGCTACGGCATCGTCAAGCGTGAATTCGACCGCATGCTGCCGCGCCGCCAGATCGAAGCGATGGTGTGAGCATGATCAGACGAGGGCGCGGCTGGCGGCAGCCGCCCGCCCACGCAGCCAGTTGATGCTGGCGAAGAGCAACACGGCAAATACGATGAGCATCGTCGCGACCGCGAGAATCGACGGATCGATCGAATCGCGGATGCCGCTCCACATCTGACGCGGCACGGTGCGCTGATCCGGCCCGCCGATGAACAGGATCACGATCACTTCATCGAACGATGTCGCGAACGCGAACACACTGCCTGTGGCGACCGCGGGCGTGATGAGCGGCAAGGTCACGCGGCGAAACGCCGTCCACGGCTTCGCGCCGAGACCGGACGCCGCGCGCAGCAGGCTCTGATCGAACGACAACAATGAAGCCGTCACGGTGATCACGACGAACGGCGTGCCGAGCGCCGCGTGCGCGAGAATCACGCCCGGATACGAGTTCACGAGCCCGAGCGGCGCGAAGATCAGATAGAAGCCCGCCGCGACGACGACGATCGGCACGATCATCGGCGAGATGATGATCGGCATGATCACCGAGCGCAGTGGAAACTGCGCACGCGAAAGGCCGAGCGCCGCGAGCGTGCCGAGACCCGTGGCGATCAGGGTCGACGCCGCGCCGATGCCGACGCTGTTCAACAGCGAGCGCTGCCAGTCGGGGCTCGTCAGCGCCTGCTCGTACCAGCGCAGTGAAAAGCCCTGCAACGGATACGAGAAATACGATCCCGAGTTGAACGAGAGCGGAATGATCGCGACAATCGGCGCGACGAGAAAGAACAGCACGAGTGCGGTATGCACGCGCACCCAGCGTGATGCGATGCGTTCGGTCAGCACCTTGTTGCGTTGCTCTGTCATGACGAAAAGGCTCCTTAACCGAAGCGCAACCGGTCGATGCCGACGATGCGATTGAACAGAAAATAGAAGATCGCGGTGAAGATCACGAGATACGCCGAGAGCGCGCCCGCGAGTCCCCAGTTGAGCTGCGTGTTCGTCTGCAGCGCGATGAGCTGACTGATCATTTCATCGCCTGCGCCGCCGAGCAGCGCGGGCGTGATGTAGTAGCCGAGCGCGAGCACGAAGACGAGAAAGCATCCCGCGCCGACGCCCGGCAGGGTCTGCGGAATATAGACGCGCACGAACGCGGTGAACGGATGCGCGCCGAGCGACTGCGCCGCGCGCACATAGACGGGCGATACGCCTTTCATCACCGAGTAGATCGCGAGAATCATGTACGGCAGAAGCACGTGCGTCATGCCGATCAGCACGCCCGTGCGGTTGAAGATGAGCGGTACGGGATGCGTCGCGAGACCGAGCCCCATCAACAGGCCGTTGATGACGCCGCCCGGTTGCAGCAGCACGTACCACGCGGTCGTGCGTACGAGCAACGACGTCCAGAACGGCACGATCACGAAGAGCATCAGGCGGTTGCTGCTTTGCGCCGGCAGATTGGCGAGCAGCCACGCGACCGGATAGCCGAGCACGAGGCACAGGAGCGTGACGGATGCGCTGATCGAAATCGTGCGCAAGAACGCCTGCCGATACACCGACGCGTTATCCGGCACGAACGCGAGGTTGCCCTGCGGCGTCACTTGCGCATCGACGGCGGCGAGCAGATAGTCGGGCGTGGGCGTCGCGGCGGCGCGTTTCAGAAGACGCCAGGTTTCCGGCGAATTCCAGCGTTCGTCCATTTCGATCAAAGCAGGCTTCCACGCGGCGGGCGTCTCGTCGCGCACGCTGCGCGCGGTACGCATCAACAGGCTGCGGAATTCGGGCTGCGCGAAGTTGAGCCTGCGCGCGACGGTGCCGAGCTGTCCGCTCTGCTGCGCGCCCTTGAGCCCGGACGCGAGCAGCGCGAACATGCGTTCATCGGGCACACCGCGCCCATCCCACGCATCGAGCGCGCGAGTCAGCGCGGGCATGCTGTCCGGCACTTCCTTGTTCTCGACACTGCGCGCAAGCAGCAGCGCGATCGGCGCGATGAACGTCGACAACAGAAACACGATCAGCGGCAATGCAAGCAACAATGCCTGCACCGATGCGCGGCGGCGCGCCCTTTGATACGAGGCGCGGCCATCGGCTCTCGTCGGAGAACCGGAGGCGGGCGCGTGGATCGATGCAGGCATGGCGTTCCTTTGTTCCGTGTAGCGTTACTGCGTCAGCCACACCTGGAAGCGCTTGTTGATCTGGTCCGCGTTATCGGCCCAGAAATTCGCGTTGATCTGCACGGCGCGCTTGAAGTTGTCCGGCGCGGTCGGCATGTCGGCGAGACGCTGCTTGTCGACGAGCGCAACCGCGTCCTTGCGCGGCGGCGCATAGGCGATGTACTTCGACAGATCCGCCGATGCCTTCGGCTGCGCTTGCGACACGATGAACTTCGCGGCCGTGTCGGCGTGCTTCGCGCCCGTCGGAATGGCCCACCATTCGAAGTCGTAGACCTGCGCATCCCAGACCGCCTTGAAGGGCTTCTTGTCCTTCTTCGCGGCATCGTCGATGCGGCCGTTGTAGGCCTGCACCATCACGACCGCGCCATCGGCGAGCAGCTGCGGCGCCTGCGCGCCCGACTCCCACCACACGATGTTCTGCTTGATCGTGTCGAGCTTCTTGAACGCGCGATCGACGCCGGCGGGCGTGCCGAGCACCTTGTACACATCCTTCGGATCGACGCCATCGGCGATCAGCGCCCATTCCATCGACACCTTCGGCGACTTGCGCAAGCCGCGCTTGCCGGGGTATTTCTGCAAGTCGAAGAAGTCGTTGACGGTGGTCGGCGCGGTCTTCAGCTTGCTCGCGTCGTAGGCATAGACGGTGGACCAGACCATGCTCGCGACCGCGCAATCGCTGATCGAACCGGGGATGAAGTCGCTCGTCTTGCCGATCGACTTCTTGTCGAACTTCTGCAGCAGGCCTTCATCGCAGGCGGTGATCGCGTCGTTGGTTTCGAGGTCGATCAGATCCCACGTCGTGTTCTTCGCCTGCTCCATCGCGGAGAGTTTGGCGAGGCCGCCATCGTACGATTCGGTCGAGAAATTCACGCCTGTCGCTTGCGTGAACGGCTCGAACCACGCCTTCTTCGCAGCGGCTTCATACGCGCCGCCGAAGGTCACGACGGAAAGCGTCTCCGCTGCCTGAGTCGGGATGGTTGCGAATGCAAATACAGCGAGTGCGGCGCATTGTGCTTTGATATGAGTGCGCATGTCAGTTGGCTCCTGCGGGTGCGGTCGAGATGAGGGAAGGTGACGGCGGTGTGGAAGGGGCAATCGCGGGCGCGCTTTTGGGCGCCATCATCGCGAGAATCTTGCAGTCGTCGTGACGCCATGCAATGTCGATCGTGCTGCCCGCTGCGGGCAACGCATGACGCTGCGTATTGGGCACCTTCACGACGATGGAATCGCGCGCGCCGACCTTCAGATGCACGCGATGATGATCGCCGCAATACACGAGTTCCTCGACACACGCGCGCACGACGTTGCTGTGCTCGTCGGGCTGCGCGCCTTCCGCGCCCGGAATATGCGCGCGTTCGGGGCGCAGCGCGAGCATCGCTTCGTCGCCGGCGCGCAGGCCGTGTTCGCAGCGTCCGCGAATGACGCTGCCATCGGACAGCGCGAGCGTCGCCCATTCGTCGTTCACACTGACGACGCGCCCGATGAGCCCGTTGTTCTCGCCGACGAAGTTCGCGACGAACGCGTTCTGCGCGTTCTCGTAGAGTTCGCTCGGCGTGGCGGCCTGCTGGATGCGGCCATCGGAGAAGACGGCGACGCGGTCCGACATCGTCAGCGCTTCGGCCTGATCGTGCGTCACATAGACGATCGTCAGCGCGAGCTCGCGATGCAGGCGCATGATTTCGTATTGCATCGTTTCGCGCAGGCGCTTGTCGAGTGCGCCGAGCGGTTCGTCCATCAGCACGACGCTCGGCTCGAACACGAGTGCGCGCGCGAGCGCGACGCGCTGCTGCTGACCGCCGGAAAGCTGCGAAGGACGGCGGTTCGCGAGATGCGGCAACTCGATCATCTCCAGCGCGCGCTTCACACGCGCCTTTTGCTCCGCACGGCCCACGTGCCGCACCGAAAGCGGAAACGCGACGTTCTCCGCGATCGTCAGATGCGGAAAGAGCGCGTAGTTCTGAAACACCATGCCGATATCGCGCTGATGCGGCGGCTTGTCGTCGAGACGTCTGCCGTCGAGACGGATTTCGCCTTGCGTCGGCGTTTCGAAGCCCGCGAGCATCATGAGCGTGGTCGTCTTGCCCGAACCCGACGGCCCGAGCAGCGAAAGAAACTCCCCTTTGCGTACGTCGAGGTTCAGGTCCTCCACGACGTAATGCGCGCCGTCATACGATTTGCTCACGCCCGAGAAGGAGATGAAGGAAGGGTCTGACATCGTGATCGCGTCCTGTCTTTCAGTGCTGTGCGAGCTTCGACGCGATATAACGCGCGAAGTCGTAATTGGGCCGTTCGAGATGGCTCAGGTTGCCGGGCTTCGCGAGCGGCGCATGTACGCCGCGAAACACTGCCTGCACACCGCGCCGGTCCTCCGCATTCACTTCGTCGAGCAATTGCTTGAGCGTCGACATGTGCGCGTTCGCTTCCGGATCGGCGATGAATTCAGGCGCGAGCCCGCCGCCGAAACGGATATGCACCTGCCCGACGCCGCGCGGTTGCAGCGCGAGATACCAGAAATAGCCAGGCGTGAGCGTGACGAGATGAGTCGGATAGATCGCCAGCAGCGCCGTCGTCTTGCGCCAGTGTCCCGTCAGGCGTGTGTTGTCCGGATGCGCGTTGCCGATCGGCAAACTCGCTTCCTTCGTGATCCAGTGATAGTTGAATGCGGGATAACCCGGCGGGCATTCCATGTCGTCGAGCTTCGAATGCGGCCCTACCGTTGCGCGATGCAGCATCGGCAGGTGATAACTCGAGCGACAGAAATTCGGGCGATGTATAGACGCCGGGCGGCATGGCGTGCGCATCGCTGAATGATCGTTCGCAATTCGACTGCATCTGGTCGATAAGCGTTTGCACCGCGATGGTCCTGGTCATGAGGCTCTCCATGTTGCTGCCCGTGGAAGCGCGCCAACGCGAGGTTTCAAGGCATTGCGCTCGACATGCTCATCAATCTATCAAGCCAAATTGCCAGCCAAAATATTGTTTTCGGATACAAAGCAAAGCTATTGCCTATGCAGCGTCGATAACTTCCATATTCAACGAAACAGGCGTCATATGTCGATATGCAGCCGCCGGATATAGATCTCGCAAAAGGACGCGAAGCGATGCACGACCTGCCGCGGCCGCCTGGTGCGTGATTGCGCGATGCCCAATGTCGTGGCGTTGACGTTGTCCTTGAAGCGCGTAATCACGAAGTCTTCTCCGTCCACGGTGCGATTCGGGAGCCGGTCATGCCGCCATCCATTTCCTTCGCGGCCATCTGCAATTCTTCCGCGATCTTCAGCAGATTGCGCGCTTGCCCGAGCAGATCGCGGCCCGCAAAATTCATTGCATAGCCAAATCCGATGCTATGCATTTTTTAAATATATTTTTCGGATTCTGTCGGGGCGCGTAGATTTTCACGAATGGATCACGGATACAACGGCCTTTCAGAAGGACATTAGCCATGACAGTGGAAACAACGTCTATCGATACGCTCGTAGTCGGCGCCGGTCAGGCCGGCGTTGCGATGAGCGAACATCTGAGCAAGCTCGGCGTGCCGCATCTCGTGCTGGAGCGCGACCGTATTGCCGAGCGCTGGCGCACGGGCCGCTGGGATTCGCTCGTCGCCAACGGCCCGGCCTGGCACGATCGTTTCCCTAATCTCGAGTTCGCCAATTTCGACCCTGACGGCTTCGCGTCGAAGGATCAGGTCGCGGATTATTTCGTCGAGTACGCACGGAAGTTCGAGGCGCCCATTCGCACCGGCGTCGAAGTGAAGAAGGTCGCGCGCAATGCCGGCCGGCCGGGCTTTACCGTCGATACATCTGATGGAACGATTGAAGCGAATCGCGTGGTCGTTGCGACCGGACCGTTCCAGCGCCCCGTGATTCCGCCGATCGCGCCGACAAGCGCCGCGCTCACGCAGATTCATTCGGCCGACTATCGCAATCCGCAGCAATTGCCCGAAGGCGGCGTGCTCGTTGTCGGCGCGGGATCGTCGGGCGTGCAGATCGCCGATGAATTGCAGCGCGCGGGACGGCGCGTGTATCTGTCGGTCGGCGCGCACGATCGCCCGCCGCGTGGTTATCGCGGACGCGATTTCTGCTGGTGGCTCGGCGTGCTCGGCGAATGGGACGCTGAAGTGATGAAGCCGGGCCGCGAACATGTGACGATCGCGGTGAGCGGCGCGCGCGGCGGCCATACGGTGGATTTCAGGCGTCTCGCGCATCAGGGCATCACGCTCGTCGGTCTGACCAAAACGTTCGACGATACCGTCGTCACGTTCGAAGCCGATCTCGCCGATAACATCCGGCGCGGCGACGAGAACTATCTGTCGCTGCTCGATGCCGCCGACGCCTATGCGCAACGCAACGGCCTCGATCTTCCTGAAGAGCCCGAAGCCCGCACCATTCCCGCCGATCCGGACTGCATGACGCATCCACTTCTCGCGCTCGATATGGCGAAAGAAGGCGTGACGTCGATCATCTGGGCAACCGGCTATGCCGTCGATTTCAACTGGCTGCAAGTCGATGCATTCGACGACAAAGGCAAGCCGAAACATCAACGCGGCGTCGCGAAGGAACCGGGCATCTATTTTCTCGGCCTGCCGTGGCTGTCGCGCCGTGGCTCGGCGTTCATCTGGGGCGTGTGGCACGACGCGAAGCATATCGCCGATCACATCGTCACGCAGCGCAAATATCTCGCGTACTACGACACGCCGCAAAGCCAGGTGGAAGAAAAGCGCGTCGAAAGCGTCAACTGATTTCAAACACATTCCGTATCAAGGTGCTATCGATGAGCCAACCAACGCATACCCGTATCCGCATGTTCAACACGAAGGATACGTACCCGAATCAGACCCTCGACAACGATCTTTGCCAGGCCGTGCGCGCGGGCAATACCGTCTATGTGCGCGGTCAGATCGGCACGGATTTCGATGGCAATCTCATCGGGCTCGGCGATCCGCGCGCGCAGGCCGAGCAGGCGATGAAGAACGTGAAGCAATTGCTCGAAGAGGCCGGCAGCGATCTATCGCATATCGTCAAGACAACGACCTATCTCACCGATGTGCGTTATCGCGAGCCGGTGTATCGCGAAGTCGGCAAATGGCTGAAAGGCGTGTTTCCCATTTCGACGGGGACTCACCGTCGTCGCGCTCGGTCAGCCGGAATGGCTGATGGAGATCGACGTGATCGCCGTGATTCCCGATGGCTGGACGTCGCCTCAGGCCTGAAGACGCAAAAGGAGGGCACATGACTTTTTCCATCGTCGGACGTTGTGAGCAGACGGGGCAGCTCGGCATCGCGATCAGCTCGTCGAGCATCGCGGTGGGCGCGCGTTGTCCGTGGGTGCGTGCGGGCGTCGGTGCGGTCGCGACGCAGAACGTCACGCTGCCTGCGCTCGGTCCGCAGATTCTCGACCAGCTCGAAAGCGCGATCGATTCCGCTGCCGCGCTGGAGCGCGCGCTGGCCGCGAACGAATGGAGCGAATACCGGCAGGTGACGGTGGTCGATGCGCAAGGCCGCACCGCGTTCTTCAGCGGCAACCAGGCGCTCGGAACCTATCACGCGGTCGCGGGCAAGCAATGCGTCGCGGCGGGCAACATGCTCGCGGGCGCCCACGTGATCGAGGCGATGATTCCCGCGTTCGAGAACGCGACCGGTCATCTCGCGGATCGGCTTCTCGCTGCGATGCATGCCGCGATTGCAGCGGGCGGCGAAGCGGGCCCCGTGCATTCGGCGGCGTTGAAGATCGCGGGCGAGATGAGCTGGCCGCTCGTCGATCTGCGCGTCGACTGGGCGGACGACGATCCTATCGGCAGACTCGACGGTCTCTGGCACGCGTACAAACCGCAGATGCAGGACTACGTGACGCGCGCGCTGAATCCGACTGCCGCGCCGAGCTACGGAGTGCCGGGCGATGAGTGAGATGACGAGCCGCGCGCTGCTCGAACGGCTGATCGGTTTCGCGACGGTCAGCCGCGATTCGAACCTGGCGCTGATCGAATTCATTCGCGATTACCTCGCGCAACTGGACGTCGAATGCGAACTGTTCTACAACGCGGAGCGCACGAAGGCGAATCTGTTCGCGACGATCGGACCGCGCGATCGCGGCGGCATCGTGTTGTCGGGGCATACGGATGTCGTGCCCGTCGATGGCCAGCCGTGGACCGTCGATGCATTCCGTCTTACCGAAAAGGATGGGCGGCTGTATGGCCGCGGCACGGCCGACATGAAGGGCTTTCTTGCCTCCGTGCTGGCCGCCGTGCCGATGTTGCTGAAGCGCGAACTGCGCTTGCCGGTGCATCTCGCTTTCTCCTACGACGAAGAAGTCGGATGCCTCGGCGTGCGACCGATGCTGGCTGAACTCGAGAAGCGCGCGCATAAGCCCGTGTTGTGCCTGATCGGCGAGCCGACGTCGTTGCAACCCGTGCTCGGCCACAAGGGCAAACTCGCGATGCGTTGTCAGGTGAAGGGCGCGCCTTGCCATTCCGCCTACGCGCCGTATGGCGTCAATGCGATTCAGTACGCGGCGCGTTTGATCAATCGGCTCGAAGAGATCGGCGAGAAGCTGGCGCGACCCGATCAGCACGACGAGCGTTTCGATCCGCCGTATTCGACCGTGCAAACAGGCGTCATCCGGGGCGGCCGCGCGCTGAACATCGTGCCGGCGGAATGCGAATTCGATTTCGAAGTGCGCGCGCTTCCGGGCTTCGACGCCAGCACCGTAGCAGATGATCTGCATTCCTACGCACAGGCCGAACTGCTCCCGAAGATGCGCGCCATTCAATCCGATACCGATATCCGGCTCGAACCGCTTTCGATGTATCCCGGACTCGCGACGCCGCCCGATAGCGAAGCGGCGCGCCTGCTCGCGTTGTTGAGCGGTTCGTCCGATTTCGGCACGGTGGCGTTCGGCACGGAAGGCGGGCTCTTCGATCAGGCGGGCATTCCGACTGTCGTATGCGGCCCCGGCAGCATGGATCAGGGCCACAAACCCGACGAGTTCGTGACCCTCGAACAACTCCGCGACTGCGACGCGATGCTGATGCGCCTCGCCGAGCATCTCTCGACCCTAGCCTGACTTCACAAGCGCCGCTGGCGATCCCGACGCCCTGCGCGTCAGGGCATCGCTTTGCCGCGCACAAACAGGAGACGACTTTGACTACCGCGCAACGCAACGCTGCTCCATTGATCGAGAAGCACACGATCGGCTATGTGCCGCCCGAGGATCGTCACGGCAAAGTGCGCGACCTCTTCACGCTATGGTTCGGTGGAAACATCGCGCCTTTGCCCATTGTGACGGGCGCGCTCGGCGTGCAGATCTTTCATCTGAATCTGCTGTGGGGCGTCATCGCGATCATCGTCGGCCAGGCGGTCGGCGGCGTGTTGATGGCGCTGCATTCCGCGCAGGGGCCGCAAATGGGCATCCCGCAGATGATCCAGAGCCGCGCACAGTTTGGTTCGTGGGGCGCGCTGCTCGTCACCGTGATCGCGGGCGTGATGTACGTGGGCTTCTTCGCGTCGAATATCGTGCTCGCGGGGAAGTCCCTGCATGGGATCGAAGCGTCGGTTTCGGTGCCGGTCGGCATCGTCATTGGCGCGCTGGGATCGGGCTTGATCGGCATCATCGGCTACAAGTTCATTCATATCCTGAACCGTATCGGGACGTGGGTGCTCGGCATCGGCATTTTCGTCGGCTTCGGGTACATCCTCACGCATATCTCGACGGCTGATTTCATCACGCGCGGCGGCTTCAACTTCGCCGGCTGGCTCGCGACGGTTTCGCTCTCCGCGCTGTGGCAGATCGCTTTCGCGCCCTACGTCTCCGACTATTCGCGCTACCTGCCGGCGAGCGTGCGCGTTGCGTCGACGTTCTGGGCGACGTATCTCGGCTGCACGATCGGCTCGACGCTCGCGTTCGTGTTCGGCGCGGTCGCGGTGCTGGCGGTGCCGCCCGGCGCCGATGCGATGGACGCCGTGAAGCTCGCCACCGGACCGCTCGGGTTGCCGATGCTCGTGCTGTTCCTGTTGAGCGTCATCAGCCACAACGCGTTGAATCTGTATGGCGCGGTGCTCGCCGTGATCACCTCGCTGCAGACCTTCGCGTATCGCTGGATTCCGACGGCGAAGGCGCGCGCGGTGCTGTCGGTCGTGATTCTAATCGCGTGCTGCTATGGCGCGATTGGCGCGTCGACGAACTTCGTCGCGAATCTCGTCGATCTCGTGCTGGCGTTGCTCGTCGTGCTGGTGCCGTGGACGGCGATCAACCTCATCGACTTCTACGTGATCCACAAAGGCAAGTACGACATCCGGTCGATCTTTCAGGTGGATGGCGGCATCTACGGGCGCTTCAATCCGCAGGCGTTGATTGCCTATGCGATCGGCATCGCCGTGCAGATTCCGTTCATGAATACGCCGATGTATGCCGGCCCCGTGCCGAAGTATCTCGATGGCGCGGATCTGTCGTGGGTCGTCGGGTTGCTGCTGACGTCGCCGGTGTATTACTGGCTCGCGTCGCGGGACACGGTTTATCGGCGCAGGCAGAACAACGCGCAGGTAACATCGGGCGCCGCGCGATGAACGCATGAGACACGGTCGGGCCGGACTCTTTCCTGCCCGACAATAGTGTTGTACCCGCGCCTGCATTTACGCATAGTGTGCATATGCACATAATCGCGTCACCTGCTGCGAAAACCCTTCGCGGCGCATCGAGGCGGTGACGATCCAGGGCTTGCCGAACGGCGGCCCGCAACCCGGCTACAGGGATAGAGATTCGCTGCGGCACGCATCGCTCCTCCTCGCTCATGTATTCAGGAGGCTTGTATGTCGAACGATATCTCTCTCAAGACGCCGTCGCGTCGTCATTTCATCGGTGTCGCGGCCGCGACGCTGGCTGCCGGCGCATTCAGCCGTTTGGCCTTCGCCGAGCCGGCGCCGGACACGGCTGAAATCGTGCAAATCAAAGGCGGCGATAAAACCGCCATTCGCCCGCTGCGCGTCCATGTGCCGGACGCGCAGATCGCCGATTTGCGCAGACGCGTGAAGGCGACGAAATGGCCCGAGCGCGAACCCGTCGCCGATGCATCGCAAGGCGTGCAACTCGCGACGATGCAAAGGCTCGCGCGCCACTGGGCCACCGGCTACGACTGGCGCAAGGTCGAAGCGAAACTGAACGCGGTGCCGAATTTCGTCACCGAGATCGACGGGCTCGATATTCACTTCATCCACGTTCGCTCGAAGCACGCGAATGCGTTGCCCGTCATCGTCACGCATGGCTGGCCGGGATCGATCATCGAGCAACTGAAGATCATCGGTCCGCTGACCGATCCGACGGCATACGGCGGGAATGCATCCGACGCCTTCGATGTCGTGATTCCGTCGCTGCCCGGCTACGGTTTCTCCGGCAAGCCGACGGCCACCGGCTGGGACCCGCAACGCATCGCGCGTGCATGGATCGCGCTGATGAAGCGCCTCGGTTACACGCGATATGCGGCGCAAGGCGGCGACTGGGGCAATGCCGTGACCGAGCAGATGGCGCTCATCGCGCCGCCGGAACTCGTCGGCATCCACACCAACATGCCCGCGACCGTGCCGGACGATATCGCGAACGCGCTCAAGCTGGGCGAGCCTGCGCCAGCGGGTCTTTCGGCGGACGAACAACGCGCGTTCGATCAGCTCGACACCTTCTACAGGCACGGCCTCGGCTACGCGCAGGAAATGGCTAACCGCCCGCAGACGCTGTACGGCATCGAGGATTCGCCGATCGGCCTCGCCGCGTGGATGATCGATCACGACGCCGCGAGCCAGGCGCTCATCGCGCGGGTGTTCGATGGGCAAAGCGAAGGCCTCACGCGTGACGATATCCTCGATAACATCTCGCTCTACTGGTTCACGAACACGGGGATTTCATCGGCGCGGCTGTACTGGGAGAACAAGCTCAACTTCTTCGCGCCGAAGCACCTGGCGATTCCGGTCGCGGTGAGCGTGTTTCCCGATGAAATTTACGCCGCGCCGAAAAGCTGGACGGAGAAGGCATATCCGAAGCTGATCCACTACAACCGTCTGCCGAAGGGCGGGCACTTCGCGGCGTGGGAACAGCCGCAAGCCTTCTCGGTCGAGATTCGCGAGAGCTTCCGCCCGCTGCGGTCCGCGTGAGTCAGCCTGACGAAGCGGACGATCGCAAGTGAATGCCGAGCGCGCGCCGCGCGCTCAACGCGAGCATCGCGCACGACAGCGCGTTGAAGAGAAACAGCCCGCTCGGCCCGACGATGGTCATCATCGCCGAGGCCAGCGCCGGGCCCGCCATGCCGCCGAACGAGAACAGCGCGAGCAGCAGCGCCGAGATGGCGACCCGATGATGCGCCTCGGTGCGATCCTGCACGTGCGACACGATCAGTCCGTATTGCGTGAACGTGACAGCCACGTAGACGAGCGTCGCGACCCAGGTGATCACGCGCACGTCGAAGCAGAAGAGCACGAGGCTCAGCGCCGCCGATGTCGACGCCGCGAAATAGACGAGACGCCGCCGGTCGACCCTGTCGGAGAGCCGGCCCATCGGCCATTGCGGCACCAGCGCGCCGATCAGCGCGACACCCATGAAGGTCGCGAGTTCGCTCGTCGAGAAGCCCGCGCGTTCGAGATAGACCGGCATCATCGCGTAGAAGCTGCTGTAGATGAAGCCCGCGAGGATGCAGCCCGGCACCGCCAGCGGCGCGGAAGCCCTCATCTCGCGCACACTTTCACGCCAGGTGCGCGCGGGCACGCGATGCAGCGTTTCGTCCGCGACCTTCACGGGCCAGCCTTCGAGCAGGGTCACGGGCATCACGGCGGCGGCGAACAGCGCCGCGGCGATGGAAAATTGCTGCCCGCCCGAGCCCGCGCCGACATTCAGCAGAAACTGCCCGGTGCCGACCGCGAGATAGTTGATGGCCGCATAGGAACCGAAGACCTGTCCGCGCTTTTCGTTCTCGACCGTGCCGTTGAGCCAGCTTTCGATCGACGTATAGAGGCCCATGAAGGCGAAGCCGGTCAGAAGACGCACGGCGCCGAGCGTCCAGGGCGACTGCGCCGCGCCGAAGGCCAGCGCGAGTATCGAAGCCGCGGCCGAGAACGCGACGAAGGTCCGATGCTGCCCGATCCGGTCGATGAGCCTGCGATTGAACACGGCCCCGAGAATGAACCCGGCCTAGTAGCACGACTGGATCAGGCCGATCACGATCGTCGGATAGCCGGATTGCAGGATGCGTAGCGGGATCAGCGTCTGAAAGAGACCGTTGCCGACGATCAACAACGCGTAGCTGCACAGCAGACCGGCGAGCGCGCGGTAACTGCTGCCCGCGCCGCCGTGCACGTGCGGCGGCGCATCGGCCGGCGCGCCGGCCGCGGGCGGCGTCTGCCGGCCGAACAGCTTCGCTTCGGTCAGCGGCCCGGTGCGCGCGACGGTGGGCGCTTCGTGCTCCGCGCTCGTCTCGTCCTGTGTCTCGTGGGGATCGCGGGTGGCCTGGTTGGTGCGATCGATTACCTGCTCGTTTGCGGCTGCGTCTTCGTTCTTTGACATGACACCCTTGAAGGTCGCTCTCGATTCCGGTTTGCGGCGCAATGCTCGAATTTTGCACCACCGCGAAGATGGTAACCGGCGCGGACGGTGTTCGATGTTCCATTTTGTTTCTGAGTGCTGCCGGTCGTCCAGCCACGCGGCCAGTGCATCGCGCCGAGACCTGTCACAATCGCAATCTCCGACGTTTCTCGACGATACGGTCGGGAGTGCGATTTGCCGGGCCGTGTCATCCGTATGCGGTGCGTTGGGCGCGCCGCGCGTTTCTCTCCCATCGAAAGGAGCAAGCGATGCCAACGATGCAGGCAGTGCAGGTAGCGAAAGCGAACGGTCCGCTGGAAGTCGTCGAGCGCGATGTGCCGGAGCCGTCCGAGGGACACGTTTTGATCAAAGTGCAGGCCTGCGGGATCTGCCATAGCGACTCGCTCACCGTCGAAGGACTGTGGCCCGGCCTTCAGTTCCCGCGCGTGCCGGGGCACGAGATCGCGGGCGTGATCGAAAAGCTCGGCGCGGGCGTCGAGGGCTGGGAGAAAGGGCAGCGCATCGGCGTGGGCTGGCATGGCGGGCATTGCGGCCATTGCGAGCATTGCCGACACGGCGACTTCGTGCTTTGCCAGCGCGCGCTCGTGCCGGGCATCAGCTACGACGGCGGCTACGCGGACTACATGGTCGCGCCGCAGGAAGCGCTCGCGCGCATGCCCGACGATCTCTCCGACGTCGATGCCGCGCCGCTCCTTTGCGCGGGCATCACCACTTTCAATGCGCTGCGCAACAGTGGCGCGCGCGCGGGCGATGTGGTCGCGATTCTCGGTATCGGCGGCCTCGGCCATCTGGGCGTGCAGTTCGCGCGCAAGATGGGATTCGTCACGGCGGCCATCGCGCGCGGTCAGGACAAGGCGCCGCTTGCGAAGCAGCTCGGCGCGCATCACTACATCGACAGCGAATCGCAGAACGTGGCCGAAGCGCTGCAGGCGCTCGGCGGCGCGCGCGTGATTCTCGCGACCGCGACGAGCGGCCGTGCAATGAGCGCGACGATCGGCGGTCTCGGGCTCAACGGCAAGCTGATCATGGTCGGGATCTCGGAGGAACCGGTCGAGGTGCCGATCACGCAATTCATCATGGGCCGCAACTCCGTGCAGGGCTGGCCGTCCGGCACGGCGGCGGATTCGCAGGAAACGCTGGCGTTCAGCGCGCTGTCGGGCGTGAAGCCGATGATCGAGGAATTTCCGCTGTCGCGCGCGGCCGAGGCGTACGAGCGGATGATGAGCGGGAAGGCGCGGTTCCGGGTGGTGCTGACGCCGGGGAAGTGAGGCAATCACCGTAAAACAACCCGACGACCGTTTCGAATCTTAACGACAAGAATCTTTCCGATTCACAGATTCGCGACCTCGATAAATCCCGCAAAGCCCCGCCAGACGGGGCTTTGACGCATATGGCCCGGCCCTTGCATTGATCACGCTCCAGACAACCCGGAGCCGCACATGATCGAACGAGGCCGAGCCGCGACGCTCACCCACACCGTCACATCCGCCGATCTCGCGTCCGCCCACGCGCAAGGAGCGGGCGAGCGCTATCCCGACGTGCTGTCCACGCCCGCATTGCTTTCGCTGATCGAGCGCGCGTGCGCCGAAGCGTTGCGCGATGCCGTCGGCGACGGGCAACTGTCCGTCGGCGTGACGACGCATCTCAATCATCTCGCGCCGACGCCGCTCGGCGCCGATGTATCCGCGACCGCGACCTTCCGCGACCTCGAAGGCGCGCTGTACTGGTTCGACATTGTCGCCTCCGACGCGGGCGGGCGGGTCGGCACGGCGAGCCACGCGCGCGCGATCGTCGAGCGCTCCGTGATCGAAGCGCGCGCCGCGAAACGCCGCCGCGCCGAATGACGCATTCCCACGACGAGAGAAAAGCACATGGCTGAACATTCCCCGACGCACGGCGTCTACTTCGACGAAGCGTTCGAAACGCTCTCGCCCGCCGACGTGCGCCGTCATCAGGACGCGCTCTGGGCCTCGCACTGGCCGTATCTGCGGGCAATGTCCGCGTTCTACCGGACCCGGCTCGCGCACTGGATCGGCCGCGACGACATCACGCTCGACACGCTGCAGGACATGCCATTCACCGAGAAGGACGAACTGCGCGTGAGCCAGGAAGGCGCATCGCCGTATGGCGATTACGTCGCGTGCGCGGAAGGCGGCATCGCGCGGCTGCATCGCACATCGGGCACGACGGGCCGGCCGCTGATCCTCGCCAACAGCACGCGCGACGCGGCGGATATCGCCCGCGTCGGCGCGCGCTCGATGTGGGCGGCGGGCCTGCGCCCGGACGATCGCGTCGTGCATTGCCTCAACTACTGCATGTGGACCGGCGGCTTCACCGATCACACGATCCTCGAAGCGACCGGCGCGACGGTCGTGCCGTTTGGCGTCGGCAACACGCGGCTGCTCATCGATTCGATCCTGAACCTCGGCATCAACGCGATTTCCTGCACGCCGTCGTATCCCGCGCTGATCGAGCAGGTGTTGCGCGAGACCGGCGGCCCCGCGCCGCGCGATCTCGGACTGAAGCTCGGTCTGTTCGGCGGCGAAGCGGGTCTCGACAATCCCGAGTTGCGCGCCGCGATGGAAGAGAAGTGGGGCTTCAAGGTGCGCAACGCGAACTTCGGTCTCTCGGAAGTGCTGAGCATTCTCGGCGGACAGACCGGCTGGACCAACGATCTTCTGTATCACGCGGGCGACGTCGTGTTCGCCGAGATCATCGATCCGCAGACGCTTGCACGTCTACCGGTCGAAGCGGGCACGACCGGCGAACTCGTCTGCACGCACTTGCGCAAGCAATGCCAGCCGCTCGTGCGCTATCGCACCCGCGATGTCGTCACCGTGACCGCGACCGATCCCGGGCCCGACGGCCGCAGCGCGTGGCGCTTTCGCGTGACGGGCCGCACCGACGACATGTTCAACGTGCGCGGCGTCAACGTGTTTCCGGGCGCGGTGCGGCTCGCGGTCGAGGCGTTGCCGCAATGGGCGTCGGGCATGTTCCGCATCGTGCTGAAAGGCCCGGGTCCGTACGACCGCATCGCGATGACGGTCGAGGCCGCGCACGGCTTGCCCGCCGATCGATGGGACGACGCGGCGGCGCGCATCGAGGCTGCCGTGCGCGAACGCATCGGCGCGAGCGCGGCGGTGACGATGGTCCCGTTCGAGCACTTTCCGCGCACCGAAGGCAAGACACGCTGGATCGACAAGGAGCCCGCATGAGCTACGTGAAGACAAGCATGGATGGACCCGTCTGCATCGTGACGCTGGATCGCCCCGAGCGCATGAACGCGATCAGCGGGCCGCTGCTCGACGACCTGCACGACGCGCTGCAACGCGCGAACGATGACGCCGCGTGCCGCGTGATCGTGCTGACCGGCGCGGGCCGCGCGTTCTGCGCGGGCGACGATCTGAAGGAATTCGGCGAGCAGAGCGCGAGCGATGACAGCATCCGCAGTCATATCGAACGCATTCAGCGCATCACGCGCGATCTGATGTTCAACGCGAAGCCGGTCGTCGGCGCGGTGCATGGCTTCGCTGTCGGCGGCGGCTTCGAGTGGATGCTCAATTGCGACATCGTCGTCGCATCGGACGATCTCGTCGCGTTCTTTCCGGAGATGGAGTGGGGGCAGTTCGTCACCGGCGGCGTCACGCAGCTGCTGCCGCAGGCGCTCGGCCATCAACGCGCGATGGAACTATGGCTGCTCGGCGAGCGGCAAAGCGCGCAATCGCTTCTGTCGATGGGACTCGTGAATCGCGTCGTGCCGCGCGAAGCGATGCTCGACACGGCGATGACGCTCGCAGCGCGCATCGCGCACCGTTCGCAATCGTCGATCGCGCGTCTGAAGCGGCTCGTCACGATGGAACTCTCGAACACGCTGTCACGCAGCCTCGACCTCGAATTCGCCGCGACCATCGATGCCTTCGCGGACCCCGAGGCCGCCGAACGCGTGAAGGCCTTCGCCACCCGCAAGGAGCACGCGCGATGAATCCGAAAGCCCTGACCTTCGATTATTTCGGCACGCTCGTCGATGTCGATCGCGGCGGCACGACCGGCATCGCGGAAGTGCTGCGTCGACTGTCCATCGAAACCGGCGATTCCGCCTTCGACATCTATCTCGACTGGGACATCCGCAATGTGCGGCTTTATCGCGGGCAGGCGTACGCGCGGTATCGCGATGTCGCGCGAGAGGCGCTCACAGCCGTGCTCGATGCGCGCTGGCCCGGTGCGCGCCGTGGCCACGCGATGGATGCGCTCACCGATGTGTTCCTCACGCATCTCGTCGAAGCGTCGCCCGCGCACGCCGACGCCGTGCCGTTCCTCGACTGGGCCGCGTCGCGCTATCCGCTGATGCCGATCACCAACATGGACAGCGACTTGTGGCGGCGCACGCGGCTCACGCGCTACTTCGAGCACGTCACGACGGCGGAGATGGCGCAGGCGTACAAGCCGTCGCAGGCGATCTTCTCGCTCGCGCTCGACCGCCTCGCGCAGCCCGCGCGGGACGTGCTGCATTGCTCGCTCGCGAGCTGGGCCGATATCGACGGCGCGAAGCCGCTCGGCATGGCGGTGGCGTGGATCAATCGCGGTGGCGATACGCTCGGCACGTGGCAGCCGCGCCCGGATTTCGAGTTCGACACGTTGTCGCCGGTACGGGACCTTCTGGATAGTCTGTCATTCACAGCGACTGGGGAAACGATATGAAACCGATGAAGATGGCGACGGCGTTCGTCGCATGCGCCGCGATGCTGTGCAACGTGGCGAACGCGCAGGAAGTGGTGAAGATCGGCGTGGCGGGGCCACTCACGGGCAGCGCCGCGCAAAGCGGCAAGGACGACGAGCGCGGCGTGCGCCTCGCCATCGACGAGCTGAACGCGAAAGGCTTCACGATCGCCGGCAAGCCCGTGAAGTTCCAGTTGATTTCGATGGACGATCAGGGCGACCCGAAAGTCGGCGTGAACGTTGCGCAGAAGCTCGTCGACGATGGCGTCGCGGCGGTCATCGGCCATTACAACTCGGGCGTGAGCATTCCGGCGGCGCGCATCTACAACGACGCGCACGTGGTGATGATGACGGGCGCATCGTCGAATCCGGATCTCACGCATCTCGGCTATCCGTACGTGTTTCGCCTCGCCACCAACGACAACGTGATGGGCGGCCGCATGGCGGTCTATGCGTCGAAGGTGCTCGGCGCGCAGCGCGCCGCCGTGATCGACGATCGCACCGCATACGGCACGGGCGTCGCCGATGTGTTCATCAAGACCGCGCAGAAGGAGGGCTTGCAGATCGTCGCGCGGGAATTCAGCACCGACAAGTCGACCGACTTCAAGGCGATTCTCACGCAGATCAAGTCGCGCAATCCGCAGGTCGTGTTCTATGGCGGCTACTATGCGCAGGCCGCGACGCTCGCGCGGCAGATGGGCGAGCTCGGCGTGAACGCGACGCTCGTCGGCGGTGACGGCATCTGTTCGCCCGAGTTCGACAAGCTCTCGGCGGGCGTCGCGGACAAGCGCATGTTCTGCGCGCAGGGCGGCGCGCCGCTCGACACGCTGCCCGACGGCAAGACGTTCCGCGCGAGGTTCAAGAGCGCGTTCAGCGCAGATGTCGATACGTACGCGCCGGCGTTTTATGCGGCCACGCTCGTCGTTGCCGATGCGATGCAGAAAGCGGGATCGGCGAAGCCTGAAGTGTTCGTGAAGGCGTTGCGCGATCAGTCGTTCACGAGCATTCTCGGTCCCGTGAAGTTCGATTCGAATGGCGACTGGATCGACGCGCCCGTGACGGTGTATCGGCTGAATGGGGGCGCGCTTACGGCGATTGCGCAGAAGGACTGATTCGCCGCCATGCCGTGCGACGCCGGGCGACGGGATTTTGTCCTGCTATATTCAACCCCATCGCCCGACCGTCCGCAGGAAGCCATGGCCACCGTCGCGCTCGATCCCGACACCGCCACGCTGGAGAGCGCGCTCGCGTCCTCCCGCTGGCGCGATGCGCGCCGTCTCGCGGCGCGTGAAGCGAACGCGTGCATCTTCACGCTGGATCGCAGCGGCCATGTGCTCGACGGCGTCGCACAAACCGTCGATGGCCCGCTCGACGCGTTTTTCGCGCGGTGCCCCTCCGGGCAACTCGCCGAGCTCGCGGAAGCCGCCACGGCGGCATCGGACGGACGCTGCGCGATGCTTGCGCTGCACGGCCCGGCCGCAGCGCTTCAGCAAGCGTTCGCGCTGCGCATCGATGCGCACGGACGCCGCGTCTTCCTCGTCGCGCTGCGAACGCCTTTACCCGTCGATTCCACGCCTGCCGCATGGATCGCGCTGCTCGGCGCGACACTCGACGTCCTCCTGCAAAGCGCCTTCGATCTCGCCGCCTACGACACGCTTGTCGAAGAGCAGCGCGCGATCATCGACCATATCGGCGACGGGCTGATGGTGATCGGGCAGGGCCAGGTGCTGCGGCACGTCAATTCGGTCGCGGGACGCATCCTCGGCATCGATCCGAAGGCGAGCATCGGCAGGAAGCTCAACGAGGTGATCGACTTCGAGCCGATCGTCGGGCCGATCTTTACCACGGGCGTGGGATATGTCGATCGCGAACTGATCATCGATTCGCCCGCGCGGCATCTGCATCTGCTCGATACCGCCATTCCGATCAAGAACCGCTGCGGCGAAGTCGTGTCGGTCGTCAACACGTTCCGCGAGATGCGGCGCGTGCGCAAGCTGGCCGGGCGCTACGCGGGCAATCACGCGCGCTTCACCTTCGATAACGTGATCGGTTCGAGCGCGGGCATGAAGCGCGCGGTCGATGCCGCGAAGAAGGCGGCGCGCGGCGCGTCGAACGTGTTGTTGTCGGGCGAAAGCGGCGTCGGCAAGGAAGTCTTCGCGCAGGCGATTCATAACGCCGGCGCGCGTGCCGCGCAGCCGTTCATCGCGATCAACTGCGCGGCGCTGCCGCATGCGCTGATCGAAAGCGAACTCTTCGGCCATGCGCCCGGCAGTTTCACGGGCGCGGCGCGCGACGGCCGGCCCGGCAAGTTCGAATCCGCCGATGGCGGCACGGTGTTTCTCGATGAAATCTCGGAGCTGCCCATCGACGTTCAGGCGAAGCTCCTGCGCGTGCTGCAGGAGCGCGAGGTCACGCGCATCGGCGACACACGCGGCATTCCCGTCGACGTGCGCATCGTCTGCGCGAGCAATCGCGATCTCGCGTCGATGGTGCTCGCGAAGACCTTCCGCGAGGACCTGTACTACCGCTGCAACGTGATCGAAATCACGATCCCGCCTCTGCGCGAACGTCGCGAGGATATCCGCGCGATGGCCGCATTCTTTCTCGATCGCTACTGCACGCGCATGCACAAGCCGACGCCCGAAATCGCGGAGCAGGCGCTGCGGCAGCTCGAAGCGCACGACTGGCCCGGCAACGTGCGCGAGATCGAGAATCTCGTCGAGAAGATCGTCAACTTCAACGAAGGCGAGCGTATCGCGGATATATCGTCGTTGCTCGGCGGCGCGAGCGTCGCGCAGGCGAACGACGCGTCAGCGGGACAGCATCGCGAGCCGATGTCACTGAAGGAAGCGGAGCGCGTCGCGATCGAGTCCGCCTTGCAGGCGTGCAACTTCAACGTGACGAACTGCGCGAAGCTGCTGCAAGTGTCGAAACCCGCGCTCTACGCGAAGATGAAGCGGCACGGCATACGCATCGAAAGATCGCTTCGTCAGCCGGGCTAGTCGTCCGTTTTTGTCAGCAGTGTCCACATCGCCAGAAAAGGGACCGCGCCGGAACGCATCGCGTGCGGATTGTTTCGCACGTTATGAATGCCGCCGCCGATGCCCGGATCGAACCACGCGCCGCCGTTCTGCCGGAACTCGCCCGGCGTGAACAGCACGTAGGCCTCCTCGGGCGGATGGCTGTGGTCGGGGTATCGAACGTGCGGCAACATCAGCGAGAAGCCCAGTTGCACGTCGTAGCGGCTCTCGGCGCCGCCCGGACCGCAGATCATGCCGTGAACGTGGGCGTCGATATAGTTCTCGCTGCCGTTTTCGCCCGATGAACGGCGCGACCAGCCGAGGTCCGGTTCGAGCGCCTTGAGTGCGCGCGCGGCCGCGCCAAAACCGGTGTCTTCGTCGATGAAAGGGGCGAGCGCCGCGTCGAGCCAGTCGCAGGCGGGATAGCGTGTGTGATGCCGCGCGCCGTCGTCGGAGGGCGTTTGCAGCCGCTCGAAGACGCGCGCCGCAACGATGCGGCCGGCTTCCGGCAACTTCTCCGACCTGAACAGCGTCTCTGCGATGGCGATGAAAGCCGTCACGTTCTCGGGACGACGGTTCATGAGGCGCTCATGTCGACATGGTCTCGAATGGCGGGCGCGTGGTCGGCTTCGTTGCAGCCGATGAGGCGGATGTAGTTGGGTGGTGCGAGAGTTGATTTCAAGCTTGTCGCCGGATCCCGTGTTCGCGTTGGTCGATTAGCGTTGCCCCGCACAGGGGCAACGCTAACAAACCTACACGCTAACGGGATCCGGCGAAACCTCAACCGTACACAGGAAAACGCTTCGTCAGCTCGGCGACCTGTTCGCGAACACGTTCCAGATTCCCCGCATCTTCCGGGCTTTCCAGCACATCGGCGATCAGATTACCGACGATCTCCGCTTCCTTCACGCCGAAGCCGCGCGTCGTCATCGCGGGCGAGCCAAGACGGATGCCACTCGTGACGAACGGCTTTTCCGGATCATTGGGAATCGCATTCTTGTTGACCGTGATATGCGCGGCGCCGAGCGCGGCTTCAGCAGCCTTGCCGGTGATCTTCTTCGCACGCAGATCGACGAGCATCACATGGCTTTCGGTATGACCCGACACGATCCGCAAGCCGCGCTTCACAAGCGTTTCAGCAAGCACGCGCGCGTTATCGACGACTTGCTGCTGATACGTCTTGAACTCCGGCGACAACGCTTCCTTGAACGCAACGGCCTTTGCCGCGATCACATGCATCAGCGGGCCGCCCTGAATCCCGGGGAAGATCGCGGAATTGATCTGCTTCTCATACTCCGCCTTCATCAGGATCACGCCGCCGCGCGGGCCGCGCAGGCTCTTGTGCGTCGTCGTGGTGACGAAGTCCGCATGCGGCACCGGATTCGGATACACGCCCGCCGCGATGAGACCCGCATAGTGCGCCATGTCGACCATCAGATACGCGCCGACGTTCTTCGCGATCTTCGCGAGCCGCTCGAAATCGATGCGCAACGCAAACGCCGACGCGCCCGCGACGATCAGCTTCGGCTTGTGCTCGTTCGCGAGCTGCTCGGCCGCGTCGTAATCGATATCCTCGGCTTCGGTCAGGCCATAGCTCACCACGTTGAACCACTTGCCCGACATGTTGACCGGCGAGCCGTGCGTGAGGTGACCGCCGTGCGCGAGGCTCAGGCCCATGATGGTGTCGCCGGGCTTGAGCATCGCGAAGAACACGCCCTGGTTCGCCTGCGAGCCGGAATTCGGCTGCACGTTCGCGGCTTCGGCGCCGAACAGTTGCTTCACGCGGTCGATGGCGAGTTGCTCGACCACATCGACGTATTCGCAACCGCCGTAGTAACGCTTGCCCGGATAGCCTTCTGCGTACTTGTTGGTGAGCTGCGAGCCTTGCGCGGCCATGACCGCCGGGCTGGTGTAGTTCTCCGACGCGATCAGCTCGATGTGATCTTCCTGACGGCGGTTTTCATCGGTGATGGCGGCCCAGAGTTCCGGATCGACGTTTTCAACGGTGCTGGCTGCGCGACTGAACATGATGGTTACCCAAGTGAGAGGAAAGCGGATTGCTGCGGGAACGCGTGACTGTCCCGTATTCCATCGAAAGCCGGCGCGCGCGGATAGAAGAATTGCGACATTCCGCTGGAATGCGGGCACCCGTTTGGTGCGGCCGTGCGTAGGCGCATCGCGCGGCGCGCTTCGTATCTGTGCACGAATCCGCGTCCACGCCGGCGAACCCGCGTAATTACAGGCTTGGCACGCTTATCGCATTAAGCGTTTTCAGGAGTGGCAGTCACAATCTGGAAATGGACGACTAGGGTTCCGGTCCGCATCGATGTCCGATGCGCGATGCTGGTCCGAGAGTTGTCGACCTCAAGCGAGGTTACACGGCGGGACAAAAGCCCGGGAGAGAACGCGATGCGTCGCGCCGCTCCTGCCGTCGATAACCGCTTACTGCGAGGTCAACCTCATGCGCGTCCGCTTTCTCGCCGCAGCCGCCGTCGCTCTCTCCCTGTGCTTTTCCGCACCCTCGTACGCCCAGGCCCGCAAGGACTTCAAGGTCTGCTGGACCATCTACGCCGGCTGGATGCCGTGGGGCTACGCGAAGACGCAGGGCATCATGTCCAAATGGGCGAAGAAGTACGGCATCAATGTCGATGTCGTGCAGCTCAACGACTACATCGAATCGATCAATCAATACACCGCCGGCAAGTTCGACGGCTGCGCGATGACCAACATGGACGCGCTCACCATTCCGGCGACAGGCGGCGTGGACAGCACGGCGTTGATCGTCAGCGATTACTCGAACGGCAACGACGGCGTGCTCGTCAAGGGCGCGGGCAAGAAGGTCGCCGATCTGAAGGGCCAGTCCGTCAATCTCGTCGAGCTTTCGGTTTCGCACTATCTGCTGGCGCGCGCGCTCGAATCGGCGGGCATGAGCGAACGCGACATCAAGACCGTCAATACTTCGGATGCCGATATTTCAGGCGCGTTCGCGACGCCCGCCGTGCACAACGCCGTCACCTGGAACCCGATGCTCGCCGACCTGAAGGCGAAGCCCAACGTCACGCAGGTGTTCGATTCGAGCCGCATTCCGGGCGAGATCATGGACATGATGGTCGTCAACACGAAGACGCTGCACGACAACCCAGCGCTCGGCAAGGCACTGACCGGCGCATGGTTCGAGATCATGCAGACGATGCACGGCAATTCCACCGAAAGCGCAGCCGCGCTCAGTTCGATGGCGAAGGCATCGGGCACCGACCTCTCCGGCTACAAGTCGCAGCTCTCGACCACCGCGCTCTTCTACACGCCGCAACAGGCGCTCGACTTCGCGACGAGCCCGGACATGCCGAAGATCATGACGCGCGTCGCGCAGTTCTCGTTCGATCACGGCCTGCTCGGCAAGGGCGCGCCGAACGCGGGCGCGGTCGGCATGGCGTTCGACAACAACGTGATCGTCGGCAGCAAGAGCAATCTGAAGCTGCGCTTCGATCCGACGTACGTGCGCATGGCCGCGCAAGGCAAGCTGTGAACGCCATGCGGCTCATCAACCGTCATCCCGGCCGCACCGGCAGTCTGATGCTGTTGCTGCTACCGTTCATCGTGCTCGTCGCGGTGTACTTCACCGGCTCGTCGCTGCGCCTGCAGGCGAACCCCGACGACAAGCTGTTGCCGTCCGCCGCGCAGATGAAGAGCGCGCTCGACGAATACGCGTTCACCGAAGACAAGCGCACCGGCGAATACCTGATGCTGAGCGACACGTTATCGAGCATGAAGCGGCTCGGCATCGGGCTCGCCGCGAGCGCGGCCATCGCGCTCGTGTTCGGCATCGTGACGGGCGCGATTCCGCTCGCGGGGGCGACGCTGTCGCCGTTCATCACGGTCATATCGATGATCCCGCCGCTCGCCGTTCTGCCGATTCTCTTCATCGTGTTCGGTCTCGATGAACTGTCGAAGGTCGTGCTGATCGTGATCGGCATCACGCCGATGATGATCCGCGATCTGCAACAGCGCACGCGTGAGATTCCCGAGGAACTGTGGGTCAAGGCGCAAACGCTCGGCGCATCGAGCTGGACGCTGATTCTGCGCGTGATCGTGCCGCAATTGCTGCCGCGTCTTCTGATCGCGCTGCGGCTCGCGTTGTGTTCCGCGTGGCTGTTCCTGATCGCGGCGGAAGCGATCGCCTCGACGGACGGTCTCGGCTATCGCATCTTTCTCGTGCGCCGCTATCTCGCGATGGATGTGATCCTGCCGTACGTCGCGTGGATCACGCTGCTCGCGTGGCTGATCGACGAAGCGCTGCGCCGTCTCACGCAATGGGCGTTCCCCTGGTATCAGGAAGGTCGCGGAGGCCGCGCATGATCGAGATCCGCAACCTGTGGAAGCAGTACGACGATCAGGTCGTGCTGGAGCGGCTCAATCTACGCATCGCGCAAGGCGAGTTCTGTTCGATGGTCGGCGCATCGGGCTGCGGCAAGTCGACCTTTCTGCGCATGCTGCTCGGTCAGGAACGCCCGACGCGCGGCGAGATCCTGCTCGACGGCGAGCCGTTGCCGGGCGAGCCCGACGCGCATCGCGGCGTCGTGTTCCAGCGTTATTCGGTGTTCCCGCATCTGACCGTGCTGCGCAACGTGATGCTCGGGCTCGAACTGCCGCATGCGCGTTTTACGGGACGGTTGTTCGGCGCGCGCAGGCGGCTTGCACGCGATGAAGCCGTCGCGATGCTCGCGCGCGTCGGCCTCGCCGATTCGCTCGACAAGTATCCGCATCAACTCTCGGGCGGCATGCAGCAGCGCCTCGCACTCGCGCAGGCGCTCGTGATGAAGCCGCGCGTGCTGTTGCTGGACGAACCTTTCGGCGCGCTCGATCCGGGCATCCGCCGCGACATGCACGAACTGCTGACCGGCCTCTGGCGTGAAGCGAAGCTGACGGTCTTCATGGTCACGCACGACCTGAAGGAAGGCTTCACGCTCGGCAGCCGCGTGCTCGTGTTCGACAAGGTACGTATCGACCCGCAAGCGCCGCAGGCGTACGGCGCGCGCATCACTTACGACATTCCCCTCGAACGCAACGGCGCGCGCGAATCGCATACGGCGACGGAGATTCCGCCATTGCTCGCCGTGCCCGTTTGAAAGGACCCTCACACATGAACGAAACCCTGCTCGAAGAAACGATTCCCGGCGGCGGCCATGCGTCGCTGATCGTGAAGCGCGGCCAGTTGCTGCGCATCACCGATGTGCGCGGCGGCGCGAATGTCGCCATGCTGCTTTTCAATGCCGCTGAAAAGAGCGAACGCCTGAACCTTCCCGACACGCTCAAGTGTCAGCACACCGCGAAGCTGACGCGCGGACATTGCCTCTATTCCGACATGGGCCGCGTGCTCGCCGCGATCGTCGCGGATACGTGCGGATGGCATGACAGCCTCGCCGGAGTATCGAATGCGGCGGAAGTGTTCGAGAAGTACGGCGAGGGTCGCTATCAGGAATTGCGCAACGCGTTCTATCGCAACGGCACGGATAACCTGCTCGTCGAACTCGGCAAGTGGGGACTCGGCATCGCGGATTTGATGATGACGCTGAATCTGTTCAGCCGCGTCGATGTGACGGAAGCGGGCGCGTTGAACTTCGTTCAGGGCAATTCGCAAGCGGGCGACTTCATCGAACTGTGTGCGCCGATGAACACGCTTGTCGTGCTCACCGCGATCCAGCATCCGCTCGACCCGAATCCCGAATACGCGCCGAAGCCGGTGAAGCTCGCATTGAGCCACGCGAGCGCGACAGTCGCGGAAATTTGCCGCACCTCGTGCGATGAAAACACGCGCGGCTTCATCAACACCGAACGATTCTATCTCTGAGCGAGGGACGCGCATGACGACATCCACACTCACGGCCAGCTCGCGCGACGTAGCCGACGCGATCTTTCGCGAGACCTTGCCCGCAGGCGAACCGTGGCTCAAGGAGCTGAAGGCGGGCCACACGCTGCGCATTCGCGACGTCGAAGGCAATCAGGCTATCGACACGCTCTTCTATAGCGCAGCCGATCCGCGCGAGCGCTACGACGCGCAACGCACGCTGCGCCGCCAGCAAAGCCTCTATCTGACGACGGGCACCGTGCTCTATTCGAATCTCGGCAATCCGCTGCTGACGATCGTCGCGGATACGTGCGGGCGGCACGACACGCTCGGCGGCGCGTGCGCGCAGGAAAGCAACACGGTCCGCTACGCGCTGGAGAAGCGCTATATGCACAGTTGCAGGGACAACTATTTGCGCGCCTGTGCGCACGACGGGCGGCTTTCCAAGCGCGACATCGCCGCGAACATCAACTTCTTCATGAACGTGCCGGTGACGTCCGAAGGCGGTCTCACGTTCGAGGACGGCATTTCCGGCGCGGGCAAATACGTGGAGTTGCGCGCGGAGATGGACGTGATCGTGCTGATCTCGAACTGTCCGCAACTGAACAATCCGTGCAATGCGTATAACCCGACTCCGGCGGAGCTGACGATATGGAACTGAACACTTTCCGCCGCTGGCTCTACACGCTGATGAAAGCACGCGCGCAACGTCTGCTTTCAATGGATCGTCGTTTAAAACACTGAACGCCGACCTGCCGGGGACGACCCCGGCATGCATGCTCACGTGGCGGGACGGCCCGCCCACGCATTGAACATCCACTCATGTTCGACAAAGTTCTTATCGCGAATCGCGGCGCGATCGCCTGCCGCATTCTGCGCACGCTGCGCGCGGTCGACGTTCAAGGCGTCGCCGTCTATAGCGAAGCGGATCGCGCGAGCCGCCACGTCAGTCTCGCCGATACCGCGTGCAGTCTCGGCGACGGCGCCGCGAGCGTCACGTATCTCGACATCGCGAAGATTCTCGCCATCGCGCGCGAACAAGGCGTGCAGGCGATTCATCCGGGCTACGGCTTTCTGTCGGAGAATGCCGCGTTCGCCGAAGCGTGCGACGCGGCCGGCATTGCGTTCATCGGACCGACGCCCGCGCAATTGCGCGCCTTCGGCCTGAAGCACACGGCGCGCACGATCGCCGCCGAACAGGGCGTGCCGATGCTCGAAGGCACGGGCCTGCTCGACGACATCGACGCCGCGCTGAACGCGGCGCAGCACATCGGTTATCCGGTGATGCTGAAAAGCACGGCGGGCGGCGGCGGCATCGGCATGCGCGTGTGCCGCTCCGCCGATGAACTCGCCGCGCAGTTCGATATCGTCAGGCGTCTCGGGCAGAACAATTTCAGCGATGCGGGCGTGTTCATCGAGAAGTACATCGAGCGCGCGCGCCATCTCGAAGTGCAGATGTTCGGCGATGGCAAGGGCGTGGCCATCGCGCTCGGCGTGCGCGACTGTTCCGTGCAGCGGCGCAACCAGAAAGTGCTCGAAGAAACGCCCGCGCCGAATCTGCCCGAAGGCATGGAGGCCGCGCTCTGCGACGCCGCGATCCGCCTTGCGCAGGCGGTGTCGTATCGCTCGGCGGGCACGGTCGAGTTCGTCTACGACAGCGACGCCGCGCGCTTCTATTTCCTCGAAGTGAACACGCGTTTGCAGGTCGAGCACGGCGTGACGGAGCAGGTCTGGGGCGTGGATCTGGTGCGCTGGATGATCGAACTCGCAGCGGACACATTGCCCTCGCTCGATCTGCTTTCTCGCGATCTGAAGCCGCAAGGCCACGCGATTCAGGCGCGTCTTTACGCAGAAGATCCGGGCCGCGATTTCAAGCCCTGCCCGGGGCTGCTGACGGACGTGTCGTTTCCCGGCGCCGATGGCCGCGCGCTGCGCATCGATACATGGATCGACGCCGGCTGCGAAGTGCCGCCGTGGTTCGATCCGATGCTCGCGAAGCTGATCGCGTGGCAACCGACGCGCGATGCGGCGCGCCATGCGCTCGACGCCGCGCTGGACGCGACGCGCATCTACGGCGTCGAAACGAATTGCGGCTATCTGCGGCAGATACTCGCGGACACGCCGTTCGCAAGCGGCCATCCGTGGACGCGCTGTCTCGAAGGCTTGCGTTATCGCGCATCGACAGTCGAAGTGCTGAGCGGCGGCACGCAGACGACCGTGCAGGACTATCCGGGCCGCCAGGGTTACTGGGCCGTGGGCGTGCCGCCTTCGGGCCCGATGGACGATCGCGCGCTGCGCCTCGGCAATCGCCTGCTCAACAACGCCTGCGATGCCGCCGCGCTCGAAATCACCATGAGCGGTCCGACGCTGCGCTTCAACACCGACGCCGTGATCGCGGTGACCGGCGCGACGCTGTCCGTCATGCTCGACGACATCGCGCAACCGATGAACGCGACGCTCTTCGTCGCTGCAGGCTCGACGCTCGCGCTCGGCGCGATTCGCGGCGCGGGCGCGCGCGCGTATCTTTGCGTGCGCGACGGGCTGGATGTCGCGCGCTATCTCGGCAGCCGCAGCACGTTCACGCTCGGCCAGTTCGGCGGCCACGGCGGCCGCGCATTGCGTGCGGGCGATGTGCTGCATCTTCACGCGCTGTCGGATCGCGAAGCGGGCGCGCGCTTGCCCGATTCGCTCGCGCAGCGTCTGGACGATGTGCGCGTGCTGCGGGTGATCTACGGCCCGCACGGCGCACCTGAATACTTCAGCGAAAGCTATATCGAACGCTTCTTCGAGACCGACTGGGAAGTCCATTTCAATTCGAGCCGCACGGGCGTGCGCCTCATCGGTCCGAAGCCGGAATGGGCGCGCGCCGATGGCGGCGAAGCGGGCCTGCATCCGTCGAACATTCACGATAATCCGTATGCCGTCGGCGCGATCGATTTCACCGGCGACATGCCCGTCATTCTCGGACCGGACGGGCCGAGCCTTGGCGGTTTCGTCTGTCCCGTCACGGTGATCGAAGCGGACCTGTGGCGCATCGGCCAGTTGAAGGCGGGCGACAAGGTGCGCTTCGTGCCCGTCGATATCGCCAGCGCGCGTGCGTCGGCGGTGGCGTGGCCAGCGAGCGCGACCGCTGCATGCGTGGCGCCGTTGCAATCGCCGATCGTATTGAACATCGGCGAAGGCGACGAACGGCTCGTCGCGCGTCTTTCGGGCGACACGCATCTGCTGCTCGAAATCGGACCGCCCGAACTCGATCTCGTGCTGCGCTTTCGCGGACACGCGCTGATGCAATCGCTCGAAGCGTTGCAGTTGCCCGGCGTCGTCGATCTGACGCCCGGCATCCGTTCGCTGCAGATTCACTATCAGCCGGAACGATTGCCGCTCGATAGCTTGCTCGGCCATGTCGCGAAGACCTGGGGCAGCGTGCTGCTGCAAAAGGATTTGCGCGTGCCTTCGCGCGTCGTGCATCTGCCGCTGTCGTGGGACGATCCCGCGTGCCGGCTCGCCATCGACAAATACATGACCACCGTGCGCAAGGACGCGCCGTGGTGCCCGAGCAATCTGGAGTTCATTCGCCGCATCAACGGGTTCGATTCGATCGATGACGTGAAGCGCGTCGTTTTCGATGCGAGCTATCTCGTGATGGGCCTCGGCGATGTCTATCTCGGCGCGCCGGTCGCGACGCCGCTCGATCCACGCCATCGCCTGGTGACGACGAAGTACAACCCGGCGCGCACGTGGACGGCGGAGAACTCGGTCGGCATCGGCGGCGCGTATCTGTGCGTGTACGGCATGGAAGGGCCGGGAGGATATCAGTTCGTCGGACGCACGTTGCAGATGTGGAACCGCTATCGCGAAGTCGCGGATTTCGCGGGCCGTCCGTATCTGTTGCGCTTCTTCGATCAGATCCGCTTCTACGAAGTCTCCGCCGATGAACTGCTGCGCATCCGCGAGACGTTTCCGCTCGGACGCTATCCGTTGAAGATCGAGGAGACGGAGTTGTCTCTCGCGGACTATCAGGCGTTTCTCGATCGCGAATCGAATGACATCGCGCAGTTTCGCGCGCATCAGCAAGAGGCGTTCGAAGCGGAGCGCCAGCGCTGGCACGAAGCGGGCAGCGATGAAACCGCACTCGACGCGCCCGTTGCCGCCGAAGCCGACATCGCGCCGCTCGCCGATGGCCAGATCGCCGTCGACAGCGAGATCGCGGGCAATCTGTGGCAGGTGCGCGTCGAACGTGGCGCGAGCGTCGAAGCGGGCGACGTGCTCGTCGTCATCGAATCGATGAAGATGGAGATATCCGTCATCGCGCCGTGCGCGGGCACTGTCGGCGAGATTCATGTCGCGCCGGGCGCGTCGGTGCGCGCGGGACAGCGCGTCGCCGTGATCGAACAGCGCGCGTGACGCACTTCATACCAACAAGGAATCATCGGACATGGATTCATTCGACCTGCGTCTTTCCGCCTTGCGCGCCGCGTATCGCGAAGGCCGCGCGACGCCGCGCGCGCTGATCGGCACGTTGCGCGCGCGTGCCGCGATGCTCAACCCCGACTATCGGCTTTTCATTCATCTGCTGAGCGATGACGAAATCGAACCTTGGCTCGCCGCGCTCGACGCACGCGATATCGATTCGCTGCCGCTCTACGGCGTGCCGTTCGCGATCAAGGACAACATCGATCTCGCGGGCGTGCCGACGACCGCCGCGTGTCCCGCGTTCGCCTACACGCCGAACGAGTCGGCGACGCTCGTCGCGCGCCTGATCGCGCTCGGCGCGGTGCCCATCGGCAAGACGAATCTGGACCAGTTCGCGACCGGCCTGAACGGCACGCGCTCGCCTTACGGCAAGTGCCGCAACAGTGTGCTGGCCGACTATCCGTCGGGCGGGTCGAGCGCGGGATCGTCGCTGGCTGTCGCGCTCGGTGTCGCGAGCTTCGCGCTCGGCACCGATACGGCCGGCTCGGGCCGCGTGCCCGCCGCGTTGAACAATCTCTTCGGCATGAAGGGGACGAAGGGCCTGCTCTCGACGGCGGGCGTCGTGCCCGCGTGCCGCACGCTCGATTGCGTGACGTATTTCACGGCGACCGCGAGCGAGGCGAGCACGCTGCTCGCGCTCACGGCAGGCCACGATCCCGCCGACGCCTACAGCCGCGCGAATCCGCAATGGAACGATGGTGCGGCGTTCGGCAAGGTCGCGCGCTTTCGTTTCGGCGTGCCGCGCCAGCTCGAATTCGCCGGTTGCGCTGAAAGCCCCGCGCTCTTTGCCGGTGCGCGCGCGGCGCTCGAAGCGATCGGCGGCGAGGCGGTCGACATCGACTTCGCGCCGTTCATCGAAGCGGCGCATTTGCTCTACGAAGGGCCGTGGGTCGCCGAACGGTATAGCGTCGCGGGCGCGCTGCTGGAAGCGCAGCCGGATGCCGTGCTGCCCGTGATCCGCGATGTGCTCGCGAAAGCGCCCGGCACGACAGCCGTCGATGCGTTCCGCGCGCAGTACAGATTGCAGGCGTTGAAGCAGCGTTGCGACGCGGGTCTCGCGGATCTCGATTGCGTGCTGACGCCATCGATCCCGCGCCCGGTCACGCTCGCCGAACTGGAGCGCGATCCGATCGGCGCGAACTCATTGCTCGGGCATTACACGAATTTCATGAACCTGCTCGATTACGCCGCCGCCGCGACGCCCGCGGGATTCATGCGCAACGGCCTGCCGTGGGGCGTGACGCTGTTCGGCCGCGCCTTCACCGATCAATACCTTCTGAGCGTCGCCGATGCGCTGCATCGCAGACTCGCCGTGCCGCTCGTCGGCGGTGCGTCGCAGAACACCGATGCGCCCGCGCACGCCGCGCGCGGCGACCGCATGAAGCTCGTCGTGTGCGGCGCGCATCTCGCGGGTTTGCCGCTGAACGGGCAGTTGACCGCGCGTGGCGCGCGCCTCGTCGAAGCGACGGCGAGCGCGCCGCGTTATCGGCTGTACGCGCTCGCGGGCGGTGCGATCGCGCGGCCCGGCATGATGCGCGATGAAGCGAACGGCGCAGAGATCGCGGTCGAAGTGTGGGAGATGCCGGGCGCGGAGGTCGGCTCGTTCCTCGCGGGCATTTCCGCGCCGCTCGGGCTCGGCAAGGTCGAGCTCGCGGATGGACGCTGGGAAACCGGCTTCGTGTGCGAGGCGTATGCGCTCGAAGGCGCTGTCGATATCACGCGATATGGCGGCTGGCGGGCGTGGCTGGATCGGCATGCATGACCTGCGTGAGCGCGAACGCGTGGCGCAGTTCGAAGCCGAGCCGCTCGTACACGCCGATCGCGCTTTCGTTGTGACTGAACACGTGCAGGAACGGCGTCGCGCCGCGTAGCCCGATTTCCCTGCGCAGGATGTTCATGAGCCTGCCGGAGAGCCCGCGTCCGCGACTGCGTTCATTCACGCATACGGCGCTGATTTCCACATAACCGTCGATACACATGCGTTCGCCCGCCATCGCGATGAGCTGCCCGTGCTCGCGAATCCCGATGTACCGGCCCATCTCGTGAGTGCGCTTGCCGAACGGGCCGGGCCGCGTTCTTTGCACGAGCGCGAGCATGTCGTCCACATCGGCCGTGCCGAGACGGATCACGTCGCTGTCGTCCGTGCTGTGCGTGAAGGGCTGCGTCGCGATCATCTGATGAATCGTGCCGACGCGCTTTGCCTGCAATGCATCGATGCTCTCGAGCGCATCCGACGACAGAATGGCGACCTGCTCGTGCGGCTGCAACAGCGTGTGCAGCGCGCGCCAGGCCTCCGGCGTTTCCGCCGCGATCGCCGCGAACGGCGCGACATCGGGATGAAAGCGCCGCGCGAGCGTGTCGCCCTGGCCGAGATGGCGCTGCTTCGTGGTGAGCGCGGTCCAGATCGGACGGTCGAGGGCGTGTTGTGGCGAAGTCATTGACGGTTCCTTGGATCGGGGAATGTGAGTCACTGTAGACAGAAGGCGCGGTCGGGGCTATTGTCGGAAATGACATTTTTAGAATCATTTACGCCATGCGACTCACGGTTCTCGCCCTCGACGGCGTATTCGACACCGCGCTCTGCGCCGTGCTCGACGCGTTCACCACCGCGAACGAACTGGCCGCGATGTCGGAGCCCGACACCAGTCCGCGCTTCGAGATCGAACTGATCGGCATGCGGCGCGACGTGCGCACCGCGCTCGGCATGCGCGTCCCGGTCAAACCTGCGAGCGCGATGACGCGCCCCGACTGGCTGATCGTGCCGGCGCCCGGCACCAAGATGCCCGCGCAATTGCTGCCGGCGCTCGCGCGCCGCGATGTGATCGACGCGATGGAGCTGCTCGCGCACCATCACGCGGACGGCGTGAAGATCGCGGCGGCGTGCATCGGCACCTTCGTGCTGGCGGAATCCGGTCTGCTGGACGATCACGAGGCGACCACGAGCTGGTGGCTCGCGCCGTTGTTTCGGCAGCGCTATCCGGCGGTGCGTCTGGACAGCGCGCGCATGCTGGTGCCGTCGGGCGAGTTCGCGACGGCGGGCGCCGCGATGGGCCATCTCGATCTCGCGCTCTGGCTGATGAATCAGACGAGTCCCGCGCTCGCGGCGACGGTCGCGCGCTATCTGCTGGTCGATGCGCGGCCTTCGCAGGCGCCGTACATGATTCCGGATCATCTGGCGCGCGCGGACCCGATGGTCGAGCGCTTCGAGCGCTGGGCGCGCGCGCGGCTGGCACAGGGCTTTTCGCTCGATGCCGCCGCGCATGCGCTCGCCACCAGCACGCGCACGCTGCAACGCCGCATCGAGGCCGTGCTCGGCAAGTCGCCGCTGTCGTATTTCCAGGATCTGCGCGTCGAGCGGGCCGTGCATCTGCTGCGCACGAGCCGGCTCGATATCGAAGCCATCGCCGCCGAAGTGGGTTATGTCGACGGCGCGACGCTGCGCACCCTGTTGCGTCGGCGGCTCGGGCGCGGCGTGAAGGAGATACGGTCGGGCGGCGCTGAGGCGATGTGACGCCTCAGAACTTCTCCACCCACGGCCGCAGTTCGATTTCCGATGTCCACGCGCTGCGATGCTGACGCAGCACATCGATATAACTCTGCGCGATCGCATCGGGGTCGAGCGTGCTGTCGGGCGCGTCCGCCGGATCGGCGCGATGCGCGGCGCGCACGCCGCCGTCGATGACGAAGTGCGCGACATGAATACCCTTCGGCATCAGTTCGCGCGCGGCGCTCTGCGCGAGGCCGCGCAGAGCGAACTTGCCCATCGCGAACGGCGCGGACAGCGCGAAGCCTTTCACACCCGCGGTCGCGCCCGTCAACAGGATCGCGCCCTTCGCTGCGGGAATCATGCGTCTGGCCGCCTGCTGGACCGCGTAGAACGCGCCGAGCGCGGTCACGGCGAGCGCCTTGCCGACTTCCGCCGCATCGAGTTCGGCGATGGGGCCGCGCACGCGTCCGCTCGCGTTGTAGATCACGATCTCGGGCGCGCCGATGCGGGCATCGGTTTCGGCGAAGAGCGCTTCTATCTCGCCGGCATCCGACGCATCGACGGGCAGCGCGATGGCGCCGGTTTCATCGACCAGCGCCGACAGCTTGTCGACGTTGCGCGCGGCGATGACGACCGGAATGTTTTCGGCGCGCAAACGCCGCGTGAGCGCGCCGCTGATGCCGGGTCCGGCACCGATGATGAGGGCGCTGCGGTAAGGAAGAGTGCTCATGGCGTCACGCTCGGAAGGGAGACGAAGCCGATGATAACCGCGGCGCGAAATCGGCGCGCAATCGATCAATCGCTCAATCGATCAGGGTTCGCTGATCGTGAACCAGAAATCGAACTTGTCGAACAGCGCCAGCATGTCGTTGAACTTCTGACGATCGCCGTCGATCTTCACCTGGCCGCTATCGGCGAGATTACCGAGCTTCAGCTTGCCCAGGGCGATATCATCCAGCGTCGTTCGATCGAGCGTGATCGTCGCATCGGCATTCTGAAGCGTCTTGCCCTTGCCATAATTCATCACACCGTCTTCGACGGTCAGAGAATAGTTTTCCTTGATGTCCGGAAAATTGACGTTGAAGGCGTAATGTTTGTCGCCGGCGCGCGGTCCGTTGAGGTGGATCGCGAGGAAGTCGAGGAACATTTCAGTGGTCATGCCTCGAATGATGTCGGGAGACGAGGTATTTGGCGTCGCCATTTTTTTCACGCCGCCGCGCAGTTCCTGCGCGCCGCTCAAATAGAAGTTGCGCGCCGGGCCTGATTCGGCCTGATAGCCGAGTTGTTCGAGCGCGTCTGCTTCGAGCTGCCTCGCTGCCTGATTATTCGGCTGAGCGAATACGAGCTTGTTGGTGATCGTCGCCGCCCAACGGTAATCGCCCTTGGCGAATGCGTCGCGCGCATTGGCGAGTATCTTGTCGGCCCCGATCAATTCGACGTATTTCTTTGCTTCGTCAGTTGGCGGCAAAGGATCGAAGTCGGCCGGGTTGCCGTCCCACCATCCGAGATAAAGCTGATAGGTCGCGCGCACGTTGTGTTTCAGGTTGCCGTAATAGCCCCGGTTATAGAATTCCTTTGCAAGCGAATCGGGCAACACGAACTGCTCCGCGACTTCGTGCATGGTGAGGCCTTGATTCGCCATGCGCAGCGTCTGGTCATTGATGTACTTGTAGAGATCGCGCTGCTTTTTCAGATGCTCGACCACGCGATCATTACCCCACTGTGGCCAATGGTGACTGCCGAACGAGACCTGCGCATCGCTGCCCCAGAGATCGATGGTCTGATCGAGGTAATACGCCCATTTCTGCGCGCTTCGCACTTTCGCGCCGCGTAGCGTCAGGATGTTATGCAAGGTGTGATTGCCGTCTTCGGCCAGATCGATTGCCTTGAACTGAGGGAAATAAAACATCATCTCCGCTGGCGCTTCGGTGCCGGGGGCCATCTGAAACACGATATCGACACCGTCGATCGACATTTTATCGCCGGTCTTCCTGATCAGATTGCTCGGTTCGAACAAGGTGATCGTCCCGGCGCCCGTAGTCAGGCCGAGACCACCGCCGACATTGCCGCGCGGGTCTTTCGGCAAAAGGTTGCCGTACATGTACGATGCGCGCCGGCTCATGACGTTGCCGGCAAACACGTTCTCACTGACGGCTTCTTCCATGAAGCCGTCCGGCGCCACCACGGGAATCTTTCCGGAGCGCACATCCTTTTCGTCGACGATACCGCGAATGCCCGCAAAGTGATCGACGTGACTATGAGTGAAGATGACACCCGTGATCGGAAGCCGCTCGACTTTGTCGTTGATCAGGTCATAGGCGGCTTTTGCGGTTTCAGCTGAAGTCAGCACGTCGACGACGACCCAGCCCGTTTTTCCGCGTATGAAGGTGATATTCGCGAGGTCGATATTGCGGACTTGATAAATGCCGTCGACAACCTTGAACAGGCCATGCGACGCAAGGATTTGCGACTGACGCCAGAGACTGGGATTGACGGTCGCGGGTGTCTCGGCCGTTGATTTCAGAAAATCATACTGCGAAAGATCGATAACAACGTTACCCGCTGGTCCCTTTATTACGGGGCTAGGGAGATCCGCAATGAAGCCGCGTCGTGAATCATCGAAATCACGCCGGTCGCTGAAATCGAGGTAACTACGAAGTTTGTCGTTCGCTTGTATGGTCGCGGCCGTCGCGCCTTTGGGCGCTTGAGCCAGTGCATCGAGAGGAGCGGCGGCGGACGCCAGCAGACAGAATCCCGCTATTAGCGTTGCAGTGCGCATCGAATCACCTCTGCGGAGTGTCACACAATGAATATCCGCAAAGCGATATCACTTCTTACATCGACTTTCAAGCAGCTTGTTATTGATTGGACCCGAGACAAGTGATTCGTGAGAGGAGAAGGAAGCGCAATTGTTCCTTCTCCTGTCGACGGTGCTGCTTCAGACCTTCACGCCATGCAGGAGACTGCCGATAGCGTCGATCGATTTCGTGACGTTCGTCAGATCGACCTTCGTGTATTGCGATGCGTCGACCTGAGTCACCGGTGCGACGTTGATTTGCGGGCTGGCGAACGAGAAGCCGGACACCGAGTTGGAGTTGATGCCGTTGTTCTGGAAGATACTCGCGCCGCCGACGATGGCGCCCATTTCTGCACGGCCGAGTTCTTTGCTGACTGCGAGGTTTTCGATCTTCAACATGATGATTCTCCTGAGACTTGAATGAGTGAGTGAGGTATCAGAGCGCCACGCCGCCGAGCAGGCTGCCGACCGTAGCGAGCGACTTGGTGATGTTCTTCACGTCGACGTCGGTGTGTTGCGAGGCATCGACCTGCGTCACCGGAGCGACGTTGGTCTGCGGGCTGGCGAACGAGAAGCCGCCGTTGTAGTTGGAGTTGATGCCGTTGTTCTGGAAGATGCTCGCGCCGCCGACGATAGCGCCCATTTCTGCACGGCCGAGTTCTTTGCTGACTGCGAGGTTGTCGATCTTCAACATGATGTAGCTCCTGGGAATATCTGGTGTGGTGGTTGGTTGAGCATCATTCGTTGCGCTCGCAGCTACATATGCGAGGGGCGTGCCAGGCAAGGGTGGAAGGTCTGTTCGGTTAATCTAGTGCGTTGATTTTCACGCGAAATATAATTTCGACGTGCAATTTATGGAGCCTGTTCAGCCTTCCGTTTCCGTAACGGTAGTTGGCCGGAGGAAGACAGAAAACCGGGAGTTGTCGGTTGACGGCGAACATGCGCGATCAGTCCGAAGCGGGGAAGACGAAGTGGCACACCGCTTCATCGTGCGAAAGCGCGACGAAATCAGAAAAATAATTCGGCATCCAAAATGTTTAAGAGATGACGCGGACGCTCCGCCGAACCGCAGCGGGGAAAAGAACAGCGAAAGGAGAGGGGATTTGCGGCAGAGAGAAGAGGAAAAAGGGGAGAAGGAACCGGCGCGGTTCCTTCTCCCCTTCGAGGGCGATGCTTCACAGCTTCACGCCTTCGAGCACGCTGCCAACGGACGTGAGCGACTTCGTGATGTTCGTCAGATCGACGTTCGTGTGCGTCGAGGCATCGACTTGCGTCACCGGAGCGACGTTGGTCTGCGGGCTGGCGA
>NZ_FCOE02000101.1 GCF_001544915.2 Caballeronia pedi | reverse complement strand
TGCGCTGCCGCCGACCGTACCGGCCACGCGTTGCTGCACACGCTGTATCAGCAGAACGTCGCGGCCAAGACGCACTTCTTCGTCGAATGGATGGCGCTGGATCTGATCCGCGACGCCGAGGGCGATGTGCTCGGCGTCACTGCGCTCGAAATGGAAACGGGCGAGGTGTACATCCTCGAAGGCAAGACGACGCTGTTCGCCACGGGCGGCGCGGGCCGCATCTTCGCGGCATCGACGAATGCGTTCATCAATACGGGCGATGGCCTCGGCATGGCCGCACGCTCGGGCATCGCGCTGCAGGACATGGAGTTCTGGCAGTTCCACCCGACGGGCGTGGCCGGCGCGGGCGTGCTGATCACCGAAGGCGTGCGCGGCGAAGGCGGCATTTTGCGTAACGCGAACGGCGATCGCTTCATGGAGCGCTATGCGCCGACGCTGAAGGATCTCGCACCGCGTGACTTCGTTTCGCGCTCGATGGACCAGGAAATCAAGGAAGGCCGCGGCGTGGGTCCGAACAAGGATCACGTGCTGCTGGACCTGTCGCACATCGGCGCGGAGACGATCATGAAGCGTCTGCCGTCGATTCGCGAGATCGCGCTGAAGTTCGCCAACGTCGACTGCATCAAGGAGCCGATTCCGGTGGTGCCGACCATCCACTATCAGATGGGCGGTATTCCGACCAACATGCATGGTCAGGTCGTGGGCACCGCGAAGGGTTATGACGATCCGGTCAACGGCTTCTACGCGGTGGGCGAATGCTCGTGCGTATCCGTGCACGGCGCGAACCGTCTGGGCACGAACTCGCTGCTCGATCTGGTGGTGTTCGGCCGCGCGGCGGGCAATCACATCATCAAGCACGCGAAGGAACTGAAGGAGCACAAGCCCTTGCCGGCCGATGCCGCCGACTTCGCGATGGAACGTCTCGCGGTGCTGGAGAAGTCCACCTCGGGCGAATACACGCAGGACATCGCGGGCGACATCCGCGCGTCGATGCAGGCGCATGCGGGCGTGTTCCGCACCTCGAAGCTGCTGGAAGAGGGCGTGGGCAAGATCGCGGAGCTGGCCGAGCGCGTGAAGCACGTGCATCTGAAGGACAAGTCGAAGGTGTTCAACACGGCGAAGGTCGAGGCGCTGGAGCTGGCGAATCTGATCGAAGTGGCGCGCGCGACGATGGTGTCGGCCGAAGCGCGCAAGGAAAGCCGCGGCGCGCACGCGCACAGCGACTACGAACATCGCGACGACGAGAACTGGATGCGTCACACGCTGTGGTTCAGCGAGGGCGATCGGCTGGATTACAAGCCGGTGCAGATGAAGCCGCTGACGGTCGAATCGGTGCCGCCGAAGGCGCGTACCTTCTAAGCGCACGAGGATAGAGAAATGGCAAAGAGAATTTTTGAAGTCTATCGCTACGATCCGGACAAGGACGCGGCGCCGCGCATGCAAACGTACGAGCTCGAACTCGAGCACGAGCGCATGTTGCTGGACGCGCTGGTGAAGCTGAAGTCGGTGGATGAGACGCTGTCGTTCCGTCGTTCGTGCCGCGAGGGCGTGTGCGGTTCGGACGCGATGAACATCAACGGCAAGAACGGCCTCGCGTGCCTGACGAACCTGAACGAACTGCCGCAGAAGATCGTGCTGCGTCCGCTGCCGGGGCTGCCGGTGGTGCGCGACCTGATCTGCGATTTCACGCAGTTCTTCAACCAGTATCATTCGATCAAGCCGTATCTGATCAACGATACGCCGCCGCCCGAGAAAGAGCGCCTGCAATCACCCGTGGAGCGCGACGAACTCGATGGTCTCTACGAGTGCATTCTGTGCGCGAGCTGCTCGACGTCGTGCCCGAGCTTCTGGTGGAACCCGGACAAGTTCGTGGGACCGGCGGGTCTGCTGCAAGCCTATCGCTTCATCGCGGACAGCCGCGATCAGGCGACGGGCGAGCGGCTCGACAACCTGGAAGATCCGTATCGTCTGTTCCGTTGCCATACGATCATGAATTGCGTCGACGTGTGCCCCAAGGGGCTCAATCCGACCAAGGCGATCGGCAAGATCAAGGAATTGATGGTGCGACGGGCTGTCTGA
>NZ_FCOE02000082.1 GCF_001544915.2 Caballeronia pedi | reverse complement strand
GCACCGCGCACGTTGCTGCTTTCCGCACAGATCGATTTCTGATTGCGATCTGTGGGTCGCGCTTCGCAGTCGTGAGCTAAGTGTGGCCGCCAACGAAAAGCGGGCGGGGAGCAGCTTAGAAAGCCGCTCCCCGCCCGCCAATGGCTCAAACCGTCGTCGTTCTTACTTCTGAACGATGTTCGCCTTGTTGAACGCACCGGCCTGATTGACGACCGTCGCATTGCCCACGCCGCTTTGTGACGTCGTAGCCGTGTTGGCGAAGCCGACTTGCGTGATCAACGCTGTGTTGTACGAACCCGCTTGCGAAGCGTTCGCGCTGTTGAGGTCGCCGACTTGCGCGATGGTCAGATCTTCCTTCGCGCCCGACTGCGATGCCTTGATGTCGTTGTAGCCGCCGAGCTGGCCGGCCAGCAGCGTGGATTCGAACGCGGCCTGCTGCGTGAGGTCCATCTTGTTGTGCCCGCCGATTTGCGCCGCGATGACGGTGTTGCCGCTTCCGTAGTTCTGGCGCGCCGCTGCCTTGTTGGTGTCGCCGTCCTGAATCAGGAGCGCCGCGTCGTTCGACGAACGGATCTGATCGACATAGCCTTCGTTGTATTGCGAGCCGGTCTGGATGATCGTCGTCGTATCGTTGGTGGCGAAGCTCTGGTTGATCTGAGCGTAGTGCGGTGCGTTCGCGCCGCTCTGTACGATCGTATTGGTGTTGTTGCCGCCGTATTCCGAGTGGATGCGCGAACGTGCCGCGTCGCTTTCCTTGATCGACGCGTGATCGCCCACTTCCGACCATTGCTCGATCGTCGCGTCCGTGCCGCCGCCCGTTTGCTCGACGCGCGCATGGTTGTAGCCGCCGTCACGCTGCTCGATCGTCGCGATACCCCCCTTGTTGCCTTGCAGGATGTCGACCGTGTTGGCAACCGTGTTGGTCTGCGTGACCGTCGCCTTGGCGCCGTCGGTCTGGCCCGAGGTCATGCCCGTGCCCTGATCGATGTTGACCGTGTTGTAGGCCGAGCCGTTGCGGGTGATCGAAGCCGTCGCGTTCTTGCCGGCTTGCTTGACGGTATCGGTGTCGTACATCGACGACGTTTGCGAGATCGTCGCGGTGAGGCTGTTGCCGTTTTGCCGGACCGTCGTGTTCTCGCCGACCGTCTGCTTTTGCGTGACGGTCGCGTTCAGCTTCGACGCACCCTTGCCGTTCGCGGTCTGCTTGATATCGGTGACGTTGTAGCCGCCTGCGTCCGAGCTGACGCTGGCGTTCGCGCCGTCCGCGGTTTGCAGCACGTTCACCTTGTCGTTGTGCGAATTCGTCTGCGTCACACCTGCGGTGTTGCCATTGCCGAACTGGTTGACCGTTGCGCCTTCGAAGCTCGAATCAGCGAATGCCGACGTCGATGCCAGTGCTGCCAGACCCATAGCGATAGTGATTGCCTTGACTTTCATTTTTATGCCTCGTTGATTGAAGTTTTAATTACAGCAATTCGTAACCCTAAATGCCGCCAGCCCCCGCCGACGACCAATTCCACCCTACCCACGACATTCACACTGAAATCAAACTTCCTGGTCCCCTCGCCCCGGCATATCGCCGGGAAGGATACTGCCTACTTCATGAGGACTGCCGCCCTCGCACCGCCGGTCTGCGTGACCGACAGTCCCGAGCCATTACGGTTCTGCAGAATGGAAATCTCGTTGTTGGCGCCGAGCTGCGTCACCTGCGACGACATCGAGTTTCCGATCTGCGTGACCGTTGCTTCGTTACCGCCGCCGTTCTGCACCGCGATCGAACGGTTGTACTGTCCCGCCTGATACCCGGCGTACTGGTTGGCGACGCCGCTTTGCTGCAGCACCGTCCAGTTGTCGTTGCCCGACTGCGCCGTCGCCGCCGCATTGGCGATGCCCATCTGATTCGCCATCAGGCCGTTATGTCCGGCCTGGACGGCGTTCAACCGGTTGGCCGTGCCTTGCTGCGATACACGCGCCACCTGTGTCGCACCACCGAAACCCGGCTCGGGGGGACCGAAGTCCGACACCGACGATAGATCGGCGGCATACACCGCGAGCGATACGGCCGCGCCGAGCGCTGCACACAGCGCGGCCTTCGAGGCGCGCATTGATTTCATGCTGGTCTCCTCCTGTTCAGTTTCGCTTGGGCTACCCATTCGGCAGCCGATTCAGCTGCCGATGGTCTTCGGCGGATCGATCTTCACGGGGCTATACGGCGGATTCACGTCTTCCATCGTCTGCGCGTAGCCCTGGTTTTCCTGCAGGTAGCGCTGCATCGTCGGGTCATACCAGTCCTTCATGTCCTTGAGCGCCCAGGTCTGGTTCGCCACGCCCTGCACGATCAGATGCACGAGCGCCGATTCGATCGCCTCGTTCACGCAAAGCTGCTGTGGCTCGTTGCGCGTCATGCCGGCTTCGGCCTGCAACAGATCCTTGAAGCCGATGAAGCGGTACACGCCCGTATCGATCTGAATCGAATAGATGGTCTTGGTCGTCGACACGCTGTTCAGAATCGTGCCGTTGCGGATATCGACCGCGCGCAGATTCACCGTCACCTGATCGACGCGATATTGCTGCGACGCCGAGATCCCCAGATACGCGACACCCGCGCCGCCCGTGCGGATGTTCGTGTCATACCCGACGATGCCGCCTTCGAGCACGATGCTCGCGGGCGCCAGCGCGCCGATCTGGGGAATCGCGTTCTTCTTGTCGTCGGGCGTTTCGAGCGCGCGCATGATCTTGCGCTCGGTCAGCAGGTCCTGCAGATTCTCGCGCTCGACCGGCGTGAACCAGCCGGAATCGCGCATCGCCTTGACGAGGAACGACGCGCCGCCCTGCGTCACCTGCGACGAAAACGAGCTGTCCGGCGACGGCTTGTACTGGCCGGTCAGATCACGAAAGCCATACACAGCCGCGACGATCCTGCCCTTGGGCGACGGCAGATGCGTGAGGTCGCGCGTGACACGCGTCGGCGGCGTGAGCGTGGCGTTGCCGGCGGAAGGCATCGGCGTGGTGACGCAACCGGTGAGCAGCGCCGACGCGACGATGACAGCGCCCATCGCAGCGGTCCTGAAAGCATTCTTGTTCATTGCGTGCGTGCTCTCGCGTTACTGGCCGTTGCCGACGATGAACGTCGTGGATGCGCCTGTGGTCTTGTCGGTCGTCGTCACTTGCAGATTGCCGCCCGTGACTTGCGAGATTGCGATCGAGAAGTTGCCCGTGTTGATCGTGCCCGGATGAAGCGTGCCGTCCGTGCCGACGATCGAACTCGAAATCGACGACGCGACGCGCGACAGGATCGCCTGCTGTAATTGCGTGTTGAACTGATCGAGCGTCGACTGGCTGCCAGTGCCAAGACTGGCGGTCGACGGATCCTTGTACTTGTTCTGCGCATTCGCCTCGTTCAGCAGATTCGGGCCATTCAGCGGATTGCCGCCGAAGTTCGGATTCACCGGCTCATAGACGAGCGAGGTGGCGTTCGCGGCGAGCGGCATCGTCAGCGCGCAAGCGAGCAGCGCGCGTTGCAGGAGCGCATTCGTTTTCATCGTGATTCCCCGTAGGTTTTTGGCCTTACTGCTTTATTTTTTTGATGCGTTTTTATAGTTCGTCCGTGGCCATGTCGGCGTCACGGAACAGCAGACGGGTCAGGTCCGCCTGCATGACATTCTGAAAAGCGATCTGCGCCGCGCCTTCCGCCACCGGCTTCACGTTCGAGCGGGCAATCGGCAGGAACGCCTGAAATACGCGGCGCTGGTTGTATTCGACCCACACGAGGCTGCCATAGCGCGCGGAAGGACGCTCGTGAACCGAGACGATGTAACGCTCGGACAGGGGAATCGTGCCCCACGCCTGCGCGAACCAGGTGTAGAAGTCCTGCCCCGCGAGCGTCACCGTATCGGTCGTCACGACGCCGCCGAGTTCGTCGGCGAGCGGCTGCTTGCCTTCGATGTCCGCGGTGCGGGCGCGCGGCGTGCCGGACAACGTGGCGCTCTTGTCGAGCGACGACGCTGCGTTCACCGTTCCGCGCGGCGTGAGAGGTGCGCCACTCGGGGCGGGCTGCGCGGTCGTGTTGCCGACGGGACTGGGCGTCGGTGTGCTGGGCAGCGAAATAAGCGGTTGTGCCTGGGCCGTTGCGTTGATGCGCGCCTCCGCAGGCGCTTCCGCATCCTGCGCGCCTGAACGCGTAGTGACAACAGACGCCCCGACGCACACCGCAATGACACATGCTTTCAGGCGCAGATTGTTCTTCTCTCGCTGCATGACTTCCCCGTATGTCCATGACCGCTATGGTGCGGTTTTCAGACGTTCTGTCTTAAGCGTTTCGTTTTTTGTATTTGTACGACGGAACGGATTCTCCGTAATAACTTGTAACTGCAATGTTGTCCGCCCCACATTCGAACACCGAAAGTGAAAGGAACGAGGCAGCAGAAGAAAGCGTTTTGTTGATGTTTCGAACGACCCGCGTAAGAAAACGTTTGCGGCTCCTCACAGCTAACCTAGGCGGGAGGAACAAGCTTTCCATCCATCTCTTTACCTCAATTGCGCGAATGTGCGAATTCATCACGCTCGAGATCGAGAATGCAAACCTTCTCTCAGTCATCCCTCAGCAGGTTCGTATCGAAGTTGGAGGCTTGACAGCATAACCTTCGATTGCCAGCAAAGGAAGCAAGCATCGGCCATAGGACCCTGGCCTCCTTCAAAAGAGACGTGGTGACACATTGTTGCTTAACACCTCGCTCCCGCCGAATTCCGCACAACGGTATATGCGCGAACCCAACGTCCAAATCAGCACCGATCACATGCGAGTCCACTGCCTCTCCTATCTCGTTTGCGCAACGCTAGTGTCGTACCGGTTGACGCAGTCCTTAGAGCGGCCCCACGCATCTGAGGACACGAGGACTCTCTTAAAATAAGGGATAGTCTTGTGCCTAACAGTAAGCCTAGTCATTACGTGGAACTCCTCGCAATTCTGACCGAGCCGGAGCGCCGTCGTCGGCGCACCCCGCAGGAAAAAATAGCCATCGTGCAGGAAACACTGGAGCCGGGAGCGTCCGTGTCAGGCGTCGCACGCCGACACGGCGTCAACGCCAACCAGGTGTTCGGCTGGCGCAAGCAATACCAGGAAGGCAGTCTGGCTGCAGTGAAGGCAGGTGAATCTGTTGTGCCCGCATCCGAGCTGGCCGCCGCCATCAAGGAAATCAAGGACTGCAACGACTACTCGGGAAAAAGACAATGGAAGTCGAAATCCTGAAAGAAGCCGTGGAATGGAGCCGCTCAAAAAACCTGATTGCGCGCTCGCCCTTGCTGCCAGGGGACGACCATTGAAGACGGTCTGCAAAGTTCTCGGCGTGGCGCGCTCTGGTGTAGCAGCGAAACAGGCTCGCTTGCCGGATTGGCAAGATGGTCGTAGCGCCAAACCGACTGACGACACTGAATTGGTCGAGGAAATCCAGATCCACGTAGCGCACCTCCCAACATACGGCTACCGACGCATCTGGGCATTGCTGCGCCGTAGTCGGGAACAGGCCAACGCGCCTTGCATCAATCACAAGGCGTGTATCGGATTATGTGTGAGCACCAGTTGCTGCTGCGTCGCCCCGGAGTGCGGCGAGACAGTCGGCGGCACGACGGTCGCGTTGCCGTTGACCGTAGCAACACCCGCTGGTGCTCCGATGGCTTTGAGTTCCGGTGCGATGATGGCACGCCGCTGCGCGTCACGTTCGCGCTGGACTGCTGCACCGGGAAGCGATTAGCTGGGCGGCGACGACCGGCGGCCATAGCGGTGATGTGGTGCGCGACGTGATGTTGGCCGCCGTTGAACAGCGCTTCGGTACCACGCGGGCTACACAGCTCATCGAATGGCTGTCAGACAACGGCTCGGCCTACATCGACCACCGCACACGGAGCTTCGCTCGTGAGCTGGGGCTTGAGCCGCTGACCACGCCGGTCCGTTCGCCGCAAAGTAATGGCATGGCCGAATCGTTCGTGAAGACGATGAAACACAATTACGTCGCCTATATGGATAAGCCCGACGCACCAACTGCGCTCTCGCGTCTGGCTATTGCGTTTGAACACTACAATGAGCGCCACCCGCATAAAGCCCTGAAATACCGCTCGCCTCGCGAGTTCAGGCGCGCTGCGGTGCCATCAACCTAACGGTGTCCGCGTGTCCTGAGTTATAGGGGCAACTCCAGTCCTGGTCACTTTCTCACTTAGTCGAATCTATGCGCCTCTGGCAAGCACGAGCGAAGATATTCTTTGACTGAATGACGCGCATTCAGCTTGGCCAACTGGCATTCAAACTCTGCAGAGAGCACGTCAAACAAACCCCACGCTGCCCCCAGTCGAAAGCGTTTTCACCGAGACACTTCCGCTGGATTTGACGAGTGCCGACGTGAGCGAATTGTGGGCACGTTGTCGTGACGCGCCCGGACCGGAAAGCTCGTGACGAGGGTAGGCATAAAGAACACTGACTGATTCGTTGGGGGCCGAGCACACTCATTCTTGCTCAAGCGATACCGACTACGCAGAGCAGGATGAGCTCGACACCTATTTGGACCATGTGGAGGTCGCGCACCCGTTCGATGCAATGATCTCCTCCGACGACGTGAAAACGTCGAAACCGGCGCCTGATGCTTTGAGATGACGCTGAACAAGCTCGGCGTCCCTGCAACGCACGAGGGCTCCGATTTTCGAAAAGTGCTGGAAAGTTTGCGGCATCCTGATCAGTCCAACTTCGACTCTCAGACTCTCGGTACCTTGACGAGATCAGCCAATAGAAACGGGTGGTTCACGACGGGACCGAACACCCTCGCCGACGTCGAGTCGCTCTTCAAGGAGACGAGCGGCCCCGTCGTCGTCGCTCGCACCAACGACCTCCTATTCAAGGCCCCATCCAGCGACGCTGTTCTACGCCACGCGCGGAATTCCTCTCTTCACGCACCACGTCACCAAGGCTAGGACAGCCGGAGGCCGCGCCTTCAGCCCACTCGCTCAAGCTTGAAATTCGCTTCGGCGTAGGCCGCGTTGCATTCCCAGACCTCTTTCCCCTCCCGGACGAATACCGCTAAGCCCTTCGCAATCGTGCATCGCGCTTGCGGATAGACAGCACTGTGGCCGTTCATCGCCGCCGCTAGCGCATTTCGCTCCTTGCAGGTTGCCTGATACGTTCCGTCTCTTAGCGTCTTCGTTGCCATTGCTTCACCATGCTAGCTCATCTTTCAACCTTACCGGGCGCCCCTGGAGTCAGTCTGCTTCGCCGCTTTTCGAGGTCTCTTCGCTCAGCTTTTCGGTCGATTGGGCCCGAGTAAGCGGCACGGTGTATGGTACCTGCACCGCCCGCGGCATCTTTTGCTTCGTGGCGTCCGTGATGACGCGCTCGCCATCTTCAGTCATCCACGCCTCGACGGCTTGCGTGTACACCGATTCGAGTGCGACTCGCGCGATCCATTCAAGCTTTTCGTCGCAGCCCAGCTCATCCCATTGGTTATGTACGTCCGCCTGCGCGTTCCACTTCGCTCTCGCAGCGTCGATCACATCGTTCTCATTCATCCCGATTCCTTCGTGTCCAGTTTCAGTTGTCGCATCGCTTGATCTCGATCACCTATAGAGGTCATATCGTTGACAGCGGCACCGTTGAAGATTTTCGGTGCTTTACCGACAAGTCAAGTTGCTGCGCTCCCGCGTCTGCGGCAACTTCTTGCGTCCAGAAGTGCAATCGCGGCCAGGCGTCGAAAGCACCGCGCTTGCGAATCGTGTAGAAGCCAGCGTGCGCGAAACCATGAATGCCAATGTATGCATCCATCTGCAAGGCGAATCGAATGTCTGCGCCTTCGCCATCGTATTCGTCGTCGCGAATAATCTCGCTGCCCGGGAGACCGAGGCTCACGCCAGCAGCCCACGCCCATGTTGCGGCCTCAGGCTTCGAGCATTGAATAACGGCCCGATACAGTGGCGCATCTGGATGCAAGCCCTTTTCGTCAATGCGTCTGAGCATCTCCCGCTGCCCCGCATACAGATTGCCGCCCATCAACGATCGGAAGCAGCACGGCGTGATCGCCAGATGGGCCGTCTCGTGAAGCACGGTTGACATCCTACACTGGGGATCGACAGCCAAGGTGCCTTGGTCAATGCGGCATCCGTCGGAAAAGCCGGTCGCTCCGACCTCTTAACGAGAAGAAATGCCGACTCCATTTAGGAAGTGCAGCACCTTGTCACGGGTGAAGGAAGCAACCATTGATAGTCGGTTGGCATGCGCTGCGGTACCTCCGCGATAAGATTAGGTTGATCACCGCAGCGCCCGCGCGGCACGACGGATGCGCCTGGCTGCCGCAGCAGCAGTATCTAAGACTACAGACCAGTCGTGATGCCACCACGCGATATATCCGTGAACGTTCAACCTTTAGACACGCGACGATACTGCCTCAGGAGTCGTCATTCCGGAAGCGTCAGCAGGTACTCAACAAGATGCAGTGGCGACAACGTAGTCCGCTACAATGGACGAAGGCTCACGGCCGAAGGCAATTAGCCATGCATCTTTTTTCCATCCTGCAATCGCGGAAACGGACAACTAGGTCCGTCGGGGTTGCCGTGTGCATCGCGTTTTTGATGTCGCCGCTCTCCATTTTTGCTCAAAGTGGAACTCGGGGCGTCGCATTCTCAGCGGCAGAGCCAGGCGCGCCCCTGCCCGCAGGGTGGAAGAACTTGCCGGTTGTGAAGGGCAAGCCGATCACGGAATACACACTTGTTCGCGACGGCCAGACAACCGTCCTGCAGGCGGAAGCGAACCGGTCCGCTTCCGCCCTGATGCACGAGGGCGATATCGATCTCGCACAAACACCCGTCGTGGGTTGGCGCTGGAAAGCGGAAGGACCGATTGAGGGCGCCGATAACCGTGTCGGGGCGAAGGAAGATGCTCCGGCGAGACTGGTGTTCGTATTTGATGGCGACAAAAGCAAGCTGTCGCTTTTCGACCGGGCCAGCATGGAAGTCGCGAAGCACGTGGGTGGCCAGGATCTGCCCTATGCAACGCTGATGTACATCTGGTCGACGTCGGCCGCGCCGGGCAGCGTCATCGCCAACCCGCATACCGGCCGCGTACAGATGATCGTCGTCTCCGGTCAGCCTGGCGATGCGGGCCAGTGGCGAAGCCTGCACCGCAACATCGTCCAAGACTACGAAAGGGTCTTTCACGAAGCGCCAGGACGCATCACTGGCTACGGTCTGCTGACCGATACCGACAATACCGGAACCACGACACGCGCCTGGTACGGAGACATCCAATTCGTTCCCGGTCACTGACAAGGCACAACGCGCTCACTGTAGTCTTGTATCTTTCATCGATTGATCTGAGTTTAACGGGTTGCGCCACACAATCGGATGATCGGCTGGCGCTTCATCGGTGCTGCCGATCTACCTGCTCAACGAGACGTAATCCGTGCAGCGCTGCGACTTGTCTTCGGCACGTCCCTCTCACTGAGCGATTCTTCGAGTCATGAACCGGTTCAATTCGACTGTTAGCGACTCGGCGGCGGGCGGCCACAATGAATTCCCATGAACGTCGCGGAAGCAGTGATGCCCCCTGTAGTTTCTGCCTTCAAGTGCAAACCGATACGTTCGTCCCGGCTCGGCTTACTTCTTTTGCGCTCAGTCAATCTGTTTTCTCTCGTTCATTGTTGTAGCCGCTTTTTACGGCATATAAACGACCAGTCTTGCAGAAGCCAAAGCATTGGCCGCCGCGCGCGCCGATCTGCTGAAACAAGCCTCCGCCCACTGGCTCCGCCACAGCGCGAGTTCGCACATGGCCGATCAAAAGATCGACTTGCGCCTCGTGCGCGACAACTTCGGACGCGCATCGCTGGCGACGACCAGCCTCTACCTCCACATCGACGACGACCGACGGCATCGGGAAAGGGACGAGAAGCATCGCATCGACTGGTGACCGATGTTGGAAGCACGACGGTCTCTTAAGCAGGCGAGCAACGCGTTTCCCAAATCGTGCGACGCCATGCCAAAATCGCTTGACCGCCGCAACACGACGAACTCGCCATGGAAGCACTCGACCTTGAACCACAGATTTCGGCTAACCGACGCGGCGTGACCTTCGTTCTCGCTGGAAAGAAAGGCGCGGTCGAATGCATGATTGTGCGTGCCGCGCTGGAGGCCTGTTTCTGGTTGCCAGGCGATGCGGATGATGCCAGGATGTTGAAGACCTTCCACGATGGCGTCCACCGTATTCACGCTGTTGCGCATCGCAAGCTACTCGCGCATCCCTCGACGCGCCTCGAATTGACGACGACCGACTTCTCCCGCGGCTAAGCGAGAGTCCTATCTCGATCACGCTAGTGGCAGGTGTTGCTGGCGCAGCTGTGGAGGTCGCTCGCGAGGCATACGATTAGTTGCAAAATTGCGCGGTCGCCGACCGCCACCTCGCGGCCGTTTTTTAACGGACATTCTTTGATCAATAGGCGAGATTGCCGAGCGACGCTCTGTGCCTTATTTTCAGTGAGTGTGCATTGCCCGTCCCGTGGCACGGACATCCTCTGTCGTGTCGCGGATCGAACATGAGCAACCAGGTTTTCAACGTGATGGCGCATGCATCGGGCTCACCCGGACACTTCAGCGAACTCGCCGCACAAGTCAGAGAGGCAACGGGCGCCGCCTGCGAAGCTCTGATAGTCGTCGACGCCGCCGGAAATGGTGGCTACAGCATCGCCGGCCCGCTCGAAGCTCAACTCAGCATTCCGCACACGCTCGAAGGGGTCGCTCTCCAGCTCCGCTCACAACTCGCGAGCTCCATCCAGTAACACGCGCTCCACGATCGCAGCCGAACACAGCTCTGCTTACTCACAGCGCGCGAGGGGCGAAATCGGTAGAGTCGAGATGTGGCGCGGTATCGGTAGGCTCGGTTTGTCTGTTACCGCCTCTTTCGTCTGGCGGCGCCCCAATAACCTCGCCGTAACCCCGTTTCCACATCCCGCTCATCGAACCCAGCGTGCAGATCTCCCTCACTGGGCTCTCGGAAAAGACATCACGCCTTCACACACGCCAGACTACGCCCCCATGTGCACTCAGACGTACGAGAGCGAAGTACCCGTAGAGATGCGAGGATGGATAAGTCCCGCCCCTGCGACGTCTGAGCTTGTACTTGTTGCGTAGCCACCGGCGCAACCGCGTCGCGGTGTAGCTGTCGATTGCTCGATATGCCCGGCTGACGCT
>NZ_FCOE02000036.1 GCF_001544915.2 Caballeronia pedi | reverse complement strand
AAATGCCTCCAGAGTGTTACCCATGTCCCGATACACCTGTTACCTATGTCCCCGGTCCATACACTGCTGCAAAGAAAGTAGGCAAAGAAAGCAGCTTTCCCCATCCAAAGCGCTTCATGCCGGCCGCGGCACAGGCGATCGTTTTGGGCACCGCAGTAGCGAGTGCCCTCATAGGCCTAATCGGTCTTGGACCGCGCACGGTCTGTCACATCGCGCCACAGAACAGACTGGTTCAGCACGAGATAGCTCCGGCCCGCTTCGCGGCCGATGGGTACATCGGGTCTGCGCGTGCTTCGGCGTTTCGCTTTTCTCGTCTGTTTCCCTTGCATACCCAACGGCAGCGCGCAGCGCTGTGCCGGAACTCTTTGGTGCTGAACCCGCGCCCTAAAACGAATAGCTTGTCAGAGCGTGCGCGGTCCACGCCCGATGTGGCCTACGAGGGCACTCGCTACTGCTGTGCCCTAGCCATTCGCCTGTGCCGCGGCCGGTATGAAGCGTTCCGGCTGGGCAAGCTGTTTCTTTGGTTACTTTCTTTGCAGCAGCAAAGAAAGTGACTGCCGCCCCGCACAGGGGCAACACTAATAGACCAACACGCTCACGGGATCCAGCGAAAACAAAAACCACACCGAATCAAAAATCACATCAACTTCGAAGCCGCGTCCCGCAATGCCGTCCTCAACCCTTCCTCCACCACGGGATGATAAAACGGCATCCTCAACATCTCATCGACGGTGAGCTTCATCTGCAACCCCCACGCAAGTAGATGCGCAATATGCTCCGCATCCGGCCCGATCCATTCCGCGCCGACAAATCTGCGGCTCCCGCGATGGACATACACATGCATCAACCCGCGATTCCTGAGCATCACGCGGCTGCGCCCCTGATCCTCGAAGCTCACTTCCCCGGTCACAAAAGAATCCGCCGCCAGGTCCACATGACGCGCACCGACCATTGCAATACCCGGATCGGTGAACGCGATCGCGATCGGCGCCCGCCGCTCGACCGGCTCAACGTGCGGATAGCGCGCGGCATTCGTACCCGCCGCGCGACCTTCATCGGCGGCTTCGTGAAGCAAAGGCAGCACGCCGTTCGCATCGCCCGCGATGAACACCGGATGCGTGCCCGCCTGCAGCGTCAGCGCATCATAGACGGGCAAGCCATCGTCATCGAGTTCGAGCGACGTATCGTGCAAGGCAAGTCCGCCGACATTCGGCTTGCGTCCCGCCGCCACCAGCACGTAATCGAACGTGTCTTCGATCAACTTGCCCTCGCTGGAAACATAACGCACGCGCACTTCATCGCCTTCGCGCACAGCGCTCTCCACCTGCGCGCGCGGCTCGAAATGAAACGCTTCGCTGAACACGCGTTGCGCATAAGCCCGCACATCAGGATCGGTCAGCGGCCCGACGCGCCCGCGCGCACCCAGCACCGACACCCGCACGCCCAGCCGCGCCAAGGCCTGCCCGAGTTCAAGCCCGATGACGCCCGCGCCGATCACCGCAACACGCTTCGGCAAGTCGTCCCACGCGAACACGTCGTCGTTGATGACGGCGCGATCTCCTAGCGCGCGATACATCGCCGGCATGACGGGACTCGATCCCGTCGCGATCACGACGCTCTTCGCATGCACTCTGGTGTGATCGCCCACTTGCAGCAGGTTATCGTCGATGAAACGCGCGTAGCCGGTGAGCTTGTCGGCATCGGGCATCGCATCGACGCCCGCCACGACGAAGCCGACGAAGCGATCGCGTTCGCGCTTCACACGCGCCATCACCTCGCGTCCGTCGATGCGCACGGCGCCATCGACATGCACGCCGAAAGCCGCCCCGTGCGCCGCGTGATAAGCGGCATCGGCGGCGGCGATCAACAGCTTCGACGGCATACAGCCGACGCGCGCACACGTCGTCCCATGCGCGCCGCCTTCAATGAGAATCGCCGACGCGCCCGCCGCCTTCGCCGCGCGATACGCGGAAAGCCCCGCGCTGCCCGCGCCGATGATGGCTACATCCGTATGGATCGTGTTCATGATGGTGTCCCGAATGGTTGATGCATCTGCGAACCATCATCGCGCGCGGCGCCGAAAATGCGAATGCTCGTTCGGATCGATTTCCTGCTCGATCGTCTCAACCGTCCACGCGACGAAGTGATGTATTCATCTAGACGTCTCATCCGCGTCACTGTCTCGTCATGTTCGCTTTCTAAAATCTCCCGAACGTTTCAGCGCGCCGTTTCGAGCGCGCCCATCGAGGAAAGCTATGGACGCAATTCGCATCGAGCGTCTCACCAAGACGTTCAGGAACGGCCGCAAGGCGCTCGACTCAGTCGATCTGCGCGTGGAGGAGGGCGAAATGGTCGCGCTCATCGGCGCGTCGGGTTCGGGCAAGTCGACGCTGTTGCGTCACATCGCGGGCTTTACGGCATCCGACCCCGCGCCGTCGCATATCACGCTGCTCGGCCGGCCGATTCAGCAGAACGGCAAGATCGTGCGTGAAGTGCGTTCGATTCGCCGCGACGTCGCCTTCGTGTTTCAGCAGTTCAATCTCGTCGGGCGTCTTTCGGTCCTGACCAATGTGCTGATCGGCGCGCTGTCGCGCGTGTCGTTGTGGCGTCGTCTCGCAGGGCGTTTTCCGCGCGGCGAGCGCTCGCTTGCGATGGACTCGCTCACCGCGATGGGCATCGGCGAACACGCGTTCGAACGCGCGAGCCATCTATCCGGCGGCCAGCAGCAGCGTGCGGCATTGGCCCGCGCGCTCGTGCAGCGCGCGCGCATCGTGCTCGCCGACGAGCCGATCGCATCGCTCGACCCCGAGTCGGCGCGCCGCGTCATGGAGTTGATGCAGACGCTCAACCGCGAGCGCAAGCTGACGGTCGTCGTGTCGCTGCATCAGATCGATGTGGCGATGAAATATTGCCCGCGCGCCGTCGCGCTGCGCGATGGCCGCGTCGTCTTCGATGGCCCTTCCGAACGCCTCACGCCCGCGGTACTGCGCGAGCTATATGGATCGTCGGCGGATGAACTGCTCGCGCGGGACACGCGCATGCAAGCGTCGCCGTCACTCGCATCGGCCGCAGGCTGAATCCCACTCATTCATCAACCCTGGATGGCATCATGAAAACAGCCCGTTTCTTCCTGGCTGGCGCCGCGCTCGCGTCTTGCCTTATGACGCAGAGCGTTCTTGCCGAGACGATCAACTTCGGCATCATCTCGACGGATTCGTCCGCCGCGCTCAAGCAGCGCTGGCAACCGCTCATCGACGATCTGAACAAGCAGACCGGTCTCGACGTGAAGGCGTATTTCGCAACCGACTATGCGGGCATCATCGAAGCGATGCGCTTCAATAAAGTGCAGATCGGCTTCTTCGGCAATGCATCGGCCATCGAAGCAGTGGATCGCTCGAACGGCGAAGTGTTTGCAAAGGTGAAGTACAAGAATGGGGAAGCGGGCTACTACTCGCTGCTCATCACGAACGCGAACAGCAAGTGGAAGTCGCTCGATCAGGTGCTGAAGAACACGAAGGACATCAACCTCGGTTTCGGCGATCCGAATTCGACTTCGGGCACGCTCGTGCCTTCGTATTACCTGTTCGCGAAGAACGGCATCAACGCGAAGCGCGCGTTCAAGAGCGTGCTGCCGTCGAGCCATGAGGCGAACATGCTGGCGGTGGTGAACGACAAGATCGATGTCGCGACCAACAACACCGACATGCTCGACACCATCAAGGCGCAACATCCGGAGCTGTATCCGAAGGTGCGCGTGCTGTGGAAGTCGCCACTGATTCCGTCGGACCCGCTCGTTTGGCGTCGCGATCTGCCGCAGACGACAAAAGACAAGTTGCGCGGCTTCTTCGATCACTACGCGGAGAAAGACCCGCGCGAGCAAGCGGTGATGGCTTCGATCTCGGGCTATTCGGGTTTCGCGGATTCGTCGAATGCGCAGCTCGTGCCGATTCGTCAGATGGCGCTGTTTCAGAAGAAGGAGCAAGTGCAGAACGACGCGCATCTCGACACCGCCGACAAGAACGCGCAGATCGCGGCGCTCGATCAGAAGATCGCCGCGCTCGACGGCACGGCGGCGAAGTAAATGAAGCCGCTCGACATAACCACGTTCGAGGCCGGCATCGCGCGGCCCGCGCAGGCAAGCGCGCCCAAGCGAAGCTGGACGTCGACGCTCGGCTGGATCGTCGTGATCGCCGTGCTCGGGCTTTCGTGGCAGAGCGCGGACATGCGCCCGCTCGACCTGCTCGGCGCATCGGGCAACATGAGCCAGTTCGCGCGCGACTTCTTTCCGCCCGACTTCACCGAATGGCGCACGTATCTGCATGAAATGATCGTGACGCTCGCGGTCGCGGTGTGGGGTACGGCGCTCGCGCTGATCTGCGCGGTGCCGTGCGGGCTGCTGTCGGCGCAGAACATCGCGCCGGTGTGGGTCGCGCAACCGGTGCGTCGCTTGATGGACGCGTGCCGCGCGATCAACGAGATGGTCTTCGCGATGCTGTTCATCGTCGCGGTGGGCCTCGGGCCGTTCGCGGGCGTGCTCGCGCTGTGGGTGCATACGACAGGCGTGCTCGCGAAGCTCTTCGCCGAAGCAGTCGAAGCCGTCGATGCGAGGCCGGCCGAAGGCGTGCGCGCGACGGGCGCGAGCAGTCTCGATGAAATCGTCTATGGCGTGCTGCCGCAAGTGCTGCCGCTGTGGATCTCGTTCGCGCTGTATCGCTTCGAATCGAACGTGCGCTCCGCGATGGTCGTCGGCATGGTTGGCGCGGGCGGCATCGGCGTCGTGCTGTATGAGGCGATCCGCTCGTTCAACTACGCGCAGACGGCGGCGGTGATGCTGATCGTCATCGTGATCGTGTCGCTGATCGATCTCGTGTCGGGCTGGGTGCGCGAGCGCGTGATCTGACGCACGCTATGAACCTTCGATGCCGAGCGCCGTGATCAGGCGCTCGCGTCGTTCCAGCGCCTGCAGCGAACGCTTGCCGAGATGGGCCGCGACGAGATTGAGCAGACCCTCGCAGAACACGAGATACGCGCCCATGCTGTTGCTGAAGAAACTGCTTTCGTGCGGAATGAGAAACGCATGACGCGCGGGAGGCACGAGCGGCGAGGCGAGCGTATCGGTGATGGCGATGACCTCGAGCCCGGCGTCCTTCGCGGCGACGGCGGCATCGGCGACGCTGCGCGTATAGGGCGCGACGCTGGTTACGAGCACGACATCGCCGGGCTGCAACTGCGCGAGTCCTTCCGCGACGCCGAGCCCTTGCGCGTCGAGCAGCGCGACATCCGTGCGGATCATGCCGAGGCCATAACAGACGAAGCTCGCGAGCGCGCTGAACTGGCGCAGGCCGTGCACGCGCACGCGCTTTGCATCGGCGAGCAGGCGCGCGGCGCCGCGCAAATCGGCGGGCGATAACTGCGCGATGAAGCCCTCGACATTGCCGATCGATTCGCGCGCGAGCTTCACGACCATATCGACTTCGGGCGCGGCATCGTGCGCGTGCGTCTTGCTGCTCGCGACGATGCGCTCCGCCTGCTGACTATAGAAATGCCGATGCCGCGCGGCGAGGCTGTCGCGGAATACGCTTTGAAAATCGGCGAATCCCGCATAGCCGAGTCGGGTCGACAGGCGCGTGAGCGTGGACGCATTGACATCGAGCGATGTCGCGAGGTCCGTGATCGTGCGTACCGCCACTTCCTCGGGACGTTCGAGCAGCTTCGCGAGCACGGTGTGCGCCTTGCCGCCGAGCGAGACGTTCGCCTCGTCGCGGCCGATGCGTATCACGAGTTCGCGCAAGCCGTCGACGCTGCGTGGCGGCATCTGCGTGCCTGCTTCAGCAACGCTTGCGCGACGCCCCTTCTGTTTGCCTGTGTCCATTGATCATCCGGTACCGGGCGGGCTGCCCGGGATGTTCGTGAACTTGCCATTCTATGTGAGACGCGCGAATCGCAATGTCGGCGGTGGCGAGGGTGTTTTCGTCGTCGGGATCGTCGGGTTGCGTGCGATGGATCGGCAAAGCCGCGTCTTCGCGATCGCCGAGGATCGCGAGCGGATCGATCGCTTCGTTCGATGCGAGCATCGCGTCGCCGCGTGTTTGCCGATGACGCGACGAATCCGTGATGACTTGCGAGAAGCCGTGCATCGCGGGGTGGATCGCGTGATTCGCATGCAGCGAGGGCGTTTGCACTTCGACCACGGAGCAATCATGCGCGCTGAATTCGACGCTCAACAGCACAGGGTTCGTACACGCTCCGAGCGTAAGATGGAAACCGCCCGCGCGCGGGCTGTCGCGCACGATGGATACGGCTTCATCGAGATTCGCCGCATCCAGAATCGCGCGCGTGAGGACCATGCGCGGCACGCCCGCGACGACCTCGCGCTGACGCAGGTTGTTCACGGTCATCGCCACGCCCGCGTTCGTCACGCCGAAGGTATGTCCCGGCAGCGAGCCAGGATAGACGAATGACGCGAATCCGGGACCGCCTTCGATTTCGCATCGCGCGATCGCGCAATGTCCCGCGAAGCCGGGATAGCCGTCCTCGTTATGACTGATGCGCCGCAGCTCCGCGCCGGGAAGCTGCACGGTGGTGCAGCCATCGGGGGACATCGCCCAGACGTCGCCGCGGCAGTTCCACAGGAAGACGTCTTCGAAGGGCAGGGCGAGGCCGGCAGCCAGACCGTGAAGCTCGTCCCACACGCGCGGGAAGCGCTCGCGCACGAGCGCGGCCATCGCGCGGGACGTGGCGCTGCCGCGCCATTGCATGACCGTTTGCCACGCGTGCGTATTCAGCAAGTGCGCATGAACCGCCTGAGCGCCGAAGCGTCCGAGCGCTTCGCCCACCTCGCGCGGTGAGCCGGAGATTTCGATAAAGCCGAGTGCCGCCATAAATTCAGGTGATTCGAAAAGGTTATTCGACGTGTTGAAGGAAGTCGCGCAAACGCTGGTTAGGCGGATTATCGAGCAATTCGGCGGGCGGGCCATCGACCGTGATATGACCATGCTCCATGAAGATGAGCCGTGTGCCGACCTTGCGCGCGAACGCCATCTCGTGCGTGACGACGACCATCGTCATGCCTTCTTCGGCGAGCGCCTGCATCACGCGCAGCACTTCCTGGCGCAGTTCGGGATCGAGCGCGGAGGTGGGTTCGTCGAAGAGCATGAGTTTGGGCTTCACCGCGAGCGCCCGCGCGATCGCGACACGCTGCTGCTGCCCGCCCGACAGTTCGCTCGCGTAGTGACCGACGCGGCTGCCGAGCCCGACTTTCGTCAGCAGATCGCGCGCGAGCGCTTCGGCATCGGGCTTGCTCATGCCGCGCACCTGGCGCGGCCCGAACGCGACGTTCTCCAGCGCCGTCATCTGCGGAAACAGGTTGAATTGCTGAAATACCATGCCCGCTTCCTGACGAATCTCGCGCACCTTGCGCGCGCCGCCGAGCACGCTGATGCCGTCGACGACGAGATCGCCGCCATCGATCTGCTCCAGCGCGTTGATGCAGCGCAGAAGCGTAGACTTGCCCGAGCCCGAAGGCCCGATCAGCACGACGACTTCGCCCGCGCCGATGTTCAGATCGACTTCGTCGAGCACGACGGTCTTGCCGAAGCGCTTCGTCACGTTCCTGAACTGCACCATGTGACCGTTGTGATTCATTGTGCTCATAAGATGCGCATCCGCTTTTCCATCGTGCGCAGGCCGAAGGTCAGCGCGCCGATCATGCATAGATAGATGACGGCGACCGCGGTCCAGATTTCCACCGCGCGAAAATTCGACGCCATGATTTCCTGACCTTGCCGCGTGAGTTCGCCCACGCCGATCACGATGAAGAGCGACGTGTCCTTCAGGCTCACGATGAACTGGTTGCCGAGCGCGGGCGTCATGCGCCTCAACGCAACCGGACCGACCACGAACGCCAGTACGCGCCAGGCCGGCATGCCGAGTGCGAGCCCCGCTTCCTTGAGGCCGCGCGGCACCGAGAGAAACGCGCCGCGCACGATTTCCGCGATATACGCGCCCGAGTTGATGACGATCGCCACGATCGCCGCCGTCATCGCGTCGACGCGCACGTGCAGCAGCAGCGGCAACGCGAAGTAGATGAACATCACCTGCACGACGATCGGCGTGCCGCGCACGAACTCGATATACATGAACGCGATCTTCTGGCACAGCGCATTGCCGTACGCGCGCATCAGACCGAACAGCAGACCGACGAGCATGCCGCCCGCCAGCCCCGCGAGCGTGATCAGCACCGTGAGGCGCGCGCCGTGCATGAGCGCGGGCACGGCCTCCACGATGACCGACAGATCGAACTGCATCATTGATCTCCAGAGTGTCCGCGATCAGGACTTCGCCGGCTCGACGCCGAACCACTTCTTGTAGATCGCCGCGTAGCGCCCGTCCGCCTTGATTTTCGCAAGCTCGGCGTTGACCTTCGCGACGAGCGGGCTGCCCTTCGGAAACGCGATGCCGTATTGCTGCGCCATCATCTGCGGGCCGACCGCCTTCACGCGCGACTTGCCCGCTGTGTGGATGTAGTAGAGGACGTTCGGCGTGTCGTGCATCGCGGCATCGACGCGGCCGGTCGCGAGTTCGAGATACGCGTTGTCGATGTTCGGGAATGCGCGCAGATCGGTTGCCTTGAAGTTGGCCTTCGCGTAATCGGCGGACGACGTGCCCGTCTTGATTGCGAGCGTCTTGCCCTTCAGGTCGTCCGGGCCCTTGATGCCGCTGTCCACCGGCACCATCAGCGTGAAGCCGCTGTCGTAGTAACCATCGGAGAAGTCGATGACCTTCTTGCGTTCTTCCTTGATCGTGATGCCCGCGAGCGCGACATCGACATTCTTCGTCTGCAGCGCGGGCAGGATGCCGCTGAAGTCCATCGGCTGCAGCTTGTAGTCGAGCTTCAGATCCTTGGCGATTTCCTTCCACAAGTCGATATCGAAGCCGACGTATTCGTTGCCCTGCTTGAATTCGAACGGCACGAACGCGGTATCGCACGCGACGAGCAGCGTCTCGGCGCGCGCCGTGCCGCTGATGAGGGAAAACGCGGCGACGGCGGCCACGGCGAGTTTTGCGGCGAGTTTCATGGGCGATCCCTGTCGTAGTGGTGAAGGTCAACGATTGCAAGCAGATTTGCTTCTTTGACATTAACGCAAATTCATTTGCGAAGTGTCGACGAACGAAAATCTACTTGCAACTCAGGGTTTACGCGGAGTGAGGCAGGATAACCGCGCCGCCGAACGGGGCGCGGTTGGTCAGAGAAAGCGTGGTGTCAGGCGCAGCTTGCCAGCGAGAGCACGTCGAGAAACTGTGTGCCGGCGTCCGCGAGCATGCCGGAATTGTCGATCTTCACGACCCGCGCATGCGGCGGCAATTCGAACGACGGCCGGCGCGCGAGACGCGCTTCGATCTGCCGCGCATCTTCGCGTGCGCGCCGCGCGAGGCGCGAGGCGAGCACCGCAGGCGTTGCATCGATATGCACGAAGCGCGCATCGGGATAGCGCGCGAGCGCGAGTTCCGCGTGCTGCCGCGAGCCGTTCACGACGACCGGCATGCCGCGCGCGAGCCACGCATCGACTTCGATGCCGATGCCATAACGCAGCCCGAGACTCTCCCAATGCATCGCGAAGAGGCCGTACGACAGCCTCGAAGCGAATTCGTCATGCGAGAGCACGATATGGTTCTCGCCGTCCGCGGCCGCGCGGGTGATATAGCGGTGCGCGAACATCACGCGTGTGCCGACGCGTTCGCGGGCGAAGCCCAGCAGCGAGTCCTTGCCCGCGCCCGAAGGCCCCATCACGTAGATCAGCTTGGCGCTGTCGACTCTGGTCATGCCACGACATCCTGTGCATTGTTGAACGGAAGGCGCTGCCACAAGGTGAACGGCGCGCCCGGTTCCGGCTCGATGAAAAGCGCCGCGCCGTGCATCGGCAACGGGCCGAGCGTCTCGATGCGGCGCATCCACTCCGACACGATCGACGCGCGTGCGTTCGCATCGTCGAGAGAATCGGAGAGCGTCATGTGAAAGCGGTATTCGTCGAAGACATACGGATAGCCCCATTCGCGCAGCAATTCGATTTGCCGCGCGCTCATGCCATCGACGATGCGGCGTTCGATGCTTTCGCGCGAGGGCATCGCGCGCACCGCGCGAAGCGCCTGCAGCGCGTCGGCGGCGAGCGTGCGAAGCGTGTCGTCGTCGCCGGCAACGGCTGGGCGCAACGCGACGAAACGGCCCATTTCCGCGGGCTGCACGGGCATCTCGAAGCGCGGCACGGAAGCGGCCCACGCGCGTGCACACGCGAGCACGTCCGCCGGTTCGACGCCCGGCGCCAGGTGAAAAGGCGCGATGAGCGTCGCGTGCCAGCCGTAACGGCGCGGCGCGTGCGTCACGGCGTGCACGGGCGTCGCGGTTTCGCGACCGTTCTCGGGATCGCGCCCGAGCCAGTCGCAGCCTTCGCGCCACCAGGCGGACGTTGCGGGCGGCGCGTAATAGAGCGCCACGCGTGGCTTGTCGGCAACCCTCATAGATCGTGCTCGACCAGCAACTGCACGCGATCCGCCGCGAAATGCGTGATGCCGTACTTGATCGGCACGCCTTTCTCGTCGACATCGACGTTCTCGACCCACAGCACCGGTTGCTGCCGATTGATCTGCAAACGCCGCGCCACGTCCGACGAAGGCAGCACGCTGCCGATACGGCTCCATTTGCGCGTGTAGTCCTTCACGCCGAACCGTTCGAGCGCGGCGCTCATGCCGCCCGCCGCTTCGATGGCCGCGGGCAGATCGTTGAAACGCGCGGCCGGATACCAGTTGCGCGCATAGGTCATCGGGATGCCGTCGGAATCGTGACGCGTCTCGATCTGGTAGACGAGCGTGCCTGCGCGCACGCCTAGCGCCTTCGCGACGGCCGGATCGGCCTTGACGCGCTCCGAGCTCAGCACGACGCCCGCCGACGTATGCTTCTGGCGGCGCAGGTTCTCCGTGAAACGCGTGCGCCGCCCGATCTGATAGTCGATCGCGCCCGGCTGGACGAACGTGCCGCGTCCCTGCTCGACGCTCACGAGGCCCGTCGCCGCGAGCCGCAGCATCGCGCGGCGCACGGTGTGGCGGTTCACGTCGAAGCGCTTCGCAAGCTCCGCCTCGCTCGGCAGGCGTCCTTCGTCGCCGAAGCTCTTCGCGGCGATCTCGGCGGCGAGGATCTGCTCGATCTGCCGCCAGACCGCGACCCCCGCGCCGCGCTCGACAGCATGTCCGGGCGCCGCATTTTCACTGGATGTCATTGCGCTGTCATTCCTGTCGGTTTGAATATCGTTCTCCCGGATTGTAGTGCGCAACTCGTGATGAAAATGTGAAAGCTTCTCCACATCACTAAACGTCTAGACGACTAGATAAGACGACGAGTAGCATAACGACGACCGGATCCTTCCAGACATAGGGAAAGCGATGAGTACTTCAATGGAGCCGCAGGACGCCCCGGCCCGCCGCGCATGGATGGCGGTGCTGGCGCGCACGCCGCGCGACACGCTGAAACAGGCGCTGGACGCGGCGCTCGACGGCGCGAAGGTGCCCGACTACGAGTGGCTGCGCGCGCCGGACATCGGGCTTGCGATGGTGCGCGCGCGCATCGGCGGCACGGGCGATGCGTTCAATCTCGGCGAAACGACCGTCACGCGCGCCACGCTGCGCTTGCGCACCGGCGACGGCAGCGCGCCCGTGGGCGTCGCGGTGCACATGGGCCGCGACAAGGAGCGCGCGACACTCGCCGCGCTCGCCGACGCGCTTCTGCAAATGCCGCGTTTCACGGACACCTTGCAAACGCGACTGATCGCGCCGCTGGCCGCGCGCATCGCCGATGAACGGCGACGCAAAGAGGCCGAAGCGGCGGCGACCAAGGTCGAATTCTTCACGATGGTGAGAGGCGAATGATGCAGATCGACATGACCACGCTCGTGCCCGGCTTCAACGACACGGTGCACGACGCACAGCGCGTATTCCGCGCGCTGCTCGATGCGCTGTCGCGCCCGGGCAGCATCGTCGCGATCGATGCCGCGTTGCCGGACAATCACGCCATGCGCGATGGCCTCGCCGGACGCGTGCCGCTCGCGGCGTTTGCCTCGCTGCTGGCGCTGACGGATTATTCGACGCCGGTGTTCATCGAACGCGAAGACGCGGTGCTCGGCGATGCGCTGCGTTTTCACGCGAGCGCGCCCCTGACGCGCGATCGCCGCGCGGCCGCGTTCGCCTATCTCGACGATGCGCGCACCATGCCTTCGCTCGATGCGTTCTCGCACGGCGATCCAGAAGCCCCCGAGGACGCCGCGACGCTGTTCATCCGCGTGCCGTCGCTGAGCGAAGGCGAGCCGCTCGTGTGGCGCGGTCCCGGCATCGCGGAGTCGCGCACCGTCGGCATCGCGGGGCTTTCGCGCGAGTTCTGGCGCGAGCGCGCGGCGCTCACCGCGCTGTTTCCGTGCGGCATCGATTGCTACTTCGTGGCGGGCGGCGCGCTCGTCGGCCTGCCGCGCACGACGCATGTGGAGGTGAACTGATGTACGTCGCGGTCAAGGGTGGCGAACGCGCCATCGAACGTTCCTGGGATGTGCTCGCGAAGCAGCGTCGTGGTGATCTTGCCGTGCCAGAGTTGTCCGTCGCGCAGATTCGCGAGCAGATGCGTCTTGCCGTTGCGCGCGTGATGACGGAAGGCTCCGTCTACGATGAAGACCTCGCCGCGCTCGCGATCAAGCAGGCGGCGGGCGACCTCGTCGAAGCGATCTTCCTGCTGCGCGCGTATCGCACGACGTTGCCGCGCTTCGGCTACACGCTGCCGGTCGATACGGAAGCGATGTGCGTCGAGCGCCGCATCTCGGCGGCCTTCAAGGACATTCCCGGCGGCCAGATGCTGGGCGGCACGTACGACTACACGCAACGCCTGCTCGATTTCACGCTGCTCGCCGAAGGCGAAGCCGTTAGCGATGCAACGATTGCGCGCAAGGACGTGGAAGCGAGCGCGATGCCGCGCGTGCTTTCGATGCTCGACAAGGAAGGTCTGATCGAGCAGGAGCGCGCGCACGAGAACGCGCCGGAACCGGGCGATCTCTCGCGCGAGCCGCTGTCGTTTCCCGCCGATCGCCCGACGCGCCTGCAAAATCTCGCGCGCGGCGACGAAGGCTTTCTGCTCGCGATCGGCTATGCGACGCAGCGAGGCTACGCTCACAGTCATCCGTTCGCGGGCGAGATTCGTCATGGCGAAGTCGCGGTGGAAATGCATATCGACGAGCTTGGCTTCGCGGTCGAGATCGGCGATATCGACATCACCGAGTGTCAGATGATCAACCAGTTCGCGGGCAGCGGCGACGTGCCGCCTACCTTCACGCAAGGCTATGGTCTCGCGTTCGGCCATTCGGAACGCAAGGCGATGGCGATGGCGCTGGTGGATCGCGCCTTGCGCGCGCAAGAGCTGGGCGAATCCGTGGGCTCGCCCACGCAGGACCCGGAGTTCGTGCTGTATCACAGCGATAACGTGGAAGCGTCGGGATTCGTGCAGCATCTGAAGCTGCCGCATTACGTCGATTTTCAATCCGAGCTGGAATTGCTTCGCCGCTTGCGCGCGGCGCATGGCGCGGATGACAACAAGGAGAATGCGGCATGAACGCACTCACCGAAGGTTATAACTTTGCCTATCTCGACGAGCAGACCAAGCGCATGATCCGCCGTGCGCTGCTCAAGGCGGTGGCGGTGCCGGGCTATCAGGTGCCGTTCGCGTCGCGCGAAATGCCGCTGCCTTACGGTTGGGGCACGGGCGGCTTGCAGGTGACGTCCGCGATCATCGGCGCAAGCGATACGCTCAAGGTCATCGATCAAGGCTCCGACGAGACCACGAACGCGGTGAACATCCGCCGCTTCTTTGCGCGCACGGCGGGCGTCGCGACCACCACGCGCACCGCCGATGCGAGCATCGTGCAGACGCGTCACCGCATTCCGGAGACGCCGCTCACGGAGCAACAGATCATCGTCTATCAGGTGCCGATGCCCGAGCCGCTGTTCCGTCTCGAACCACGCGTGACCGAGTGCCGCAAACTGCACGCGCTCGCGGACTACGGCCTCATCAACGTGAAATACTACGAGGATATCGTGCAGCACGGCAGCATCGCGACGACCTACGATTATCCGGTGCTGGTGAACGACCGCTATCTGACATCGCCCTCGCCGATCCCGAAGTTCGACAATCCGAAGATGCACATGAACGCCGCATTGCAACTCTTCGGCGCGGGCCGCGAACGCCGCATCTACGCGATTCCGCCTTATACGAAGGTGAAGAGTCTGGATTTCGAGGATCATCCCTTCAGCGTGCAGGAGTGGGAACACGCGTGCGCGCTGTGCGGATCGCACGAAAGCTTTCTCGACGAGATGATCGTCGACGATCAGGGCACGCGCATGTTCGTCTGTTCCGACAGCGACTACTGCCACAGCCGTCGCGACGACGCAGAGGTGGCGCAATGAACGCACTGCTCAAAGCAACGCGCTTGACGAAGCGCTATGACGGGCGCGGCGGTTGCGTCGATGTCGATCTCGAAGTCCATCCGGGCGAAGTGCTGTGCATCGTCGGCGAATCGGGTTCGGGCAAGTCGACCTTGCTGAACGCGCTCGCGTTACGCAGCGAGATCGACGGCGGCGCGCTCGCGTACACCACGCGCGAAGGCGAAACGCTCGATCTGCTGACGCTCGCCGAACCGCGCAGGCGTCTCTTGTCACGCACCGAATGGGGCTTCGTGCACCAGAACGCACGCGATGGCCTGCGCCGCAATGTATCGGCGGGCGCGAATATCGGCGAGCCGTTGATGGCGATCGGCGCGCGCCACTATGGCCGCCTGCGCGAGACGGCGGCGGACTGGATGAGCCGCGTCGAACTGGATGCGGCGCGCATCGACGAATTGCCTGCGGCGTTTTCGGGCGGCATGCAACAGCGTTTGCAGATCGCGCGTAATCTGGTGACGGGACCGCGCCTCGTGTTCATGGACGAACCCACCGCCGGCCTCGATGTCTCCGTGCAGGCGCGTCTGCTCGATCTGCTGCGCACACTGACGAGCAAGCTGCATCTCGCGGCCGTGATCGTCACGCACGATATCGGCGTGGCGCGTCTGCTCGCGCATCGGCTGATGGTGATGAAGGACGGGCGTGTCGTCGAGAGCGGCCTGACAGATCAGGTGCTCGACGATCCGCAACATCCCTACACGCAGACGCTCGTTGCGTCGGTGCTGCCCGTTTGAGGTGCGAGACATGACCATGAATTCCTTTATCGACAACGACCGCCTGATGTTGCAGGCGCGCGGCATCGAAAAGACCTTCACGCTGCATCAGCAGGGCGGGGCGCGCATTGCCGCGCTCTCGGGTGTGTCGCTCGATGTGGAGCGCGGCGAGTGCGTCGTTCTCGCGGGCGCATCGGGCGCGGGCAAGAGCACGTTCCTGCGCTGCATGTACGGCAACTATCTCGCCACGCGCGGCACCATCGCGATTCGCGACGACAGCCGTTCGTCGCGCCATGTCATGCTGACCGACGCCGCGCCGCACGACATCATTCGCTTGCGCACTACGACGATGGGCTACGTCAGCCAGTTTCTGCGCGCGATTCCGCGTGTATCGTCGCTTGATCTGGTCGCCGAGCCGCTGGTGTCGCGCGGCGTCGATGAAGCCGAAGCGCGCGAACGCGCGAGCGCATTGCTCGAACGACTCAACGTGCCGCACCGGCTGTGGACGCTCGCGCCCGCGACGTTCTCCGGCGGCGAGCAGCAGCGCGTGAACATCGCGCGCGGGCTGATCGCGGCGCATCCGCTTCTTTTGCTCGATGAACCCACCGCGTCGCTCGATGCCGAGAACCGCGACGTGGTCGCCGATCTGATCGTCGAGGCGCGCGAGAAGGGCGCGGCGATCGTCGGCATCTTTCACGACGAGGACACGCGCGCGCGCGTCGCGACCCGCATCGTGCGGCTCGCGAGCGCCAGCGCCGCATCTATCCAAACCGACTCCGGAGTGTTGCAGACATGCTGATCAGGAATGCGCGCATCGTGACGCGCGACGAGGATTTCGTGGGAACCGTGCGCGTCGAGGACGGACGTATCGCGGAGATCGCGCCGGGCAATACCGCCGCGCGCGAGGCGGAGGACTGGGGCGGCGATTATCTGTTGCCGGGCTTCGTCGAACTGCATACGGACAACATCGAGAAGCATCTCGCGCCGCGTCCGGGCGTGCTGTGGAATCACGAAGCGGCGATCATCGTCCACGACGCGCAAGTGGCGTCGGCGGGCATCACGACCGTGTTCGATGCGCTCGGCGTCGGCTCGCGTCCCGAAGACGGCGTGCGTGGCCGCGAGTTGCAGGTGCAGTGCGCGAAGTCGATCGGCAAGTTCGTCGAGCGCGATCTGCTGCGCGCCGATCACTTCCTGCATCTGCGTTGCGAAGTGGGCACGACGGATGTCGTCGAAGTGTTCGATTCGCTGTCCACGCATCCACTGTTCAGACTGGCTTCGGTGATGGATCACACGCCGGGGCAACGGCAATGGCAGGACCACGCGAAGTGGCGCAAGTATCAGGAGCGTCACGGCAAGTGGAGCGACGAGCACGCCAGCAAGATCCTCGCCGAACTCGCGGAGCATCAGGAACGCTATGCGGCCAAGCATCGCGCGGAGATCGTCGAGCGTTGCAGGCGGCTGAACATCTCGCTCGCGAGCCACGATGACACGCTCGTCGAGCACGTCGAGGAAGCGGCGCGCGACAACATCTCGCTCGCCGAATTCCCGACGACGCTCGCAGCCGCGCGCGCCGCGCGCGAGCACGGCATCGCGACGATCATGGGCGCGCCGAACGTGGTGCGCGGCGGCTCGCATTCGGGCAACGTGTCCGCGCTGGAACTGGCGCGCGAAGGTCTGCTCGACATTCTGTCGTCGGACTATGTGCCGTCGAGCCTGCTGATCGCGGTGTTCGATCTCGTCGCGAAGGCGGGCTGGTCGCTGCCGCGCGCGGTCGCGACGGTGTCTTGGGCGCCCGCGCACGCGGCCGGTTTGACCGATCGCGGCGCCATCGCGACGGGCCTGCGCGCGGACTTCGTGCGCGTCGCGTCGGTGGACGGCGTGCAGGTGCCACGCGAGACTTGGCGCGCGGGCCGGCGCGTGTCCTGACGTTGCTCGATCCATTCCCTTCCTTCCGATAGCCATGCGTCAGCGCTTCGTCATACACGGGTAAGCCCGCGTTGACGAAGCGCAAGCTTCTTAAGTACCCTCACCGCGAGTTCGCTATGTGAATCGGTGTTCGTCTAGCGAACTTTTAGCGCCGATCGGGCACGCATCCACTTTCGAAAAGGGAATGAAGTGAGTAGAAGTCCTGCCGTGAACGTACAGACGTTCATCAACGAACATCCGTTCTCGCCGTTTCAGTGGCTCATCTTCGTGATGTGCTTCGTGATCGTGCTGCTGGATGGTTTCGACACCGCCGCCATTGGCTTCATCGCGCCTTCGCTCGTTACCGAATGGCAGATCAGCCGTCCGGCGCTTGCGCCCGTGCTGAGCGCGGCGCTGTTCGGGCTGGCGGCGGGTGCGCTGCTGTCCGGGCCGCTGTCGGACAAGCTCGGCCGTCGCGCGATGCTGCTTTCGTCGGTGCTGCTGTTCGGCGTCGCGTGTCTCGCGTCGTCGTTCTCCGCCGACATCACGCAACTGACGACACTGCGCTTCATCACCGGCGTCGGTCTCGGCGCGGCGATGCCGAACGCCGTCACGATGATGAGTGAGTTCTGCCCCGACAAGCGCCGCGCGACGCTCATCAACCTGATGTTCTGCGGCTTTCCGCTCGGCGCGGCGTTCGGCGGCTTTCTCGCGGCGTGGATGATTCCGCATTTCGGCTGGCGCAGCGTGCTGATGCTCGGCGGCGTCGCGCCGCTCGTGCTGTCGGTGTTGCTGATCGTCAAGCTGCCGGAATCGGTGCGCTACATGGTGGCGAAGGCGAAGCCCGTCGAACGGATTCGCGCGACGCTCGCGCGCATTTCGTCCGACGCGATGCAGGCAGGCTCGTTCTTCATGACCGAAACCGCGCCCGCAGCAACGGGGCAAAGCGGCATCAGCGTGGTGCTGTCGCGCCCGTACATCGTCGGCTCGGTGATGCTGTGGCTCGCATACTTCATGGGCCTCGTGATCTTCTACGCGTCGATCAACTGGATGCCGATCCTGCTCAGGGAATCCGGCTTGCCGCCGCAAAAGGCGACGCTGATCTCCGCACTGTTCCCGCTCGGCGGCGTCGGCGCGGTGCTGTGCGGCGTGCTGATGGACAAGTTCAACGCGAACCGCATCATCGCGGCGTGCTATGCGCTGACCGCAGTGAGCGTGTACATGATCGGCCAGGCGGTGGGCAACGTGGGCCTGCTCGTGCTCGTCGTGTTTCTCGCGGGCGTGCTGATGAACACCGCGCAATCGTCGATGCCGGCGCTTGCCGCCGCGTTCTATCCGACCCAGGGCCGCGGCACGGGCGTCGCGTGGATGCTCGGCATCGGGCGCTTCGGCGGCATCGCGGGATCGTTCCTCGTCGCCGAGCTGACGCGCCTGCATTTCAGCTTCGGCGGCATCTTCGCGACGATCGCGGTGGCGGGCGTCATTTCGGCGGTCGCGCTGCTGATCAAGCAGGCCGCGCATCCGCAGACGGCCATGGCAAGCGATCTCAAATCGACGGAGCCGGTCGGGCATTGATTTGATGTGATTTGTTGTGGCAAGCGGCGCCCCGCGTGACTTCGGTCACGCGGGGCGTTGTCGTTTCTGCGCGGCGCATCGCGCCCCTAAAGAACCATCGCGTCCTGCCGATAAATTGCACGTAGCTTTCGATCACGAGGCCGCGTCGCATTCGCGCGCGCAAACGTAAAACGGCTCACGATCGGAAGCTCGCAAGCGAGCGCCTGCCCCGGCGCACCCACCGGCCCCTTCAACCCGATCGTGAATAAACTTTCCTTCAAGACCAAGCTCATGAGCACCGTGGGCTTCGTATGGCTCAGTCTCATCCTGCTGTGCGCGCTCAACGCGATCTCCACGAAACACTCGCTGATGCGCAACCGTGAAAGCGCGCTCGCCGAGCAGGTTCAATCCGCGACCAGCGTCGTCAGGTTCTACGTCAAACAGGCGCAAAGCGGCGCGCTGCCCGAAGCCGAAGCGAAGAAGCTGGCCATCGCGAGTGTGCGCGCGATCCGCTATGGCACGAGCGGCTATCTCGGCATCCTCGATTCGAAGCTGTTCCAGATTCTGAATCCCGTGCGCCCCGACACGGAAAACAAGGTCAACGATTTCATCGACAGCACCGGCAAGCACTTCACCGCCGAGATCGTGAAGCATGGTCTCGACGGCTCGCATATCACGACGTATCTGTATCCGAAGCCGGGCGAGCAGGAGCCGCTGCAAAAGATGACCTACGGCGACTACGTGCGCGAATGGGACTGGCACGTCTACACGGGCGCGTATATCGACGACATCGACGCAGCCTTTCATGCGATCGTGCTCAAGTCGTTGTTGCTGATCGGCGTGATCGGCGCGGCGCTGACGCTCGCGATGACGTTTATCATCCGCGGCGTGCTGAAGAGCATCGGCGGCGATCCGCGCGATGTGGCGATCGTCTGCCAGCGCATCGCGGCGGGCGATCTCGCGCAGGCCGTGCATGTGACGCGCGGCGACGAATCCAGCCTCATGCATTCGATGCACACGATGCAGTCGCGTCTCACGCAGACCATCGCGCAGATCAAGCTGGTCGCGGACGGCATCACGGCGGCGTCGCGCGAGATCGCGGACGGCCATCACGATCTTTCGTCGCGTACCGAAGAGCAGGCGGCTTCGCTCGCGGAAACGGCTTCGAGCATGGAAGAGCTCACCTCGACCGTTCGCCTCAATTCCGACAACGCCGGACAAGCGAGCCAGCTTGCCGCGAGCGCATCGTCGACGGTGGAAAGCGGCAACGGCGTCGTGCTCGGCGTCGTCGCGACGATGGACAGGATCGCGGGCAGTTCGGAGAAGATCGTCGATATCATCGGCGTCATCGAAGGCATCGCGTTCCAGACCAACATTCTTGCGCTGAACGCAGCCGTGGAAGCGGCGCGCGCGGGCGAGCACGGGCGCGGCTTCGCGGTGGTCGCCTCGGAAGTGCGCGCGCTTGCGCAGCGTTGCGCGGCGGCGGCGAAGGACGTGAAGACGCTCATCGACGAATCCGTGACCAACGTCACGGCGGGGCAGGATCTCGCGCAGCAGTCCGGCGACACGATGAAGCAGATTCTCACGTCGGTCACGCGCGTGAACGACATCATGAGCGAGATCTCGACCGCTTCGTTGCAACAGACGCAGGGCATCGAGCAGGTGGGCGTCGCGATCACGCAGATGGACGCCGTCACGCAGCAGAACGCGGCGCTCGTGGAGCAGGCGACGGCGGCCGCCGCCGCGCTCGCGGTGCAGGCGGAAGAACTGAAGCGCGCGGTCGCCGTGTTCAGAACCTGAAGAACCGGGCGGACGCGCCTTTCAATGCGCGCTCCGGTGTTTGTGAATCGTCAGACCGTGGCATAGCGCGTGCTGACTCGTATCGTGCGAACCGGCCGCTGCGCGTGCAGCGGCCAGCAGGCAGATCAGGCCGCACGAATCGCATTTTGCAAACCGCCAACCGGAGTATCCGACATGAAACGTATCGCCCTTTCCGCCACCGCCGGCGCATTTGCGCTCGTCTGTGCGTCCGCTTTCGCGCAGGACAATCCGCCGAGCTCGAACACGGGCCTCCAGGCTGGCGACAATGCGCAAACGACGACGCAGCCCGCACAGTCGAAGTCGCCCGCGCACAAGTCCACGCATTCGAAGCAGGCGCACAAGAGTCCGATGAACGCAGGCCCGTCCACCGCGCCGAGCGGGACGGCGACGCCGAGCGGCCCCGGCGCGCCCGTCAGCGCGAGCGGCTCGGGCCAGTAGCGCGCGACGCGCATCAACGCACGAAGGTGCCGAGCCCGTCCTCGTCGTAATACTCGAGCGTCACGCGATCGCTGAGAAACGATACCTTCGATATCGTGCCGGGATTCGCGTTCTCGTTGACGAGCGTGAAGGTGAAGACATCGCCATCCCAATGCGAGAGCGGCAGCGTCATCGGACGCGGGCCGATGAGAATCGCGAGCGCGCCGCCCTGATCGACGATCTGAATCGGCCCGAAGTAGTCGTTGCTGTACGTGCCGATGTAAGTCGACAGCGCACGCGCGGGCAGCGGCGAGGCCGGCGGCGTCGCGCCGACGAGCGAGCCGGACGGCTTCGACAGCGGCGCCAGCGCATCGTTGTAGAGCTTGAACCAGTCGCGCTGGATCGAGCCGAACTGCACGATATCGAAGAACTGCTGGTTGACCGCTTCCGGCACGCCGATCGGGAACGCGTTCGTCAATGCGACGATCGCGAGATTCGTCGATGGCACCACCATGAAGTTGGTTCCAGCGCCCGCGCTGAATGCGCCCGAATGGCTGTACGACGCACGCCCCGCGCTCGTCTGTCCCACGTTGAAGCCATAGCCGTAAAAGCCTGCGGGATTGCCGCCGCCGGGCGGCGAGCTTTGCGCCTGCGCGGTGATGGCCGCGGCGAGGGCGGTCGCATCGACGATACGGTTGCCGTTGAAAACGCCCGCGCCGAGCATCATCGTGAGCCACTTCGCCATGTCGTTCACCGACGAACTCACGCCGCCCGCGGGCGATTGCGCATCGGGCATCGTGCCAAGCCCCTGCACCCACTGATCGCCGCGCTTCACGTGGCCGGTCGCCCGGTTGGATCGCGCGATGAAATCGGCATAGCGCGAACTCGTGCTCGTCATGCCGAGCGGCTTGTAGAGCGCGGTATCGGAGAGCGTCGCCCAGTCGATGCCCGCGGCGGTCGCCACGGACTCCGCCGCCGCCGTGAGCCCGAAATTCGTATAGAAGTACGAATGGCGAAACGGATGCAGCGGCAGGAAGCGCAGCCGCTGAAGCACTTCCGTTTGCGAGTAGCCCATGTCTTCGAGCTTGTCGCCCGCGTGGTCGGGCAAGCCGGACTGATGCGAATACAGATCGCCGATGGTGACGGCCGCGCTCACCTCCGGATCGGAGAGCGTGAACCACGGCAGATGCGCGCGCACCGGCGTGTTCCACGCGATGCCGCCCGCGCCCACCTGATGCGCCACGACCGACGCGCCCACCGACTTCGACACCGACGCGAGCTGAAACACGGTATCGGCATCGACTTTCTGGCCCGAACCGACGAGCCGCGTGCCGAAGCCCTTCGCGTAGACGGTCTGCGTGCCGCGCACGACCGCGATGGCCATGCCCGGTACGCCGGTGCTGCTCAAAAGATTGTTGGCGAGGGTGTCGAGCTGGGAAAGAGCGGCGTTGACTTGCGCGTCCGGCACGGGGCCGGTTTGCGTGCCGCCCGACGATTCCGATGCGTTGGCGTTGTCGGAATCCGAACCACCGCCGCATGCGGCGATCGTGCTGCATAGCGCCGCGCCCAGAAAGCGGCGGCGTCCTTCAGAAGGTCCCATACTCGCGTCTCCCCGATGTCGCGCACGTCGCGCGCAGAGCGGATTCTATCCGGTAAAGAATCCGTCAGGCGCGTGTCATCGGAATGGAAATGCAGCGCGCGTTACTTCGCGAACAGCGACGACATGTCGGCGAACGCCTTGATTTCGACGGCATTGCCTGACGGATCGAGGAAGAACATCGTCGCCTGTTCGCCGACTTCGCCCTTGAAGCGCACGTGCGGCTCGATGACGAAGCGCGTGCCCGCGGCGCGCAGTTTGTCGGCCAGTTCCTCCCATTGCGGGATCGACAGCACGACGCCGAAGTGGCGCACCGGCACGGCGTCGCCATCGACCGCGCTCGTCGTGCGATGCCCGACTTCATCGGGCGCGAGATGGGCGACGATCTGATGCCCGTAGAAATCGAAATCCACCCAGGCGTCGGAGCTGCGGCCTTCCGGGCAGCCGAGCAACTCGCCGTAGAACTCGCGCGCGGCGGCGAGGCTGTGGACGGGAAACGCGAGGTGAAACGGCGGCATGGCGTGCTGAGTCGTGCTCATGGCGATGATTCCTTATTCGACGTGTGGGGAACGAAGGCCTCAGTGTATTAATAAATATTTGTGTTGAAAAACGATATATTGCGGGAGTCAGCCCCAATATTTTCGATGAATCGATATGCTGCGCGAACTTCAGACTTTCATCGCGGTGGCGCGCCACGGTACCTTCGCGGGCGCGGGCGCGCACATCGGTCTCACGCAATCGGCCGTGAGCGCGCAGATGCAGCGGCTCGAAGCGCATCTCGGCGTTGCGCTGTTCGACCGCACCGGCCGCTCCGCGACGCTCAACAAGGCAGGCAGGCGCACCCTCGAACTCGCCGACGAACTGATCGCGCTCTATGCGCGCCTCGCCGAGCCGGAAGGCGAGGATGGGCGCGGCGGCTCGCTGTCGGTCGGCGCGATCGCGTCGGCGCATGCGGCGCTGCTGCCCGATGCGATCGGCGCGTTCCGGCGCGTGCTTCCCGCGTGGCGCATCCGGCTGGTGCCGGGCGTGTCGCTGAATCTGCTGGCGAGCGTCGATGCGGGCGAGATGGACATGGCCGTCCTCATCCGTCCGCCGTTTTCGCTGCCGGCCGAGCTGCGATGGCGCACGCTCGCCGCCGAGCCGTTCGTGCTGCTCGCGCCCGCTGCGAAGAAGGGCGCGCAATGGCGCGAGCTGATCGAGTCGGAGCCCTTCATCCGTTACGACCGGCGCTCGTTCGGCGGCCGGCAGGTGGACGCGTTTCTGACGAAGCGCCGCATCGCGGTGCGCGATTCGATCGAAGTCGACGAGTTGCCGGGCATCGCGCAACTGGTGGCGCGGGGCCTGGGCGTGGCGCTCGTGCCGGTCTCGGATGGCATCGGCGCGTGGCCGCGCGGCGTGCTGGCGCTCGATCTCGGCGACGAGACGTTTCATCGCGAGATCGGTCTCGTCGAGCGGGCGCGGCGTGCGCGTGCCGATGAACCCGACGCGGCCACGCGCCTTGCCGGCTGCATCGTCGACGCGGCGGCGCGTGGCGCACGCGCACGAAGGCGGAACGTGCGGCGCGGCATCGCCTAGAATGCGTTGGAGCGCGTTCTCCCTCGGTGGACCTCCATGGACGACGAGCAGCATATCGGCGACGCGAAAACGCGTCTCGCGGAATCGGCGCTGACGCTGGCGCAATCGGCTGCGCGTCGCGGGCAGGCGGCGCTTGCGTGGCTGGATCGCGTCGATCCGGGTACGCATCGGCGCATCAAGGGTTTGCGGCTCGTCACCGCATACGGTCTCGCGGCGGCGCTCGGCGCGTTGCAGGACGTGACGCAGAGCGTGCCGGCCGGCGTGTCCGTCGGCGCGCTGGCGGGCGGCTTCGCGTTGTGGGCGAGCGTGTCCGAGGCGCGCACGACGCGCTTCGAATCGAGCCGCGATCTCGCCGTGCTGTGCATCGCCGCTGCGTTCGGCGCCCTCAGCTTCGCTTTGTTCGCGCCGATGCTCCGTGATTTCGGGCGCGGCGGCGCCGAGCTCGTGCTCGTCACGGGTGCGTTCTTCGCAGGCTATCTGAAGCGCTTCGGGGTGACTGGCGCGGGCATCGGCTCGCAGCTTTATATCGGACAGTTGCTCGCCTATGGGATGAATCTCGCGCCCGGCGATTCACGGGCGATTCTGTTCGCGCTGCTGATCGGCATGCTCGCCGCAATCGTGCCGCGCGTGCTGAGCGGGCCGGCGGAGCATCCGGCCGTGCTGCCCGCGCTGGCGTCCGAACCCGCTTATGGACGTCACGCGATATCGCCCGCGTTCGCGATGGGTTTGCAGGCGACGTGCGGCTCACTCATCGTGGTGCTGTTGAATCGCGCGTTCGGGCTCGTGGAATCGGCCTGGGCGATCACGGCGTGTGTGTATGTCGTGGCGACGTCGGCGGTGGGTACGGCGGAGCGCGTGCGGCGACGTATCTATGGGACGCTTGTCGGGGTGCCGCTCGGGCTCGTGTGTCTGCCGCTCGCGGAGCATTGGCCGGTTGTCGTGTGGACATTGTCCGCGCTGGCGATGATCGCTTATGCGATGGCGTTGCCGGAGCGGTATGACATCGCTTGCGGCGCGTTTGCGTTCGTGCTGGTCGTGACGCTGGCCGCGAGTGGGGTGCATTCGGTGGGGTTGCTGACAGCGCGGGCCTGGGAGACGTTGCTCGGTGGCGCGTTGGGGTTGGTCGCTTCGCGGGTCGTTTTTCCCTTGCGGGTGGTTAGGGAGTGAGGGTTTCTTGCGTCAGTAAAAATCACGGCCCCGCCACTCGAACCAACAACCGATCCAGCACCTCAAAATCCACCGGCTTGACGAGATGCGCATCGAACCCCGCCTGCGCGGAGCGCTCCTTGTCGCTGTCCTGCCCAAACCCCGTCATCGCGACCACCATCGCCGTCCCGATGAGCCGCTTCGAGCGCAGCGCGCGCAGCACCGCATAACCATCCATATCCGGCAATGCCAGATCGAGCAGAATCAGATCCGGCGGAAAATGCCGAACCACATCGAGCCCTTCCTTGCCGTGATACGCGATGCGCACGTCATGCCCCTTCATCTGCAACAGCATGGCAAGACTGTCCGCTGAATCCTGGTTATCGTCGATCACGACGATGTGCAACCCACCGTCGACCTCCCGCGCGGCGCTCTGCGCGAGCACACGATGCGGACGCGGCGCGTCATCCACCGATGCATAAGGCAATCGCACCGTGAACGTGCTGCCCTGATTCGGCCCGTCGCTCGCGGCGGAAATCGACCCCCCGTGCATCTCGACGATCGACCTGCACAGCGTGAGCCCGATACCGAGCCCCGCCTCGCCGGGATTGAGATAGTGATCCTCCTGCACGAACAAATCGAAGATGGACGTGAGGCCCTTCTGCGAAATGCCACGCCCGGTATCGGCCACTTTCAGCAGCAGCGCGCTCGTCTCACACTCGACTTCCACCGTGATCGTGCTCGCGCGCGGCGAGAACTTCGATGCATTGTTCAACAGGTTCTGCACGACCTGCACGAGCCGCGTGGCGTCGCCCATCACAAAGACGGGATCGCGCGGCAGCTTCGTCACGACGCGCTGCGTGCGTTCATCGATGAACGGATGCACGAGCTCGATGCTCCTCGCGACGATATCGCTCACGTCGACGCGCGCCATGCGCAGATCGATCTTGCCCGTCGTGATGCGGCCCATGTCGAGCAGATCGTCGACGAGCCGGCCGAGATGCGAGGTCTGTCTGTCGATGATGTCGCGGCACGCGTTGACCCGCTGCGGCATGCCCGTTTCCATCTGCATGACGCCGATCGCGTTGCGCACCGGCGCGAGCGGATTGCGCAACTCGTGCGCGAGCGTCGCGAGAAACTCGCTGATGCGCCGCGACGATACTTCGAGCTGCTCCAGGCGCTTGCGCTCGCTCATGTCGCGCGTGACCTTCGCGAAACCGCGCAACACGCGATGCTCGTCGTACACCGCCGTGATCACGACGTTCGCCCAGAAGAGCGATCCGTCCTTGCGTACGCGCCAGCCTTCGTTCTCCACGCGGCCCGTGCGGATCGCGGTCTGCAGTTCGATCTCGGGAAGATTGGCGGCGAGATCCTCGGGGCAATAGAACGTCGAGAAATGCTTGCCCATGATCTCCGACGGCTGATACCCCTTGATGCGCATCGCGCCCGTATTCCAGCTTGCGATATGACCGCCCGGATCGAGCATGAAGATCGCGTAGTCGCTCACGCTTTCCACGAGCAGACGAAAGCGCTCTTCCGACAGACGCAGCTTCTCTTCTTCGGCACGCTTCGCGGTGAGATCGCGCGTGCATTTCGCGTAGCCGATGATCTCGCCCTTCGTATCGCGCGCCGCCGTGATGACGACATTCGCCCAGAACAGTGTGCCGTCCTTGCGCACGCGCCAGCCTTCGTCCTCGAAGCGGCCGGTCGCATACGCCTGCTTCAGTTCGTACTCGGGCCAGCGGCGCGCGACCGCCTCCGCCGGATAGAAGCGCGACAGATGCTGGCCGATGATCTCGTGCGCCTCATAGCCCTTGATCCTGCGCGCGCCCGTGTTCCAGCTCGTGATGCGGCCGTTCAGGTCGAGCATGAAGATCGCGCAGTCTTCGATCGCATCGACGAGCGCGTGATATTGCGCGTCGCTCATCGTGGGCTTGGACGGCGTGCCGTGTGCTTGGTCGAGCTGGGGGACGGCTGCTCTCGATCTGGTCATGGTTCTGATAGTCAACGCAGCGGGAGGATGTCTGATTTCGCCAGTTTACCCGTTGGCGAGGCATCGCACCTCTTGAACAAGATGTAACGGGCCGCGCGCGGCGCTGTCGAGGACAAGCCGGAATGCGCAAAGCGCTCCCTACACGGCGCGCGTATCCATCCATTCCTATCCTTGCTTTTGAGGGGATTTCAACGCCGGTTCACGCACGTAGACTGCGTGCACATTTCAGAAGGTCGGTTGCTTGGCAGGCAGTGCAATGAGGCCGATTGAAGTGACTACGTGAAACCCTCAGGAGCACTATCATGATCGGCAATCTCAAAGGCATCATCTTCGTCGCGGCGCTCGCGGGCGCATCCTACGCGCTCGCAAGCGGTTACGGGCCCGCGCCGCATTACGCACCAATGGACGGCGCGCCCACATCGCAACAAGGCATGAACATGCAGACCATTGCTCAGGATGCGCAACAGAGCAACGATGCGGGCGTCGACAAATCCAAGCAGGCAAGCCCGCTGATTCAGGCGCAGGATTGAGCGCGCTGCATCACGTCGCGTCCCGCCGGTCATGCCGGCGGGACGCGTTCAGCGCTCGCCGTCGAGCAGCGTGCGCAACATGCGTTCGGGGTTGGCGAGAAACGCACGCGTCACCTTGAAGTGCTCGGTGTCTTCATAGGCGACCCGCGCGAGACCGTCTTCGGTGAATTGATAGATCCACGCATCGGGATAGGCCATCAGTATCGGCGAATGCGTGGCGATGATGAACTGCGAATCGTCATTGACGAGATCGTGGATGCGCGCGAGCGCGGCAAGCTGGCGTTGCGGGGACAGCGCCGCCTCGGGTTCGTCGAGCAGATAGAGGCCTTGTCCGCCGAAGCGTTCCATCAACAGCGTGAGGAATGACTCGCCGTGCGATTGCTCGTGCAGCGACTTGCCGCCATAAGACGAGATGATCGGCGGGCCGAAGCCGGGTTCGTCGTCGAGTTGCTCGATTTCAGTGGCCACGTTGAAGAAGCTTTCCGCGCGCAGAAAGAAGCCGTCGCGCGGCCGTTTGAAGCCTTTCGCGATCCGCAGATACTCATGCAGCGCCGAATGCGATGCGCGCGTGCCGAAACGGAAATTCTTCGTGCCGCCTTCGGGATTGAAGCCCATCGAGACCGCGATCGCTTCGAGCAGCGTCGACTTGCCCGAGCCGTTTTCGCCGACGAGAAACGTGACCTTCGGATGCGGTTCGAGCGTATCGAGCGCGCGCACGGCGGGCAGCGAGAACGGCCAGACGTCGAAAGACGGCGCCTTGTCGCGCATGAGCGTGATGCGGCTGATGTACTGGGTCGAGAGCATCGTCGCCGTGCGTTCAGTGAAACGCCTGATTCGCGGCCGATTTTGCAGCCGATTCCGCGGCATTCTCCGCCCCCACTTTCTCGACCGTCTCCTTCGCGCGCCCGATCTCGATCTTCGGCATGAACAGCATCGAGATCACGGTGCCGAGCGCGATCACGAACATCGCGGTAAAGGTGATATGCAACGAGTGATGCAGCACGAGGCGAATTTCGTTGTTGGTCGCGAAGTCACCGGGCACGCTCGACAGCAGTTGCTTGAGCTGATCCGCGTGCACGGGCGGCAGGCCGTCCGTATGCATGAGGCCGTAATTCTGCACCGCGCCGAACACGGCCGCGCCCAGCGTGTTGCCGAGATTGCGCGAAAACAGGTTCGATGCGGTGGCGCTGCCGCGTTCGAGCGGCTGCACGATCTCCTGAATCAGGATGAGGCACGACACGCTCGTGATGCCCATGCCGAAGCCGAGCACGGCGGAGCCGACGCCCGCCCAGACCGGGCTCGATTGCGGGCCGAGCAGCACGAACGGCAGGGCGCCGAGCGGAATGAACACCGGCCCGACCATCAGCAGACGCCGCAGGCCGATGCGGCTGAACGCGCGCGACGTGAAGGTCGCGCCGCTCGGCCAGCCGATCATCATCATCGTGAGCGCGAGGCCCGCTTCCACCGGCGTGCGGTGCATCACGCCCTGCACGTACATCGGCAGGAAGGTGGTGAGACCCATCATCGCCATGCCGGCCAAAAGGGTCGCGACGTTGCTCGCCGCAATCGGCCGATGCGACCACAGGCGAAACGAGATCATCGGATCGGCGGCGCGGCGTTCCTGCACCACGAAGCCGACGATCGCGAGCACCAGCACCGCGATCTCCACGCCGACGCGCGTGCTGCTCGCATGACCGGCGTCGGTGAGCGCCATCATCAGCGCGGCGACGGCCGCCGTGAAAAAGAACGCGCCGGCGAGATCGATGGCCGGGCGGTCGTGGCGCTTTTCCTCGTGCAGGAAGAGCGTGAAGAGCAGGGCGGCCAGAATGCCGATCGGCACGTTGATCCAGAAGATCCACGCCCACGAGAACTGCCGGATCAAGAGGCCGCCGACCATCGGACCGAGCACGGCGGACACGGCCCACACGCTCGCGAGATAGCCTTGCACCTTGCCGCGCTCGCGCGCCGGATAGAGATCGCCGACGACCGTGAGCGCGACCGGCAGGATCGCGCCCGCGCCGACGCCCTGCACCAGCCGGAACACGATCATCGCGGGCATCGACCAGGCGAAGCCCGCGAGCACCGAGCCGATCAGGAAGATCGCGATGCCCGCGAGCAGAGCGGGCTTGCGGCCGTACAGATCGGCGAGCTTGCCGAACACGACGGTGAGCGCCGTCTGCGTGAGCAGGAACGACGAGAACACCCAGCTATAGAGATTGAGGCCGCCGAGCTGCGTGGCGATTTGCGGCATCGCGGTGGAGACGATAGTGGCTTCGATCGCGACCATGGCCATCGAGGCCATCACCGCTGCGATGACGAGGGGACGTGCCGTTTTTCTGTTTTCTGACATGCGTTTCGGATGACATGCCTCCCGCGACGCGCAACCGACGACGATGCGCGCGAGCGAAGCCATGCACGGTAGATGGAGATGCGGCGGCGGCGCCTGGCTTGCGAATTCCTTGCAGCCAAAGCAATGTCGCCGATGAAAATGCGCCGAATGCAATGTTATCCCGCGCGGCGAAACGCTGCTCGATGAAGCCTGCCGCGCGCTCATTCAACGCTAATTCTTCGCGCCTACGCTTGTTTTCGTGGACGGACGGCGCGCTTCCCCGGCGGCAGACGGTTCGTTCCACGGTTCTCGTGTATCTCCTCAGCCTTTGGCGCCGGCCGCGAGCGGACCGGCGTTTTTTTCCCGGCGAGCCAGGCACATGTCATCTTTCAGACCGAAATCCCCGGGAATGTCGCCTAGAATCGAACGGGCTGGCGAAACGCCCCGTTCCTTTCCGAAGCGGCGGACTCGAATGATCAAATCACTGAAGAATCAACTCGTCGTCGCGCTCGGGCTGCTCGTGACGGTGATCGGCATCGTGCAGGGCGTGAGTTCATATCAGTTGAGCAAGACCGGCATGAGCGCGCTGCTCGACATGCGGCTCGAACAGGTGGCCGCGCGCATGCGCGACGGCTACGCCGAAGGCATTCCGGAGAATCCCGCGCGCGGCTCGCAGGACGATCGCGATGTCGTCGTCGTCGTGTGGAAGCCCGATGTCGACCAGCCGTTCCGCACCACCGACCCGTCCCTGCATTTTCCGCGCGACGCGAAGCCGGGCTTCACCGGCGCCGAGGTCAACGACGAGCACTGGCGCATCTTCACGCGCCAGGAGCCGACCATGACGATTCAGGTCGCGCAACGTTCTTCGGTGCGCCGCGAGATCTCGCAGGAAGCCGCGACGCAAACGCTCTGGCCGATCGCCGTGCTGCTGCCGCTGGTGTGGATCGCGGTCGCGCTCGTCGTGCGGCGTTCGCTGCGGCAGTTGCATGAACTCGGCGCGGAAGTGCGCGCCATCGACATGAGTCATCTGCAGCCGCTGCCGACGGTCGGCGTGCCCACCGAGATCGCGCCCTTCATCCACTCGATCAACACGATGATCGAGCGCCTCGCGACCTCGATCGAAAAGGAGCGCAAGTTCATCGCCGATGCCGCGCACGAACTGCGCACGCCGCTCACCGCGCTTCAGCTTCAGGCGGATAACCTCGCGCCGCATATCGTCGCCGGCAATCAGGAGCGGTTTCAGGAATTGCGCAAGGGCATCGCGCGCAGCGGCAAGCTCATCGCGCAGCTTTTGCGGCTCGCGCGCGCCGATGCGCCCGTGGGCGGCACGCCGTTTTCGCGCGTGGATCTTTCGGAAGTGGTGACGGGCGCCGTCGCCGATGTGCTGCCGATCGCGATTGCGCGCGGCATGGACATCGGCGCGGAAGAAATGCTGAACGTGCATGTGCGCGCGGTCGAGACGGATATCGGCATGGCGGTGCGCAATCTCGTGTCGAACGCGGTCCGCTATACGCCCGATGGCGGCACCATCGATCTGCGCATGCGGCGCGACGGCGATCTGGTATGGGTCGATGTCGTCGATACGGGGCCGGGCATCGCGCCGGAGTTGCTGCCGCGCGTGTTCGACCGCTTCTTTCGCGCGAACCCGGACATCGAGGGCAGCGGGCTAGGTCTCTCCATCGTGAAGGCGATCGCCGCGCGTTACGGCGGCGACGTGACGCTCGAAAATCGCACTGACGGGCGTTCGGGCATCGTCGCATCGATCGGCTTTCCGGTCGAGGAAGTCAGCGAGAATGCGGCCGCGCCTGTATTGAACACATAAGGTTTTGCGCCGATTACAATGCATTCGCTGCGTGGCGCAAGGCGAATATCGGCGGTCAGGAAAAGCAATAGAAAAGACCGGTCGTGCGTTTTATTCGTTTGTGCCGCATTCCGGGCGCGTGGCGCGCGCCCTTCTCGCCGGGTGCGGGGTGGAACATGCGAATTCTCCTGATCGAAGACGACGTGCAGATCGGCACGAGCCTCATGCGTGCGCTCAAGGACGCCGACTACGCCGTGGACTGGGTGCGCGACGGCAACGCGGGCCGCGAGGCCATCGGCGCCGCCGAGTACACAGTGGTGCTGCTCGATCTCGGTTTGCCGGGCATGACCGGCATCGAGCTGCTGCGTCAGGCGCGCACCGCCGGCAACGCCACGCCCGTGCTGATCCTCACCGCGCGCGACGATCTCGACACGCGCGTGCAGGGCCTCGATCTCGGCGCCGACGACTATCTGCTCAAGCCCTTCGACATGCCCGAACTGCTCGCGCGCATCCGTGCGGTGCTGCGCCGCAAGGCGGGCTACGCGGTCTCGCGTCTCGGCGACGATTCGCTCTGCCTCAATCTCGATCAGCGCACGCTCACGTGCGGCGAGAATTCCGGCGTGCTGTCGGCGCGAGAATTCGCGCTGATGCACGCGCTTCTCGAACGCCCCGGCACCATCTTTTCGCGCGATCAGCTCGAGGATCGCCTTTACGGATGGGGCAAGGAAGTGGAGAGCAACGCGGTCGACGTGCTGATCCATTCGGTGCGCAAGAAATTCGGCGCGAGCGTCATTCGCAACGTGCGCGGGCTCGGCTGGACCGTGATGCTCGGGCAGGCGGGGCGCGAGGAAACGAAGTAGCGCGCGGCCGAATCACGGCGCATCGTGGTGGCGTCCGAGCGCGCCGCAGAAGTACATGTTGTAGTCGTGATCCTGCGTTTCTACCTGACGCATGCGGCGTTCGAGATCGGCGAGATCGCTCGACGACGCGAGATACTCGTCGCTGGCGTCGCGGTTGAGGAAAAGGCTGCCGAGGGATTTCGAAAAACGTTCAAACATGATGTGCTCCCGTCATTGAAAGAAGGCCTGTGTGGGGCCGACGGAAATCAGGTTATGCCGCGCGAATTAGAAGCGAATGAGAGCCGCGAACGACGGCCCGCTTCAAGCGCGATACCGCCCTTCGCATGACGAAGCGTTCGCCAGCGCACCGTGAAACCGATCGCATTGCGGGCAGCCACTGCCGCGCCGCACCATCCCGTGCTATCGTGTTTTCATAGGGGTTTCATACGGAACGGCCGCCATGAACGATGTGTCTCGTATCCTCAGTGCCCGCGACCGCGCCGAGTTGCTCTGCTGGCTCACGTGCGGCAGTCTCGGCGCGTACTATCTGAATGGCGACTGGCCGGCGGCCTCGTTTCACGTGCAGGCCGCGCACAAATGGCTCGACCGGCATCAACGGCTTGCGGACTGGCTCACGGTCGCCAAGCTCGCGGCCATCGCCCGTGAAATCGCCACCCAGCATTGCGCGATGCTCGAAGCCGACTGGGCGCGCGATGCCGTCGAGGAAATTCTCGACAGCGAAGATCTCAACTATCAATCGGATGTCGTGCGTCAGGTGTTCGACGATTGCCGCCGCGCGCTCGCCGAAAAGCGCACGCCGGAATGATTCCGCAATCCAGATAACGAAAGGCGCTGGCGCGAATTACTGTATGGATGTACAGTAAGTCATTTTGTTTTGAGCGCCGCAATGGACGCGCCGTCTTTGACATCCGCACCGCGCCGCATCGCGCATCTCGACATGGACGCGTTCTTCGCATCCGTCGAACTGCTGCGCTATCCCGAGTTGCGCGGCATGCCGGTCGTGGTCGGCGGCGGCCGCAGCGCGACGCCCGAAACGCTCCCCGACGGCACGCGCCGCTTCAGGCGTCTGCGTGACTACGCGGGCCGCGGCGTCGTCACCACGTCCACGTACGAAGCGCGCAAGTTCGGCGTCTTCTCCGCAATGGGCATGATGAAGGCCGCGCAACTCGCGCCCGACGCCATTCTCCTGCCGACCGACTTCGAGTCGTACCGCCATTACTCGCGCCTCTTCAAGGCGGCCATCGCGACCTTCACGGCGCAGATCGAGAATCGCGGCATCGACGAGATTTATATCGACGTGAGCGAGCTGCCCGGCGAGCCGGCGGAGATCGGCCGACGCATGAAGGACGCCGTGCGCGACGCGACCGGGCTGACATGCTCCATCTGCATCGCGCCGAACAAGCTGCTCGCGAAGATCGGCTCCGAGCTCGACAAGCCGGACGGTCTCACGCTCCTCACGATGGACGACCTGCCCACGCGCATCTGGCCGCTCGCCGCGCGCAAGGTGAACGGCATCGGTCCGAAGGCGAGCGAGAAGCTCGCGGCGCTCGGCATCGTCACGGTCGGCGATATCGCAGCAGCCGATCCCGGCCTGCTGCAGACGCACTTCGGTCACACGTATGCCGCGTGGCTCGCGCGCATCGCGCAGGGTCAGGACGAGCGGCCGGTCGTGGTGAGTTCGACGCCCAAGTCGATGAGCCGCGAGACCACCTTCGAACGCGACTTTCATCCGAAGCAGGACCGCGCGACCCTCACCAGGGAGTTCACCGGCCTGTGCACGCGCGTCGCCGAGGACTTGCAGCGCAAGGGCTATGTCGGGCGCACCGTGGGCATCAAGCTGCGCTTCGACGACTTCCGCACCGTGACGCGCGATCTGACCATTCCCGTGGCGACGGCCGATCCCGTCGAGATCCGCCGCGCCGCGACCGAATGCCTGAAGCGCATCGTGCTCGACCGGCGCATCCGGCTGCTCGGCGTCCGGGTCAGCGCGCTCGCCGGGCGCGATGAGAGCGGTTTTGTCGAGCCGGTGCAGGTCGAATTGCCGTTCGATATCGCCGATTAGTCGCGCTTGCCCAGGCATCAATGATCCGATCAATCCGCCCGGCTCACCGCTTTATCACGTCGACGCATAACCAAAGCTCGCATCGTTCGTTGCCGCCCGGATCGTCGCGCGTTAGATTCTTCGCTTCCCCGAAGTCATAGATTGCTATCCGCTCGACCGTGACGATTCAGACCGCCCCCAATCCCGCCCTCGCTTCACTCGCGACATCCGCGGAAGCCGCCGATCAACCCATCGAGATTCGCAAGTTCGACGCGCCGCTCGGCGCCGAAGTGATCGGGCTCGATCTGTCGAGGCCGCTGTCGCAAGCGGACTTCGCGCGCATTCATCGCGCGCATCTGGATCATCACGTCCTCGTGTTTCGCGATCAGCGCATCACGCCGGACGAACAGGTCGCGTTCAGCAAGCGCTTTGGCCCGCTGCAGATTCACGTGCTGCATCAGTTCGGGCTCGCGGGGCATCCGGAAGTGCTGATCGTGTCGAACATCGTCGAGAACGGCAGGCCGATCGGCCTCGGCGACGCGGGCCACTTCTGGCATTCGGACCTCTCGTACAAAGACAAGCCGAGCCTCGGTTCGCTGCTGCATGCGCAGGAGTTGCCGGCGCTCGGCGGCGACACGCTGTTCGCGAATCAGCATCTCGCGTGGGACACGCTGCCCGCGCATATGAAGCAGGCCGTCGAAGGCCGCGTTGCCGAGCATACCTATCTCGCCAAGTATGGCGAGTTGCAGAAGCGCAGTCCGTGGCGTCCGAATCTGTCGGCGGAGCAGGTTGCGCAGGTCAAGCCGGTGACGCATCCGATCGTGCGCACGCATCCGGAAACGAAGCGCCGCGCGCTCTTCGTCAGCGAGCATTTCACCACGCGCGTGATCGGTCTGCCCGAAGACGAAAGCCGCGCATTGCTCGCGGAACTGTTCGCGTACAGCACGCGGCCCGAGTTCATCTACCGGCATCAATGGCGCGAACGCGACATGGTGTTCTGGGACAACCGCTCGGTCATGCATCTCGCGGCGGGCACGCCGGATGATCAGAGGCGCAAGCTGTATCGCACGACCATCGAAGGCGACGCGCCTTTCTGAACACAAATATCGCTTAATTCACGGGGTTTTTCGATGCATTCTCGATCAGGGAAGGGCGCCGCACGCGCGCTCGTGGCCGCGCTCGCGGTTTCGCTCGGCATTACATCGGCGAGTGCGCATGCGGAAGGCACCTTGCGCATCGCCGAGCAGTTCGGCGTGGTGTATCTGCTGCTCAATGTCGCGCGCGATCAGAAGTTCATCGAGCAGGAAGGCAAGAAGGAAGGGCTCGATATCAAGGTCGACTGGGCGAAACTGTCGGGTGGTTCCAGCGTCAACGATGCGCTCTTGTCCGGTTCGGTCGATATCGCGGCGGCGGGCGTCGGCCCCTTGCTGACGATCTGGGACCGCACGCACGGACGGCAGAACGTGAAGGGCGTCGCGTCGCTCGGCAATTTCCCGTATTACCTCGTATCGAACGATCCGCGCGTGAAGACCATCGCGGATTTCACCGACAAGGACCGCATCGCGGTGCCGGCGGTCGGCGTGTCGGTGCAGTCGCGCATCCTGCAATACGCGGCCGCGAAGCAGTGGGGCGACAAGCAATACGACCGCCTCGACAAGCTCACGCAAGCGGTGCCGCATCCCGATGCGACGGCGGCGCTCATCGCGGGCGGCACGGAGATCAACGCGCACTTCGGCAATCCGCCGTTCCAGCAACAGGAACTCGCGGGCAATCCGAAGGCGCATATCGTGCTCAATTCATACGACGTGCTCGGCGGCCCCAGTTCCGCGACGGTGCTCTACGCGACCGAGAAATTCCGCAACGACAATCCGAAGACGTATCGCGCATTCGTCGCCGGTCTCGCCGATGCCGCGCGCTACATCACGCAGCATCCCGAGCAGGCCGCCGATATCTATCTGCGTGTGAACAACGCGAAGCTCGACCGCGATCTGCTCATCAAGGTGATCAAGGACCCGTCGGTGAAATTCACGGTCGCGCCGCAGAACACGCTGGCGCTCGCGAAATTCATGCATCGCGTCGGCGCGATTAAAAACGAGCCGAAGTCGTGGCAGGACTACTTCTTCAGCGATCCGGCGACGAAGGACGGAAGCTGAACGAAAGCGCGCTTATCGGCGAGCGCGAATTAGATATGCGCATTGATTGGTTAGTAACGACGCCATGCGCCGGTATCGTGTTCGTTTGCATTCGAGCACATTGAACATGGCCGCCAATCCCCAAGCGCTGTATTCGCGCGACGCCGATCCGAACATCGCGACGAGCAACAAGCTGCTCAGCGCGAAGAACGTCACGCTCGAATACCGCACGCCAGAACGTCTCGTGCGCGCGACGCACGATGTGAGCTTCGACGTGTACGGCGCCGACCGCTTCGTGCTGCTCGGGCCATCGGGCTGCGGCAAGTCGACCTTGCTCAAGGCTGTCGCCGGTTTCATCGAGCCCGTCGCGGGCAGCATCGAAATCGGCGGCGAGCGCGTGCGGGGTCCGGGCGCGGATCGCATCGTCGTGTTCCAGGAGTTCGATCAACTGCCGCCGTGGAAGACCGTCGTGCAGAACGTGGCCTTTCCGCTGCGCGTCGCGCGCAAGCTCGGCCGCGCCGAAGCACGCGAGCGCGCACTGCATTATCTCGACAAGGTCGGCCTCGCGAAATTCGCCGATGCCTATCCGCATACCTTATCGGGCGGCATGAAGCAGCGCGTCGCCATCGCGCGCGCGCTCGCGATGCAGCCGCGCGTGCTGCTGATGGACGAGCCGTTCGCCGCACTCGATGCGCTCACGCGCCGCCGCATGCAGGAAGAATTGCTGCGCCTGTGGAGCGACGAGCGCTTCACCTTGTTGTTCGTCACCCATTCGATCGAGGAAGCGCTGATCGTCGGCAATCGCATTCTGCTGCTGACGCCGCATCCGGGACGCGTGCGCGCCGAACTGAACAGTCATCAATACACGCAGGAAAGCATGGGTCGCGGCGAGTTTCAACAGAGCGTGGCGCGCATTCATCGTCTGCTGTTCGAAGAGGAGGCGCAATGAGCACGCCGCATCTGACCGTGCCGCCCGTGCGGCCCGAATACGAAGTCACGCCCGCCGCGTCGTTCGATGTCGAACCGCATGCGCCGCTGCCGCTGTCAAAGCGTCTCGCGGACCGCACGTGGCTGCGCAAGTCCATCATCGCGATCGTGCTGATCGCGCTGTGGGAGATCGCCGCGCGCGCCGTCGACAACGATCTGCTGCTGCCGACTTTCAGCGCGACGTTCGTCGCGTTCGTGCAGGGCATCGCGTCGGGCGAGCTGATCGAGAAGATCGGCATTTCGATGTCGGTGTTGTTGCGCGGCTATGCGCTCGGCGCGGCGCTCGCGTTCCTGCTGACATCGCTTGCGGTATCGACGCGTATCGGACGCGACATCCTTTCGATGCTCACCGCGATGTTCAATCCGCTGCCGTCCATCGCGCTGTTGCCGCTCGCGTTGCTGTGGTTCGGCCTCGGCACGGGAAGCCTGCTGTTCGTGCTCGTGCATTCGGTGTTGTGGCCGCTCGCGCTCAATACGTACGCCGGTTTTCAGGCGGTGCCCTCGACGCTGCGCATGACGGGCCGCAACTACGGCCTCAACGGTATGCGGCACGTGATGCTGATTCTCGTGCCCGCCGCATTGCCGTCGATCCTCGCGGGGCTGCGGGTGGGCTGGGCATTCGCGTGGCGCACGCTGATCGCGGCGGAACTCGTGTTCGGCGCGAGCTCGGGCAAGGGCGGTCTCGGCTGGTACATCTTCCAGAACCGCAACGAGCTGTATACGGATCGCGTGTTCGCGGGACTGGCCGCGGTCATCGTGATCGGGCTTGCGGTGGAGCATCTCGTGTTCGATACCTTCGAGCGCGTGACGGTGCGGCGCTGGGGCGTGCAGCAATAAGCGACGCTCAGCTTCCAGCCCGAATGAAATCGATGAACGCGCGCAGCGGCCCCGGCATGTGCGCGCGGCTCGGATAATATAGCCTCGGCCCTGTGAAGCTCTGCCACCACGGCTTGAGCACGGGCACGAGCGCGCCGCTGTCGATGGCTTCGCGCACGAATTCGTCGAATGTATAGACGAGCCCCAGTCCGGCGACGGCACACGCGCGGCTGACCTCGATCGACGAGGTCACGAGCGGCCCTTGCGGCACGATGCGTATCACGTCCTTGCCGCGCATGAATTCCCACACCGCCAGCACGCCGCTTTCGAAGCGATGGCCGATGCACGCGTGATTCACCAGATCGCGCGGATGCTTCGGCTCGCCGTGCGCCGCAAGATAAGCGGGCGCCGCGACCGCGACGAAGTGCTGCGTCGACGGTCCGATCGGCACGGCGATCATGTCGCGCTCGATGCGTTCGTCATAGCGAATGCCCGCATCGAAACCGGCGGCGAGCACGTCGATGAAGTTATCGCTCGCGCTGAGTTCCAGCGTGATGCCCGGATGCGCCGCGAGAAAACGCGCGATGATCGGCGGCAGCACTTCGCGCGACACGATGGTCGGCACGTTCAGGCGCAGCGTGCCGGTGGGGCTGTCGCGGAAACCGTTCACGGCATCGAGCGCGCCCGCGATTTCCGTGAAGGCAGGCGCGAGGCGCTCGATCAGCCGTTCGCCCGCTTCGGTCGGCGTGACGCTGCGCGTCGTGCGATTCAGAAGCCGCACGCCCAGACGCGTTTCGAGCCGCCGAATCGCCTCGCTCAGCGACGACGCCGACACGCCCCGCAACAATGCCGCCTGCCTGAAGCCGCGCGAGCGCGCGACCGCCAGAAACGCATGCAGATCCGACAGGTCCGGTTCGTTCATTGTTCGCCTCGGCGCACAGCCCATGCAGATTAAGGCGGATTATCGCACGCGTGGTTTGCTCCCATAATCTCCGTCATCCCTTCTTTCTTCTTCAGCGGAGAACCATCATGGAACAACACGGACTCGGCAAGACCGGACCGCAGGTGTCGGTCATCGGGCTCGGATGCATGGGCATGTCGGGCATGTACGGGCCGTCGGATCGCGCGGAAAGCATCGCCACGATTCACGCCGCGCTCGAAGCGGGCGTCATGCTGCTCGACACCGGCGACTTCTACGGCATGGGACACAACGAGATGCTGATCGGCGAGGCGTTGCGCAGCGCGCCGCCTTCACGCCGCGACGCCGCGATTCTCAGCGTGAAGTTCGGCGGCATGCGCGACCCGGCGGGCAACTTCATCGCGTTCGATGGCCGTCCCGTTGCCGTGAAGAATTCGCTCGCGTACACCTTGCAGCGCCTGGGCGTGGATCATATCGACATCTACCGGCCCGCGCGCCTCGATGCGAACGTGCCGGTCGAAGACACCGTCGGCGCGATCGCCGACATGATTCAGGCGGGCTACGTGCGTCATGTGGGGCTGTCGGAAGTGGGCGCGCAGACGATCCGCAAGGCCGCCGCCGTGCATCCGGTCTGCGACCTGCAGATCGAGTATTCGCTGATCTCGCGCGGCATCGAGCAAGCGATCCTGCCGGCGTGCCGGGAACTGGGCATCGGGATTACCGCGTATGGCGTGCTGTCGCGCGGACTCATCAGCGGACACTGGAGCAAGGACGCCGCGCAAACGGGCGACTGGCGCGCGAACAGCCCGCGCTTTCAGCAAGGCAACGTCGAACGCAATCTCGCGCTCGTCGATGCGTTGCGCGCGATCGCCGATGCAAAGGGCGTGAGCGTCGCGCAGATCGCGATCGCGTGGGTGCTCGCGCAGGGCGACGACATCGTGCCGGTGATCGGCGCGCGCCGTCGCGATCGGCTGACGGAATCGCTCGGCGCGCTCGACATCACGCTCACGGAAGACGAGCGCGCGGCGATCGAAGCGGCGGTGCCGAGAGACGCGGCGGCGGGTGATCGCTACGAGGCCGTGCAGATGGCGCATCTCGATAGCGAGAAGCGCTAGGCGTTCAGTTCTTGCGCAGAAAGACCCACGCGTTGAACGCGGCGCCCACGAACATCAGCACGCTCGTCATCACGAAGACAGAGGGCATGCCCGAATGCGCGGCGATGAAGCCGCCCGCGAGCGGCCCCGTCACCTGTCCGATGTATTGCGCCGAGGTCGCGTAGCCGAGGATGTAGCCGACCGCGTGATCGGGCACGTTGTGGCGCACGACGCTCGTGATCGCGGGCAGCAGGCCGCCGAGTGCGAGGCCCATCAGAAAGCGCAGCACGACGAGTTGCGTGCCGTTGGTGACGAAGATCTGCGGAATCAGCAGCACGCCGCATGCGGCGAGACAGCCGACGATCACCTTCGGCGCGCCGACGCGATCCGCGAGCCGCCCGATGCGCGGCGCCGCGAGCACGCTGCCGAGCGCTGCGGCGGACATCACGAAGCCCGCGACGAGCGTCACCTGCTTCGGGTCCTTCACGAGCTGCGATACATACACGGTGATGATCGGCTCGATCGACATATTGGCGAACATGAGCAGCATCGCGCTCGCGAGCATGCCGATCACGGGCGTGAGGAGCGGCACGTCGCGCCAGCCGCCGCGCGGCTTCGTTTTCGCGTGATCGGGCGCGCGGCGTTCTTCCTTCACGAGAAGCGTCGTCATGATGAACGAGCAGAAGATGAGGCCGCCCGCGAGAAAGAACGTCGCGCGTATGCCGATCAGACCCGGCAACAGCCCGCCGATGAGCGGCCCGACGAGATTGCCCGCCATCATGCCCGCCGCGTGCGTGCCGAGCGCCCACGCGGTGCGGTGCTTCGGCGTCTGCGTTGCGATCATGACGATGGCGCCGCTCGCATAGCCGCCGACGAGTCCCGCGAGAAAGCGCATCGCCACGAGCTGCCAGACCGTCTGCACGACGCCGAGCAGCGACATCGTGATGGCCATGCCGAGGCTCGCGCGGATCAGGATCGGCTTGCGGCCGTAGCGGTCGGCGAGCCGTCCCCAGAGCGGCGCGACGAGGCCCGCCGCGAGAAAGGTCGCGCCGAACGCGACGCCCGACCATTGCACCGCCGCCTCCACCGACGACGCGCCCAGTTGCTGCACATAGAGCGGCAGGAAGGGCAGCAGCAGCGTCATCGCCATGATGGTCGTGAACGAGCCGAATACGCAGACGTAGAGATTGCGCTGCCAGTGAGGGGAGCCTTCGGACATGGATGCGGGCGGGTGTCGGGATAAGCGTGAGACTTTCGCAGATTTTGCGGCGGCGCGCTCGGCGCATCATGCGGCACGCAAACTGCGACGCGTGTACGATCGATTCCGATCCACCGATGGAGAGACGCCGAGTGAAAATCGCGACCTTCAACATCAACGGCATCCGTCCGCGGCTCGGCGCCTTGCTGACATGGCTCGAACGCGAATCGCCGGATATCGTCTGCCTGCAGGAACTGAAGGCGACGGACGCGCAGTTTCCCGCCGACGCGATCGCGAACGCGGGCTATGGCGCGCTATGGCATGGACAGCAATCGTGGAACGGCGTGGCGATTCTCGCGAAGGATGCCGAGCCCGTGCTGAGCCGGCGCGGGCTGCCCGGTTTCGAGGACGACACGCATAGCCGATATATCGAAGCGGCGGTGGGCGGCCTGGTGATCGGCTGTCTTTATCTTCCGAACGGCAATCCGCAGCCCGGTCCGAAGTTCGATTACAAGCTCGCGTGGTTCGAGCGTTTCAACGCGCATGCGGAGAAATTGTTCGAGAGCGGTCATCCGGTCGTGCTCGCGGGCGATTACAACGTCGTGCCCACCGACGAGGATATCTATAACACGCGCTCGTGGCTCAAGGACGCGCTGCTGCAACCGGAGAGCCGCGCGGCCTATGCGGACCTGCTCGCGCAGGGCTGGACGGACGCGTTGCGCAAGATGTTTCCCGATGAGCGCATCTACACTTTCTGGGATTACTTCCGCAATCACTGGCAGACCAACTCGGGACTGCGCATCGATCATATTCTGCTCAGCAAGGATCTCGCTGAGAAGCTGGAGCATGCGGGCGTCGATACATGGGTGCGCGGCGAGCCGCATGCGAGCGATCATGCGCCGACGTGGGTGACGCTCAAGCTCGGGCGCAGCAGGAAGAAGGCTGCCTAGTCTTTACGCCTGTACGGCATCGCGCGTCGACTGCAGCGATTCGAGGAACTGCATGACGTGTTCGCGGCCGCCCATCGTCCATGGATCGAGATGGTCGGCGTTTTCGATGAGCGCGAGTCGCTTGTCGCCGCGCGCTGCGTCGAAGAGGCGCTGGAAGTGCGCGGGGGGAATCACGCCGTCTTTCGTGCCGCCGTAGATCAGCAGCGGCGCATCGATGACCGCGATCTTCGAAAGACTGTCGTAGCGGTCGCGTGCGAAGAGGCGCACGGGGAAGAGCCAGAAGCGTTTCGCTGCCACATCGACGATGCTCGTGAAGGGCGCTTCGAGGATCAACGCGCTGATCCTTGCTTCGCTGGCCAGTTGCACGGCGACGCCCGAGCCGAGCGAATAGCCGTGCAGCACGATGTTCGTGGAATGCGCGGCGGCGTGGGCGTAGGCGGCGCGGGCATCGGCGTAGAGGCCGGCTTCGTGGGGCTTGCCGGAATTGCCGCCGTAGCCGCGGTATTCGGCGAGGAGCACACCGTAGCCTGCTTCGATCATTTCGAGCGCGATATGGGCGCGCTGGGTGAGGTCTTCGCCGTTGCCGTGGAAGAGGATGATCGTGGGGGTGGTTCTGGTTGGGGGCGCTCTGTAGCGCATGGTCAGGGTTATGGCGTCTTCGGTTTTCACCGTTATCGGTTCGGTGAGTGTCTCCAGTTCGGGGTTTTTCAAAGCCTCGATCTGTTCGAGTGGATAAACGAGCCTTCCTTGTAGCCAGTAGAGCCCCGCCAGGGATATGGCGTAAGTGATGGCTATCGCGGTCAGAAGAATCCACAGGACTTCGCGCATTTTTTCTTCGGAGGCGGCGTTTGGGGTCCTCTATATGGTAGTGGGTTTGTCCGGGTTTGGCGAAAGCAACAAATCATTCCCTGACATCCACATCCCCTTGCCGAAGGCTCAACGGCATCTCGGCAGCGATCTCCATCTCGATGTCCCCCGAATCGCGCCCGCGATTGAACAGCGCATTGAGCAAGATAGCAAACACCGCAGCCAGTGTGATTCCGCTGTGCGTCAGCGGCCCCGCCCACGCCGGCATGTGCGCAAAAAACGCGGGCGCAACAAGTGGAATCACGCCCACCCCCAAGCTGATCGCGATAATAAGCAAGTTGTTCTTGCTGTCGAAATCGACCTTGCTCAGGATCTTGACGCCAGTCGCCGCGACCATCCCGAACATCGCGATCCCCGCGCCCCCGAGCACGACGACCGGTATCGAAGCAATCAGATTGGAAAGCTTCGGCAACAACCCGAGCAGAATCAAGATCACCCCCGACACCGCAACGACCCAGCGGCTCTTCACGCCCGTAATCCCCACCAGCCCGATGTTCTGCGAAAACGACGAATGCGGGAACGTATTGAAGATGCCGCCGATCACCGTGCCGAGACCATCGGTACGCAACCCGCGCGTCGCATCGATACGGGACACCGGCCTCATCGCGAGGTCGCCGAGTGCGAGAAACATGCCGAGCGATTCCACCATGATGACGACCATCACGAGGCACAGCGACGCGATCGCCGCGATATCGAAAGTCGGCATGCCGAACGCGAACGGCCGCACCGGCGCGAACCACGCGGCCTGACCGATGCCCGAGAAATCGACGAAGCCGAGCGGCAACGCGATCGCAAAGCCGATCGCCATGCCCAGCAACACCGAAATATTCGCGATGAAACCCTTCAGGTACTTGTTGATGAGCAGAATCGCAAGCAACACGATGGCCGCGATCATCAGGTTCTTCGGCTCGCCGAAATTCGCCGCGCCGCGCCCGCCGCCCGCCCAGTTGATCGCCACCGGAAAGAGCGTCATGCCGATCGTGAGAATGATCGTGCCCGTGACGATTGGTGGAAAGAAACGCATCAGCCGCCCGAAGAACGGCGCGATCAAAATAGCGAACACGCCCGCCGCAATGGTCGCGCCGAATATCGACGTAAGCCCCGCGCCGGACGAAGCCATCGCGACCATCGGCCCGACCGGCGCGAAGCTCACGCCCATGATGACCGGCAGCCGTATGCCGAACTTCCATACGCCGATGCACTGCACCAGCGTGACGATCCCGCACGCAAAAAGGTCCGAACTGATTAGAAACGCGATCTGCTCCTTCGGCAGCTTCAACGCCGCGCCGATGATGAGCGGCACCGCGATCGCGCCCGCGTACATCACGAGCACGTGCTGTATGCCGACCGCAAGCATCTGACCGATGGGCAGCACTTCGTCGACGGGATGGATCGTTTGGGCCATGTGCGCTCCGGCGGGTCGATAGAGACAGTCGCCCGAGTATTGCACCGCCCGCTACACAAAAAAATATTCGCGCCGCTATACATGGCATGGCATGTCGATACAGCTTCCAGCGGACAAAGCCTCGCCGCTGACGGAATGAAAGCATGAGCGTGATCGGCGATGCACTACACTGTCTGACGCGTCGAACCGGAGCGAGCCACGATGCACCTGCTATTCGTCGATGACAATCGCGCCTGTGTCGAGACTCTCGTCGACATCGCAAGCGGGCTGGGCCATACGTCGGCCGTCGCGCACGACGGCGCCGGTTGCCTCGCGCTCGCATCGCGCGAGCATTTCGACAGCATCTTCCTCGACATTTCGCTACCGGACTCCGACGGCCGCGAAATCTGCACCGCGATCCGCGCGGCAGGCCCGAACAGCGGCGCACGCATCATCGCGATGACCGGCCACACCGATTTCGTCGCGACGAGCGGCGAGACCCGCTTCGACGGCTTTCTTCTCAAGCCTATCAGCCTGCAGGCGCTCGAACTCTTTCTGCTGTCGCGCTGAAGGTTCACGCGTTCGTCAGGAGATTTGACCGGTCTTTGTTCAGCCTGCCGCGAACGACCGGCAGCAATTTCCGAATCACCCCGAACATGGCGTCGTGCGGCATAACTATCCGCCAATCCCTTGCGCCATAAGGCTTTCCGGACTGTCGAATTTCGGGGCGGCATGCTACATTCCGAGCGCCTTGCGTCGCGCTTGATGTCGATGAACATCGCGGCGGCGCAACAAACCAATCACATCATTCGCACAAGGGATCGCGGCATGGAAATGGTCGGCGGAATGCGGCTTGCGCAATTGTTCAACAACAACCAGGAACAGTTGCTCGCGGAATGGTTCACGCAGCAGCACGCCATCGCGTCACGGCGCGGGCTCGTCGGCGAGGCGGAGCTGCGCAATCAGTTCACGCAATTCGTCTCGCTTTTGGTGACGGTGCTCGGCACGTCCGAGCGCGTCGATTTCAAATTGCCCGCGTGGCAGGACGTGCGCGCGTTTCTCGCGGACATGTCCTCGCAGCGCGCGCGTCAGGGCTTCTCGCCGGTCGAGACGGCGATGTTCGTGTTCTCGCTCAAGCAGCCGCTCTTCGTGCGCCTGCGCGACTCGCTCGCCGACGATCCCGCGACCCTCGCGGATCTCACCTGGACCATCAGCACGCTCTTCGACGAACTCGGCCTGTTCACGACCGAAGTCTTCCAGGCGAGCCGGGAACAGGTCATCGTGCGTCAGCAGCAGGAACTCCTCGAACTCTCGACGCCCGTCGTGCAGTTATGGGACGGCGTGCTCGCGCTGCCGCTCATCGGCACGCTCGATTCCGCGCGCACGCAGGTCGTGATGGAGAACCTGCTGCAGAAGATCGTCGAGACGGGCGCGGCCATTGCGATCATCGACATCACCGGTGTGCCGACCGTCGATACGCTCGTCGCACAACACTTGCTGAAGACGGTCGCGGCGGCGCGGCTGATGGGCGCGGACTGCATCATCAGCGGCATTCGCCCGCAGATCGCGCAGACCATCGTGCATCTCGGCGTGAACCTTTCGAACGTCACGACCAAGGCGACGCTCGCGTCGGCGTTCGTCGTCGCGCTGCAGCGCACGGGCAAGTCGGTGTCGGCGGGGCTCGCGCACGACGCGCCGCGCGGCGGCCGTCCGGGCGATGGATTCGATTCGCTGCAAGCGGAATGACGGCGCGTCGCGCCACTCGAAGCACTGAACGGGGCCTCAAGCGATGGAACGCATTCCGATTCTCACGATGGGCAAGCTCCTGCTCGTCACCATTCAGGTGGACATGCATGACCGGCTCGCGCTCACGCTGCAGGACGATCTGACGAGCCGCATCGTGAAGGACAACGCGCGCGGCGTGCTGATCGACATTTCCTCGCTCGACGTGGTGGATTCGTTCATCGGACGCATGATCGGCAACACGGCGGCGATGGCGCGCGTGCTCGATGCGGAAACGGTCGTGGTCGGCATGCAGCCATCGGTGGCGATCACGCTGGTCGAGCTCGGGCTCACGCTCTCGGGTGTGCGCACGGCGCTCAACGTGGAGAAGGGCATGGCGCTCCTCGCGAAAAACGGCATGGCCTGAGGCCGCCTGCACACGATGCCATGATGATCCTCAACTCCACAGCCGCGCCGACGTCCTCGTCGCCGCCCGACACGCTGCCGATCCGCTCCGACGAGCAGATCGTGCGGTTGCGCCAGTTCGTGCGCGAGAAGGCGGTCGCGCAGGGGCTGTCGCTCATCGATCAGACCAAGTTCGTGACCGCCGCGAGCGAGCTGGCACGCAACACGCTCATCTATGGTGGCGGCGGCGACGTCCATTGCTATCTCGTCGAGCGCAACGGCCGCCGCGGCCTCAGACTCGAATTCGTCGACAACGGTCCCGGCATTCCGGACATTCAACGCGCGCTCTCCGATGGCTTCACCTCGGGCAGCGGCCTGGGCCTCGGCCTCGGCGGCGCGAAACGCCTGTGCGACGAGTTCGATATCCGCTCGGCGCCGGGAGAAGGCACGCACGTCTCGATCACCAAATGGAAACCGTTCTGAAGGAATCGATGGCCGCGCAGCAGCGCTACGAGATCGCCGAGGCGAGCCAGATCGCCTACGCGCGGCGCTCGATCGGCGAACTCGCGCGCGGGCTCGGTTTCAACGAGACGACGGCGGGCGAGCTCGCGATCGTCGTCACCGAGTGCGGCACGAACCTGCTCAAGCACGCACAGCGCGGCGAGCTGCTCGTGCGCCCGCTCGTCGATGCGAACGCAGACGCGCAGCGCTACGGCATCGAAGTGCTGTGCATCGACAGCGGCCCGGGCATCGCCGATCTGCACCGCTGCTTCGAGGATGGCTACACGACCGCGGGCAGTCCCGGCAACGGCATGGGCGCGATCGAGCGTCTTTCCGGCGAGCTCGACATCTGGAGCGCGCCGGGGCGCGGCACCGTGCTGCGTGTCGTGTTCTGGAATGCGCCGCGCGCGGCGAACCTGCCGGCGGCGCCGCTGACGTATGGCGTCGTGAACCTGCCGCTGCAAACCGAAACCGTCAGCGGCGATGCCTGGGCGTGTCACGCGAACCGGGACGAATTCACCGTGCTCGTCGCCGATGGCCTCGGCCACGGTCCGCTCGCGCATGTCGCCGCGATCGAAGCGGCGAAGGCGCTCGCCGCGAATGGCGATCTGCCGCTCGACCACATCATGGATGCCGCCAACGAGGCGCTGCGCCCGACGCGCGGCGCGGCGGTCGGCATCGCGCGCATGCCGGCGTCGCCGGCGGTGAATGACATGCCGGTGACGTTCGCGGGCATCGGCAATATCTCGGCGAGCGTATGGAGCGAAGCGTCGCACAGGCATCTGGTGTCGCATGCCGGCATCGTCGGGCATGCGGCGCGGCGCGCGCAACTGTTCGATGTGCCGTATCCGCCGAACGCGCTGGTCGTGCTGCATTCGGACGGGCTCACCTCGCGCTGGGATCTCGCGCGCTATCCGGGACTCGCGATGCGGCATCCGGCGCTCGTCGCGGCGGTGCTGTACCGCGACTGCACGCGCGGCCGCGACGACGTCACCGTGTTCGTCGCGCGCGTGTCGGGAGGCGCACCATGATGCAGCCGCTCTACGCGATGAGCATCGAAGGCGAGCGCGATATCGTCGCGGCCCGCGTGAAGGCGCGCGACGCGAGCGCGGCGCTCGGCTTTTCGCCCCAGGATCAGACGCGCATTTCCACGTCCGTGCTCGAAGCCGCGCGCACCGTGCTGATCGCGGGGCAGGCGGCGCGCGCCGAATTTCTCGTCGATGACGCCGCGCGCCCGGCGCGTTTCGTCGTGCGTTTTCTGGCGGGCGCAGGCGCGGGCGAACGGCTGCGCGCGATGCGCCACGACGACTCGCAAGCCGCGCTCGGCCTGCTCGCGGCGCAGCGCCTGATGGACCACTGCGCGATCGCCGATGAAGCGGACGGCGTCACGTCGATCTCGCTGGCAAAGGCATTGCCCGACGGCGCGCCCTGTGACGTGCAGGCGGTGAAGCTCGTCCTCTCGCGTCCATCGAGTCAGGACACGACCGCCGAGCTGCAACGCCAGAACCGCGAGCTGATCGCCGCGCTCGCCGATCTGCGCGAACGCCAGGAAGAACTGACGCGCCTCACGCGCGAACTCGAAGACACCAATCGCGGTGTCGTCGCGCTGTATGCGGAACTCGATGCGCGCGCCGATCATCTGCGCCGCGCGGACGAATCGAAGTCGCGCTTTCTATCGAACATGAGTCACGAGTTCCGCACGCCGCTCTCGTCGATCCGCGCGCTGTCGAAGCTGCTGCTGGAGCGCATCGACGGCGAGCTGACCGAGGAGCAGGAAAAGCAGGTGCGCTTCATCCGCAAGGCGGCGGAAGATCTGTCGGAAACGGTCGACGATCTGCTCGATCTCGCGAAGATCGAAGCGGGCAAGATCGAAGTGCGTCCCGCCGAATTCGAAGTCGATACCTTGTTCTCGGCGCTGCGCGGCATGCTGCGGCCGTTGTCGCCGGGCGGCGCGGTGGAGCTCGTGTTCGATTCGTGCGAAGGCCTGCCGCCCATCCGCACGGACGAAGCCAAGGTCGCGCAGGTGCTGCGCAACTTCGTGTCGAACGCGCTCAAGTTCACCGAGCGCGGCGAAGTGCGCGTCAGCGCGAGCTATGACGAGACGCGCCGGCTCATCACGTTTTCCGTCGCCGATACGGGCATCGGCATCGCGCCCGAGCATCAGCCGGTCGTGTTCGAGGAGTTCGGGCAAGTCGAAAATCGCCTTCAGCAATACACGAAGGGCACGGGTCTCGGTTTGCCGCTGTGCCGCAAGCTCTGCAAGCTGCTCGGCGGCGATGTGTCGCTCACGAGCGAAGTCGGGCGCGGCTCGGTCTTCAGCGCGACGATTCCGGCGCACTACGGCGCGGACTTCGACGCGGCGCGTCACGCGGCAAGCGATACGCGGCCCGCCGTGCTGATCGTCGCGAGCAATCCGATCGAGCGGCTCGATTGCGAAGCGGCGCTGCGCGAATCGCCGTATCGCTCGATGAGCGCCGCGACGCTCGACGAAGCCGGCCGCCTGCTCGTGCACACGCAGCCTGCCGCGTTGCTGCTCGCGGTGCAGCCCGCGCCATCGGAAGCGTGGATCTGGCTCGCCGCGCTGCGCGCGCAGGCCGCGACGCGCGGCATTCCGATCGTCGTGCTCGGCGAGGGCGACGATCGCCATGAAGCGCAGGCGCTGGGCGCGACCGCGTTCATCGGCAAGCCGGTCGGCGGCGGCGAACTGCCGAACGTGCTGGATGCGGTTACGGGCAAGGGGCGGGCATCATGACAAGCGACTGGAGCGAGGTGCTCATCCTCAACGTCGACGACAACGACGGCGCGCGCTATGCGAAAACGCGCATCCTGTCGCGCGCGGGCTTCAACGTGATCGAGGCCGCGACCGGCACCGCCGCGCTGGAACGCGTGCGCGCCGAAGCGCCCGATCTCGTGCTGCTCGACGTGAAGCTGCCCGACATCAACGGGCTCGAAGTGTGCCGCCAGATCAAGGCGTCGCCGGAGACCGCGAGTGCGCTCGTGTTACAGACATCGGCGGCGGCCGTGCACAGCCTCGATCGCATTCGCGGTCTCGAAGGCGGCGCGGATAGTTATCTGACCGAGCCGGTCGAACCGGCTGAACTGATCGCGCATGTGCGGGCCCTGCTGCGCGTGCGACTCGCGGAAAACGCGCTGCGCGAGAGCGAAGAGCGCTTTCGCCAGCTCGCCGAAAATATCGACGACGTATTCTGGATGCTCGATCCCGCATCCAGCGAACTGCTGTACGTGAGCCCCGCTTACGCGCGTCTCTTCGATACCGGCGGCGGCGCACCCGCGCCCGTGCCCGGACCGGATCACTGGTCCGGCGATATCCTTCCGCTGGATCGCGGTCACGTCGCCGATGCGTATCGGCAACTGCTTGCGAACGGCACGCCGTATCAGGTCGAATATCGCATCGTGCGCGCGAGCGGCGGCCCGCGCTGGGTGGCGGAGCGCGCGTTCCCGGTGCGCGGCGCGCTCGGGCATCCGGCGCGGCCGTATCGCATCGCGGGCATCGTCAACGATATCTCCGAGCGCAAGGCCGCCGAATTGCTGTTGCGCGAAGCGGACCGCCGCAAGGACGAGTTCCTCGCGATGCTCGCGCACGAGTTGCGCAATCCGCTCGCGCCGATTCGCAACGCGGTGGACTTGCTCGATCCACATCGCGAGCCGTCCGTGCAGCATTTCGCCACGGTGCGCGCGATCATCGACAGACAGGTGCGGCATCTGAGCCGTCTCGTCGACGATCTGCTCGATGTCGCGCGCATCACGCAGGGCAAGATCACGCTGCGTCAGGAAACCGTGGATCTCGCGGCGGCGATCGCGGCGGCGATCGAAACCGTGCAGCCCGCGCTCGACCGAAAGCGCCATACGCTGACGGTGAATCTGCCGGATGCGCCGCTTTATATCGTCGGCGATAACGTCAGGCTCGCGCAGGTGTTCGGCAATCTGCTGTCGAATGCATCGAAGTACAGCCTGGAAGACGGCGAGATCGCGATCGAGACCGAACAGTTCGGCGATGAAGTGCGCATCGTCGTGCGCGACAAGGGCATCGGCATCGCGCATGACATGCTGCCGCATATCTTCGATCTGTTCGTGCAGTCGGAGACGTCGCTCGAACGCTCGGAGGGCGGGCTCGGCATCGGCCTGCCGCTTGCCAGGACGCTCGTCGAGTTGCAGGGCGGGCGCATCGAGGCGTTTTCGGCGGGGCCGCAGGCGGGCAGCGAGTTCATCGTGTGGCTGCCGCTCGCGAAGAATGCGCAGGTGGCCGCGCAGGGAGTCCCGCAGACGCCCGCGAGCGTGGCCGGCGGCAGGCGCGTGCTGCTCGTCGACGACAGCGTGGACGCGGCCACCGCGATGGCGCTCCTGCTCGAAGCGGACGGCTTCGACGTGCGCACGGCCCACGACGCGACCGAAGCGCTCGCACTCTCCGATGTGTTCGCGCCGCAGATCGTGCTGCTCGATATCGGCTTGCCGGGGATGGACGGCTATCGCCTTGCGGGCGAGTTGCGCGCACGGCCCGCAACCGCCGATGCGTTGCTGATCGCGGTGACGGGATACGGGCAGGCGCATGACCGGCAGCGTTCGAAGGAAGCGGGCTTCGATCATCATCTCGTCAAGCCGGTCGCGTTCGAGGAGATTCAGCGGGCGGTGTCGGGGAAGTTCACATGATCTGGATTCCGAAGGATTGTTCGCCGCGATTGCATCGTTTCACAAGTTGACGTCAATCAACGGTTACATCCGTCAAAAACGTTGCATCGGTGGGTAAAAGCGCATTATCGCGAGTGGATTGGGGCACAATTGTCAGGCTCTCCTCACAGCCGCTGAGCGGTCTGTCCTGCAATCCTTTCCGGACCAGCGATCGTGTCTTCCTCGCCCCTCGTCACCGCCGTCATTCCCGCTTTCAACGCGGAATCGCTCATCGGCGAAGCGATCGCTTCGATCCGGGCTCAGACTATCGACGACTGGGAACTCATCGTCGTGGACGATGGCTCCGCCGATCAAACCCTGGCAGCCGCACGCCAGGCGGCCGGCGACGACCGCCGCATTCGCCTGATTCGCTTCGACCGTAACGAGGGCATCAGCATTGCCTCGAACGCGGGCTTCGACGCGGCGCGAGGCGAGTTCATCGCGCGCCTCGACTCCGACGATCGCGCCCTTCCCACCCGCTTCGCCGTTCAGGTCGACGCCTTCAGGGAAAATCGGCGCCTGGCGGCGGCCGGATCGCACGCCCGCGTGTTCGGCGATGGTGTTCCGGATGGCAGCATCGCGTACTGCACTTTGGGAGACGCCGATCTCAAAGCTCGCCTGTTCGAGGGTTTCAACACACTGAGCGGCGGCACGCTCATGGTGCGGCGCTCGTTCGTTCGCGAGCATCGCATCCGCTTCGACGACGACGCGGGCAGCGCCGAAGACCTGGATTACGCGATGTCGATCATGGTCGCAGGCGGACAGCTTGCCAATGTCGATCAGGTGCTGACCGAGCACAGGGACCATAGTGGCAATTTCACCAAGACGCGGGTGGACCTTGCGCGCCCGGGCCTTCGAAAATTTCGGTGTCATGTTTTGGCGGCATGGTATCCGGGCCTCGCTGCGCGTGACATCGAACTGATCGTGGCCATGTGGGAACGGTTCGATCCGCCTTTCACCGACACCTTCCTCAACACCATGCGCGCAGTCGACCGACTCGTCGTCGCCAATGTCATGGATTTTGGGCAAAACACATCGATCGTTCCCGGCGTCGTCGTCGACCGTGTGGGCTATCTCGCCAATCACTACCGCGACCATCTCGATGTTTCTGCCATTCAGGCTGCGCGATCCTACGTTTCACCGCCTGTCCGCACTGCGCTCGATCAAAGCGGCTTTTGAGTCAGCGTTTTCACCTAGCAATTCGAGGTTGACTCACGCGCCCACGCGTCCGAAACTTTAGCCACTGAAGTGTGATCACAGGTCACACAAAACGCATCGCAGCAGCCGAACGAAAGAACGGAGGCAGAGAGTGGCGACACGCTCGACGACGGACTTACCCGCGCTCGAATTAGTTGCACGCGAAACGATGGCCGGCCGCGTCCATGCGCAGTTGAGGCAGGCGATCATGACGGGCCGCTTCGCGCCCGGACAGTTGCTGAGCCTGCGCAGCGTCGCGGAAGCCGTCGGCTCTTCGACCATGCCGGTGCGCGCAGCGCTCACGCGGCTCCAGGCGGAAGGCGCATTGATCGACGGGCCCGGCCGCGCGCTGATGGTCCCGCCGATGACGCTCGATCTGCTCGACGAATTGCGCGACGTGCGCATCGCACTGGAAGGGGCGGTCGCGAAGCGCGCGGCATCGCGCATGACGCGCGCGCATCTCGAAGCATTACAAGCGATCTTCGACACGATGGACGCGCATGTCGAAGCGGGCGACGTGCCCGCGTATCTGCGCAGCAACTTCGAATTTCACATCGCCATTTATACGCACGGCGCGAGCGATCTGACGCTCTCGACGATCCAGAACCTCTGGATGCGCATCGGGCCGTTCCTGAATCTCGTCGCCCCCGACATTCCCCACATGCGTCGTTCGATGGCGGCGCATCGCCATATCGTCGAAGCGCTCTGGAAAGGCGACGGAGAAGGCGCGCGCGCGGGCATCGAAGAAGACATCGGCGATGCGGCCGCCGATCTGCAGGAGCGCCTGCAAGGCGGCGACATGTCGAACGAAGCAAGCGCGTGAGTCGTACCTGAGTCGCGCGGCAACGACAACAAGAAAAGGAGACAGGCATGACGGTTCTTCAGATGCTGAAACCGCACGCGGGCTTGCGCGTGCTCGTGACGGGCGGCGCATCGGGCATCGGGCTCGTGATCGCGCGCGCGTTCGTCGATGCGGGCGCGCGCGTGCATGTCTGCGATGCGAGCCGCGACGCGATCGATGCGTTGGCGCAGGCCGAAGCGAGCGCCGAGTGCAACGCGATTACCTCGACGCTCGCGGATGTATCCGACAAGGACGCGGTCGAGCGCGTTTTCGCCGATGTGCAGAACGAACTCGGCGGGCTCGACGTGCTCGTGAACAACGCGGGCATCGCCGGACCGACCGGCGGCATCGACGAGATCGACGTGAACGAGTGGGAGCAGACCATCGATGTCAATCTGAATGCGCAGTTCTACTTCGTGCGCCGCGCCGTGCCGCTTCTGCGCGATGCGCATGGCGGCGGGACGATCATCGCGTTGTCATCGGTGGCGGGACGGCTCGGCTACGCATTCCGCACGCCTTATGCCGCGACGAAGTGGGCGGTCGTCGGCATGACCAAGAGCCTCGCGATCGAGCTGGGGCCGTCGAATATCCGCGTCAATGCGATTCAGCCGGGCATCGTGAAAGGGCCGCGCATCGAACGTGTGATCGCCGCGCGCGCGAAGCAACTGAACCTCTCCTATGAAGAGATGGAGAAGCAGTATCTCGAGAAGGTTTCGCTGCGCCGCATGACGACGCCCGAGGAAGTCGCGGCCACCGCGCTCTTTCTGTGCTCGCCCGCGGGCAGCGGCATCTCGGGACAGGCGATCTCGGTCTGCGGCAACGTGGAAGTCCTTTAAAACAACGAGGATCACATGGCAACGAAACGCAAGGTCATCATCACATGCGCGCCGACCGGGGCGATCCATACGCCTTCGATGTCGCCGTATCTGCCGCTGACGCCGCAACAGATCGGCGATGCGGCGCTCGCGGCCGCGCAGGAAGGCGCCGCGATTCTGCATCTGCACGCACGCGATCCGAACGACGGCCATCCGACGCAAGACCCCGCCGTGTTTCAGGAATTCCTGCCGCGCATCAAGGCCAATACGGATGCGGTCATCAACATCACGACCGGCGGCAGTCCGCACATGACGGTAGCGGAGCGTTTGAAGCCCGCGCATCACTTCAAGCCGGAAGTCGCATCGCTCAACATGGGCTCGATGAACTTCGGCCTCTATCCGATGCTGGAGCGCTTCAAGGACTTGAAGTACGAGTGGGAGCGCAAGCATCTGGAGAACAGCCGCGATCTGGTGTTCAAGAACACCTTCGCGGATATCGAATACATCCTCACTTCGTGCAGCGACAACGGCACACGTTTCGAGCACGAATGCTACGACATCTCGCATCTGTACAACCTCGCGCACTTCGTCGATCGCGGGCTCGTCAAGCCGCCGTTCTTCGTGCAGAGCGTGTTCGGTTTGCTGGGCGGCATCGGGCCGCATCCCGAGGATCTCGCGCATATGAAGCGCACGGCGGATCGTCTCTTCGGCAGCGACTACGTGTGGTCGATACTCGGCGCGGGCCGCCATCAGATTCCGCTCGGGTCGATCGGCGTCGCGCAGGGATCGAACGTGCGCGTCGGTCTCGAAGACTCGCTGTGGATCGAACCGGGCAAGCTGGCCGAATCGAGCGCGGCGCAGGTGAAGAAGATCCGCCAGGTGATCGAAGGACTGTCGCTCGATATCGCGACGCCCGCCGAAGCGCGCGAGATGCTCAAGCTGAAAGGCGCGAGCGACACCAACTTCTGACGACGGAGGGCATCGTGAACGCCAGGCTCAAAGTAGTCGCGATGCCGACGGGCTGGCTCACCGTCGATCGCTCATCGCAGGTGTATGGCCGCTACTTCGGACAGCAGATGAAAGTGCCGGTGTGGTCGACGGCGATCGTCGGCGCACAGAAGAAGATCGTCGTCGATACGGGCATCCACGATCCGGGCTGGGTCTCCAATTTCGTGTGCCCGTGCGATCAGGCGCCGGAAGAAAAGCTCGAACGTGCGCTGAAGGAATACGTCGGCTGGAGCGCGGATGACGTGGATATCGTCATCAACACGCATCTGCATTACGACCATTCGGGCGGCAATACGCTTTTCAAGAATGCGCGCTTCATCGTGCAGGCGGCGGAGTGGGAATACGCGGGTCATCCGCTGCCGACGCAGGCTACGTATTACCAGGAGTTTCTGATCGGCCGCGAGCCGCTTGCGTATTTCCGCTGGCAGTTCGTCAACGGTGTGACCGATATCGCGCCCGGCGTGCGCGTCGTGCCGACGCCGGGGCATACGCCGGGGCATCAGTCCGTCGCGGTCGATACGGAAGAAGGCGTCGTGCTGATCGCGGGCGATTGCGCGAACTGCATGGAGAACATCGTCGATCTCGTGCCGGTGGGCATCGTGCATGAAACGCTCGCGGAGATCGGCTCGCTGTCGCGTATCCGCCAGATCGCCGATTTCGTCATACCCGGACACGACCCGAATGTCGTGCCCGGCAGTGCGGGCATCGCCTTGCCCGCGAGCGCGCGTTTGCCGCACGTCCGTTGTTAGAAGCGCCCGCTTCATAACCATACGAAGACCGGAGGAAGACATGAAAGCATTGACGCAGTCGATTCGTCATGCGGGACGGGCCGCGCTCGGCCTCGCGTTCGCGGCGGCGCTCGCCGTTTCGGGCCAGGCGCACGCGGCCGGCAAGTACAAGATCTTCTTGTCGATGAGCTATGTCGGCAACGACTGGCAGACGGAAGCCGCGAACATGGTCAAGGCGATGGCCAACACGCCAGCCCTGAAGGACAAGGTCGACCTCGAAGTGCAGGTCGCCGGCACCGACGCGCAGAAGCAGATCCAGCAGATCAACTCGATGGTGCAGGCGGGCGCGAAGGCCATCGTCATCTATCCGATCTCGCCGACGGCGCTCAATCGCGCGATCAAGAACGCGTGTTCGAAGGGTGTGGTCGTAGCGGCGTACGACGGCGAAGTGACCGAGCCGTGCGCGCACAACGTGACGATCGATCAGCATCAGGCCGGCACCGTTACCGCCGAATGGCTCGCGAAAACCATCAACGGCAAGGGCAACGTCGTGATGATCACGGGCGTGCCGGGCACGTCCGTGGACCGCGCGCGCACCGAGGCGGCGAAGGCCGTGTTCGCGAAGTTCCCGGGCATCAAGATCGTCGCGGAAGGCACGGGCATGTGGAGCCAGGCGACCGCGAAGACCGAGCTCTCGAAGATTCTCGCCACCAACAGCTGGGACAAGATCGACGGCCTGTGGATGCAGGTGGGCTGCTTCACGGCGGCGTCGATGCAGCTCGAAGCGGGCATCGCCGACGACAAGATCAAGCCGTGCGCGGGCGAATCGTCGAACGGGCATCGCGTGCAGATGCTGCCGCCGGGCGAGGTGAAGGGGCAGGGCGGGTATCGCTCGATCGGCTATCGCTCGATCTCCTACGGCGCGCCGCCGTACTCCGGCGCGATGGCGCTCAAGATGGCCGTGAAGAAGCTCGACGGCGGCGACTTCCCCGCGCGCGTGACGCTCAAGCTGCCGCTCGTGCTGACCTCGGAATCGAAGCTCTGCAAGACCGGCAGCATCGACGAGCTGAAGGCGGGCTGCACGGCGTTCCCGCCGGACAAGGTGCCGCCGGGCTGGTTCGCGGACATCTACTCGGAAGATACGAAGGAAGTGGGCTTCAACGCGGCCTTGACGGGTAATCAGGACTGAGGTCGAGGCATGACGATGAACGACGCATCATTGGCGATCGATCTGTCGAAGGTGACGAAGCGCTTCGGCGCGACCGTCGCGCTCGATGGCGCGTCGTTCTCGGTGAAACGCGGCGCGGTGCATGCGCTGCTCGGCGAGAACGGCGCGGGCAAGTCCACCACGGTCAAGCTGCTATCGGGATTGATGCAGCCCGATGCGGGCAGCATCCGCGTATTGGGCCGCGACGTGACGATGAAAAGCCCGAAGGACGCGCACCGCGCAGGCGTGCAGACGGCGTTTCAGGAGATGACGCTCGTGCGCGATCTCACGGTTGCGCAGAACCTGTTGATGTCGTACGAGCCGACGGGTTTTCTCGGGCGCATCAAAAAGCGCGACGCGCAGCGGCAGGCGGCGGAATGGCTCGACAGACTCGAACTGTCCGACGTGCGCCCGGGCGCCTACATCCGCGATCTTTCATTGCCGGTGCGGCAGAAGATCGAGATTGCGAAGGCGATCGTGCGCGCTCCGCAAGTGCTGCTGCTCGACGAACCGACTTCCGCGCTGTCGGGCCGCGATGTCGCGTGGCTTTCGAGGCGTATCGACGAAATGAAGGCGAGCGGCGTGACCTTCGTGTTCATCTCGCATCGCATGCAGGAAGTGCGCGAGTTCTGCGACAGCCTCACGGTGTATCGCAATGGCCGCGACGTGGGCGCGTTCGACGCCGCCGATATCTCCGATGACGAAGTGATCCGCCTCGTTATCGGCCGCTCGATGGAGGCGAAGTATCCGCCGAAGATTGCTTCGGTGAAGAGCGACGCGACACCGGCGATCGAGACGCGCAATGTTCGCGTCGATGGCGTCGTGACCGATTTCGATCTCGCGGTGAAGCCTGGCGAAGTGCACGGCATCGCGGCGCTGCAGGGCATGGGGCAACGCGAGTTGTTCGAGGCGCTGTTCGGCGCGACTTATATCGACGACGGCGAGATACGTATCGATGGCAAGCCGGTCACGCTGACATCGACTGCGGATTCGCTGAAGGCCGGCGTATCGACGAGCTTCCTGCCAGAGGACCGCAAGACCGAAGGCCTGTTCCTGCGCTTGCCCGGCGGCGAGAACGTGTCGCTGCCGGTGATCGGGCGCTATGCGCGCTTCGGGCTCATCGACCGCAAGCGCGAGCAGGCCGCGATACGCCGCTCGCTCGCGCAGATGGAAGTAAATCCGCGCGCGCTCTACAAGCCGTGCCTCTCGTTCTCGGGCGGCAATCAGCAGAAGATCGCGATGGCCAAATGGCTGCTCACGCAAAGCCGCGTGTGGCTCATGTTCGATCCGACGCGCGGCATCGACGTCGGCACCAAGCACCAGATCTTCGTGCTGATGCGCGCGTTCGCGGCGGCGGGCGGCTCCGTGCTGTTCTATTCGACCGATGTGCCCGAGCTCGTCAACGTATGCGACCGCGTTTCGGTGATGTATCGCGGGCGCAATGTCGGTGAGCTGAGCGGCGATGCGCTCACCGAAGAAAACGTGATGCGCAAGATGCTTTCCAGTTGAGAGGTTGCTCATGAAAATAGCTGTTGCGTCGCCCGATAGCGAGGTCGTGCGGCCGGGCGCGCGCGTGGGATTGGGCGCGCGCATCGATCATCATCGCGGGCTCATCATCGCGATCGGCGCGCTCCTCGCGATGCTCACCGGATGGGTCGCGCTGTCCGCGACGCCCGTCGGGCTCTACGACATCGGCTCGGTGATTTCGAGCGCGACGACACTCGCGCTCGCGGCGATCGGGCAGACCATCGTCGTGTTGTCGGGCGGTTTCGATCTGTCGGCGTCGGCGGTCGTGTCGCTCGCGAATGTGCTCGCGGTGCGCTTCGTGCAGGGCTCGCCCGTCGAGCAATGGGCGGGCGCCGCGCTGATTCTCGCGATCGGCGGCGGCATCGGCCTCGTGAATGGCGCGCTGATCGCATGGTTTCGCCTGCAGTCGATCGTCGTCACGCTCGCGACGATGTTCATGGTGCAAGGTCTCACGCTGCTGATTCAGAACAAGCCCGGCGGCAGCGTCGGCGATCAGTTCGGCGCGCTGCTCACGGCCGATCTCATTCCCGACAAGCTGCCGATGTCGGCGGGCTTGCTGGTCCTCGCGTTGCTGATCTGGTCGTTCGTCAAGCGCACGCGCTTCGGCGTGGGCCTGTATGCGCTCGGCAGCGACCCGGACGGCGCGTATGCGAACGGCATGCCGGTCACGCGTTATCGCATCGCGACCTATGCGCTCGCGGGCATGTTCTACGCGGCGGCGGGCCTGTATGTATCGGCGCAAACGGGTTCGGCCGATCCGCTCGTCGGCCGTCCCTTGCTGCTGTCGATGTTCACTGCGGTCGTGCTCGGCGGCACGCTGCTCGGCGGCGGGCGCGGCGGCTGTGTCGGCACCGTGTTCGCCGCGATGACGCTGATGATCACCGTGAACATCCTGCTCGTGCTGAACGTATCGGCGTTCTTCACGACGATCGCCGAAGCCGTGATCCTGATTCTCGCGGTGCTCGGTTCGTCGATCGGCAAGCAATCGGCGGCGCACGAATGCGCGCGTCATGCGGCGCAATGGTTCAAGGCGATGCGTACGGGCACGCGTGCGCGCGACGATCGCCATGCGCGCCGCGTCACGTTCGAAGTCGATGATTTTCGCCCGGTCGAGAACACGGAATTGAAGGGACGCGTCATCGCCGACTGGATCGAGCGCAATCGAGAATGGGTCAAGTATGTCGTGCCGGCGTATCTGCTGTTCTTCGCGGTAGTGGTCATCACGGGGTTCGTGTATGGACCCGGCGTGCTGGTCAGCGCGAACTTCTACAGCAGCCTGCTCACGTTGACCTTGTTTCTCGCGATTCTCGGGCTGGGGCAGGGCGCGGTGATTCTGACGGGCGGACTTGATCTGTCGATGCCCTGGCTCATCACGCTATCCGGCGTGCTGTTGACGGGCCTCACGCACGGCGTGAACGGCGCGGCGGCGTGGGCCGTGCCGACGGTGCTGCTCGTCGGCTTGCTGGTCGGCGTGTTCAACGGCGTGGGCGTCGTGATGCTCGGCTTGCCGCCGATCGTCGTCACGCTCGCGGCGAACGGCCTGCTGCAAGGGCTGACGCTGATCTATTGCAATGGCTCGCCGCAAGGATGGTCGCCCTCGGCCATCAGCCAGTTCACCAACGAACGATTCGGGCCGTTGTCGCTCGCGGCTTGGAGCGTGCCGGTGTTTCTCGTCATTGCGTTGGTGCTGCTGCATCGCACGCCGTTCGGGCGTCGCGTGTATGCGGTCGGCAATTCGCCGGTCGCGGCGAAGCTGTCGGGCGTGCGAGTCGGCACGACGTTGATCGCGGTGTACTGCCTCTCCGGTTTGTGCTCGGCGATCGTCGGCCTGCTGCTTGCCGGATTCAGTTCGCAAGCGTTTCTCGGTATGGGCGATCCTTATCTGCTGCCGTCGATCGCGGTGGTGGTCGTCGGTGGCGCGCTGATCACCGGCGGACGCGGACACTATCTCGGCGTGTTCGGCGGCGCGTTGCTGCTCACCGCGTTGGGCACCTTGCTCGCGGGAACCACCGTGCCGCCCGCAGTGCGCGACATCATCAATGGGCTCGTGGTGCTCGCAGCGGTCATCACGTTGCGGGACAAGAAAAGCTGACCAATTCGAATGAGGACCAGACACAGATGCAGGCGAAAAACATTGCGGTGATCGGTTCGGGGCGCATCGGCCGCGCGTGGGCGATCGTCTTCGCAAGAAGCGGCTTCACGGTCAACGTGCACGACGCTTCGAAGGAGATGCTCGCGGGCGCGATCCCCGCGATTCGCGAAAGCGTGCAGGATCTCGCATCGTTCGATCTGATCGATGAACCCGTCGATACGATCGTGGCGCGCATCAGCACATGCGAAAGCCTCGCCGATGCCGTCGCCGATGCGGATCTCGTGCAGGAGAACATCGCGGAAGTGGTGGACGCCAAGCGCGCGTTGTTTATCGAACTGGATCGTCTGACGAAGCCCGATGCGCTGCTCGCGAGTTCGACCTCGGGACTGCCCGCGTCGACGTTCACCGAAGGCATCGAAGGCCGCGCGCGGTGTCTGGTCGCGCATCCGGTGAATCCGCCATCGCTCGTGCCGCTCGTCGAGTTGTGCGGCGCGCCGTGGACGTCGCCGCAAGCGCTGGAACGCGCGCACATCATCTACGAACAGGCGGGACAAAAGCCCGTGACCGTCAACCGCGAGATCTCGGGCTTTCTGCTCAATCGCCTGCAAGGCGCGCTGCTCGACGAAGCGTTGAGTCTCTACGAGCAAGGCTATGCGAGCGCCGCCGATCTCGACACCGTGATCCGCGACGGCCTCGCGATGCGCTGGTCGTTCATGGGACCGTTCGAAACCATCGACCTGAATGCGCCCGGTGGCGTGGCCGATTATGCGGCCCGTTACAGCGGTACGTATCGCGCGATCGCATCGGGACGCACGCCGTTCGACTGGCCCGCCGACACGCTCGGCAAGCTCGATGCCGAACGCCGCGCCGTGCTGCCGCGCGACCGGATCGAGGAACGCAGCCGCTGGCGCGATCGCCGCCTGATGGCATTGCTCGCGCATCGCCGCGATGTCGGGGACCGCGAAGACTAACTCAAGGAGACAACGATGGCCGAAGTACGCTTGCTGGTCGATGCGAACAATCATCTCGGCGAAGGACCGTTGTGGGACGTGAAAGAGGAACGGCTGTACTGGATCGACAGCACGGCCGCCGAAATCTATAGCTGCCGCGCGGACGGCAGCGACGTGAAGCGCTATTTCGTGCCGCGTCATATCGGCTCGATGGCGTTGCGCGAGCAAGGCGGCGCGGTGGTCGCGCTCGCCAACGGCCTGCATTTCTACGACTTCGACGCACAGACGGTGCAGTTCATCGCCGATCCGGAGAGCGACGATCCCGAGACGCGTTTCAACGACGGCAAGGTGGATCGGCGCGGCCGCTTCATCGCGGGCACCATGTCTTACGACTTCGACCGCTACGACGCCGATCGCGGCCAGCGCTCGACGCGCAGCGGCGGTCTCTATCGGCTCGATACGAACGGCAAGGTCACGCGGCTCGACAGCGGCATCAGTTGCTCGAACGGCCCATGCTGGAGCCCCGACAACAAGACCTTCTACTTCACCGACACCTACAGCAAGGAGATGTACGCGTACGACTACGACATCGAAACGGGCGCGGCGACGAACAAGCGCCTGTTCGTATCCGCGCACGACATGGCGGGCACGTTCGACGGCGCGACGGTCGACGAGGAAGGTTACGTGTGGTCCGCGCTCGTGTTCGGCGGGCGCATCCTGCGCTTCGCGCCCGATGGCAAGCTCGATCGCGTCGTGCCGTTTCCGGTGCGCAATCTGACGAGCGTGATGTTCGGCGGACCGAATCTCGACATCCTCTATATATCGACGATGGGCCGTCCGATGTGGGGCATTCCGCAGAAGGAGCGCGACAAGGGCGGTCTCTTCGCGGTGACGGGGCTCGGCGTGCGCGGCATTCCCGAGCCGCGTTTCGCGGGATGATGCGCGGGCGTTATCATTCGGGCCTCAGGGTTACGAACGGTATCGCCCGATATGGATACGAACCAGCTCATTGCGTCCTTGCCCGCGCGCATCGACGCAATCGTCTCGCGCGGCGCGAAGGCGCATCCCGATCACATTGCGTTGCATGAGGACGCGCGCACGCTGACCTATGCGCAACTCGACGATGCCATCGATGCGCTCGCCGCGCGTCTTGCGGCTGCGGGCGTGCGCGCCGGCGATCGCGTGATGCTGATCGGCGAGAACAGCACCGCGCTCGTTGCTTCGCTTTTTGCGGCCAGCCGTCTCGATGCATGGGCGCTCGTGACGAACGCGCGTCTGTCCGCGGTCGAACTCGACGCGATCCGCGCGCATGCGAAACCGCGTATCGCGTTCTATACCGTCGAAGCCTCCGACGATGCCGCGCATCACGCACAACGCGATGGCGCTTCGGTCGAATCGCTCGACGCAGGTTCGATAGGCGCGTTCGCACTGAGCGCCGTCGATGCGACTTCCGCGCAGGAGCCGCACGGCTTGCCATCGGACCGGCAATGCGCCGCGCTCATCTACACGACGGGCACGACCGGCGCGCCGAAAGGCGTGATGCTTTCGCATCGCAATCTGCTGTTCGTCGCGGCCGTATCGAGCACACTGCGCCGCGTGGGTTTCAACGATCGCGTCTATGCGGTGCTGCCGATCTCGCATGTGTTCGGCCTCGCTTCGATGTGTCTCGGTTCGCTCTACGCGGGCGCGATGCTGCGGCTAGCGGCGCGCTTCGAGACTGAACGCGCGGGACGCGTGCTCAGCGAAGAACGCATGACGATCTTTCAAGGCGTGCCCGCGATGCACGCGAAGCTGATCGATCATTTCACGCCGCGCGGCGGCCTGAACGCGCCGTCGCTGCGCTTCGTCTATTGCGGCGGCTCGCCGCTCGACATGACGCTCAAGGCGGCGGCCGAAGCGTTCTATGGCGTGCCCTTGCACAACGGCTACGGCATGACCGAGAGCAGCCCGACCGTGTCGAACACATCGCTCGATGCACCTGCGCGCGATTCGTCTGTCGGTCCGTTGATTCCCGGTATCGAGGCGCGCATCGTGCCACTCGATAACGACGATACTGGCGAACTATGGGTGCGTGGCCCGAACGTCATGCTCGGCTATTACCGCGATCCGGCGCAAACGGCGACCACGGTGACGGCGGACGGATGGCTCAAAACAGGCGATCTCGCGCGATTAGAGAACGGTAGTCTGTATATCGTCGGGCGCAGCAAGGAACTCATCATCCGCTCGGGTTTCAACGTGTATCCCGCTGAAGTGGAACAGGCGTTCAACAGTCATCCTGCCGTGCTGCATTCCGCCGTGATCGGACGAAAGGTGGAGGGCAACGAGGAGGTGCTCGCGTTCGTCGAACTGAGGCCGGGTTGCTCGACGAACGAATGCGAACTCGCGGAGTGGGTGAGCGCGCGGCTCGCGCCATACAAGCGGCCTTCCTCGATCCGAATTCTCGACGCGTTGCTCGTCTCCGCGAGCGGCAAGGTGCTCAAGCATCGGCTCGGGACGCTCACTAATTAGTTGCAGCCTTCATGTCTTCGCCTGCGCCGCCCAGCGATTGAAAAAGCGCGGCCGTGTCGGAGAGGCGCGTTGCTTGCGCGAGCGCGTAATCGAGCTGCGTTTGCAACGCCTGGCGTTGTGTGTCGAGCAAATCGAAACGGCTTACGCCGCCTGCCGCGTAGCGCGCGTCGGTCGTATCCAGATTCGCTTGTGCTTCGCTCGCGGCGATTTCGCGCGCCTGCAATGCGCTCGCGTCGTTCTGAAGCGCGGTCAGGCTATCGGCGACTTGTTGCAGCGCGTCCAGCACGGTTTGTCTCCAGGCTTGCATCGCCGCGTCGTAGGCCGCTTCCGACGAGCGCTTCTTCGCGCGCAGTTCGCCGCCATGAAACAGCGGCTGCGTGAGATTCAGACCGGCATTCCATACGTTCAGGCTGTTGAGCATGTCGTGGATGTTGGTGCGCTGACTGCCCACACCGGCCGATAGCGAGAACTTCGGATAGAGATCGGCCGTCGCCACGCCGACATTCGCGCTCGCCTGATGCAGCAACGCCTCGGATGCGCGGATGTCGGGGCGTTCGCGTGCGAGCGTCGAAGGCAAGGTGAGCGGCACGCTGTCGGGCAGATGCAGCGAGTCGAGCGTGATCGCATCGAAATCCGCTTTGGACGGCTCGACGCCGAGCAACACCGCGAGCCTGTGATCGGCCTGATCGCGTTGCGTGACGAGCGATGGCAAGCTCGCGCGCGTTTGCTCGACCAGCGTGCGCTGGCTGCGTACATCGAATGGCGCGACGCCGCCCGCCTGCAGACGGCCTTCCATGATGCCCAGTTGCCGGCTCTGTGCATCGACGAGACGTTCGGTGAGCGTGATCTGCTGCTGCAACGAAGCACGCCGTATCGCGGTAGCGACGACATTGCCCGCAATCGTTAGCCGCGCCGCATCGAGTTCGAACGACTGGTAATCCACTTGCGCGCGCAATGCTTCGAGCGCGCGCCGCTCGCCGCCGAAGATATCGAGCGTGTACGACACGCTGACCGATGCATCGAAGAGCGTGAACGGTCCAGGGCTCGGAATGGGCACGCCGAACGCGGCGGGATCGACCTTCTGACGCGTGCCGGAGAGCGAGGCGTCGACGGCGGGAAACCAGGTCGCGCCCGCTTGCGCCCGATAGTCTTCGCGCGCCTGCACGAGTTTCGCGCGCGCTTGTTCGAGCGTGGGACTGTCGTTCAGCGCGCGATCGACGAGACGGTTCAGCGCGTCGGAGCCGAACTGCGTCCACCAGCGCGGTAGCGCGTGCTCGGCCGATGGAAAGGCTGGCGATGCCGCGGACGATTTGACGTAGGTCTGCGTATCGGGCGGCTCGGGCGCGTGAAAGTCGGGACCCACGGTGCAACCGCACAGGACGATCGCGCAAAGGGAAAGGATCGGTTTCATCGACATCTTCCTAGTCGAGCGTGCGCCGGTAGAAGCGCAATGCAATGCACATTACGATGACCGTGAAAAGCGCCATCGGCCAGACCGACGGCCACAGGTCCGCCCAGCCGTTACCCTTGAGCAGAATGCCGCGAATCAGGCGATTGAAGTAAGTGAGCGGCAGCAGATTGCCGATGAACTGCGCCCAGCCGGGCATGCCCGCAAACGGAAACATGAAGCCCGACAGAAGGATGTTCGGCAAAAAATAGAACATGGTGAGCTGCATGGCCTGAAGCTGGTTCTGCGCGAGCGACGACAGCGTGATGCCCACCGTCAGATTCGCAGCGATGAACAGCAGGGCGGCGAGATAGATCGCGAGCGGATTGCCGACGAACGGCACATGAAACACGAAGCGCGTGGCCACGAGAATGATCGTCGCCTGAATGAGACCGATGAAGACGTAAGGCACGATCTTGCCCGTCATCACTTCGACCGGACGTACGGGCGTGGCGAGCAGATTCTCCATCGTGCCGCGTTCGCGTTCGCGCGTCATGGCGAGGCCGGTCATCATGACGAGCGTCATCGTGAGGATCACGCCCATCAGGCCGGGCACGACGTTGTATTGCGTGATGCCCTCGGGGTTGTAGAGGTTATGGACCTGCACGTCGAAAGGGGCGGGCGTCGCGTTCAAATGCGCGAGCGGACCCGTCATGTCCTTGCTGGCGACCGACTGCACGAGTCCGGTCAATGAATTGCTCGCCTTGCTGACCGCGTTCGGATCGGTGGCGTCCGCTTCGACGAGCAGCGCAGGCCGCTCGCCGCGCAACAGCTTGCGCGAGAAATCGGCGGGAATGTCGAGCACGAAGAGCACGCGGCCCTGCGCGAGCGCGCGACGACCCGCTGCATCGTCGGGCAGCGTTTCGACGATGTCGAAGTACTCGGAGTGCGTCATCGCCGCGATGAAGCTGCGCGAGAACGGACTCTGATCGCCGACGATGACAGCCGTCGGCAGATGCTTCGGGTCGGTGTTGATCGCATAGCCGAACAGCGCGAGCTGCACGATCGGCAAGCCGACTATCATGCCGAACGTGATGCGATCGCGCCGCAGTTGCAGAAACTCCTTGGTGACGATGCTCCACCAGCGCGTGACGGAAAAGCGCGTGAAGACCGCCAGAAAGCCGCGCGCGCTCATGATGTCACCTTGAAGTTATCGGTGGCGCGGCTCATCAGATAGATGAAGACATCTTCGAGGCCGGTGTCGATGCGTTCGGCGCGCGTTGAGCCATCTCTGGTCGCGTCGCGCACGGCCTGTTCGAGCGCGGCGTGATCGCTGCCGCTCACGTGCAGGGCCGAGCCGAACACGACCGTCTGATCGACGCCCGGCGTCTTGCGCAAGCGCTCCGACAGCGCGCTCAGATGCTCGCCTTGAATCGTCCACGTGGAGAGATTCTGCGATGCGATCACTTCGCTCGCGGTGCCTTTTGCGAGCAGCTTGCCGTAGGCGATATACGCGAGCTTGTGACAGCGCTCGGCTTCATCCATATAGTGTGTGCTGACGAGCACGGAGATGCCTTTCGCGGCGAGACGATGCAGCTCTTCCCAGAAGTCGCGGCGCGCGGTGGGATCGACGCCAGCGGTGGGTTCGTCGAGCAACAGCAGTTTCGGTTCGTGCAGCATGCAGGCGGCGAGAGCGAGGCGTTGCTTCCATCCGCCCGAAAGCGAGCCTGTCAGTTGATTCGCGCGGCTTTGCAGACCGAGCGCTTCGAGCGCGCCATCCACGGCCTCGCGGCGATTCGCCATCTGATAGATGCGCGCGACGAAGTCGAGGTTCTCGCGGATCGTCAGATCTTCCCAGTACGAGAAGCGTTGCGTCATATAGCCGACGTTGCGCTTGATCTCTTCGCTCTCGCGCACGATGTCATAACCGAGGCAGGTGCCGCTGCCCGAATCCGGCGTGAGCAGTCCGCACATCAGACGGATGGAGGTTGTCTTGCCGCTGCCGTTCGGGCCGAGAAAGCCGAAGATCTCGCCACGCGCGACCTGCAAGGACACATCGTTGACGACGTGCTTGTCGCCGAAATGCTTGTTGAGATTGTGAACGTCGATGACGTAGGGCGTTTCCTGTGCGCTCATTGCAACCTCACCGCGACGGGTTGGCCGGGATGAAGCTTCGCCGCGTCACTCACCTGAGGATGGGCCTCGACCATGAACACGAGCTTCGAGCGGCTTTCGTTGCTATAGATGACCGGTGGTGTGTATTCCGCCTGATTGGACACGTAGGTGATTTTCGCGGGTACGTCTTCCGCGCAGCCGTCGCAACGAATCGATACCGCGCGGCCCGTCGCGAGGCTGCCGACCACGTTCTCAGGCACGAAGAAGCGAACCTTCACGTTCTGCGGCGGCAGCATCTGCACGACCGGATTGCCTGCCTGAACCCATTCTCCGACGCGATAGAGCGTGTCGTACACGAGTCCGTCCGCGGGCGCGGCCACGCGCTTCTGATCGACTTTCCATTGCGCCTGCGCGACGAACGCCTGCGCGGCGGCCACTTGCGCGCGCTGCGCGGCGATCTGTTGCGGCCGGCCCGGCAAGCGTGCGATATCGACCTGCTCGGCGAGATCGCGCACTTGCGCGGCGGCGGCATCGGCGTTTGCGCGGGAGTCGTCGAGTTGCCCTCTGGCGATGCCGCCCGCGCTGAACTGCGCTTCGTCGCGGCTCAGTTGCAACGCGGCCTTGCGCGCGTTCGCGCGCGCCTGCGCGAGTTGTGCGCGCACCGAAGCGACCTCCGGAGCGCGCTTTCCCGTGAGGATGTCTTCGAGTTGCGACTGGGCGGCTGTTAGCTGGCGCTGGGCCTGATCGAGCGCGGCGGTTTCATCGACGGATTCGAGCGCGAAGGTGCCCGCGCCCGCTTTCACCGTTTGCCCGCGCGCGACGGACAAGGCCGTGAGCTTGCCCGATTGCGAAGAACCCAGATAGACGAACTCGCCCTCGACATAACCTTGGTAGTTATCGCGATCCTGGTGCGAGCACGCCGCGAGACTCGCGGCAAATAGCATGCAGAAAGTTATGCCGGTGACGCGGCTCATGACGTGCTCCGAAAATAAGCGTCTTTCGTTTCTTGGTTGGTGTACCAAACAATACGTGAATAGGAACGCCGATGTCAAGCGGAGCGCGCGTTTGTCGCACACGGTGGCTCGTCAAAGAAGAATAGGAGAGGACGGCGGGCATGCGCCGTGTAGGGCGGAAAAGTCAGAGGAATCGAGCGAGGTAAAAAGCGCCGCTCGGACTGCGGAAGAGGTAAGAATTGCGTGTGATCGAGCTAGCTCGCACCGCCCCGGTTTGCGTCGGGGCGGCGGAAAGGATGGCTCAGCTTGCCGATGTAACCGGTGCGACGGCGGCCGGATCGGTAATGCTCGGCCGCCCGGTTTCAATGTGACCCGCGATGCGGCGCGAGAAACTCGCGTCGTCGCGATCGATTACCGTCACGTCATACCAGTGATGGCTGGCCGCGAGATTCCACGTTTCCTCGAGCATCGCGCCCGGCGGCACGTTCACCTGACGCGCGTGCGCGCCGTATGCGTTATCGACCACGGATAGCTTTGCATGCGCATTGCCGTCGTTGACGAAGCGAAGCACGAGGTTGCCGTTCGCGATGTCGTAATGCGCCTTGACTTCCGCTTGCGCGTTGCGCTCGGCGTGTTTGTCCGTCGCGCGCGTGACGTTGCCGGAATAGTTGCGAACGAAACCATTCGGTCCATACACCGTGAAGGCATAGACGCCGTTGGTGTTGACGAGGTCGAACGCTTCGCGCACGGACTTTCCGGCTTCGACGGTATAGCGCCACGGACCATCGGTGCGATTGCCCGAATACACGTAAAAGTGCGCGCCCTGACGGCCGGTGTTCGCGAAGTCGATGACAAACTGATTCTGCTTGTCCTTCGCGTGGCCGTTGACGTGCAACTCGTAAGGCAATGCGCGGGCGAAGCGGGGCCCGGATTCCTGGGCGTCGATCGGCGCGGGTGTCGTGGGGACGGTGGGCGGCGGTTGCGTCGAGCATTGGTTGTCCGCGATCGTGCGGTAATTGCTCGTGTCCGGCAGCGTCGGCATGCGCGAATCGGTGGTGCGGAAATCGAATGCTGCGGTGAGGTCGCCGCACACCGAACGACGCCACGGCGTGATATTCGGTTCCATCACGTTGAAGCGTGCTTCGATGAAGCGGATCACGGACGTGTGGTCGAAGACCTGCGAGCACACGAAGCCGCCTTTCGTCCACGGCGATACGATCGTCATCGGCACGCGCGGCCCGAGACCGTACGGCAGATTGTCGACGGTGTAGCTGCCGCCGCGCGCCGGATTCACGATGTTGTGTATTTCGCCGTCGGTCGAGACGGTCGACTGGCCTTGCGCGCGCGAGGTCGGCGGTTGCGGCGGCACGACATGATCGAAGAATCCGTCGTTCTCGTCGTACATGATGAAGAGCACGGTCTTGCTCCACACCTCGGGATTCGAAGTCAATGCGTCGAGTACCTGCGACGTGTATTCGGCGCCATAGGCAGGCGTGTATTTCGGATGCTCGGAGAACGCGGCTGGCGGGCACAGCCACGACACTTGCGGTAGCCGGTTCGCGAGTACGTCGGCCTTCAGATCGTCGATCGTGCGCACGGTCTGCGCGCGCTCGTAAAGCGGCGTGCCGGGTTTCGCATTGATGAAGTTCGTGAAGTTCTGCAGGATATTGGTGCCGTAGTTGCCGTTGAGCGGATCGTCGCCTGTCAGCCCTTGTTGATAGATCTGCCACGAAATGCCGGCTTCCTGCAGCCGTTCCGGATACGTGGTCCACGACAGCAATTGATAGTTCGGCGGCCCGTCGCCATCCACGAAATCGTTGTTGTCGAGAAGCGGGCCACCCTTCGTGCCCGTCGGGTCGACCATGCCCGTCATGAGATACGCGCGGTTCGGGTGTGTCGGTCCTGGCAGCGAGCAGAAGTAAGCGTCGCAGACCGTGAATGCGTCGGCGAGCGCGTAGTGGAACGGAATGTCGCTGCGCAGATGGTAGCCCATCGTCATGTCGGTCTTGTTCGCGCACCACTGATCGTAACGGCCTGCATCGATTGCGGCGTGGGTCTTGTACCAGGAGTGGTCCAGATCGCCGACGCATTGCGCGCTCGTCGTCGACGTATCGAGATGAAACGGCAAAACGGGCTTCGTCGGGTCGGCTTTCGACGGCTGGAACCATGCGGGCTTGCCGTTCGGAAGCGGAATCGGAAAGCGATCGTTATAGCCGCGCACGCCGCGCAAGTGGCCGAAGTAGTGATCGAAGGAGCGGTTTTCCTGCATGAATACGACGATATGTTCGACATCCTGAATGCTTCCGGTGCGCGACGCGGCCGGAACGGCCAGTGCGCGACGGATCGAATCGGGAAAGGCGGTGAGCGCCGCGGCGGCGCCCGCCGAGTGGGCGACGGTTTGCAGGAAACGGCGACGGCTATTCGATGTCATCGGTTATTTTCCTTCTGCTTGGGGGAAAGACGGAAGTCAGTGATGCGCGGTGTCATCGGAGTCCGGCGCGTAGCTCAGGACCGGCGGCACCTGACGGCTGTCCGCATCCAGGCTCGCTTGTGCGCTTGCAACCGGGTCGCTGGCGAATACGGGCAATGCCGCTGCCGCGTCCGTGGCGGCGCTGTCGGACGCGGCATTCGCATTCGACGATGGGAGGGGCGTTGCGTTGTCGTCAGGACCGCAAGCAGAGAGCGATAGCAACAACGCGAAGATCAGGAAAGGACGGCACAGCATGAGCGAGTTCCTCTGGCGTACGCATGCGATGAAGAATGCGGACGTCAGTGTGCTGATGCTGCGCGAAAGTTTTGTGAAACGTTTGCGTGAGATGCGGGTAATAGAAGCTTTCTTTCCGCTTCTATGGACGATGATTCGTTGTGTAAATGAAAGAATGTCGTCTGATCGTAATGATTTGGATAGCGAAGTAAATCAAAGCGAACCTCCTTCGGGCGCTTCGTGAGGAAGCATCCATCCAAAGAAGACTTGCGCTTCGGTGAGCCTGCCGTTCCGAACGGTGAGAATCTCGCTGTTGCGGAATGCACTGCCATCCTTCATGCGCAAATCGTAAGTCACGAACACATGTTCTCCATCGCGCAGCAGAGGAACGAACCTGAAGTCGTCCGTCACGTGCGCATTCGGCCAGCAGCGAGAGAAGTAGGTCGCGCGATCGAGACGGTTGTCGCGCGGGCTCGTGAAGTGAAAGTCGTCAGCGATGAGGGCTTCGATCGCGTCGCGGTCCTTCGCGACATAGGCCTCGTAGACGCGCTTCGCGACCTCGATCGGATCAACGTTCTGATTGGACTCGGTCATCGGGTATCTCCTTTGCTGTGGGTGTGCGCTTCGTATGCTTCTGTGGTTTCGACGAGCGAGCACGCGCAGGATCGACGCGAAAAAAGCCATTCAATGTATCCAGATGTAACCCGAAAGCGCGATTGGCCTTTGCGCGCGCTTTGCATTCGAATTACATTGCTATCCGCGTGACTCGAATTCACATCGATAAAAAAGGAGACGCTCTGATGAAGGTAACGAAGAGGCAACGCTTGCTCGCGCTCATGTTCGGCACGTCGATAATCGGAACGCTTGCAGCGCCAGTCGTGCGTGCGGAAGCACCGGTCGTCGAAACGATCGCCGTGACGGGGCTTTCACAGCCATCGGATATTCTGATCGATCGATGGGGCGTGCCGCACATCTTCGCGGCGACCGACAGCGATGCCTTCTTCGTGCAGGGCTTCAATGCGGCGCGTGATCGTCTGTTCCAGATCGATCTCTGGCGCAGGCGCGGACTCGGTGAACTCTCGGAAGTGTTCGGGTCTGCATACGTCGAACAGGACAAGGCGACGCGGCTCTTTCTCTATCGCGGCGACATGACGACCGAATGGCAACGCTACGGTCCCGATGCGAAGCCCGCGGCCACGCGTTTTGCTGCAGGCGTGAATGCGTATATCGGCTGGCTTGCCGCGCATCCGGACCGCATGCCCTATGAATTCCGCAAGATCGGCTATTGGCCGGCGAAGTGGAATGCGGATGACATCGTGCGCATTCGCAGCCACGGTCTCACGAGAAATCTGACGAGCGAAGTGGCGCGGGCGCGCGTGGCGTGCAAGAGTTCGCTCGATGCCGATTCGGTGCGTTTCGGCCTGCAGCCGCAGTGGAAAGCGCAGATGCCCGCTGGCCTCGATCCCTGTCTTCCGGACGACGTCCTCAAGGTCTTCACGCTCGCGACGCAAGGCGTGCGCGTGACGAAAGAGTCGATGAAAAGCGCCGATGCTTCCACGACGATGATCGCCGCCGCAGATAATCCCGAGGAAGTCACCGAAGGCAGTAACAATTGGGTGATCGCGCCATCGAAGTCGACGACGGGGCGCGCGATCATGGCGAACGATCCGCATCGTGCGTATGCGGCGCCGAGCTTGCGCTACATCCAGCAGATCAGCACGCCGACGCTGAATATCATCGGCGCGGGTGAGCCGTCCGCGCCGGGCATTTCGATCGGGCACAACGGTTCGATCGCGTATGGCCTCACGATCTTCAACATCGATCAGGAAGATCTTTACGTATATGAGTTGAATCCGGCGAATCCGCGAGAGTATCGCTATAAAGGCAAGTGGGAGCCGATGCATGTCGTGCGCGAGCAGATCGCCGTGCGCAATGGATCGCCTGTCACCGCCGATCTGCTTTTCACGCGTCATGGTCCGGTGATCTACACGGAAGAGAGCAGGCATCGCGCATTCGCGGTGCGAACGGCGTGGCTGTCGCCCGGCATGTCGCCATACTTCGATTCGATGCGCTACATGCGCGCGAAGAACTACGCGCAATTCAAAGCCTCGCTCGCGACCTGGGGCGCGCCGACCGTCAATCAGGTGTATGCGGACACGCAAGGCAATATCGGCTGGGTGCCGAGCGGACTCGCACCGATTCGCCCGAACTGGGATGGCCTCATGCCCGTGCCTGGCGATGGCCGCTATGAATGGGCGGGCTTCTGGCCGCGCGATGCGATGCCTTCGGTCTATAACCCGGCGCAGGGTTACTTCACCACGTCGAATGAAATGAATCTGCCGGCGGGCTATCCGTACGCGGAACGCAAGCTCGGTTTCGAATGGACCAACGGTTCGCGCCATCAGCGTATCGACGAAGTATTGAAGTCGCTTCCTAAAGTGTCGATCGAAGATTCGGAGCGGTTGCAAAACGATATCGTGTCGATTCCCGCGCGCAGGCTCGTTGCGTTGCTCGCGCCGCTTTCGAGCGATGACGAAGACACGCGCGCCGCACTCGCGATGCTGAAGGGATGGGACGCACAGATGGGCGCGGATTCGCCGCAAGCGGCGCTCGAAGAAGTGTGGCTCTCGCGGCATCTCGGCCGTGCGTTCAAGGATGCGGTGCTGCCGAAGAACGCGGCGTCGTCGTTCGGCGCGCCCGACACGGCCGTGATGCTCGATACGCTGGAACATCCGGAGACGCGTTTCGATAATGACGCACAAGCCAGACGCGATGCCGTACTGCTTTCGAGCCTGCACGATGCCTATGAAGAGATGCGGCGTCTGCAGGGCGCGGACGCAAGCCAGTGGCAATGGGGCAAGTTGCAGACGAACCTGAACGCGCATCCGCTCGCGGATGTCGTCGATGCGGACATGCGCGCGAAACTCAATGTCGGGCCGACTGGAAAGGGAGGCAGCGCCTATACGCCGAATCAGTCGACGTACCGTGCGAGCGATTTCCGCGAGACCAATGGGCCGTCGTTTCGCGTGGTCGTGGATGTCGGCAACTGGGATGACTCGCGCGCGGTGAATCTGCCCGGCGAGTCCGGCGACCCGGATAGCCCGCACTATCGCGATCTTGCGCAGATGTGGCTCGATGGGCAGTACTTCCCGCTGCTCTATTCGCGCCCGGCCGTCGAGGCGGCGACCGAAAAGCGCGTGCATCTCGTGCCGGACACACATTGAACGTGCGGTTCGCAGCCGACATTGTTGCGAGATCGACAAGGTATCTTCAACGCAAGCGGCGATGATCTTCGCGCCGCCTTGCGTCACAATCGAAGCGCGGTGGACGGGCGCTGGCTGGCGCCTTGCCGGACTCCTCATCCGGTGCGTCCTCCGCGCTTTTCTCTTCTTTCTCCCCTCCTGATGTTCTTTCGGCAGTCTTCGTGCTGTGCCGTGGGAATAGATTGGCCCATGCCTGGGTTAACCAATCGAAGCCTCTACGCTTGAAACCTAGGTCGAGTGAGTCGAAGCCGCGCAAGGGCCCTGTGCGTTCGATGAGGTTCGTGGATCGCGTGCGATCCGGTCAACCTATATCTGTCGGAGTGTGAACATCATGAACGCCATTGCCAAAATCGTCGTATCCCTCGCCGTGGTCGCGGCTCCCACGTTTGTTTTCGCACAAGATCAGAACGGTCCGCTGACTCGTGCTCAAGTGAAAGCCGAGCTCGTGCAGTTGGAGCAAGCCGGCTATTCGCCCGCCATGGGCGAGCAAGCCAACTATCCCGCGGATATTCAGGCGGCGGAAGCAAAGGTCGCCGCGCAACAGAACGCAAATGAAGCGAACGAAGCTTACGGCGGCACGCACGCGGGCGGCGCGGCATCGGGTTCCGGCCCGATGCATGCACCCATGTCGATGAAGCATGGTTCGATGTCGGATTCGGATTGCGTCGGCCCGGCGGGATTCTGCAAGCCGTTTTTCGGAAGCTGACTTGTCGCCGGCTTTTATCCGACGCGAGGAGATTGGTCAAGGCTTCTCGCGTTCGCAGGTCTTATGCGAGTTTCGAAAAATATTTTGCGCAGAGGGCTTGCGATGACGTCATCGGCCCGTCATAATCTCGTTTCTCTGCTGCTGATGCAGCGACGCAAGACGGAAGTTGATGTGATTCTTGCGATGTGCTCTTTAAAAACTAACAGCCGATAAGTGTGGGCGCTTGATAGCGAGTGCGGTTTCAGTCTTTCGGG
>NZ_FCOE02000028.1 GCF_001544915.2 Caballeronia pedi | reverse complement strand
TCGAGATCGGACACACGCGCGACACTGCGCGCGCGGCGCGGCTCGCCGTGGCTCAGCACGGCCACGCCGCACGAGTCATAGCCGCGATACTCGAGGCGGCGCAGACCCTCGACCAGCACCGAGACGATGTTACGTTGCGCTACCGCGCCGACAATTCCGCACATGGCGCTTTTCCTTGGAAATCGAAAGTTCAGGCGTGGCAGGCGATTTCGGCCGGGCGCTTCTTTGTCGAATGCTCACTCGCGGGCGAAAAGAAAAACGAAGCACCGACGAAAGTGCCATCGCACGCTCTTGAATGACGAGCTAATTACCGATTATACCGTCCATTATAGGGATCGCTCCCATGACCAGATTCGTCCGGAAAACGTTAACGGAATATTTTGGCAAAACTTTAGGCATAACGGAAAAGAATCGACGCATTACTTTTTAAAGCGTTTCTTCGCTTCGCCGCAGCCGATTCTCCATCGATGAGAAGGCCGGCAACGCAAACTTCAAAAGCCGCGTGAATCGCACACCGGCGTTATTCATATTGCAGGTGGATTCTCGTTGCGAGCGGCATCGTATCATCTTGTTGTCATCGTGATAAGAAAATTCTTATGAAGTGTGCCTGTTTGCGACAGCAAATTCAGCGATCGACGCCCGGAAAGATGTGGGGATGGCGTTCCAGATACCACGCGACGGCGTTGGAAACGGACAGCCGGTCGATTTCTTCGCGCCAGAAGAACGCAGCGCCCGCGCCCTCGTTCACGCGGATATCTTCCCAGCGCAAGAAGGGCCCATAGAGGAAGAGGGCGGCCAGGCGTCCGCGGCTGTCGACGCGCTCGCCGATCGGCTCGAAGTCGCCGGGCTGCGCGGTAACGCACAACTCTTCACATAATTCGCGGGCTGCGGCATGATGCGCACTCTCGTCGTCGGCATCGACTGCGCCGCCCCAGAAACCCCACAGCAACGGCGAGCTCTTTGCCGCGCTATCGCGCATCTGCAGCAGCGTGCGCCCCCGCGAGTCCCGAACGACGATATTCACGCTGCACAATCTGACCGGACTGCCTTGCATATGCTTCACCTTCTCGAAGAAACAACCATTTGCGGATTGCGCAAGCTGAGCGATCCCGCCGGACACACGCACGTACTGTCGCTGATCGATCCGGACTGGGCGGACCCGATCGAATTCACGGCGTGGCAGCCCGACCGCTGGCTCTTGCTGCGCTTTTACGACGACATCGAGCAGCGTGACGAACGCTCGTTGCCGACGCGTCAGCACGTGGCCGACATTCTCGCTTTCGGGCGCCGCGCCTGCGCCGGGCCCGATGTGCGCCTGTTCATTCATTGCCTGTCTGGAACGTCGCGCTCGACCGCCGCGGCCACGATGATCTGGGCGCAGGCCTTGCCCGACTGCGACGCGGAAACCATCGTCGCGCATCTGCTGCGCAAACGTCCGCAGGCGTGGCCCAACCTGCTGATGATCCAGTACGCCGACGAAATGCTCAACCGCAACGGCGCACTGGTGGATGCCGTCCATAACCTCTATCGGCAAGGTCTGAAGGCCAATCCCGACTGGGCCTATTCATTGCGCCGCATGGGCCGTTCGGCCGAAATCATACTTTAGGCAAGGCCCTCTCAAAGTCTGCGGCGCGTGCAAAGCGCGCACGTATATATCGTCCGGAAAACCTTACCGTCGCAATTTTGAAACGCGCTCACAGTTCTGTAAGAAAGTTTGGCCGATTTTTAAGTATTCAGTTACTATCTACGCCTATAGTCGGTCGAATATAACGTGGCCATGCGTAAGACGAGCTTCCTGAAGTTATGTTGAGCGGACTATTTCCGGGGACGTTCCGCTTGATCTCTTTTCCATTTCCGCGATAGCGACAAGCCGGCACGTCAGAAAATTGAAGCGGTTAAACCCGCTTAAGGCGATTCGAGGGTTCTCTTGGTTATCGATAAGATTGCCGTGTGTGGCTTGGGTTATGTGGGCCTGCCGGTTGCTGTGGCATTTGCGCGCCGTTTCGACGTAATTGGTTTCGACGTGGATAGCCGTCGTATCGAGTCTCTTCGCAGCGGGGAAGACTGGACCGGCGAAATCGAATCAGAGGTGTTGAGCGCGTCGACGATGCGCTTCACCGATCAGGCAGCGGATCTCTCCGACTGCAATTTCTTCGTGGTTGCCGTGCCGACTCCCGTCGACGAAAAGTGCAGCCCGGATTTCTCGCTGCTGGTGCGCGCGTGCCAGACGATCGGACCAGTGCTTCGCGCGGGCAGCATCGTCGTGTTCGAGTCGACCGTTCATCCGGGCGCGACCGAGGAAATCTGCGGTCCCGAGCTCGAAAGAGTGTCGGGCCTGCGTTGCGGCATCGACTTCAAGCTTGGCTATAGCCCCGAGCGTATCAATCCGGGCGACCGCGAGCATCCGCTCGAAAAGATCGTGAAGATCGTGTCGGGTCAGGACGACGAATCGTCCGAGATCATCGCCGACGTGTACAGCCAGATCATCGAGGCGGGCGTGCATCGCGCGTCGTCGATCAAGGTCGCCGAAGCCGCGAAGGTGCTGGAGAACACGCAGCGCGACATCAACATCGCGCTGATGAACGAAATGTCGAAGATCTGCGATCTGGTCGGCATCTCGACTTCGGAAGTGTTGGCGGCGGCGGGCACGAAGTGGAACTTCCTGCGCTTCACGCCGGGTCTCGTCGGCGGTCATTGCATCGGCGTCGATCCATACTATCTGACTTCGAAGGCGCAGGAACTCGGTTACCACCCCGAAGTGATCCTCGCCGGCCGGCGCATCAACGACGGCATGGCCGATCACGTCGCGTCACGTCTCGTGCAGATTCTCGCGCAGAGCCACCGTCTTTCGCCGACGACCCGCGTGGGCGTGCTCGGCATGACGTTCAAAGAGAACGTGCCAGATATCCGCAACTCGAAGGTCGTCGATCTGTATCGCGGTCTAGAGCGTTTCGGCATCGCGCCGCTCGCCTACGACCCGATGGCCGACAAGGCGCAGATGGAGCACGAGTACGGCATCGAGCTCGTCGAGAAGTCGGAACTCGTCAATCTGGACGTGCTGATTCTGGCGGTGCCGCATCGCGACATCATGGACAGCATCTGGACCGATCTGCCGCACATGATCAACGACGGCGGCGTGCTGTGCGATCTGAAGTCCGGGCTGGATCGCAGCCGCCTCAAGTCCGATATCCAGTACTGGTCGCTGTAAGCGAGCATTTTCGATCTTCTAATCAGAACTTGTCATGGCCGTTTCAAAGCTGCTGATTGCGCCTATCGGTACATGCCGGATTCACGGTCCGCTCCGCAAGGGCGTGCCGCGTTATCCGGTGGAGGCGCATACGTCGCGCAACTATGGATTCGTGCACTCCAGCGCGGAAGTGCTCCAGCAATTGCGCTTCATGTTCGGCACGCAATCCGTGCCGGCTCACATTCAGCGGCTGACGTTCCGGCCGGACATGTCCACGGCCGAGCTGGAAAAGCCGTATGTTCCGGCGGATGTGTACGTGGTCGAACTGTCGTCGCGCAAGTTGCTGACGGCGGATGGATACCCGATCCAGGCGAACTACACGGGGCGCTATTTCGGCGATTTCTTCGCCGACCGCAACCGCGCGCGCACGTTCTGGTCGATGGCGTCGGTCGAGCAGCACGCAGAGCGCCGCGCGTGGCTCGATACGGATCCTGTGTTTCGCCGTCTGTCGGCCGATGACCGCGACCTGCTCGCGAGCATCTTCCGGCGCGTGCAGCCGGATGCGGAAGTCGAGCGCGAGATGGGCGAGATCGCCGAGATCGTCGGCAAAGATAAGCTCGTATTCGTCACGCATGTCGATGCGAGGACGCCCGACGGCAACCTGATCGAGCAGCGGCATGAACTGATTGAATTGGTGAAGTCGCGCACGGAGCGCCTTGGCGTACGTTGCTACGATCCTACCTTGGCGATGTTGGAACTCGGGCAGGCAAATGCGCTGGAACAAGGCGGGCGCGACCTGACGCATTACACGCCGGAATTCTCAGAGCGGCTTTTCGATGACTGGTATGTGAATTACCTCATCCAGCGCATCGGTCCGTCGGCCCCATTACCGATACGCTCGCGCGTCGATCCGGTCACGGCCATCGAAGCGGCATGGAGCGCAGGCGATCTTTGCGGCGCATCGCGTCGCGTGCACGCGGTCTTGCGCGCGAATCCGGCGCAAGCCGGGCATCGCATGCTGCTCGCGCGCATGCAGTCGGAGTTGGGCGATTACGAAAGCGCCATCGCACATGCGGAAAGGTCGAGAAGTGAAAGCGGAACGACCGAGCAGGCCGACGAAATATTGATGCGATGCAATTTTGAGCTCGGGCGTTATGCGCAAGCCTACGGCATCGCCGCCGGCCTGCTGCGCGGTGAACACGAGACTGCGGAAATCCTGCGTATCTGCGCGCTGTCGGCGACGCGGATCGAGGAGCGTGAAACCGCGATCGTCAACTGGAAGCGTTTTTTCCGTCTCTCGCAGGACAGCGTCGAGGCCGCGAGCGCGGTGCTCGAACTTCTCGAAGCCTCGGGCGATGAGGAAGCCGTTGGTGAATGGGCGAACGAAGTACGAGACGCGTTGCCGTCTCACGCGCCGAGCTACGCCGTGCAATGGAAGCTCGGTGTTGCGTCTGGCAACCGGTCCGCGTTGCGTGCGCTTGCCGGCAACGCACCTGATCTCGACGATCAACTGCTTCTTTCGCTCGCAAGCCTTGCTTCGAGCGAAGGCTTCGCGCTGGCGGCGGCGGGGTTGATCGAGGCACAGGACGCGGACAACCGCAACGCGGAAGTCGCGCAATGGATCGCAACACAGATGCCGCAGTGGCTCCTGGATGCCGAACGGGCGCTCGAGCGTAACGACTTGCTCGTCGCGGTCGATCGCATCGGGGCGAGTTGTCTGCTCGATCCGACGAACAGGCCGGCCATGCGCGCGGAATGGACGCTCGAAAAGCGCTTGCAGAAAGATGTCCGCGCTGCATTTAACGAGCGCAACCACCAGTGGCTGGCGGACCTGGTCGACAGCGTTGCCGAGGCGCGTTTGTCTTTCCCGGAAATGGACATGTATCGCGGTCGGGCCGCGGAAGCGCTCGGTGACGTGAACGCGGCGGTAAATTATCTGCGGCGTGCGGCGGATCAGCCCGGTGCTCCGATTTCCGCGCGTCTCTATCTCGCACGCGTGGCCGCGCGCAGCGACTGCTATAAGGCAGCGCTTGAGGCCTTCGAGCAACTCGCGTCGGACCGCCATGCCGATCAGGCCGTGCAGAACGAGGCGCTGCGCCAGCTCGGAATCGTCAGGACGCGATGCGTGCGTGCCGCACGTGAGCTGAATGCGCGTGGAGCGCACTGCGAGGCGTGGGCGTTGCTCGACCTGATCGGTGGCGAGATCGATGTCGCGTCCGAACGCAAGCGCGTCCTTTCGTCTCTGCACGCCAGACTGCGGTTGGTCGACTCGTCCGAGGCGAGTGCGCGCATCGCAATCGCCCGGACCATCCTCGGTCTCGCACCCGGCGACCAGGTGGCGCTCAAAGCCGCCGCCGTCGCCGCGATGCGCCTGCAACGCTACACCGAGGCCTTGCCTCGCTGGCAGGCGCTGCGCCGGTCGTCCGAGAACGCTGATTACATCGAAAGCAACATCAAACGATGCGAGACGCTCATCGCGCGAGCGAACCGTCCGGCCAGAGCCGCGCCTAGAACGCTCGTTCCGTCCGACTGACCCAGACCCGCGGGTACCGATCGATCGTACTCATGTGCAACGCGCGTTACTTGTCTGTACTCCTTACGACCTCAAGCTCATCGATGAAAGAAAAAAACAACGAGCAGAACCTGGCTGTCGTCGGCTATTCGACGGATGAGCCGGGGATGAACGCGGACGCGGTGACCAACGACGCGCTCCAGTCGGTGCGCGATGGGCTCGCGCATCTGGTCGCGCACGCGAGCGCCGTTCAGGCCGCGCGGAAAGCGCTCGTGCAGGCGGAGCAGCTCGCGGCCGGTCATCTCGGCGACTGGACCGTGCGCTTCATGCTGCTTCAGTTGAAGGAGGCGGCCGGTCATACGGTGCAGATGTTCGAGCAATGGTCCGAACTGCTGCCCGAGCAGCCGGACAATCTGCGCATCGTGCGTTATTGCGCGACCCATCTCGTTAGGGAGCATCGCGACGCCGAGGCGCTCGCGCTCATCGATCAGTACATGCCCGAAACGCTCGGCGATCACCGCGCGGGTCTCGCGCGCGCCGAACTCCTCGCGGATATCCGCGCCTTCGCCCCGTCCGATGCGCTCTATCGGAAGCTGATCGAGCTGCATGGCCGCCGTGAATTGCGCGTTGCGTTCGCGAAGCGCCTCGCGAAGCGCGGCCTGCTCGCGGATGCCGTCGAGACGCTTGCGCCCGTGGCCGCGACGCTCGCGCCGGAAACGAAGGCGGGCCAGCTCGCCGCATCGCTCGCGAAAGACTATGCGTTCTTCCGGCGCTTCGAGTCGGAAGACGGGCTCGCGGGCCGCGACATCAAGATCGTGTCGATGAAGCACGCGATTCTCGCATTCCGCGATCGCGTGATCGTCGAGCCCGATGCGCAGAGCGCGCCGTCGATCGCGCTGCTCACGGGCAGTCTCGGACCCGGCGGCGCGGAGCGGCAACTGACGCGGCTCGCGTGCAATCTGCAAAGGTTGTCGAAGCTGTCGGCGGACGCGGAGCGCGGCCCCGAAGACGTGGCGATCACGCGGCCGAAGGCGGTCGAAGTGCTCGTGAAGCAATACACGGATCAGGGCGGCACGGGCAAGCATCGCATGGACTTCTTCGCCGGCAACCTGCACGAAGCGGGCGTGCCGCTCACGGAGATCAATGCGCTGCCCGCCGTGGCGGTGAGCCATCAGCCGGTCGATGACCCCGATCTGCGCCATCTGCTTGAAATGCTGCCCGCGCCGGTTCACTACGGCGTGACGCGCCTCGCGCCGCGCCTGCGCGAGCGTGGCTTCGACGTCGTCAGCCTTTGGCAGGACGGCACCTGCCTGTTCGGCGCGCTCGCCGCGCTGCTCGCGGGCGTGCCCGTCATTCATCTGACGTTTCGCGGTTTGCCGCCGAGCATCCGCAAGGAACGCGACCGCCCCGAGTACGAAGTGCTGTACCGCGCGCTCGCGCAGGTGCCGGGCGTCCAGTTCGTCAGCAACAGCCGCACGGCCGCCGAGGAGTACGCGCGCTGGCTCGATCTGCCGCTCACGCGCTTCCAGATTCTCTACAACGGCGTGCCGGATCTCGACACGCATGCGCCCGGCGACGAGCAGGCCCGCTGGCAAGCGTTCGCCGAAGCGACGCCGGACGCGACCGAAACCATCGGCGGCGTGTTCCGTTTCGAGCCGGACAAGCGTCCGCTGCTGTTCATCAAGCTGGCCGCGCGCTATCTGAAGCGCCGTCCGCACGCGCGCTTCATGATCGTCGGCGACGGGCGGCTTCAGGACAAGGCCGTGGAGCTCGCGGCCGAGCTGGGTGTCGCGCAGCGCCTCTTGTTCGTGGGCCTGTCGTCGCACGTCGGCTTCTGGTACTCGAAGATGGACGCGAAGGTGCTGCTGTCGCGCTACGAAGGCTTGCCGAACGTGCTGATCGAAGCGCAATTGCTCGGCATCGCGACCTTGTCGACGCCCGCGGGCGGCGCGGGCGAATGCTTCGTCGATGGCGTGACGGGGCATCTGCTCGACTGCGCCGAGCAGCCCGATTTAAACGCGGCTTGCGACAAGCTCGCCGTGCTCATCGACGGATTCCAGGCGGACGACGCCCTGCGCGAGCACGCGCGCCATCGCGCTCGCATGCTGTTTTCGGTGGACGCGATGATCGAACGGTTCTCCGCGCTCTGCGCGCCCGTCGAGATCGTCGCCGCCGACGAAGCCGATTACCACGACCTCGCCGAAAAGCCGCTGCCGGCCTGACGCGATCCACCGATATTCAGAGACGCTTGTCTCTCACTGTTCTTGAAGACGAAACATGAAGTCGACTGACCTCCGGCGCGACCGGTTCGCCCGCTGGCTACCGTCATCTACCCGCGCGGCCGCGCTCCTCCTGGCTGTATCCGGCGCGCTCGCGCTGCAAGGCTGCGGCCTGCCGCGCAGCGGGCCGCTGCGCAGCGAAGTCGATGCCGCGCGGGACAACAGCAGCATCGTGCTCGTGCCGGTGACCGAGGAACTCGCGCGCGCGAGCCGCGGGCCGGGCCGCGCGAGCTTCCCCGCCGAGTTCCTCGGCGCCGCGCCGTTCGAGTACGAGCGTCTCGCGCCGGGCGACGGCGTCCAGGTCACGCTGTGGGAGCACGGCGGGCTCGGCCTCTTCGCCGCGGGCGATCAAGGTTCGTCGAATCTGGGCGAGCAGATCGTCGATCGCGCCGGCGATATCCATCTGCCGTACATCGGCAAGGTACGGGCGCAGGGGCTGACGCCCGCGCAAGTGCGCGACGCCATCATGCGGCGCGTCAGCCGGCTCGTCGTTGGTGCGGATGTGAGCGTGCAGGCGACGCCGCGCCGCGGACAAACCATCACCGTGCAGGGCGATCTGAAGAAGCCGGGCGTCTATCCGCTCGGCCAGGACACCGAACGTCTGAGCGGTGTGCTCGGACTCGCCGCGCCGAACCAGACCAATCCGGAGCAGCTTTCGGTCACCGTGCGGCGCAACAGCGTGGCGGGATCGGTGCGGCTTGCCGACATCTACAGCAATCCCGCCGAGGATGTGGCGCTGCGCCCGGGCGACTCGATCGTCGTGAACGATGTCGTCGAGCGCCTGACGGTGCTGGGCGCGGCGGGCGTGCAAGGGCGCGTCAAGCTGTCCAAGCGCAATTACAGCGTGCTCGATGCGCTCGGCGACTCGCGCGGCCTGAACGATTCGCTTGCGAACCCGCGCGCGGTCTATCTGCTGCGCCGTCCGGCGTTGCCGGAGAACGTTGAGCCTGCCGATACGCGTCCGCAGGTTTATCAGTTCGACTTCACGCAGCCGGGCCAGATCGTGCTGGCGGGCGAGTTCGTCGTGCGCGACGGCGACGCGATCCTGATCTCCGACGCGCCGTTCACGCAAGTGCAGAAGTTGCTGTCGACCTTCAGCGCGACGCTCGGCACCGCGCGTTCGGTCAGCGCGCTGTCCAACTAGCGCGGCCGCGATGACCAACAACGATCGCATCTCGAAGTGGCGCGCGCGTCAGGCGGCGGGCAACGCCATCGGCGCGGGCGGGTTCGACCGGCCCGATCCGGCGGCGGAGCAGATCGACGCTAAACTCGTCGACGCCGTCGAAGGCAAGCAAGCGGCGCCGGCGGAAGCCGTCGGCGCGGTGGCTTTTCATGCGCACATGCGCGCTTTCGTGCCGGAGCCGCAGGAAGCGCAGCCGGAAACCACGGCCGCCCATGACGGCGCGCGTCCGGCGACGCTGCTCGCGCGCATGCTCGCCGCGCTGCGCGGTCTGCCGCGTCAGACGGTCGCCGACCGCCGCGCCGCTTACGAGGCCGTGAGCGCGCAACTCGACGACGAAGCGGCCGTCGATCAGCTTGACGAAGAGACCGCCGACTTCCGCCGCCGCACCCAGCGCACCACCATCCGTCTCCTAGAAGACGATATCCGCGCGGGCGTCGATGTCTTTGCCGCCGGTTACGCGCCCGCGACGCTGGCGGCGCACGAAGCGCGTCTCGCGTCCGCCTTCGGAGTGCGCGCGCAACGCCGCCGCGACGAACAGGCGCGCGAGGCACGCCGTCTCGCATCGCGTCAGGACACCGCTTTCGAAGTCGAGCTCGCGCCCGACGAAGCCGCCGACGTCGCCACGCTGAGCCGGCGCATCGCGATGCTGCACGCGCGCCAGCGCGCCGTCGCGCAGGACACCGAGCGTTCGAAGCTGTCCGCGCTGCTGCCGCTTCTGATCCTGCAACTGCATACGATCCACGGCGAAAGCCGCTTTGCGCTCGTGTGGGCGCTGTGCGGACCCGCCGTGCTGCTCGCGCTGATCTCGTCGCTGTATTTCCTGACGGGCACGCACTTCATCCTCGGCATGGACGTGCCGACGTTTTCGCTGCTCGGCGCGACGACCTGGATCATGTTCCGCCAGATCATCTTCCGCAGCAGCACGGCGTATGTCTCAGCGCGCGGACTGCTGAATCTGCCGAGCGTCACGCCGCTTTTGAACGTCATCGTGCAGGCGACGATCTATCTCGTCATCTATCTGCTGGTCTTCGTGATTCTGATCGGCATCGGCTATCGCTACGACTTCGTGAGCCTGCCCGCGAGCTGGCCGACCTTCGTCTGCTATGTCGTGTCGATGGCGATCGGCGGCACCGCGATGGGCCTCCTGTTCGGCACGATCGCGACGAGCTGGCATTTCTTTCTGCGGCTCGCCGCCGTGATCGAGCGTTTTCTCGAAGTGTTCAGCGGCGTGTTCTTCGTTTCGGAGCAGTTGCCCGAGCAGTTTCGCGCGTACTTTCTGTGGTCGCCGTTCGCGCATGGCATGCAGCTTTTGCGCTCGTCATACTTCGAGAGCTACAAGTCGACGGACGCGAGCCTGCCCTATTACCTGACGTCGCTCGTGTTGCTGATGGTCGTCGCGCTTGCCTGCGAACGCCTCGCCCGTAGCCGCGTACAGCCCATGTGAGCGCCATGATCAGTCTCATCGACGTCACCGATTCGCCGAAGGTCTTCGGCTCGCATCTGTCGCTGTTCAGCCACGCCGATCTCGATCTGCCGCAGGGACGCTTTGCGCTGCTGTCGCGTACGCCCGAACTGCATCGCAGCGTGATCGACGTGCTCGCGGGCCTGCGTCCGCCGCGCGAGGGCTTCGTGAAGCATCACGGCCTCGTGTCGTGGCCGCTCGGCCGTCAGGGCTTCATCCGCGGCAAGGCGAGCGGGCTGCACATGATCCACTTCGTGTCGTCGCTCTATGAGCTCGATGCGAAGGCGACCATCGAGCTCGTCGCGGATCTGCTGACGACGCCGGAGCATCTGGCGCGGCCGATGGAGCATTGGCCGCTCTACACGCGGCAGGAGTTTTCCTTTGCGCTGGCGCTCGCGCCGGCATTCGACGTCTATGTGATCGACGGCGCGATTCCGTTCGAGCCGTGCCGTTTCACGCGCCTTTGGCTCGCGCTGTTCGAAGAGCGTCTCGTGGGCCGGACGTTGATACTTTCCACTTACCGCCAGAATCAGCTGGCGGACTACTGCACCAAAGGTTTGGTTTATGAGCGAAGTGGCCTTCGAATCGAGGAAGACCTCGACGAGTGCATCCGCCGATATCCTACGCGGCGTTCCAGAAGCGAATCCGCAGACACAGGAGAAGAGCTCCCGGCCGACGCCTTCTCAGGCGGACAGTTCGGGCTCTGATACCGAGTCGGCGATCGACGTGCGCGCCCGGGCGCGCGCCGCCGCGCAGCGCGAGCGCCGCCGCAGCCGCTGGATCACGCTCGGCGTGATTCTCGCGCCGGTCGTGATCGCCGCCGTCTACGCAAATTTCATCGCGGTGCCGCGCTATTCGGCCGACGCGCGCTTCTCCGTGCGCTCCAGCAGCAGCCCGCCCGCATTTCCGGGCGCGGCGGGCGGGCTACTCACGACGGGCGACAGCTCCGGTCTCGCGGGCGGTTTCGTCGACGGCTGGGCGGTCAGCGACTTCCTGAACTCGCGCGACTGCATGCAGCAGGTCGATCGCAAGATCAAGCTGCGCCAGCGTCTCGCACACACCGGCCTCGATCCGGCGGCGCGGCTCGCGCCTGACGCGACGGAAGACGAGCTGTACCGCGCCTACAAGGCCTCGGTGAACGTCTCGTACAACATGATGGAGCAGGTCGACGTGATGAAGGTCAGCGCCTTCTCGCCGCGCGACGCCGCCGTGATCTCCGGCGCGCTGCTCGAGGCCGCGCAGGAATTCGTCAATCGCATGGACGAGAAGGGCGTGAGCGATGCGCTGAAGGTGAGCCGTCAGGCGGTGTCGCTCGCCGAAAACGATGCGCGCGCCGCGCGCGCTTCGCTGACCAGGTGGCGCGTCCAGCACGGCAACATGGACCCCAACGCCGACGCGACCATGCTGCTCACGCTCGTCGGACAGATCGAAGGCGAGCTGAACGGCGCGCAGATCAATCTCGACAAGATTCGCGCGGTCGGCAATCCGGATCACCCGATGCTGCGCCCCGCGCAAACGCTCGTGACGACGCTCGAAAAGCGCCTCGCCGATACGCGCCGCCGTCTGAGCGGCGCGGGCAACACCGAAGCGACGCAGTTGCGCGAATACGAAGAGCTGCGCAACGCGCAGACCTTCGCGGATTCCGCGCTGACCGCGGCGCAGCAAAGCTATCAGCAGGCCTTCACCGATACGCTGCGGCTGCAGCGCTATCTGAGCGTGATTGCGAAGCCGCTGCCGGGCGACCGGCCGTCGAGCCCGGATACGTTCGTGCTGCTGCTCGAAGCGCTGGCGGCGGGCTTCGTGCTCGCGCTGGCCGTGCGCTTCGGCTGCGCGCTCGGCAAGGAGTTCCGTCATGGCTGAGATCGCGACGCCCGCAACGAACCTCGCGCCGGCCTTCGACGCCTGCCGCAAGGCGGTGCGCGCCGGTAACTGGAACGATGGCCTCGCCGCCTGGCGCGACGCGCTCGGCACGGGCGCGGTGCCGTCGGCGCAGGACACGCTGTATCGGGTCATCGCGCGCATTCGCTCGGAGAGCGATCCGCTCGCGGGTATCGCCGAACTCGATCCGTCGATGGTGACCGACAACGCGGCGCGCATGGACGTGCGCCGCATCGTCGTGACGCCGTTCGTGCGCGACGGCGCGCTCGCGCCCGCCGCCGCCGCCCTGCGCGTGCTGGTGCAAGCGTGGCCGAATCTCGTTGATGACCGGCGCCTGCTGGCGAGCGTGCTCGGCCGTCTGAAGCGCTGGGACGAAGCCATCGAACAGGCCGATGCCGCATCGCGCATCGATCCGCACGACACGGGCCTTCTGGCTTCGCGCATCCAGTTGCGGCTCCAGGCGTCGCAGGTCGCGGAGGCGGCTCGCATCGCCCGCGCGACGCTCGATACGATCGAAGCCGGCGACGCCAACGCCCACTTCTGGCTGACTGCGCTGATCCGCAACGGCGACGGCGCGCTCGCGGCGCGGATGGCTTCGGCGCTCGACGCCGCCGTGCTGCCGAACGAACGGGCGGCGGCCGCGGCGGTCCAGGCGCTGCTCGCGGACAAGCGCATCGACGCGGCCATCGCCGCGGGCGAGTACGCGCTTGCGGCGGGCCACGAGGGCGCGGCGCTGCGCGCGGTCATCGGACAGGCGTACCTCGCGCGCGGTCATCACGACGACCGCACCGTGCACGCGCTGAATCACTTCGCGCGCGGCGTGGAACTCGCGCCGAAGGATCTGCGGCTGGTGTCGGCGTATGGCGAAGCCTTGCTGCGCGCGGGTCAATACGCGGAGTCGATCGAGCCGCTGAAGAAGGCCTGCGAGCTCGCGCCCGAGATGGAGCACATGCGCGCGATGCTGGCGCGGGCGATGCGCTACGCAGGTCGTCACGGCGACGCCGCCGAGGAACTGCTGACGCTCGTGCGCCAGCAGCCCGAACGCCTGCGCTTCCAGCGCGCGGCGGTCGCGGCGCTGTCGCAGACGGGACGCAAGGACGAAGCCTCGACGCTGTATGAAAGCTATCTGCAAAAGCGCGCCGACGTGCTGCCCGCGACCTTCTCCGAAGCGCTCCGGCAGCTCGACCAGAAAATCGACTCCACGCCGATCACGCAGGCGCGGCTCGACTGGGCATGGTCGATGAGACGCGACACCGCCCATATCGATCGCGCGGAGTGGGAACGCGCGGCGCGCTGGGGCTATCTCGTCGACTATCTGTTGCTGGAATGGCTGGAGTGCCGCGAATCGCAGATCGAAGAGGCGATGTCGCTGCTAGGCAATCTCGACGTGGCCGAAGCGTTCTTCGCGCCGCTGCTCGCCACCGGCAAGGGCTTCGTGATCGCGACGGCCCACGTCGGCCCGATGTACGCCGGCCTGATGACGCTCGAACTGCTCGGCATTCCGTCGCGATGGCTGTCGACGACGCCGAGCGTGACGCGCGCGAGTTATGCGTCGGCGCTGATCTCCACCGCCGATCAGACCGAAGTGCAAGTGGCGAAGGAATGCCTGCGCGCGCTCCAGTCCGGCTACGCGGTGTGTCTCGCGGTCGAAGGCGCGCCGAATCCGTCCGCGCCGCGTGTGATGTTCGAGGGCCAGGAAGTCACGTATTCGAGCTTCGCATCGCGGGCCGCGTATCGTCTCGGCCTGCCGTCGCTCTTCTATGCGCCGCGCTGGCAGAAGGGCGAGATCGTGCACACGTTCGAAATGCTGCCCAATCCCGAACTTGGCGAAGATGTCGAAGCGTTCGCGCTGCGTTGGCAAGCCGCGTACTTCGGGCATCTGCGCGATCACATCGCGGGGCCGCCGGAAAACCTGCGGCTGAGCGGCGGCATCTGGCGCCATGTCACGAGCGTCGACCGCTCGGACGCCGGCAAGCAGGCGGGTGCCGCCCGCGCCGGCAGCGTCAGAATCGAAGCACAGGTGCGGCGACATCACTGAAAACATCGACGAAACGGTTTGATTGAACGTGAAAGCAGAACTCTTTGCAAATGAATCGAACGTCCCCGGCTGGATGCGGGACGAGACCCAGGCGAGCCTGTGCCAATTCCTGCTCGCCAACCGCTTTCGCTGGCTAGTGACGGGCGCGGCGGGTTTCATTGGCTCGAATCTGGTCGAATCGCTGCTGTTACTCGGGCAGGACGTGCGCGGCATGGATAACTTCGCGTCTGGGCATCCGCGCAATCTGGACGAGGTCGAAAAGCGCGTGGGCGCGGACCGTTGGTCGCGCTTCTCGTTCCAACGCGCCGACATTCGCGAGATGAGCGATTGCGAACGCACGGTCGATGACATCGATTACGTGCTGCATCAGGCCGCGCTCGGCTCCGTGCCGCGCTCGGTGAAAGACCCGATCACGACGAACGACGTGAATACGTCGGGCTTCCTCAACATGCTCGATGCGGCGCGCCGCGCGGGCGTGCAGCGTTTCGTCTACGCGGCGTCAAGCTCTACTTACGGGGACGAGCCGAACCTGCCGAAGCGCGAAGAGCGCATCGGCAATCCGCTGTCGCCCTATGCGGTGACCAAGCTCGTCAACGAAATCTATGCCGGCGTGTATGCGCGCACGTATGGATTCGCGTCGGTCGGGCTGCGCTACTTCAACGTGTTCGGTCCGCGTCAGGACCCGGATGGCGCGTATGCCGCCGTGATCCCGAAATGGATCGCCGCGATGCTCGCCAACGACGACGTTCACATCAACGGCGACGGCGAGACGAGCCGCGATTTCTGCTTCGTCGGCAACGTCGTGCAGGCGAACCTGCGCGCCGCGCTCAGCAAGGAGCTCACGGCGAGCGAGGTCTATAACGTGGCGGTCGGCGGGCGCACCACGCTCAACGATCTCTTTTACGTGATCCGCGACGGTCTCGCGGGACTTGGCGTCACTTATGAAAAGGGCCCGGCGTATCGCGACTTCCGCGCGGGGGACGTGCGTCATTCGCAAGCCGATGTCTCGAAGGCGTGCGCGCAACTGTCGTATGCGCCGCTCTTCGATCTGCGCGCCGGCATGGCCGAAGCGCTGCCGTGGTATCTGAACTTCCTGCGCAGCGAAGCACAGCGCGCAGCCGGCTAAAGGCGCATGATGAGCGCAACGTTCATGCGGGGTTTTCCTAGCGGGCGCATCGTGGCCCGCTCGATCTGTACGGCAGGCTTGCTGTCGACGCTGATGAGCCTGCCCGCTCACGCCGCCGAAGACTGCCGCACGGCGAATGCGTCGTGCCCGACGGTGTCGTCGCTCCTGAGCCAGCGCGAGGGCTACGGCCGCGCGGCAACGGGCGGCGCGGGCGGGCAGGTCGTCGTGGTGACATCGGCGGAAGATGCCGGTCCCGGCACCCTGCGCGACGCGTTGCGCGAGGTGAAAAGGCGGCCGACGTGGATCCGCTTCGCATCGGACATGACGATCGCGCTCGAATCGCAGATTCGCGTGCCGTCCAATGTGACGATCGATGGCCGCGATCACGCGGTGAAGTTGCTCGACTACGGCCTCGGCATCTACGGCGCCGAGAACGTAATCGTCACGCATCTGACCATCGACGGACGTCTACGCACTTTCTCGCAGGCGATCAATGTCGCGAACGGCTCGCGCAATGTGTGGATCGACCATCTGGATTTGTCACGCTTCGCCGACCGGCTGCTGAACGTGAAGAACGGCTCGACCGATGTCACCGTCTCGTGGGTCAAGTTCCATGACGACGACAAGGTGATGCTGCTCAACAACATCACGTCGGACAATCTGTTCAAGAACTACGACCGCGATGTGATCGCGCGCGTCACGCTGCATCACAACTGGTTCATCGACACGGCGCAGCGCAATCCGCGCGCGCAGTTCGGCACATTTCACCTATACAACAATTTGCTGGAGAACTGGGACTTCTACGGCATGAGCTTCAGCCTCGAAGCGAAGGCCACGGTGGAAGGCAATGTCTTCATCAACAAGTCGCAGCGGGCCTGCACTGAGCCGCCGTTCTTCCCGACCGTGGAAGGCGTGAACGCGAGCTATTGCTCATATATCGCCGGTGCGCCCGCGAGAAGCACGCTGGTTAACGGCGAGTCGGATCGTAAGAGCTACGAGCGCACACGTGCGAAGTATCAGTATTCGCAGGACTATCGGGCGTTTCTCGCTGTGCGCGACAACCTGTATCTCGGCGATGCGCGAGCGGTGCTGGAAAGCTATCACCCTGAAGTTGTGCCCGCGCACCCGTATTGCTATGGGTACGAGCGTCCCGATCTCCAGTTGGTTGGGCGCATTCGAGCGCACGCTGGTAACGTTCCGCCCGACAAAGTAACGCCGTGCAACTTTGATTAGAGCAAAGAGCCGAATGTAATGTTTGAATCGTTGCTCAAAAGTGCGACCTGTCACTTACGGTGCGCGTACCAATTGGCTGCGGTCGGTAGACGCTGAGCCTTCGACCTGTGTATGTGGATCGTTCGTATAGGATAACTAATTAAAATGCGTTAATTAGGTTTATGTCAAATAGGCGACGAGCCGATCATTGAGGCGCCGATCTCTCTTCCCGGTCCGGCATCCTACGATAGCAACTTTTTAGACATCGCCTGAAGAGAGGCGCGATATATCACGTTACTGTAGCTGCCCGCATAATCCAAGATACCACAGCAGCAATTCGCGATGGCTGCCGATGGCGAGCCGTTCGTACAGGCGCTTCCGGTATGTATTGACCGTCTCGGTACCGATCCCAAGGTCGGACGCAATGCCGGCCGTCGACACACCATAAAGATACCGGGCGCACACCTGCACTTCCCGCGCAGTCAGCGAGTACGCTGCCGCCAAAACTCGTTGCTCTATCGCTGGCAATTCAGTTAGCAGGCCCGGCAGACGGCGCGCGCGCATCGCGATGTCGCAATGCTTGGCGACAATCGAGAGGATCGTCGCTGAATGTACCGCCAGTTTGTCTACCTGACGCTTTTCAAATGGACCATGCTGTTCGGAACGCGTGATACTCAAGACGAGCGGATTTCCCTCGAACTGCGTGCACATCAATACGCGGTCCCGGATGTTCAACTGGTCATAGAGTGTTTGACGCAATCGTCCCGATGTCGATAGCTTGATATCCGTCTTCAGCATCGGAAAGCACGTTGCGTTCTCTGTATCGAGTGCACTGATCCCATCGTCGACTTCCCAGCATCTATTTCCAAGGTAGACATCGCGGATGTGCTCTACTCGATGCGTGCCTTCGCAATCGACCGATGCAAACTCCACCGGCCGTGTTTCAAAGAGACGAAAGATGAACGCGAATTCCGCGCCACACATCTCACGCAATCCCCATGCGAAGCGCTCGGGAAACGCCGCGGTACCGATCGCGTTGATCATGTCATCGAGCGGACCATGCCGCTCCGCCACCGCACTGGTCAATCCAGCCTCCATCGCCAACAGCGTTGATCGATAACGTTGGTCCTCGTGATGCAGGAGCCGCCTACCTACCGATCAAATGTTAGGCATTCGGACGCGGAGTTCCAAGTTGGTATTTACCTGTAGACATGCAACGCCATCGTCAATGCACTCACCGCGCCATTCGCAGACGCCGCGTTGCCGCTTCGTCGATCCGCAGACCTTCGGGATCATTGCGCGGATCGCCAGTCACCACCACGCGATAATCGCGCGCCGCATTCGCGATACTGACGTATTCATCGCGCACGTCGGCCAGCACTTTCGCGGGATCGCGGCTGCACGGATCGCCCCAGCCTCCGCCACCGTTCGTGATGTAACGCGACACAGCCCCGGGTTCCGTCTTCCACACGGGTCGGCTTGCGTAGTAATGGTAGTGACCACCGTGCGGGTCGAGCACCTTCGACTCCATATTTAACACGCCCGCAACGGGCGTGCTGGCGGAGTAGACCTCCTCACCCGTGCCGAGCAGTGTCTCGGGGCGACCAGTTCTCACCCCTGCTGGCGGAAAAAACCATACTCCCCCGCAAGGTCCGGCGTGGCCGCCATTCGCGCCCACGCCGCTCGGCTCGCGTGTACGGAACGGCGAGCTATGGTGATCGGCCGACGTGAGCCAGAGCGTGTCCTTGAGGTTGGCCGCACCGCCCCGATGCTTACCCGCCCCGCCCGTGTCAATCGCATGCTCCTTGCGCAGCAGCACCACGGGTGCGTCAGCCTCAATGGACTCGGTGGCCGGATCGAGGTTGTTCAGCGTGAGCAGCACGGTGTAGCTATCGCCGTCGCCTTCCTTCGTCGCGCCCCACGGTCCGTGCTCGCCGCCGCATTGACACACGTTGGCCCATGGCGTGCCTGCAAGCGTGACGCCGTAAGCGTTGTGCGTGCTCGTCGATCCGTAATCGCCTGCAACAGCGTTTTCGCCGAGGACGGGATTGAGTGCCTTCAGAATCGCGGCGACGAGTGCGCCGCTACTCTCCCAGAACATCATGATCGCCCCCTCGGGCGGAAGGGATGTGAGCAAGGTTCCGGCCGGCGCGACGAGGTCGATATCGCGCCATGTCCCGGATGTGAACGGCGCCTCGGGATCGAGCAGGATCGTCAGCGCGACGCCGAGCGCGGTCTTTGCATCAAGAATTCCGCAGTTGATCGACGAACGCGCCTGCGCCGAGGTGCCCGAAAGGTCAGCCTCGATCCGGTGGCCACGTTTGCGCAGCGTAATGTTTACTCGATAGTCGAGGCTGTCATCCACGCCATCGGCATCAATCAGCGCAGAACCTGTGTAATCGCCGTCGGGCACTCGCTCGATTGCACGGCGCATGCGCTCGGTCGAAACGTCGCACGCATACGATAGGCTGCCGAAGAACGCCTGCAGCCCGTAACGCGCGATGTTCTCCCGCACCAACCGTTCGCCCAGTTCCAGTTGATGCGCGATACTGTAGAAGTCCGGCAGTAGCAAGCCGCCAAAGCGCGAGTTATCGAAGATCAGGCTGAAAGTGGAGCGCACGGGCTCGCCCTTCGACCACAGCAACATCGGCGGAATGACGAGGCCGTTTTCGTAGACGTTGCGTTTGGTCGCGGAGAAGCCACCCGGCACGATGCCGCCGATGTCCAGTTGATGTGCGCGAATGTTCACGAACGACACCAGCCGGCCGTCGGCGAAGACCGGCCGGATGAAGCACACGTCGTTGACATGCGTGCCGACCCGATACGGGTCGTTGCAGATCAGAATATCGCCCGGCGCGAGGTTCTCGGGGCCGTATTCCTGCACTGCGTTGCGCACTGCATCGCCCATCGTGCCGAGGAACACGATCAGACTGTTGCTCACCACCGGCATCGGGTAATCCATATCCGGGGGCCCGCTGATGGTGCAGGCAAAGTCATACCAGTCGCGAATGATCGGCGAAAACGCCTCGCGCATGAAGCCGGTCGACATATGCTCCACCACATAGCGCAGCCGGTTGATCAGCACGGAGGCGGTAAAGCGCTCGCATGCGTAGCGTTCGAAGAACTGCGTGTCTGACAGATCGCGAATCGGCACATGAGAGTCGGACGCACGCGGCATAGCGGGGAAATCGTTCAAGCGATTCATGATGAGCTCATTCCTTATTGCGGATCAGCAATTCACCGAAACGGCCAACGGACGCATACTGTCGTGCCCCGATATGAGTGGTCGACAAGCCCTCATTGACGATCGCCGGTCCCTGAATGACATCGTCCAGACGCAGTGCGTCGCGGTCGTAGACCAGCGCCTCCTGAAGTCCTTCGCCGGACGCATCGCCAAGATCGCCGAGATAGCGCAGCGTCGCGCGTCCCACTGGCTCGAGCGGCTTTCCCACGCGCGGCGGCAATTGCGGATAAACCACCTTCGGCGTCTCGAGCACCGCCCGCACACGGAACGTGACTCCCTGCACCGGCAACGCTTCGAAGCGGTTACCCGAGCGTGCCTCGTAACTCTGATGGAACGAGGCGATAAGAGTCGCGACCGCTGCGGCGTCGATCTTGCCGTCCGGCGCGGGAACAAACGGCGTTTCCCAACTCTGTCCCGCCAGACGCGCGTCGAAACTGCGCTCGAAAGTGACCTTGGCGTTGGCGTCGAGCCCCTCGCGCAGTTGCGCTTCCATCCCTGCAAACAGCGCGTCGATCTCGGGTGCGACATCCGCCGACAAGATCGCGTACAGGCTGCGGCTCGCGGTGAAAACCTGATCCGCCGACAACAACCCGAGTGCCGAAAACAGTCCGGGATTCGGCGGCACGATCACCTGCTTGCACTTGAGCACATCGAGTACGGCGGGCAGCAGCATCGGACCGGCCGCGCCGTACGCCATCAGGCTATAGTCGCGCGGGTCGACGCCGTTCTTGATCGCGACGTTCAGCAGCCCCTCCGAAATGTTGTGTATCGCGATCTCATACGCATACCGCACGCGCTGCGCGAGAGTGAAGCCGGTATCGAGGGCCTCAAACGCCCGCTGCGACAACGCTCGATCGAGCTTGAGCGCGCCATTCGCAAAGCTGTCGGGGTCGATCACCCCGATCATCAAGAAGGCGTCGGTGGTGGTGGGCTGAGTGCCGCCACGGCCATAGCAAGCCGGTCCTGGCGTCGAGCCCGCACTGGCCGGACCCACCTGGATCTCGCCCGCTGGCCCGATCGCGACGATACTTCCGCCACCCGCACCGATCGCGGACACGTCGATTGCAAGCGAATTCACGACCATGTCGTGTTCGAGCTCGAACGAGGTGTTCACGAAAGGCGCGCCATCCGTGACGATGCTGATGTCGAGAGAGGTGCCGCCTACGTCAGCACACAACAGGTTGCTCTCGCCGATCATCGCGCCGAAATGCCCGCTACCGATTGCACCCGCAGACGGGCCCGAAAACACAATACGATAAGGCTGTTCCATCGCACGCCGCACCGGCACCAGCGTCGCAGCGCAATCCGCGAAGTTCAGTTCCCCTTTGAAGCCAGCGGCCTTCAGACCGCTTTCGAGGCGCTCGGTGTAGTCCGAGTAGATGATTTTCATGAAGGTGTCGATGACCGTCGTCGATGCACGCGGATATTCCCGCGCCAGAGGTGACACCTCGCTCGAAATCGAGCAGGCTACATCGCCCAGCACTTCATGCACGAGCGCCTTCAGTCTGACTTCGTGGGCAGGATTCACGTACGAATTCAGCAGGCAGATCGCGACGCCCGCGACGCCACAGCGCTTCAGCACGTCAAGCTCCGCGCGCGCCTGATCTTCGTCAAGCGGAAACAGCGCCGAGCCGTCCGCGAGCATGCGTTCGCGAATCCCGCGCCGCAGATAGCGCGGCACCAGCGGGCGCGTCGCGTCACCGAAACTGCGGCGCCAACTCGGATCGAGAATCGCCGATGCCGGACGCCAGACACGTCCCATGTCGAGGATGTCGCGATGACCTTCCGTGGTCAGAAAGCCGATCTTCGGCAGGCGCCGCGTGATGACCGCGTTCAGGCCATGCGTGCTGGCATGATTGAAGGCCTGCGCGTCGGCAACGCCGAGATCGCTCGCACCGGCCAGAATCGGCCGAGTCACGTCGTCATAGTCAGTAGAGATTTTCGTGGTCTCGATCCGGCCGTTGCGCAGCGAGACCACATCGGTAAAGGTACCGCCTACATCGATAGCAATCATCTTGCTCTCTCAGAGTGTGTCGGACAGGAGCCGGAGCGCGGGCCCGAGCCTGGCGCCGCGCTCGCGCCTGACGGAATGCAGGCATGCCTGGCACTTCACGACGTCGAACCAGCCGCCCTCGGAATGGACGGGATAGCGCCTCAGCGCGAGCGCGCCGCATTCAGGGCACGCGCCGTTCACCGCTTCGCGCTCCAGATGAAGTGCGGCACTTGTCTTGGTCGATAAAGTCATTGCTCTCTCCTCGAACGTGGCCACGGTCATGATTCATGCGTCGAGATTGAGCATCACGGTCTTGAGTTCGGTGAACGCTTCGATAGTGGTCCAGCCGCCTTCGCGGCCGATGCCCGAGCGCTTGATCCCGCCTGTCGGCGAATTGGGCATGACCGAGTAGCCGTTGATCCCGATCGAACCCGTGCGCATGGCGTGCGCGACGCGGAACGCGCGAGACAGGTCGGTGGTATAGATGCCGCCGGAAAGCCCGTATTCGCTGTCGTTCGCGATCGCGACCGCTTCGTCCTCGGTCTCGAAGCCAATCACGCTCAGCACGGGACCGAAGATTTCCTCGCGAGCGATCTTCATCGTGTTGTCGACGTCGACGAATAGCGCTGGATTCACCCAGTTTCCGTTCGCGAGATGACCGCCCGGACGATCGCCGCCGAACACGAGGCGGGCGCCCTCCTGCTTGCCGCTCTCGATGTAGCTGCATACGCGGTCGAGTTGACGCTTCGAGATGATTGGAGCGGACGTCGTGGCGGGATCGAATGGATCGCCGAAACGTATTTCCCGGACCTGCTCTTGAGCGTGATGAACGAACTCATCAAGGATCGACTTGTGCACGACCGCGCGAGTAGGCGTCGAACATACCTGACCGGACAGGAAGGTGGAGCACAGCCCCATCAGATTGCGTGCGGCAACACGAACGTCGCGTGTATCGGGAAACACAAGCGCCGCGCTCTTGCCACCGAGTTCAAGCGACATGCGCTTCATGTTGCTGCCGCTCGTAGACAGGATCTTTTCGCCAACTACCGGACTGCCTGTGAAGCTGACCTTGTCGACGTCGGGATGCGTTGACAAGGCCTGGCCGGTAATCGGACCGCCGGTGACGAGGTTGAACACGCCCGGCGGCAGGTCGGATTGAGCAAGAATGTCGGCTAACCTGATCGCGGCCAGGCTCGCGAGTTCAGACGGTTTCAGTACCACGGTATTGCCGCATGCCAGTGCAGGCGCGACCTTCATGGCAAAAGTCATCACGGGACCGTTCCATGGCGTGATCGCGGCGACTACACCGACAGGATCCCGGAACGTGAGGTAGTGCAAATTGGTGGCGTCCGTGTATTGTGGGAAGGTCTCGCCCGTAATCTTGTCGATCCAGCCAGCATAGTGATCGAAGTTGTCGGCGGCAACACGCGATGAAACGCGCGAATGGCGGCTGAAATGAATCGGCATGCCGTTGTCCAGCGTCTGCAGATACGCGATCTCTTCTTCCGCGGCATAGATCGCCTCGACGATCGGCTGCAGTATTCGCTTGCGCTCGCGCGCGGCCATCTTGCGCCACGGTCCGTTGTCGAACGCATGACGCGCTGCTGCAACGGCCTCGTTGACGCCGCTGACGCCGGCTTCGATCAAATTCGTCACGACCTCGTTGGTCGACGGGTGAATCTGGTCAAATCGCCCTTCTCCTCCATCGCGCCATTGGCCGTTGATGAAAAGACGCCCAGGGCCGACACCAAAGCGGTCGCGGATAGGCAGCACACTGAAGTTCATCGACAAGTCTCCTGTTTGGTTTCGATCGGTCTATGCGTCATCGCGCCGCGACACACAAGGGGCGCGGACGACTGTCGGCTTTTCGGTTGAGATGCTTCCAGAGCGCAGCGCTGAGAAAGTGCGCCCAAGAAATTTCTGGAACTGATGATAAAAACAATGCCAGCTCAGGCCCATCCCCCTGCAGAGGGACAAAAGCGATTTGCGGGTTACACCCGATGGAGATTCCATATTCCGCCCCTCATCCTACCGACCGTTAGTTATACGGAATTGGAGTAATCGTCGACGAGAACCGCTAGAGCGCGATATCCGGCCAGCCTTTCGATTGGCAAAGCACTGCACTGGAACCGCGATGAGCACTCTTCGCGAAACGTGGGGCTATTGCGAACAGCTATCGATTCTGGTTTGAAAACCTTATAGACGCATCAATCGCCTTACTTTGGATTCCAAAATGTATGATTATCGTTCTATCCGTCTTTCCTCAAAGCAGAAAATTCTCCCACTCGGACTGTGTCTTCTGCCCGCGCTCGCCTCGGCACAGAGCAGCGTCACGCTTTATGGCACGCTCGACGTTGGCTTACTTTTCACGAACAAAACGCTCAATACCACGACCGGTGAGAACGGCGGCAAGCAAATCAGCCTGATCAATGCAGGGCTTGAGCCTTCCAATTTCGGTTTTCAGGGTCAGGAGGATCTGGGCGGCGGCATGAAGGCGACGTTTCAGCTGGAAAGCGGCTTCAGCCTAGTCAACGGTCATTTCGAGAACAGCAACGGCGGCGTCTTTGGGCGCCAGGCTTGGCTGGCGCTCGACGGCGTCTTCGGCCGATTGAAAGCTGGCGTGCAGTATTCACCTTTCGTACTGGCAATCTACGAAGCCGACCCTCGTAACGCGGGACAATTCGGCACCGCATTCTCGGTGTATGGAGACCAGACTTTCGTGGGCACGTTCAACCCGAACGCGATTACCTATTCGAGTCCAAGCTTCGCTGGATTTTCGGGCAGCGTAATGTATGCGCTTGGCGGTGTAGCAGGCGACTTCCGGGCCGGGCAGCAGTACTCGATCAGCGCGCGATACAGCTATGGCGGGCTTGTCGTGAACGCGGCCATGTATGACTCCACCTCGGGGAACAGCACACCGTCATTGGGCACGTTCCAGCAGCCGTTCGACGGCCGAATGATTGGAATTGGCTACAACTTCGGCCCGTTGACGGTGAAAGGATCGTTCACGAGCTACAAGATTCCGACAACCAGCGTCAACGGCGCTCTCATGGGGGGCGCCAACAATGTCTGGAACGTAGGCTTCGACTACTTTCCCCTTCCGCAGCTCGATCTAAACTCGGGTGTCTGGTATATCCGCGATCCGCACGACTCGGACAATCATTCAATTGTCGGAGCACTGACAACGCGCTACTTTCTTTCGAAATCGACGTCGCTTTATGTCGAAGTCGGCGCGGCGAACAATCACGGCCGCGAGCATACCGGGCTTTCCATCGATAATGCGTTGTTCGGGGCGCCGGGCACGACCATCGGCGCTGTCTTCGGGATCAACAAGCGATTCTGATTGCCATATGCAAAAAACCGCACCGGCGCACTGCGGGTGCGGTCATGACCAATCATATCGATCAATAGATCAGCGCAATCGGGAAGCGGCCGAATCGATTCGGCGGCGTCTAGGCAATACGCATTGTGGCGTGACGCGGCAGCGGCGGAAATACATGCCACGCGCCGTCCTCATGCTGAAAGAAGCAGAGCGCGACGTCACCAGTAGGGGCTCTGGCGTCGATTCTCACACAGCGCCTGCACGCCGTACGTTGAAGGAAATGGATGCGAAACGGGATCGCCCCGTTCGGTGTCGGCCAACTTTCGATGGTATCGCGCAAGGTCTTCCGCGTCACGTTCATTACACTCTCCTGCTTGCCGCCTGTTGCTTCGAATATCTTCATCATCGCGCTCATCGTGCGACGCGCAGCAATCGAAGGTCAACGTCGCTGCACGACGTGTTCCATACTTTGGAGAGGCTATCCGGCTGCGACCGGACATCTATGCCACGTAGGCCAGCGGAGATGGCGACCCGCCTGTTCACCCACCTCGTGTGGGCGCACGTCACTAACATATGTTAGATTAAGAAAAAGAGGTACGGCGAAGCCTGCACCCGGGCGCGTGCGAGTTCAGCCACACAAGTTCAAACCCGGACGATCGTGCGTTCACGTTGCCACGCGCAACAAGCACTGTCTCTAGCCTGAAACTTACAACCGGGAGATCGATGCATGAGTGAATTGGCAGGCCAGATTGCGCTGGTGACAGGCGCCGCGCGCGGTATCGGAAAAGCGATCGCAACGCGTCTCGCCGCCGACGGCGCACATGTGGTTCTGGCGGATATCGCAGCCGACGCGGTTCGTGAAACCGCGTCGGCCATCGAAGCATTGGGTGGCAAAGCGAGTGCAGTGCACCTGGACGTCACCGATGCCGGTCAGATTCATGCTGTCTTGGACGATTTGTTACGCGCACTCGGCAAAGTGGACGTGTTGGTCAGCAATGCGGGTAGCGGGAAATCCAACCCGTTCCTGGAAACGACGCAGGCAGACCTCGCCTCCCAGATGGCGCTGAATTTCGGCGCTGCCTTCACCTGCGCACAAGCTTGCGCAAAACCGATGCGCAACGCCGGCTACGGACGCATCGTCTTCATCACGTCGGTCACAGGGCTCGCGGGGCCCGTAAATCTTTCCGTTTATGGTTCTATGAAAGCTGGACAAATGGGACTCATGCGTGCGATGGCGCTGGAACTGGCGGCGTTCGGCATTACCGCGAATGCCGTCGCGCCCGGTCCGATCGACACCGAGCTGCTGCGCACGGTTTGGCCCGAGGACATGGTGGCGGAAGCCGCGGACAGAATCCCGGCGCGGCGCATCGGCAAACCCGAGGAAGTCGCTCATGCAGTAAGTTTTCTGGTCTCGCCGGGTGCGGCTTTCGTCAACGGCGTCACGCTGCCGGTTGATGGTGGCTTCACGGCGGCGGGTGGATACATGGCCGAAATCTACCGCCAGCGCAGGTATGGGCAAGGGTGATGTTCTCCCTGCACGAAGGGACCCGCGCCGGGCGTCAACCAGTCGAGTCCCGCGATCGCCAGAGTACGGAACGTTCGCATGACGCACATTGCGCCAATCGATGTTGCCGCGTTCAATACATGGTGCCCTCGTTCAATCGACTCTGGAAGCGCGCATGCAATACAACGACTTCAATTCCTTCTGTTCGACCGCCAGCCCGACGGCGTATTGCTTGTCACACTGAATCGTCCGGAAGCCATGAATGCCACGAACAACCGAATGCACTGGGAACTTACCCAAGTTTGGGGCGTAGTCAACGACGATCCAACGGTCAAGGCGATCGTGATAACGGGCGCGGGCGATCGCGCCTTTTCCGCGGGCGGCGATCTGTCCGTGGTCGAAGAGATGTCGACCAGCCGGAGGCGACCATGCGCGTGATGAAGGAAGCCTCCGACATTGTCTATAACATGCTGGCCTGCGATAAGCCCATCATTTCCGCGATTAACGGGACCGCGGTAGGCGCAGGCCTCGTCGTGGCGCTGCTCGCGGATGTCAGCGTGATGGCTGAAGACGCACGCCTGACCGACGGCCACGCGCGTCTGGGCGTGTCGGCGGGCGACCACGCCGCCATCGTATGGCCGCTGCTCTGCGGCATGTCTAAGGCCAAGAATTACCTTATGACGGCAGATTTCGTCGACGGGAAAGAGGCCGAACGTATCGGCCTCGTCACCTTCTGCGCACTGCGCGCCGACGTGCTGGTCAAATCGCTCGCAATTGCCGCGAATTTGGCACGCGGCAGCCAGACCGCGATTCGTGCGACCAAGAAGTCGCTTAACAACTGGATGCGCATGGCAGGGCCCATCTTCGACAACTCGCTCGCCATGGAGATGTTGTGCTTCCTCGGCGCGGACGTGAAGGAGGGCGTGGCAGCATTTCGCGGCAAACGTCAGACGGATTTTACTTCGGCCCGATTGCCCCGGTAACAAACGATCAGGCTATTCGTAATGCCACGTCGTATCTGTTCCACCTAACTAATAATAGTTATTCTATGAGACAACTGACGGTTTTGCTCGACGGTATGACGCATACGGAAGGCGCACGCTGGCATGACGGGCGGTTCTGGTTCAGCGACCTGTACTCCGAGCGAATCTACTCCATGCGCGAGGACGGCACGGACGTCCGCGTGGAAATGGACGTGCCCCAGTGTCCCTCCGGCATTGGATGGCTGCCTGACGGACGTCTGCTGGCGGTGTCCATGCACGATCGCAAGTTGCTAAGGCGCGAACATGACGGGGCCGTGGTCACCCATGCCGAACTATTCCCGTTCCTCGAGTTCGAGCCCAACGACATGGTCGTGGATGCAAAAGGCCGCGCGTGGGTAGGCAATCTCGGTTTCGACGTAATGAAGCTCGCACCTCGTCGCCCGGGCAGATTGGCGCGCGTCGATCCCGACGGATCGGTCGTCATGGTCAGTGAGCCCCTGCACTTTCCCAACGGTTCAACCGTAATCGACGGCCGCACGCTGGTCGTGGCCGAATCATTCGGCAATCGCATGTCCGCATTCGATATTCAGTCTGATGGCTCGTTGTCGCCACGCCGGGATTGGGCAACCTTCGGCGCAGTCCCTCAGAACGACGACGTCATTCATTCCATGGCCGAAATCGCAGTCGCAGCGGACGGCATTTCGCAAGTCGACGCCGAAGGCGCTATCTGGGTCGCCGACTTCACCAAGGCGCATGCATTACGCGTCGCTCCTGGTGGAGCAATTCTCGACGAAATCCAGACGGATGACCGCAATTGCTATGCGTGCGCCCTGGGCGGCGTCGACGGACGCACGTTGTTTATGTGCGTGACGCCCGCCGACTTCAACCCCGAGGTGCGCCGCACCCACCCGATGAGCGCCGTGGTGTCCGCCCGGGTCGACGTCCCGCTTGCCTGAGCCACACCCCTTTCGCAGAGAGATTTCATGACAACCGCAACCAACACTGCGCAAGCCGCACGCGCAAAAGCGCTCGAATGGATCAACCTGGGCTCCAAGCGCCTGCTGATTGGCGGCGAGTGGATCGGCGCAGCATCGGGCAAGACGTTCGAGGTTATCAATCCGGCAACCGAGCAACTGCTTTGCCGCGTGGCCGAAGCGGACAGCGCCGACGTCGACGCCGCGGTGATCGCTGCGCGCAGGGCCTTCGAGGCGCCGTCCTGGGCGGCCATGTCGCCTCACGCCCGCACGCGCGTGCTGCTCAAGATCGCCGACAAGATCGAGCAGCACATCGACGAGTTGGCCGCCATCGAGTCGCTGGACAATGGCATGCCTCTATGGTTTGCGCAGGGCGCCGTGACAGCCGCAGTAGATATCTTCCGCTACTACGCGGGATGGTGCTCCAAGGTGCTCGGCACCACCGTGCCATCGGACGGCAGCACACTGATCTATACGTTGCGCGAGCCGCTGGGCGTGTGCGGACAGATCATCCCGTGGAATGTGCCCATTCTCATGGCGGCCATCAAGTTTGCGAACGCGTTGTGCTGCGGAAATACGGTCATCCTCAAGCCCGCCGAACTCGCCTGCCTGACCTCCATCCGTCTCGCCGAATTGATCCAGGAGACGGACCTGCCTCCCGGGGTCGTCAACGTGCTACCGGGCTTCGGGGCCACGGCGGGCGCGGCGCTGGCGCAACACCCGGGCGTCGACAAGATCGCCTTCACGGGTTCCACGGCGATCGGCAAGCAGATCGTGCGCGATGCGACCTCCAATCTCAAGAAGGTGACGCTGGAACTCGGTGGCAAAGCGCCAAATGTGATATTCGCCGACGCCGATATTGAGCGGGCCGTGCAGACCGCGGTCAAGACTTTTTGCGGCAACTCGGGCCAGGTGTGCTCGGCCGGCACGCGCCTGTTCGTACAGGAAAGCATCCACGACCAGGTGGCCGAACGTGTAGCCCAAGTCGCCGCCACCTGGAAGGTCGGTGACCCGTTCGCGGCGGACACGCGGCTCGGTCCGCTGATCTCCGCGAAGCAGCGGGACCGCGTCTGGTCCTACCTCGGCGCGGGCCAGGATGAAGGTGCGTTGCTGCGCGCGGGCGGCAACGCCTGGACGGGTCCCGGTTACTTTGTCGAACCCGTGGTGTTCCACAACGTGCGCAACGGAATGAAGATCGCGCAGGAAGAAATCTTCGGCCCTGTGCTGTCCATCATCCCGTTCAAGGATGAAGAGGACGCCGTGCTGCAAGGCAACGACACCACCTATGGCCTCTCGGCCGCCGTCTGGACCCGGAACATCTCGCGCGCCCACAAAGTAGTGCGCGCGCTGAAGGCGGGGCGCTTGTGGATCAACACCTTCGGTGAGTCCGATCCGGCCATGGCGTTCGGCGGCTACAAGCAATCGGGATGGGGCCGCGAATTCGGCCAGGAATCGATCGAAGCCTACACGCAGAGCAAATCCATCATGGTTCGCCTGTAACGGCCGCGCGCGGCAAAAGGACTCCGTCGATCGGGTCATCTATCAACGAGGAGACACAGATGAAAGGCGTGGTTTTCAGAGGCGACAAAAAGCTGGAGATCCTGGATTTCGACGATCCGGTACCTGGCCCCGGCGATGCCATCGTCGAGATGAAGGCGTCGGGCATGTGCGGCAGCGATCTGCACTTCTACCGCAACAAGCCCGCCGACGTGATTCGATCGCTGGGCTTCAAGGATCTGGCCTCGCGCGGCATGTCGGAGGACACACCCGTGATCGGCGGCCACGAGCCTTGTGGCCAGATCATCGCCCTTGGTTCGGCCGTCGATCACCGGACCTTCAACGTAGGCGATCGTGTCGCAGTGTTTCACTACGAAGGTTGCCAGCACTGCGACCACTGCCGCACGGGCTGGACGCAGATGTGCAGCCATGGCGCGGATATTCACGGCGTGATCAAGCACGGCGGACACGCTCATTTCATGAAGGTCCCCGTTACGTCACTCGTCCACCTCCCCGAAGAGGTTTCGTATGCCACCGGAGCGGCCGTGTCATGCGGCACGGGCACGGCGTGGGGCGCGCTCCTGCGACTCGAAATCAGTGCGCGCGACACGCTTGCTGTGTTCGGCTTGGGTCCCGTGGGTCTGTCGGCCGTGCAACTCGCGGCTGCCATGGGCGTCGAGGTTATCGGCGTGGACATCGCAGCCGATCGTGTCGCGCGCGCCAAAGCCTTCGGTGCAGCACACGTGATAGACGGCAGCACGCTGGATCCGATCGAAGAAATTCACAAGCTCACCGGGGGCTTGGGTGCGACTTGTGCGATGGACTGCGCGGGGGGTGACGTTCCCAAGCAACAAGCCGTGCGCTGCACCCGCGCTTGGGGACGCATCGCGTTAGTGGCCGTGGGAGGCACCCTCAACGTGGACGGCATGAAGGACGTGATCGGCAAGCAACGCACGATCATCGGCTCGTACACGTTCTCGGAAGTCAGCATGAAGGACTGTCTCCATTTCGTGGCGGACCACGGCGTCGACGTGGACAAGCTGTTCACCGACCGTTGGAAGCTGGATCAGGCGGAAGATGCCTATCGACTCTTTGATAGTCAGGCCGGCGGCAAAGGCGTGTTCCTATTTTAACTTCCGTGTGATGTAGCCGCCTCTCGGGCTGGCCGACTGGCGTCTCTAACCTGCCCAACACAACGGAATTGAACTTCGCCGCGACTCAAGCGGAAGAACTGCACGACGTCATGTCGAAGTACGCCCGCACAAGTTCGAGCGTCTGATGGCGGGTAATGCCCGCATCGGCACAAACGACAAATTGCGAAAAGCAAATAAACGGAGACTTTGGAATGAGCCAATTCAAGCCGCAACAGGGCGAAGACCCGATGGCCACGCTCTGCCGAATGGCATTGCAAACCCAGTACGCCGACTTGCCGGCCGACGTCGTGCGTCACGTCAAACATACCCTGCTCGATGCCATGGGCGTCACGATTGGCGGATCCGCGATGGAAGGCATCCCCGCTATCGTTTCGCTCGTCAAAGAGCGCGGGGGCAACCCTCAAACGCCGCTGCCTTTCTATGGCGGTCGGGTGCCGGCCAACGAGGCAGCGCTGGCCATGGGCCCGATGCCGCGCGCCATGGACTGCGGCGATCTGCACGAGGAGGCCGGTCACGTAACCGAATACATCGTGCCCACGCTGCTCGCGGCCACCGGTCTTTGCGGCCCCGTTTCGGGCAAGGCGTTCGTTGCCGCGATGGCCGTCGGTCAGGAAATTCTCGTGCGGCTGGGAACAGCCTATAAGGTCATCAACCGCGGGATCAAACATCATGAATGCGGCGGTCATTACATCTTCGGCGCCGTGGCCGCCGTGGGCAAACTGATCGGGCTGACACAGGAAGAACTGGAAAACGCCCAGGGCATCGCGCGCACCATGACGCAACCCAACACCATGGGAATCTATTCGCCCGCCACGCTGATGGTGCGCATGCATCACGGACTCGTCAGCCAGGCCGCCATCACCTGTTGCCAGCTGGCTCAACGCGGCATCACCGGGCCGCGCGCCGAGGTGTTGCTCGGTCCCAAGGGCTACTTCGCCACGGCGCGCTGGGAGACCGATCCAGATTTTATCCTCAGGGATCTCGGTGAGCATTGGGAACTGGAAAACATCATCACCAAGGGCTATAGCGCCTGCTATTTCTCGCATTCGTCCATCGACGCCATCCGCGCGCTCATGAAGGAAGAGGCGTTCGGAGCGCTCGACATCGCCAGCATTCACATCGAGACCTCCACGCCAAGTTGGCGCGCCGTGTGCGAGCCGCAGGATAAGAAGTGGCATCCGGTCACTGTGCCCGAGTGCCAGTTCAGCCTGGCTTATGTCGTGGCCATTGCCGCATTTGACGACAAGGTTTTCCTGGAGTCGTATAGCGAAGAAGCGCGCGCCCGGCCCGAAATACGCGAGCTGATGACGCGCATCACCGCCGAGGAAAACCCTGGCGTATCCGATTGGGGTGCACGCCTGACTGTGAAGCTGCGCGATGGACGCGAGGCGAGGAAAGAATGCATATACGTGAAAGGGCACCCTAGGAATCCGTTCGATGAAAAGGATTTCAAGGCCAAGTTCGAGCTCTGCGTGCCCTACTCTGCCATACCGCTTGCCCCGGAAATCGTGGATAGGATGGTCAACGACATTCTTCATTTCGATGAAGTGGACGACGTTGTTAGCGCCCTGCTCAACCCGCTGATACCGACCGAAGCCTGAGCCCGGCAGAAAGCGGAATCGCTACGCGCGGAAGGTGACACAACGCCTTCCCGCGATACAAATACTATTCGGAGACAGCATGGATTCGCTTGAGCAAACCACCATGCGCAAGGTATTTCGGCGTCTGGTGCCATTCTTTGCGCTGTGCTATTTCGTATCCTTTCTCGATCGTGTGAACGTCGGGTTCGCCAGTCTGCAGATGAATCAGGCCATTGGGCTGACGGCCGCGCAATACGGTCTGGGTTCAGGGCTGTTCTTTCTCCTTTATTTCCTGTTCGAGGTGCCCTCGAACCTGCTGCTGGTTCGCGTAGGAGCGCGCGTGTGGCTCGCGCGCATCATGATTACGTGGGGCTTGATCTCGGGCGCGACAGCCTTTGTTGTCGGCCCGCATAGCTTCTATGCCGTCCGCCTTCTGCTGGGTCTGGCCGAAGCGGGCTTTTTCCCCGGCGTAGCGTATTTCCTCACGTTGTGGTTTCCCTCGGCTTATCGCGCACGTGTCATGGGTTATCTCCTGGTTGCCGCGCCACTGTCGTCGGTGATTGGTTCGCCCATATCAGGCATGCTCTTAAGCCTGCATGGGCTTAATGGCCTGGCCGGGCTGCAGGGCTGGCAGTGGATGTTCCTCATCGAGGCGTTGCCCGCGCTCATTCTGGGCATCGTCATCATTCAATACCTCAAGGGCACCCCCGACAACGCGCACTGGCTCCAGGCAGAGGAGCGCGGCTGGCTATCCGACCGTATGAGCAAGGAAGACGCGCAGCGACGCGAGGACCACAACATTCCCATCGCGCAAGTCTTTAGCGACAAACGGGTCTGGACGCTCGCCACCATGGCCTTCGGCTTCTTTCTGACGATCTACGGTGTAGGCTTCTTCTTGCCGCAGATCGTTAAATCCTTCGGCTTGAGCAATGCGCAGACGGGCTTCGTCACGGCCATTCCCTATGTGATCGGCTCCGCCAGTCTTGTGGGCTGGGCGCGCCGCTCCGATCGCACCGGGGAACGCCGCTGGAACATTGCGTTGCCCGCGCTCATCGCCGCCGCTTCCCTCGTCGGCGCCAGCTTGTCCGACGATCCCGCCGCGAAACTCATTTTCTTCTGCCTCGTGGCCTTCGGCGTATTTGGCGCACTGCCCGCGTTCTGGGCCATCAACACGGAACTGCTCTCGGGATCCGCCGCAGCGGCCAGCATCGCGTGGATCGGCGCTGTCGGCAATCTGGGCGGCTTTGCAGGACCCTATCTGCTCGGCCTGACCAAGGATCGAACCGGTAGCTACACCGCCGCGCTCATATTGATGGCTATCGTTGCACTGATCGCCGCCGGCATTGCGTTATCGGTGAGTCGAAAGATGCCCGTCTATCGCCGGGTCTGAACACTACTCTCATAATTTTCCAAGGAGACAGCAATGACAACCGCACAACAAAATCCATCTTCCGTGCCATCCAATTGCCCACCGCTGGAACAGGCGGTGGTGCAGTTCATCCAGGATCTGAAATACGAGGATATTGACTCGCACGCCCACGCCGGCATCAACAGGCTGATGCGCGATCAACTCGCCCTGCAGATCGGTATCTCCAAGATGCCGTGGTCCGAGCAATTACTCGGATACGCGACGAGCCAGCAACGACCGGGCAAAAGCCGCGTCAGTGCCTCGACAATTACGATGAGCGCGATGGACGCCGCTTTCGTCAACGGTTCGTACGGGCATGGATTCGAATACGACGATGCCCACGGTCCCAGCTACAGCCATCCGGGCAGTTGCGTAATCCCGGCTGCGCTGGCGATCGGTGAGGAACTCGGCTCGTCGCTCGAAGAAGTGATCACCGCGATGGTCGCCGGATACGAGGTCTACGCGCGCATCGGACTGCTTGCTGCGCCCGACCTGCTGCAACGCGGTTTTCATCCGCACTGCACGCTGTCCAACTTCGGCGCCGCGGCCGTTGCCGCCAAACTGCGCGGTTTCGATGCAGAAACGACGCTGCAAGCGCTGGCGATTGCGCTGAGTCATGTTTCGGGCACGACTGAATACACCTCCACGGGCGGCTCCATCAAGCGCATCCACGCGGGAATCGGCACACGCAATGGCATCGCGGCCGCCGACATGGCCACGGCAGGCATCACCGGACCGCGGGCTTTTCTGAGCGGAAACAAGGGATTCTTCCGCGCTTTCCTGCAGCGTACACCAGGCGACGCCGCCGAACACCGCTTCGCGCCGGGTCGGCCTTTCGAGATCGCTACTGTCTGGCTCAAAGCCTATTGTGCCTGCTACTGCACGCATGCTTATATCGACGCGCTGCGCCCGTTTTCAGCGCGCCGCGACGAGATTGCCGACGTGCACCTGAAGATCACGCCGCACTTCAACGTCGTCGTCGGCACGTCCAACGCGAATGCCTACGAACCCAAGAACATCGAGCATGTGCAATTCAGCTTGCCCATTCAGGCAGCGTTCACGCTGTTGGGCAATGGGAATGGCTATCCGATCCATCGCGATTATCTCGCGGGCAAGGTCGACATGGCCCCGGTGATCGACATGGCGCGCAGCATCCGCATCACTGAAGAACCAGCGCTGGAGAGGGATTACCCAGGCAAGTTCGTCGCGGACGTGACGGTCACATTTAAAGACGGCTCCTCCGAGCATGTGTTCGTGGAAGATCCGATCGGCACCGACAAAAATCCCATGCCGGAACACGAGCAGGACGCGAAGTTCATGGAACTCACCGGTGACGTACTGGGTGAGGGCAGAGCCCGGAAGCTGCTCGCTGCGTTGCGTGAGATGGATCCGGCGATGAAAGCCGCAGAGCTGACGGCCATGTGCTCCACGGAGCACTGAATCCCGGCTTGCTTCCAAAGACTCGGCCAATAGCCAAACCAGCGCGCCCTTCGATTCACACGATGGGCGCGCGGTCAAATGCAAAGGTTGATGCGGTAAAACAACTCTTCCTCACTTTATCTACATGCCTGAATAGTTGGGACCGCCTCCACCCTCAGGCGTGACCCACACGATATTCTGGGTTGGGTCCTTGATGTCGCAGGTCTTGCAATGCACGCAGTTCTGCGCGTTGATCTGTAGTCGCTTGCCGCCCTGAACGTCGGCATCGACGAACTCGTACACACCTGCGGGACAGTAGCGCGCTTCCGGACCTGCATACGTCATCAGGTTGACGTTCACGGGCACGTCCGGATTTTTGAGCGTCAGATGCGTGGGCTGGTTTTCCTCGTGGTTGGTGTTGCTGATGAACACGCTGGAAAGCCGGTCGAACGTCAGCTTGCCATCGGGCCTGGGATAGTCGATGGGTTGGCAAGCGCTTGCAGGCTTCAAATATGCGTGGTCAGGTTTTTTGCGGCGCAGCGTCCAGGGGATGCGACCGCGCAGAACGAGCTGCTCGAAGCCATTCATCAGCGTACCTACAGCAAGCCCGTGAGCAAACCAGTTCTTGAAGTTGCGGTCCTTGTGCAGCTCAGCGCAGAGCCAGCTTTTTTCGAACGCTTGGGGATACTCCGTCAGTTCGTCGTGCTGGCGCCCCGCCGCCACCGCCGCGTAAGCGGCTTCGCCTGCGAGCATGCCGGTCTTGATCGCGGCATGACTGCCCTTGATGCGGCTCACGTTGAGAAAGCCCGCCTCGCAGCCTACCATCGCCCCTCCCGGGAAGATGAACTTGGGCAACGCGTTGATACCGCTCGCATTGATGGCGCGCGCACCATAGGACAGGCGCTTCGCCGTGATCTCGCCCTTGTCGTTCTCGAAGTAGTGGCGGATTCTCGGATGCGTCTTCCAGCGCTGGAATTCCTCGAACGGGCTCAAGTAAGGATTCGTGTAGCCGAGACCCGTGACGAAACCCACGGCGACCCTGTTTTCATCGAGGTGGTAAAGGAAGGAGCCGCCGTAAGTCGCGCTATCCATGGGCCAGCCGGCGGTGTGCATGACAAAGCCCGGCTTGTGGCGCGCGGGATCGATTTCCCACAGTTCCTTGACGCCGATACCGAAACTCTGCGGATCACGCCCGGCGGCGAGTTCATATCGTGCGATCAGCTGCTTCCCGAGATGGCCGCGTGCGCCCTCGGCGAAAATCGTGTACTTGGCATGAAGCTCCATGCCGAGCTGAAAGTGCTCGTTGGGTTTGCCATCCTTGCCTATACCCTGGTTACCCGTCGCTACACCCATGACCGCACCGTGTTCGTTATAGAGCACTTCGGCGGCCGCGAATCCCGGAAATATTTCGACACCGAGCGATTCGGCCTGTTCGGCCAGCCACTTCGTCAAAGCCCCTAGACTGATGACATAGTTCCCCCGGTTATGCGCGAACGGCGGCAGCAACATGTTGGGAACGCGCACGGACGATTCCTTGCTCAGAAACACGTAGGCCTCGTCAGTTACAGGCTGCTTCAATGGCGCCCCACGCTCTTTCCAGTCCGCAAAGAGTTCGGTCAGTGCGTTGGGATCCATGATCGCGCCAGAGAGGATGTGAGCGCCCGGCTCGGATCCCTTTTCCAGCACCACGACGGACACATCCCGGCCTTCTTCCGCCGCGCATTGCTTGATGCGTATGGCTGTCGACAGGCCGCCGGGACCACCGCCCACCACCACCACGTCGTACTCCATGGACTCTCGCGGTCCGTACTCGGCCAAAAGGTCTTCGCTGTTCATTGTGTCTTCTTCAGGGGATCTTGCCTCACACGCCTTTGATCAGGCGCTTTCGGCTCTCATTTAACTATGCTTGCCACGATCGCCTCGGCCGCGCGGATCACCGGCAGATCGACCATGACACCTTCCAGACGGAAGGCTTCGCCACCGTGCTTCGCCGCCTCGCCCAGAACGCGCAGCGCCCACGCCTTTTCGGCATCGGAATAGTCCAGCACTTCGTTCACTGCGTCCACCTGAGACGGGTGGATGCACAGCTTTCCGCTGAAGCCGAACGCGCGTGCGCGCCGGGCATCGGCAATCAGACGCTCGGTATTGCCGATGTCGGTCGTCACGCCATCGATGGGTGCGGTGAGTCCCGCGCGGCGCGATGCCGCGACCAAGGCGTTGCGCGCGAAAGCCAGTTCGGGTTCCTCGGCCGACGCGTGCATGCCCAGGTCCAACTGAAAATCCAGATGGCCGAAGGCGAGACGTATCACCTGAGGATCGCGCGCCAGCGAATCGGCTGCGTCGAGACCGCTCAACGACTCGACCAGAGCCACAATGGCCGCCTTGGGGCCGAGGGCTTGCGCCACGTCGCGTATCGCGGCTGCGTGATCGGACTTTGGCAGCATCACGGTCACGCCTTTGTCCGACCAGTTTCGCAGCAGCGCAATCTCCGCGTCGTGCCAGCGCGTGTCTACCGCGTTGACGCGTACCAGGGTGCGTGCCAGTTGCGCAGGGGTCAGTTGAGGCAAGTGCTGTGCGAGTTGCTCGCGCGCGCTGATCTTGCTGTCATCGGCCACGGCGTCTTCCAGATCGATGATGATGCAATTCGCGCCCGAACCCAAAGCCTTGGCGAAGCGTTCAGGTCTCGTGGCCGGCACAAACAGCAGACTGCGCGCATGGCACACGGGAGACTCAGTTTTTGTGCGCATGGATCAGATCACTCCGTCAGCCTGCAATTTGCTGATGGCGGCATCCGAGCGCCCCAATTCGCGCAGAATCGTCGCGCTGTGTTCGCCGAGCGCGGGCACGGGATCCATGCGGGCATCGAAGGTGTTGACGGTTGCGGGCGGCAGCAGCGCCTGCAATTCGCCTGCGGGTGAGCCGATGGGACGGAAACGCTGGCGCGCGTGGAGCTGCGGGTGAATCCACAGATCGCCCACTTGATTGACCGCGGCGTTGGCAATCTGGGCTTCGTCGAGGCGCGCGATGACATCTGGCGCCGTGAGACTCGCAAAACCCTGTTCGATGACTTCCTTCAGGACCGCACGGTTTTCCACTCGACGCACATTGGAGTCGAGGCGTGGATCGGTCGCGAGTTCGGAACGGCGCAACACGATGTCGCAGAACAGCTTCCATTCCCGCTCGTTTTGCAGCCCCAGCATCACGACTCGGCCATCGCCAGCCTTGAATGGGCCATAGGGATAAATCGTCGCATGCGCTGCACCGTTGCGTCCGGGCGGCTGCTGGCCGTCATAGGCGTAGTACATGGGAAAGCCCATCCACTCGCCCAGCGCTTCGAGCATGGAGACTTCGACATGCGAGCCTTCACCGCTGATGCCACGCTGAAGCAGTGCGCTAAGAATGCCCGTATAGGCGTACATGCCCGCCGCGATGTCGGCGATCGAGTTGCCCGCCTTGCTGGGCTCCTCGGGCGTGCCCGTGATGGAAAGAAAGGCGGCCTCGCTCTGGATCAGCAGGTCGTAGGCCTTCTTGTCGCGGTAGGGTCCGTCCGCGCCGTAGCCCGAAATATCGCAGACGATGAGCTTCGGGTATTTCGCGTGTAGCGTTTCGAACGACAGACCCATTCGCGCCGCTGCGCCGGGCGCCAGGTTTTGCACCAGCACGTCGGCGTGGGCGATCAGTTCGTCCAGCACTTCGAGCGCGGCGGACTGCTTGAGGTCCAGCGTCAGGCTTTCCTTGGAGCGATTGGTCCAGACGAAATGCGAGGCCAGACCGCGCGTGCGGTGATCATAGGCGCGCGCGAAATCGCCGACACCGGGCCGCTCGATCTTGATCACGCGCGCTCCGAGGTCGGCGAGCTGGCGTGTGCAGAACGGCGCGGCGATCGCGTGTTCCAGAGTGATGACGGTCATGCCGCTGAGCGGGCCACTGCGTTTGGGTTCTGACATTGCGTGTATCGTCTCTCGGGTTATCGTCTCGGTCTCATTCGAGTTCTGCGCTGGCCTGCATCGCCAGCTGGCCTTGAGGACCGCGCGCCCACAGTCTTGCCGTCGCACCCTCGAGCTTGCCGTTGAGCGCGAACGGCGCGGTATCGAACAAAGGACCGACTGCCTTGAATTCGAAGCTGCGAACTGTCCTTTGCGGATGACCTCGACGCAGCTCCTCCATGAGCAGTGTCGCGATCAGCGGCCCATGCACGACGAGTCCCGGATAGCCTTCTTCCTGCATCGCATAGGGACGGTCATAGTGAATGCGATGGCCATTGAAGGTCAGCGCCGAATAGCGCATCAGCAGCACGGGGTCGGGGGTGACCGTGCGGCTGAACTGTTCGTCGGACCGAGCCGCAGCAGGCTGTGGCGCGGGCGCGCCCGGCACCGGTGCATCGCGATAGACGAGGTCCTGCTCCTCGCGGATCGCGAGGCCCTTGGCGTCGGCGACTTCATGCAGCACGGTCACGAACACCAGTTCCCCACTGCGCCCGGACTTGGTCTGGATGCTTTTGATTGTCGATACGCGGCGTACTGGCTCGCCCAACGTCAGTGGACGCAGAAACTGCAGCCGTCCTCCCGCCCACATGCGCCGCGGAAGGGTGATCGGCGGAAGAAAGCCGCCGCGCTGGGGATGCCCGTCCAGGCCGATGTTGGATTGACGCTCGCCCGGCAGAAAATAGAGCCAATGCCACAACGGCGGCAGTTCGGCGGGCAACTTCGCCGGATCGGGGTAGTCCAGCGTGGCCTGCATGAGGCGCACAGGCGCCTCGGTGACATGATCCGCATTTTCTTCGCTGCGGCCGGCCCAGGCATCGTAGGAATCGGGATTTTTGAGGCTCGTATGCATCGCGCTCTACCAGGGAAGATCGATATGACAGCCGGTCACGCACTACAGCAGGTTGACCAGTTCTGGCACCGCTGTGAACAGATCAACCTCCAGGCCGTAGTCGGCGACGCTGAAGATCGGTGCTTCCGGGTCCTTGTTGATTGCCACGATCACCTTGGAATCCTTCATCCCCGCCAGATGCTGGATCGCCCCGGAGATTCCGCAGGCGACATACAACTGCGGCGCCACGATCTTGCCCGTCTGCCCCACCTGCAGGTCGTTCGGCGCATAGCCCGCGTCCACGGCGGCGCGCGACGCGCCGATCGCTGCGCCGAGTTTGTCGGCCAGCGGCGTGATTAGCTGCTGGAACATCGCTTCGCTGCCCAGCGCTCGTCCCCCTGAGACGATGATCTTGGCCGCTGTCAATTCGGGCCGGTCGCTCTTGGTGACTTCACGATTCAGGAAGCGGCTCTTGCCCGTGTCGGACTCGGCCTTGATCGTTTCAATGAGGGCACTTCCGCCCGTTGCGGCGGCGGCATCGAAACCGGTTGTCCGAACCGTGATCACCTTGACGCCGTCGCCGCTTTGCACCGTGGCAATCGCATTGCCGGCGTAGATCGGACGCTCGAAGGTGTCGGGGCTGTCTACCCTGATGATGTCGCTGATTTGCGCCACGTCCAGCCTTGCTGCCACGCGCGGCGCGACGTTTTTGCCGCTTGGTGTGGCCGGAAACAAAATATGGCTGTAAGTGCCCGCGATCGCCAATACCTGAGCCGCGACATTCTCTGCAAGACCCTCCTTGAGCGATGCGCCGTCGGCGTGGACAACTTTTGCCACGCCCGTGATCTGCGCGGCCGCCTGAGCCGCCGCCGCAGCGTTTTCCCCGGCCACGAGCACATGCACCTCGCCGCCACAGGCCGTGGCAGCCGTGACAGCGTTCAACGTAGCCAGCTTGATGGACGCATTGTCGTGTTCTGCAATAACGAGGGCAGTCATTTCCATCGTCTCCTTAAATTACCTTTACTTCGTTCTTGAGCTTGTCCACAAGCGCGGCCACATCGGCCACTTTCACGCCGGCCTTGCGCCCTGCCGGCTCCGCCACTTTGAGCGTCTTCAGGCGCGGCGTCACATCGACACCGAGGTCGCCGGGGCTGACAGTGTCCAGCGGCTTTTTCTTGGCCTTCATGATGTTGGGCAGCGTCACGTAGCGTGGTGCATTCAGGCGCAGGTCGGTGGTGATGACCGCCGGGATGGACAGCGACAGTGTTTCCAGGCCGCCATCCACTTCGCGTGTTACATCGACCCAATCGCCGGCTAATTCCACTTTCGACGCAAACGTGGCCTGCGGCAGTTCGGCGAGCGCCGCGAGCATCTGCCCGGTCTGGTTGGCGTCGTCGTCGATAGCCTGCTTGCCGAGGATGATGAGGCTCGGCTGCTCCTTGTCCACAAGCGCCTTCAGGAGCTTCGCCACGGCCAGCGGTTGAAGCTCGGCGTTGGTCTCCACGAGAATGCCGCGATCAGCGCCGATGGCCATCGCCGTGCGCAACGTTTCCTGACACTGCGCCGCACCGCAGGACACCGCGACGACTTCGGTCGCCACGCCTTTTTCCTTGAGCCGCACCGCTTCCTCGACGGCAATTTCATCGAACGGGTTCATACTCATCTTGACGTTGCCGATGTCCACGCCGGCGCCATCGCTTCTGACGCGAACCTTGACGTTGTAATCGACCACTCGCTTGACGGGTACGATAATTTTCATGACCGGTATTCCAATCAGATATCAGTAAGAACGCGGAAGGTGCAGCACGTGTTCGGCCACGTGTCCGAGAATCATGTTGGTGGAGATGGGCGCGACCTGATACAGACGGGTTTCACGGAACTTGCGCTCCACGTCGTATTCGCAAGCGAAGCCGAACCCGCCATGTGTTTGCAGGCACGCATTGGCAGCTTCCCAACTGGCCTTGGCCGCCAGGTACTTGGCCATGTTGGCTTCGACGCCCGCGTTCTCGCGCGCATCGATCTTCTGGCAGGCGCGCCAGCGCATCAGATTGGCGGCCTCGAGCTCGATGAACGATTCGGCGAGCGGGAACTGGATACCCTGGTTCTGACCGATGGGACGGCCGAAGACCTTGCGTTCGTTCGCGTAATCCCGCGCCTTTTCGAGGAACCAGTAACCGTCTCCGATGCATTCGGCGGCAATCAGCGTGCGCTCTGCGTTCAATCCGTCGAAGATCACCTTCAGGCCCTTGCCCTCAGTGCCCAGCAGTGCATCCTCAGGCAATTCGAGGTTGTCGAAGAACAGCTCGTTGGTCTCGTGGTTGACCATGTTGAGAATAGGCTGCACTGTCAGACCATTGCCGATAGCCTTGTCCAGCTCGACGATGAAACACGACAGGCCATCGCTCTTCTTTTGCACCTGGTCGAGTGGCGTGGTGCGCGCCAGCAGGATCAGCAGGTCACTGTGCTGCACGCGTGATATCCAGACTTTCTGGCCATTGATGACCCAGCGGCCGTCCTTTTTTACGGCCGTGGTCTTGAGCTTGGTGGTGTCGCTGCCCGTGGAGGGCTCGGTCACGCCCATCGATTGCACACGCAACTCGCCCGCGGCGATGCGGGGCAAATAGCGTTGCTTCTGCGCCTCCGTGCCACTGAACACGATCGTATTCATTACGTACATCTGACCGTGGCACGCGCCAGAGTTGCCGCCTGAGCGGTTGATCTCCTCCATGATGACGGAGGCTTCGGCCATCGACAGACCGGGGCCGTCATAGTCCTGCGGAATCAGCGCGGCAAGCCAGCCGGCCTTCGTCAGGGCGTTGACGAATTCCTCCGGATAACTACGCGCCTCGTCGATCTTGCGGTGATAGTCAGCGGGAAACTGACTACACAGGGCGCGCACGGCGTCACGAATCTCCTGGTATTGGTCCGGGGCGGAAAGCATGGAAGCGCTCATGAAGGGAAATCCGTAAGTAGCTTTGGTCGAGTCATAGTAATATTTGATGGATCATTGGAAAAATAGAAATAACTGATCGCACCATCATTTTTCGGCATCGAGGTATGTGTGATGGATCTCAAGCAACTGCGCGCCTTCGTCACCGTGGCCGAAACCGGCAACGTAACCCGGGCGTCCACCCTTCTCAACCTCGTGCAGCCCGCGGTATCCCGGCAACTGCGACTGCTCGAAGAGGACATGGGCACGGAGTTCTTCGACCGCAGCCGCCATGGCATGCAGCTCACGGCTTCGGGCAAAACCATGCTCGAATACGCTCGCCGCATCCTCGACGAAGTCGCGCGCGCCAAGGCAGAAATTCAGCCTGTCGAGGGGCCGGTTTCGGGCATCGTCAGTATCGGCCTGCTTGCCAGCACGTCGGACGTTCTGGCCACGCTGCTGGCAGGCGAAGTGGCGAAGCGTTACCCGCACATCCGTCTGCGACTGACCATCGGTTATGCGGGGCACCTTCAGGACTGGCTCCAGGCCGGCGATGTGGATGCCGCCTTGCTCTATGGGCAGAAGGAAACCTCCGCGCTGCACGTAAAGCCGCTGCTCGAGGAGAGTCTCTGGGCAGTGGCGGCGCCCTCGGCGATGCTGTCCCGCAAGCGACCGCTCACGCTCGCGCGCGTTGCACGCGAGCTTTTCATCCTCCCCGCCGCGCCACAGGGCTTGCGTGCCGTCATCGAGCACGCCGCGACCGAGGCTGGCGTGACACTGCAGGTGTTCGCCGAAACCAATGCGCTGAGCGTTCAGAAGGAACTGGTTGCACAAGGACACGGCTGGACCATCCTTCCGGCGGTGGGTGTCACGCAGGAGGTCGCGCGGCGAACCCTCAGCGCGGCCCCGCTGATCTCCCCTGCGCTCAAGCGAACCATCGTGCTGGCAGCGCCCGCCAGCCGACAAGCCACGGCGCCCGTGCGCTGCGTCGTCGAGGTGCTGCTGGACTGCGTCAAGTCCACATTCGAGAGCGGCCGCTGGCCCGATGCACGCTGGCTTGGTTAGGCAGCCTGGCGGCAGCGCGGATCGGCAATCTGCTGATCGATCCAAACCGATGCCCTCACCGCTCGTGAGCGACAGCCGGCTGGATCAGGTTAACCCCAATCGACTTCGGAGGCCATTTGCATTCTAATGAATGTTAGTTTGACGAGCCGGTTTTGTAGCGGGCAACGTTATGCAACATTCATGCTCAATCTCTGGTAGTTCGAGTTCGCAGCCCTCGGGGCAATCGCGCCCTGTGGTGACGCCATTTGCCCGCGCATTGGCCATCCTTTCATCTTTCACGCCAGCGGATCGTTGGCTGTGCAACCGTGAACTCGCCGTGCGCGCCGGGCTTCCCGCCTCTACGGTGACACGTCTGACTCGCACGCTGATCGCGCTGGGCTATCTGCGCTGCGATTCGAGCAGCAGACGTTTCTGTCTCAATCCTTCGGCGCTCGCTTTGGGATACCGCGCGGCGGCAGACATCGAAATCCGCGAAGCGGCGCATGACCGGATGCGCCTGTTTGCCGATCGCCATCAGGTACACGTGCAACTGAGCGTTCGCAACCGGCTGGACCTGGTCGTGATCGACGGTTGCTGCACGAACTCGATCCCCGCCGCGCTCCAGTTGGAAATCGGATCGAGATCGGGACTTGCTTCATCCGCGGCGGGCTGGGCCTTGCTCGCCAGCCTTCCGGACGCCGAGCGTGATTTTCTGTTCAAAAGCGCCGAGCTTCACCGCTCGTCCGACACGACCGAGACATGGAAGCACGTTCGCCGTCGTTCCGCGGATGCCATCGGGCAGGTGCGGGAAAGCGGCTTCTGTGTCGCGTTGGGAGAATCGGGCCGGCCCATGACCATGGTGTCCGCGCCGGTCCGGTTACCCGGCGAAGCTCCGCTGGCCGTGAGCTGCATGGGACCGTCGATGCTGCTCGGCCGGGCGCGGAGCATGCGTGAACTGGGACCTGCGCTTGTACGAATGGCTGGGGAAATCACACCGTCGAGCAGATTGCCATGAACACGCCACAGGGACATGCCGCCGATAGATCCACGCTGATGACGGTCGAGCGCGGACTGCACGTCCTGCGTGCGTTTCAGTCGGATCGTACACCGCTCACCAATGCCGAACTCGTCAGACGCACGGGACTCCCCAAAGCGACCGTGTCCAGATTGACATCTACGTTGCTGCAGGTGGGATTCTTGCGATCCGTCCCGGGCAGCCGCGGATTCGAACTATCGACGGGTGCATTGGCCATCGGTCACGCCTATCTCGGGTCTAACGCATTGCTGCAGGCGGCGCAGCCTCTTCTGCAGGAACTGGCTGATCGGCTCGATGTCTCGGTCGCGCTTGGTCTGCAGGATGGCCTGGACATGCTCTACGTCGACTATCGGGTGAGCCGCAAAGTGGCCACCTTGCGGCTCGGCGTCGGTTCGGTATTGCCTATGAGCACGACGTCCATCGGCAGGGCATATCTTTGGGGACTGCCTCAGGAAGAGCAGGCGCTACTGATAGAAGCACACAAGCGGCACGCGGGACCCCAGGGCGACGCATTGGGCGACGCCATTCACGCCTCGTTCCATGAGCTCGAAACCACCGGCACATGTGCCGTGATGGGCGGCTTCCAGCGCGGCACGTGGGGCGTTGCGCTGCCTGTACGCATCGGTCGCGAGGGCATTCTCCTGGGAATGAGCTGCGGGAAAGCCGACGTCGAGCTGGATCTGGAGTTCGAGCGCGACCGCATCGCGCCCGCATTGAAGGAAACGGCCGCGCTTCTGCAAGCGCAGCTCGCCGATTTCGATGGTGCGCTTTGATCCAATCGGGTTCGCCGGGCATACCGGACAGAACGTCATCAAACGTTCTCGTTCGATTCAGCTCCCCGTAGTGCCGGCAAAGCCCTGTACGCCCGCCTCCAGGGACGGCGACTGCGTGCGGTAGCGATGCTGCATCCAGCGCTCGTAGCGCAGGCCATCGGAGAGTGGCAGCTCCATCGCGCGGCGCGCCATCTGCTTCATGGACGCCAGCGCGAGTGCGTCGGCTTGGGCGATCTCCTGCGCCAGCTCGAGCGTGATGCTCTCCAGTTGCAGAGAGGGAGCAGCCAAGGCAGCCAGCCCCATGTCCGCAGCTTCACGTCCCGTCATGCGACGACCCGTGACGAGATAGTACATGGCACGCTGCAAGCGCAGCTTGCGCGGCAGCCGTTGAGAACTGCCGCCGCTCGGAAGAAGGCTGCGCCGAATATGCTCGTCGCCGAGTTCAGCCGCTTCATCGGCGATCATCACGTCGCAGGCCAGCGCCAGCTCGAAGCCTCCCGCGAGGGCATAGCCGTTGATGCTCGCCAACACGATCTGCGGTACGGACTCCAAGCGTTCATAGGTGTCCTGCATCAGATCCTGATGACGCATGTGCGCAGCGCGGTCAGCCAGCACGCCGCTCGCGAGCCATTTGAGGTCGTTGCCCGCGCAGAACGCCCGACCGCTGCCCCGTATCACCAGCACCTTGACTTGGCCGGCAGCCGAAGCACAGTCGCGCACCGCGTCGTTGAGACTCTGCAAGGTTGGACCATCGAGCGCGTTCATGCGCTCGGCGCGATTCAGCGTGAAGCGGCGCACCTGCGGCGCGGGGTGGTCAATCAGCAGTGACACGATGTTCCCCTTGTTATTCATTCGCGCCCAGCGCTTCTCTCGCGCGCACGGCGGCGCTGACCGCGTTGGGCCATCCGCCATAAAAGGCCAGGTGCGTAATGAGTTCGATCAGTTCCTCACGCGTGACGCCGTTCTCGATGGCGCGTCGGAAGTGCCCGCTCACCTGCTCGGTTTTTCCTGTGACGACGAGCGCGGCACAGGTGATGAGACTGCGATCGCGTTTCGACAGTCCCGGGCGTTCCCAGATCTGGCCGAACAGGACGTCGTCGGTCAGTTTCGCCAGACCGGGCGCGATGTCGCCCAGCAGTCGCCGGGCTGCAGTATTCGTGTCGCTCATGCGTGCATCGCTCAGGTGAAGCGCACCAGATCGTCTACGCCAGCGCGGGTGGTGCGAAACTGGTTGACCGGGTGTCCGGCCTGCGCAAAGCCGAACGAAATGCCGCAAATCATATGCTGTGTATCGGGGATACCGAAGTACTCGCGCACGAAGTGCGCGTGGCGAGCGAGCGCGCCCTGAGGCGTGGTGGCCACGCCATGTGCATAAGCCGCGAGCAGAAACGAGGAGACGAAGCCGCCTGCATCCACGAGCGCATAAGGACCCAGCTCCGCAGGCACCGTGATGATGGCCACGTGCGGCGCATCGAACATGCGGAAATTGCGGAATGCTTGCTGGGCGCTGCGTTCGGTATCCTTAGGGCCGATGCCGAGGGACGAATAAAGCGCGATGCCCGCCCCGCGCCGCCGCTCGCCGTAAATGCCCTTATAGCCCGGCGGAAATGGCAAATCGGACTCTGTTTCCGGATGGTTCTGCGCGCGCTCCATCAGCGCCTCGCGGAAGCGCTCCGTGCTCTCCAGGGTTTCAGTGATGACCAGTTTCCACGGTTGCACGTTGCACCAGGAAGCCGAGCGACTCGCCATGCCTACGATGCTGCGTATGAGGTCGGCATCCAGCGCCTTGTGTTCGTAGGCACGACACGTGGAGCGGCCGCGCGTGAGGCGATCCAGCGCGGTCAGATCGGAAGTATGCGATGTCATTTCGGTAAGCTCGTTGCCTGCTCCCTGTTCCCTGCCCTCAACGTGCGTTGGAACCGTGGAGCGAAGTTGCCCGGCGGTGCGCCGGCGGTTGATCGGGTTTGTATGCACCATGCCTCAGATGAAGGTCTCGTGCGCGCGCAAAGTTTCGATGCGTTCGTCCGGCAGCCACCCACGCAGCGCATCGACGGCGTTGTCGGTGCTCAATGCCGCTGGCGACTCGGGTCGCGCGGCGGGCGTTCGTGAAAAACGTGGGCCGGGCGCGGGGTGCGTCACTCCGTCCAGATCGATCAACGTTCCGCGCGCCTCGATGTGTGGATGACTCGATGCCTCGTCGAAGTCGAGCACCGGCGCAAGGCAGACGTCCAGTTGCCCGAAGCGCCGCGTCCACTCATCGCGCGACTGTTCCTTGAACTTCGCGGCAAGCACCGCTTTGGCTTGCGGCCATTGCGTGCGATCCATCTGCTTTTGAAGCAGCGGATGGTCCTGTAACTCGAGCTTTTCAAGCAAGAGCCTGTAGAACTTGCCCTCGATCGGCGCGACGCTCACGAACTTTCCATCGGCGCATTCATACACCTCGTAGAAGTGCGCGCCGGTATCGAGCAGATTGGTGCCACGTTCCTTGCCGAGCATGCCTGCCGCGTGAAGACCCATCGTCACCGTCATGATGGAGGCCACGCCGTCCACCATCGCGGCGTCCACGACCTGGCCCTTGCCGGAACCGCGCGCCTCGATGATGCCCGCGAGCAGTCCGAACGCCAGATACAACGCGCCGCCCGCATAGTCGCCGAGCACGTTGAGCGGCGGCGTGGGCGCCTGCCCCGCGCGCCCCATCGCATGCAAGGCTCCCGTGATCGAGATGTAGTTCAGATCGTGCCCGGCCACCTGCGAGAGCGGTCCGTCCTGCCCCCAGCCCGTCACACGGCCGTACACGAGACGCGGATTGCGCGTGAGACACGTGTCCGGCCCGAGACCCAGCCGTTCCATCACGCCGGGACGAAAGCCTTCGATCAGCGCGTCGGCCTGCGCAATCAACTCAAGCACCATCTCTACGGCGTCCGGGTCTTTCAGATCGACGCGGATGGACTTGCGATTGCGCAGCCCCAGATCGAACTGCGCAGGACGCGGCGCGCCGAGGCCCGAAGGCTCCTTGCGATCGACACGGATCACGGTCGCGCCGAGGTCTGCCAGAAACATCGCCGCCAGCGGCCCGGGACCGATGCCTGCGATCTCGACAACCCTGACGCCTGCAAGCGGGCCTCCACGGGAAGATGCGGCGAACATGTCAGATCACTCCTTCGTCGCGCAGTTGCCGCAGCCGATCGTCCGGCAGCTTCAGAAGATCACGATAAATCTCTTCATTCGATGCGCCGAGTTCCTGTGCCGGCTGGTCGAACTGCACCGGCGTTTGTGAGAAGCTGATGGGCAGTCCCATGCCTATGGCGTGGACATCGGAGAGACCCGGATGCTGCAGTTTGACCACGGCGCCGCGCTCCTGCAATTCCGGGTCCTTGAGCACGTCGAGCGGCGAGCGCACCGGGGCCGCGGGCACGCCGCGCTTTTCCTGCAACTCGCGGATGACCTCTTCCGTGCTGCGCTGCCGTGCCCACTCTTCGATCATGGCGTTGATCTCGGCCGCATGCTTCATGCGCGGACCACGCGTGGCGTAGCGCGGATCCTTGGCCAGCTCGGGTTTGCCCAAGGCTTCCATGAGGTTCTGGAACCAGTCGGGCTGGAAAGCGACCATGGCCACGTGACCATCGAGCGTCGCGTATACGCCGAACGGCACCAGGCGATCGTGGAAATTGCCCGAGCGCTTCGGATAACCGTTCGCGAGGAACACATCGAAGTGCTCCTCGGCCACCATCGACGACAGGCAGTCGAGCATCGAGACCTGTACTCGTTGCCCTTCACCCGTCTTGCCGCGATGAATGAGCGCGGCGAGGATGCCATTGACCGCATACAACGGCGCGACGAGATCGGCGATCGGCAGGCCCCATCGCGTGGGAGGGCCGTCGGCGACACCGGTCACGTCCATGATGCCGGACAGCGCCTGCACGATGATGTCCATCCCCTTGAGATTGGGGTAAGGGCTAGGCTCGCCAAAAGCCTTGATCGATGCGTAGATGATTTTAGGATTGGCCTTGCGCACGCTTTCGTAGTCCACGCCGAGGCGCGCGGTCGCGCCTTCGCTGGCGTTTTCAATGACGACGTCGCATTCCTTGACCAAATCCATGAAGAGAGCCAGGCCCTGCTCGGATTTCAGATCGAGCGTAATGCTTTTCTTGTTGCGTGCGCGATTCAGGATGGTTAGCGAAACCTCTTCCTCGCGCCTGACACCGAAGTGGATGCCTTCCTTGCCCACATAAGGCGGGTTGCTACGCGCGATATCGCTGCCGCCGGGCGATTCGACGCGAATGACTTCGGCGCCCAGACCACCGAGTAGCAGTGATCCATAGGGCCCGGCCAACGCCACGGTCAGATCGAGAACACGAATACCCTGCAGGGGTTTTGCAGCTGACATGCTTGTCTCCTAAACCCGCATGCAAGCGGAATCTGGCTTGTATACACCGGGACCGCCTGATACAGACTTCCGTTTGCCTGATTGGCGACCGATAACGGTTGGATTAACGGCTGCCGCCAAATTGTTCTTCTTCGTACGCCCGGGATGCCCCGAACCGCCGTGCCTAGTATGACTTGGGCAAGTCGAGCTTACGCTCCGCGATGTTCGACAGGATCAGTTGCGGGGTGACCGGCGCGATGTAGCCGATCCAGGCTTCGCGCATGAACCGCTCCACGTGATACTCCTTCGCGTAACCGAAGCCGCCATGCGTGAGGATCGACGTCTGGCACGCGTTCATGCAGGCCTCCGATGCCAGCAGCTTCGCGGCGTTCGCTTCGGAGCCGCAGGACAGACCCTTGTCGTACAGATCCGCGGCGGCAAAAATCATGTGATTTGCCGCTTCCAGCTCGGCCCAGTTGCGCGCGAGCGGATGTTGCACGCCCTGATTCTTGCCGATCGGCCGGCCGAACACCACGCGTTCCTTCGCATACTGCGTCGCCAGCTTGAGCACGGCGCGGCCGATCCCGATCTGCTCCGCCGCGACCAGCACGCGCTCGGCATTCATGCCATGGAAGATATAGCTCAGGCCCTTGCCTTCCTCACCGATCAGCGCGTCTTTCGACACCGGCAGGTTATCGATGAACAGTTCGTTCGTATCGACGGCCGCACGACCGAGTTTATCGATCTCCCGAATGTCGACGTAATCGCGGTCGAGCTTCGTGTAGAACAGGCTCAGTCCTTCGCTGTGCTTCTTCACCTGTTCGATCGGCGTGGTCCGCGCGAGGATCAAAATGTGATCGGCAACCTGTGCGGTCGAGATGAAAACCTTCTTGCCCGAAATCAGATAATTGCCATCGGCCTGCTTCTTCGCCGTCACCTTGAGCTTGGTGGTATCGAGGCCCGTGTCCGGTTCGGTCACTGCAAAGCACGCCTTGTTTTCGCCTCGCGCAAAAGGCGGCAGCCAGGCCTTTTTCTGCGCCTCCGTGCCGAAATGCACGACGGGCTGCAGGCCGAAGATATTCATGTGGATGGTGGACGCCGCCGCCTGTCCGCCGCACTCGGCGACCGCGCGCATGAAGAGCGCCGCTTCCGTCACGCCCAGATTCGCCCCGCCCACATCTTCCGGCATGCAGATGCCGAGCCACCCTCCGCTCGCGACGGCTTCAAAGAACTCGTGCGGAAATTCGTGGTTCTTGTCCTTGTTGCGCCAGTATTCGAGCGGGAAGTCAGTACAGATCTTCTGAGCTGCATCGACGATGGCGTGTTGATCGGCGCTGAGTTGGTAGTCCATGACCTAGTCCTTCTCCGAAGATGAAATCAAGCCTTGTCGGCGGGACGCAGCATCATCAGGCCGGTGCGAACAGCGGTGCATACGATCTCGTCGCGCTGGTTCCGGGCAATGTGTCTGAAGGTCACGATGCCCGAGTCCTTGCGGCTCTTCGACAGGCGCGTCTCGACGATCTCCGTCTCGACGCGGACCGTGTCGCCATGAAACGTAGGCTTGGGGAAAGCAATCTCGCCAAAGCCGAGATTGCCCAGCGTGGTGCCCAGTGTCGTTTCATACACGGTGATACCCGCCACCAGCGCCAGCAGGAACATGCTGTTCACCAGACGCTGACCGTACATGGTGTTCTTGCTGTATTCGGCATCGATATGCAGCGGCGCACAGTTGTACGTCATGGCCGAGAACAGGATGTTGTCGGTCTCGGTCACGGTGCGGCGGATGGCATGTTCGATGACCATGCCGGGCTTGAATTCTTCGAAGTAAAGGCCAGCCATGTTGTTTGTCTCCTGGGATTCTGGTCAGCAATCAGCCGTTGAACGACTGCGCGAGTTCGATGATTTCGCGCGCCGTCTTGGCATGCGCAATGTCGATGTGTTCGCCGTCGTAGAGGCACGATGCGCGGCCTTCGGCCTGGGCCTTGTCGAGCGCGTCGATCATCCCTTGATAGAACGCCACCTCTTCCTCGGCGGGGCTGTAGGTCTGATTGACGATCTCGACGTTGGAGGGATGCAGCACCAGTTCTCCGCTCATGCCCAGTTGCCTGTCGTTGGCCGCGGAGATCTTGAGTCCGTCGAGGTCGTGCACCTGTTGCCAGACGCCGCCGATCGGCAGTTTGCCCGCGGCGCGCGCGGCCATGACGATGCGTGATTTGAGGTACTGCGTCTCGCGACCGCCGAGTGACCAGACGGTCTTGAGCGCGCGGGCCACGTCGGCGTTCTTGGCCGTCGCGCCTACGATGGCGGGCACGCGCTCGTGCTGGGCGATCTCATAGGCCAGTTGCAGTGAGCGGGCCGTCTCCAGCAGCGGAATCACCTTCGTATGACCCACTTCCACGCCGGCGCGAAACTCGGCTTCGGCGAGCATCGATGAAACGGTGTGGATGTCTTCCGGCCCGCAGGGCTTGGAAATCACGATGCCTTCAACCACGGGGCTGACGATAGCCAGAATGTCTTCGAAATCGTACAGGTGTGCGCTGCGGTTGATGCGCACCCAGACGCGCTGCTTCTGCTCCGCCAGCCAGCCCAGTTTGGACTTCACGATCTCGCGCCCTTCGACTTTCTGCGCGGGCGGCACGCTGTCCTCCAGATCCAGGATCAGCGCATCGGCCCTGGAATTGATGGACTTTTCGATCCACGTCGGCTTGTTGCCCGGAACGAAGAGGAAGGAGCGTATGGGTTTCATCTGGGTGGTCATCCTGTCTCGGCCTGTAGAGAGTCTCGTCCTGCATCGTCAGGTTTTACCTAACGATTGGTAGTTAGTTTCCTCTTCACATCTGGAGGTGTCATTTGGGGTTTACACCGACATCGGACCGGATGCAGTCCTACGCACGAGCCGATAACAAGTAGACGCACCCGACTCATGGATAACACCCATGGAACACCGTTCAAACAATGCACAAACTACCTAACATTAATTAGGTACATTTGAATGCTCTTATCGGAGGAGAAATGAGAAACGCCATGAACGACATGCCGTCCGACGCCGCTGCTGCCAGCGCGCAAACGCCCTTGCATCTATCTCGCGATCACGTCATCCATGACAGCGGCCGCGCGTGGTATGTACTGGTGATGCTGACGCTCGCGTATTCCCTCGCCTACATCGATCGACAGCTTCTCAATCTGCTGGTCGAACCGATCAAGCGCTCGCTCGCCATCTCCGACACGCAACTGAGCCTGGTTCAGGGCTTCGCTTTCATTGCCGCCTATCTGGCTGCATCGCCGCTGTTCGGTCGGCTCGTCGATGTGACCAACCGGCGCAATCTTCTTCTCGTCTCCATCTGCCTGTGGTGTGTTTTCACTGCATTGTGCGGCACCGCGGATACGTATCGCGGGCTTTTCCTCGCCCGACTGGGCGTCGGCGCCAGCGAAGCGTGCGTATTCCCGCTCGCGCTCTCGATGATCGCCGACTGCTTTTCGGCGAAGAAGATGCCGCGCGCGATGAGCATCTTCATCCTCGGCCCGATGCTCGGCGGCGGGCTCTCGCTTGTCGCGGGCGGCTTTGTGATCGAATTCGCACGCGCTTTTCACGAGCACTTTCCGATCCTCACGCAGTTCCAGACCTGGCAACTCGCGTTCGTCATCATCGGGCTGCCCGGGATACTTTTCGCGCTGGTCGTATTGCTCACCATGCGCGAACCCGCACGTAGCAGCGTGATGAGCGCGCGCGAAGACGAGCGGCACTTCTCGACTGGCGCTTCGGCCAGCTATCTTTGGCAGCGCCGCGCGTTCTACGCGAGGATTTTGCTGGGCGTCGGCATGCTTGCGATCGTCGTGCTCGGCATGCCCGCATGGATGCCCTCCTATCTGATTCGCACGCATGGCATGCCGGCTTCGCTGGTCGGGTTCCGCTTCGGCGGGCTGGTTGTGGTCTTTGGCATTGCCGGCGCGCTGACCGGTCCCTGGGTTGCACGTCAATTGGAGAAACGTGGCTATGAGGATGCTCCGCTGCGCACCGCCGCGATCGCCATGATTCCGATGATGCTCTGTTGCGCGAGCATTCCATTCGTACCGGGAACGACTGGTGCGCTAGCCGCGGCAGCTGGCATCGTGTTCTTCTTCAGTCTGCCCACCGGCTGCATGGCCGCTGCATTGCAACTCGTCGCGCCAAGTCGCATGCGTGGCACCGTCGGCGCCATTTATTCGTTCGTCGCTCAACTGGTTGGATTCGGTGCAGGCCCGACGCTGATTGCACTCTTGACCGATCGTGTATTCCAGAATCCGAAGATGGTCGGACATTCGATCGCTATCGTGTGCGCGATTGCGTCTGCGATCGCGGCGACGCTGCTTCTGACCGCGTTGCCGCATTACAGGCGCTTGCTGGCTGAAGAGCGCGCGGCACAGGTGAAGTAAGTCTCAATTTCCGTTGCCCTTTCAGCGATGCGTTCCCTCGCTGTCGACACCGGCCGGACGCGTCTCGGATTCGCCGAACATGATTCCGCAGCTGCCGACAACGTTTCAGGAGATTCCAGCATGGCCGACAGTCTCATTCAGCAGTTGGGCACGTTCGCATCGAACGTCCGATTCGACCATCTGCCCACAGCCGTCGTTGAAGAATGCAAACGCCTCCTGCTCGACTCGATCGGCTGCGCGGTGGCCGCGATCGAACAGCCCAAGGGGCGGATCGGCATCGACTACGCTCGCATGATGGGCGGCAACGGCGACGCGACCGTCATCGGAACCGACGAACGAACATCGATTTTCGGCGCGGCGTTCGCCAACGGCGAACTGATCAACGCGCTCGACATGGACGCCGTCGTGCCGCCTGGTCACGTCACGCCTTATGTGCTGCCGGGCGCGCTCGCCGTCGGTGAAGCGCGATGCGTAACGGGCAAGGCGCTTGTAGAGGCGATAGCGGTTTCGCACGAAATGTCGTATCGGCTCGGCAAGGCGATGGATTATCTGCGAGACACGAAGGATGGCAAGGTGTCGCCGCCGCCGGTCTACGGTTATAGCAGCACCGTATTCGGCGCGACGGCGGCGATCGTCAAGCTCAAGGCGCTGCCGGCGACGGTGGTTGCGAACGCGCTCGGCATCGCCGGAAGCATCTCGCCGGTGAATTCGCAAGTTGCGTGGTTTCAGCACGCGCCCAGTTCGACGATCAAGTACCTGCTCGCAGGCGCGCTGACGCAATCAGCGATGACCGCCGCTCACATGGCGGAGCTTGGCCACCGTGGCGATCTACAGATCCTGGACGACCGGGAATTCGGCTTTCCGCGCTTCATCGGCACACGTCGTTGGGAGCCCGAGTGCATCACCGCGGAACTCGGTGAAGCCTGGCGGTTTATTACGGAACAGGCGTATAAACCCTACCCTCACTGCCGGATCCTCCATGCATTGCTCGACGCGCTCATCGAAATCGTCGAATCGAACGATATCGAGCCGCACGAGATCGAGAGCATCAAGGCTTGGGTCGAAGGCTTCGTCGAACAACCAGTATGGCTCAATCGCGATATCGGCCACGTTCACGACGCGCAGTTCAGCATCGCGCACGGGCTTGCGCTCGGTGCACATCGCGTCCCGCCTGGAAAGGCGTGGCAGGACCCCGAGCTCGTGTTCGGCGCGTCTGTGATGAGACTGATGGATCGCGTCACGCACGAAGTGCATCCGGATTACGTGGAGCTGTTGACGAGTCATGCCGCCAGCCGTCCCGCTAATATCGAGGTTCGCGCGCGCGGCCGGACGTTCGCCGGAGAGCGTCGCTATCCCAAAGGCAGTCCGTCGCCGGAACCGTCCAGCTACATGAGCAACGATGAACTTGTCGGCAAGTTTCGCCGCAACACGGAAGACGTGTTGTCCTCCGCGCGTATCGACGACATCATCGAGCGCGTCTTCAGCCTCGAAAAGCTCGAAAATGTTGCGACCCTGTTGAGCTTGCTCCGCCCCGGCAAGAATGGAGCGCTTACACGGGTTTCGGCTTGAACATGATCACGACGTTTTCGATGAGCGCGGAGAAACCCTTGCATGGCGCATCCGCGCAGACCCAAGTGTGGACCGGCGCGGATGGCAACCGTCTGGCCGGGACCGCGTGGGGCAATCCGGCAGGCGTACCGGTGATCTTGCTGCACAGCAGCGGCCAAACCCGTCATGCGTGGAGTGACACCGCGCGAGCGCTGGCGAAAGCGGGCTTTCATGCGATCACATTCGACGCGAGGGGACACGGCGACTCAGACTGGTCCCCAATCTGCAATTACAGCCAAGGGGCGATGGTGCGCGATCTCGAAGCCATCGCTGCGCAACTCGATGTGCGGCGCCCCGTACTCGTCGGCGCAGGTATGGGGGGCAATACGAGCTTGCTCGCGGTCGGCGAACGCTATCTGGAAGCGCACGCGCTCGTGCTGGTCAACTTCGCGCCGCACATTGAGCCACCCGCCGTGACCCGATTACAGACGTTCATGCGGCAACATTCGCGAGGTTTTGCAGCGCTCGACGAACTGATCGACGCGTTTCGGCAAGCCGTTCCGACAGGTGCGCGCCTGTCCAAGCGGGAAGCGTTGATGCAAAGCGTGCGCTGCTGCGACGACGGGAAGTATCGCTGGCACTGGGATCCGGCATTCGCGGCGTGGCCGCACGACCTTTCACGCCGCCAGTCGCGTCTTGCCGCGAGCGCGCGCAACGTGCGCCCCCCGACACTGCTCGTGCGCGGCGCGCGTTCAGAGGTCGTCAGTGAAGCAGGCGCGCGCGCATTTCTTGATTTTTGTCCGCACGCCGAATATGCAGACGTGCGAAATGCTGGCCACACGATCGCCGCCGAAAGCAACAACGCGTTTGGCGAAGCGATCCTGGCTTTCCTGCTGCGCCATGCGCACGGGAGATGAATCGACTGCCGGTCAGGACGCAGTGGCCAGTTCCTTCTTGCGACCGCGACGCCGCGGCTTGCCCGGTGGCTGTGCGCCTTCGAAGAACATCGAGATGAACTGATCTGCGATTTTTTCTAGCGACCCCTTCTTGGGATCGAACCACGTCTGAACGGAATTGATGAAGCCGAGCACATAGATACGGCTCAGCGCGATGTCGATATCGTCGCGCAGAAAACCTTCCTCACGCAGATCGTCGAACACGGTGGTCCACAGCCGCTGATGCCGCTCGCGACGCTTGATCTGCCGCTCACGCACCTGATCCGGCAATTGGCTCAGCAGGCGGCCATGTGCGAGCGCATAGTCGCCAAACTTGATCAGCGCACTCATCTGACCGACCACCGCCGCTCTGAAGCGGTCCTCGGCGTTCGCATTTTCGGGCAGCGCACCGAAATGCTCATTGATGTGCTGCACGATGCTATCCGCCCCATGCTCCATCACCACGTCGACGAGTTCTTCCTTCGACGAAAAGTGATAGTAGATGCTGGCTGCCTCGATGCCGGCCTGGTCCGCAATCGAGCGCATCGTGGTTGCCGTATAGCCCTGCGTCGCAAACGAGCGGGCCGCCAGCCGTAGCAAGATTTCCCGAGTATCCGCACTGGGTTTTACATTTCGCTTTCGCACGTCTCTTTCCTCGTTCCCAATGTCGCGGAAGCACTCACGACGATCTAATGTTCGTTTGAGAGATTACCGCATTTCTTTTTGACGGGCCAGCGCGTTCACTGTACGGAACGAACATCTTTGCATCCGGGCTATCCCCAATGCAAAGACACGCCCCCGCAACTTAGGCTATCTATCGTTTGTTAGATCAAACGCTTTTCTCGGTTCTCAAACTCGGCAGGACATTTCATGCCCCTTAGCCTCATCCGCATCCGTGACGATCTGAACGTCGTGCCCGGTAGATTGTTCATCGATGGAAACTGGCTCGATGGACACTACGATCGCTTCGAACAGATTCACCCGGCGACCAATGAAGTGATGACGACGTTCGTCGAAGCCGGCGCGCGTGGCGTCGATCAGGCGGTCGTTGCCGCGCGACGCGCCTTCGACGAAGGACCGTGGCCGCGTATGCGCGCGCAGGATCGCAAGCGGATGCTACAACCCATCGTCGAGAAAATCTACGCCGCCGAAAGAGAGATTGCGCAGTTGCAGACGCTCGATAACGGCATCCCGTTCACGTTCAGCCGCAACTCGCGCGTGTCGCCCAAGTCGGCGGCGGACATCTTCGATCACTTTCTCGGCTGGATCGACAAGATCAACGGCGAGACATACCCGCAGTTCTCCAGCGCCTCGGACATGCAGTACATGACGTTCCGCGAGCCGGTCGGTGTGGTGGCGGCGATCCTGCCGTACAACGGCCCCGTCATGACGTTCGCGATGAAGATCGCGCCCGCGCTTGTCTGTGGCTGCACGGTTGTCGTCAAGCCGTCCGAATACACCAATCTCGTCGTATTGAAGCTCGCCGAGATCGTGGCGGAGAGCGATCTGCCGCCAGGCGTGTTCAACGTCGTGACGGGCGGCGCTGAAACCGGCGCGGCGTTATCGGCGCATCCGCACGTGGACAAGGTCACGTTCACGGGCAGCCCGATCGCAGGCGAGAAAATCACGATAGCGGGCGCATCGACCATGAAGCGCCTGTCACTCGAACTCGGTGGCAAGAGCGCGGCGCTCGTTTTTCCCGATGCGGAGAGCGTCGCGGGCGCAGCCACCACGCTGATGGGCCTGTGCTCGACCTTCCTCTCCGGCCAGGTATGCACGACACCGTCGCGCGCGGTCGTGCATCGCTCGATCATGGACGAGTTCCTGCATCATGCGGCCGAGCAGGTGAAGACCGTGCGTTTCGGTGATCCGTTTGATCCGGCGACGACATCCGCACCGATCATCTCAAAGCGGCAGAAGGACAAGATTCTCGCCTATATCGACAGCGGCAGACGCGAAGGCGCGGAGCTGATGTTCGGCGGCGGTACGCCGGGAGGCGAACTCGCGAACGGAAACTGGATCGATCCGGCGCTTTTCGCGAAAGTAAGCAACAACATGACGATCGCGCGCGAGGAAATTTTCGGTCCGGTGCTTTCCGTGATTCCGTTCGACACGGAAGAGGAAGCAATCCGGATTGCCAACGACAGCGATTACGGCCTGGCAGGCTGCGTGTACACGTCGAACGTGAAGCGGGCGTTTCGCGTCGCCCGCGCCATGCGCAGCGGCTCGATCGGCGTGAATGGATACGCGAGTGTACCCAATGCGCCGATGGGCGGCATCAGGCGCTCCGGTGTCGGCCGTGAAGGCGGCTGGTCGACGATCGAAGCATTCACCGAACTCAAGACCATCAACTTCAACCTGGGCAGTTGACGGACGCGCGAGACTCCGTCGGCGCGCGTGCCCATCAACGCGGATGCCACAACCATGAGTGATACCTTCGACTACGTGATTGTCGGCGCGGGCAGTGCCGGCTGCGTGCTCGCCATGCGGCTGTCCGAGGCGGGCCATTCCGTTTGCGTGCTGGAAGCCGGGCCCAAGGACCGCAGCCCTTATATTCACGTTCCGGCCGGCTATATCAAGAACCTCTTCAATCCGAATCTCATCTGGGATTTCAAGAGCGAGCCCAGCGCCGCGACAGGCAACCGCGCGCTCAGCCTCACGCAGGGCCGCGTGCTCGGCGGCTCCGGTTCGATCAACGGGATGGTCTATAACCGCGGCCAGCGCGCCGATTTCGACGGCTGGGCCGGGCTCGGCAATCCGGGCTGGAGCTATAACGAAGTGCTCCCGTACTTCAAGAAGGCGGAAACGCGCATCGGTGACGGCGATGACCGCTATCGCGGCAGAAGCGGCCCGTTGACGGTCACCGATCCGGTGCGCTCCAGCCCGCTTTGCGACTTCTTCGTCGAAGCGGCGAAAAGCCTCGGCTATCCGTACGTGCAGGATCACAACGCCGAAGCTCAGGACGGCGTCGGTCCGTGGCAATTCACGATCGATTCGCGCGGCCACACGATGCGCCGCATGAGCGCCGCCCGCGCATATTTGCGCCCCGCGGTAAAGACCGGCCGCGTCGATGTGCGCACGGACAGTCCCGCTATACGCGTGCTGTTCGAGAACCGCCGGGCCGTCGGCGTCCGCTATCGCGCGGGCGCGAGCGGCACTCCGGAGCGCGAGGTGCGCGCACGGCGTGAAGTGATCGTCTCGTCCGGTGCGCTGAACACGCCGCGCCTGCTGCAGATTTCCGGCATCGGTTGCGCCGATCATCTGCGTTCGATAGGCGTGGACGTCGAACTGAATCTGCCGGGCGTCGGCGCGAACCTCTGCGATCACTACAACCTGCGGGTCGCCGCGCAGGTCAGGGACATCTCCACGGTCAACGAGCGCGGGCGCGGACTGCCGCTACTATGGGAAATCACGAAGTACTTCGCGGGCCGGCCCAGCATTCTCAGCATGGGGCCGGTGCCGATGCGCTTCTTCTTCCGCTCGGACCCGTCGATGCCGACGCCGGATCTCCAGGTATCGTTCACGCCCGGCAGCTATCGTGAAGGTCTGCCGGGCCTTCTGGATCACTATCCGGGCATGACGCTCGGCGGTCACAAGCAGCGTCCGGAAAGCCGCGGTTACGTGAAGGCGCGCTCGACCAGCATCGACATCGATCCCTTGATCCAGCCGAACTATCTGGCGACCGAGTCGGATCGGAAGGCGATGGTCGCGGTCGTCAAGATGGCGCGCGCGGTGTTGCAGGCGCGACCTTTCGCGCCCTATTACGTCAATGAGATCTTTCCTGGCAACGAGATCCGCACCGACCAGGAGATCCTCGACTTCGCGCGGCAACGCGGCGGCACCGTGTATCACCACAACGGCACCGCGCGGATGGGGCCGGACAGCGACCCCTATGCGGTCGTCGATGCACGGCTGCGCGTGCGTGGCGTCGAAGGCCTGCGCGTAGCCGATGCATCGGTCATGCCCGCGCCGATTTCCGGCCCGACCAACGCATCGGTGATCATGATCGGTGAGAAGGCGTCCGACCTGATCCTACAGGACGTCGCGCAACCGTTGCGTCGGGGTGTCGAACATCCTGCGAACCGGATTGGGACAACCCATGCGTGGGAGATGACGTCCTGACAGGCTGGATGCGAGCGACGAGGAATCCAAGAACTCGTCAGCTCGTCGCGAGCGAAGCGTCGCGCGAACGAAACCACCCTGTCGTGACCGAAATGATGTCCCAGAGCTTGTCGGGAATTTCGAGCTCGGCAGGATGCCGTGACAGATCCAGTGCGATATCGACTTCAGTGCCATGCTCTGACGCACTGCGCTCGACCCAATCGGGTCTTGCGACAAGACCTCGCCCCACGGCCACCAGCGGCAGCCCCAGAGTGCGCGCCTGCCGAGCTTGCGCAGCGGTGCTGATCGAGCCCGCCGCGATAAGCGGCACACGTTGCCCGACCCGCTCGATGATGTGCTCGATCGTGGTATTCGCGCCCGTATGATCCTGCGGCTTGTTGCGCAGCAGGTCATAGAGCGAGACATGCAGATAATTGATGCCGGCCTCGATGAGACGATCGATGAACACGAACGTATCGTCGATACGCAATGCGCCTTCGCCGGCCTCTTCCGGAGAAATACGGTAACCGACGAGAAACGGCCTCTCCGCATGAGCCTCAATCACGCATCTGACCTCCTGAACCACGGCAAGCGGGAAACGCATTCTGCTTTCGAGCGAGCCGCCCCAATCGTCGGTGCGCTGATTGAAGAAAGGCGAGGAAAAATTCTGAATCAGAAAACCATGCGCACCATGTAGTTCGATGCCATCGAATCCGGCTTCGATCGCCCGCCGCGTGGCCTGTCCGAACGCTTGGATCACGTCGAGAATCTCATCGTGAGTCAGGGCGCGGCTGCTCGTCACGCCGTCGTTGAAAGGACCCGGAGGTGCCTTTGTCGCGCTCGCGCTCACAAGTTCGCCATCCGGAATCAATCCCGGTACGGCCTTGTTGCCCGCGTGGAAGATTTGCAGCACCGCAGGCGCGCCGCCGCTTTTGGCGGCTTGAGCCAGCTTCCGCAATCCGGGGATGAATCGATCGTGATGCGCGGCGAACTCGTGCGTGAAGCCGACGCCGTTTTCCATCACGTGCGTGCACCCGGTCAAAACCATGCCGACACTCCCGGCTCGTGCACGATAATAGGTCAGTTCCTGATCAGAGACGGTGCCATCGGCGTTGGATGACCACGTCGTCATTGGAGCCATCACGACGCGGTTACGAAGGGTGATGCCGTTGGAGAAGGAGAATGCCTGGAAAATCGGGTCTGTTGTCGATGCCATTCGAAAGAATTTCCCACTTACATGAAATACGGCTTGTCGCCGTCGGTGTCGGGCTTGTTCACGCCGAGGTTTGCGCCGACATGGAGCGACGGCGAGGCCATGATCCTGACGACAAGGTCGGCCACGCTCTTGCGTGACACCACCGTGCCCTTGAAGGGTTCATGGCGCTCGGTCAACTCGTAGTCGACTTCGTCCTCGTCGGTCAGCCATGCCGGGCGCAGAAGGGTGTAGTCCAGCCCTGATGCCTCGATGGCATCGGCAGCCTGCCTGAAAGGCGCAAGCGCTTCGCCGATGGCCGCGTTGTTCCACTCGCCGAACTTGCCCGGCACTTCGTCGTAGATGCCCAATGAAAGGACAAATATCAGCCGCTTGACGCCGATCGCCCGCATCGTCGAGATGACGGCGCGCGCCTGCATGTCGAGATCTTCTCCTGTGAGGTTCGCATAGACGATCTCGTGGCCGGGCATGATCTGCTTCAGAAAGTCCTTGTCCAGCACGTCACCGATGGCAAGTTTCGCGTTCGCCGGCTCATTGCCGGAGATCTTTTTCGGATCGCGCAAAAGCAAGGTCAACTTCGTGTCGTTGCGCGCCGCGAGCGATTCGATTACCCACTTCGCGATTTGCCCGCTCGCGCCGAGAATCAATACGCTCGTCATGGTCATCCTGGAGCCGGTTATAGGAAATGCGGAAATGCGCGAGGGACCCGCCGATGCAGGCAACACATCAGCAGGCACCATAGCCCTTAGAGGCGTTCCTTGAAAAACGGTATGGCCTTGGCGAGCGCCAGTGCCACCGGTTCTGGGCGGTCGTAGAGATCGTAGTGCGACCAGCCTTCGGCCACCACGATTTGTTTGTCCTTCGACGCCGCGCGGCCGTAGATCTTCCAACCGTCACGATATGCGCCGAAACCACCGGGCTTGTCACCGATGACGACCATCAGTGGCTGGGTGAGAAGGACTTCGGCATGCAGGAACGCATCCCACCCCATCGCGGCGCTATTGAATGAAAACAGCCCGCTCGTAGCGCCGTGCGGTTGCTGGCCACGTGCGGTCTTGTAGTAGTCGGTGGCCTCCAGCACGTCGATATCCGTCACCCCGGCTTTCTTACCCTCTTCCACCGACGGGGGAAGGTAGTCGATCACATTGCGCTCTGCGCCACGCGCTTCCGCCGTGCGCTGTTTGCCCATGGCTTCCAGCGCCGCGACCGGATCGAAGTTGCTGAAGCCTTCGCGAATCAGTCTGCCGAAGTTGACCCCGGTAATCGATGTCACAACCTTGATCCGATGGTCGGTCATCGCCGCGTGTATCGTGTAGGCGCCGCCGCCGCACACGCCGATCGCACCGATCCGGTCTGCATCTACATAAGGCAGCGTGACCAGATAGTCGATCGCGAAGCGGATATCGGAGACCCGAATCGATGGATCTTCGATGAAGCGCGGCTCGCCGCCACTCGCGCCCTGAAAGCTCGCGTCGAAGGCGATGACGACGAAACCTTCCTTGGCGAGCGCCGCGCCGTACACATTGCCGGAGGTCTGCTCCTTGCAACTGCCGATAGGATGCGTGCTCACGATGGCGGGATACTTCTTCGTCTCGTCGAAGTTCGGCGGCAGGTGGATGTCCGCCGCAGAGTCCCATCCCAGATTGCGATAAGTGACGCTTCGGATCTTGTCTGAAGCCATGACATGAGTTCCTTGTCGAAGTGGTTCGAAGGTTTGGGCGAAGCGGACCTTCCCGAAATGGCCTCGCCGCTTACTTCAACGTACGCTGGAAGAATGGCGCGAGCACCTCAACGGCCTCGTCGACGAACTTTTCCCCGTCATACAGCGACATGTGATTGGCACCCTCGACCACGTGAAAATGCTTGTCCTTGCTGGCCGCCCGCGCAAACAGGTCGTCGCTCATCCATTTGCTCCCGGCCACGCTGCCCGCCACGATCTGCAGCGGCTGCGTGAGGAACGCCTCGGCCTTGTTGTAAGCGTCGTACGTGATGATCTGCGTGAGGCTGCGCGCCGTCATGAAGCCCGGCGCGTTCGGGTGTTCGCAACGCGGCGTGTGGTAGTACTCCCACGCCTCTTCAAGCTCCTTGTTCGGCGCGTCCTCCTTGCGCATCGGCGCGAGCGGGAGCGCGGCGTGTTCTGCCTTCCCGGCGTCGGCCGTGCGCGCATCGGCGCCAAGTTCGAGCATCGGGATAGCGTCGGCATCCTTGACGGTGTTTTCCCAGCCATTGCGGAACATCGAGCCGATATTCACCGCGCTCACCGTCCCTACTGCCTTGATGCGGCGATCGTTGATCGCGGCGTTGGCCGTATAGCCACCGCCAGCGCAAATGCCCATCGCACCGATCTTGTCCTTGGCGATATACGGCAGCGTGGTCATATAGTCGACGACGGCGCTGATATCCTCCGTTCGGACATAGGGATTCTCCAACTGTCGCGGCTCCCCAGTGCTTTCGCCTTGATAAGACGCATCGAAAGCGACCGTGACGAAGCCATGCTCCGCCAGCTTGCGCGCATAGAGCCCTGCGGTCTGCTCCTTCACGCCGCCGCCCGGATGAGCGACGACCACGACGGGATAGGTCCTGCCCTCATCGAATCCTTGTGGGAAATTAATCACCGCCGCAAGCGTGATGCCCTGACCGTTCCGATTCGTGATTCCGGTTTTCTGCATGGTTCTGAACTCCTTTGTTGAGCGAGCGCCCGCAAAAGTCATTGCGTTCTCGATGGGGAAAATGTTAGAACCTGCATTGCTGCACAACAAGATCAAATAACCAATCACAGTCGTAAGCCAGGCTTACCAATAGGACCGATGGACTTTTCGCGTCTCCCCTCGTTGGCCGCATTCGCCCACATCGCCCAACACGGCAGCTTCACCAAGGCCGCCGCCGAGATGGGTGTTTCGCGGGCGGCGTTGTCGCAAAGCCTGAAGGCGCTCGAAGAGCAACTGAACGTCAAGCTTATCTATCGCACGACGCGCGAGATGTCGCTCACGGAAGAGGGCCAGCGGCTTTTTGATCAACTGCGTCCAGCGCTTGGCGCGATCGAGCAGGCCGTGCGCGACGTCGGCGAAACGAACGCGGCGCCTTCTGGCCTTCTGCGCGTCAACACGTCGAGGATCGCCGCGCGGAATCTGCTGGAGCCGCATCTATCCGAGTTCTTCTCGCGATTTCCTCAGTTGAAACTGGAACTCGTGATGGACGACGGACTTTCGAACATCATTGCGGAGGGATGCGACGCGGGTATCCGCATGGGCGAGAGTCTCGCGGCGCACGTGGTTGCTATGCCGATCTCGCCCATGCTTGAAATGGCGGTGGTAGCCTCGCCCCAATATTTCGAACGCCACGGTGTTCCCGCAACACCGGCGGACCTCGCGACACATGATTGCGTGGCGTATCGGCATACGAGCAGCGGGGCCATTTTCCGATGGGAGTTCAGCTCGCCCGAAGCAAAGGGCCATAGCTTCGTCGTCGAACCTCAAGGCACACTGATCACGAACGACGACGACAGCATGATTCGCGCGGCCCTCCAGGGTGCCGGTCTCGTTCAGCACGTCGATATTGCGGTACGTCGCGAGCTGGCAGACGGCTTACTCATTCGCGTACTGCGCGAATGGTGCAAGCCGTTCGCAGGCTTCTATCTCTATGTCCCGACGCGTGAGCGCATGCCTCCAAAGGTGCGCGTCCTCATGGATTTTCTCGTTGAAAAGCGCGAACTCCTGCCTGCACCAGGACAAGAGCCTTCAAATCACCCGATGCGTAAGTCTAGGCAACGCTCGCTCGCCTCCTCGCGCTCGAATCGCATCTGAAATCTCGCTATCGTCAGGCCATCGCGCGTTCAGCGTGCCTAAATAGGCGGCGATAACGGCTCGCTGGAAAAATGATGTTGGCGGATGCGCCACGTGTCTCCGCGTCGCGTGATGACGAGCGTGGTACGCAATCGCGACCGAGTCGCCTTGTTGCCGCACAAGACGAAATCGAACTCGCCGAACCCCTGCGCCAGAAAACAGTCACCCGTCAGACGAATGAACCTTTGTTCCGCAAACGTGAGACACGCCGATTCGATCACGCCTCGATACGACTCGAAGTAGGCGAGGATCTCGTCCGCGCCGACCGACTGTCCTTGCCTGCCACCGAAAAACAACGCATCTTGCTCGTAGATCGAGGTCAACGCGTGTGCATCCCATCGTCGCGCAGCCACGTTCCATCGAGTCTGAACATCACTCAAGATATCTTGTTCGAGCCAATCTTTCATCGCCTGAAACCTATCGTAGTCAGCAAGCATCGGATTCAACTGTAATTCAATATGCGCTGCAAATGAGAGCCGTACCCGGCTCGAACGTCTCCAACCCGGAATCTGTTATTTCCTCGCCTCCCGAAAAGGGCTGCTTTTCTAACCTTCTATTTGATGAGCGAAGGCGGCATCGGGGCAATCGCGGCGGCAGCGGTGTGCCGTACTTTGGAATCCGCACGTCGCCGGGGGAATTGCGAGCAGGACTGGTCACGGAATGGCCGCCTCGCGAAGCAGCCTTCGATGTGGTCACGGTCACATGTCGAACAACTGCTGGCGGCGGCCGGTCCGAAGGCTGGCGAATTCCGCAAGTCGATCGAACGTCTTTCCGTGATCTGGATGCGGACGGCCTATGCATGGCGTTCGGGGAATATCAACGCCATGCACACGGCATCGCGTTGCCGGTCGCGCCCGGTCGTCCGCAGAACGGCATGGCACTGAGTTGCGGCGGGGTCGATGTCACCCGCGACACCGCGTCGATCAGAGCGCGCGTCGTGCCAGCGCTCAAGGAGACCGCGCAAGGACTGGCGTCGCGGCTATAACATCTCGTTGTTTCCAAAGTACGGAAGAACCGCGCCGGTGTGATTGCCTGCTCGCGAATTCGAGAGTCAAACTGGCAACGGCCAGCCGAGGCCGCGACCGTGTGCTTCTGGCGACGGTCGATTTTCAGCTTGCGCCACAGATAAAAAGCGTTCTCACGACTGGAGTAGAAGCATGGCCTGCAACGATGATTCCGCTGCCGAACCAGTCGTCACGCGCGAAGAACTGCATCTACGACAGATCGAGATGCGCGGCTATCGACGCAACGATGGCCTGTTCGAGGTAAGCGCGCGTCTCGTGGATCGCAAGACGCACGACTTCACGCCGCCCGGCGGGGCGCGTCTGGTAGCCGCTCAAACGCCCATTCACGATCTCGGCGTTACGCTGATGTTCGACAAGGACATGATCGTTCGCGAGGTCCATACGTTCATCCAGTCTCATCCGTATGCGCCGTGCCAGGGCGGCGGCGACACGCTGCAGACTTTGGTCGGCTTGCGCATCGGACCAGGCTGGAACGCCGAGGTGCGCAAGCGTCTGCCATCCGGCGATACGTGCACGCACCTGAAGGAACTGCTCGGGCCACTTGCGAGCGCCGCCTATCAGACCATGGTTACCGAACGGCCATCCAGGTTCAGTGAGCGTGACGAACAGGGCAAGCCGCGCAAGATCGATAGCTGTCATGCGTACGGCGCGTCGCGCGAACTCGTCAAGGCACTATGGCCCGAGTATCACACGCTGAAGAAGATGTAGCGGGATCGCAATGCGGGCCGGTACGCAGCCCTTCGTGCTCCGGATCACCCAACATCGAAACTCACTTCCTCCACGCATGAACCACACCAACACCGTGATCGCGCGTTCTGCGAACCCTGACCGCCGACCGGGCGACTGCCGCGAACTCAGCGCGCTCGTTCGGCCAGGCGACACCGTGATGTGGGGTCAGTCGCATGCGGAGCCTGTGACGCTCATGCGCGCGCTGGTTGCCCAGCGCGAACAGATAAAGCGAATCCGCATCTTCCTCGGCATCGGCCTGACGGAGATACTCGGCCCCGAACATGCCGACGCCTTCGACTTCCTCGCATACTGCGGCAGCGGAACCAATCGCAGCCTTGCGCGCGCGGGCGTGCTCGACATTCTTCCGGTGCATTACTCCCGGCTTCCGGAGCTGATTCGCAGCGGTCGACTGCGGATTGATGTCGTGCTGCTACAGGTATCACCTCCGGACGAACACGGCCGATACAGCCTCGGGCTCGCGCGCGAGTATCTGGTCGAAGCAGTCAGGCACGCGCGCGCGATCGTCGCGGAAGTGCACCCCGACGTGCCGTGGACCTACGGCGGCCCTTATCTCCAAGACGGTGACATCGACCTGCTGGTGGCGTCGGACGCCTCGTTCCCGGAGACACGTGCGGCAGAGGCCGGACCTGTGGAGCAGATGATCGGACGGAACGTCGCTTCGCTGGTAGAAGACGGAGCGACGCTGCAGACGGGAATCGGCTCGATCCCGGACGCGGTGATGGCGCAACTCCACGACAGGCGGGATCTCGGCGTGCACACCGGCAGCATCGGAGACGGCGTCGCGGCGTTGTGCGAGGCGGGTGTCGTGACGAATGCGAGGAAGACGATCGATACTGGGATCACCATCGGAGGCGTCATCATGGGCTCGGAGCGCACGCGCCGTTTCGCGCACCGCAATCCTGCGCTCCAGCTGCGCGGCACGGAATACACGCATGATCCGTACGTGCTGCGCCGGATCGATCGCTTCGTCGCGATCAATTCGGCGGTGGAGGTCGATCTCACAGGCCAGGTCAACGCCGAGGCCATCGGTGGCACCTATGTCGGTGCGGTGGGTGGGGTCGGCGATTTTCTGCGCGCGGCGCAGATCAGCCGTGGAGGCGTGCCCGTGGTCGCGCTGCCGTCGACCGCCGGGCGGCACAGCCGCATCGTGACGCGCGTAACAGGGCCCGTGACGGTGCCGCGCAGCGACGCGTGCGTGATCGTCACAGAATATGGGATTGCCGATCTGCGCGGCCTCTCGATCGCCGAGCGCATTCCGAAGCTCATCGCGCTCGCGCATCCGGATCATCGCGAACGGCTGGCCCGCGAATCTCATGCACGCAGTTGAGCGGTCGCAAGGCTAGCGCGATGCGATGCGACGCGCGGCCCGTCAAGGCTCGCAGTCGACGTCGCTCAGGATACCGGACACCGTCAACGCCGCGGCCTTCAATGCAGGCGCCACACGCCGACGGATCGCCGTCATGTCCGGCTCCAGTTCCACCGCTCCACAGTTAAGCGCCATCAACGTGCAGGTTCGGCCAACCACGATTGGCAAGGCAATGCCAAACGCGTTGCGCTGATACTCGCCTACCGACATGCATACACCCGTTTCCTTCAGATCGCTGAATGCGGCATCGAGGTTCGCGCGCACCGTTTCCGCATCGTCTCCGGCCGCATCGAGCAACTCCGAAATCAAAGGTTCGCGCACCGCGTCGGGCAGTGCATACAGATAGGCGCGCCCCACGGCAGTCGATGCCATCGGCAGGAGCGAACCGACGCCGAGCCTCAGCGTGGCGATGTTGGCACTTGCTCGCCACGCGATATACACCATGTCGAGTCGATGCGGCACCGCCAGCGCGACCGACAGATTCAGCTTGTCGGCAAGCTGCTGCATGACGGGCGCGACCAGCCGCGGTACGACATTCGCTTCCAGATAGGCGTGACCAATGCTCAGTGGGCCGGCACTCAGTTCGAACTGGCGCCCGCCGCCCACGCGGCGCAGATAACCGATCGAGATCAGTGTCGTCGTCAACCGGGATACGGTAGCTTTCGGCAGACCCGTGCGACGCACGAGTTCCGCGTTCGACAACGGAGCGCGGTTCGCGCGAAACGCGTGGAGCACCTCGAGTCCGCGTTCGACGGTCAGCGTCACGCCTTTGTGCATGTCGGTCTTGTCCATGTTCGCTTCAGTCGATGACGCCTGCCTGCTCCTGCAAGCGCTGCGCGGCCGCAACCAGCCGTGGCCCGAGTTCCCGTTCGACCCGCGCACGCCCCAGCCGGGCGCTGTGCCCGATGCAGGCAAGTACGAGCGGCGTCTGGTCCTGAACCACCAGTGGCACGGCGAGAATCGTGAGGTCCGGCTCCCATTCGCCGATCGACATGCAATAGCCGACGTTATGCACCTGCGAGATGCCCTGGCTGATACGGCGACGCAGGCCGGCCCAGTCGCGTCCCGCCTTGCGTTCGATGTTCCCGAGCAGATAGAAGCGTTCTAGTTCCGGCACTGCTGCAAGCAAGGCCCAGCCCATCGGCGACGATGCGATGCGCAGGCGCGTACCAGCATACAGCTTGAGATCGACCGATGCCGGTTTGTTCACACACGTTGCCAGCACGATCACGTCGAGACGGTCCCGCGAGCCGAGCATCACGTAAGTTTCGCTTTGCGTCGCGAATGCCTGCATTTCGAGTCGTGCAAGCAGTTGCACGTTGGAATGGGCCGTCGCCGCATAACCCAGCGACAGCACGGGCGCGGCGAGTCGATACTTGCGGCGCTCCGGCGAATAATGCAGGTATCCGAGTGTCACGAGCGAGCGAGCGATCCGCGAAATCGTAGGTGCCGGAATGCCCGTTTCGATCACGAGCTCGTGGTTGCCGAGCCAGGCTTCGTGCGGTGGAAACGCCGCCAGTATCGCGAGACTTCGAGCCAGCGGCACGACCATGCCCGACGACGCGCGCGCGCCGTCCGCACTCTCGCGGCCTCCGATTGGCGCATCGTACCGATTCGCATCTTCATGCACTGACGAACGCAGCGCTGTCCGATTTGCCTGCAACGACATCGATAGCTCCATTGTTTCGATCTGGCTTCTGAGCGGCCATGAAAATGCGCGGACGCATGGGTCGCGGCGGAACGCCACGCATCGACGGGAACGGCGCAACGTGCGTCCATCCGATGCCTTGCATTACACGGGCGAGGCGCAAACGAGTCAAAACAAAGCGTCGTCGCGTTCCGTACTCTGGAACTCAGTCGCGGTGATGAAAGAGCGGCGCGTGATCCATCCAGTCGTAATGGCCAGTGGTTCCCGTCCATGCCCAGTTCACGTTATCGCTCCGTACAACGCTGGAATGCACGCCGACCGATGACTCTCCGGCGTCGATCGCCTGTTCATCCACGGCACGCTGCTCGCCGCTGCGCGATGTGTCACAACGCTTGCTGAAATTCGTCATTGCGTCTTCTGCCTCATCCTTAATTAGCGTCACGAATCATGGCCCGTGCGATGACCAGTTGCTGAATCTGGGTCGTGCCTTCATAGATGCGGAACAGGCGCACATCGCGGTAGAAGCGCTCGATGCCATACTCGGCCATATAGCCTGCGCCGCCGAAAATCTGCACGGCGCGGTCAGCCACGCGGCCGCACATCTCGGACGCGAACAGCTTGGCGCAGGACGCCTCGGTGCTCACCGGCAGTTTGTCGTCGCGGCGGCGCGCGGCGTCGACCACCATGCAGCGGGCCGCATAGATTTCGGCCTTGCTGTCGGCCAGCATGGCCTGCACGAGCTGGAAATCGGCGATAGGCTTGCCGAACTGCGTGCGCTCCACCGCGTACGACAACGCCATCGACAACATGCGTTCGGCCACGGCCACACACACGGCGGCGATGTGAATGCGGCCCTTGTCCAGAACCTTCATCGCCGTCTTGAAGCCTTGCCCTTCCTTCCCGCCGATCAGGTTGGCGGCCGGCACGCGCACGTCTTCGAAGATCACGTCGCAGGTATGCGCGCCCTTCTGTCCCATCTTCTTGTCGCGTTTGCCGAAGCTGATGCCGGGCGTCTTTGCATCGACGATGAAAGCCGAAATGCCGCCCGAGCCTTTGTCCTCCGAATTGGTTCGCGCCATGAGCGTGAAGATGCCCGCATGGGGCGCGTTCGTGATGAAGCGCTTGGTGCCGTTGACCACGTAGTCGTCGCCGTCCCTGACGGCGGTCGTGCGAAGCGAGGCCGCGTCGGAGCCGGCTTCCGGCTCGGTCAGCGCAAACGAGGCGATCAGCTCGCCGGTTGCGAGGCGCGGCAGATATTTCTCCTGTTGCTCGGGCGTACCATCGAACAGGATGCCCTGCGAACCGATGCCCACGGTGGTCCCCAGCAGCGAGCGGAATACGGGTGAAGCGCGGCACAGTTCGAACACCGCGAGCACTTCCTCTTCCATCGTCAGTTCCAGGCCGCCGAAGCGCTCAGGAATGGTGAGACCGAACAGGCCCATCGCCTTCATGTCGGCGACGATATCCTCGGGAATCTCGTCGGTGTCGGCCACCAGTTCCTCGTTGGGCACGAGGCGCTCGCGCACGAATCGGGCGATAGAGTCGAGCAGGCCGTTGAGCGTTTCTTGATCGCGAATCATGTCGGTACGCTTAAAAAATAGAGGAGGACAACAGGATGCTGCGCCGGGCGGTCCACCCGGAACAACCTTATTGACGAATATGTTCCGGAAAATGAAATCGCGTCCATAAGACCGGCACTGGCGTCGACTTCGATGCTGGCAGGACGTCTGCCAAGGTACGGAACAATGGTCGCGGTTACGTTGACCGGCGAGCGGAGCGGACTCATCGTACGAACTCGAATCAAACGACATCACGTTCGCCATGCCGCTTCGAGCCGATCACTTGTTGGACCGTCACTTTCCCCCCATCGAGCACGCTTACTCGCTGCGCGATAGCCAGATCTATGCCCTCGGTCTGGGCATCGGGGCCGATCCGCTCGACGCAAGGCAATTGCGTTATGTCTACGAGGGCAGCGACCGTCAGTCGCTGCGTGCGTTTCCGACGATGGCGAACGTGCTCGCATACCCGGGTTTCTGGGCACGTGAAGCGGACACGGGTATTACTTGGCAAAAGATCCTGCATGCCGAGCAGGAGATCAGGATCCACGCACCTTTGCCGGCCATGGGGCGCATTAACGGCACGACGCGCATTACCGGGCTGTGGGACAAAGGTCCCGACAAGGGTGCGTTTTTGCAGCAGACGCGCGAGATCACCGAAGCGCAAACGGGCCGCCCGCTGGCGACCGTCGTGCAACTGAGCCTCTTGCGCGCAGACGGTGGCTTCGGCGCAGGCGGCAGCGCCGATGCGCCGCCCGCGCCCCATGCGATGCCCGACGGCGCGCCCGATCATGTATGCGATCTCGCGACACCCGAGCAGCTTGCGTTGATCTACCGCCTGAGCGGCGACCTGAATCCGCTGCATGCCGATCCCACCATCGCCGCCGCGGCCGGCTTTCCCCGTCCCATTCTGCACGGCATGGCCCTGATGGGCGTAGCGGCGCACGCGGTGCTGCGCACCGTGCTCGATTACGACGACGTGCGCTTCGCGGGCATGCGCGTGCGCTTCACGGCGCCGGCGTGGCCGGGTGACACGCTGCGTACCGAGATGTGGGTGCGGGGCAACACGGTGTCGCTGCGCGTAATCGCCGTCGAGCGCGACGTAGTGGTTTTGAACCATGCGCGGGTCGACCTGCGCTGACCAATTTGTTCTTAGGAGAAGCACATGGATCTCGGTTTAACCGGCAAGGTCGCCATCGTCACCGGCTCGGCGCGCGGGCTCGGCGCCGCCACGGCGCGGCGTCTCGCACAAGAGGGCGCGAAGGTCGTCATCACCGACATCAACGCGGAACTGGCGCAAGCCACCGCGAAAGCGCTGGAGAATGAAGGACTGGCCGCGCACTGCATCGTGGGTGACATCACGCGCGAAGCCGATGTCCAGCGTCTTGTCGATGAAACCGTCGCCCATTTCGGCCGCGTGCACATTCTCGTGAACAACGCCGGCGCGCCGCGCGACAAGTACCTCGTGAAGATGAGCGCGGACGACTGGGATTTCGTCATGAACGTGATGCTCAAGGGCGCCTTTCTGGCCGCCCGGGCCGTCATGCCGCATTTCATCGATCAGGGCTGGGGCCGGCTGATCAACATCAGCTCGCGCGCGCATCTGGGCAACCCCACGCAAGCGAACTATTCCGCTGCCAAGGCAGGCCTGATCGGCATGGCCAAAGCGCTGTCGATGGAGGAAGGCCGCTACGGCATCACTTCGAACTGCGTCGCGCCAGGCTTCATGGATACGGAAATGGTGCAGGCGCTGCCGACCTACGAAACGATCAAGGAGCGCGCCGTGTCCGCCCAGCCGATCAAGCGCGCCGGACGCCCGGACGACATCGCGGACGCGGTGGCCTTCCTCGCCAGCGAGCGCGCGGGCTTCATCAGCGGTGAAGTGCTGCATGTGACGGGCGGACGCTACGGCTGATCGCGCGTCGCAAGATCAAGAAACGATAGCTGCCAGCGCATGACAGGCGAGCGATGGCGGCGGAACATTGATGACATTGAAGAGGCATTCGAAATGAAACGAGCAGCCATCGTCTCCCCGCTGCGCTCCCCCGTGGGCGCGTTCGGCGGTGCGTTGAAGGGCGTTCCTGTCGAGGAACTCGGCGCCAGCGTCGCGCGCGCCATCGTGGACCGTACCGGACTCGATCCCGCCCGCATCGACGACGTCGTGTTCGCGCAAAGCTATGCCAGCGGCGAGACGCCGTGCACCGGACGCTGGGTGGCGCTGCAGGCGGGTTTTCCCATCGAGGTGGCCGGCATGCAGCTGGACCGGCGCTGCGGCGGCGGCGTGCAGGCGCTCGCCACGGCGGCGATGATGGTGCAGACCGGCGCGGCCGACGTGGTGATGGCGGGCGGCGTGGAAAGCATGAGCCAAGTCGAGTACTACACGACCGACATGCGCTGGGGCAAGCGCGCCGGCACGGTGAAGATGCACGACCGTCTGGACCGCGGCCGCGAACGTTCGCAACCGGAGAGCCGTTTCGGCCGCATCAGCGGCATGATCGAGACCGCCGAAACGCTGGCGCGCGAGTACGACATCACGCGCGAGGCATCCGACCGCTTCGCCGCGCGCAGCCATCGGCGTGCGGCCGCCGCGCAGCAAGCCGGGCATTTCGATGCGGAGATCGTTCCCGTCGCGGTGCCGCAGCGCAAGGGCGATGCGCTGATCGTGAAGCAGGACGAAGGCGTGCGTGGCGAGACGACGCCGGAGAGCCTCGCCAAGCTGCGTAGCATCATGAAGGAAGGCGTCGTCACCGCGGGCAACGCCTGCCAGCAGAACGACGCCGCCGCTGCCTGCCTGATCGTGGCCGAAGATAAGCTCGACGAACTGGGCCTCACACCGATGGGCTGGCTGGTCGGCTGGGCCGCCGCGGGCTGCGATCCGGCGCGCATGGGTATCGGTCCCGTGCCCGCCGTACAGAAAGTACTTGCGCGCACGGGTCTGACGTTCGACCAGATGGACCTGATCGAGCTCAACGAGGCCTTCGCGTGTCAGGCGCTCGCCTGCGTCAAGGGATGGGGCAGCTCCATGGAAGCGCTGGAAGAAAAGCTCAACGTGAACGGCTCGGGCATCTCGCTGGGCCATCCGGTGGGCGCCACGGGCGTACGCATCATGAGCACGCTACTGCACGAGATGCAGCGCCGCCAGGCCCGTTATGGGCTGGAGACGATGTGCATCGGCGGCGGCCAGGGCATCGCGATGATTTTTGAACGCGCTTGAACGCAGGAGACCGATCATGAACAACCTCGAAGCCGGCCACTCATCCAGCCACATCTGGCAGCCGGGCGAGCGCGAACTGCAGAACGCCGGCATCGTCAAGCTGATGCGCGCGCTGGACGTGCCTTCGTATGACGAACTGATGCGCGTGTCTATTTCGGAGCCCGAGCGCTATTGGCAAACCGTGATGCGCGAATGCGCGATCGCGTGGGATGTGCCGCCGAGCGGCTATGCGGACCTCTCGCGCGGCCCGCAGTTTCCGAGCTGGTTCCCGGGCGGCAGGCTAAACTGGGTCAACACGATCCATGCGTGGGCCCGCCATCCTGCGACGTCTGGGCAAAACGCCGTGGTGGCCGAACGCGAAGACGGCAGCGTGAGCACACTGACCTACGCAGAACTGGAGCAGCGCGTGCGCGATTTCGCGGCGGGCCTCGCGCGGCACGGCGTCAGAGAGGGCGACCGCGTCGGCCTGCTGATGGAAAACGGCATCGAAGCGACCGTCTCGCTGCTGGCCATCGTGCATCTCGGCGCGCTGGTCGTGCCGCTGTTCAGCGGCTTCGGCGTCGACGCGATCGTCGCGCGCCTGTCGGCGGCCGAAGCGCGCATCGTGATCGCGTCCACGGGCTTTGCACGCCGCACCAAGCGCGTGAACGTGGAAGGTGCGCTGCGCGACGCATGGCGCCAGTTGCCGCTGCTCCAACACGTGATCTGGAAACGCGCCGAGGGCGAAACCGCGCAGGATGCGCGTGACCTCGACTGGCAGGGAACCGCGACCGCGGCACAGGGGCAAGGCACGGATCCGGTTACCGTTACTCCCGACACGCCGTTCATGGTGATCTACACATCCGGCACCACCGGCAAGCCGAAGGGCGTGGTGCACACGCACGGCAGCTTCCCCATCAAGATCGCGCACGATTCGCTGATTCACTTCGACGTGCATCCCGGCGATGTCTACTGCTGGCCTGCCGACATGGGCTGGATCGCGGGCACGCTGGTGCTCGGCTGCGCGCTGCTGCGCGGTGCGACGCTGGTGTGCTATGACGGCGCGCCCGATTATCCCGACTGGTCGCGCATGTCGCGCGTGGTCGAACGCCACCGGGTCACGCACTTCGGTTCGGCCCCCACGCTGATTCGCGGGATGGCCGGCCACGAAGACCTGGCGCTCAAGGGCGACCGCTCGACCGTCCGCCTGCTGATCACGGCAGGCGAAGGCATCGCGCCCGAGCACTTCAACTGGTTCCTGCAGCGCTTCGGCGACGGCACGGCGCCCGTCATCAACTACACGGGCGGCACTGAGGCTTCCGGCGCCTTGCTCGCGAGCGTGCCGATCCGTCCGATTCCGCCGAGCGGCTTCAACACAGTGTCGCCCGGCGTCGCTGCGGACGTAGTCGATGCCGATGGCCAGAGCGTGACGGGCGTGGTCGGCGAACTGGCGATCCGGGCACCCTTCGTCGGCATGACGCAATCGTTCTGGCGCGACGACGAGCGCTATCTGGAAACGTACTGGCAGACCATTCCCGGCATCTGGGTGCATGGCGATCTGGCGCTGCGCACGCCCGAGGGCAACTACTTCATGATGGGCCGCTCCGACGACACGCTCAAGGTCGCCGGCAAGCGCCTGGGGCCGGCGGAGGTGGAAGAAGTCGTGCTGGAACTGTCCGACGTATCCGAAGCCGCCGCAATCGGCGTGGCCGATGCCGACAAGGGTCAGAAGCTCGTCGTCTTCGTCGTGCCGAAGCCCGACTCAAGTATCGCCGAGGCCGATCTGGAGAACATTGTTTCGAGTCATGTCGACAAGCGCCTGGGCCGGCCGTTCCGCCCCGGCCACGTGCATGTCGTCGCTCAACTGCCGAAGACACGCAGCTCCAAGATCATGCGGCGTGTGATTCGCAGCGTGTATTGCGGGCTGCCGCCGGGCGATCTGTCGTCGCTGGACAATCCGGCCGCGCTCGAAGAAGTTCGCACGGCGGCGAACGCAGGCTGATTCGTGCAGTGTCGGAACCCGGGCTGACGCTGGCCGCGCGAGCCCGGGCAACGCTCAGCTGCCGGGACATTCAACGAAACGTGAACCACACATGAAAGTACTCGAAGGCATCAAGGTCCTCGATTTCGGACGCTTCATCGCCGGGCCGTTCTGTTCGGCGCTGCTGGCCGACTATGGCGCCGACGTGATCCGCATCGACCGCGTCGGCGGCGGCGAAGACCGCTTCATCGTGCCCGTGACCGAACAGGGCGAAGGCGCGCTGTTTCTGCAAGTCAACCGCAACAAGCGCTCCATGACGCTCGACCTCGATAGTCCCGAGGGACGGGAGATCGTGCGCAAGCTGGTGGCCGATGCCGACGTGGTGATCGCCAACATGCCGCCACGCACGCTCAAGAGCCTGGGTCTCGACTACGAAAGCCTGTGCGAGATCAAGCGCGACATCATCCTCGTCGCCTCCAACGCGTTCGGCAACAGCGAGGCCGTGCGCGACCGCGTGGGCTTCGATGGCGTCGGCCAGGCGCTGAGCGGCGCCGTGTACATCGCGGGCACGCCCGACCGGCCGCAAAAGGCCATGGTGCCTGTCGTGGACTTCGCCACGGCGTTTTCCTGCGCACTCGGCGTCATGCTGGCGCTCTACGAGCGTCAGCGCAGCGGCATGGGTCAGGAAGTCACCGCTTCGCTACTGTGCACGGGCCTGAACATGGCAAGCGGCGCGCTGATTGAGGAAGCATTGCTCGGCCTGGACCGCCAGGCCACGGCGAATCGCGCGTCGGGTTATGCGCCTTCCGACATCTTCAAAGCCAGGGACGGATGGTTCATCACCCAGGTCATCGGGCGGCCAATGTTCAAGCGCTGGACTCAGTTAGTTGGCCAGCGCGAGCTGCTCGACGATCCGCGTTTTGCCGACGATAGGCTGCGTGGCGAAAACGGCGAGATCCTGAGCGATCTCATGAGCCGATGGTGCGCGGACAAGACCCAGGCCGAGGCGCTGAGCGCGCTGGAAGCGGCGCGCATTCCGGCCAGCCCGGTCAACTCGCCGCGTCAGGTGCTGGAAGACGACACCATCAGGGCCGCCGATGTGATCCACTGGATGGATTACCCCGGCGCGCCGAAGAAGGTGCCGATCTTCGCCACGCCCGTTTCGCTTTCACGCACGCCGCCGGAAATCCATACGCGGCCGCCGCTGACGGGCGAGCATACCGACGAGATTCTGGCGGGGCTCGGCCTCGATGCGCAGAGGGTCGCCGATTTGCGATCGCGCAAGATCGTCTGACCGGCCGCATGTCATGCCGATGGCCGGCGCGTGTCGACGATCCCTCACTCGGCCCGCGTGTCTCCCGGCTGATCGAGCAGTTGCTCGATCAGCGCGCGTGCGATCGGATTCAACTCACGACCGCGCGCTGTCGCGATCTGTACGCGCCGAACGGCCCACGGCTCCGTCAGGTCCAGCACGGCAACACGGTTGAACAGTTCATGACTCACCAGGCATTCCGGCTGAACCGTCACACCGAGCCCGGCCTGCACCAGACTGACGGCCACCCCTGCGCTACGGACGCCGTATCGCGGCTGAAACGCTCTGCCGAGCCGACCCGCAGCGGCCTGGATCGCGCCGAGCATCGCGCCAACCACGATCAGATTCTCCTCCAGCAGATCCTCGATCGTGACGCTCGCGCGGCCGGCGAGGGGGTGTCCCTGCGGAACGACGGCAATCAGGCGATCCTCCCGGTACGGCGTCACGTCGACACCGCCGAGATCGAGCTTGTGCGCAGCCGCGAATACGCCGACATCGGCCTCGCCGCGCGCGACCGCCTGCACGACTTCGGCATTCTCCAATTCGCTGATCACGAGATCCACGAGTGGATACTCGCGCTGGAAGTCGCCTACTTCACGCGCGAGAAACGGCACGATGATCGATCGCGCCGACGCGATCGTCAGCTCGCCGCGCATGCCGTCGGTGAACGTTGCGATCTCCGCGCGCATGCCGTCGAGGTTATCGAAAATCCGGCGGATATAACGGACGAGGACCTCGCCCGCGGGACTCGGCACAACCCCCTTCGGGCCGCGTTCGAGCAGTTTGATTCCCGCAACGTCCTCGAGATCCTGAATGCGCTTGGTCGCCGTCGATGCGGCCACGTTTTCGCGAATCGCCGCCAGCCCGATCTGCTGTTCCTCGACCGCCGACAAGAACAGCTTCAAGGTGAGCAGATCGACCTGCCGGATCAGATGCAGGCGATTGAAAGTACTCATGTCTCCCTCATGCACGTCTTCGTGACGTTGTCGGACCCTGCGGCCGACATAGCGCGCCGCGCGTGATCCGTATCGGGATTATCTTACGAGATGCGACCGGCGACAGCCTAGCGGCTCGAATCGAGCAACGTTTCGAGCAATGGGTTATCGGCACCGATGTCCCGTGCCGCATGCAAAGGCGGCGCGCGCTTGCCGTCGAATGACAGCGGCAGCCCGACCAGTCCGATCTCGTCGTCCGCCGGTTTTTCGATAATTCCGAGCGCATGCGTCTGCGCATGCTCGAGCACTTCCGCCGTCGTCTGGATCGGCGCCACGGGTACCCCGGCCGCCTGGAGCTTCGCCTGCCAGGCCGCGCGGGAATTGGTCGCCAGGCGCTCGCCGATCAGGCGATCGATCGCCGTCCGGTTCTTCAGCCGCCCCGCATTGGTCGCGAACCGGTCGTCGAGCGCCCACTCGGGGTGATCCAGCGCCGCGCACAGCTTCGCGAATAGCGCATCGTTCGCGGCGCTGATGATCAGATGGCCGTCGCTCGCCGAGTACGCGCGATGCGGCACGATGAACGCGACGCCGGAGCCGTGCCGGCCGCCCATATCGCCATCGGCGCTGTAGTTCGCGATATTGACCGTCATCCATGCCAGCGCTGTTTCCAGCAGCGATCCGTTGACGGTCGCGCCGCAATGCTTGACCTGACGGCGATACAACGCCGACAGGATCCCGATTGCCGCCCACAAGCCCGAGCCGAAATCGACGATCGACACGCCGGCGCGAACCGGCGCCTGCCCGTCCTCGCCGGTGATGCTCATGATCCCCGAAAACGCCTGCATCAGCGGATCGTAGCCGGGCAGCGTGTTCATCGGCCCGAGATGGCCGAATGCACCGATCTCGCAGTAGACGAGTTCCGGCTTGGTTACGCGCAGGCTATCGGCGTCGAGCCCGTATTGCGCGCTCGAGCCCGGCCGCAGGTTGTGGAGGAACACGTCCGCATGCTCCGCGATCAGCCGATGCAGCGTCGCGAGTTGCTCGCGATCCTTGATATCGATCGAGACCGCGCGCTTGCCGCGATTCAGGCCGTGGTAGGCGGCACCGCTGCCCTTCCACTCGCTCGGCCCCCAGCCGCGTGCCGAATCGCCCGTAGGGCGCTCGACCTTCCACACCTCGGCACCCAGAGCCGCCAGGATCCTTCCGGCGAACGGCGCCGACGCGCTGTCGCTCAGTTCGACCACCACGACACCCGACAGCGGCAGATCGCGCAACATGTCAATTCTCCTGATCCAGTACGTTTCGAGATTGCGGCACGGTATCCGTCTCGGGCGCATGGACGCCGCCGGAGCGCAGCATCCCGTCGATTTCAGCACGGCTGAAGCCATACTCCGTCAGCAGCGCCACCGAGTGTTCGCCGAGCCGTGGCGCCGGATGGCGAAGTTCCGGCACACTCTGGCTCCATTCCTGCGCAATGCCGAGCGTGCGGATCCGCCCTTCGGACGGGTGATCCTGCTCCGCGAAGAAGCCGACCGCTTTCATGTGCGGATCGTCGATGACCGTCTCGGGCGTATTCATCTCGATCACCGGAATGTCGGCTTCGGTCAGCGTGCTCACCCATTCGGCCGTGGTCCGCGTCTCGAAGACGTCTGCGAGAAACGCGTACAACTGCGCGATATGCTCGGTGCGTCCGCCGATGTTGTTGAAGCGCGGATCTTCGGCCATCTCCGGATGCCCGGACAGCACGAAGAAGCGCTTCCAGTGATGGTCCGCGTACACGTTCACGCCGATGTAGCCATCGCGCGTGCGATACGGACGGCGATCCGGATTCATCATCCGCGCATAGCCCCAGTCGCCGATGGGCGGCACGAATGTGTGTCCGTACAGGTGATCGCCGAGCACGAAATGCGCGAAGGTTTCCATCATCGGCACGAATACCTGCTGGCCGATGCCGGTCTTCTCGCGCCGGTACAGCGCCATGGCGACTGCATTGCTGGTCGCCATGCCTACGACACGATCAGCGACTGCCGTCGCGACATAGGCCGGCGGCCCGCTCTTGCGGCTCTGCAGCACCGGCATGCCGACCGCAGCCTGAATCAGATCGTCGTAGGCCGGGCGCGTCGCATAGGGGCCGTTTTGCCCGAAGCCGAATGCGCCGCAGTAGATGATGCGGGGGTTGAGCTTGCGCACATCCTCGTAGCCGACGCCGAGCCTCGCCATCGTATGCGGACGCATGCTGTAGAGCAGCACGTCGGCGGCTTGCGCCATGCGCTTGAGCGCGGCGATGCCGTCCGGATGCTTCAGGTCCAGCACGAGGCTGCGCTTGTTGCGATTCAGATGCAGGAAGATCGGCCCCATGCCGGGATTGCGGCTGGGTCCGATGTTGCGCGTGGTGTCGCCGTCGCGCGATTCGATCTTGCACACGTCAGCGCCCATGTCCGCCAGCAACAGCGATGCATACGGGCCCATAAAATTCGACGTCAGGTCGAGTATGCGCACACCGTCCAGTGGTCCGGCCATGTCAGCCTCCATCGACGAGGTGGTGGTTCAGCTTATTCACGATCTCTCCTCCGTGAATGAACGGCCTTCAGGATGACGCTAGTACGAACACAGGCAGCTTTTGTGCGCCACGCTGCACGAACCGGACTTCGACGCGCTGCCCGATCCGGATCGCTTCGGGTGCTTCGTCTATCTGCGCGAAGAGGTAGTAGCCTTCGTCCATCCGGATGAAGCCGACCGTGTACGGCGCGATCTCGGCCCACACGGGTGTCGGCCCACGTAGAACCGTGCTGTGAGAATAGATCTCGCCGCGGCCGGACGACTCGATCCAGTCGAGCGACTTCGCACCGCAGTGCGTGCAGAACGAGTGAGCCGGCCACACGGCTTCGCTGCATGAGGTGCAGCGCTGGAACGTCAGCTTTTCTTCTGCCAGCGCATCCCAGTAGGGTTGCGCATCGAGCAGCCGGTACGGCTGCGGCCAGGAAAGTGGCAAATGCGGCGAGTGCGTTTCGGTCATGGAAGTTCTCGATCGGGTATCACGTTGCGGTAGACAGCAGCACCACCGCGCCGGCGGCCAGCATCCCGCCCGCGCCCTGCACCAGCACGGTCTCGGGACGGCGCGAGGGCGCAAGCCCCAGTGCCTTCCCGCGCAGTTGCCGGACGGCCTCGATCATGCTGTCCATGTTGCACGAGATACCGGGTTGCCCGAACGACAGCCAGCCGCCGTTCGTGTCGGTCGGCAGGTCGCCGTCGACTCCGGTTCGTCCTTCGCGATAGAGGTCGATGCCGTGCCCTTTCTTCGCGAACCCCAGGTCCTCCATCACGATCGGCCCCATGTGCGCAAAATTCACCGAGATCTGCGCCATGTCGATATCGGACGGTGCCAGCCCCGACATCGCATAGGCCTGGCGTGCCGCTTCGGCCGTGGCCGTGGTGGTCAGGTTCGGGAATGCGCCGAGGCTTTCGTAGCGGCAATGGCGCATGTTCATCCGGTCGGTCAGATATTCGTGCGTCGTCGCCGATCCGTACCCGAGCAAATACACGGGATCGCGTGCATGGCGCGCATGCTCCGGCGACGTCACGACGAACGCGCCACCCGTGCCGCCGCCCCACGTCGAACACATCCAGCGGCGCAGCGGCGTCGCGACATAGGGGGACGACAGCACCGTCGCACGATCGATCTCGCCGAACTTCGCCTTCGCCGCGTGCGGATGATGGCGCCCCCAGCGCTGGTTCGCGATCGCGACGTCGGCGAGATCGCTTTCAGTGATGCCGAATTCGTGAAAGTAGCGCTGCGCGGCCTGCGCGTAGAGCGCGGGAATCGTCGGGCCGTACGGAATCTCGAACTGCGGATCGGCATCGGCTTCCGCGCCCATCGCGACCGCGTCGACGAACAACTCGGTGGCGTCGCTCTGCAGGCACAGCACGTATTCCGCGCGCCCCGCCGCGATCATCTGCGAAGCGATGGCAAGCGTGGACGTCAGGCCCGCGCCATGCATCGTCACCTCGCTTGTGATCGTCACCGGCATCTGCATGTGCGAGATGAAGATGTTGCTCCACTGCGAACGCTTGTCGGCCCATGGCGAACGTCCCGTGAACACCGCATCGACCTGATCCTTGCGGATGCCCGCTTCCGCAAGCGCGTCGAGCGTTGCCTCGGCGGCCAACTGCAGCGGATCCTTGCGATTCGCGCGCGATGCATAGGCATCGCCCATGCCGACGATCGCCGCAACTGGACGAGGAGTCATGGCTGCGCTCCTCAGACCTTGAACTCGGGTTGCGCTTCGGCGATCAGCGCATCGAGGTCCGCGCGCTTGCGCAGCATCAACAGGCTCCATTCGCTGCGCTGCACGACTTCGCCGCGCTGGTTGTACGCCTGGATCAGCATCGTGCCGACGCCGAACTTGTCGTCCTTTTCCTTCTTGGCGATGACCTCGGCGCTCGCGTAGACCGTGTCGCCGATCTTCACCGGATTCAGGAAGCGCATCTTGTCGACGCCATAATTTGCCTGGATCGCGGGGCCGAATTGCAGGAGGCCGGAGATCAGCGAGAACGTCAGCATGCCCTGCACGATGCGCTCGCCCCAGCGCGTCTTCTCCGCATATTCCTTGTTCGAGTGGATTTCGATCCAGTTGCCCGTGAACATGCAGAACATCACGACGTCGCTTTCGGTCACGGTGCGGCCGGGCGAGCGGAACTTCATGCCGACTTCCAGTTCGTCGAGGGGAATGTTGATGCTGTTGTTGATGCCGCTCATGGCGGGGTCTCCTGATCAGTTGGATGCTCGAATACGGCGCGGCGGCGTCAAGCGCGCCGCGCCGGCGACAGATGGAAAGAGGTTACTGGCGCATCGATTTCGCGATGATCGTGCGCTGGATCTGCGACGTGCCACCGCCGATCGTCGACTGGATGCTCTCGCGCAGATAACGCTCCATGTCCGCTTCCGGCAGATTCGCGTAGCCCCCGAGAATCTGCATGCCGGCCAGCGCGCATTCCTTCAGCGTTTCCGAGCCATACAGCTTCGCCATCGAGACTTCGCGGCTGCACGGCACGTGATCGGCTGCCATCCGCGCGGCGCGATAGCACAGCAGGCGCGCGGCCTCGACCTTGGTCTGGCAGTCGGCGAGCATGTGGCGAATCACCTGGAAGTCGTACAGTTGGTGGTCGAACTGAATGCGGTCGTGTGCGTAACGTGTGGCCGTCGAGACGGCCTGCTGTGCATTGCCCGTATAAGCCGCGGCCACCGCACAACGTTCGAGTTCGAGGTGTTCGGTGATGATTTTCCAGCCCTGCCCTTCCTCGCCCAGCAGCGCATCGGCAGGCACGCGCACTTCGTCGAGGAAGATCTCGGTGGTGCCCGTCGCGTGACGCGACAACGTCGGCAGCTTGTTGATCACCATCCCCGGCGTGTCGTTCGGAATGAGCAGCACCGACAGGCCCTTGTGCTTGTCATCCGTGCTCGTTCGCACCAGCATCGCGATCACTGTGTTCTTCGCGGCGGCGCCGCTGCACCAGAGCTTCTGGCCGCTGACGACCCAGTCGCCGTTGCTGTCGCGACGTGCGCGCGTCTTCGTGTTCGCGGCGTCGGAGCCTGCATCGGGTTCGGAGATGGACACCGAGAAGCGGATCTTGCCGTCGATGAATGGCTGCACGTATTGCTTCTTCTGCGCCGGCGTGCCGAATTTGGTGATGTTCATCGCGGTGAACGTCGGCACCAGCACCGAGCACGCGAAGTCGAAGCCGAACTTGCCGAGCCCTTCGGCCATCAGCGAATAGTCGAAGATGTCGCCGCCCGAACCGCCTTCGGTTTCCGGAATCAGGATGCCGAGCCAACCTTGCTGCGCGATTTTTTCATACGCTTCGTAGGGGTAGTCGCGGTTCGTGTCGCATTTGCGCACGTATTCGACCGTGATCTCGTTGTCCATGAACTTGTTCACGGTTTCGAGCCACATCGTTTGCGAGTCGTCGAGAAAGTTAGCCATTGTCTTCGCTCCATGTGTTGACGTCTGCTGAAGCAGCCGCATGTTCATCGTGGAACGAGCTTATGACTTCACGCGCCGCAAACCAACTGACCGTTTCTGAAGTGACGATTCGAAATATCGAAATCGGCTGCGGCCCATACGGCCGCGGCGACGTCACGCGATCGCGCCGGCCTCGCGCAGCCTTTCGAGTTCGATGGCGGTAAATCCCCAGTCGCCGAGCACCTCGTCGGTATGCTCGCCGGGCAGCGCAGGCGCCGACTGGATCTCGCCGGGCGTTCTGCTGAAGCGTGGCGCGGGCGCCGGCTGGATGACTCCGTCGCGTTCGACGAACGTCTGCCGTGCGCGCAAGTGCGGATGGTCCGGCGCTTCCGCCAGCGACATGACCGGCGCGATGCAGACATCGCGGCCCTCGGCGAGCGCGCACCATTCGTCGCGGGTACGCGTTCGGAAGATCGCTGTGAACTTCGCATGCATCTCCGGCCAGCGGGAACGATCGTGCTGGTCAGGCATCTCTTCTTCGCGCAAGCCCAGCATCGCCAGTGTATTGCGCCAGAAACGCGCTTCGTTCGAGCCGATGCTGAGCCAGCGGCCGTCGGCAGTCTCGTACACGTTGTACCAGGGCGCACCGGAGTCCAGACGATTGCTGCCGCGCTCGTCCTTCCAGTACCCGCTCGCGAACATTCCGTAGAAGAGCGTCATCAGCGAAGCGGAGCCGTCGACCATCGCGGCGTCCACTACCTGCCCCTTCCCCGAGCGCTTGCTCTCGAGAATCGCCGATACCACGCCGAGCGCAAGATACAGCGAGCCGCCGCCGAAATCGCCCGCCAGATTGAGGGGAATCACGGGCGGTCCGCCGACCACGCCGACTGAGTGCAGCACGCCGCTCAGAGAGATGTAGTTGATGTCGTGGCCCGGCGCCTGCGCGAGCGGCCCATGCTGCCCCCAACCGGTCATGCGGCCATAGACGAGCGCGGGGTTCGCCGCAAGGCAAGCGTCGGGGCCGAGTCCCAGCTTCTCCGCGACGCCCGGGCGAAAGCCCTCGATCAACGCGTCGGCCTGACCGGCGAGCTTGAGGATCGCCTCGGCCGCTTCCTTTTTCTTCAGATCGAGTGCGGCGCTGCGTCGGCCGCGATTCAGCAGGTTGAAGCGGGGATCGCCGGGCTGACCGCCGTCGTAGCCGGGCGGCCGGTCGATACGAATGACATCGGCGCCAAGATCCGACAACAGCATGCAGCAGAACGGCACAGGCCCTATACCACCTAGTTCCACGATCCTGATACCTGCAAGCGGCCCTTTAGCGTTGTGCATCGCGAGTGTCTCCATGGAAGCGCCCGTTGAGCTTACCCGTGTCAGGCAGGCAGTCCAATTTCGATTTGTCGAACCGGCATTTCGCTGCAGTCGAAACCGCGAATTAGGCGATCCCGCAGCCTTCCGAAGTACGGAACCATCGTTCGAGCGGTATTGACGCAACGCCGATCGAACCGCCACTGTGAACACCATACCAATGCAATGGCCGCACACGCGGCCTTCGGTTCAATGTTGAATGGAAAGGAGATGCAAAGTGAAGGTATTGGTCCCCGTCAAGCGTGTCGTGGACGCGAACGTGAAGGTCAGCGTCAAATCAGATCAGTCGGGCGTCGACATCGCGAGTGTGAAGATGTCGATGAACCCGTTCGATGAAATCGCAGTGGAAGAAGCGGTCCGGCTGAAGGAAGCGGGCGTCGCAACCGAAGTGATCGCCGTGTCGGTCGGCGTCGCGCAGGCGCAGGAAACGCTGCGCACGGCGCTGGCGATCGGCGCGGATCGCGCGATCCTCGTGCAGTCGAACGACAGCGTCGAGCCGCTGGGCGTCGCAAAGGTGCTCAAAGCGCTGGTCGACAAGGAGCAACCGCAGTTGGTGATCCTCGGCAAGCAGGCCATCGACGACGACTCGAACCAGACGGGGCAGATGCTGGCTGCGCTGGCCGGCTTCCCGCAAGCGACGTTCGCATCGAAGATAACAATCGCCGACGGCTTCGCAACTGTCTCGCGCGAAGTGGACGGCGGCACGGAAACGCTTTCGCTGACGCTGCCGGCCGTCGTCACGACCGACCTGCGCCTGAATGAGCCGCGCTACGTGACGCTGCCGAACATCATGAAGGCGAAAAAGAAGCCGCTGGAAACCGTGAAGCCCGAAGACCTCGGCGTAGATGTCGCGCCGCGGATCAGGACGCTAAAAGTTGCCGAACCAGCGAAGCGGGCAGCCGGCGTGAAGGTGCCGGATGTGAAGACACTGGTCGAAAAGCTGAAGACCGAGGCCAAGGTACTGTGAGAGGGAGCAGAAAGACATGACGATTCTCGTAATCGCGGAACACGACAACGCGTCGCTCAAGGCCGCGACGCTGAATACGGTTGCGGCAGCAGCGAAGATCGGCGGCGACATTCACGTGCTCGTCGCGGGCCACGACGCCCAAGGCGCGGCGGACGCGGCGGCGAAAATCGCAGGCGTTTCCAGAGTGCTGCTGGCCGACGCGCCCCAGCTCGAAGCGGGGCTGGCGGAAAACGTCGAGGCGACCGTGCTGAACATCGCGAAGGATTATTCGCACGTCCTCGCGCCGGCCACTGCGTATGGCAAGAACGTCGCGCCGCGCATCGCGGCGATGCTGGACGTCGCACAGATCTCCGACATCACGAAAGTCGACAGTGCCGATACCTTCGAGCGTCCGATCTACGCGGGCAACGCGATAGCAACGGTTCAGTCGAGCGATCCGATCAAGGTCATCACGGTGCGCGCGACGGGGTTCGATCCGGTCGCTGCGGTAGGCGGCAGCGCATCGGTCGAGAAAATCGACGCGTCGCCGGACGCGGGCAAGTCGCAGTTCGTCAGCCGTGAAGTGACGAAGCTGGATCGCCCGGAACTCACGAGCGCGACGATCATCGTGTCGGGCGGTCGCGGCCTGGGCAGCGGCGAAAATTACACGAAGGTGCTGGAGCCGCTGGCGGACAAGCTGGGCGCAGCGCTGGGCGCATCGCGCGCTGCAGTCGATGCGGGCTACGTGCCGAACGATTATCAGGTCGGCCAGACCGGCAAGATCGTCGCACCGCAGCTCTATATCGCGGTCGGCATCTCCGGCGCGATCCAGCATCTGGCGGGTATGAAGGATTCGAAGGTGATCGTCGCGATCAACAAGGATGCGGAAGCGCCGATCTTCAGCGTGGCCGATTACGGTGTCGTCGGCGATCTCTTCGCGCTCGTGCCGGAACTCGCAAGCGAACTATAGAGCCACCCGCGCAAGCGCGGACGGACATCGAGCAACCGTGCGTAACGTGTGCGTGACGTGTACGTGACGCACGATAAAACCAGAGAGGCACCCGATGCACCCGAAGCCCGCATCGCACCGCCCGCCGTCCGTCTCCCGCAATACCGCGCTTCGTCACGCCGTCAGGCGCTTTGAGTCATGAGCCTGGACCTCGAAACCCGCGCGTTCATGGACAAGCTCGCCGCGGTAGCATCGAAGCCACGTCATTAGATGACGCCGGAGGAGGCGCGCGCCGCATTTGCGCAAATCACTACGATCCTGTCCGCCGGCGCCGAGGTACGCGCCATCGTTCCACTTGATATCCCCGTCGACGGCGGCATACTCCGTGCGCGCCTCTTCGTGCCGGACGAAAGACCGCAAGCACTGGTCGTGTACTTCCATGGCGGCGGCTGGGTCGTCGGTGGAGTCGACGAATTCACGCCGCTCTGCCGGGAGATCGCTGCGGGAGCGGGTGTCGCCGTTGCGCTTGTCGAATACCGGAAGGCGCCGGAGCACGCGTTCCCGGGGCCGGTACACAATGCATGGCAAGCGACGCAGTGGCTCGCCGCGCAACGGATCGCGTTGCTCGGCGTCGAATTGCCGGTGCTCGTGGGCGGCGACAGCGCGGGCGCGAATCTCGCGATCGCGGTGACGCTGCTCGCCCGTCACGAACGCACGGTGCGACTCAAAGGTCAGCTGCTCGTCTATCCAGTGACCGACTGCACTTTCGATCGACCGTCGTACGTCGCACCGGAGAATCAGCTTCTGACCAATCGCGAGGTGATGATGTGGTATTGGACGCACTATGCGCCAACCGACACGGCCCGACATGCGAGTCTCGCATCGCCATTGCGTGAAGCCGATCTCTCCACATTGCCGGAGGCGATCATCGTCACCGCGGAACACGACGTACTGCGCGACGAGGGTGAAGCGTATGCTCGGCGCCTCGAACAGGCAGGCGTGCCTGTTCATCATCTTCGTGCACAGGGGCAGATGCATGGCTTTCTGATGATGATCGGCGTGCTTCCCGGCAGCCGCCGCGCGCTCGGCTTCATCTGTGAACGGCTCCGCGGCCTCGTCGCGTGATCGCTGCGTCGACGTGCGCTGCTGTCTGACTAACGCGTTTCGAACTAACCGAGCACATGCATCGGCGACGGCTAGGCGATGCGCATCGTCGCGTGACGCGGCAGCGGCGGGAATACATGCCACGCGCCGTCTTCGTGCTGGAAGAAGCAGATCGCGACGTCGCCCTTCGCCGCCCGGGCATCGATCCTCACGCATCGTCTGCATGCCGCACGCCGCAGAAAGTGAATGCGAAAAGGGATCGCGCCGTTCGGTGTCAGCCAACTCTCGATTGCGTCGCGCAAGGTCTTTCTCGTCACGTCCATCACCATCTCCCGCTTCGGCCACCCGCTGCAAATGCGTTTGTCATTGCATTCATCGTGCGACCCGCCGCAACCTAGTGTCAACGGCGCCGATCAACCCGTTCCGTACTTTGACTGCACAACTCGCCAGGTGAATGAGCATCACGAACGTTCATCTCGCGAACGTATGTTTGATTGAGCAAGCGACGGAGCTAATGAGCGCGGCGGCAGCATCTGCGGTGTTCCAAGGGGCCGTCCCCGGTTTGAGCAGACCGATTTCGCACGATGGTCAAAGTACGGAACGACCGCGCCACATGCATTGCAGCCTTCGATGTTGGCGAGTTCAATGTACGTCGTCATCGTTCAACTCAACTCTGGAATCACACATGCGATACGAAGACTTTCAGTTCCTTCTGTTCGAGCGCCAGGCTGACGGCGTATTGCTCATCACACTGAACCGTCCGGAGGTCATGAACGCGACCAATAACAGAATGCACTGGGAACTCACGCAGGTTTGGGGCGTGGCCAACGATGATCCAACGGTCAAGGCGATCGTGGTAACGGGTGCGGGCGATCGAGCCTTTTCTGCGGGCGGAGATCTATCCGTGGTCGAAGAGATGTCGACCAGTCAAGAAGCAACCATGCGTGTGATGAAGGAAGCCTCCGACCTCGTCTACAACATGCTGGCCTGCGATAAGCCCATCATCTCCGCCATCAACGGAACAGCCGTGGGAGCGGGGCTTGTCGTCGCGCTGCTCGCGGACGTCAGCGTGATGGCGGAAGACGCACGCCTGACCGACGGCCACGCGCGTCTGGGCGTGTCGGCGGGCGATCACGGCGCCATCATATGGCCGCTGCTCTGCGGCATGGCCAAGGCCAAGTACTACCTGATGACGGCGGACTTCGTCGACGGCAAAGAGGCCGAACGTATCGGCCTCGTCTCCTTCTGTGCGCCGCGTTCCAACGTGCTGACCAAATCGCTCGCCATCGCGGCCAATCTGGCGCGCGGTAGCCAGACCGCGATCCGCGCGACCAAGAAGTCGCTCAACAACTGGATGCGCATGGCGGGACCCATTTTCGACAACTCGCTCGCCATGGAGATGTTGTGCTTCCTCAGCGGAGACGTAAAAGAAGGCGTGGCAGCAATGCGCGGCAAGCGACAGCCGGACTTTCCTTCAGCCCGGTTACCCCAGTAGGCAGCGGCACGGCGATGCGCGGTGTCAACCGCGCTCGCTCAACTTCCCGCAGGGCGAACCGTGAGCGCGTTCTTAAGCGAGGTGACGCCGGCTACCCTCTGCGCAACCCCGGTAGCGCGGTCGATTTGTGATGAATCCGGCACCGTACCCTGCAGCGTCACTGCACCCTCTTTCGCGCGCACGGTAACGTTGGCGACATCGATATTCTTGTCCTTTGCGAGCGCGGCGCGCACCCTACGGGAGAGCGCCCGGTTGGCGGCTCTTGCAGCCTTGTTCTGCTGCGCAGCGGTGCGAGCCGTCTCGCTCGCGCCTCCGACGGGTGCGGAGGCATCCTGACCGTACGCCTGAAGCGACGCGCCGATTAACATGACACTGACAGCCAGCTTGAATGCCTGAGTTGCCTTCATAGAGTGTTTCCTCCTGTCGAGATGCTGCGCTACTTCCGGGAAGAAGAGCCATTGGATGGTGTTATGTGTCGCTTCGAATAGCCGCCTTCCTCATGCTGGTAATGGCGTGTAACGCTATTTCGACGACGCAAAAAAAGCTCGCCGGGAAGCGATCCATTCCGCAGCGAGCAGTGTTTGATCATAGACGCGCCGCGCCGCGGGTCAACGGACTGCGGCTTTCTGTTCCGTTCTTCGGAAATACGCCAGACGTCTATGTCCGTTGGCCCGATCAGGCAGGCTGGGCCGCCGCTCGCGGCCTTACCATCCAATTGCCGCGAAGCAGCGTGGCTTCGAGGACGTATCCCCCTCTTCTCTTCATGTATTCCAACGGCCAGATTCAAGTTGTCGCTGCGGTTTCGTGCCGAATTTCTCCTCACAGGGTTCGAAGAAAACTTCGGCGTCTCGAAGTACGGAATGTTTTGCGGGTCTGCGTTGACGGGCGACGGCCGCGAGCTTCATTGTGTGCAAAAAAGACGTGACGTGTGTCTTCACGAGAACAGCACACGCTTGCAACTTCCGGATGCCTAATCAATTCGAAAGTGTCACGAGTTTGGAACACATTCCTTACCGACATAACATGGAGACTGGTCGATGAAGAAGCGAATTCTAATGGTTGCGGCACTCGGTTCCTGCGCGGGCGTGGCCCACGCGCAAAGCAGCGTGACGTTATATGGCCTGCTCGATGCGGGCTTCAACTACATCAATAACGACGGCGGAAAGTCCAATTTCACGATGACGACCGGCGTGCTCCAGGGCAACCGCTGGGGCTTGAAGGGCGTCGAAGATCTCGGAGGCGGACTGAAAGCCATCTTCCAGCTGGAGAACGGCTTTGCGCTCGCCACAGGCTCGCTCCAGCAGGGCGGTCGCGAGTTCGGCCGTCAGGCATGGGTCGGCGTGAGCCACGACAGGTTCGGCAGCCTCACCTTCGGACGGCAGTACGACTCCGTCGTCGACTACGTCCAGGCGCTGAGCGGCATTCCCTATACCGGCCTCGCGCACCCGTTCGACAACGACAATCTCGACAACGACTTTCGCATCAACAATTCGGTGAAGTACGCGAGTCCCGATTTTCGCGGCCTCAAGTTCGGCGGCCTGTACGGCTTTAGCAACAGTGCCAATACTGGCGCCGCGAACTCCGGTTTCGCGAGCAATCGTGTCTGGAGCCTCGGGGCATCGTATGCTGTTTCGTCGGTCAATCTCGCCGTGGGTTACCTCCACCTGAATTCGCCCAACAGCAACACGGTGGGCGCGATTTCCGGCGACTACATCAACGTAACCCGCACCTCCGCCCTGGGAACCAGCGGGCTGCCCTCGGCCGTGACCAAGGAAGACGTGATAGCCGGGGGCGGCGCGTATTCGTTCAATGGCGGCAGGGTGGCATTCGTCTACAGCCACTCGAAATTCGATTCGGCGACCGACCGGCTTTCCTTCGATAACTACGAAGTCAATGCCAACTACTTTCTCACACCGGCCCTATCGCTCGCCGGCATTTATAGCTTCACCGACGGCAAGCTGCATTCGACCGATGCGAACCCGAAGTATCACCAGTTCCAGTTGATCGCTGACTACTTCCTCAGCAAGCGCACCGATGTCTACCTGCTCGGCGCGTGGCAGCGCGCGGTCGGCGATGCGCCCGTTGCATCGCTCGCTCCGGACACTTTCGGTACGGGCGGGACGGCCGCGCCGGATGCATCGACGACAAAGAATCAGGTGCTCGTGCGCATCGCGATGCGGCACAAGTTCTAAGTACGCCGGAATGCGCCGGCGCACGTGCGCATAGGTGACTAGCGGCCCTTGCGGGCCGCTTTTTTCTGTACGCTCAGCGCGGTGTCGCCGGCGGCGAGCGACATCGGAATGTAGTCTTTGAGAAAGTCGACGAAGGTCCTGATTTTCGCGTCGAGATACTCGCGCGAGGCGTATAGCGCGTATACCGTCAACTGCTGCAACTGGTACTCCGGCAGCACGCGCACGAGTGCCCCGTTCGCGAGCGCGGGCACGGCTGACGACATCGGCAGGGCTCCGATGCCGATTCCCTCTCGCAATGCGCCTGCAAGCGCTTCGGCAATGTTCACCTGAAACGTCGTCGGCTTGAGCGCGAGCGTTTCGCGACCGTTGGGTCCGTCCAGATGCCAGCAGTCTCGTGGAAAAACATGCGTGACGATCTGCAGGCAAGGGTGTTCCGCCAGGTCCTCGACGCATTGCGGCGTGCCGTGATCGCGCAGATATTCGGGAGCGGCGCACAGCACGCTGTGCACCGTGCCGAGCCGCAGCGAAACCAGCCCTGAATCGGGCAGTTCGGCGGGACTCACCTGGAGCGTGACGTCGTAACCTTCGTCGAGGATGTCGGGCACATGCTGCGAGAGCGTCAGATCGACCGTGACTGAAGGATATTGCTCCTGATAGCGGATAATGCCCGGCACCATGTGGGCCTGCCCGAAGCCCGTCGTGGCATGCACGCGCAAGCGCCCGGAAGGTCGCGCCTGGGCGTCTGCCGCTTCTGCCTCCGTTTCCTCGATGTAGCCGAGAATGTGCTGGCAGCGTTGCAGATAGCGCTGTCCGGCTTCCGTTAGCGCGACACGCCGCGTGCTGCGATTGAAGAGCCGCGTGCGCAAGTGCGCTTCCAGGCTGGATACGGCGCGCGACGCGACCGCCGTGGCGATGCCCATGCGCTCTGCTGCGACGGTGAAGCTGCCCTCTTCCGCCACCCGGACGAATGTGCGCATCGCTTGGAGCCTGTCCATCTTGGGTTCTGTGTTGAGTGTCGAAAAGAAGTCGGTCCGCGAACATGAAGCGGTGGAGAGCGCCGCTTGCGGAAGAATCGAGAGAGCCTGATGGTAGCGGAAAGCACCGTTCAAGCCAATCGTCGATCGCCTCTCGACGCGCTCCTGGCCATGCTGAGGAATTATCGCGGTCAATTCGATATACGGAACAATATGGGTCAAGCGGTTGACACGGGCACGCTTCGGCTTGAGATTGGACATATGCGTAGCCGAAAGAGATTCGGTCTACGCCCTCGAAACAAGGTCAAGAGCAAGCAGATGAAAATGATGTCCTCAGTCCACGCACGCACGCTTCCGATAAACGATTCCCGACCCATGCATCGGTTGAGAAGCGCGGACGGCGTTCTTCTGGCTGGCGACTCGTGGGGCGACCCCGGCGGCATTCCTGTGATTTTGCTGCACGGCGCGGGACAGACACGCCACTCATGGCGCCGGACGGGCATGATGCTCGGCGAGGCAGGCTTCTTCGCCGTCTCATTCGATGCCCGCGGTCACGGAGACTCTGGTTGGCCGCCGGACGCAAACTACAGCCAGCTTGCCATGGTGCGCGATCTGGAAAGCATCGCGTCGTCGTTGGGCATGCTGCGTCCCGTGCTCGTCGGCGCAGCGACGGGCGGTGCGACCAGCCTGCTCGCGGTCGGAGAAGGCTATGTGGACGCGCGTGCCCTCATTCTCGTCAACATTGCGCCGCAAACGGAACCCGCGGGCGTAGCGCGTATCCAGTCATCGCTGCGGCGCGGGTCCAGTCGCTTCGAACCACGCGACGATGCCATCCACTCGCCGACCGCGCTTTGTTTGCGGCCGAAGGACGAGAGTATCAATCGCTGGCGCTGGGATCCGCATTTTGTTGCATGGCCACGCGACATGGGTCGCCGCCGTCAACGGCTGTGCGCATCCGCGCGCAAGCTCACGTTGCCCACGATGCTCATGCGTGGCGAACACTCCGATGTGGTGAGCGACACGGGCGTCGCGGAGTTTCTTAGGTTGTGCCCACATGCCGAGTATGTGAACTTGCGGGACGCGGGACACGCAAGCGCTTGGGAAGGCAACGACATATATGGTGAAGAGGCGATGCGATACATCGTGAGGATTGCACAAGCTGAAGGGCCGCGTACCCGGCGTCTCTACGACTGCGCGTGACGGCGCCTTACTTGCCTCGCCAGTCTGGATTGCGTCGCAAGCAGGAGATTTAACCGTGCATGTGGCCTACTTTTCGAATTGCGCACGTCTCACGCGCACGCAAACGCGAATAAGCCGGCGCTTCGACCATCGATGTACCGGCGGGATGCACACTCCCCCTCCCCTTGGCGAGCGTGCACCAATCATCGCGCGTGCATTTCACCTATCGCTCACCGCCGTCATGTGCTCTTTGCCTGCACATACTCGACTTCGCATGGCGCGGCCCTCGGAATCAACGTCACGACCACTGCGGCGATCACGGCGGGAATCGCGAACGCGTAGAAGTTCCAGTGATGATCGAGGTTCGAGCCGAGCACCCATCCGCCGATCATCGGTCCGAGAATCGAGCCGATGCGCCCGATACCTTGCGCGGCGCCGATCGCAGAGCCACGGCACGATGCCGGAAAGTATGCGCCGATATAACCGTAGCCGAGCGTCACCGAGCCGATCGAACCGAGGCCCGCGCCGAATACCGCGAGCGTGAGCCACACGTAATCCGGCTTCTGGCTCAGCACGAGCAACGAGACCGCGCCGATCAGAAAGAACGGCACGAGTACGCGCTTCGGTCCCAGCCGGTCCGCGAGCCACGATCCTGTCAGGTTCCCCAACACGGCGCCGCACTGCATCACCAGCAGAAACTGCAGCGACGAGCCGAGCGCATAACCGGACTTGCGCATCAACTGCGGCAACCACGCGTTGAGGCCATAGACGACGAGTTGCCCGCAGAAGCACACCAGCGCGAACAGAAGCAGCGCCGACCGGAATTCGGGCGATGTCAGCAACCTGTACCCCCGCGCGCCCGCAGCCGCGACGCGTGTTCGACGATGCTCCTCTTCATCGCGCGCAACTTCATCGAGATCGATTGCGTAGCGTGCCGCGAGCGTACGCGCTTCATCGGTGCGGCCGCGGTCCAGCAAATAGCTCACGGATTCAGGAAGGAAGAACCACATGACCGGCAAGATCAATACATACAACGCGCCGTAGCCGTACAGCAGACGCCAGCCTTGACTTTGCAGCGTCGCGATGGCGAGCAGCGCGCATAACACGCCGCCGACCGGATAGCCCGTGAGCGCGATCGCGCTGTAGAGCTGGCGACGGCTGCGCGGTGCGTATTCGATAGTCAGTGCCACCGACGACGGCACAACGCCGCCGAGCCCGATCCCGGTGACGAAACGCGCGATGCCGAGCGCCTGCGGCGAATGCGCGATCGCGCAGAGCAGCGAGCCGAGCGAGAACCACAACACGCCTGCCATCATGAGCTTGCGACGCCCGATGCGATCCGACAGCGGACCTGCGCCGAGCAGGCCCACCATCAGTCCGGCGAGGGTCCAGCTGCCGATCATCCCCGCGCTCGCGGGACTCAGGTTCCAGCCGGGCTCTTCCAATAAACGCGGGATGGTCGCGCCGTAGACGATGAGATCGTAGCCGTCGACCGCGATCGTCAAAAAACACAGCATGACCACGAATAGGCTGCTTCGTGTCGGGGGTGAAGAAGGGTTCACATCGTCTCCTGTCTGTTTATTTGGATGCCTGATGGCGGACGCTTCGAATGAGCCGCTTTAATATAGGCAGGCGAAATCGGCCAACCTAGTGATGGTTTTCGAATCGCCTCTTCGATATTCCCGAATTCCGCCACGGCCTGTCGATTCGAATGATTCGAATCGCCAATTCGAATCATTGCAATTGCTCGAACGCGATTGCGCGCCTAAGGTGGTTGTTCTATACGATTGCGCACGCAATCAGGGGGGCGATGACAGTCGGCGTTCACACAGTGATGCGGCTCGCACGCGCCGCGCGGCCCGTACGATCGGCGAATGATTGCGCCACGAGCCCAAGGCCGTTGTCGAAGGGATGCACGGACATGATCCGGCCGAAGAAATCGCGAGTTCGAAGTGCGGTGCGGGCTACAGTCCGAGGCTGTGCGCTCACTCCCCGGCCGAAGCCGTGAGTTGCGCGATGAGCGCCCTCGCCGCGGGCGTCAGCGACACGCCGCGCTTCGAACCGATGCACAGTTGCCGCTTCGCCCACGGTTCGTCCAGCGCCACTATCGTCAGCGCGGCGAGTTCTTCCTTCGGCAGCATGCTCTCCGGCTGGATCGTTACGCCGAGCCCGGCCCTGACGAGACTGCGCGCCGCTTCGATGGTCGTCACCGTGTACTTCAGGCGCAGGTCTCGGCCAAGCGCGGCCGCCGCCTGGCGCAACTGGGTCATCATCGACGTAGTCGGCGAGATGCCGATCAGGTCTTCGTCGAGCAGATCGCCCGTGGTTACGCTGGCGCGCTCGCCGAGCGGATGTTTGCGTGGCACGATTGCGGCGAGCCGGTCCGTGCGGTATTCGACGATATCGAGACCCTCGTGGTGAACGTCGTTCGTCGCATAGAACATCGCGAGATCGGCCTTGCCCGACAGCACGGCGCCGACGACATTGACGTTGGCATCCTCGTGCAGATCGATATCCACGAGCGGAAAGTCGCGCCGGAAATCGGCTATCTCTCTCGCCAGAAAATGAACGATGATCGTGCTCGTCGAACTGATGCCGACCTGCCCGCGGACACCTTCGGTGAATTCGGCGATCTCCCGTCGCATGACATCGAAATTGGCGAACATGAGACGCACGTGACGCGCGAGTACTTCACCCGCCGGGCTGGGCGTCATGCCGCCCGGCATGCGCTCGAACAGCGCGATGCCCGCGACTTCCTCGAGCTCCTGGATGCGCCGCGTTGCGGCGGGCGGGGTAATGTTCTCGCGCTGAGCGGCGCGCCGCATCTGCTGCTCCTCGACGACCGAGAGAAACAGGCGCAACGTGAACAAATCGACGCGTCGGGTCAGTGTGTGGACGCTCAGTCCGGTCATGGCGGCTCCCTGAATAGTTCAGAGCCTATGCCCGCCCTAATCGGTCGTCAATCGGCATGGAGCCGGACACGTTCAGATCGCATGCCGTTCGCGCAGCGCTCCGATCTGCGCTTCGTTCATGCCTAGCCAGTCGCGTAAGACGCCCTCGCTGTGCTCGCCGAGCAGCGGCGGCAAGTTGCTTTCCGGCTCGGGCACGTCGGACATCTTGATCGGGTTGCCCGTGACGTGAATGGTGCCCCACACGGGATCGTCGAGTTGCATCAGCATGTTGCGCGCGGCGACGTGCGGGCAGGCGAAAAGATCGGGGACATCGTTCACCGTCGAGCATGGCACGCCGCCCGCGCGAAGCAGGCCCAGGGCTTCGTCGCGGCACTTGCCGTCGAGCCATGCGTCGATATGCGCATTCAGCGCGTTCATGTTCTGCCGCCGGGATGTGCCACTTTCGAAGCAGGCCTCGCCGACGAGTTCGGGCCGGCCGATGACCTCGCAGAAGCGTTTCCAGATGTGCTCACCGATCACCGCTATGACGATATAGCCGTCCGCCACCCGATACGTGCCGAAGGGTGCGGTGACCGCGTGTACGCCCGGCGGCGCGACCTGTTTCGTCGCCGAATACATGGTGACCGAGATTTCGTTGAGGACGAGCGATGCGTCGACCATCGAGATATCGATCTTCTTGCCACGGCCGCTGCGTGCCCGATGAAGCAGCGCCAGCATGATTCCATGCAGCGCGAGATTGCCACATTGAATATCCGCGAGCGAAAAGCCGAGATAGACGGGGCGATCTCCGCTGCGTTCAGGGCGATACATGAGGCCGCTCATCGCCTGGCCGACGATATCGAATGCCGGCAAGTCGCCGTATGGGCTCGGTTGATTATCGGCGTGCCCGAAACCGGAGATGGCGGCGTAGATGAGCCGTGGATTGATGCGGCTGAGTTCCGCATAACCGAGGCCGAGGCGGTCCATCACGTTCGGCCGCAGGTTTTCGAGCACCACGTCCGCCTCGGCCGCAAGCGACGTGAACACCTGCTTGCCTTCGGGATGCTTGAGATCGAGGGTTACGCTCTTCTTGTTGCGGTTCGCGCGCAGGAACGACAAGCCGCTCGGCCTGCCGTCGACGCCGGGCTTCGTCGGGCTGGTGCTGCGTGCAAAGTCTCCGCCGTCGGGCGTTTCGATCTTGACCACTTCAGCGCCAGCATCGGCGAGCCACATCGACGCGAACGGCGCGGCGATGAAGTTTTCGACGGTCAGAACGCGAATGCCCGACAGCGGACGGTCGGCTGCTGTCGCTTGCGTGGCGCGCTCGGATTGAACGGCTGCTTCCATATCTGTCTCCTTGCTCTGTCTGTGCTTTTCGACCTGCCTCGAATGCTATCCCCAGCGATCTGTAGTGACGATTGACGGTTCGTGAAAGCGGCGTTGCAAAGATACGAATGCATTCGTCGACGAACCGATTCACGGAACATCAAGCACAGGTTCGAAAAACGGCAATCGCTTTGGATGAGCCGCGCGACTAGGATTGATTTCGGGCTCGCGCGAGCCGACTTTGTTAAACCATCGAAGGCGCACAGCAATGAGCAATCTGGAAGGGAAGGTGGCCGTCGTCACCGGCGGCACCGGCGGCATCGGCAAGGGCGTCGCGTTGCAGCTCGCGGCGGCCGGAGCCACCGTGGTGATCAGCGGGCGCAGCGTTGCAAAAGCCGACGCTGTCCTCGCGGAATTGCGGCAAAGCGGCGCCACCGCCGATTTCATCGCAGGCGACGTGCGATCCAAAGACGATATGACAGCACTCGCTGAAGAGACCGCGAGCAGATACGGCGGCATCGACATCGTCGTCGCAAATGCGGGCGGCAACGACGACGAGGCCCGCTCGCCGCAAGTGCGCGGTCCATTCGTCGAAATCGATCTGGCGCGCGTGGCAGCCGTCGTCGCTGAGAATACGAGCGCGAAGCTGTTACCGGTTCAGGCGGCACTGCCCTTCATGCGCCCTCGCGGAGGAGGCAGCGTCATCTTCCTGACCTCCGAAGGTGGCCGCGTGCCGACACCGGGGCAAACCGCCGTGTCGACATTCGCGGGGGGACTGATCCGCGCAAGCAAGGTGATTGCCAGAGAACTCGCTCGCGACCGGATACGCGTCAACTGCGTTTGCGTCACGGTCGTGCGCGACAGTCCCTCCTGGGAGGCCGTGTTCGGTGAGGCAAGCAAGGTATCGGAACATCACCGCAAACAATACGAAAAGATCGTCGCCGGTTGTCCGCTCGGCGTCGCGGCGCCGACAGATATCGGTCGTGTGGTGGCGTTTCTCGCTTCCGACGAATCGGCTTATCTCACGGGCGCAACGCTCAGTCCGACCGGCGGCCTCACCATTCATTGATCCGCTCGCAAGAGCGTGAAACCATCCGCGAAGACGGATGTGACGAACTGGAGACTTCAGTGCGCGGCATGATTTTTCAAGGCGATTGCAGGGTCGAAGTCGGTGACTTCGACGATCCCGTTCCCGGCACGGGAGAGGCCATCATCGAAATGAAGGCTTCAGGAATGTGCGGCACAGACTTGCATTACTACCGGGATGGGATGAAGCATTCGCTCGCCATGCTCGGACTTGCGGATCGCGCCGAGTCCGACAGGGTTATCGGCGGACATGAACCCTGCGGTGTCATAGCGGCTGTCGGACCGGACGTCGACCGGAGGTCATTCAAGGTCGGCGATCGTGTGATTGTTTTTCACTACGCAGGCTGTAGCTGCTGCGATCACTGCAGAACCGGCTGGACTCAGCTCTGCGAGCACGATGCACGTATTTATGGCGTATCGAGCCACGGTGGGCACGCGGATTTCATGAAGGTGCCCGTCTCGTCGCTGGTGCATTTGACTGCGGACGTCTCGTTCAAAGGCGGCGCCGCCGTGGCCTGCGGCACCGGTACGGCGTATGGTGCCCTTTTGCGCCTGAATATCAGCGCACGCGATTCGCTCGCAGTCTACGGCCTGGGTCCTGTGGGACTCTCGACCGCGCAACTCGCGGCCGCGATGGGCGTCGAGGTGTTCGGTATCGACATCAACCCGCAACGCGTCGAACGCTCGAAGGGGTTCGGCGTCGCGCACGCGATCGATGCAAGCAGGGTGGACCCGGTCGATGAAATTCTCAAGCTCACTGGTGGTAAGGGTGTCTCGTGCGCCGTGGAGTGCGCGGGCGTCGAATCAGCGAGGAGTCAGGCGGTGCGCAGCACGCAGGTTTGGGGGCGTATTGCTCTCGTCGCCGTGGGCGGAAATGTCACCCTCGACGTCATGAAAGATCTCATCGGCAAGCAAAGGATGCTGGTGGGATCCTTCACCTTCTCCGAAATTGCCATGCGGGAGTGTGCTCGCTTTATCGCGCATCACGGCGTGGAAGTGGATCGGCTTTTCACCCACGAGTGGAAGCTCGAGCAAGCGAGTGAAGCCTACGCAAACTTCAACAATCAGACGGGTGGCAAAGGCGTCTTCCTATTCTGACGAAAGAGGTATCAATGTCAGCAAGAACAATTCAACTGAAGCATCCGCGGCGCCTTTTCATCGGCGGTGAATGGGTTGCACCGTCGACCGAAGAAACGTTCGAAGTGCTCGACTGCTCGACGGAGGAAGTGGTTGCAACGGTGGCCAAGGCTTCGTCAGCGGATATGCAGCGCGCCGTGGCCGCGGCTCGTGAGGCCTTCGACACGGGACCATGGCCGCGCCTGAGTCCGCAGGAACGCGCGGCGTATCTCGAACGGTTCGCGCAGCGTCTTGAAGAGCGCAACGATGATTTCGCGCGCGTATGGTCGACCGAAACAGGCATCGTATACAAGGTCGCTCAGCCGCGTATCGGCTTGTTCATTAGCGGCGCCTTCCGTCAGTATGCGGCAATGGCATCGACGTTCGCGTTCGAGGAGGAACATCGCGCGGTCACGGGAAACCAGGCATACCGCGTATTCGAACCGGTCGGCGTCGTCGCTGAAATCATTCCCTGGAACGGCCCTGCCGGACTGATGGCCTACAAGACAGCACCCGCCTTGCTTGCGGGATGCACAGTTGTCGTCAAGTCACCTCCGGAAGCACCATGCTCTGCCTATATGTTCGCGGAGATTTGCGAGGAAATCGGCCTTCCCCCCGGCGTGATTAACGTCGTAACGGCGGATCGCGACGTTTCCGAAGAACTCGTTCGTCATCCCGGGGTCGACAAGATCACTTTCACCGGCTCGACTGCCGCCGGCCGGAGAATCGCGTCCATTGCCGGCGATCGCGTGGCGCGCGTCACGCTCGAACTCGGCGGCAAATCGCCCGCAATCGTCCTCGACGACTACGATATCGAGACCGCCGCCCGGACGCTAGGAGAGTCTTACTTTGGCTACAACACCGGGCAGATCTGTCACAGCCTTACCCGTGTGATCGTACCGCGCGACAAACACGACTTGATGGTCCAGGCGCTGTCCGACGTCGCGGGAAAAATCGTGCTGGGCGACCCGTTCGAGGTAGAAACGACGTCGGGCCCGCTCGCAAGCGCTCGCCAGCGCGATACGGTCGATCGATTTGTCGCCAAGGGCGTAGCAGAAGGCGCCTTGCTTGCGACGGGAGGCAGAAGACCGCCGCATATCAAACGTGGATTCTTCTTCGAACCGACCGTGTTCGGCAACGTCGATAACCGGTCGGCGATCGCTCAGGAAGAAATCTTCGGCCCGGTGCTCAGCGTTATTCCGGTCAACGACGAAGCAGACGCAATCCGTGTCGCCAATGACACGCCCTTTGGTCTTAACGCGGCCGTCTTCACCAACGATCGAGAGCGAGCGATGCGAGCGGCCAGGCAACTCCGATCCGGCACGGTCGGACATAACGGTCCTCGCACCGATTTTTCGATTGGCTTCGGGGGCTTCAAACAGTCTGGAATCGGGCGAGAAGGCGGCATCGAGGGCTTGGTGGCTTTCATGGAATCCAAGACAATCGTCATGGCCTGACGCCTGCAAGATGAAACCTAGCTATGTCCATCGAGGTAAGTTATATGAAGACCGTTAGCATCAAAACACCGTACTGGGATATTGCGGCCGACGTTCATTTTCCTCCCCGCTTTAACGAAGCCGGGAAGTATCCTGCAATCATCAGTGCTCACCCGATCGGTAGCTGCAAGGAGCAGACGTCCGGCAACGTCTACGGTGAGGCGCTGGCCAGGGAAGGTTTCGTCGTCGTCGCTTTCGACGCCAGCTTTCAGGGAGCAAGTGGAGGCGCGCCGCGCTTCATTGAAGATCCGACGCTGCGCGTGGAGGATTTCCGCCATGTCGCGGACTATATGGTGACGCTACCCTATGTCGACGAAGAGCGCATCGGCGTGCTCGGCATCTGCGGCGGTGGCGGCTACGCGATCAACGCGGCGATGACCGAGCGTCGCATCAAGGCAGTGGGAACCGTTACAGGCGCCAACTATGGCAGACTTATGCGTGAGGGATTCAGCGGCTACGATCCCATCGGTGCGCTGGAAGCAATGGCGAAGCAGCGCACGGCCGAAGCACGCGGTACTTCATTGCGCGTCGATGATCTTCTCCCGCCGTCCCCCGAGGAGGCAAAGAAACGCGGAATCACGGAGACTGACGTAACGGGCGCGACCGAGTACTATCGCACGCCTCGCGGACAGAAACCGAACGGTCTAAATCGTTCGTTGTTCTCGCACCAGGCCGCAGCGGTCGGCTGGGACGCGTTCCACCTGGCGGAAGTACTGCTTACACAGCCGCTGATGGTCGTGGTCGGGGACAAGGTGGGTGCCTTTGGGGCGTATCGAGACGGCTGCGAAATTATTGGCCGTGCAGCGTCGAAGAAAAAGGAGCTTGTCGTCGTCGAAGGTTGGTCGCATTACGATCTGTACGACAAACCGGAGCCGGTCGCCCAGGCTCTTGCCAGACTGATCCCGTTTTATAAACAGTACGTATGAGGGTCCTTGCTGTCCGGGTTCAGCGTGCGCCAGGTAGCCCGGACAGCATGGCGATGCTTTAGTGGAGCGAATAAATACGCTTCTCGGAGGTCAGCTCCTTTGCGCAACGCCCCCCCGCCAGAATGAAACGACTGTGATAGATGGTCTCATGCGACACGTGGTAATTGTCGTTGCCCAGCCGGACGTGTTTGAGCCACCCAGCAACCTGCTGCGGCGACCTTTGCAGTCGGAGCCTGTTGGCCACGATATGAGCCAACACGAAGCGAAGGGATTGCGTTCTCATGCCAACATTGCACCATTCGGAACCGCGGATTCAACCGGTCGATGCAACGCCTAGAATCTGCGTGAGAGCGGAGGTGTTGCAAATGAAGCAGCGGCCGAGA
>NZ_FCOE02000137.1 GCF_001544915.2 Caballeronia pedi | reverse complement strand
ACGAAACAAGGCGCGAGCGCGTCAGTGAGTGATGCCGATACCTTCGGACTGACGCTCCAGTATTTCGTCACGGATCACATCGCGGTCGAAGCGGTGACTGGCGTGCCGCCGAAGTTTCATCTCACGGGCGAAGGCACGCTCGGGCCGCTGGGCGAACCGGGTACGGCCCGCGAGTGGAGCCCGACGCTACTGCTCAAATACTATTTCCTCAGCGCGCAGAGCAAGTTCCGCCCTTATGTCGGCGCGGGCGCCTCGTACGTGTGGTTCTCGGACGTCAAGCTGAGTCAGCAAATGGCCAACGGAGCGTTCCTCTATTCGCCGCAGACCGGCACCGCATTGACGGGCCCCGCTAGCGTGCATATCGGCAGCTCGTTTGCGCCGGTCGTGAACGCCGGGCTCTCGTATAACTTCACCAAACACTGGTCCGCGGCGTTCTCCGTGTCGTACATGTGGCTGTCCGCACGCGCGACCCTCACGACGAACTCCGCGGTCGGGCAGGTCAAGAGTGAATCCAAGCTCAAGCTGAATCCGATCGTGACCTTCCTGTCGGTCGG
>NZ_FCOE02000043.1 GCF_001544915.2 Caballeronia pedi | reverse complement strand
ATTGGTGCATCGAAATGTCTCCGGAAAACCTGGAATGCGCGGTGCGCGCGGATTTGTCTTTCATGCATGTTCGCCGCAAACGACTGAGACGATAAGTGCAAACTATCGAACGATTGATGTTCTCTGGTTATCAATCGAACTCCCGGCGACTCATGCGACAATCATGGCCTGTGAAAATACAAGCATCGAGGCTGGAGATACACATGACCACGCGAGCGGACGAGATTCTCACGACGCTTGAGAGCGAAATCCTTTCGGGACGCTTGCCGCCCGGTTCGCGGCTGGAGGAAACCGAGCTTTCGGAGCGCTTCGAATGCTCGCGCACGCCAATTCGCGAGGCGCTGCGTCAACTGGCTTCCGAAGCGCTCATCACCATGCGCCCGCGCCAGCCCGCGATGGTCGCCGCGCTGTCCGCGCGCAAGCTGCTGGAAATGTTCCAGGTCATGGCCGAACTGGAAGGGCTGTGCGCGCGCCTGGCCGCGCGCCGTGCGACGCCGCAGCAAATCGTGCGGCTGCGCGAAACGCAGGTCGAACTGCGCGGCACGCTCGATGCCGAGCAGGTCGACAGCTTCTACGAAATCAATCGCCGCTTTCACGAAATCGTCTACGAAGCGAGCCAGAACGACTTTCTCGCGGACCAGACGCGCGGCCTGCGCAACCGCGTGTCTATCTATCGGAAGATGGTTACGCAAAAGGTGCGCCGCCGGCTCGATACCGTCGACGAACACGAACAGGTGATCGCCGCCATCGAGCGCGGCGACGGCGACGCCGCCGCCAAGGCGATGTCCGCGCACGTCAACCTGCTCGGCGAGCAGATGCTCGACTTCATCGCGCTGTTCCCCGAATCCGCCGACGTGACCGAATAAGGGCACGCTTCACCCTCTCGACATCGACGAAACCTTCGCAGGCATACGCCGGCGGGCGGCTGCACGCTCAAATTTTTGAAAAACTCCTTGCAACGTATTTTGAATCGGTATTATCTGGATACAAGAATGCCGACATGAAATACATCTAGCGCGTTTCCTCTGACATGACGACCGACGCCAAACACAAGGAGCAGGTGATGAGCGACACGCTGCATGCCGCGAACGACGTAGGGCAAGCGCAGAAAATCGAAGACCGCGTGTACCGGAAGGCCACGCTGCGGCTCATCCCGTTCCTGATCCTCTGCTACGTCGCGGCGTATCTGGACCGGGTGAACATCGGCTTCGCGAAGCTCCAGATGCTGAGCGACCTGCAATTCAGCGAAACCATCTACGGACTGGGCGCGGGCGTGTTTTTTATCGGCTACTTCCTGTTCGAGGTGCCCAGCAATCTGATGATGCAGCGCGTCGGCGCGAAGGCGTGGATCGCGCGGATCATGGTGACCTGGGCGCTCATTTCGGGCGCGTTCTTCTTCGTGCAGACGCCGACGCAGTTCTACGTGCTGCGCTTTCTGCTCGGTTCGGCGGAGGCGGGGTTCTATCCCGGCATCGTGCTGTATCTGATGCAGTGGTATCCGGCGCGCCGCCGCTCGCACGTGCTCGCGATCTTCATGATCGGCATTCCGCTCGCGGGGATCATCGGCGGGCCGCTGTCGGGCTGGATTCTGGAGGCGTTCAACGGCTCGCACGGGCATCCCGGCTGGCGCTGGCTGTTTCTGATCGAGGCGCTGCCGTCGCTGGCGCTCGGCATCGCGGCGTTCTTCTATCTCGACAACAAGCCGTCCGAGGCGCGCTGGCTCACGCGCGAGGAAGCGAAAATCATCACCGCTGCGCTCGACACGCCGAACCACCGCCATACGCGCGTCTCGGAGACGGTCGGCCAGGTATTCCGCGATCCGCGCATGCTGCTGATGGCGCTGATCTACTTCTGCGTGATCATGGGCCAGTACGGCCTGACGTTCTGGATGCCGACGCTCATCAAGGCGTCGGGCGTCTCCGGCGTGCTGATGATCGGCATGCTGTCGGCCATTCCGTTCGTGTTCGGCGCGATCGCGATGGTCTCGTTCGGCCGCAATTCGGACCGCACCGGCGAGCGGCGCTGGCATCTGATCGTGCCGATGCTGATCGGCGCGCTCGGCTATGCGATCACGGCGTCGTCGGGCTCGAACGTGCCGCTCACGCTCGTCGGCCTGTCGCTCGCGGCGGCCGGCGTGCTCACGCCGGGCCCGCTGTTCTGGGCGTTGCCGTCCGCGATCCTGGCGGGAACCGGCGCGGCGGCGGGCATCGCGGCCATCAACGCGTTCGCCGGGCTGGCGGGCTTCGTGAGCCCTTATCTGATCGGCTGGCTGCGCGATCTCACGCATACGTCGGTCATCGCGATGTATGTCTCGGCCGGCGTGCTGGTCGTCGGCGCGGCGCTGATCCTGCTGATTCCGGCGAAGCTCGTGAATCGCTGATTCGACGCGCTCCTTTCCGCTCCAGACAAACGGCATGCTGCCCCGCATGCCGTTTTTTTATTTCTGATCTACGTTGTTTGTATTTTTACGTGCTAGTCTATGTATTTGTACACGTCGTTTATAAATACACGGAGCGATACATGGAACTGAACTTCAAGGGCAAATCGGCGCTGATCACCGGCGCGTCGAAGGGCATCGGGTTGGCGACGGCGTGGGCGTTCGCCGCCGAAGGCATCGAGGAACTGCATCTGGCGGCGCGCTCCGCCGATGCGCTGCATTGTGCGCAGGACGAAATCGCGACGAAGCACGGCACGCGCGTGCACGTCCATGCGACGGATCTGTCGGTCACGCAGAACGCCATCGATCTGGCGCATGCCTGCGCGAACGCCGACATCCTCGTGAACAACGCCGCCGATTCCAGCCCCGGCCCGCTCGACAAGATGACGGACGCCGACTGGCGCGCGAGCCTCGACATGAAGATCTTTTCCTACGTGACGTTGACGCGCGAACTCTATGCGTCGATGAAGCGGCGCGGCAGCGGCGTGATCGTCAACGACATCGGTAACTCGGGCGAGAACTGGGACGCGAACTACATCATCGGTTCGACGGGCAATGCCGCGATGATGGCCTTCACGCGCGCCATCGGCGGCTGGGCGCTGGACGACGGCATTCGCGTGGTTGGCGTGAATCCGGGGCCGGTTGCAACCGATCGCATGGTCAAGCTGATGAAGCGCCGCGCGCTCGACTGGTACAGCGACGAAAGCCGCTGGGAAGAACTCTTCGACAAGTATCCCGGCAAGCGCGCGGCAAAGGCCGAGGAAGTCGCCGATCTGATCGTGTGGCTCGCGTCGGAGCGCGCGGCGTACATCACGGGCACGATCGTCACCATCGACGGCGGCATCGCGTCGCGCCGCTCGATCATCTGAGGAGACCACGAACATGCGTCGATTCGAAGAACGCAACGCCTATTTCGACCGCCTTTGCAACAGCGAAGGCCTGATGTGGCTCGGTCAGAACACCAACCACTTCGAGCCGCATCCGGCCGTGCGTCAGGCCGTGATCGACGCGCTCGATGGCGGCGAATATCACGCCTACGCGCCGCCGCTCGGTTTCGAAGCGCTGCGGCAACTGATTCGCGAGGACATCGGCCTGCCCGATGCATCGGTGATGATCACCGACGGCGCCGTCGAAGCGCTGTACAACGTGTGCCGCAACATCTGCGAAGCGGGCAAGGATTTCGTCACGACGAATCCGAGCTGGGCGTGGCCGATGCAGTTCGCCGCGCGGGCCGGTTCGCGCGTCATCGAATTGCCGATCTATTCGCCCGAGCAGAACTACAAGCTCACGCCCGCGCAACTGCGCGCGGCGGTGAACGAGAACACCGGCGTCATCTATCTCGTCGATCCCAACAATCCGCTCGGCACCTGTCATACCGAAGACGAGATCCGCGAATTCGCGGAGATCGCGCGTTCGGTCGGCGCGTACTTCATCCACGATGCGACGTACTTCCAGTTCGCGGATGACTTCACGCCCGCGTACCGGTTCTATCCGGAGAAAACCATCGTCACGTACAGCTTTTCGAAATGGCTCGGACTCGCGGGCATGCGGCTGGGCGCGGTGATCGCGCATCCGGATCTGATCGAGCGCTTCGCGTCCGCGCCGCCGAACAATCTCGGCAGCAACGTGTTGTCGCAGCGCGCGGCCATCGCCGGATTGCGCACCAAGAACGAATGGTTTCCGGAGATCAACCGGCGTCAGCGCCGCAATCAGGCGGCGGTCGTCGAAGCGGCGAAAAACGTCGAAGGCCTGAGCGTGCCGGTGTTTCCCTCGCAGGCGAACCTGCTCGTGGTCGAGACGATCGGCGCGGGCATCACGCCGGAAGCGCTCGTCGAAGCGTTTCAAAGCGAGCGCGTGATGATCCGGCAGGGCGCGTACCACACGAAACAGTTCGGGCATCGCTTCGTCAAGGTGAGCCTGACGGTGCCGGAAGCGTGGGCCGATCGCTTCTGCGAGCTGCTGCCTTCCATGGTCGAGCGCGCGCGTTCGATCAAGGAACCCGCGAATCAATTCTGAATACCGACGAGGACGGAACATGCCGTATCTGACGACATCGGATGATGTGAAGCTGTATTACGAGGAAGCCGGCGCTGGCACGCCGGTTGTGTTCGTGCATGAATTCGGCGGCGATCTGCGCAGTTGGGAACCGCAGATGCGCTACTTCAGCAGACGCTATCGATGCATCGCGTTCGCGGCGCGCGGCTATGCGCCGTCGGACGTGCCCGGCGATATCGATCAGTATTCGCAGGCCATCGCCGCGCGCGATATCCGCGACGTGCTCGATGCACTGGACATCGATCGCGCGCATATCGTCGGTCTGTCGATGGGCGGTTTCGCGACGCTGCATTTCGGGCTCGACTACGCGGATCGCGCGCGTTCGCTCGTGGTCGCGGGCGCGGGCTACGGCGCGGAAAAGGAGTTCGAAGACACCTTCCGCGAAGTGTCGCTCGAAGTCGCGAAACAGTTCGAGGCGCAAGGCGCGGAGCAATTCGCGAAGACCTATTCGCTCGCGGCATCGCGCATCGCGTTTCAGGTGAAGGATCCGCGCGGCTGGCTCGAATTCGCGACGATGCTCGGCGAACATTCGGCGCGCGGCTCGGCGCTGACCATGCGCGGTGTGCAGGCGCGACGTCCTTCCATCTACGACCTCGAAACACGGCTGAAAGCGATGACGGTGCCCACGCTCGTCATCGTCGGCGACGAGGACGATCATTGTCTGCAGCCGGGCATCTATCTGAAGCGCACGGTGCCCGCGAGCGGTCTCGTCGTGATGCCGAAGACCGGCCACACGCTGAATCTGGAGGAACCGGCGCTCTTCAATCAGCACGTCGCCGATTTTCTCGCGATAGTCGAGCAGAACCGCTGGCTGCCGCGCGACCCGCGCGCCGTGCCGGCGCAGATCATGAAGACATCATGAGCGCGAGTGCGTACGTCGACGAAAAGCGGCTCACGGAAAGGCTCGCCGCGATGGCGCGTATCGGCGCGACGGAAAAGGGCGGCGTCAATCGACAGGCGTTGTCGAAGGAAGACGCGGCGGCGCAGCGCCAGCTCGTGCAGTGGGGCGCGGCGCTCGGACTGAAGCCGTCCGTCGATGCCGTCGGCAACCTGTTCCTGCGGCTCGAAGGCGCGGATACGAGCGCGCCGCCCGTGCTGTCCGGCTCGCATCTGGACAGCCAGCCGACCGGCGGCAGGTTCGATGGCGTGTACGGTGTGCTGGCCGCCTTCGAAGCGGTCGAGGCGATCGTCGCGTCGGGCGTGAAGCCGCGCGTGTCGATCGATGTCGTCGCGTGGATGAACGAGGAAGGTTCGCGTTTCGCGCCGGGCATGATGGGCTCCGCTGTGTTCGCGGGCGCTCGCGAACTCGACGCCGTGCTCGCCGTCGTCGACACGGACAACGTGAGCGTGAGCGACGCGCTCGCCAGCGTGCGCGACAGCCTGCGCGATGTGCCCGCGCGCGCGCTGGGGGAACGCGCGTCGGCGTATGTCGAGGCGCATATCGAACAGGGTCCGCATCTGGAGCGTGAAGGATTGACGATCGGCGTGGTCACCGGCATTCAGGGCAAGCGTACCTTCAAGGTGCGCGTGGACGGCGAAGCGGCGCACGCGGGCACCTCGACGCGCGCCGAACGCAAGGACGCGCTGCTCGCCGCCATTGCGATGGTGCAGGCGCTGGCCGACGCAATGCGCGACCGCGAAGACATCGTGAAATTCACGGTCGGTCGTTTCGACGTGAAGCCGAGCGCGCCGTCCGTCGTGCCGAGTTCGGTCGATTTCTCCATCGATCTGCGTCATCCGGATTCGCACGTCCTGCAGGCGCTGGGCGACAGAATCACGCCGATCTGCGAAGCGCACGCGGGCGTGTGCGCGGTGCGCGTGACGGAACTGTCGACGGCGATGTCGCTCGACTTTCCCGAGCCGATGCGCGCGCTCGTCCGCGAAGCGGCGGCGCGGCTGGAGCTTGCGCAGCGCGACATTCTGTCGACCGCGGGCCACGACGCGCGCTATCTGCATGGCGTGTGTCCGTCGGCGATGATCTTCGTGCCGTCGCATCTCGGTCTCACGCATTGCGAGACCGAGTTCACGTCGTCGTCCGATCTGGCGGCGGGCGCGAAGGTGCTTGCGGATGTACTGAGCAGACTCGCGTCCGGTTAGAACTTGTGCGTCATGCCGATGACGACGCCGCGTGCATACGCGCCGGGCGCGACGGGAATGCCCGAATACTGCGTGCCGTCGAGCGTGTAGGCCGCCTGTCCGTGGTTCTGGATCAGACCGGCGGCCGCGTAGAGACTGGTCGCCTTCGAGAGAAAGTATTCGTAGACCAGACCGATCTGCTGCGCGTCGTTGCCTTGTCCGGTCCGGTCATGCGCATAGCCGTACATGACGGACACCATGTTGAAGGGATTGAGCAGCCAGGAGGTGGACGCTTCGTAGATATCGCGTTTCTCGCTGTGATCGGTCTGCCGTTCCGACTGAAACGCGAGATAGAAGCGCAGGTTGCCGGCCCGGTATCCGGCGGCCGCTCGCCACACTTTCTGCACCGATGTGCCCGTCGCGTTCGCCGACGATTCATAACCCGCCGATACGCGCCACGGCCCGTTCACGTAACGCGCGACCACGTTGTAGAAGCGCAGGCCATTGCTGGGCTGGGTGGTCTGATCGCGCAGCGAGATCATCGCCTGCGCGATCAGTCCATTCAGATTCGGCGTGAAATACGCGATGGCGTTGCTCGCGCGCACCGACACGTCCTGAAAGTTATTGATCGGCGACGCAATGCTTTTGACGGCCGTCGGATCCATTTCACCGTTGAGAAAAAGATATTCGGGCTTTTTCTGACGCCCGACCCGCAACTCGCCGAACGGCCCCGACATGCCGAGCCATGCAAGCCGGTTCCAGGCGGCGGTTGAATCGGTCGCCGCGCCCGTCACGCCGGAGAAACCCTGTTCGAGCTGAAAGTTGACGTGATATCCGCCACCGATATCCTCGCTACCTTTCAGGCCATAAACGGTGGCGAAAAGTCCGCTCGATACCGCGCGGACCGCCGATCCCTGACCACCGTTCTGATATTCGATGCCGTTATCGACGATGCCGTATAGGGTAATCAGCGATTGCGCGTGCGCATTATCGAATCCGCCTGCAAAGAAAATAACCAGCAACAAGACAACCAGCTTTCTCATTCTGTCTCCGGGTTCGTCCCATATTTATTTATCGTCGACGAAACCTTGCGATATCGGCCGTCGCGTTCAGGAAGTGAAAGCAGAATAGGGGAGCGTGATGGATGCGTCCCTGCACAAAAGCGCGATTCGCCGGGACTTTTCAAACTGGGGTTTTTTTCAAAGCGGCTTCGAAAAAAGTGCCATCGAAACTCAGTTTTGTGTAGGGACTTGCGCGGCGCTTTTCAATATTCTTGCTCCATCGAGATTCAATCAAACAAAAGAGACAGAGCAGATGGAGACAAGCAACCACGCACGACCGGGACTCACGCAGCGATGGGCCGTGCTCGCGCTGCTCGCGCTCGGCGTGCTGATTTCCTTCGTCGATCGCACGAGTATCTCGTCGACGCTGGCGGACGCGGATTTCATCCGGCACTTCGCGCTGAACGACGTGGACCGCGGCTGGATCAACGCGGCGTTCTTCTGGTCGTACGGCGCGTTTCAGGTGCCGATGGGCTGGGTCGCTGATCGCTACGGCGTGAAGTGGCCGTACGCGCTGAGCTTCGCGCTGTGGTGCGTCGCCACCGCGCTGATGGGCGCGGTGACCGCGCTCGCCAGCATCGTCGTATTGCGGCTCGTCATCGGGATGGCGGAAGCGATCGTGATTCCGGCCAGCTACCGATGGATCCGCAACAACTTCGACGAAAGCCAGAACGGTCTCGCCGTCGGCATTCTCGCAATGGGCAACAAGTTCGGCCCCGCGCTCGGCGCACCGGTGGGCGCGTGGTTCATCGTGCATTACTCGTGGCAGGTGATGTTCATCGCGACCGGTCTGGTCGGGCTACTGTGGCTCGTGCCCTGGCTCACGTTCGTGCGCAGCGACTTCCCGTCGAATCGGAAATCGCGCTCTCGGATCGCAGCGCGCGTTCGGTCAGCCTCGGCAGCATCCTGACGAGCCCCGTGGTGTGGGGCGGCATGATCACCAACTTCTGCTACGGCTACTTCACCTTCTACTGCATGACCTGGATGCCGGCGTATCTGGTCGAGCAGCGCAATCTGTCGATCTCGCGCTCCGGGCTCTTCACGTTCTTCAGTTTCGCGGGCATTGCGATCGTCGCGGCGCTCGCGGGATGGGCGGCGGATCGCGTCATCGCGAGCGGCCGCGATCCGATCCTCGTGCGCAAGGCCTTCACCGTGACGGGCTTCGCGGGCGGCTGCACGGTGCTGCTCGGCGCGTACGCCAACTCGCTGAACATGGCGCTGTTCTGGAACGTGCTGTCGCTCTCGCTGCTCGGCCTCGTCACCGCGAACAACCTCGTGCTGTCGCGCCTCACGCTGATTCCGAAGCAGGCCATCGGGCTCGTGACCGGCGTGCAGCAGGTCGCGACGAGTCTCGCGGGCGGCGTGGCGGCGAGTCTGTCCGGCTGGCTGTTGCACACGAGCGGCAGCTACGACCTGCCGATGATGGTCATCCTCGGCTTTCTGGTGGTCGGCGCGTTCGCGACGATGGTGCTCTATCGCCCCGAATGGGCGCCCAGGGTCGCGGAATCGCAAGGCGAATTACGACGCGCGTGAACACACGAAGTCATTGCACACATCACCTTCAAAGAGAAACACGGAACATGGCGAAGATCGTATTCGGGATGGCGGTGCCGCACAGCGGCATGCTGGGTCAGGCTCCGGAGGACTGGCTCATCAACGGCGAGCGCGACCGCAACAACAAGGAACTGTGGTTCCGCAACCGGACATGGACTTACCCCGAGCTGGAAGCGCATCGCGAGGCGGCGTTCGAAAAGTTTCTGACCATCGAGGAACGTACCGCGCGGGCGGCGCGCTGCCGCGTCGCGCTCGACAAGATGGCCGACGCGTACCGCGAAGCGAAGATCGATGTCGCGATCATTCTCGGCAAGGATCAGAAGGAGATCTTCACGGACTTCTCTCCGTCCATCGCGATCTATAGCGGCGCGGATGTGCACAACGGGCCGCCGCAACGTTCGGTGTACGCGCCGGATCATCACGTCGTGCATCAGTGCCATCCGAAGCTGGCGACCTATCTCATCGAATATTTTCAGCGCGAGAACTTCGATCTGACCGATCTGTTCGCGTGGCCCGACAACATGTGGATGAAGCCACTGCCCGAGTATCCCGTCGTGCCGCACGCGTACAGCTTCGTGTATCACCAGATCATGGGCGACGCGCCGCCGCCGCACGTGCCCGTCATCATGAACTGCTTCTATCCGCCGACGCAGCCGTCGATGTCGCGCTGCATCGAGTTCGGCCGCGTGCTGCGCGATGCGATCGCCGCGTGGCCCGAGGATGTGCGCGTGGGAATCTTCGCATCGGGCGGCCTGTCGCACTTCGTCAACGACGAAGAGTTCGATCACCGCATCATGAAGATGCTGGCCGATTACGACTACGACGGTCTCGCCGCGGTGGACGACCGCTCGTATCAATCCGGCACCTCGGAAATCAAGCTCTATGTGAGCGTGATGAAAGCGGTGCAGGAAACCCGCGCGCAGATGACCCTGGTGGATTACGTGCCGTGCTGGCGCACGCCTGCCGGCACCGGCGAAGGCATGGGCTTCATGTACTGGAAAGCCGCCGAATGAGCGGCGCGTCTGCGAATAACGACTGGAGGCATGTAGTGGATTCGAGTTCGTGTTTCAGGAGGCTCGTGGCGGGTCTCGTCATCGGCGGTGCGTGTAGCGTGACCTGGGGCGCGCCGGCATCGAAGGGCACGATGCTGCTCAACCGCGTCGGGCCGGTGACGTCCGAGTTGTATATCGCCAACGCGGACGGCAGCGACGAGCACAAGCTCCTGCCGGCGCCCGGCTTCGACTATCACGCGTCGTTCTCGAAGGACGGCCAGTGGATCGTGTTCACGTCCGAGCGCGACGGGCTCGGCGAATCGAACCTGTACCGCGTGAAAATCGACGGCACGGGTTTGCAGCGGCTGACGGACCATCTCGCCGTGGATGACGCCGCCGTGTTCTCTCCGGCCGATCCGAACGTGATCGCGTTCGTGTCGTCGCGCAAGGGCGAGGCGGGCTTCGGCACGGCCAACGTGTGGACGCTGAACATCGCGACCGGCGCGCTGAAGAACGTCACCAGCGCGATTCCATTCGATGCGTCGAAGCCGCACAGCTACTTCCGTCCGTCGTGGTCGCCGGATGGCAAGTGGCTGGCGTTGTCATCGGATATCGGCTCCGAGTGGCGCGGGCACAACCTGCCGGTCGGATGGGAGCGCACGCAGGAATCGAGCATCTACATCATTCGGCCCGATGGTTCCGGATGGAAGAAGATCGCGAGTCATCCCGGCTTCGACGACGGCTCGCCGTCGTGGTCGCCGGACGGCACGCATGTCGTGTTCTATGAGACGCCCGTTGAATCGACCTGGGGCGCGCATCGGCCGGAAGGCATCAACGCGGTGAGTTCACAGGTCGTATCGGTCGATCTGTCGAGTCTCGCCACGACCACGCTGACATCGACGCCAGGCTTCAAGGTATTCCCGCAATACCTCGATGCGACCAACGTGGCGTATCACGTCAAGGGCGGCGATACCGAAGGGCTCTACACGACGGCGGGCGCGTTCCGCGCGACCGGCAATACGGGATTACGCTCGCCGCGCTACTCGGCGGACGGCAGGAAGATGGTCTACGAGAAGGTGACGTTCCGTCCGGCGCACCCGAACGGCACGCCGATGTTCAGCTTCGATCCCGCATGGACGTACAAGTACATCGACGTGTTCCCGCAGATTTCGCTCGATCACAAACAGCTCGTGTACACGGAAAAGGCGATCGGTTCGTCGATCGCGGTGATCGATACGGACTTTTCGGGATACCGGCGCATCTATGATTCATCGACGAGCGGCCTCGATGCGGACATGGTCAGGAAGGGTCTGGCCGGTGCGTTCCAGCCGACCTGGTCGCCGGACCGGCAGTGGGTCGCGTTCGGCATCGGCGACTGGTTCTTCACGCGCGGCGCGGGGCCGGGGCGCATTGCGCGCATCAAGGCCGATGGCAGCATGAACGGACATCCCGAGATCCTCACCGATGGCGCGATGAACGCGGGCTTTCCCAGCTATTCGCCGGATGGGAAGAAGATCGTCTATCGCGTGTCGAACAAGACGCTTCAGGGCTTGCGCATTCTGGATCTGGACACGCGCGCCAGCACCGTCCTCACCAGCGAGCAGGACAATCTGCCGGGCTGGTCGCCGGACGGCACGAAGATCGTCTTTACGCGCAAGCAGGTGAATCCGGACGATCCGAACAAGTTCAACTACGACGTGTTCACTATCAGGCCGGACGGCACGGACCTCAAGCGTCTCACGTCGGACGGCTCGAATCAGGGGCATGCGGTGTGGACGTATGACGGCCGCATTGCCTATAGCTCGGGCAGCTACGGCTTTCGCGACGAACTCGCGCTGTACGACAACAGCTTCCAGCCCGATGGCCAGAACTGGGTGATGAACGCGGACGGCAGCGAGCCGCACGCCGTCACCGATACGCTCTGGGAAGAGGCGATGCCGCTGTACGTGCCGAATAACTGAATCTCTGAATTGCCTTGCCGTGTTGAGGCGTCGTGCTCAGGCACGACGCCTCTTTTTTTTGCGCAATCGCGCCAGCGAAATTCCTGCGCGCTGCTAAAAAAAATGCCAGCGAATCTCACTTTTGTGTAAAGGCTCGCGGCGTCTATTTCAATACCATGACTCAACGCCTCAATCAAAAGCAAAGCAGAAAGGCGCCGTCAGACCCTTAGCAAACCAGCACACGCCGGATTCACTTCGATGCCCCGGACGTCACGCGAATCAGACGGGGCAGATTAAAAAAATGGACGGAGACATGCAGAAATTTTCGACAGCCCTGGGCATGCCGCTCATCGGCGCAGCGCTCCTGTGTGGCATGAGCACTTACGCCAACGCCGAGGTCTATACGGCGCCGGGCGCGTCCGAGCCGCCTCAGGCGAAGCAGACTCAGGTCAATCCCACCGCGCCGCTTTCCGCGCCCAGCCTGAAGTCAGGTGAAGACCTGGGCGAGCCGCCCGTCACCTGGAACGATACGTACATCGGCTATCGGTACGGCAGGGACTTTCATTACCCCGGCATCGCGAGCAAGGTGGCGCAGAACATCGGCTCCCTCACGACGACGGGCGGCTTCCGCTTCGGCAGCTATGCGTTCAATGTCGATTATCTCGTGTCGAATGCGGCGAATCCGGAAGCGGGCGGCCCCTCGTCGGGCGGCGCGCAGGAAGTCTATAGCGTCGGACGCGTCGAGCTGAGCACGGGCAAGATTCTCGGGCGGTCGGTGGGCTTCGGCTTCATCCGCGATTATGGTCTGACGGTGGGTTATGAATTCGGCGCCAAGAACGATGCGTACGCCGAACGCGCGCGGATGCTCGTGCTCGGACCGACCATCGAATTCACCGTGCCGCACGGCTTCTGGAACCTCACGACGGGCCTGAGAACGGAGAGCAATCACAACGGCATCGTTGGCGTGGACGTGCATTTCCATACCGCGTGGCACGTCGAGAGCTCGTGGCTGTTCCCGTTCAGAGCCGGTCCGGTGCCGTTCATTCTGCGCGGCTTCGCGAGCGTGACGGGACCCAAGGGCAAGGACGGCTTCGGTGTCGAGACGAAGACGGAATTCCTCACGCGCGTCTCGCTGCTCGCGGATCTCGGTTCGTTCGCGGGGCATCCGCGCACGGTGTATGCGGGCCTGGGTTACGAGTACTGGCATAACATGTACGGCACGCCGTCGAACGCGGCGCACGGCACCATCACCTCTGCGCCGATGGTGATGGCCGAGATTCACTTCTGAGCGGCGCATCGTGAGCGAACGGGCAGGGCAGGCGATGGATATCGGTCGACCGGAGCGGATCAGGCGTGAGAACCCCTGGGGTGTGCTGATCCTGCTCGCCCTCGGACTGCTGATCTCCTTCGTCGATCGCACGAGCCTGTCGGCGGCGCTCGCCGACCGCAGCTTCGTGCGCGAATTCGCGTTGACGAGCGTGGAGCGCGGCTGGCTCAATTCGGCGGTGTTCTGGTCGTACGGCGTGTTTCAGATGCCGATGGGCTGGCTCGTCGATCGCTATGGCGTCAAATGGCCGTATTCCGTGTGCTTCGTCCTGTGGTGCCTCGCCGCGGCCGCCACGGGGCTCGTCTCGACGCTCTCCGCGCTGATCGTGATGCGCTTGCTCATCGGCGTGGCGGAGTCGGTGGTGGTGCCCGCAACGTATCGCTATCTCGCCAACAACTTCGAGGAGACGCGCAAGGGCACGGCGCTCGGCATCTTCTCGATCGGCGGCAAGATGGGGCCCGCGCTCGGCGCGCCGATCGCGGCGTGGATCATCGTCGCGTATTCGTGGCAAGTCATGTTCATCGCGACGGGACTCGTCGGCCTGATCTGGCTCATGCCGTGGCTGCGGATGGTGAAGAACGATTTTCCGAGCCGGCAAGAACTCGCGGAAGCGAAGCAGCGCGCGGCGTCGGTGCCGCTCAGGAATCTGCTCGCGAGTCCTGTCGTATGGGGCGGTCTCGTCAACAATTTCTGCTACAGCTATTTCGCCTTCTACTGCATGACGTGGATGCCCGCTTATCTTGTCGAGCAACGCGGGTTGTCGCTCGGCGATTCGGGACTCTATACGTTCTTCAGTTTCGCGGGTATCGCGATCGTCGCCGCGCTCGCGGGCTGGGCGGCGGACCTGCTGATCGCGCGCGGCAACGATGCGGTGTTCGTGCGCAAGTGCTTCATCGTGGCGGGGTTCATCGGCGGCACGACGGTGTTGCTCGGCGCGTACACGCCTTCATCGCAGATGGCGCTGTTCTGGAACGTGATGTCGCTCACGCTGCTCGGTCTCGTGACGGCGAACAATCTGGCGCTATGCAAGCTGACGCTCATTCCGAAGCAGGCGGTTGGTCTGAATACCGGGCTCCAGCAAGTCGCGACGAGCCTCGGCGGCGGCGTGTCGGCGAGTCTGTCGGGATGGCTGCTGCATGTCGGTGGCGACTACACGTTGCCGATGATGGCGATCTTCGCGTTCCTGCTGATCGGCGCGACGAACACCGTCGTCATGCTCAGACGCGAATGGGCGCCGAAGGTCGATGAGATCGCCCTTGCACGTCCGCACGATGGATTGAGCCGCCAGCCCGATTAACCGAAACAGAAAGTCCTTTAGAGCCTGAGCGCGCAAGCCAGCGTGCGGCTTCGTGCTGCCTGAAAAAAACAAGCAAAACAGGAGACAAAATGAAGAAGCTGATTTTCACGCTGACCGGCGTGGCGTTTGCCTGCGCGTTCAATCTTGCGCATGCGCAATCGGCGGTGACGCTGTACGGCATTATCGATAATGGCATCGAATATCGGAACACGACGGGCGGTTCGGTGGTGCGCGCCGTATCGGGTGGATTATTCGCGAGCCGTTATGGGCTGAAGGGCAGCGAAGATATCGGCGGCGGAATAAAGATCAATTTCCAGTTGGAGCAAGGCTTTTCGGGCGTGACGGGTGCCGCCGCGAATGCGTCGGCCGCCTTCAACCGGCAGGCGTGGCTCGGCGTATCGGGCGCATTCGGCGAGATGCGCATCGGCTTGCAGAACACGCCGCAGTACATCTTCATCAACCCCGAGCTGGACCCCGTCGCCGTGATGAGCATCGGCTCGCCGATGAACAGCTTCAACAGTCTCACGATCCGCGAAAACAACGCGATCTCCTGGTTCACGCCGACGTTCTACGGCCTGACCGCGCAATTCATGATTGCCCTGCGCGACGCGACGACCCAGCCCGTCAACGGCATCCAGTTCTATAACGCGGCTGTCCGCTATGTGAACGGGCCGTTCCGGCTGGGCGCCGGCTACGAGCAGGCAGCGAATGCGACGGGCACGTCGATTCTCAAGCTGTTCAACGCGGGCGCATCGGTCGAAGTCGGAGCGGCGCGTTTCTATCTCGCCTATCACACGGAAAGACAGACGGACGACACCGTCAAGCGCGACGTGTATGAAGTATCAGGATCGTATTCGTTCACTCCGGCCGATCAGCTCTCGCTCATGTACGGTTATGCACATGATCGCCTCGGGCAAGGCAACAACGCCCAGCAGATCGGTGTGACCTATTCGTATTCGCTCTCGAAGCGCACGACGCTCTACGGCTCGGCGGGCTTTCTCCAGAACCGCAATCAGGCGAAATTCACGCTCAACGGCACGGGTTATACGGGCCTCGCGGTCGCGCCGGGCACGGATTCGCGCGGGATGATCGTCGGCATGGTGCATCGATTCTGATCGGGTGGAAACATATTGAAAAATCTTGGCGGTTTCCGCTGCGCTTCAGCGAGGTTATGATCTTTTCCTCGATGAGTCCCGCAAGGGACTCCGCGCAAAGCAGCGCCACAAGCTGCCGCGCAAGCCTGGAACGATGACGGCGGCCAGCGCAGCGCCGACCGTCGAGGAGACGTCATGACACAGGGTGCCTCGCCAAAATATCCGCCCCGCACGGGCGGCAGGTCGCAGCTCACCACGGTTCCGAAGGTTCGCCTCTATGTCGAGCAGCCCGAGGAAAAGCAGTGGTTCGTGCATGTCGGCCATGTCACCGAACGCGGGCGCTGGCGTACCGAACCGCACGCGCATCCCGAGTACGGGCAGGTCATTTTCGTGCGCAGCGGGCGCGGCGTGATGAACCTCGAAGGCCGCAACGTGCCCTTCGAAGGCCCGTGCGCGCTGTTGCTGCCCACCGAATGTGTCCACGGTCTGAACTACGAGTACGACGCCGACCGCTGGGTCGTGACCATCGAAGTGTCGTATCTGGCGCAGGTCAATGCGCGACTGCACGAGTTCATCGCGCTGTGGTCGACGCCGCGCGTGATCTCGCTGGTCGATTCGGAAGAGGCGGGTCTCGACGTGCACACGCTCATCAGAAGCCTCGGACAGGAAGTCGAATCCGACGCCACCGGTCATGTCGTCGGCACCGAAGCGCTGCTCACCATGCTGCTGCTCAAGCTCGTGCGTGAAACGAATTTCGACGAGACCGGCGGCGAATCCGGCACGCGTCACGATATCCGCGTGGTGGAACGCTTTCGCAAACTGATCGACGAACATTTCCGCGAGAACCTGCCCTTGCAGGAGTATGCGTCGAGGATGGCGATCTCGCTGGTGCAGTTGCGCGCGGCGTGCGCGTCGGCGTCGGAGCAGAGCCCGACCAAGATGATCCATGCGCGCATCATCACGGAGGCGAAGCGCAATCTCATCTTCGGCGACCAGTCGGTGGAACAGATCGCGTTCGGGCTCGGCTTCGCGGATGCCGCGTATTTCACGCGTTTTTTCCGCCGCGAAGTGGGACAGGCGCCGAGCCAGTTTCGCGCGGCGGCGCGGCAGCAGCAACCGCAGAAGAAGTCTTCGTCGCGCTAGCGCGGCCCGGCATGCGAGGTGAGAAAAGTCCCGGCGAATCGGGGTTTTTTACAGGGACTCGCCGCGCTGGATCGAATAGGCTTGCAACAACGTCATTCGCCATTCGATCATGATGCAGCTCTTCCGACGCACCTTGCCGATCCTCATGCTGCTGCTTGCAGCGGCGATATACGCGAGCGCCGCGATGCCCGCGCAGGATGCGCCGCCCGAATACGTCTATGTGGGCACGCAGGGCAATCGCATCGAAGGGCTGCGGCTCGATCCGGCGAGCGGCGAGCTGACGGCCACCGCACCGGCGAACGTCGACATCAGGCCCACGTGGCTGCTGACGCATCCGAGCCTTCCGGTGCTCTATGCCGTCGATGACCGGAGCGACAGGCCGGGCAGCGTGAGCGCGTTCAATGTGAACCGGGAGACGGGCGAATTGCGCCGACTCGACACCGTCGCGACGCAAGGCGTCGGCACGACCCATCTCACGTTCGATGCCGCGTCCAACACGCTCCTCGCCGCCAATTACAACAGCGGCTCCGTGTCGAGCATCGCGGTTCACGAGGACGGCAGCCTGGGCGAGACGGCATCCACGATCATCGAAAGCGGTTCCGGCCCGAACAGGCGGCAGATGAGCGCGCATGCGCACAGCGCCGTCGTCGATCCTTCCGGGCGCTACGTTCTCGTGCCCGATCTCGGCGCGGACCGCGTGTTCGTCTATCGCTTCGATCGCGCGACGCATGCGCTGTCGAAGGACGATGCGAACCCGTCGCGCGCTTTCGTCGCGCCCTTCGGCAGCGGTCCTCGTCATATCGTGTTCGGCGCGGACGGGCGCTTCGCTTATCTCATCACCGAACTGTCCGCCGATGTGATGGTGCTTCGCTGGGATGCATCGCAAGGGCGCCTGAGGCTCGTGCAGTCGCTGCCCGTTTCGAGCGCCGGATACACGGGCGCGAAGAGCGGCGCGGAAATCGCGGTCAGCCGCGACGGGCGTTTTGTCTATGCCGCCGATCGTGGCGCGAACGAGATCGTCGTTTATCGCGTCGATGTCGCGAGCGGTGCGTTGTCGGAAATACAGCGTGCAAGCTCGAACGGCGTCAAGCCGTGGGGCTTCGGTATCGATCCGTCAGGGAAATGGCTGTTGATCGCGAATCAGGCGAGCGGCACCGTGACCGTACTGGGTGTCGATCCGCTCTCTGGTCTGCTGAAGAGCACGCGCAACTCAGCGCCCGTGCGCAATGCAGTGAGCATCGCCTTCGTGCGCTGACGGCGACGACCGCGCTGCCTCAAGTCACCGCGCCATTCTTCATCGTGCTTGCCACGAAATCGTATTCTTCCGTGTTGATATGCGTGAGTCTGTACTCGACCGGTTTCTGGTTGATCGAGTAGGCAACGCGTTCGACTTCCATCACTGCCGATCCGGCATCGAGTTGCAGGATCGCGCTTTCGGATTCGCTTACGCGCCCGACGCGCAGACGCTCGTCGGTGCCGGCCACGTTGATGCCGAATGCGTCCTGATAGAAGTTGTAGAGCGTGTCCTGCCGGCTGCGCAGCGTGCTTTCGGTGAGTCCGGGGAAGAGCGTCTCGGGCAGCATGATGTGGTCGATCATGATGACTTTCTCGTGGAGCGCGAGCGCGTTCACGAAGGAATATAGCCGCGCGCCATCATCGATGCCGAGCCGGGCCGCAATGGCCGGCGACGCCTTCACCCTGCGGAAGTCGATCAGCGTGACGACGGGATAGGTGCGCTCGCCGTCGCGCCGCGTGACGCGAAAGTAGCGGAAAAAGTGGCGGTCGCGCCGATGCATCGCCACGAAGGTGCCGAGCCCCTGATGACGGATCAGGATGTTTTCGGCGCACAGCTCGTCAATGGCTTTCCTCAGCGTGCCGATCGACACGCCGAACCGTTCCGCCAGCTTTTTCTCGGACGGAATGACTTCGCCGCCCTTCCATTCCTGCACGGTCAGTGCAGCAAGCATGGCTTCCTTGACTTCCTTGTAACGCGTGCCGCCAGGACTGGTCGGCATGGCGGTGACTGTGCTCATCACGCCTCCCTCGCTCTGCTTTATATGGCGCTCATTCTACCCGCTCATCGAAAAGATGTAACACATATAGATGAGTTAGTTGACATGGATGAGATGGACGCCTAGTATTCATTCAACGGCGGGCGTGAGGCGGATGGCCTGGCCGATTGACCAACCATGACGGAGGAGCACATGAGTTACGCGGCGGCGGGAGCAGGCAGTGCAACGAAGCAGGCGGCAAGCGGCGAGCGCAGAACGATCCATATCGTGCTGCACGAGGCGAAGGACACCGTGGGCGTGGCGGTCGTCGAGGGCATCAAGGCGGGCTCGCAACTGAACGCCTGGATCATGGACGAAGATGAAATCGTCACGGTGGCAGCCAAGCAGGACATTCCCATCGGTCACAAGGTGGCGCTCAAGGATATGTCGGTAGGCGACACGGTGTTCAAGTACGGCGTGGATATCGGCAAGGTGGTCGCGCCCATCACGGCGGGCGAGCACGCCCACGTGCACAACATCAAGACGAAGCGCTGGTAAGCCCTGCATCGCAGCCGGCTACTTCCACCCCACATCGAGAGAGACATCATGAGCGTGCTTCAACTGGACACTACCTTCCGTGGTTATCGCCGTGAGAACGGCCGCGTCGGCGTGCGCAACCACGTCATCATCCTGCCGGTGGACGATCTGTCCAACGCAGCGGCGATGGCCGTCGAAAGCGCCATCAAAGGCACTATGGCCATTCCGCATCCGTATGGCCGCCTGCAATTCGGCGCGGACCTGGATCTGCATTTCCGCACGCTGATCGGCGCGGGCAGCAACCCGAACGTCGCGGCGGTCGTCGTGATCGGCATCGAGGAAGGCTGGACCAAGCGCGTGGTCGACGGCATCGCGAAATCCGGCAAGCCGGTGATGGGCTTCGGCATCGAGCTGCACGGCGATCACGACACGATCATGCGCGCATCGAAAGCGGCCAAGGAAATGGTGCAGTACGCGACCACGCTAGAGCGCGAGGAATGCCCGATCAGCGAACTGTGGGTCTCGACCAAGTGCGGCGAATCGGACACGACCTCGGGTTGCGGCGCGAATCCCACGGTCGGTAACGCGTTCGACAAGCTTTATGGCCTCGGCAATACGCTCGTCTTCGGCGAGACCTCGGAACTGACGGGCGGCGAACAGATCGTCGCCGCGCGCTGCGCGAACGACGGCGTGCGCGAGCGCTTTCAGTTCATGTTCGACCGCTATCAGGACATGATCAATCGCTGGAAGACCGACGATCTTTCGGAATCGCAGCCGACCAAGGGCAACATCGCCGGCGGCCTGACGACCATCGAAGAGAAGGCGCTCGGCAACATCCAGAAGATCGGCAAGAAGTGCATGGTCGACGGCGTGCTCGACAAGGCCGAGGAGCCGACGCATTCGGGTCTGTGGTTCATGGATTCGTCGTCGGCGGCGGCGGAAATGGTCACGCTGTGCGCGGCTTCGGGCTTCGCGGTGCACTTCTTCCCGACCGGCCAGGGCAACGTGATCGGCAACGCGATCGTGCCGGTGATCAAGATCTGCGCGAATCCGCGCACGGTGCGCACGATGGGCGAGCACATCGACGTAGACGTCTCCGGCATCCTGCAACGCGAGCAGAACCTCGATCAAACCGGCGACAAGCTGCTCGAATGCATGCTCGCCACCGCGAATGGCCGCTGGACTTCGGCGGAAACGCTCGGTCACCGCGAGTTCGTGCTGACGCGTCTGTTCGAGAGCGCGTAAGGCGCAAAGCGCGGCATCGCGTGCGGCGGCCTGGTTGCGCCGCACGCGCGAGAAATATCGAAGCAGCAAGAGCAATCAGAGAGAGGTCCCCATCCGGCGCGCGCCGGTTCGCAAGCCGTCCGAGAAGCGGCGCGAACCGATATCGCGCCCCGGTCGTCATCTGGCAGCAGCGAGTGGAGGAGACACCATCTTGCGCATGCTCAAGCATCTCTATGTCCAGGTCCTGATCGGCCTGGCAGCCGGCATTCTCGTCGGCTATTTCGCGCCGGCGCTGGGCGTGCAGTTCAAGCCGCTCGGCGATACGTTCATCCGCCTCATCAAGATGCTCATCACGCTCCTGATCTTCTGCACGGTGTCGGTCGGCATTGCTCGCATGGAGAGCCTGAAGCAGGTCGGGCGCGTCGGCTTCAAGACGATTCTCTATTTCGAGGTGGTCACGACGCTCGCGCTCGTGATCGGCATGATCGTCGCTAACGTGATGCATCCGGGCGCGGGTCTCGACATCGATCCGAAGACGCTCGATCCCGGCGCGGTCTCGCATTTCGTCACCGAAGTGCATACCGCCGAGCACCGAAGCATGCTCGAGGAGATCGTGCCGAACTCGGTCGTGGGCGCGTTCGCGCGCGGCGATCTGCTTCAGGTGCTGCTGTTTTCAGTGCTGTTCGGGGTGGCGTTGTCGCTGATGTCCGAGCGCAGCAAGTTTCTCTCGCAGTGCATCGAGCAACTCGGCGACGCGTTGATGCGCATCGTCGAAATGATCATGCGGCTCGCACCGCTCGGCGCGTTCGGCGCGATCGCGTTCACGGTCGGCAAATACGGCATCGGTACCTTGCAGCAACTGGGCCTGTTGATTCTGTGCTTCTACGCGACCAGCATCATCTTCGTCGCGCTCGTGCTCGGCACCGCATGCCGCTGGGCGGGCGTGGGGCTGTGGCCACTCTTGCGCTATCTGCGCGAGGAACTGCTGATCGTGCTCGGCACGTCGACCACCGAATCCGTGCTGCCGCGTCTGATGGAAAAGCTCGAACGGCTGGGCTGCCCGAAATCGGTCGTCGGACTCGTGCTGCCGACCGGCTATTCGTTCAACCTCGACGGCGCCGCCATCTATCTGACGATGACCTCGCTCTTCATCGCGCAGGCAACCAACACGCATCTCTCGCTGATGCAGCAGCTCGGCCTGCTCGCGATTTTGCTGGTGACATCGAAGGGCGGAGCCGGTGTAGCGGGCGCGGCGCTGGTTGCGCTGACCGCCACGCTGTCGTCGCACAACATCATTCCGGTCGCTGGGATCACCCTCATCATCGGCATCGATCGCGTGCTCAACGAGATTCGCGCGCTCGTCAACATGATCGGCAATGCGGTCGCGACACTGGTGGTCGCGCGCTGGGAAGGCGTGTTCGATGTCGAGACGGCGCGCGCGATGCTCGCGAACCCGCGCGCCGCGAACGATGAAGAAGCGCGCCTGATGATCGAACCCGCGCGGGACATGCACAAATGAGCGCATCCGACGACGTCACCGTTTCGGTGAAGGATCTGCACACGCTGGCCCGCCAGGCCTTGCTCGAAGCGGGCGCGACGCCCGCAACGGCGCAGGCGACCGCGCAGGCGCTCGTGTATGCGGATGCGCGCGGCCTGTCCTCGCACGGCGTGAGCCGGTTGCCGATGTATCTCGCGCAGTTGCGCAACGGTCGCGTCGATGCAAACGCGGTGCCGTGCATCGTGCGCGACAAGGGCGCGGCGTTTCTCGTCGATGCCTGCGACGGACTCGCCTTCGGCGCATGCGAACTGGCGATCGCGACGGGCATCGAGCGCGCGCGGACCTTCGGCACGGCGGCCGCGAGCGTCACGCGCAGTCATCACTTCGGCGCGGGTGCGTATCACTTGGAAGCGGCCGGCGCGGCGGGCCTCGTCGGGCTCGCGTTCAGCAACTCGCCGGGCGCGATGCCCGCGTGGGGCGGAACGCGTCCGCTGTTCGGCACCAACCCGATCGCCGCCGTGTTCCCGCGCGCAAATGGCGCGCCGCTCATGATCGATCTGTCGATGTCGCAAGTGGCGCGCGGCAGGATCATGGTCGCGGCGCGCGACGACCAACCCATTCCCCAAGGATGGGCCACCGCGGCGGACGGAAAGCCCACGACCAGCGCGCGGGCCGCGCTCGACGGCATGATGCTGCCGTTCGGCGGCGCGAAGGGCGCGATGCTCGCGCTCGTCGTCGAATTGCTCGCGGCGGCGTTGTCGGGCGCGCAATTCGGCGCGGAAGCCGGCTCGTTTCTCACGGAAGACGGACCGCGCTCGGGCGTGGGCCATCTCTTCTGGCTGATCGATCCCGAAGCGCTCGCGGGCACGCAGCTGTATCAGCGCAGGATCGAGACGCTCGTTGAATTGATGCTGGCCGATCCGGACGTGAGATTGCCCGGTTACCGGCGCCAGGACATTGCAGCGCGCAGCGAGCGTACGGGAATCGTGATGAATCGTGCCTTGCTGAGCCAGCTTCGAGCGCTGGCGAAGGAAAGAACCGACACAATATGAAGTAATCGACGTTCCCGCTTTACCTTCTTCCAGCGCTATAAGAAACCGGCACCGATGCCGCGGAGACAAGCATGCGAAAAATCTTTCGTCAGATTTACGTTCAGGTGCTCATCGCAATCGTGGCAGGCGCGCTGCTCGGCCATTACTTTCCCCACTTCGGGCAGAGCGTCGCGCCGTTGAGCACGGCGTTCATCAAACTGGTCAAGATGGTCACCGCGCCGCTGATTTTCGTGACCATCGTGCTCGGCGCGAAGGAGATGGGCGGCGCGGGCGCGCTGGGGCGCATCGGCGGACGGTCGATCATCCTGTTCGAACTGACCACGACCATCGCGCTGCTCATGGGTCTGTGGGCCGTGAACTATATCCAGCCCGGCGCGAGCCTCAACCTCACACCGGCATCGATCGATGCGAGCGTGCTGAGCGGATACGAACGCTCGATGCATGCGTCGGGCGGCATCACCGAATTTTTTCTGAACATCATTCCCGATAGCGCGGTGTCGGCCTTCGCGCATTCGGACATGCTGCAAGTCGTGCTCTTCTCGACCCTTTTCGCGATCGGTCTTTCTCATGCGGGCAAGGCAGGCGAGCCAGCGTACAAGTTCTTCGAGGCGATCAGTCACGCGCTCTTCGGCATCGTGCGCATCGTCATGCGTGTCGCGCCGATCGGCGCATTCGGCGCGATGGCCTATGCCGTCGGGAAGTTCGGCTTCGCCACCATGAACTCGTTGATGATGCTGCTGGTCACGGTCTATGTCGCGACGCTCGCGTATATCGTGCTGGTGCTGGGCGGCATCTGCCTGATGTGCGACGTCAGCCTGTGGCGGCTGCTCAAGTACATCCGCGGCGAGATCCTGCTCGTCATCGCGACGGTTTCATCGGAAGCGGCGTTTCCGCAGCTCGTCAAGAAGCTCGAAGCGCTCGGATGTCCGACGGGCGTGGTCGGCATCGTCATGCCGATGGGCTACACCTTCAATCTGGCCGGAACGTGCGTGGCGCAGGTCATTTGCGCGGTGTTCATTGCGCAGGCCTTCGGCATTCAACTGTCGGTGGCCGAGCAGGCGGTGCTCGTCGGCATTTCGATGCTGACGTCCAAGGGCATGGCGGGCGTGGCCGGCGCGAGCTTCATCTGTTTGCTGGCGACGCTCGCGGCGTTCAAGCACATTCCGATCGAAGGCGCGGCGCTCGTGCTGGGCGTCGACCGGTTCATCGCCGAAGTTCGCGCGACGACTAACATGATCGGCAACGCGGTCGCCACGGTGGCCGTCGCGCATTGGGAACGCCAGCGCGACGACGTCTGCATGCGCGAGACGCTCGGCATGCGGCCGAAGGCGTCGAACGCGGCGTGAATGTCGCGGCCGGTCAGGCCGGCGGCGGCCCGCTCGTGCCGCGCACGACAAGTTCGATCGGCAGGCAGAGATTCGCGGGGACGCGCTCCGACGTGAGCCAGTCGAGCAAGGTGAGTGCGGTGCGTTGGCCGAGTTCGTAGGTCGGCAACAGCACGGTGGAAAGACCCGGCGTGATCTGCGAGGAAATCGGCAGGTTGTCGCAGCCGACGATCGATAGTTCGCGCGGCACGTCGATCTTCATCGATTGCGCCTCGAACAGTGCGCCGAGCGCGAGGACGTCGTTGCCGCAAAAGACGGCGCTCGGGCGAGGGCGAAGCTGCATCAGATGCTTCAGACCCGCGCGTCCGCCATCGAAGCCGAACGGCTGCTCGACGACATTGGCTTCCGGCAGGCGCAAGCCCGCGTCCGCAAGCGTCGTGCGAAAGCCATCGACGCGATGCCGCGCGCGGTCGTTCTGGCGCGTGAGGCCGGAGATCATGCCGAATGTCCGATGCCCGAGCGACAGCAGATGCTCCGCCGCGAGCTTCCCGACGAGGCGGTTATCGAAGCCGATGAGCGGCGTGGAAGCCGTGAGGAATTCGCTGGCGTCGACGGCGTTGGTCCAGGTGATGAGCACCGGAATGCGGCTTGCGCGAACGAGTTCCCATGTTTCATGGGCGTGATCCGCGCCGACGAGCACGAGCGCATCGACCGCGCGTTCGAGCAGCGCGCGCGCGCTTTCCGTCTCGGCGGCAAGACTGTATTCGTGCGATGAGATCAGCAACTGGTAGCCCGCGCCGGAGAGCGTGCTTTGCAGACCTTGCACCGCGCGCGCGAAGATGGCGTTGTCGAGTGTCGGAACGATCGCGCCGACCATGCGCGCCCGGCCGAGCGCCAGCGCCCGTGCCGCGCCGTCGGGAACGTAGCCCAACCGCGCAACCGCTTGCAGAATGCGTTCGCGGGTCGGTCCTTTCACCACGTCGGGATTGGACAGCGCGCGCGACACGGTTGCCGTGGAGACGCCCGCGAGCGCCGCGACATCGGCGAGTCTGGGCCTTTCGTCGTTGCTCATGGACGGGCTTGCATGTTCGTTCGAAGTCGTCATTGTATGAATGTCGAGCAATGTGGCGAAATAGAGGATGCCTCTAGGTAACAGTCCCGATGTCATCGCAGAGAAGTCGCTTTATTATAAATGCAAGCGCTTGCATTTAGCGCTGCAGGAACACATCAGCCGAGTTCAGTATCGGCTTATTTTTAAGGCAAAGATGCAAGCGCTTGCATTTTAAGATCGAAGTGTTCGAACTCAGGAGCAGACCATGACGGTGTTGTATATCAAGAAGGCCGCCAAGACCCCGGAAACCGAAACCGCCACCGCCCAGCGGGTCGTCACGGAGATGCTGGCGGAGATCGAGGCCGACGGCGAAGCCGCCGTGCGCGCTTACGCGGCGAAGCTCGATCGCTGGGACGGCGAGATCATCGTGTCGCCCGAGGAAATCGAGCGGCGCGCGTGCGAAGTGCCGCAGCATATTCGCGACGACATCGACTTCGCGGTGAAGCAAGTGCGTGACTTCGCGCTCGCGCAGCGTCGCTCGATCGAAGATTTCTCGGTCGAGCTGCATCCGGGCGTGACGGCGGGTCAGCGTGTGGTTCCGGTGAACGTCGTCGGCTGCTATGCGCCGGCCGGGCGTTACGCGCATATCGCGTCGGCGTACATGGGCGTTGCGACGGCGAAGGCAGCCGGCGTGAAAACGGTGATTGCCTGCTCCAGCCCGTTTCGCGGCGGCGGTATTCATCCGTACGTGCTGTACGCGTTCAAGGCGGCGGGCGCGGATGTCGTGATGACGCTCGGCGGCGTCCAGGCGATCGCTTCGATGGCGTATGGTCTCTTCACCGGCAAACCGGCGGATGTCGTCGTCGGTCCGGGCAACAAGTTCGTCGCGGAAGCGAAGCGCGCGTTGTTCGGCAAGGTCGGCATCGACGTGTTCGCGGGTCCGTCGGAAGTCGCCGTCATCGCCGACGAGACCGCCGATCCGGCGATCGTCGCGAGCGATCTGGTCGGCCAGGCCGAACACGGCCACGAGTCGCCCGCGTGGCTTTTCACGACCTCGAAGGCGCTCGCCGCCGAAGTGATGGCGCTGGTGCCGCGCCTGATCGACGACCTGCCGCCGACCGCCCGCGACGCCGCCGCCGCCGCATGGCGCGATTATGGCGAAGTGATCCTCTGCGACACGCGCGAGGAAGTGGTCGAGATATCGGACCGCTACGCCTCCGAGCATCTCGAAGTGCACGCCGCCGATCTGGACTGGTGGCTCGACACGCTCACGTGTTACGGCTCGCTGTTCCTGGGCGAGGAAACCACGGTCGCGTTCGGCGACAAGACCAGCGGCCCGAACCACGTCCTGCCGACCAAGGGCGCGGCGCGCTATTCCGGCGGGCTTTCCGTGCACAAGTTCGTGAAGACGCTGACGTGGCAGCGCATGACGCGCGATGCGGCCAGACGGATCGGCGAAGTCACGGCGCGCATCTCGCGTCTCGAAGGCATGGAGGCGCATGCGAGAACGGCCGACGACCGCCTGAAGAAATACTTTCCCGACGAGCAGTTCGAAAAGGGCGAGACGGTTCAGGTTTGAACGCACAACGCACTCGACGGAGCGACCGATGAATCATGCAAAGCTGTTCAGTCTCGAAGGACGCATCGCGCTCGTGACCGGCGGCAACGCCGGCATCGGCCTCGCGATGGCGCGCGCGCTCGGACACGCGGGCGCGCGCGTGGTGCTTGCCGCAAGGCGCGAAAGCGCGCTGCGCGACGCGGCGGACGGTCTCGCCGCGCAGGGCATCAAGGCGGATTTCATCGCCGGGGATATCGGCAGTCCGGAAGCGGCGCGTCAATGCGCCGGGCAGGCGCTCGCGGCGAACGGGCGCATCGACATACTGGTGAACGCCGCCGGCGTGAACCTGCGCCAGCCGTTTTCCGAGGTCACGCCCGAGGCATGGCAGACGCAACTCGCGCTGCATCTCGGTGCGCCGTTCTTTCTGACCCAGGCGCTCGCGCCGCGAATGAAGGAACGGCGCTGGGGAAGAATCATCAACGTCGCTTCGCTGCAGTCGTATCGGGCGTTTTCGAACAGCGCGCCATACGGTGCGGCGAAGGGCGGCGTGGTGCAGCTCACGCGCGCCATCGCTCAGGAATGGGGGCGTCACGGCATCACCTGCAATGCAATCGGTCCGGGCTTTTTTCCGACGGCGCTCACGGCATCCGTATTCGCCGACGAAGCGCTCGCCGCGAGGCACGCGGAACAAACCTGTCTCGGTCGCAACGGCACTCTGGAGGACATCGACGGGCTCGCCGTGTTTCTCGCAAGCGACGCGTCCGCTTACATTAGCGGTCAAACAATCATGATCGACGGCGGTTACACCGCACGCTGATCCACGTTGGTGGAGACAAACATGCTGATTCAGGACAGTCAGGGACGCGGGCACGTCGGCACGGGCGCGCCTTCGTCCGCTGAAGACGTCGCGCGCAGCGGTTCGGAGAATCTGCGGGCGGTCACGGTGTCGAGCGTGCTCGGCGCGGTGATCGAATGGTACGACTTCTTCCTTTATGGTGTGGTGGCGGGCGTCGTGCTGAACAAGCTGTATTTCCCCCAGGCAGACGCCGTGATTTCGACCATGCTCGCTTACGGCACGTTCGCGCTCGGCTTCGTCGCGCGGCCGGTGGGCGGCGTGATCTTCGGTCACTTCGGCGACCGGCTCGGCAGAAAGAAGATGCTGATGCTCACGCTGCTGCTGATGGGTGGCGCGACCGTCCTGATCGGCCTCTTGCCGCCGTATGCGAGCATCGGCATTGCCGCGCCGCTGTTGCTGCTTGCCTGCCGCATCGTGCAGGGTATCGGGCTCGGCGGCGAGTGGGGCGGCGCGGTCCTGATGACGTATGAATCCGCGCCCGTCGAAAAGCGCGGCTTCTACGCGAGCCTGCCGCAAGTTGGCATGTCGCTCGGCCTCGTGCTCGCCTCGGGCGTCATCGCGGTGCTGTCGTTCACGCTCGACGAGACGCAGTTCCTGACGTGGGGCTGGCGGCTGGCTTTCCTCGCGAGCGGCGTGCTCGTCATCGTGACTTTCTATATGCGCAAGCATGTCGCCGAGACCGACGACTTCAAGAAGGCGAAGAAAGCTCACAAGGCCACGCTGCCGATCATGGACGTGTTTCGCCGCTATCCGCGCACGGTGCTCGCATGCATGGGCGCGCGCGTGATCGACGGCGTGTTCTTCAATGTGTTCGGCGTGTTCTCGATTCACTATCTCACCGACACCCTGCACTTCGCGCGCACCACCGCGCTGCTCGGCGTGGTATTCGGCGCGCTCGTGATGACGTTCTTCATCCCGTTCTGGGGGCGCGTGTCCGACAAGGTCGGGCAGCCGCTCGTGTACGGCACGGGCGCGTTGCTGGCGGGACTCTCGGCGTTTCCTGCGTTCATGCTGATGGCGGGCGCGAACGGCTCGGCGCTGCCGGTGTGGATCGCGATCATCGTACCGTTCGGCGTGTTTCATGCTGCCGTGTTCGGCACGATGTCCTCGCTCTTTTCCGAAGCGTTCGAGCCGGATGTGCGCTATAGCGGCATCTCGTTCGTCTATCAGTTCGCAGGCGTGTTCGCGGGAGGCCTCACGCCCGTCGCGGCGACATGGCTGACCGGAATCCAGTCCGGCAAGCCCTGGTACCTGTGCCTCTACGTGCTGGCTGCGGGCCTTCTTAGCGCGTCGTGTTGTGCGTGGCTCGCGCGGCATCGCAAGTCGCCTTCGTGCGAGCGCCTGCGCGCACGCGAACTCGCCAGCCATCGATAACACCAACGGGAAACCTTTTCGATGAAAGCCCTTGTCTACACCCAGCCGAACGAGATGCAGCTCCTCGATCGCCCCGAGCCGATTCCCGAAGCGGGCGAGGTCGTGCTGAAGATCGACGCGGTCGGCATCTGCGGCTCCGACATGCACGCGTATCACGGTCACGATCCGCGTCGCAAGCCGGGTCTCGTGCTCGGACACGAATTCGCGGGCACCATCGCGCAGAGTCGCGATGCGAAGTGGCGGGAAGGGATGCGCGTGACCGGCAACCCGCTCATCACCTGCGGAACGTGCGAGTACTGCGTGCAGGGCCGCGATAACCTGTGCGCGAATCGCACGATGGTGGGCATGACGCGTCCCGGCGCGTTCGCCGACTATATGTCGATACCGGCAGCGAGTCTGGTCGAGATTCCGGCGGACATGCCCGCGCACATCGCCGCCGCCACCGAGCCCGCCGCGACCGCGTTGCATGCGGTGAATCTGACGATGCGCGCGTTGCTGCGGCCTCTGCCCGAGTGCCGCGCGCTCGTGATCGGCGGCGGCGCGATCGGCCTGTTCTGCGCGTTGCTGCTGCGTGCGTATGGATGCCGCAACGTGACGGTGGCCGAAACCCACGCCGCGCGTCGCGCCTCATGCGAGCGCGAAGCCGGTTGCAGTACGCTCGATCCGCTGGCGCAGGAAGCGCCGCAGAACCACTTCGATTTCGTGATCGATGCCGTGGGTGCCAAGGTCACGCGCGCGAGCGCACTCGCGGCGGTGAAGTCGGGCGGCGTGATGATGCACATCGGTTTGCAGGACTGGGCGAGCGAGATCGACATGCGCAAGCTCACGCTCGCGGAAATCACCCTGCTCGGCACCTACACGTACACGATGGCCGATCTGCGCGCGACCGTCGCCGCGTTGCACGAAGGGGCCTTCGGTTCGCTGGCGTGGCTGGAGCAAAGGTCGCTCGCGCAAGGTCCGCAAGCATTTGCCGATCTGCATGCGGGCCTGGCGAAATCGAGCAAGGTTCTGCTCATTCCAGACCTGGCTTAAGGTTCCCGGACTTCGAGTTCTGCCGGCCCGGGCGCGAACGCAATCGCGCCGGGGCCGTTGCGCGCTCAGTCGTGACGATGACGCTTGTGATGCTTGCCGTGATGACCGCGGCTGTAGTCGTCCGCGTAGGAATTCGAGCGCGAGACATTGCCGCCCAGCGCGGCACCCGCGCCGCCGCCCAGCGCCGCGCCGACCAGGCCGCCGCCACGGCCGCCCATCGCATTGCCTGCCGCCGTGCCCGCGCCGCCGCCCAGCGCGCCGCCGATGATCGCGCCCGTGCGCTCGCGACGGTTCGACGTGACCGCACCGCCCGCACCCCCGCCCACTGCACCGCCGAGCACCGCGCCCGTGCTGCCGCCTACCGCGCCGCCCAGCGCCGCCCCGGCGACGCCGCCGAGCCCGCCGCCGAGCGCGTTGTTCATGTCGCCCGCCATGGCCGGCATCGACGCCGACGCTGCGAGCGCTGCGATTGCAACAAACTGAATGATTTGCTTGGACATTGTTCGGATGTTTGTTTTTGAGACGGCGCGAGTATACCCGTAGCGCTGAAAGGTTTTCGTAACGCCGTCCGCTGCTAGCGGTAAGAGGTGTAACAAAAGAGATCGCTACCGTTCACCGCGAACCAACGCCGCTCCCTGATCCATTCACGATCGTGAATCGATAACTAAATTTTTTCTAACTTTTCCTTATCGTTTTTCGCGAGCACGATGCACTCGTGTTCCTTTCCGCGTTCGATCGCGCCTGCCGCGACGACCGGCCATCGATCCGACAGACTCGCCACCGACGCACCGCGTCGGTTTCTGAAGTACATAGGCGCCGCACGAGCGCACTGACACATAACGGAGACAGACATGGCAAGCGCAGATACGGCGATGACCGGGCAACCGCACGGACTTCGTCATAACAGGTGGGTGCAGCTGGCGATCGGCATCGCCTGCATGGGGCTCGTCGCCAACTTCCAGTACGCGTGGACCTTGTTCGTGATGCCGATGGACGCGAAGCACCATTGGGGGCAGGCGGCGATTCAGACCGCGTTCACGATCTTCATCGTCACGGAGACGTGGCTCGTGCCCGTCGAGGGCTGGCTCGTCGACAAGTTCGGACCGCGGCCCGTGGTGATGGGCGGCGCGATCTGCGCGGGGATCGGCTGGATCATCGACGCGCATGCCACCACGCTCATGCATCTATACATCGCCGCCGTGGTCGCGGGTATCGGTGCGGGTTGCGTGTACGGCACGTGCGTCGGCACCGCGCTGAAGTGGTTTCCGGACAAGCGCGGCCTCGCGGCAGGGCTGACGGCGGCAGGCTTCGGCGCGGGCGCGGCCGTGACCGTGATCCCGATCTCCAACATGATCCAGAGCTCCGGCTACGAAAGCGCGTTCATGTTCTTCGGCAGTCTGCAAGGCGCGGTGATCTTCGTGCTCGCGCTGTTGCTCGTGCGGCCGAAGCCGCCCGCGAACCTGGCGCCGGCCAAACGCATCGTGTCGACCAAGATCGACTACACGACCGGGCAGATGGTGCGTGCGCCCATCTTCTGGGTACTGTATGCGATGTTCGTCGCGGTGGCGGCGGGCGGCGTGATCGCCACGGCGCAGTTCGGACCGATCGCCAAGGAATACGGCTTCGCCAGCATGCCGGTGAGCCTGTTCGGCGCGACCTTGCCGCTGCTCGCGATGACGCTGTCCATCGACAACCTGTGCAACGGTTTCACGCGCCCGCTATGCGGCTTCATCTCGGACAAGATCGGCCGGGAAAACACCATGTTCATCATCTTTCTGGGCGAGGGCGTCGCGCTGCTCGGGCTGATGCAGTTCGGCCAGAACCCCTACATGTTCATGGTGTTCGCGGCGCTGACGTTCCTGTGCTGGGGCGAGATCTTTTCGATATTCCCGGCGACCTGCGCCGACACCTTCGGCAGCAAGTACGCCGCCGCCAACGCGGGCACGCTGTACACGGCCAAAGGGACGGCCTCGATGATGGTGCCGGTGGCTTCCGTGCTGGCGTCGTTCGGCTCGTGGAACACGGTGTTCATCACGACCGCGATCACGTCGATAGCAGCGGGCGTATGCGCCAAGTTCGTACTCGCGCCAATGCGCCGCCGCTGGATAGAAAACACGATCACGCAGACCGCTTCGCCACCGCCGCTTGGCATGTCGTTCCCGTCTGACTGGACGGAAGCGCCGAGCAAGTCGTCGGCTCGATGAAGACCCGTTGACACGTAGAAACGCAAAGGCCGCGTGACGGACGTCCGCGGCCTCGGTTTCAAGAAGGGTTGGCCCAAAAAAAACGAAAAATAGGCTTTGACAAATTCAGTATCTGATATCTAGTATATCACCACGATAACCATCCATCAGGAGGAGACAAAATGGCAGACGTACTCGAGGAAAGCGCGCAGGCAGTCGCTGAAGAAAAAGTGCAGCAGACGACTGACGGTTTCCACCTGGTCATCGATGCGCTGAAGCTCAACGACATCGACACGATCTTCGGCCTCGTCGGCATTCCGATCACCGACCTGGCGCGCCTCGCGCAGGCGGAAGGCATGCGCTTCATCGGTTTCCGTCATGAGCAGCATGCGGGCAACGCGGCCGCGATCGCCGGCTACATGACGCAGAAGCCGGGCATCTGCCTGACCGTGTCGGCGCCGGGCTTCCTGAACGGCCTGACCGCGCTCGCCAACGCCACCACCAACTGCTTCCCGATGATCCTGATCAGCGGCTCCAGCGAGCGCGAGATCGTCGATCTGCAGCAGGGCGACTACGAAGAGATGGACCAGCTGAACGCGGCGAAGCCGTATGCCAAGGCGGCCTATCGCGTGCTGCATGCGGAGGACATCGGCATCGGCATTGCGCGGGCGATTCGCGCAGCCGTGTCGGGCCGTCCGGGCGGCGTGTATCTCGATCTGCCCGCCAAGCTGCTCGCACAGACGATGGACGCGCTCAAGGGCCAGCAATCGCTGATCAAGGTGGTCGATGCCGCGCCGCGTCAGTTGCCGTCGCCGGATTCGGTGAAGCGCGCACTCGACGTGATCAAGAGCGCGAAGCGTCCGCTGATTCTGCTGGGCAAGGGCGCGGCCTACGCGCAAGCCGATGCGCAGATTCGCGAACTGGTCGAGAAGAGCGGCATTCCGTATCTGCCGATGTCGATGGCGAAGGGCCTGCTGCCCGACACGCATGCGCAATCGGCGTCGGCGGCGCGTTCCTTCGTGCTGCAGGAAGCGGACTGCGTCGTGCTGATCGGCGCGCGTCTGAACTGGCTGCTCGCGCACGGCAAGGGCAAGACCTGGGGGGCGGCGCCCAAGCAGTTCGTGCAGATCGACATCTCGCCGACCGAGATCGACAGCAACGTCGCGATCGCGGCGCCGGTGATCGGCGACATCGGTTCGTGTGTGTCGGCGCTCGTCGCGGGCATCGATGCGGGCTTCCCGAAGCCGTCGGGCGAATGGACGGGCGCGATCAACGAGCGCAAGAACAAGAACCTCGAAAAGATGGCGGCCACGCTCGCGAAGAATCCGTCGCCGATGAATTTTCACAGCGCGCTGCGCGCCATTCGCGACGTGCTGAAGACGCGCCCGGACATCAACGTCGTCAACGAAGGTGCGAACACGCTCGACTATGCGCGCAGCATCATCGACATGTATGAGCCGCGCAAGCGCTTCGATTCGGGCACGTGGGGAATCATGGGCATCGGCATGGGCTTCGCGATCGGCGCGGCGGTGACGAGCGGCAAGCAGGTCGTCGCGATCGAAGGCGACAGCGCGTTCGGCTTCAGCGGCATGGAACTCGAAACCATCTGCCGATACGACTTGCCGGTCTGCACCATCGTCTTCAACAACAACGGCGTGTATCGCGGCACCGATGTGAATCCGACCGGTGGCAAGGACGTCGCGCCGACCGTGTTCGTGAAGAATGCGCGTTACGACAAGATGATCGAGGCATTCGGCGGCATCGGCTTCCACGCGACGACGCCCGAAGAGCTCACGCATGCACTCGAGGAAGCGATCAAGTCGGGCAAGCCGACGCTGATCAACGCAGTGATCGATGAAACGGCCGGCACGGAGAGCGGTCGCCTGACGAATCTGAACCCGCAAACCGCGGCGATGAAAAAGTAATCAAGACCAGCCACCCAGGAGATTTCAATTGAGCGACAAACCACTCAAAGGCATCAAGATCATCGACTTCACGCACGTGCAAGCCGGTCCCGCATGCACTCAGATGCTGGCCTGGTTCGGTGCGGATGTGATCAAGGTCGAACGTCCCGGTTCGGGTGACGTCACGCGCAACCAGTTGCGCGACATTCCGGACGCCGACGCGCTGTATTTCACGATGCTCAACAGCAACAAGCGCTCCTTGACGCTCGATACGAAGACGGACGAAGGCAAGGAAGTGCTGACCAAGCTGATCCGCGAATCGGACGTGCTGGTCGAGAACTTCGGTCCGGGCGCGCTCGACCGCATGGGCTTCTCGTGGGAAAACATCCACGAACTGAACAAGAAGCTCATCGTGGCATCCGTCAAGGGCTTCAGCGACGGCCACCATTACGACGATCTGAAGGTCTATGAAAACGTCGCGCAATGCGCGGGTGGCGCGGCCTCGACGACGGGCTTCTGGGACGGTCCGCCGACCATCAGCGCAGCCGCGCTCGGCGACAGCAACACCGGCATGCATCTGGCGATCGGCATTCTCACGGCGATCATCGGCCGTCAGCAAACGGGCAAGGGGCAGAAAGTCGCCGTGTCGATGCAGGATAGCGTGCTCAACCTGTGCCGCGTGAAGCTGCGCGATCAGCAGCGCCTGGATCGCGTCGGCTATCTGGAAGAGTATCCGCAATATCCGCACGGCACGTTCAGCGATGTGGTGCCGCGCGGCGGCAATGCGGGCGGCGGCGGACAGCCGGGCTGGGTGCTCAAGTGCAAGGGCTGGGAAACCGACCCGAACGCGTATATCTACTTCACGATTCAGGGTCACGCGTGGGCGCCGATCTGCCGCGCGATCGGCAAGCCGGAATGGATTCAGGACCCGAACTACATGACGGCCGAAGCGCGCCAGCCGCACATCTTCGAAATTTTCAATACGATCGAAGCATGGCTCGCCGACAAGACCAAGTTCGAAGCCGTCGATATCCTGCGCAAGTTCGATATTCCGTGCGCGCCGGTGCTGACGATGAAAGAACTCGCGAACGATGAATCGTTGCGCGCGAGCGGCTCGATCGTCGAAGTGGATCACAAGGTGCGCGGCAAGTACCTCACGGTCGGCAGCCCGATCAAGTTCTCGGATCTGAAGCCGGAAATCACGGGCTCGCCGCTGCTGGGCGAGCACACCGAGGAAGTGCTGCTCGAGCTTGGCTATAGCGCGGAGCAGGTTGCGCGCATGCAGGAAATCCGGGCCGTCTGACGCGGTTATATTGGCAGGTAAAGGGTGATCGCTGCCCTCTGCCGTCTTGACAGGAAGACGGTAGAACGGCAGCGTCCCCTCGATAAATACTAGATCGCTTTCAAGCGTAAGCTGCATCGTTACCCCACGATCCGGACGACATCATGACCGACACCATCGACTACGAACAGCTCGTCAATGCAATTGGCGATGCCGTGATCATTTCGGATGCGAGCGGTGCGATCACGCTATGGAATCCGGCTGCGGAACGCATGTTCGGCTTTACCGAAAGCGAAGCAATGGGACAGTCGCTGGATCTGATCATTCCGGAACGTCTGCGCGGCCGTCATTGGGACGGCTACCAGAAGACGATGGCGACCGGCGAGACGCGTTATGGCCACGATCTGCTCAAGGTGCCCGCCGTCGATAAAGCCGGACGCGCGATGTCGATAGCGTTCACGGTCGCGCTGTTGCGCTCGCCGCAAGGTGAAGTGACCGGCATTGTCGCGATCATTCGCGATGAAACCGCGCGCTTTCAGGAAGATCGTGCGCTGCGCAAGAGGATCGCCGAGCTGGAGGCAAAGACCCCCGCTTGAGAATTCATCGATACAAAGAACATAAAACAGCAGCTCGCGTCTGCGCACCACCAAGCGCACGGACGAAGCTGTAGAGGAGGAAGCGGCCACCCATCCCACCGGCCGCTTCGACGACGCCCGCGTTCGCGGCTGACCGACCAGAAATCGACAACTATTCGTACCTTGCGCCAGCTTTGCTGACGCGGGGCGCAGGCGGCTGCGCGCGTGCAGCGCGAAAGGTCTTGCGACATCGGGAGAAAACAAAATGAGCTTGTGGATCCGCTATACGCACACGACGGGCAAGAATAACGGCCGCGCCGGTTTTGGCCTGCTCGACGAGGGGCGCGTGATCGAATACGAAGGCGACATGTTCGCCTCGCCAAGTCGGACAGGACGCACATTCGGCCTCGAAGACGTTTCGCTGACGAGTCCGTGCGTGCCGAGCCGGATCGTCGCGTTATGGAACAACTTTCATGCGCTCTCCGCGAAGCTCGGCAAGCCGCTGCCCAAACATCCGCTGTTTCTGATCAAACCGTCGACGACGCTCGCCGGGCCCGGCGACACGATTCAGCGTCCCGCCGCATACGACGGCAAGATCGTCTACGAAGGCGAGCTCGGGATCGTGATCGGCAAACGGTGCAGCAATGTAAGCGTCGAAGAAGCCGCTGCTTACGTGTTCGGCTATACGTGCGTCAACGATGTCACCGCCGCGGATCTCTTGTTCGAAGACGCGAACTTTGCGCAATGGTGTCGCGCGAAAGGCTATGACACGTTCGGTTGCATCGGACCGGCGATCGCGACCGGACTCGACTGGGAAAACACCCACGTCGTCACCACGCTCGACGGCGTCGAACGTCAAAACTATCCGCTGGCCGACATGGCGTTTTCACCGCTGGAACAGGTGAGCCGCATTTCCCGCGACATGACCTTGCTGCCAGGCGACGTGATCGCGTGCGGCACGTCGCTCGGCGTGGGTTCGATGCGCGATGGCGCGACGGTCGAGGTTTCGATCGAAGGCATCGGCAGACTGACGAACCACGTGTCGGAAGTACTCGCGACGGTTGAAGCACGCTAAGGCTTCTCTCAGGCGCGCGCCACTCAGAATTTCAAACCGTCGATTGGGAATTTAGTCATGCCAATGATGATTGCAGTGCCACGGGAGCGTTATCCCGGGGAACGTCGCGTCGCCTTGACGCCCGAAGTAGTCGGACATCTGCTGAAGCTCGGTTTCGAAGTGACCGTCGAGACCGGCGCGGGTGAACTTGCCGCATTTTCCGATGACGCCTATCGCGCCGCCGGTGCGCATATCGCGCAGGACGCGCCGTCGCTCTATGCGGGCGCGGATATCGTCGTGAAAGTGCGCGCGCCTTCCATCGAACCTGCGGCCGATGAAGTCGTGTGGTTGCGCGAAGGATCGACGCTGATCAGCTTTGTCTGGCCGGCGCAGAACGAAACGCTGCTGGCGCGTCTCGCCGCACGCAACGTCACCGCGCTCGCGATGGACTGCGTGCCGCGCATCTCGCGCGCGCAAAAGCTCGATGCATTGAGTTCGATGGCCAATATGGCGGGCTATCGCGCGGTCATCGAAGCTGCGCACCAGTTCGGCCGTGGCTTCATGGGACAGATCACGGCGGCAGGCAAGATCGCCCCGGCGAAAGTGATGGTGATCGGCGCGGGCGTGGCGGGACTCGCGGCGATCGGCGCGGCGCGCAGTCTCGGCGCGATCGTCCGTGCATTCGACACGCGGCCCGAAGTGCGGCAGCAGGTCGAGAGCATGGGCGCGGAGTTTCTCGAACTCGATTATGTGGAAGACGGCAGCGGCAGCGGCGGCTACGCGAAAGAGATGAGCGCGGAATTCATCGCCGCGGAAATGGCGCTGTTCGCCGCGCAGGCGAAGGAGGTCGACATCATCGTGACGACCGCGCTAATTCCGGGCAAGCCCGCGCCCAGACTGATCACCGCCGATATGGTACGCAGCATGCGCCAGGGCAGCGTGATCGTCGATATGGCGGCGGAGCAGGGCGGCAATTGCGAGCTGACGCAGCCGGGCTATGCGGCATCCGTGGAGGGCGTCACGATCGTCGGTTATACGGATCTGCCATCGCGCATGGCGACGCAATCGAGCCAGTTGTACGGCACGAATCTGCGGCATCTTCTGACCGATCTGACGCCGCAGAAGAACGGCGAAATCGTGATCGATACGGATGACGAAGTAATCGGCGGCGTGGCCGTGGTGCTGCGCGGCCAGGTGCGGTGGCCGATGCCGAGGAAGGCCGCGCCTGCGGTTGCGCCTACCGCCGCCGCGAAGCCCGCCACGACGATTGCCGCGACGGTCGAACAGAAGCGCCGCGCGGGATGGATCGGCGTGGCCGGGCTCGTTGTTGCAGCCGTATTGCTCGCGGCATTGGGCGCCGTTGCTCCGCCTGAGTTCGTCGCACACTTCACCGTGTTCGTGCTGGCGATCTTCGTCGGCTATCAGGTCGTATGGAACGTGACGCCCGCACTGCACACACCGCTGATGAGCGTGACCAACGCGGTCAGCGGCATCATCGTGACGGGCGCGCTGTTGCAGGTCGGCACGCCGAATAACCTGGTCGCGATTCTTTCCGGCCTGGCGATTCTGATCGCGACCATCAATATCGCTGGCGGCTTTCTCGTCACTCAACGCATGTTGAACATGTTCCAGCGCTAAGGAGATCGACATGCAAACTGGAATCGGAAGCATCGCCTATCTGGTGGCGAGCGTGCTGTTCATCCTGAGCCTGCGCGGGCTCAGTCATCCGGCGACGGCGCGGCGCGGCAATCTCTGCGGCGTCGCCGGCATGGCCATCGCGATCGTCACGACGCTATGGCTCAACGGTGGCGCGGCGCTGCCGGTCGTCATCGTGCTGATGGCGATCGGCGTGGCGGGCGGCGCGCTGCTCGCACGACGCGTCGAGATGACGCAGATGCCGCAACTCGTCGCGGCATTGCATAGCTTCGTGGGGCTGGCGGCGGTGCTGGTCGCCATCGCGAGCTATCTGTCGCCGGGGTCCGGCGCGGAGCCGGACAGCGTGGCGCAATCGGTGCACGAAGTCGAGATCTATCTCGGCGTGTTCATCGGCGCGGTGACATTCACGGGATCCATCGCCGCATTTCTCAAGCTGCAGGGCATCGTCGGCGGCAAGCCCTTGCTGCTGCCGATGCGGCACACGCTGAATCTCGTCGGCGTGTTCGCGTGTCTTGCGCTCGGCTATGTGTTCCTCACTGCGCCCGACGCGGATGTCGGCATCAGCGCGCTGCTCACGATGACCGCGATCGCCGCGCTGCTCGGCGTGCATCTGGTAATGGCGATCGGCGGCGCGGACATGCCGGTGGTCGTGTCGATGCTGAACAGCTACTCGGGCTGGGCTGCCGCCGCGACCGGCTTCATGCTCAGCAACGATCTGTTGATCGTGACCGGCGCGCTGGTCGGCTCCAGCGGGGCGATTCTGAGCTACATCATGTGCCGCGCGATGAACCGCAAATTTCTCTCCGTGATTCTGGGCGGCTTCGGCACGGTGACGTCAACGGCAGGAAAGGCGATCGAGGGAGAAGTCGCGCCGGTCACGGTCGATGAAGTCGGCGCGTTGTTGCGCGATGCGTCGGAAGTCGTCATCGTGCCGGGCTACGGCATGGCTGTTGCACAGGCTCAGGCGACCATCAGCGAGATCACGAAGAACCTGCGCAGCAAGGGCGTGAAGGTGCGCTTCGGCATTCATCCGGTGGCGGGCCGCTTGCCGGGGCACATGAACGTATTGCTGGCGGAGGCGAAGGTGCCGTATGACATCGTCCTCGAAATGGATGAAATCAACGAGGACTTTTCCAGCACGGATGTCGTGCTCGTGATCGGGGCGAACGATATCGTGAATCCCGGCGCGCTCGAAGATCCGGCCAGTCCGATTGCCGGCATGCCGGTGCTCGAAGTGTGGAAGGCGCGCACCGTGGTCGTGTCCAAGCGAAGCATGGCGGCGGGCTATGCGGGTGTCGACAACCCGCTTTTCTACAAGGAAAACACGCGCATGCTGTTCGGCGATGCGAAAGGCAGTGTCGATGCGCTGCTCAATCATCTTGGAGCGTGAGTGACCATGAAGATCTGTGTCTATGGCGCCGGTGCAATCGGCGCATATCTCGGCGCGCAACTGGCGCTCGCCGGTGGCGACGTGAGTTTCGTTGCACGCGGTCCGCACCTCGCTGCCATGCAGGAAAAAGGCGTACGGCTGCAAATCGAGGGCGAGGAACGTGTCGTCAAGGTCCGATGCGCATCGGACCCGCGCGAGCTGGGCCAGCAGGATTACGTGATCGTCGCGTTGAAGGCGCATTCGGTGCCGGGTGTCGTCGGCCAGATACGGACCCTGCTCGGGCCGGACACGGCGATCGTCACGGCCGTCAACGGGATTCCCTATTGGTACTTTTATAAACACGGCGGAAAACTGGAAGGCACCACGCTCGACAGCGTCGATCCCGATGGAACGCAATGGAGCGCGCTCGGACCGGAGCGCGCGATCGGATGCGTGGTGTACCCGGCGGCGGAAGTCGTCGCGCCGGGCGTGATCCGCCATGTGTATGGAAAGAAATTCCCCATCGGCGAACCCGATGGAGAGCGCAGCGAGCGCGTTCAGAAGCTGCATGAAATCATGAGCGCAGCGGGTCTGGATGCGCCCATCCGCGAGCGTATCCGCGATGAAATCTGGCTGAAGCTCTGGGGCAATCTCTGCTTCAACCCGATCAGCGCATTGACGCATGCAACCCTCGATGTCATCACGAGCAACCCGGCTACGCGCGCCGTGTCGAAGGCCATGATGCTGGAGGCCAAGGCAATCGCCGATCAGTTTGGCGTGCAGTTTCGGGTCGACGTCGAAAGGCGTATCGACGGCGCGGGCGCGGTCGGTGCGCATAAGACGTCGATGCTCCAGGATCTCGAAGCCAACCGGCCGATGGAGATCGATCCGCTCCTCACCGTCGTCCAGGAGATGGGGCGACTCGTCGGCCAGCCGACACCGACGATCGATACCGTGCTGGCGCTCATCAAGCTGCGGGGACAGGTAGCTGAGCACACGGCCCGGCCAGCCGAAAATCCGACGCCCGTAGTGGAAACGGCCTGACAGACGTGCGCCGCCTACGGGGCGGCGCACGGGAACATCGACTGCCCATCATCACTGGGCAAACTTTTCGCCATCAACTCTTATATAAGACATAAGACATAAGACATTTGACGCGGTGCAGTATTGCGATTAAAATGGCGGCCGAAGCAGTGCCAGAACACCCTCGGCACGTTTGGAAAGCCCCTGAAACGCAATACGAACGGTCACCATGCTCGAAAACTTTCGCGCCCATACAGCCGCGCGCGCCGCGCTCGGTATTCCTTCCCTGCCGCTGTCGGCTCAGCAAACCGCCGAGCTGGTGGAACTGCTGGCGAATCCGCCCGCCGGTGAAGAGCAGACGCTGCTCGACCTGATCACCAACCGCGTGCCCGCGGGCGTGGACGAAGCCGCCCGCGTCAAGGCCGGCTTTCTCGCCGCCGTGGCCAAGGGTCAGACGGCCTGCGCACTGATTACGCGCGCCCGCGCCACCGAACTGCTCGGCACCATGCTCGGCGGTTACAACATCGAGCCGCTGATCGAGCTGCTGTCCGACGCCGAAGTCGGCGCCGTGGCCGCCGAAGCGCTCAAGAAAACCCTCCTGATGTTCGACCAGTTCCACGACGTGAAGGAACTGGCCGACGCGGGCAACGCCAACGCGCGCGCCGTGCTGCAAAGCTGGGCGGACGCCGAATGGTTCACGAGCCGTCCGGAAGTGCCGCAAAGCCTGACCATCACCGTCTTCAAGGTGACGGGCGAAACCAACACCGACGACCTGTCGCCGGCCCCGGACGCCACCACGCGCCCGGATATTCCGCTGCACGCGCTGGCGATGCTGAAGAACGCCCGTCCCGGCATCACGCCGGAAGAAGACGGCAAGCGTGGGCCTGTCGCGTTCATCGAGTCGCTGAAGGAAAAGGGTCACCTGGTCGCGTATGTAGGCGATGTGGTCGGCACCGGTTCCTCGCGCAAGTCGGCCACCAATTCGGTGCTGTGGTTCACGGGCGAGGACATTCCGTTCATCCCGAACAAGCGCTTCGGCGGCGTGTGCCTGGGCGGCAAGATCGCCCCGATCTTCTACAACACCATGGAAGACGCGGGCGCCCTGCCGATCGAACTCGATGTCTCGAAGATGGAAATGGGCGACGTGGTCGAACTGCGCCCGTACGAAGGCCGCGCGCTGAAGAACGGCGAAGTGATCGCCGAATTCCAGGTCAAGTCCGACGTGTTGTTCGACGAAGTGCGCGCCGGCGGCCGCATTCCGCTGATCATCGGCCGCGGGCTGACCGCGAAGGCGCGCGAAGCGCTGGGCCTGCCTGCATCGACCCTGTTCCGCCTGCCGCAGCAACCCGCCGACAACGGCCGTGGCTTCTCGCTGGCCCAGAAGATGGTCGGCCGCGCCTGCGGCCTGCCGGAAGGTCAGGGCGTGCGTCCGGGCACGTACTGCGAACCGAAGATGACCTCGGTCGGCTCGCAGGACACCACCGGCCCGATGACCCGCGACGAACTGAAGGACCTGGCGTGCCTGGGCTTCTCGGCCGATCTCGTCATGCAGTCGTTCTGCCATACGGCCGCTTATCCGAAGCCGGTGGACGTGAAGACCCACCAGACCCTGCCGAACTTCATCAGCACCCGTGGCGGCATCGCGCTGCGCCCGGGCGACGGCGTGATCCACTCGTGGCTGAACCGCATGCTGCTGCCCGACACCGTCGGCACCGGCGGCGACTCGCACACGCGCTTCCCGATCGGCATCAGCTTTCCGGCGGGTTCGGGCCTGGTCGCCTTCGCGGCCGCCACGGGCACCATGCCGCTGGACATGCCTGAATCGGTGCTGGTCCGCTTCAAGGGCAAGATGCAGCCGGGCGTGACCCTGCGCGATCTGGTCAACGCAATCCCGCTGTACGCGATCAAGCAGGGCATGCTGACGGTTGCCAAGCAAGGCAAGAAGAACATCTTCTCGGGCCGCGTGCTCGAAATCGAAGGCCTGCCCGACCTGAAGGTCGAGCAAGCGTTCGAATTGTCGGATGCTTCGGCCGAGCGTTCGGCCGCCGGATGCACGGTCCATCTGAACAAGGAACCGATCATCGAATATCTCAACAGCAACGTCACGCTGCTGAAGTGGATGATCGCCCAGGGCTATCAGGATCCGCGCAGCCTGCAGCGCCGCATCGAGGCGATGGAACAGTGGCTCGCCGACCCGCAATTGCTGTCGCCGGATGCAGACGCCGAGTACGCAGCCGTCATCGAGATCGACCTCGCTGATATTCACGAGCCGATCGTGGCCTGCCCGAATGATCCGGACGACGTGAAGACGCTGTCGGACGTGGCCGGCGCCAAGATCGACGAAGTGTTCATCGGTTCGTGCATGACCAACATCGGTCACTTCCGTGCCGCGTCGAAGCTGCTGGAAGGCAAGCGCGACATCCCCGTCAAGCTGTGGGTCGCTCCGCCGACGAAGATGGATCAGAAGCAGCTGACCGAGGAAGGCCACTACGGCGTGTTCGGCACGGCCGGCGCGCGTACCGAAATGCCGGGCTGCTCGCTGTGCATGGGCAACCAGGCACAGGTGCGCGAAGGCGCGACGGTCATGTCGACCTCGACCCGCAACTTCCCGAACCGCCTGGGCAAGAACACGAACGTGTACCTCGGCTCGGCGGAACTGGCGGCGATCTGCTCGCGGCTGGGCAAGATTCCGAGCAAGGCCGAATACATGGCCGACATCGGCGTGCTCGACGCCAACAGCGACAAGATTTACCAGTACATGAACTTCGACCGCATCGAAGACTTCAAGGAAGTGGCCGATACCGTGAAGATGTAAGGACGCTGTCGGTTCTCAACATCGTCATGCGATGGCGCCGCAAGCTGAATGCCTGCGGCGCCATTTTTTTGTCGGCGTCGAAACGTTGATTCGCCTTGCCATTAGCGATACCCTGAATCGTTCGTGATCGTCGGATGCAGGTCAACGTGGAGACAACCATCTCGTGAAACCGGCACGCGTTTTCACCTGCATCTTCGTCTTGAGCGCTCTCCTCGGCGGATGCGACAAGAACAAATCGCCTACTGCTGCTCAGGACACGGGCGCATCCGCCGCGAGTCAGGCGGCGGGCCAGCTGAGCCAGGCCGCGAGCGAGCCACCCGCCGCGTCGGGCGTGCTCGCCACAGTCACCCGGGCGAAGTTGCCGGCGGAGGCAACCGAAACGCTGCGTCTGATCAAAGCGGGCGGCCCGTACCCGTTTGGCGAGGACGGCGTCCTGTTCCGCAACAGCTCGACACTGCTGCCGCAGCATCCGCGCGGCTATTACCACGCATATACGGTTCGCACGCCCGGTTCGACGGATCGCGGGCAGCGCCGCATCGTGTGCGGCGGACCGCGCCGGCAGACGGGCGACTGCTACTACACCGAGGATTACTACGCCAGTTTCAAGCGCATCGCGGAATGAACATGCGCCTTGGCGCTGCGAATGGCCTCATCGAAGGATGCGGCGGTCGCCACATGCCGATGATTGACGCTGACGAGCCAGCCTTCGGCCGCGCGGCACCAGCGAATTTCTCCACCGTCCATCAAGGCCGAAAACCATCGCCATAAGGATGCGTCATCCGCGTTGGCGCAGGCGGCCGCCAGCGCGCGGGTTTCCCGAAGTTGCTGCACATCGGTCATCGACGTTGCTTTCCTGCCTGCGGTCGCGCTAACGGTCGGCATGAGACAGGACCTCGTCGATGACAAGCTGGTTGCCCAGCGAATTCTCGAGCGCAAATGCAATCGATTTGTCCGGCCCGAGCACCGCCGCACTGAAGTTTTCCACCATCGACTGATACTGATCGACGTTTCCAAACTCGACCGTTTCGACCTTTCCCGTGTCATCCGAACGAATATGAACGCACGCGCCGGCGTATACGCCGGGGTTGAACGGCGCATCCAGTGAAAGCCAGCCTTTCGAGCCGTGGAAGATCATATGCTGGCGGCGCGCGAGTTGCGTGCCGCAGTAGAAGTGAAGGTCGAAGCCGGGAAACTTCAGATCGCAGACCGCCAGCGTGTCCGTGCCGTAGCGCGGATCGATGGTAATGCTCGCGTTGACCTCGACAGGTTCGAGGCCCGTCGCGATGCGCGTCGTGACGACGGGATAGACGCCGATGTCGCGCACCCCGCCGCCGCCCAGCGCCAGATCATTTTTGAGTGCGCGAGGATCATCGTTGAAATAAGTGAAGGACCCTTCCACGCGTTTCAGTTGGCCAAGTGTCCCGTCTGCGATGCGCTCCTTCACGAACGCCCACTGCGGATGGTGCGCAACCATGAACGCCTCGCCGCAGATCAGGCCCGTCGCGTCCCGCAGCGCGATCAACTCACGAACCTGCGAGGCCGTCATCGCGATGGGTTTTTCGCACAGGACATGTTTGCCCGCGAGCAGCGCCTTTCTGCACCACTCGAAGTGACTGGCCGTCGGCAGAGGGATGTAGACGGCATCGATCTGGTCGCTTGCGATGACTTCGTCGTAACTCGCATGTGCGGCTGCGATACCGTGCCGCGCGGCGAAAGCGGCAGCGCGCTCGCGATCGCGCGCGGCGACGCACACCACGCGACCGTTGGCCGATCGCTGGATGGCGGGCACCACGAAATTGTCGGCGATTCGGGCGGCGCCAAGCACGCCCCAACGAACCTTGTCACGCGTCATGATGTTCCTCTCATCGTTTCAGCATACGTTCTGCAGGCGTTCCGCGCAGATGCGCAGCACGTCATCCGGATCGCGGCGCCACCAGTTTTCTTTCGAGAAAATCTCGACTTCGACCAGTCCGTCATAACCGGCGTGCTCGACGCTCCTTCGAATGCCGGAGAGATCGACGACACCGTCGCCCATCATGCCGCGATCCAGCAAGAGATCGCGTGTTTCGCGCAGCCAGTCGCACACATGAAACGCGAGCAGGCGTTCGTCCTGTCCCGCTCGCGCGATCGATGCGCGCAGCGCCGGGTCCCACCAGCAGTGATAGACATCGAGCGCGACGCCGAGATTGCCGGCGTGCTCAGGATCGAGTTCGGCGCAAATGTCCAGCGCCTGCGCAAGCGTGTTGATGACGGCGCGGTCCGCTGCGTACATCGGATGAAGCGGTTCGAGCGCGAGCGGCACGCCACAATCGCGCGCCGTCTGAAGCAGTTCGCCGATCCCGTCGATGACCTGAGCGCGCGCGCCGTCCAGATCTCGGCTGCCCTCGGGCAAGCCACCGACCACCATGACGAAGCAGCGCGCACCAAGGGTCGCGGCATCGCGCAGGGCCGCCTTGTTCGCGTCGATGTTCGCGGCGAATTGCTCACGGCTGGTCGCTGGCAGATACGTCGAACGGCAATAGCCCGTGACGCTCAGGCCGACAGCGCGGAGCTGCCTCGCGAGTTCGGCCACATTCGCGTTCTCCACTTCATGACGCCACGGTGCGATGCCGCCGAATCCTGCCGCCGCAATGCGGTCGATCGTCACGCTCAGCGGCTCGCGATGGCCGAGCGTCGCGGTGTTGACGGAGCAAAGATCGAGTCTTCCCTGCAGGTTTCTCATGATCACTCGCCGCAACCAAGCGCCGTCATGACCTTGCGAACGCGGCCGATGGCACCGTCGGGATCGCGCAGCAGACCTGCCTGGTCGGCAAGACGGAAAACATCCGCGAGATAGGCGGGCGGGCGCATGCCATGATGGCCGCCGAGCATGAAGAAGTGATCCTGAAAGCCGTTCAGATAGGCGAGGAACACGACGCCGGTCTTGTAGTACTGCGTCGGCGCCCGGAAGATGTGACGCGACAGCGGAACCGTCGGCGCAAGCAGCGCATGGAACGTATCGAGGTCATCGCCGGCGAGCGCGTCGAGTGCCTGCGACGCGGCCGGCGCAATCGCATCGAAGATGCCGAGCAGCGCATGCGAATAACCGGCGGCGTCGCCCGCTATCAGGTCCGGATAGTTGAAATCGTCGCCGGTGTACATCTTCACCGTGTGCGGCAGCCGACGGCGGAACGCAATTTCCTTGGCGTCGTCGAGCAGGGATATCTTGATGCCGTCGACACGATCGACGCTGTCGCCGATCACGTCGAGACACACTTGCGCGGCGCGCTCATAAGCCGCTTCGCCCCAGTAACCCGCCAGTTCGGGATCGAACATCTCGCCGAGCCAGTGCAGGATCACCGGCCGATCGCACATTGCCAGGACTTCACGATAGACCCGCCGATAGTCATCCGGCGAGCGCGCGACCCGCGCAAGCGCCCGGCTTGCCATCAGGATGACGCGTCCGCCCACGCGCTGCACGGCTTCGAGTTGTTCGGCGTAGGCGCGGATCACCTGATCGCAGTTCGTGATCGATGACAGCGCGACGTGATCCGTGCCGCAGCCCGACGCAATCAATGCGCCGGGAATATCGCGCGTGCCTTCGATGGTGCGCGTGATGAGTTCCAGCGCGCTATGCCACGGAAGACCCATGCCGCGTTGCGCGGTGTCCATCGCCTCGGCGATGCCGAGACCTTGCCTGAGCAGATAGCGCCGATATTCGAGCGTGCGCTCCCAGTCGATGGCGGGCGGCGCGCCGAGTTCAGCGGCGCGCAGCGGATCGGCCACGACGTGCGCGGCCGAATAGGTGATGCGGTTGAACGCGCGAGCGGGCGTTCGCACATCGAGCGGCGTGCCTTGCAGGCGATAACTTTCCATCGTGCCGAGGGTAGTCGGCAGCTTGAGCGTTGAGGTCATGTGCATGTCAGTATTTGTTGACGAGTAAGCCGCCATCGACGCGGATCGCCTGTCCTACGCTATAGGGCAAGCCACCGGTCGCGAGCGTGCGCACGGCGGTCGCGACTTCCAGTGGCGTGCCCCAGCGCCTGATGGCGGTGAGACCTTGCTCCATCTGCGCGTCATAGCGCGCGCGGGAAGGCGCGGTCATCTCGGTCTCGATCAGACCGGGCTGCACTTCATAGACGCCGATGCCGTGCTCCGCGAGACGCAGCGAAAACAGCGTCGTGGCCATCGATGACCCCGCCTTCGACACGCAATACTCGCTGCGCAATGGCGAAGCGGCGACCGCATTCGACGAGGTGATCGTGATGACGCTCGGATGTGCCGCCACGCTCTTGCGCGTACGCGACAGAAAGTGCCGCGCGAACGCCTGCGTCAGAAAGAAGGTCCCGCGCGTATTGATCGCGATACAGCGGTCGAAGCTCTCGGGCGTCACGTCGAGCAGATCGCCGCGCGACATTACCGACACGCCCGCGTTATTCACGAGGCAATCGATCGGACCGCCGAGACGCGTTTCGACATCGAGCAGCGTGGCGTGATGCGAGGCGATATCGGCGAGATCGGAGACGACGGCGATCGCCCGCGCGCCGGTCCGTGCGACTTCGGCGGCGGCCTGATCGAGTTCATCGGAGGCCACGGCGTCGGTGAGCGCGACATCGAATCCCGCGCGGCCGAGTTCGATTGCAATCGCCCGCCCGATGCCGCGCCGGCTGCCCGTGACGAGCGCAACGGGGCGCGCGCTCATAACGATGCTCCGTTGGCGATCAGATCGCGCGCGATGATCGTGCGCTGAATCTGGTTCGTGCCTTCGTAGATCTGCGTGATCTTCGCATCGCGATAGAGGCGTTCCACTTCATAGCCGCGAATGTAGCCACTGCCGCCGAAGATCTGCACGGCATTCGCGCTGTGCTTGACCGCTGTATCGCCCGCGAAGCATTTCGCCATCGAACATGCGATGCTCGCACGCTCACCGGCTTCGAGACGCGCGGCGGCATCGTGCACCAGCAGGCGCGCGGCCTGGATATCCTTCGCCATGTCGGCGAGCATCCACTGCACGCCCTGAAACTCGGCGATATGCGTGCCGAACTGCTTGCGGGTCTGCGCGTAGTCGAGCGCGGCTTCGAGACCCGCCTGCGCAATGCCGACCGCCAGCGCGGCAATGCCCACGCGGCCTTTGTCGAGCGCGCTCATCATCATGTGAAAGCCGCGGCCTTCCTGTCCGAGCAGCGCGTCTTCGGCAAGCTTCACGCGATCGAAATGAAGCTCCCCGACCTGCGACGCGCGCTGCCCCATCTTGTGCTCCTTCGGCCCCTTCGATACACCTGGCAAATGACAGTCGACGATGAAGATGCTCATGCCGCGCTTGCCCGCCGCCGGGTCGGTGCGCGCCAGCACGAAGGCGAGGTCCGCGACCGGCGCGTTATGAATCCACAGCTTCGCGCCGCTGAGTTCCCAGCCATCGGCCGTACGCGTGGCGGTGGTCCGGATGCCGGAGACGTCCGTCCCCGCGTCGGATTCGGTGATGCAGTAAGCCGGGCGCAGCTCCGCGCGCAGCAGCGATTCGAGATACCTTGCGCGCTGCGCATCGCTGCCGTGCACGCTCAGCAAGGTGCCGACGAGTTCGAGCAGGCCGCACTGGTCCGCCACCGACGCGTAACCGCGCGACAACTCCTCCATCACGAGCGCATACGCCGTGACATCCATCCCGGCGCCGCCGAATGCCTCCGGCACGGTGATGCCGAATAGCCCGAGCTCGCCCATCTGCTTGTAGATCTCCGCCGGAAAGCGCTCTTCGCGATCCAGTTCCTCGGCCAGGGGCCGGATGACTTCCTGCGCAAAACGCCGCGTGGTGTCGCGGATTTGCTCGTGTGTTTCCGAGAGTCTCATGCTGTCTCCATGCCATTCGTCAGACCAGATATTTGCGGCAGGACTTGTCTTGAAGGTATACCCGCAGACCGTCGAAATACCGCTTGAATTCAGAGGTTTCGTGTGCCAACATTCGCAACAAGTAACCATCTGGTGGGTTATTTAAGACCAACGAATGGCCGCTGTCAATGGCTTTCGCGGCGGATTCTCAAAGGAGCTTTCAGTGAACAAGTGGATGGACGCTGCCGCTGCGGTCGGGCAGATTTTCGATGGCGCGACGATCGCGCTCGCGGGTTCCGGCGGCGGGCTGCTCGAAGCGGACGCCGTGCTCGCGCAGCTCGAACGGCGCTTTCTCGAAACCGGGCATCCGCGCGACCTGACCATCGTCCACGCGCTCGGTATCGGCGACGCCAAGGGCAGCGGGCTGGGCCGGTTCGCGCATGCGGGCATGGTCAGGCGCGTGATCGGCGGCCACTGGAGCTGGGCGCCCGCGATGCAGAAGCTCGCCCGCGAGAATGCGTTCGAGGCGTACAGCTTTCCGGCGGGCGTCATCTCCACGCTGCTGCGCGAGATCGGCGCGGGCCGGCCGGGACTCGTCACGCATGTGGGACTGCGAACCTTTGTCGATCCGCGTATCGATGGCGGCAAGATCAACGAACGCGCCAGCGAAGACCTGGTGGAGCTGATCGAACTCGACGGCCGTGAGTACCTGCGCTACAAGCCGTTCAAGGTCGATTTCGCGATCGTGCGCGGCTCATCCGCCGATGAAAGCGGCAATGTCACCCTGCGACGCGAACCGGCCGACCTCGATGTCTACGCCGCCGCGCTGGCCGCGCACAACAGCGCGGGCCGCGTCATCGTGCAGGTGAAGGAGCGCGAGCCTGACGGCTATGTGCCGGCGCGCCTCGTACGCATTCCGGGCATTCTCGTCGATACGCTCGTCGAGACACCCGGGCAGGTGCAATGCGTGGTGTCGGACTACGATCCGGCGCTGAGCGGCGAAGCGCAGTGCGCCATCGGCGACGGGTTCTACGAAGCGCCGACGGGCATCCGCCGCATCATCGCGGCGCGCGCCGCGCTCGAACTGCATGAGGGACAGTCGGCGAATTTCGGTTTCGGCATTCCGGGCGGCATTCCGGCGTTGCTTGCGGAGCAGGGGCGCATGGGCACGTTCTGGGGATCGGTGGAGCAGGGCATCCACAACGGCGCCATGCTCGATGGCCCCATGTTCGGCACGGCGCGCAATGCACACGCGATCCTGTCGAGCGTCGACCAGTTCGATTTCTACAGCGGCGGCGGCGTCGATGTTTCCTTCCTCGGCATGGGCGAGATGGATGGCGCGGGCAATATCAACGTGTCGAAGCTCGGTTCGACGGTGGTCGGGCCGGGCGGTTTCATCGACATCACGCAGGGCGCGCGCAAGATCGTTTTCTGCGGCAGTTTCGAGGCGAAGGGGCTGGCAGTCGAACAGGTAGGGACGCGTTTGAACATCGTGTCGCCGGGCAGCGTGCCGAAGCTCGTCGAACGCGTGCAGCACATCACGTTCAGCGGCGAGCAGGCGTTGCGCAGCGCTCAGGAAGTGCTTTACGTGACCGAGCGCGCGGTGTTTCGACTCGAAGCCGAAGGCGTGCGTCTGATCGAGGTTGCGGATGGCGTCGATATCGAGCGTGACGTGCTCGCGCGCATGGCGTTCCGTCCGCTCGTCGATGAAGCGTTGTTCGCGCGGATGTCGGCATCGCAAGAGAAGGTGGCGTGAGATGACGCCACTGCGCGCGCAAGCTTCACGGCCGTACGAGCCGCAGGATGGTCTCGATGTTGAAGTCGAGGCGGCTCTTGAGCGCCGCCTTGTCCATGAAGTCGATGTCGAAGATCACACCGCTCGTGAAGCGGTTCGTGAGGTAGTAATAGCCGATCGCGGCCATGGTGATGTGCAGTTGCCGCGCATCGACGCCGCTACGGAACACGCCTGCTGCGACGCCGCGGTCGAGGATGCGCTGGAGCATCGAAATGAAACCCTGATGCAGTTCCTTGAAGCGCGCGGACTTCTTGACATGCCGCGCACGATGCAGGTTCTCGCTGTTCACGAGCGTCATGAATTCGGGGTTCTTCAGGTAGTAGTTCCAGGTGTGCGTGGTGAGCGCGACGATCGCGTCCTCGGGGGAGAGATGGTCGAGATCGAGCTTCTGCTCGGCAAAGCGGATGTCGGCGTAGACGTCTTCGAGGACCGCGACGAACAGTTCCTCCTTGCTGCCGAAGTAGTGATAGATCATCCGCTTGTTGGCCTTCGCGCGTGTCGCGATGGCTTCGACTCGCGCGCCCGCCATGCCGAGCTTGGCGAATTCCTTTTTCGCGGCTTCGAGGATGCGGGCCTTCGTCACCTCCGGGTCCCGTTGTCTGGGCTGACGCGTGACGTCGGCCTCGGCGGTCTTGGATGCGCGTTTCTGCGTGGTGGTGGCGAGGGTCATGTGCGTCGTCGAAAGAAAAATTGGAATGCCGGCAGGCGATCAGGATGTTAGCGACTATAAACCAAAAATCGGCTTGTACGGAAGTAACCGGATGGTGCAGAATGCGTTCCGTTGACGCGGGGCGGCGTGGATGTCGAACGCACCATGAGAATGTTGAATGGAGACGGATATGAGTGACCTGAGCAAACTCGCAGCCTCGCTGCATCTTCCCGACGAACCGTTGCGCACGCCGATGTTCATCGACGGAAAAGACCATACGGGTTCATCCGCCGAATGGGTGACGCGCAAGAGTCCGGGGCACGGCGTGGGCGTCACGGCTACGCTGCGCGCGTCAGCCGGCGATCTCGACGCAGCGGTGGCCGCCGCCCGCCGCGCGTTCGACGACGGCCGCTGGTCACGGCTTTCCGGCGAACAGCGCGCGACGGTCCTGCTGAAAGCGGCGCGCCTGATCCGCGACAACGTGGAGACGCTGGCGTATCTGGAAACGCTCGAAAGCGGCAAGCCGATCGGCCAGTCGCGCGGCGAAGTCACGGCGGCCGCGGGCATCTGGGAATACGCGGCGGGGCTTGCGCGCGTGGTGCATGGCGATTCGCACGACACGCTCGGCCCCGACATGCTCGGGCTGGTGCTGCGGCAGCCGGTGGGTGTCGTGGGCATCGTCACGCCATGGAATTTTCCGTTCTTCATTCTTTCCGAACGTCTGCCGTTCGCGCTCGCCGCGGGATGCACGGTGGTCGTGAAGCCTGCCGAGCTGACCTCGACCACGACACTCAAACTCGCCGCGCTCCTCACCGAAGCCGGTCTGCCCGATGGGGTGGTGAACGTGGTCACGGGTCTCGGTTCGGTGGTCGGCCAGGCGCTCGCCGAGCACATGGACGTCGACATGATCTCGTTCACCGGTTCGACGCAAGTGGGCCGCGCGGTGCTCGCAGCGGCGGGCGGCAACATGAAGAAGGTCGGGCTCGAACTCGGCGGCAAGAATCCGCAGATCGTCTTCGCCGATGCCGATCTCGACGACGCCGCCGACGCCATCGCGTTCGGCATCGCGTTCAATGCGGGTCAGTGCTGCGTGTCGGGTAGCCGGCTCGTCGTGCACCGGTCGGTGGAAGCCGAACTCGTCGAGCGTATCCGCGCGGTGCTCGCCCGCGTGCGCACGGGCGATCCGCTCGATGCGTCCAATCATGTCGGGGCGATCGTCGAGGCGCGTCAGTTCGACAAGATTCGCGGCTTCATCGATGCGGGCACGCGGGACGGCGCGCAACTCGTATGCGGCGGCGACACGAGGAGCGAAGGCGAACGCTTCTTCATCCAGCCGACGGTGTTTCGCAACGTGCAGCCCGGCAGCGCGCTCGCGCAGGACGAGATTTTCGGGCCGGTTCTGTCGGTCATGCCCTTCGACAGCTTCGATGAAGCCATCGGACTCGCGAACGGCGTGCCGTACGGTCTCGCCGCAAGCATCTGGACGCGCGATCTGCAAGGCGCGTTCAAGAGCTTGCGCGACGTGCAGGCGGGCCGCATCTGGGTCAATTGCACGATCACCGGCGGTCCGGAAATGCCCATCGGCGGATTCAAGCAATCGGGCATCGGTCGCGAGACGGGGCGCTATGGCGTCGAGGAATACACGGAAATCAAGTCCGTACATGTCCAGCTCGGCAAGCGGCCGCGCTGGATCGCGTAGGGCACGTTCCGGAGAGAGCGACGCGCAAAGGCCACGCGCGACTCGTGGCAAACAAGGAATCGGAGACAGCAATGTATGACTATGTGATCGTGGGCGGTGGCGCGGCGGGCTGTGCACTGGCGGCGCGTCTGAGCGAAGACGCAAGCAGCCGTGTGCTACTGCTCGAAGCGGGTCCCGCTGATACCGACCCCTACATCCATATGCCGGTCGGCTTCTTCAAGATGACCGGCGGCCCGCTGACCTGGGGTTATCGCACGGTGGCGGCGGCGGAAACGCAACGGCGCGAGATTCCGTTCGCGCAGGGGCGTGTGCTCGGCGGCGGCGGTTCCATCAACGCGATGGTCTATACGCGCGGTCAGCCCGCCGACTACGACGGCTGGGAACGCGAAGGCTGCACTGGCTGGGGCTTTCGCGACGGCGTGCTGCCCTATCTGCGCCGCATGGAAGACAATGAGCGCCTGTGCAACGAATATCACGGCGTTGGCGGACCGCTCGGTGTGTCCGATCTGATCAGCGTCAACGAACTGACCAAGGCTTTCGTGCTCGCCGGTCAGGAAGCGGGCCTGCCGTACAACAGCGATTTCAACGGCGCACAGCAGGAAGGCGTCGGCGTGTATCAGGTCACGCAACGCGGCGGACGGCGCTGCAGCGCGGCGGTCGGTTATTTGCAACAGGCGCGCTCGCGCAGCAATCTCACCGTGAAGACGAACTGTCTCGTAGCGCGCATCGTGATCGAGAACGGGCGCGCGGTGGGCGTCGAATATGCCGATCAGAACGCGCGCTCGAATGTGATCGTGGCGCGCGCCGAGCGCGAAGTGATCGTGACGGCCGGCGCGATCGGCTCGCCGAAGATACTGATGCTCTCGGGCATCGGGCGCGCAGCGGATCTCGAGCGTGCGGGCATCAAACCCTTGCACGCGCTCGATGGCGTCGGCGCGAATCTGCAGGATCACTTCGACATCGATATCGTGTACGAGCTCAACGGCCCGTACAGTCTCGACAAGTACGCGAAGAAGCACATGATGCTGCTCGCCGGCCTCGAATACAAAATGTTCAACAAGGGACCGGTGACGTCGAACATCGCGGAAGGCGGCGCGTTCTGGTACTCCGGCAGCGATGTGCCGACGCCTGATCTGCAGTTCCACTTCCTGCCCGGCGCCGGCGTGGAAGCGGGCGTGCCGCCGGTGCCTTCCGGTTCGGGCTGCACGCTTAACTCGTACTTCCTGCGCCCGAGAAGCCGCGGCAGCGTGACGCTCAACAGCGCCGATCCCGCCGACGCGCCGGTCATCGATCCCGCCTACATTCGTGATCCTTACGATCTCAAGGTGGCGGTCGAAGGCATCCGTCAGAGCCGCGAAATCATGAGCCAGAAGGCGTTCAGCAAGTACATCAGGAGCGAGCACTTTCCGGGCGGCACGGTGCGCACGCAGGCGCAATACGAGGAATACGCGAAGCAGTACGGGCGCACGGGCTATCACCCGGTCGGCACCTGCAAGATGGGGATCGACGAGATGTCGGTGGTCGATCCGCAATTGCGCGTGCATGGCATCGAAGGCTTGCGGGTGGCGGATTCATCGGTGATGCCGCGCATCGTCAGCTCCAACACGAATGCGCCGACGCTGATGATCGCGGAGAAGGCCTCCGACCTGATTCGCGGACTGGTCGCGGCGCCGATGCCGGTGACGGGTCAACTGGCGGCGCACGCTGGCCGCTCGATGCGCGACGCCAGCGCGACCGTGGCGTAGGCGCCCGAAGGGTCCGGCTTCACCGGATCCTTCAGGCGGTAAATAACTATCCGTATATTTATTTCGTTGGTAGGAGACATCATGTCGAATCAAGATCAACGCGCGGTCTTTTCGCGCCGGGATTTCATGAAGCTCGGCGCCGGTGCGGCGTTCGCGGCGGCCGGCGGCGGCCTCTCGTGCCTGTCGCTCGGCGCGGACAAGACGACGCTGGCCTGTTCGTTTCGCTCGCTGACCAATCCGTACCACGCCGCGTTCAACAAGGGCGCGCAGAGCTTTGCCGCGAGCGTGGGTCTGCCTTATGTGCCGCTCACGACCGAAGGCAGTTCCGAGAAAGGCATCGCGGATATTCGCGCGCTGCTGCAACGAACCAACGGCAATCTCGTGCTCAACGTCGATCCCAACGATTCCGCCGATGCGCGCGTGATCGTCGAAGCCTGCTCGAAGGCGGGCGCGTTCGTGACGACGATCTGGAACAAGCCGAAAGATCTGCATCCGTGGGACCACAACCCGAATTACGTTGCGCATCTTTCCTACGATGGCGTCGCCTACGGCGAGGAAGCCGCGACGCAACTCTTCAAGGCGATGGGTGGCAAGGGCGGCGTCGTCGCGCTCGGCGGCATCTTCAGCAATGTCCCCGCGATCGAGCGCAAGGCGGGTCTCGATGCCGCGCTCAAGAAGTTTCCCGACATCCAGTTGCTCGACTTCCAGGTCGCCGACTGGAACTCGCAGAAGGCGTTCCCGATCATGCAGGCCTGGATGACGCGCTTCAACGCGAAGATCAAGGGCGTATGGGCCGCGAACGACGACATGGCGCTCGGCGCGATCGAGGCGTTGCGCGCGGAAGGGCTGGCCGGCCAGATGCCGGTGACAGGCATGGACGGCACGCCGCCCGGGCTCGCTGCGATCAAGGCGGGCGAGCTGATCGCATCGGTCGACTGGGACCCGTACTGGCTCGGCGGCATCGGCCTGTCGATGGGCCTGCAAGCGAAGGACAAGAAGATCGACGTGGCGGCCCTGCCGAAGGATCGGCGCGAATCCTATTGCAAGGCCACGTTCGTGACCAAGGCGAACGTGCAGGACGTGATCAAGCGTGCCGCCGCACCCGGCGGTGACTGGAACAACCTCTATGCCCGCGTTTCGGGTCCGGTGGTGTATCGATGAACAAGCTGACCGTAGCGCCCACCCGGCAGGCCGTACGCATAACAACAACCGGGACTCCGAAGGTATCGACGCGCGCCTTGCTGCGACGATTCGCACCCGTTCTGGTGCTGGTGGCGCTCGGTCTTTGCATCGGCGCGCTGAACCACGACTTCTTCGATCCGATGAACCTGTCGCGCATCGCGGTAGGCGCGGCGATTCCGTTGACGATCGCACTGGGCGCCGCGTTCGTGATTCAGCTCGGCAGCATCGATCTGTCCGCGGAAGGCATCGTCGCCGTGGCGGCGATTGCGGTGTCGATGCTCGTCGAGAACTCGTACAACGACAACCACTACGGGTTATGGGTGCTCGCCGTGGCGATCGCGGCGGGCGTGCTGCTGGGTTTCGCCAATGGCGCGCTGCATGTGTTCCTGCGGATTCCCTCGTTCATCACGACGCTGTCCATCGGCTTCGTGGCGACGGGCATCGGGACCGCGTGGCTGTCCGGGAACACGATCCGCGTCAGCGATCCGATGCTGCGCGCGATCTCGATCACGCGCTATTTCGGCCTGCCTCTGTCGGTGTGGATCGCGGTGCTGATGCTGGGAATCGCGTGGTTTGTTTATCAACACACGCTGCTCGGCCGCCATACGCTCGCAATCGGCGGCGGCGAGGACCTCGCGCGTCTGAGCGGCGTGCGCGTGTCGCGCGTGCGTATCGCGGTGTTCGCGCTGGCCGGTGCGTTCTATGGCGTCGCGGGCATTCTCGCGGTGGCGCAATACGGACAGGGCCACGCGCGCATCGCCGATGGGCAGTTGTTCGTCGCCATCACCGCGATCGTGGTCGGCGGAACGTCGCTCGCGGGCGGCAACGGCAGCCCGATGAACACGCTGATCGGCACGCTCATCGTCATCGTGCTCGGCAACGGCATGGTGCTGCTCGGCGTTCCGCCGTATGTGCAGCAGGGCATTCAGGGCGTGCTGATCATCGCGGCGGTGACGCTCGCGCTGAATCGCTCGCGCCGCCGCATCGTCAAGTAAGCGTGAGGAGATCAACATGCTGTCACTCAGGAATGTCACCAAGCGCTTTCCAGGCGTGCTCGCGCTGGACGACGTATCGATCGACGTGCGGCCCAATGAGATCGTCGGCCTGATCGGCGAGAACGGTGCGGGCAAGTCCACGTTGATGAAGCTGCTGACGGGTGCGTATCGCCAGGATGCGGGCGATATCACGCTCAACGGCAAGCCGCTTGCGATCCGCAATCCGCGCGATGCAACCTCCAAAGGCATCGCGATGGTGTATCAGGAGCAGTCGATCCTGCCGAACCTGACCGTTGCCGAGAACCTTTTCCTCGGCCGCGAGGAGGCGTTCGTCAGCTTCGGCCGCATGAACTGGAAGAAGCTCAAGCAGGCGGCGAGAAAGGAACTGGCGACCGTGCGTCTGGACATCGATCCGCTGACGCTCTGCGAAGACATGTCCTTCGGTCAGCGGCAGATGGTCGAACTCGCGCGTGCGCTGTCGCTCGCGAGCCGCACCGGCGGCACGCCGATCATCCTGCTCGACGAGCCGACCTCCGTGCTCGAAGCGGGCGAGATCGAGATTCTCTTCGGGCTGGTGCGTGAGCTGAGATCGCGCGCCTCGTTCGTGTTCGTCTCGCATCGGCTCGATGAATTGCTGTCGCTCTCCGATCGCGTGTATGTGATGAAGGATGGCAAGGTCGTGTCGGAGATGGCGTCGGGCACGGCGTCGGTGACGAAGCTGCATGAACTGATGGTGGGCCGCTCGCTGCATGGCGAGTACTACCGCGAAAACCTTCAGAAGCCGTGTCGAGAGGAAGTGGCGCTGTCGGTGCGTCACGCATCGCTCGGTCATGTGCTCGACGACGTGTCCTTCGATGTCCGCTGCGGCGAAGTCTTCGGCGTCGCGGGCGTGGTCGGGTCGGGGCGCGAGGAACTGTGCCGCGTCATCGCCGGACTCGAAAAGCTCGATCGCGGCGAAGTGCTGGTCGGCGCCACGCGTCTGAAGCCGCAGGCGAACCATGCCGTCGCGCTGGGTATCGGCTACGTGCCGCGCGAACGCAAGGTCGAAGGTCTCGTCACGCAGATGAGCGTCGCGCAGAACCTCACGCTGCCGCGTCTTGGCGCGGTCAGCCGTGGCGGCATCGTGAAGAAGGCGAGCGAGCGCGCGTTCGCCAACGAGTGGATTGAACGCCTGCACATCAAGACACCGGGCGCCGATGCTTCCTGCCGCAATCTCTCGGGCGGCAATCAGCAGAAGGTGGTGCTGGCGAAATGGCGCTTCGCGGGCAGCCGGATTCTCGTGCTCGATCATCCGACGCGCGGACTCGATGTCGGCGCGAAAGAAGAGGTCTATCAACTCATCCGCGAACTGACGGCGGAAGGCGTGGCGGTGGTGCTGACCGGCGACACGCTGGAAGAGATTCTCGGCCTCAGTCATCGCGTGATGGTGATGCGCGATGGCCGCGCCGAAAAGATCCTGCCGTGCGAAGTCGGCCATAAGCCTTCGCAGGTCGAAATCGTCGAACACATGGTCTGAGGTCAACATGCCACAACTGAACGCACCCCTCGCGGCAAAGTTGCGCGACAACGCGCCGTTTCTCGCACTCATCGTGCTCTATGTCCTGATCGAGATCGCGCAGCCGGGCTTTTTCGCGCCATCGACGCAACTCGGCCTGCTCGCCGATAGCTCGACCCTGTTCATCATGGCGGCGGGCACGACCTTCGTCGTTCTGCTCGGCAGCATCGATCTTTCGTTGCAGGCGGTGGCGTCGCTGTCGAGCGTGATCGTCGCGATGTTGCTGCCGCGCTATGGCGCGATGGCGGCGGTCGTTGCGCTTGCGGCATCGTTCGGCATCGGGCTGTTGAGCGGCGTGATCCAGACCGTGTTGCGCATTCCCTCGTTCATCGCGACGCTCGCGGTCGGCGGAATTGCATCGGCGGCGGCGCTGACGCTGTCCGGCACGCGCTCCATCGGCATCAGCGACGAGATGCGCAATGCGTCGCTCGGCTGGACGACGGGCACCTCGTTCGGCGTACCGCATGAAATCCTGCTCGGCGTTGCGGTGTTTCTGTTCTGCGTGTTCCTGCATCGCTCGACGGTGTTCGGCCGGCGTACCGATGCGATCGGCGCGGGCGAGCCGGCGGCGATCGCATCGGGCGTGCGCGTGTCGGTCACGAAGTGCCTCGTGTTCGGCACGTCGTCGTTCTTTGCCGGGCTCGCGGGCGTGGTGATGGCGGGGCGGCTGGGAAGCGGTTCGCCCACGCTCGCCGATCAATTCCTTTTGCCAGCCATTGCGGCCGTGATCGTCGGCGGCACGGCGCTGACGGGCGGCGCGGGTGGCATCGGCCGGACGCTGGTCGGTGCGCTGCTGGTGTCGGTGGCGCGCGTGGGGATGACCTTCGTCGGCATCAGCGTGTTCGCGCAGCAGATCGTGTTCGGGCTGATTCTGATCGTCGCTGTCACGGTGGCGTTCGATCGTTCGAAGGTGTTGATCATCAAGTGAGTATTGATTTCGTCGAGGGAAGGTTGGGTCATGAAAATTCTGGTGCCGGTGAAAAGAGTGGTGGATTACAACGTGAAGGTCCGAGTGAAATCGGATAACACGGGTGTCGATATCGCCAACGTGAAGATGTCGATGAACCCGTTCGACGAAATCGCCGTGGAAGAGGCGGTGCGTCTGAGGGAAGCAGGTGTTGCGACGGAAGTGATCGCCGTATCGTGCGGCGTGACGCAGTGTCAGGAGACGTTGCGCACGGCGCTGGCCATCGGCGCGGATCGCGCGATTCTCGTCGAATCCGCCGATGAACTGCAGCCGCTGGCGGTGGCGAAGATCCTGAAGGCGCTCGTCGATCAGGAGAAGCCGGAACTGGTCATCCTCGGCAAGCAAGCCATCGACGACGATTCGAATCAGACCGGTCAGATGCTCGCGGCGCTGGCGGGCTTGCCGCAAGCGACGTTCGCATCGAAGGTCGTGGTCGCGGATGGCAAGGCAACCGTTTCGCGTGAAGTCGACGGCGGAGCGGAAACGCTGTCGCTGAAGCTGCCCGCAGTCGTGACGACGGACCTGCGCCTGAACGAGCCGCGCTATGTGACGCTGCCGAACATCATGAAGGCGAAGAAGAAGCCTTTGACGACGGTGAAGCCCGCCGATCTGGGTGTCGATGTCGCGCCGCGTCTGAAGACGCTGAAAGTGGTCGAGCCGCCTAAGCGCAGCGCGGGCATCACGGTGCCGGACGTGAAGACGCTGGTCGAGAAGCTCAAGACCGAAGCCAAGGTGCTTTGATCGCCACACACGCGGAGACAACATGACGATTCTGGTAATTGCGGAACACGACAACGCGTCGATCAAGGCATCGACGCTGAACACGGTGGCAGCGGCCGCGAAGATCGGCGGCGATGTGCATGTGCTGGTTGCAGGTTCGAACGCGCAAGGCGCGGCGGATGCGGCAGCGAAGATCGCGGGCGTCAGCAAAGTGCTGCTCGCCGATGCGCCCCAACTCGCCGAAGGCCTCGCGGAAAACATCGATGCGACGGTGCTGAACAT
>NZ_FCOE02000066.1 GCF_001544915.2 Caballeronia pedi | reverse complement strand
AGTATGGCTATAGCCACCAGCGCGATCGCGATCAGTTCCGCATTAGGCGTACGCAAAAACCACGGCGTGGCACGCGTGGTGGCCGGCAATGGGCGCGGTACGCGCGTGAGGCGCACGGGTTCGTTCGCGACATGTGCGGTGATCAACTCCACGCGTGACTCTGCCATGCGAGCTAGCACGGCCTCCTGAGCTTTGGCGTGCTTCATTGCGCCGCCTCCCTGATGGCGTCGGCGTCGCGTCGCAGCACGTCGCGCAGCAATTGAAACGGCTCGGCCGCCTTGCGCGACATCATGACGATGAAAGCGATCACGGCTACAGTAAGCCACGCGCCCGCAACGCACCATGCGGTCAACACGAGACGCGGCGTCCCGACCGTCGACACGATCACCGCGATCGACACGAAGGAAAGCGTGAACAGCGCGCCGATCGTGAGCGCGACGAGCGCGACCACTTCATGGAGCACGCGCTTCTTGGTCTCAGCGAGTTCGATCGGAATGAGCTCGCCGTAATCGACGAGACGTCCCGCGCAGAATCGGCCGATCCTGCGCCAGCTGGCGATTTTTCTCTGGATCGTCATTCTTGCCTCTCCGTTGCGGTTTCAGTCAAGACAGGTACTAAGGCATCACGTTAGAGCAGCGCGCGTGCCGGCAGACCGCGGCGAAAGCGAGAGGCAGCGGTGGCCTCCGAGTCGAATGCCCGACGGCTGGGTACCGGCGGCAGGGCGTGCGGGCTGCCGCCACCGCGCGCTGCGCGAAGTCGGCCAAACGGAGCACTTCGTGGCCCTATCGATGCGTGCCCGATCGCCCCACAGGCGAACAGGACCATCGCATGTTTGCAGCGCAACGGGGGCATTGCTGATAAACGGCGAGCTGAAGTCCTCCGTTCACACCGCTCGGTAGTGCAGCTTGCCGAGGCACTTGGGGTGCGCTCGTTCGGCCGGTTTTCAAGCGTCGAGGTCGGATGGACGCGTAGAGGTACGCAATTTGCGTTACTCGTCTGCTCGCAATTCGGACGATGACCTAAATGAAGGCCACAATAATCGCCCACCAATCTCCTCCGACGGACGCGTCGGTGGAGATTCATCGATTTAAATTTCTGCTAGACGACGGTACTGCTCCTCCGCTCGCCGAGACGATATCGCTGCGCACAGCACGGGTCATTGTCGAGAACCTGGAGGACGGCAACGCCTTCATCAAGATGCTTCAGGCGATTGTGAAGGCACAGACGGCCGAGTACGACGACTTGGTCGGTCGGGTCTTTCCTGATCATTTCAAGGAATCTCCCGACGGTGGAGATCCGACGCAGCGATGCGATGGCGCGTCTCCACTCTAGCGGGGTGACGGTCGCGGATCTGGACGTGTCCGCGGGAATCGGAGGCGCACCCCGCTGAAGCCTCGTGTGCGTGGAAACTTTCCTCATCAGAGAAAGGGGCCAACGTCTATGCCGTTCGCTGGTGGCGCCGTTGGCATTGAGGCCGGAGCCCGTCTTGCCGATAGCGACAACGGTCACGCCGTGACGGCAGTCGGCGACGCTACGAAAGAGCATCCGGCGCAAAGCGCGAAAACACGTGGCGTTGGCCCTCGCCTGTCAATACTTACCGCTGCGGAACGCCAATTGCGCGAGTGGGAATGGCAAAGGGCGTTTTTAGGCCCTCCGTACTGTCAATCTATCCCGCTGGAGGGAAAATGCGCGCACTTCGCTGGCATGGAAAGCACGACATCCGCTGCGACACGGTCCCCGATCCCGAAATCGAAGAAGGGCGCGATGCCATTATCAAGGTTTCGACTTGCGCGATCTGCGGCTCGGATCTGCACTTGTTTGACGGCTTCATGCCGACAATGAAGAGTGGCGACATTTTGGGCCACGAATTTATGGGCGAGGTCGTGGAAGTGGGTCGTGAGAACAAGGCGCTTAAAGTCGGCGACCGGGTGGTTGTGCCGTTCACCATTTTCTGCGGCGACTGCGATCAGTGCAAGCGCGGCAATTTTTCTGTTTGCGAACGCAGCAACCGCAATAAAGAGGAAGCCGACAAGATGTTTGGCCACGCGACGGCTGGTCTTTTCGGCTATTCGCATTTGACCGGCGGCTATGCAGGCGGGCAGGCTGAGTTTGTCCGTGTCCCATTTGCCGATACCACGCATGTAAAGGTGCCACAGGGTCTTAGCGACGAGCAGGTGCTCTTCCTCGGCGACATCTTTCCGACCGGTTGGCAAGCGGCGGTGAATTGTGAAATCGTCCCGACGGACACGGTTGCGATCTGGGGCGCTGGTCCGGTGGGCCAGATGGCCATTCGCAGCGCCGTCCTGCTGGGAGCCAAGCAGGTGGTCGTGATCGATCGCGTGCCTGAGCGCCTGGCAATGGCCCGGCAGGGCGGCGCTATCACGATCAATTTTGACGAAGACAGTGTGCTTGACCGGCTTGCAGAGCTGACGGGCGGAAAGGGCCCCGAGAAATGCATTGACGCGGTGGGAATGGAGTCACATGCGACGCGATCCTTTGACGCAATGTACGACCGTGTGAAGCAGGCCGTCATGCTCGAGTCGGACCGACCGCACGTATTGCGGGAAATGATTTATGTGTGTCGCCCAGCAGGCATCTTGTCGGTCCCGGGTGTGTATGGTGGATTGATCGACAAGCTACCTTTTGGGGCATCGATGAACAAAGGTCTGACGTGGAAGATGGGACAAACGCACGTCAACCGGTGGACCGATGACCTCCTGCTGCGCATTCAAGAAGGTCAGATTGACCCGTCTTTTGTGATCACGCATACCGTTGCGCTCGAAGAGGGCCCCGGGATGTACAAGACGTTCCGTGACAAGGAAGATGGCTGTATCAAAGTCGTGCTGAAACCATGACGCCTCGACGATGTCACCGGCGGCGCCTCGATATGCAAGAGCTCATGAGTGCACGGAGTGACGCTAGAGGGGCAGTCGGCTACTTCTTCGGCGTCGAAAGGGAAAAATGAGCCAAGGTCTAATGTCTTAGCCTGACGTGCCAGTCAACGTCATGCATTCGTGACATGGCATCTTTTGAGTCAGGGCTGAACAAGTTGCAAAAGCCCGGCCAGTCCGTATGTTCATCGCGCACGAAGTGTTCTTTTTGGAACGAGCATGTCCGATCAAACCGCAGGTGCTGGATCCCCACACCTTGATAGCGACGAGCGCGAACAGGCGGCCGACCATTCGACGCCGCGTCCACTTGTTATCCATGAAATCGTTCGGGAAGAGGGCGAGGCAGCAATGGAGCGCAGTAGCGCTGCCCTCATGTGGTCCGCTCTCGCGGCGGGCCTGTCGATGGGATTCTCTTTTCTCGTGCAGGCGATTCTGGAAGGTGCTTTGCCCGATACAAGCTGGCGGCATCTGATTACGAGTCTCGGTTACACGATCGGGTTTGTGTTCGTGATCTTAGGTCGCCAGCAACTCTTTACGGAAAGCACCTTGACGGCCGTGCTTCCCGTTCTTACGCGTCGCAACTTTGAGACCGTCGGTAAGACGCTTCGATTGTGGGCGATCGTGCTTGTCTTCAATCTTGTGGGCACGACGATCTTCGCCGCGCTGTTGCAATTCAAACACGTGTTTGGCACCGAGGTGACAACCGCGCTCGCGGAGGTTGCACGTGCTCCATTCAGTGCCACTTTCGGCGTCACGCTGGTGCGGGCTGTGTTCGCAGGCTGGCTGATCGCGCTCATGGTTTGGCTGTTGCCAAGCGCGCGTTCGGCTCGTCTCGCGACCATTGTTCTCGTCACCTACACGGTGGGAGTCAGCAAGCTCACGCACGTGATCGCGAGTTCGGCCGAGGCCGCCTATGCGGTCATGATCGGTGCGGCTGGAATCCGTGATTACCTCAGCGTCTTTTTGTTGCCGACACTCATCGGCAATATGCTCGGCGGCATCTCGATGGTGGCGATCATCAACCATGCGGCGATTGCGCCAGAGATTGACGACGCGCGGCGGGAGGAGTGAGCAACGACTGCATGCTACCGAAGACAGTCCCGCTTGGTTTAAGGTCCACGTCACTTGTGTAGGGAACTGCGCAGGGAAGCCACGTCGTTGGCGGTGACAGGCCGTGCATCATTACCCCAGGATGCGCGGACATAGGTGAGCACCTGCGCGATTTGGACATCGGTAAGCCGGTCGGCGAACGGCGGCATCGGCTGGCGCGCGGGACCGTGAGTCGTCGCCGGGCTGGTCCCGCCCTCCACGACGAGTCGAATGAGCGAGGTCGTGTCCTCGCTGATCACCGATGGATTGCCTGCTAGCGCAGGAAACGCAGTCGCCACGCCGTGTCCGTCGTCACGATGACATTGTGCGCAAAAGCCTGCATAAACCGCAGCGCCTTGTGCGGGCGGGACATCGGGCGCGCGCGTCTTGAGCCGCCCGGACTGCGCGAGCGCCGGATCAAAGGCGCCGTCGGCCGCACCCGTCGCGGGCAAGCTCTTGAGGTACATGGCGATCGCCCGTGCGTCGTCATCGCTTAGATACTGCAGACTGTCCTCCACCGTCTGCACCATGCTGCCGTACGCGACCAGGCCCGCGCCGTGACCTGTCTTGAGGAAGGCGGCGATGTCGCTGGGCGCGATGCGTCCGAGGCCCGAGCCGGCGTCCGCGCGCAGATTCGGTGCGAACCAGTTGTCGTTGATGCCGCCGGCCAGGAATTTCGTCGACGCTTCGTCGTAACCCTGTTCCTGATAGCCCATCCCGCGCGGAGTGTGGCACGAGCCGCAATGTCCGAGCGACTGCACGAGATACGCACCGCGATTCCAGGCGGCATCGCGGCTCGGTTGCGGTGCAAACTGCGCCTTCGGCGCCAGGGCCATGCGCCACAGCCGCAACGCCCAGCGCTGGTTGAACGGAAATGGCACCTTGGTCGGTGACGGGCGGTATTTAACGGGCGGTACGCCGTGCATCATGTAGGCGTAAAGCGCGTGCATGTCCTCGTCATTCATCTTCACGAACGACGGATAGGGCATCGCGGGATACAGGCCTTTGCCGCCCGGCGCCACGCCCTCGCGCAGCGCGCGTGCGAAATCCTCATAGCTGTAATTGCCGATGCCGGTCTCCTTGTCCGGCGTAATGTTGCTGCTGACGATCGTGCCGAACGGCGAAGCCAGGCCGAGGCCGCCCGCATACGGCGCACCGTTGAGCGGGGCGGTGTGGCAGCCCGCGCAGTCCGCCGCCTTGGAGACATATTCGCCACGCTCGAGCAACACCGGCAAAGGTGCATCGTCTGCCATGACGAGGCGCCAGGGCGACAACGCGGTGAGCAGAAGAAGAGTAGGAAGGGCGGCACGCATTGCAGTCACTGGTGGTAGAGATACGCGGCGATGTCGCGAGCATCGGTTTCACTGACATCGAGATCGGGCATCGCGCTGCCCGGCACGACCCGTTGCGGAAAGCGAATCCAGGTTTGCAGGTTGTCGGGCGAGTTCGGCAGCTTGCCGGCCACGTAGGCGCGCTCGCCGATCTTCTCCAGCGTTGGGCCGACATTGCCGTATGCGCCGGGCACGCCGTCAATCCGATGACAGGCGCCGCAGCCATAGCGCTGGATTGCTTGGAGGCCGCGTTGTGGATTGCCGCCGGTGCTCGCGTCGGACGACGGCGGTTGGCGTTGGCATGCGGCGAGCGCCAGGCACATCAGAAGCGCGGCCGAGAGGCTGCGAATGTCGTTAGCCTTCATGCGACACGCTCGACGCGATGTGAGGCTGCGCGCGCCGCATCAGCAAGCGGGCGCCCACCCACAGGCCGCCAATCAGGTAAGCTAAGCCGCCCGGCACCCACATGACGAGCCCACCGAGTTGCTGGTCCTGCAGCGGATCGAAACCGAGGGCGAGCGTCGTCTCGATGCACGACGGATACCAGACGCCCGGCGCCAGGGTCAGCAACGCACCGAGCGCACCAGTGTGAACCATCGTCGTGAACAGCGAAAGCATAGCGTGCGCGCTGCCGGCAGCTTGCGCACCGGATGGCCGACCGAACACCGTCCACCAGAACAGCAGCGCGCTGCCCAGAAAACTCGCATGCTGCAAGGTATGGATGCCGGGGCGAGCGAGGGCCGCCTCGAAGAAACGCGGCGCGTGCCAGCACCAGAGCGCAGCCGCGTGCAACATCCAAGCGACGGCGGGAGCCGTCAGCCATTGCCAGGGCGCCTTGATCCAGCGCGTGCGCACCGCCGCGCCAATGGCCGCCCTTGCGCCGCTCGGAAACGCCCACATCCACACGGCGAGAGGCCGGCCGATCACGAGCAGGGGCGCCGCCACCAGCATCAGCAACTCGTGCTGGAGCATGTGGGCCGAGAACAGCCACTCGCTCAACGCATGCAGCGGCGACACCAGTGCGAGTACCAGCGTGAGCCATCCGACGCTGAACAACGCGAGCCGCATCGAGCGGTTCGCGCGTCCGTGCGCGCTGCGCGCTCGCAACCGCATGTATCCGGCGATGTACAGCGCGAGACTGACCAGCAGTGCGATCACGAGCCACCAGTCGAAGGTCCATGCGAGCGGCGAGGCATCGCTTCGTGATGCGCCCGGCGAGAGCCCATGCGCGCGGGCTGCGTCGCTCCACACGACGGTGCAGGCAAGGGCGGGCGCGGCCTTTCTTAGCAGGCTGGAAGTATCCATTGCGGTATTGAAATGGCGATGACCGCCAAGACGGACAACGCACCCACGCCCGTCGCGACGGCGGCGACGAAGCCGGATCGCACGGACAGGCTGGATGCGTCGCCCGTCGGAATGGGATGAGCGCGCTGCGCGTCGCGCCAGCGCTGCCAGGCGAGCAGCGTCGCCAGCACGCATACGACGAGGCTCGCGCAGCTCATACCGTCGAGCAGTGCGTGGCTCGACAGGCGGCAAGCCGGCGCCACCAGCGCGTAGTTGACACCCAGACAGGTCAACACAATCGACGGAGCGCCCAAAAGCGCGAGCCAGGTTTTCATGACATTTTTCTAAAGACGTGCCGCCCAGTAGATCACTGCGTAGATCGGCAACCAGCTCAACACGACGAAGTACCAGTACACCGCGTTTTCGCTGACATCAACGAGACGCTTTCCCTCAAACGGTCCAGTGACGAGCAGCACGGCGAGCACGGCGGTGTCCACCGTATCGGTGATCAAATGCGTCGTGTGCAGGCCGAGCAGCAACCACACGACCGAGCCGTATGCATTGGTGTACCAGCTGACGTTCAAGGAGGCGAACTCGAAACCACGTAGCACGAGAAACGCGACCGAGGCGAGCAGACACACCCACAGCCACAGACACGCCCGCCGTCGGTCACCGCGCTCGGCCGCCATCTTGGCGAGCTGATTCGGCCACAGACTCACCGCCAGCACGCCGGTGTTGAGGGTGCCCCACAGGAGGCGCGGCGCGACAGCCGCCATCGGCCAGCTCGGAGCGCGGCTGCGCAGATAAAAGTACATCATCACCGCAATGGCGAACACCGTTCCTTCGATCAGCATCAGTCCCATCGTGCTCCACCACATGAGGCTCCGATGGCTGAAGCCGAAGGTCGGCAGCGCGCTGACGTCCAGCACGACGCGGGAGCGGTCACGCTCGTCGAGGCGCGCGTGCGCCTCGCTCGTATCCATAGTCATGGGTGACGCTCCCGTGCGACGGCCATTCGATTTTCCGTGCGCCTCGGCCAGAACCACGCAATCATCGCCACCGCCACAGGTACCGATCCCCACACGATGGCCCAGGGCGTGTAGATCGAGCCGATAAACAGGATAGCCGTCGCCACCGCGCTCAGGAACGGCCAGATCGACGGCTTTGGAAACAGCGGACGAAGATCGGGCCTCGCATCGAGCACGGTAGTGACCAGCACTTCGCGCGCATCGGCGGCGATGCCGGCGACGAAGGCCGGTTGCGCGGATGGCTCCCATAGCGGGTCACGGCCATGCACCACGGGAATCGCATCGAAATTGTGCGGAGGCGGCGGCGACGGCACACTCCATTCGAGCGTGCCCGCGCCCCAGGGGTCGGCGCTCGCGTGATCGTTGCTGCGCAGCGTCCTGGCGACATTGAGCATGAACAGCAGCACGCTCGCCGCTATCATATAGGCGCCGATCGTCGCCGTCAGGTTCATGCCGTCCCAGCCCATGCCGTGCGGATAAGTCCACACACGCCGGGGCATGCCCTCGAGACCGAGCAAGTGCATCGGAAAGAAAGTGACGTTGAAGCCGATAAAGAACAGCCAGAACTGCCACTTGCCAAGCCGCTCATCCAGCATGCGACCTGCGAATTTCGGAAACCAGTAGAAGAACGCGCCGAACAGCGGAAACACGGCGCCGCCGAGCAACACGTAATGCAGATGGGCGACGACGAAGTAAGTATCGTGAACCTGCAAGTCGATTGGCACCGAGGCGACCATGATGCCCGTCATTCCGCCAATCACCAGAATGAAGAAGAACGCGAGCACGTACAGAAGCGGTGTACGTAGATTGAGTCGCCCAGTCCAGAGCGTGGCGATCCAGCAAAAGATCTGAATGGCCGAAGGAATCGCGATCATCAGGCTTGCGGCTGTGAAGAAGCTTTTGCCCAGCTCCGGCACGTTGGTCGCGAACATGTGATGCACCCACAGTCCAAAGGCGAGAAACGCCGTCGCTATCAGCGAGAGCACCATTGCCGAATAGCCGAACACGGGTCGACGCGCGAAGGTCGGGATGATCGACGAGATAAAGCCCAGCGGCGGGATGAAGACCAGATAGACCTCTGGATGCCCGAAAAACCAGAACAGGTGTTGCCACAACAGCACATCGCCGCCTTTGGCCGGATTATAAAAGTGCGTGCCGACCAGCCGGTCCAGGATGAGCGCGGTGCTGCACAGCATCACGGAGGGCATCGCGAAAATCACCATGAACTGCGTGACGAGCGTGGCCCACACGAAGAGCGGCATGCGGTTGAGCGACATGCCGGGCGCGCGCATTTTGAAAATCGTGGTGATAAGGACCACTGCTTCGATGAGGCCAGCGAGCTCCGTGAAGGTGATCATTTGTGCCCAGATGTCTGCGCCCTTGTTAGGCGAGTAATCGGGGCCGGCAAGCGGCACGTAGCTGAACCAGCCAGCATTTGGCGCGGTGTTGACGGCCAGCGACGCAAATAGCAATAGTCCGCCGAAGAGAAACACCCAATACGCGTACGCGTTCATGCAGGGAAATGCAATGCTCCGCGCGCCGATCATCAGGGGCACGAGGAAGGCGGCGACGGCCTGCATGACCGGCACGGCGAATAGGAACATCATCGTCGTGCCGTGCATCGAAAAAAGTTCGTTGTAAAGATTCGGCCCGATGAGCCGCTGGTCCGGCCGGGCGAGTTGTGTGCGCATCGCAAGTGCGAGCAGTCCCGCGAGCAGGAAGAACGCGAACGTCGTCACGATGAAGCGCCGCGCGACGGTCTTGTGATTGATCGCGCTCAGAGCACCAATGAACCCAGGCGGATCGCTCCAGGTCCTCGCCAGCGAGTCGAGCACTTCGGGCGAAGCGTGCGGACCATCGACGAGTTGGGCGGGGTGTTGCTGATCGCTCATTTGAGGGTCTCCAGCCAGACCAGCAGCGCCTGCAGATCGGCGGGTGGCAGACGGGTACCCGGCATGACGGTGCCGGGTTTAAGCGTGCGCGGATCGACGATCCAGCCCGCGAGATTGCCGCGATTGTTGACAAGCGTGCCCGCTGCAATGTACTGGCGGCTGGCCAGATGCGTGAGATCGGGACCGATAGTGCCAGTCGCATCGGTGCCGCGTACGGTATGGCAGCGTGCGCAGTCCTGGCTCATGAAAACGTCGCGTCCGTGCAAGGCGATGTTGTCGGCAGGCGCGGTGGCCGGCTGACGCTGCTGCGCAGCCCACGACGCGTATTGCGCAGGTGGATCGGCGGTGATAGAGAACGCCATGAGCGCATGCTCATAGCCGCAGAATTCCGCGCACTGACCGCGATACACGCCCGCTTTGTCCGCGCGAAACTCGATGGTCGCATCACGCCCGGGAATCATGTCTTTCTTGCCATGCAGGTTCGGCACCCAAAAAGTGTGGATCACATCGGCCGCCTTCAGTGCAATGACTACTGGCCGACCGACGGGTACATGCAGTTCGTTGGCAAGCGTGAATTCGGGCGCGTCCGCATCGCTTAAATATTTTGCTTCCCACCACCACTGATAGCCGGTCATCTCGATGCGCAACGCGCCGTCGACTGGCAGGCGCGACAGCGCGCGGTCGGTCATGACGTCCGCGAGCAAAAGTCCGAACAGAAGCAGCGTCGAGACGCCCGTCGCGACGAAAACCCATAAGCGCGTGCGCGACTGCGGGCGATCAAGGCTCGACAGGTCCACAGGCGTGGCGCGATTGGCGCGTGGCGCCCGCACCATCGCGATGAGGCACGCCAGCAAGATCGCCGCGAAGACCCCGCAGCAGACTGCAAGGGTTAGGTGCCACAATTCAAGAATGCGGCTGGCCTGAATGCCTGCGGGAACCAACGCGGTTTGCATGGTTGTACGTTCGGGGTCTGTGGTTCGACTGCAAGTCTCACCCACTACGACGAAAGCTCGACACGGCTTGCAGTTCGGTGCTCAGCAAACGGTGTTCCGAGAACTTCGGCAATCATCCGCTTGGCAAATGCGGGCGACTGCATGCGGCCCTTCACGCCGGTTCGAACTGGCTCGGCGCCCGCAGGCGAGGCGTCCGCAAGGCCAGTGCAGCAACTGCTCGAAACAAGACCCATTGCGTTCTGGGAGGCGAGCTCGCCTGCGGCCTGAACGCGACGGTCACTGGAACGCTCGCCGGACAAGCGGTGATGGAGGGTTTCCTAAATCTGCGAATCGCACAGTGGGCGCGTGCGCTATTGACGAGGACGCTTGCGATCGGTCCGGCACTTCTAGCAGTGGGATTTTTCGGTCAACATAGGTCGAACTCACTGCTCGTTTCAACGCAGGTCGTGCTGAGTTTGCAGCTTCCACTTGCAATCATTCCGCTGGTGCGCTTTGCTGCAGATGTCCGCCTCATGGGGGCGCTGGCGACTATCTTGTACACCGCTTGTGGCGGCGCGGGGGCGCCTGCCGCGGCTTTGCAACGCGAGCATGACAAACGTACCCACCGCCGAACACAGAACGCCGGCAGTGAGTGAGATGCCGAGCAACATCTGCAGGGCGACCGCACTGCCGCCGACCTCTGCCACGTCGCATGCAATGATCGCGATTTCGCACGCCACCCAGAGCCCGAGAGTTGTGCGCCGGCTGAAGCGCTCACGGCAAAGTTGCGCCAGATCGCGTCCGGTGACCACGCCAACGCGCGATGCGACCCATTGCAGCAGCATGCCCATAAGACTGGCGATCAGTATGACGAAGAGCAACTGGTAACCATAGCGGGCGCCGCCTGCCAGCGCGGTCGCTCAAAACGTTCCCGCTCACCAATTCGTGGCAGGCATTTTTCGAAGGCGCGTAGAATGATAAGAGAGCGGTTTGCATCTTGGCCTGCTGCAAGTTCACGCATTCCGCGTCTGCGATTCGGTGGTCGGTACTTCTCTCGGCGCTGCGGGTCGGGTAGGTGTTTCCGTTTCTCTCGTTGACAATCGGAGGTAGGCTGCCGCGAGCCGACGCAACTCGTCTTCGGAGGCATCCTCTATTCCGATGAGCTGATTACTCGCCGCGCGATGAGATGACAACAACTCGTTCAACTTCAAATGAAGCGCGACGCTGTCCTTGTTCTGACTCTGCTGAATGAGGAAGACCATGAGGAAAGTGACGACTGTCGTGCCTGTGTTGATGACAAGTTGCCAGCCGTCCGAGTAATGAAACATCGGTCCTGTCACGACCCAAGCAACTACCGTGAATACTGCCAGACAAAAAGCGGCTGGTGAGCCGGCCCACCGTGTGACCAAGCTCGCGAACTTGTCGAATGCGCGCGTCAATGGATGTCGGCCCGCATATGCTGGACTCGAGGTATCTGGGACGGTGTCGAGCTCGTCAGTGGAAGAGTGCGACGGATTTACGTCTTTCATCATCGGCTCCAGCAGCTATTCTCCTTTGACAGTGCAACTCACATGCCAGTCGGCACGCCGTAAGCCGACAAGACTTCTGAAAGGCCGCGGTGTTCTCGTTTCGAACCGCTAGAATGCAAGTCATTTCGATGCGCATACGTGGTTTCCACTCCCTCCCGTCCTTCAGGTGAAGGCTGGCGGCTGAGGGAGCATGCTACGACAAGATAACGCCTCTTACCGAGAATCCTGCGGGCTTGGCTCGTCCAATCTAGTTCTTATGTAATTCGGAATGCAAATAAAAGAATGCAAATAAAAAGGCGTCATCGGACGTTCTTCGAATTCGTCATGAAGCCGGCGTTGCGTCGCGCCGCCGTTGTTCAATCCAGGCGCTGCTCATTGACTCGACGGATGCAGACTGGAAGCTGAAATTCGACAGTACGCAACAACCAATCGAAATGGCAACCATGAGCTTCGCCACGATGCAAGCAAAGGCGCGGGCGCCACCGAAATGCCGTTCGGACTGAGCGGGCACACTGTGTATTTTGACTAGGGTAATCACTTAGGTGGCAATCACTATATTTGTCGCTGCACTGAAGTCTTTTTTCTTGCGCCCGTTGAAAGCGACTGAGTGGGTGCGTTCATCGCGCCGCGTGGCCGCGTGGCAGGTGCTGTTGTGGTGCTCGAAAGCTCTCGTACTCTTCAAAGAGCCCGATTAAATCGATGGCTCAGTCGCTAAGCGCCGTCGCTTGTTGCGTTGCACAAATTTTGCTACCTCTTTTCCCCAAGAGAATGGGAGCAAGATATGCACGACGCTGAAAATTGCCGCGACGCTATTTAACAGATCGCAGCGAAGCGACCGGTCGGACGCCCACGTTAAGGCCGTTGACCTTCTTCGCGAAGGCGGTCTTTCCTTCGCGCATTACGTCGGGATATGCTCTGATACGTCAGACGAGTTCATCGACGGGACTGAGGTTGAATGCCTTACATTCGACGATGGTTGTCGGGTTTTGCGTGTGACACCGCGAGGCGCAGGGCGCAGTTCGATAGGATGGGCCGCCGTAGCGCCTATGTTGCACTAAGGCGACGAGTTCGACTCCGAGACGGATACGAACAGGTCGATTGGGTCCGCCCTACCGCGCCCGTTTAGGCCGAGAGTTCAGGAGATAGGCCCACCGCACCGTTTCGAGCGGGTACGTTAACCGACCAAGAAATGTGTTTTTTCGGACGAAGCCCGGGCGGAGTACCGTCGGAATTGCGCAGTAGGATTCGGACTCGAGCAGTCAGACTCGTGCATTCCAAGCAAGACGTGCGACTGCAGAGGTCGGAAAAATGAGGAGTTGCTGCCCGGTCTGCCCGCATTTCCTTTGCATCGATGCGCGTCCCGCAAGAGCGCAAGGTGTCGAGCGACGATTCGCGTCTTCCCTTGAGAGCAACTCACCCATTCGTCCGACGGCGTCCGCCGCCGGAAGCTGACAGTTCCGTACGAGTTGTCATGGACGTGTTCAACTACTTGCTGCCTCTTTCGCTGCGCCTTCGTGATGAACCGTGGCTCGTGCTAACCCACGCACGGATATTGCGCAGATAAGGGCGCCGCCTAGATTCTGGGTGGCCGCACAACCGTTGCGAAGTTGCTCGCACTCTGCGACCGAGTTCGAACGGGTTCTGGTAAATGACGAGGTTACAAATGGCAACCGGTACAGTGAAGTGGTTCAACGATGCGAAGGGCTTTGGCTTCATCACCCCAGACGATGGTGGGGAAGATTTGTTCGCGCACTTTTCCGAAATCAAAGCGGAGGGCTTCAAGTCGCTGCAGGACAATCAGAAAGTAAGCTTCGAGATAAAAACGGGCCCCAAGGGAAAGCAAGCCGCGAATATCGTCCCTGTCTGACAACCCCGTAGACGACATAACGTTAGGGTAGGGTAGAAGCGAACACCGAAGAACGGAGGCGAGCCTCAGAAGCACTTGCAAACTGTCATTATCAACGCATTTACTGCGCATCCCGCAATAGCATGCGCCAAGATGTGACGCTGCGCGACATAGCAGTAATTGCCGCCTCGGTTGGTGGTGTGAAGGCTCTTTCTGAGCTAGTTGGCTGCCTCAACGGTGAGCACGCTGGCACTCTCCTAGTGGTTCAGCATGTAGCGGCTACGTGTCCGAGACTGCTGGACCAACTTCTGACTTCGAATGGCTTTCTTGCACTTGATGCTGGTCCAAGGTCAATCACGCCCGTCCGGCGGCCGACCCGTTGTTGGAGTCAGTTGCAAGATGCTGCGGCCCTCGCGTTTTTGGCGTAGTTCTGACGGGCTGCGACGGGGACCGCACACGCGGGTTGCGAGCCATCAAGGGCGCCGGCGGGGTGAGTATTGTGCAGCTGAGGCGCCGAAGACGCCGATGAGCGCATTGAACGGCGATACCCCACGATTGTTTTCAATGTCAGAGAAACAGTATATACGGTTTGATGCGTCTTTGACCTTGCTCAGAATATCGTTTTGCGTCAATGGTATAGGTCGGCAACTGTACAAGTAATCTACATGCTTGTCCACGTAGATTGTGGATAAGTCTGTTCGGTGCGCCGTCCGTGTGGCCGCTGGTTGGCGACCGCACGAGGGGCACTTTGTTACCGGCGTCTTGCTCGACCGCGTACGCATTAGCGTTTGGACAACGAGGGCAGATCCATACGCTTGAACTTGGCCCACAACGCTTTCATCGAACCGTGATCAAGCGCGGCGCGCGAGGCGAAGTAGCCGCGCGCGAAGCCGGCTCCGAATTCGGCCTCGGGTTTCTCCGTGGCAAGGGACCTGAGTAGCTCGTCTGCGACAACGATGTCGTTACGCCAGCCGAGATCGTCCTGGAGCTCGCTCAGCGCGTTGATGAAGGGCTTGACTGCGCGTTTGGGATACAACGATGTGAAAAACTCGGTCGCATACCGGAGTTTCTTCGCTGCGATCCTCGCGCGATGTCGGCTCGCATCGTCCAGTTCTGCCAAGCCCCGAGCTCGCTTGAGCAACTTCTTGTGACGGCTGGTCAAGGTCAAATCGGCAAAATCCGAGATGCGTCGCTCGCGACGCGCAAGGTCCCGAGCGCTTTGCTCTATACGCCATCCCATCGATTCGATCCAGAGCGTGAACTCCAGAACCAGTCGGGTGTAGCGCACCGAATCGACGGCCGCCGCTGCTGCCTTACGGTTGTGAATCGCCCGCTCAGTCGCAGCAGTGCGAGTGGCGTTCACGTCGTCGCCTTCCTTGGCGGACTCGAACGCCTGATCGAGGGTCGCACCGGCCAACACCTCCCAGTCACGTGCACCGCCCAGCTCACCCGCGATCCAACGGAGTTCGCCATCGAAATGGGCGGGCGCGGCGATCACGTCCTCGAACATATCGAGGGCAGAACGTAACCTGCGCAAGCCGACGCGCATCTGATGCACGCTAGATGGGTCGTGCCCTGATACGACACCGCGTTCATTACCGTGGATTTGTGCGAGACAGTTCTTCGCGATGTGCTGAAGCGTCTTCTCGACCGTGTATCGCCGTTTCAGTTCGAGCGGCTCTGCGCGCACGGGCAGACGATGCTCTTGCACGAACAGTTCATAGCCTCGATCGCTCTTACTCATGTGGTCGATGCGAAGCGGCACGATTTCGAGCAAAGCGAGCGCTAATTCGTAGAGTTGCTCAGGTGCGCCATTCTGGAGTTCCAGCTCCACAGCGTGGATGGGCGTTGAGGCGGTTTGGGCTTCGATCACACCGTCATCCACGGCCAATTCCACCTCAGTGTCGTCCGACAAGTGTAGAACCGCTGTGGCGCGCTTCACGCGGGTGACAAACAATGGCTGCAATTGGGCGGCGAGTTCGTCGGCCTGCAGCACCTTCGCTGCTTTCTTTCCCTCAGGAACAAGCTGGCGCAGTGACTCGAGCTCCGGTGAGTCACCCTGTACGGGACCCTCGAATTCGTCTCGTTCGAACAGCCCTGCCTTGATGGTGCCATCAAGCTTAAAAGTCTGCACGCGGATATCGCCGGTCGTCCGGACACGCAAAGACGCCCCGCACTTATGCAAGCGAAGATCAGGCGTATCGAAGTACGTGCTGGTGAGCTCATCCGTTGTTGCCGGATTCACGAGCAAGCGACTGATGGCAGGCGCGTGTAATACCCGGCTCGCCTTGCCGGCAGATGCCTGCAACTTGAGTTCTGTTTCCATTTCTGCCTCCCTTGGTGCGCCGCGACCTAACGCTTTCATATCAACAAGCAAGGCGCGTGCTCGACTCCTGATCGGGCGCTCGGCATGGTATTGATTGCGGATAGAGTGCCGGGCCCGCTGCAAAACCATCGACAAGAGCCATCACACGAACCCGCCCGCAAATGAGATTTTGTGGGGCAATGCAGCAGGCCATTTGCCGCTGCGGGTGGTTCAAGCATGAAGACGCAGACCTTGATTGCCGTCGTTCGGATCGCGCGCCGGGAAACTGCTGTGGATTTTCAGTTGTCGACCGGGCGCTTGCTCATAACAGAAGGCCCGCAGGTGATTGAACAATGGCATCCGTCCGATGCGTGGTTGGCGATGGCTTCGCTCAACCGGGGCGACGGCTGAGGACGCGCCCAACTTCGGCTGATCTGCTTGCCCTTCTCGAACGCTACGTTGCGAATAGTCCTCACCTTTGCTCGTCGGCGTCTGAGTGACAGACTGTCACGTTTGGCCGGAGCGCACCATTCTCCTGCGCAGCACGTTCAAAATCCGCGAGTGCGCAAGAACCGGCAACGCATCGTGCGTTTGATGGGCAGTTGGCGCAGTTCAAGTCGACTTCTCCATTTTTCGGATGTTCTTCGCATCGCCCTTTTTATGCTCATTGATAGCGATTAGGATTCCCGAGAAGCAGTATTGTCGGGGTAGCATTTCAGGGGTCGAATGGGGGCATTTCCGACTAAAGAGGGCCGAGGCCCGTGACGCAAGGCAGCGAGGACTTTGACGACGATGACGAGGCCTTCGAGTCGTTTCCCGACCCGGAAGTCGCGCGCATCGTACTCGAGCTCGACCGCACCATCACGCTGAAGCGGCGCGCGGGCGCGTTGCGTCAGATCGTCGGAGGGCGCCCCGTGCCTCTTCCGGTCAAACCGAGTCACATCGAACTGCGCGTGTTGACCACGCTGGCGCAAACCTACGGCCCGCTGCTGTTCGGCAAAGATTTCGAGCCCGTGCTGGAACGCGTCACGGAATGCGGCGCTGAGGCCGTGGTGCAGGGCGTGTTGTTTGAAGACGCGTGGGCCAACTTGCCGGAGGACTACGGGCTCGCCGCGCGCCTCCTCGATGCGCTTTGAGATCCTGCGCGGTACGTGGCCCGAGGTGTTTATGGCCGAGGCACATGCCGAGCTGCAAGGCTTTCGGCCACGGCCGCCTATGCCACCTGCGCCGCGCATGGAATTCGATGACGGGGAGCGCGACGATGGCTGAAGGCCGATCGGCTCGAACCAACGCTACGCCGGACGCGCGCACCGCAGGGAAGTTCATCCCAGAAAAGCTCATCACGGAGCAACTGACTTTCGAGAGGCGCTATACGATCAAGGATTTCACGGCGTTGCGCGCCTACGTCGAGCGTATCGCACCCGCGGTGAGCACGCACCTACTACGATCCTCATGAGGTTGAACACTTGGTGACCGCCGGTTCGATGGGACGGCATCTCACCACCCATGCTCGACACGCTGGCCCTGCTCGCGCTCGCGCACGGCTCGTGGGTGCTCGCCGATCACCGGCGTGCGTCGATTCGGGAGCACGGGCAAGCGAAACTCACCGCGGTATCCTTCCGCATGGTGACCGAAGCCGTGTTCGCGGGCCCGGTTACGGTGTAGCGCATTTTCAGGTCAAGCGGCTCCGCCCACACCGGCGCAGTGAGGCCCCCGCACCATCAGTTCATAGCCACGATCTCCCTTGCTCGTTTAGTCGGTGTGAAGAGGCACGGTCTCGAGCAGGGCAAGCGTCAACTCATACAACTGCTCCAGCGCCGCTTTTGATCCATCTCTACGCCGTGAATGGGCGTTGACCCAGTTGACGCCTCGGTTACCCCGTCGTCTACTGAGAGTTCGACTTCAGCGCCATGTGATCGGCGCAGAACCGCGCCCGTAGGCTTGACGCGGGTCGCGAAAAGCGGTTCGAGGCAAGACCGAAGTCGGTCTGCCTTCAGAAGCTTCGTGCGCTTGTTGCTTCGGGAGCAACTGTCGTCGTAGCGACTCGAGGTCCGGCGAGTCGCCTTGCACGGGGCCTTCGAATTCGTCCGGTTCGAACATTCCAGCGCCTGTAACCGGCTATTGCCTGCGACACGCGCGCGCAGTGCAGCGGCGCATTTGTGCGCCTTGAAATCTGAGTATCGGAGTACGTGCCAGCTAGCTCGTCGGTCGTCGCTGGAACGTCCATGAGGCGACTGACCGCGGGCGAGCGTAGAAGCTGGCTCGCCCTGCGAGCGAGACTTACAGCCTGAGTTCGCTTTCCATCGCTTCTCGTCTCGAACCAAAACGGCAGTATACCGACCGGCATTTACCGTGCTTCGCCTCCAACTCCGCCGGATCCCAAAGCAGGGCGGGACTCAAGGGGCATGGCGACAGGCACGACTCGATCGTGCGCCGCTCAGCCATTGCAAGGGGCCAGTACGTTGCAAAAGATAGTGTGTTGCAATGCACCATGACACTGCTAACGATGAAAGGGACTTCATGAAGGCGCAATCCGTGATTGCTGTCGTACGATTTGCCACTCGCGAGGTTTTGGCAGAATTTCACCTGTCGACGGGACGCTTGGTTGTTATGGAGGGTAGTGAAGTCATTGACGCGTTGCATCCGCCGGATTCATGGATGGCCCTCGCGTCCCTGAATCATGGCGACGGGTGGGGAACACGTCCGACGGTTGCAGACCTTCATCAGTTCCTTGAGCGGTACGTTGCGGCCAAGCTGCGATTTGGCTTGTCGTCGGCTGAATGAAGATCGACCGGCTGCAAGTGACCGGCGTGACCATCTGTCGCTCGACAAAGACGTGCGGCAGTTCCTAACTGGCGACTTGACCCAGAGCGCACGCGGAGTGCTGCGCTTCGTGCTCGGCGCGTGCGAGGCGGGATCTTTCCAGGGTGACGCTCGATCTGACGTACCTTCCCAGATATACGCCGCGCGAAGGCGTTGGGGCTGGGAGTTCGCCGTCGGCGGCATATTGGCCTGGGGTGGATGGCTCGCGGCGCTTGCGATGGTGATCGCGGCGGTGTGCGCGTTCGTGCGGAGGTAAGGAGGGGACATTCGACGTTAACATGTAGTGGCGACGAGTGGACAAGTCATCGCGGCGAGCCGACGTAGACATCCTCACCGCTCCCGTTCTACATCGATTTGGCCATGCACGGCCGATCGCAGATATTGATTGGATCGCTGCATAGGTCGCCTTGCGGGGCGTTTTCGAAAGGCGGCTCCTAACGAGAGGCCGTCACCAGATCGTTGAATGGCGTACTTCGAGCAAGCGCACGAGGGACTTCCGCCATAGGCGCTCGTGCTGCTGCGCGACGTAATCGAGCGGATCGCGATTGATCGCGCGCACCGCCTGCGTGTATGCCACCGTGCCCTCAGCGGTCTGCGGCTCGGTGATTCGTAATACTGCGACATGCAAAGGGCGTGCTCGCGCGATCGAACCGATCACGGTGCTGGCGCTAGACGAGGCGGGGACGCTCAAACGTCGTGCCGCGGATGCACGATACATGGCACACAAAGATCCGTAGCCCGACTGGCGCTGCTCAAGGCGCTGGCGCAAACCTACGGGCCGACATCGCAAACGGACGAGTTCATCTGTTCGCGCTGTTGACGGGCGCTCGCATCCAGAGCGTCATCTCGATGTTGCCGAGAGCGGCTAACGATTCAAGCAGTACCGACTGCTCGGAAGAGGAGAGCGGGCGCAGGCGACCGCCGTCCTGAATGCGATCGTCCCACGGGTCTTCCGCGCGGCGACAACGGATTGACAGGTCCGTGGTCTTGACCTCGATCACGCCGCTGAAGCCCTTCTGGTCCTTGAACTCAATGAAACGATCAGATTCGACCCACGGCGCGTTCGCGGGCCTGAAGCCTGCTTCGGTTATGAGCCAGCGATAGAAGCGCGCTACAGCACCCATACGACGCTTCGCGACACCCGCAGACAGTTCGCCTGCCTGCACGGCCAGCTTGATCGATGCGCTATAGCGGTAGGTCGGCCGTTGTCGCTTGTTTGCGGGGAACGCTAACCAGTCGATACCCTCGTCATCCAGGTAACGACGGAACGCTGCCAGATCGTCAGCGATGCTGGCGAACGTCAGCATGTTGGGCGAGGACTTCGACTCCAGCATATCGATGAGCCAGATGTTCGCTTCAGCCCATGGCGCGCCGTCACCAAGTCGGACGACGGGAAAGAGAGGGAAGGTGCTTGCGATCCACTGCGGGCGTGCGTCACGCCGCTTGCCGGTTGCGGGGTCTGCTAGCGGGACCGTGTGATAGATGGTGCCACCCTCGGGTGTGGTGATGCTAACCGGCGTCGCGCCGGGAGTGTCGCGGTCAACGACCTCGGTCAGCGGTAGTTGCCGGATGGTGGTTCTTCTCGCGATCATCGCCCAGATCCTCTGATGTGTTTGCGGGGGTGTCTGCTTTAACACAGCCTGCGAGTATCAGCAGATCGTGCTTGGCTTGCGCATATGGCCCGGGAGTACAGCCGCTACGACGTGATCAAGACGATCGAGAACGCCCTCGAACCTCATCGTGCACGCACGTTTTCGATTCCGGGGCTCGCGTATGGACCGCATGACGGATTTCCATCGCAGCGGCTTCCGGAACTCGGCTACGCGACGTGGGAGTGGATCCGCCTGGACAACGCAAGGGCGAACCTGGCCAACGACACGTTGACAGCGTTGTGCGAGTTCGTCGGCTGCCTTGCCGATGCAGGGCCGAAATATAGTCCGGACGAACGGCCATACATCGAGCGGTTCTTCGGGACGATTGCAAGCCGATTGTCGGCCCGTCTGCCCGGTTACACGGGTTCGAATCCATGGGACCTGCGGCGTGCGCTCGCGAATCCCAGAGGTAACCTGCGCCTGTATGTGTCCATAGAGGAACTCGATGAGTTGATCGAATACGCCATTGCGAACTACAACGGCACGCCACACAGCGGTCTGAACAACGTCACCCCGCTTGAGGCGATGAAGTATTTCGTGCGGGGTAAGCAGACGCTGCTGACCTGGCTTGCGCATTACCATCGCCGCTCATTGTGTTTGATGCAGTCTGCACGGCGGTGTCGTGTTTGCGCCTACCTGGATCAGGGGGTGTGTCCGCATATCAACCTCTACACCGCACGGTATACGAATAGCGTCCTGGCAAAGAGTACGCATCTAATCGGGCAGGAAGTACTTGTCTATCTGAACGTAAACGATCTGCGCAGCGTGCGGGCTTTTCTTCCTGATGGCACGGAACTGGGTGAACTCGATGTGCAGGGGCTCTGGCGGATCATTCCGCACAATCTGAAACTACGGCGCGAGATCTGTAGGCAAATGGGCATTCGCCGTCGTCGCGGGGTGGTCGATACCAATCCGATTGAGGCGTATGTGAAGGAGAAGTTCGAGCAGGCGAAGAAGAGCCGCAAAGCTGCTACGGAACTAGCTCACACCATGCGATTGATCACGTCAGCGCAAGCCAGAGATCTGCCAGTCGCGTTGGCGGTCCCGCGTCCGGAGCCAGAAACGAATGAGTCATTGGGGCCGGTGCCCGACACCCGGTCGACGGAAACGCCTGAAGACCGGCCACCCGGCACTCGTGCCCGTCCTCGAAGGCTTTCAATCGGTACAGGTCAGGTCTTTTAACGTCGTGTTTGTGGGAGGCATCAATGTCGCTTGAGATACCGCGTCCAGTCGATCCGTCGCTGCACCCCCTTGTGACGGGGAACTACCGTATTGCAACGCCAGCGATCGAGGCGTTCTACGAACTGGTTGTCCGATGCCTGCGATACCGGATCATGGGGGCGCTTATCTACGGTCCGTCGCGCATCGGCAAAACCCGGGCGATCGAATACGTCCGGTTGCTGCTGGCGCGCAACTATCCGCGGATGACGAGCTACCACGCACAGTGCGAACACAAGCCGCGGCATGCCGAAGGGCCGTTCTTCGCGAATCTGCTGGAGGCGGTCGGTGACCCGGATCCCAATGCCGGCTCGAATCCTTAAAAGCGGATGCGCCTGACGCTGAGGATCCGACAGGCAGCATCAATTGCGGGCAGTGGGGTGGTGCTGCTCTTTTGCGATGAGGCACAGCGCTACGATGACAACGAATACGAATGGCTGCGTGATGTGCATGATGCGCTGGATCGGCAGCAGATCAAGTTGTTGACGTTCCTCGTCGGCCAGCAGGAGTTGCTCTCACAAAAGACTGCAATGCAGGTCGCGGGCAAGACGCAGATCGTCGCGCGTCTGATGGTCGAGGAGTTGGCCTTTTATGGCATTCGCAATGCACAGGACGTAGCGACATGCCTGAACGGCTACGATCAGACTGCCTATCCCGAAGGCAGCCAATGGAGTTTTACACGCTTCTACGTTCCGCAGGCGTTTGATGCGGGATATCGACTGGTCAGTGACGCCGATACCCTGTGGAACGCATTCGAGACGGCGCACCATAAGTCCAATCTGCCGGGGAAGCTTGGGATCCCGATGGAGTCCTTCGCACGCGCGGTCGAGATAGTGCTCAAGGACAGCGAATTGAACGACGCCCGGGACTATTGCCAGGATCAGGTCCTATGGGACCATGCGGTAAGGCATTGCGGCTATGTCCAGTCACGTCAGGCAACCGGACGCGTCCTCGTTGCCGCCTCGTAGCGACGGGCTGCTGAGGGAACCGGCGTTTCCGATTCTCACGCTCGACGAGAGCCGGTTGACGCCGGCCCTGGGTTACGTGTTCAGGAAGGGTTGGCTCTATCCGCATGAGTCACTGATCTCAATCCTGTGGAAGTTCGAGACTGCCAACGCCCTGTCGGGCGTCGTTGTCGCACGACTCATGGGCCTGGAAGTCGATCCTTACCAGGGCGTCGCTCCGCGTCGAGGGTTGGTCGATGTCGGGCGGCTACAGGAGAGTCTTTGCTTGCCTGCTGAAACGCTGCGAACCTCACTGATGGATCCGCTCGGCCATCGACGCTACAACGACGTGTTCCGTTACTGCCGTCGCTGTCTCGCTCATGGCTACCACAGCGTTGTTCATCAACTCGAAAGGCTGAGTGTGTGTCCTGCTCATCATTGCGTCATCGAATCAAGGTGCTGGCGCTGCGGTCGTGAAGCACCTTATCGCGTGAACGTTCAGCTCCTCGAAGGCCGGTTTTACTGTGCATATTGCTATGCGAGTCATGGCGGAACATGGACACCGGACAACGCTCGCCCGATGAAACCGAAACACCGCAGCGCGTTCACACGCCGCTATCGTGATAGTTGCCTGGTCTAAACCTTGCCTTGGCAAGGGGCACAACACTCCCGTTTCGGCTCACCGATCGCTTCCGCTGCAGTTTCGTGGGGAGTCTTCCCTCATCCGCAGACGTCCGGACCTGAGCTGCATCGATATTCGCGAGCTGAGACACAATTCCTTCGGCGGCAAGCATTTTGAACAACTGGCGCATTTTCCGGGTCGACGGACTCGGCGGCGGTAGTTGACAGAATTCTTCGCACAACAGAGACAGATTCCCTTCGTTATACGGGCGGTCACGAGCGCTGTGGGTGGCAAGCCAGTTAAGTCAGGTTCGACGAGATTAATGCGAGCGTCACGGAGATCATCTTTACTGTTGATCACCTGTTCGACGAACCAAAGCATCATGGGCTTGTTGAGCGGCTTCGCTGCTCGATTCTCTTCACACGAGACAGACATCGTATTTCTGCTCGCGACCGTATAAGCAAGCGCCTGGTGTGCCGGCATTTGTAGATCACGGTCCCGAGCGGCGATTGAGACGTTAATTGCGAGATTTGCACCGGCACTCTCGCCCATGACAGTGATGCGCGACGGATCGCCGTTGATAAGGGTTGCGTCTTCGAGCACCCATTGCCACGCCGCGATTGCATCATCGTTGGCAGCGGGAAACTTGTGCTCAGGGGCTAAACGGATAGTGGGCAGACACGACGACAGCATTAGCCTGTGCCTCTATCGCCCGCGGGGTTGCATCATAAACGTCCAGGTCAGCAATGACCCAGCCTCCACCGCGGAAATACAAAACGACGGGAAACGGATCATCCACCGACGGTGTATAGATCCGCGCGGGATTATGTCCCTCTGCACCCTGAATTTCGTTATCTCGCGTTTGAATGGCTGCAACGTGCGGTGCGACTGAGATGTTGCGCTCTTGTACCACCTTTTTCACAGCATCTGCGGGGATTGGTTGCTGACGCGCTTCGACCGGCGTGCACTCTTCAATCGGCTTCAAGTTCAAACTAGCGAGCGCGTCTAAAACGGCTTTCATGTCGTCGTCTGCGTGCGTAGCCGGGTCGACGCCGAGAATTCCTTTGATTGCATCGGCCAAGCATCATGGAATGCTCCGCGCAGGATGTCTGAGAGATCTGAATTTTCAGCTTAGGCGCAACCCGTGTGCCCACGATGCCACGCTTGGCTTGCGGCCCATTCCTCGAAATTGCCACGAGACAACCATTCCGACGAGGTGGTTGGTCGAAATCGCGCGGACTTGGCTCACACCTTAGACTGGGCCGTCGATACACGCATGTCGCGCGCTCGATGCTACGAGGCAGTCGCGCATAGATAAAGAAGGTGAAGCAAGCGAAGGCCCTCCCGCTTTTAAATCGCTTCGTCGGGCGATGTTGCGCGCCTCCGTGGCAACATGCGGTAAAGCACCATCATTTCTTGGGGCAGTTGAAAGCATCTGTAACGCCGCGAATCCAATCGCGTCTCTAATGCCGTATTGAGCAGAGTTAGTGTGAGGTCAACGCCACGTGATCCTGGCGAGCAGGTCAAACACTTTCGCTTGACGTTGGATCTTGTCGATTTCGACGACCCCCAACGCCGCTCTTACATCGACGACTAGGAGACAATCATGGCTGAGACTGCTTCATTGACCAAGGTGTTGGATGGCCGCGTCGAGCGCCGAGAGAGACGGCGCCAGTTTTTTCGCAGCGCAGGCGGCCTCGGTTTGGGCCTAGTGGGGGGCACCATTCTCGGCGCCTGCGGCGGTGGCTCAGGCGAGAATGCGACAGCCGCCAGCGGCCCGACTGATGCGGAGATTCTCAACTTTGCGTTGAATCTTGAGTATCTCGAAGCGACGTTTTACGCCTACGCCACCACAGGAGCCGGCCTGCCCCCCAGTCTAATGGGTGGAGTGGGCACACCAGGCACCGTGATCCCGGGACAACAAGTTTCTTTTTCCGATCCGGTTGTGGCAGCGTATGCGCGTGAGATCGCCAAGGACGAACTCGAACACGTGAACTTTCTGCGTACCGCGTTGGGCGGAGCGGCTGTTGCTATGCCCGCTCTGGATGTAGGTGGCACCGACCCGAACGGCGCTTTCTCGCTCGCCGCTCAGGCAGCAGGACTGGCACCAGCGGGCACGGCATTCAATCCGTATCTGAACGACAACAACTTTCTGCTGGGGGCGTTCATCTTTGAGGACGTCGGTGTGACAGCCTATAAGGGCGCGGCGCCGCTTATTACCAACAAGACCTACTTGGAAGCGGCTGCGGGTATCCTTGCCGCAGAGGCTTATCACGCGGGCCTCATCCGAACAACGCTCTATTCAAAGGGTATGCAGACGCCCAGCCTGATCTCATCGGCCCAGGCGATCTCCGATGCGCGAGATTCACTCGATGCATCGAGTGACGACGATCAGGGCATCGCAGGTGCGAGCAACCAGATCTCCAATATCGTTCCGCTGGATAACAACGGCATCGCATTCAGTCGCAGCTACGACGATGTGCTTAACATCGTATATTTGAACAAGGGTGCTGTGGCCAAAGGGGGGTTTTTCCCGGCGGGTGTGAACGGCACATTGAGCATGAGTAGTGCTTACCCGTAGACCGTATGGCGCACGAGAGTCGGTCACGGCGTCATTCGTTCTGGTTTGCGCCGTGGCTGACAAGGCCCCACTCAACGCTGCCGGAGGTGCAACATGGAACAGTTGTCAATGGAGGCATGGCGCTGGCGTGTGAGATTGGTTGTCGGGGCTGCGATCTTGATCGCTGGCACCGCATTAGAGATGTTTCATTCCTGAGCAGCATGCATGCAAACGAGTAAGCCTGCCCGGCGGGAGCGTATCGCGCGTGCCTTCGTTTTTTGGCGATGCGCTTTTTTCTTTTCTTGTCGTGATTTCCCGGTGCGCCATCGCGGGTCCAATGACATTGCAGGACTATTTTTCGTCCACTCGTGGAGGCGGTGAGCGCCAGGAAAGCCGCCAAGCGTGCGAGGCTGTCCAAAACTACTCGGTGGAAACCACTGCTGCAAGAAACGCATCTCCGATCACCGGTCTGCCTAATAGGAAACCTTGCAACATGTCGCAGCCCAACCGGGTCAGATACATTTGTTGCGCCGCGGTCTCCACGCCTTCGGCAACGATTCGCAGGTTGAGTGCTTTTCCCAAAGCTATGATGGCTGAAATGATCGCCGCGTCCTCCGTGTCGTCAGCAAGTTGGCGCACGAACCCGCGATCGATCTTGAGCTCGGTCGCAGGCAGGCGTTTGAGGTAAAGCAGACTCGAATAGCCGGTGCCGAAGTCGTCGATCGCGATTTGCACGCCGGTCCGGCGCAATTTTCGGAGGACCGTCAAACTTAATTCGACATCGCGCATTGCAGTTGATTCGGCTACCTCCAGAATCAGGGAATCCGCTGGCAGGTTATGCCGATGCAACGCGTCCAGCACAGCCCTTGTAAGACCCTCATGGGCGAACTGCATGGGCGATAGATTCACAGCAATGCTCCAGGCTGTGTGACCCGAATCATGCCAGGCCTTCAATTGTCGACAGCTCTCGTCGAGCACCCAAGCGCCAATTTGCACGATCATCCCGGTCCTCTCCGCTAGCGGGATGAAGCGCTCTGGCGCCATCAATCCCAGAACCGGATGATCCCAGCGCAAAAGGGCCTCCGCTCCAACCGCTGGCCCATTCGGCGCCCAGAACTTAGGTTGGTAGTGAAGGATCATTTGGCCTCGCTGTAGCGCCGAATGCAGCTCGTGCGCGATTTGCATCTGCTCATATGAACCAGCTTCCATCGAGGCTTCGAAGAAGCAGTACTCACCACTGCCGAGCGCCTTAGCGTGATACATGGCCGTGTCCGCGTTAGATAGCAGTTCCTCCTGACTGGCACCGTCGTCAGGAAAGATCGCAATGCCGACGCTCACCGAAATTTCGACTTCGTGGCCTTCCACCACAAATGGCGTTTGGATCGCTCTGATCAACACTGTTGCGAGGTTGGCGGCGGCCGCCGCATCTTTAATCAAAGACAACAGTACGAACTCGTCGCCGCCTACGCGCGCGACCGTATCGTGAGGCCGCAGGCCGGCGCGAATGCGCGTCGCAACGTCAATCAGCAACCGATCACCGACGCGATGCCCGAAGACATCATTGACCGCCTTGAAACTGTCCAAATCCAGGAACATGAGCGTGAACCGTTCGCCGGCATGCATCGAGTTTCGAATCAGTTCTTCTAGCCTGTTTTCCAGCAGAGCCCGGTTAGGCAGTTCGGTCAGGCTGTCGTGCAGTGCAAGATGCGCCAGTTTGTTGTTCGCCGCCACCAGCGAGGCCCCTAACGCGGCCGTCCGAGCCTCCATGCGCAAGTCGAACACAGAAATCGTCAACGCGATCGCGATGACGGCCAGAGCGACGATCATCGTCACCAAAGCAAGCCAGCCGTGATTTGCGCCAGTGTGGGCGGCGCCGCACACACTGCCTATCGGAAAACGGGCGGCCGCCATTCCTGCGTAATGGATGCTCACAAAGGCAACGCCCATCGCCAGCGACGCGCTGCTGCGACGAAATAGCATCACTGATGTCCGGCCGCGCAGACGAAAGGCGAGCCAGAGCGCAGCGCCGGACGCGATGATCGCGATCGTCACCGACATGGTCGCCAGCGCCGGATCGTAATCGATTGCCGGTCGCATCCGCATGGCCGCCATGCCTATATAGTGCATACCTGTGATGGCTAGCCCCATCAACACCGCGCCGACCATAAGGCGCGGTGTTGGCAGTACGTCCTGACCGACGAGCCATAGCGCAAAGGTCGAGGCCGCAATCGCTAAGAGCAACGACGCGACCGTGATCAGGGGGTCATAACCGAGCGCGATCGGTAAATCGAAGGACTGCATGCCGATGAAATGCGTCGACCATATTCCCAGTCCCATCGCGCAGGCACCGCCCAGAAGCCACCACGGAACGATCCGGCCCTTGGCGCTGGCGATGCGCCCTGCCGCATCAAATGCCGTGTACGCAGTGAGAACGGCCACAACGAGCGAGCAAACGACCAGCAGCGGGTTGTATGTATGCGGAAGCATCGAGCGATTCT
>NZ_FCOE02000121.1 GCF_001544915.2 Caballeronia pedi | reverse complement strand
GCATCCTGTGTGAAGGGTGCTCTCTGAATGATTGCAGGGGCGGTTCTTTGAAATCCGCTCGGATCGAACTGACACGTTTGAAGGAAACCAATGAACCTGTTCGATCCGCTGACTTGGGCGGCTGAGTCAGCACGCTGGTCGCTTTTCGTGCACACGCCTCTCGACCTCTTTGCTCAATTCTTCATCGAGCCCGCCCCGGCAGCGCCAAGCGCTGCTCCGGCCGTGCGGATGCATGCTGCGGAGCCGCCAGGCGTGCAATGCACGAACCCGCATGCTCAGTGGCTCCGCGGAACCTTCCCGCACGAGGATGAGGAGCACGCATTCAAGCTCTTCGTTCCTGCTGCCAACCGCGTTCGATCACTACCGCTCGTCGTCATGCTGCACGGGGCTCAACAGGATGCGGATGACTTCGCATCGGGGACGGGAATGAACATCGTCGCGGAAGAGCGGGGGTATATCGTCCTCTATCCCGAGCAGTCCGAAGTCGCCAATCCGTTCAGGTGCTGGAATTGGTTCCAGCCCGTCGACTGGGCTCGCGATTCTGGCGAGCCCGCGATGCTCATGGCGCTCATCCGCGCGATCGCGTCCATGTTCAATGGCGACACAACTCGAGTCTATGTTGCGGGTTTGTCGGCAGGTGGCGCGATGGCTGTCAATCTCGTCGTGAGATATCCGGATCGCTTCGCGGCCGCGGCGATTCATTCAGGCGTTGCGTTCGGGGTCGCGGACGAACCGCTTTCCGCGCTTTGTGCGATGCGCGATGGGATGGGCAGGGTGAAGCTTCCGGAAACGCCTGCACACGACTTTCAAGCGCACGCAGTACCTCTGATCGTGTTTCACGGCGACGCCGACGACACGGTACATCCACGCAATAGCGATCAGATTGTCGCGATGAGCCTGCAATTGCACGATTGCCAGGCTTCGCCGCCGCATGTATCGACGCATGGCGAAGAGGGCGCGCACGGCCATTCATACACGCGCAATGTTTTCAACAATCGCGATGACGTGCCGGTCGTCGAGCATTGGAGCGTGCATGGATTGGGTCATGCATGGTCAGGAGGAC
>NZ_FCOE02000064.1 GCF_001544915.2 Caballeronia pedi | reverse complement strand
ACATCGCTCATCATCACTTCGATACCATCAACATAAACCTGACGGCATGACCGGATGAATGTGTTACCCATGTCCCGATACACCTGTTACCCATGTCCCGAGTCCATACACTGCTGCAAAGAAAGTAGGTGCCGCCCCGCACAGGGGCGGCACTAATAGACCGACACGCTAACGGGATCCAGCGACAAAAACCCAAGCGCAAGCAGAACCAGAACTGCTACCCCTCCAAAAACCACCTCCCCTCACATTCCTTCCGGATGAAATCCGCCAACCATTTGACCCGCGCGACATCCCGCGTTTCGGCGAGCGTCACGAGCCAATAAGACCGCGACAACGCGATCTCTTCAGGAAGCAATCGCACGAGATTAGAATCGGTCCGCGCGATGAAGCATGGCAAGACCCCGAGCCCCACTCCACCCGATACCGCCGCTGCCTGACTGATCACGTTGGAAATACGAATCGCGGGCACGAGAGAAGAGGAAATCTGCGGCAGATAATTCAACTCCGCCGACCACATCTGATCCTCGACATATCCGACCCAGGGATGCTTCAGCAAATCGCGCCGCGATGCGATCTTGCGATGCCGCTCCAGATAATCCCTCGATGCATACACCCCCAACGCATAGTCCGTCAGCTTGTGCGCATACACGCGCCCTTGCGCAGGCCGCGTCATGCTGACAGCAAGATCCGCCTCGCGCTTCGAAAGACTGAACATACGCGGATTCGCGATCAACTCGATCTCGAGCTGCGGATGCACCGCCGCAATCTGCGCAATCCGTGGCGCCAGAAAATACGTGCCGAAGCCCTCCGGCGTGCCAATACGCACGCTACCCGTCAGACCAATGGACGCATCTTCCAGCCGATGACGCATGCGCGTCGCGAGGCTTTCCATACCTTCCGCGTCGCTCAGCACGCGCTCACCTTCGGGCGTGAGCACAAACCCCTGCGAACTGCGATCGAAGAGCCGCACGCCAAGCGCCGTTTCCAGCGCGGCCACGCGCCGGCTCAGCGTCGAATGATCTACGCCCATCTGCTGCGCCGCAACCGTGAGCCGGCCCGAACGCGAGATGGCGAGGAAAGCCTGGATGTCGTCCCAGTCGAAGCCACGCATGGGGATTTGTGCACAGAGCGATTGCCGATTTGCCCATTCTATTGCAAGAAAGTCGCTGCTATCTTTTTTCCTGAACTCTGCAAAGGCAGAGCACGCGGACGCGAAACAATCAGGAGACACACAGCATGTCGCTCATCGCGAAACTCAAGGCTCGTGCACAGGAAGGCAAGCCGGTCAAGGTCGGTCTGATCGGCGCGGGAAAATTCGGCTCGATGTATCTGTCGCAAGCGCCGCGCACGCCGGGCATTCATCTCGTCGGCGTCGCGGACCTTTCGCCCGATCGCGCGCGCGCATCGCTCAAGCGCGTGGGCTGGGAAGAAGCGCGCTACGCCGCGCGTTCGTGGACCGAAGCGCGCGCCAATGGATCGACCTTCATCACCGACGATGCCGACGCGATGATCGCCAGCGATCACGTCGATATCGTCATCGACGCGACCGGCAGCCCCGCCGCGGGCATTCATCACGCGCTGCTGTGCTGCAAGCATCGCAAGCACATCGTGATGGTCAACGTCGAAGCGGACGTGCTCGCCGGCCCCTTGCTCGCGCGACGCGCCGAGGAAGCGGGCATTATCTATTCGATGGCTTCCGGCGATCAACCCGCGCTGATCGCGGAACTGGTGGACTGGGCGCGCACCATCGGCATGGACGTGATCTGCGCGGGCAAGGGCACGAAGTATCTGCCGATCTATCATCAATCGACGCCCGATACCGTCTGGGGCCATTACGGCTTCACCGAAGAACAGGTCGGCTCCGGCGACTTCAACGCGCAGATGTTCAACTCGTTTCTCGACGGCACCAAGTCCGCGCTCGAAATGGCGGCAGTCTCGAATGCCTGCGATCTGCGCCCGCCCGCCGATGGCCTCGCGTTTCCCGCGTGCGGCGTCGACGATCTGCCGACGCTGCTGCGTCCCGCATCCGACGGCGGCATTCTTCCGCATCGCGGCAGCGTCGAAGTGGTGTCATCGCTCGAACGCGATGGACGCCCCGTGTTCCGCGATCTGCGCTGGGGCGTGTACGCGGTCTTCGAAGCGCCGACCGACTACGTGCGCGACTGTTTCGCACAGTACGGCCTCAAGACCGACAGCACGGGCCGCTTCGCCGCGATGTACAAGCCGTATCACCTGATCGGACTCGAACTCGGGCAGTCGATCGCGAGCATCGCCGTGCGCGGCGAAGCGACCGGCGCGACCTCGGGCTTTCATGGCGACGTCGCCGCCACCGCGAAGCGCGATCTGCGCGCGGGCGAGCGTCTCGACGGCGAAGGCGGCCATACCGTCTACGGCAAACTGATGCCCGCCGCCGACTCGCTGATTCAGGGCGCATTGCCTATCGGACTCGCCCACAACATGGTGCTGCAACGTCCGGTCGCGGCGGGCCAACCGGTGCGCTGGAGCGACGTCGCGTTCGATGCGAACAAGGAATCGGTGCGCGTGCGTCGCGAAATGGAAGACATCTTCCGCGCAGAAATGAAGCTGGAGGTGCCCGCGCAGAAACTCGCCAGCTAAGGATATGAACGTTCTTTGATCCCTTGTGCGCCTGGGCCATTCGATGACCCGGGCGCTTCGCACTCTCAACGCCCGCAAAAGGGCGACGGAGGAGACATGAGTCAAATCAGCGAAACGCTAGGCGTCGCACAATCCGGCACGACGGACGTGTACCGCAAGATCACGTGGCGCATCATGCCGTTCATCGTGCTGTGCTATCTCTGCAATTATCTGGATCGCGTGAATGTCGGCTTTGCGAAGCTGCAAATGCTGTCCGATCTCGGCTTTTCCGATGCAGTCTACGGCCTCGGCGCGGGCATCTTCTTTATCGGCTATTTCATCTTCGAAGTGCCGAGCAATCTGATCCTGCATCGCGTGGGCGCGCGGCGCTGGATCGCGCGCATCATGATCACGTGGGCGATCATTTCCGCGCTCACGCTTACGCCATCGCAGTTCTATATCGTGCGCTTTCTGCTGGGCGTCGCGGAAGCGGGGTTCTCGCCGGGCATCATGCTCTATCTCACCTACTGGTTTCCGGCGAAGAAGCGCGGTTTCGCCTACGGCGTGTATTACATCGCGATCCCGCTCGCGGGCATCGTAGGTGGCCCGCTGTCGGGCTGGATTCTTTCCGCGTTCAGGCACTCGGGCGTCATGGCCGCGTGGCAATGGCTCTTCCTGATCGAAGCGATTCCCGCGTTCGTCGTCGGCATCATGGTGCTATGGCTCATGGTCGACAAGCCCAGTCAGGCGAAATGGCTCACCGACGATGAAAAGCGCCTCGTCACGCATGCGGTCGAACGCGAGGACGCGGACAAGACCGCGCATCACAACGCGCGCGCGTTCCTCTCCGACGTCAATATCTGGAAGCTGTGCGGCGTGTACTTCTGCCAGATCATCGGGCTCTATGGCATCAGCTTCTGGCTGCCTTCGATCATCAAGGACAGCGGGCTCACGAACGTCGAAGTGATCGGCTGGCTGTCGGCGGTGCCATATCTCGTCGCGATTCCCGCGATCATCCTCACAGGCATCAGCGCCGACAAGTTCCGCTCGCGCCGCATGCACTTTTCCATTGCGCTCGTGATCGGTGCGATAGGTTTTGCCGCGAGCGGTTATGTCGGGCATCAACCGGTGCTCGCGGTTATCGCGCTATCGGTTGCGGCGGCGGGCATTCTGTCGGCGTTGTCGTTGTTCTGGGGCATTCCGGCGGCGTTTCTTGCGGGCACGTCGGCCGCGGCGGGCATCGCCGGGATCAATTGCGTCGGCAATCTCGCGGGTTTCGTGTCGCCCTACATGGTCGGCTGGCTGAACGTGACGACGCATAACAACAGCATCGGGCTGTATGCGGTCGCGGCGTTCATGATCGTCGGCGCGTTTGCGGTGCGGGCGATTTCGGGGCAGCTCGCGGATCGTTGATGGTGTGGCGATAAGCGAAGACGCCCGCATTCGATGCGGGCGTTATCGTCATTTTCGGCAACGCGATTGCCACCCCTCACTGTCCTTATTTCCCGCTTGAACCCGGATGCGCTCCGCCAATGCAGGCGAAGCGCGTTCGTACGAATAGCAATACGGTGGATTTGGCACCTTCCCGGGCTGATCGTTCTCGAGAACGCCTTTCGCGTCGCGCAGATAAAGATTGTCCCGTACGGCGATGAATGCCTTATAGCTTCGCGTATAGCCGTACAGAGCTTTCGTTTGCTCATAGCTCTTGCGGTCCGACTCGCCGTTCACCAGCGTAGTGCGCCCCGGCGCCACCGGAATGTAACTGCAATAGTTCGCGTCGACGCCCTCGACGGTCGGGAAGAATGGCGGCTCCGTGCAAGCGCGTCGCGCGGAATTGACGAAAATGTTTCCTTCGACCAGCGCCTTCGCCTCCAGACTGAAACTCATGCCATAGAAGTCCCAGTTTTCGAGCAGGTTGTTATAGAGGTGCACCGTGCCGAACTGCGCGCGCGGATTGCGCTGCATGGTGTCGACGAAGTAGCTGTGATGAATGGTCACCCGCGCAATCGAATCGCGATCGAAATGCTCGAACAGATTCTTCGACGTGATGTTGTTGACGAGCATGACCTTGTCGTCGTCGTGGAACTTGACCCACGACACCGTAACGTCCGTGGCCCCGTTCTTCACATTCACGAGACGGGCCGCGAAACGCGAAAGATCGAGATGATCGATCCACACGTTGCGCGAGCCGCTTGCGATATCGACCGCCTGCGTGAACGTGCGCAGACGCCCATCGATCGTGAGATGCGTGAGAATGACATTCGATCGGCCGTAAACGCCGAAGCCGTAATCGAGCAGCGTCACCCGATACCCGCGACCATCGATGGTGACATTCGACGGAAGGCGAAGCTGCGATTCGAGCACGATCGTCAGGTCCGACGCAAAGCGAATCCATGTCGGACCTCGCGCCTGCGCGAGCGCGTCGCGAAGCGATCCCTTGCCCGAATCCGCCGCCGACGAAACGACCATCACTCGCCCGCCCATGCCGCCCGTCGCATCGCGACCGTAGCCTTCTCTCTGCGCGAGCAGCGTGGAGACCATCGGGCAATCGGCATCGGCGATTTCGCAGGGTTCTGGCGTCGCAGCCCGCACGCTGGCGGCAATCATCGCCATCAGGATGACGAGAACGTACGTCAGGCGTCGCATCATCGGGCCGTCAGGCGCGCGATGTACCAGGGAAGCGCATCGCTCATGCCGGCGCGCAGGTTCAACAACGGTGCATACGCGAGGTCGGCTCGCGCCTTCGACACGTCCGCCTGCGAGTGACGCACGTCGCCCGCGCGGAATTCCCCGAAAACGGGCGCGTTGTCATAGCTGAAACCATGACTGCCCAAACCAACGCGGATCACATTGAAGAGATCTTTCAAGGTGGTGCGGTCGCCCACGGCCACGTTGTAGACCTCGCTCGCGCGCAGGTCTTCGCACAACGCCGCGCGCAGGTTCATCTGCACGACGTTGCCCACGTAGCAGAAGTCTCGACTCGTCTCGCCGTCGCCGTTAATCTGGACTTCATCGCCGGCAAGCATTGCGGCGATCCACTTCGGAATGACGGCGGCATACGCGCCATTCGGATCCTGACGCGGACCGAACACGTTGAAATAGCGCAGCCCGACCGACGCGAAACCGTAGGTGCGCGCGTATACGCCCGCATAGATTTCGTTGACGAGCTTGGTCACCGCATACGGCGACAAGGGATTGCCGATACGCTCCTCCCGTTTCGGCAGATTGGGTTCGTCACCATAGGTCGAGCTCGACGCCGCATACACGAAGCGTCGAACCCCGGCGCGGCGCGATGCATCGAGCATATTAAGGAATCCTGACGCGTTGACGTCGTGCGTGGTGATCGGATCTTTCACCGAGCGCGGCACCGAACCGAGCGCGGCCTGATGCAGCACGAAATCCATCTCCGCGACCGCTCGCTCGCAGGCGGCCACGTCGCGAATATCCGCCTCGTGGAACGAGAAACGGCTCCAGCGCGCCTCGCCCACGCGCTGCCGGACTTCGTCGAGATTATGCTGGTGGCCCGTGGCGAAATTGTCCATGCCGCGCACTTCCTGTTCCAGCATGAGCAAGGTCTCGACCAGATTCGAGCCGATGAATCCCGCCGCCCCCGTGACGAGCCAGCGATGGCTTCCCGACGACAGCCGCTCGCACAAATCACGCTGCGTGGCGTCCTTCAGCCAGGCCGGCACATTCGGTTCGTTCAGTATTTGCTCCAGTTTCATATCCGCTTCCTGCTTGTTGAATAGGTTCGATGCTCACCGGTCACCGCCGGGCGCATCATACGGTTGTGTCGAGCGATCCATGGCGCGCACGTGCCGCCAGATTCCGCCGCTCAGCCGCAAGTTCTCCGGCGCTCCGGCAAGGTGCTCGCGCAAGTGGCCGAGATAAGCCTGTTGCCAGCGCATGGCATAGACTTCGACGTCCTCGCCCGGCCGCACTGCCGGCATCATTGCCAGCGTGTTGACGATCTTGCCGTGCTCCCACCGCGGCGCGTAAAACACCGATGGCAACCCAAGACGATGCGCCGCACGCGCCGCAAAGCTCGAATAAGTGATCTCCTGTCCGGCGAACGGCACGCGCGGCGCGGCCGGATCGAGCGCACCTTCGACCGCGATGCACAGCGCGGAGCCCGACTGAAGCGCCCGCAGGGCTTCCTTGGCCACCTGCGTCTCGCTCTGGTCCGCCGTCGAGATGAGCGCCGACGCGTACTTCGCGCTCGTCACGCCGGGCGTGGTCGAGAGCCAGCGCGACGGCATGCCGAGCAGTTCGAGAACCATGAGCCCCGCGTACATCGGACCGACATGTGCCGTCGCGACCACGACGCCCTTGCCGCTCGCCATGAGCGGTGCGAAAAAGCGCTCGGTTTCATCGAGATCGCCGAGCAGGGTCATGGCCTCTTCGATCCGGTCGTCGCGGCACTCGAGCCATTCCAGCAACAGATGATCGACCAGATGGCCCCAGCGCGCCGCGCGTTCCCATTGCGCGCGCGTCAGTTGGTCCGCGTCGCGTCGCAGCGACCACGCCCAGTCGAGCCGCGCGCGCGGAATCGCCAACGTGTCGATCTTGTGGTCGAGCTCGGCCATGGCCGCGGCGAACGATGTCGGCAACGCCTCGCTGCGCGTACGAAGATAACCCGCGTACAGCGCCGACGCTTCGTCATGTCGACCCGCCTGAGACAGCGCCGCGGCTGCCAGCCGCTGCCAGCGTCCGCGCTCCGGCCGTTGCGATACGAGCGTCATGAGCGCGTCGGCGGCTTCGGCGTGACGGCCCGCATAGCGCAAGGCCCGGGCGAGCAGCGCGCGGTGCTGCTCGAGTCCGGGCGCGAGTTCACAGGCCCGTTGCAGAGGCGGTATCGCATCGGCGTAGCGGCCAGCGCGCAGTAGCGTTTCGCCATGGAGCGACACGAGCCGGAGGTCGTCCGGCGCGAACACCACGCCTCGGGAAAAGTGCTCCAGCGCGCGGCCATGGCGATCCTCCGGCGTGGCGCGCGCAAGACAAGCCTGACCCAGTTGCGAGCGCAGCGCGGCGCCATCCTGGCCCGAGGCCAGCGCGGCTTCCCCCGCACGTACGGCGGCATCGAAACGTTCATCGTTCAGCAGCGCCTGCACCATCGCAGCGGCGACGCGTTCGTCGGGCAACGCGCTGGCATCGAGCGTGCTCGCGACGCAAGCGGCCAACGCCGGCTCGCCGCCGCGCATCAACGCCGTCAGCCACGCGTGCGCGTGCTTGCCGTCGCGGCGCGCCAGTATCAGCGTCGTTCGCGCGACTCGCGCGGCGTCGTCGGCACGACCTGCCTGCAGGCGCAATTGAATGCGCGTGGCTTGCAGGGCCGCGTCGTCCGGCGTGGCTCGCGCGGCGGCATCCGCATGAGCGATGGCCTCATCCCAGCGCTTCAGGCGCCCCAGCAGACTCGAAAGCAGGCGCCGGTCATCCGCGCCGTAGGGCCATGCTTCGACCACCACGGACAGGACGTCGACCGCGTCGCTCAGCGCGCCTTCCCGCACCAGCGGCGACACCAGCAGACGTCGCAGATCGTCGCGCGCATCCGCCTCGCGCACGAGCGCGGCGTGGAGTTGCGCAATCGCCTTTGCCGGCTCATCGTGCGAACGGATCAGCGCGATGATGCGATACACGAGCGCGGCCGCATCGGGCATCGCACCGACGGCGGATGCCGACGAGAACGCGGCGAGCCCCGTCGACCAATCGCCCTTGAGGACGGCTCTTTTACAAGCGGCAAACGCACTGACCTCATGCTTTTCCTGTCGCTCGGCCATGTTGTTCACCCCTGCAGAAAGGCACGTCCGACGCTCGTCGCCAGTTTGGCGAACAGCGCCAGCGCGAAGCCGACGGCCAGCGCTTCGAGCGCGAGCAAAAGGGCGTCGGGACTGGTGGGGCGGTCTGAAGGCAAGGGCTTGCTGATCACGGTGAGGTAGCGCTGCAACTTGAGCGTGTCCGTGAACGCCTGTTGATAGCCCTGCTGCACAGCGTTGAGATTGCTGTCGGCGAATACTTGCGCATTCTTCAGTTGTTCATACTGTTCGAGCTGGGTCGCCTGCGTATTGCCCTTGCCGCTCATGCGCTGCCGGACATCCGCGAGGCGCTGTTTCAGCGCGGCCACCTGGGCCGCCGTGGGTGCCAGCATCGGATGATCAGGATTGCCGAGCGCACGAATCTTGTCGAGACTGAGTTGCGCGGTGCTCAGTTCCGCTTCGATCTGGCCGGCCAGATTCAGCAGCATGGCCGCGTTCGCCGCAGGGTCCATGTTCTGATTGTCGACGCGCCATTTCGTCAGCGCCGCGCGCGCGCCCTGCGCTTCGCGTTGAGCGAGCGCCACCGCCTCGCGGCTCACCTTGAGCGCGTCCTCGACGCCCTTCTGATCCATGCGATTGACGAAGTCCTGCGCGAGATCGATGAGCGCAGCCGAGATCAATGCCGCGTCCGCGGGCGAATACGCGCTGACCTTCATCACGTCGACCTGTTCCATCATGTTGTACGAGACCTTCACGGCTGAGCGATATGCACGATAGAGATCGTCTTGCGACGCACCATCGGCCAGGCGGTTCGCGATATCGAAGCTGTCATGCGCGAGCCGCTTGCGCAGGCCGATCTTCCGGTCCAGTTGCAGCATGCAGTCGCGCGAATTCAGGAAGTCGCTGACCGCCCAGCCATCGACGAACCCAGCGGCGAGACCGGAACCGTCGCCCGATGTGAGAAAGCTCGCGGCATTGGAAACCGGCGACTGCGCCGTGCTTGCGCGCACCGAAAAGCGCGCTTCCGCCGAATAGCGCGGCAAGGCGATGAAGCTCGCATAGACGATGCTCAACACTACCGGCGCGAAAATCAGCGCAAGCATGATCCAGCGCCCGCGACGCCGTTCACGCGCCGCCGCCGCGCGCTCCCGCCGGCGTGTGTCGATGCCCGGCTCCAGCTCAGAAGTCGGCGGAGCCATAGGTGTTGATGTCGGCTGCGTCGACGGAATCGATTCGCGACTGGCGTGAAGGGAATCGACGGATGCACGCGTCGAGGTCGTCGTCGATTCGAAGGGTACTTCGTTCATAAACCAAACCTTTGATGCAGTAGTCCGCCATCTGTTGCTGGCGGTAAGTCGAGAGGATCAGCGTCCGGCCAACCAGACGCTCCTCGAACAATGCGAGCCACAGGCGCGTGAAGCGACACGGCTCGAACGGAATCACGCCGTCGATGATGTAGACGTCGAAGTCGGGCGCGAGCGCCAGCGCAAACGAAACTTCCTGTCGCGTATAGAGCGGCCAGTGCTCCATCGGTGCGTGAAGATGATCGGGGCGCGTGATCATGTCGGCGACGAAATCGATGCACGCAGCCGGTTCAATCCCATGCAGCGCGCACACGAACTCGATCATGCGAATGCCGCTCGCCTTGCCGCGAATGAAGCCCTGACGGCCGAGCGGCCACGAGACGCGCCCCTGATGCTCGACGAAGCCCTCGCGAGGCGACCGCAGTCCGGCCAGAATATCGATCAGCGGACGATGACGTTCAGGCGTATGCGACAGCAGCGCGTAACGTCCACGGGGAATGGCGAGGCTCGCCCCGGCAAGCAATGAAGACTGCGCGCCGAAGAGTCTGGGAGCATCGGAAATCCTGTTGAGATGGATCATGGCGCACTCACATCGGCTGAACGTTGCTGCGCGCGAAACGTTCGACGCCAAGCGCGACGCTCACCAGAATCACGAGCGACATTACATAGTAGGTCAGGCTGGCGTCGCTCGAGTGGTAGCTATCGAAATACACCGAGCGCAACAATTGCATGCCGTGAGCGAACGGCGACCACAAGACATAAGGACGGTACTGCTCCGGAAGTTGTTCCGACACGAAGAACACGCTGCTGAATATTTCAAGCAGGCGTTCGAGCGCGGTTCCGAGCTTCAAAAAGAAACGCCATTCGGTGGCGATCGAGCCGAAGATCAGTCCCATCGCCATGCCTGCCGCGCCCATCGACGCGACGAAGCACAGGAATGCCGGCCAGTTCGAAGGCAAGGTGACAATATCGAAACAATGCCCTGCCGCGATCAGGATGACGAATACCATCAGGTAGATTGCGAGATAGATGATCGCCTGGACGAGCGCGCACATAAGCGGCGTGACGCCCCGCAGATTCAGCAAGCCGCGCGCCGATACATAGCTCGCACTGCTGCGAAAAATGATCTGGCGGAACATGATCCAGGTCGTCGCGCCCAGCAAGGAAAAGGTCGGCACATCCATGCCGAGCACGAAGTGCGTTCCCATCAGAAAGTAGAGCGACGAGATCAGCGTCAACAGCACGGCGGGCCCGGCGAGCGTCCAGATCAATGCGAAGCGGCTCTCGCCCTGAATCATCTGCAATTGCAGAATCAGCAGCGGCAGCAGGGCCTGCGGATTCGAGCGTCCCACCCCGACCTGCGATGCGCGCTGACGCGCATGCAGCACGTTCGCGCTGGCACGGAGCACATCGAGGTCGGCGGCTTCGGTGGGCGCGAGATCGATCCTGAACGCGACATCGTCGCGCGTCGCGCGCCGTCGCGCTTCGCGTGTCTGCTGATCGAGTCGGCGGCGCGCGCGCTTGCTGTGGGATTCGATGAGCCGCGCTTGCGCCGATGCGAGCGTGGCAGGCGCATAGCCTTGCGTGAACACATCGACGCCCGCGCGGATATCCTCTTCGACGAGGCGAATCGCGGTGCGCAGTTGCCGCCGACGCAACTCGACGACTTCTTCATCGAGCGATGCGTGCAACGCCTCGCTGTCCGATTCCGTCTGGAGCATTTCGTACACGCTGCGGCGTTCGAACGGCGTTTCATGCGACGCAATAATCAATGCATCGAGAATGCGCCTGAGCGTCGTCACGGGCACGGGCGCGCCTTTGCGTTCGAGCGCGCCCGCGCCCAGCCGGTATCCGCCCGACTGCCGCCGCGCCTGCCAGTTTCTGATTCGACCTTCGTTGCTCATCACGCGGCCTAGAATGCGGTGGCCGAGCGCGCGACGCCCAATGTCGAACCGAACACGGACAGCGTTTTCTGGACCTGAGCGAAAGGCGCATCGGACACCAGGATCGCGTCGCCGTCATGCACCACGAACGACTGCGCCAGCATGATCTGCTCCGGACGCGTGAAGTCAAACTGATAGACCGTGGGGCGCGTGTCGGCGGTTGCGGCGCCGGCCGCCTGCGCGCCGCGCATCAGATAGACGGCGCGCGGGTTCGCCAGCGCATCGTTGAGGCCGCGCGATTCGCCGATGGCGTCGAGCACGCTGAAATTGCGCTTGGTCAGTTTGACGCGCCCTTGCACGCCGGCCGCGCCGAGCACCGTCAGTTGCTCCACGACGTTGTGCGCCACGATCGAGTCGCCCGGGCGCAGCGCGATGTCGTTGGCCGCGTCCTGATACACATCCGCGAGGCGAATCGTGCCTTCCACGCCGCCGCGCCGCACGGAAATCGCCAGTTGCTCCGGGTTCGTCTGATTGGGCGCGGCCTGACCGAGCAGATCGCTCAGACGGACCAGCTCGCGACCGATCGGATAGACGCCCGGCTTTTGCAGATCGCCCTGCGCGGTGACCGTCTGTCCCTTGCGCGCGGTGGCGCGCACGACGACATCGGAAGCCGCGACGAGCCGGCTCAGGCGTCGCAGGATGGCCTCGCGCAATTGCGGCTGCGTGAGGCCTTGCGCCCGGACGTTGCCGATGTAAGGCAAGTGAATGTCGCCCGAGCCATCGACTTGCAGTTCGCCCAGATTCGACGCGCCGTTCTCTGCCGCCGGAAATACGCCAAGCCCGTCACGCTCCCAGATGGTGACTCCGACGCCATCGCCCACGGCGAAGCGATCGGCGTCGAGCGGCGCCGCGTTGCGCAAGGCCGCGGGAAAGCTCGCGCGACCCGCGCCGCGTCCGGAGTTGGCGATAGCAGGCGTCATGGCGACGAGACGAATGCTGTCGTTCGCGACGGACGCGTTCACTTCGCTCTGCAAAGGGCCGCTGCGCGGCAGCGTGCATCCCTGCAACGCGGCGACGCCCATCAGCGCGACACACGACAGCGCGACGAATCGCAAGCGCCCGCCGTTGAATCCTTGAAACACTGAACCGATCGATTTCACGACTTCCATCCTGACCTTAAAGAAGATTTGCCTGCCCCGTCCCGCCGTGCGCGCTCAGACGGCGAGCGGGCGTTCGCAGAGATCGCCCGGGCGACCGGGCGCTTCGGCGTCCGTGGCCGGGAAGCACAGTTCATTGAACGTGCTGGTCATCGCGCTCACGGAGAACAGCAGGCGTGCGCGATCGCGTGCGTGCTGGCGCGTTGCGGCATCCGCGCGGCAGCGGTCGACGAGCACCATCAGGCGCTCGCACGCGGACTGCAGATCCGGATGCTCGGCGCATTCGAGCAGATGGCCCGTCACGCCATCGACGAAACATTCACCCGCGCCGCCCGCCGGCGTCGATAGCGTCGCGACGCCGAGCATCTGCGCTTCGATCAGCACATTGGGCAAGCCTTCGAAACGCGACAGCATGACCTTGGCGTCCATCTTCGAGTACCAGTAACCGACATGCGACGACAGCCCCGCGAACAGCAGCCGGTCCGCGATCCCCAGTTCGCCCGCGAGATCGACCGCCTCCTGCTGCAGACGCCCGTCGCCGACGATGAAGAAGCGTGCACGCGGGCGTTTCTTCAGATACTCGGCGGCAAGCCTGATCCACGACAGCGGGCGTTTGTCCGGCTCGAAGCGAAACACCCCGCCGATGGTTTCGGTTGCATCGGCCGTCCTTTGTGCGAAGGCTTCCCAGCGCTGGATGTCGCTTTCATCGCCACGGACGTCGAGTTCCGGCACACCGTTGTAGAGCACCCGAAAGCGCTCCAGCGGCAAGCTCAGCCAGTCGGCATACGCCTGCGCGCCCGTGCGGCTGTTGCAGACGAAATGCACGCCGGGAACCTCGGCCAGCGCGTTGAAGAGCGCCGCATATTCGGGCCGATGGCGTTCGCGCCGCACGTTCGGCGGCAAGCCGCGAAACACCAGGTGGATCACGGGCACGCGCGCCAGCAGCGCGGCCAGCGCACCGAACAGACAGGTGCCGTCCTGCCAAAGACTGACCACATCGAAGCGGCGCTCCCGGAAGAACGGCGCGAGCCGGGTCACGCCGTACTGGACCGTCGACGGCAGGTTCTGCAGCATGCGAAGAAGATCGGCATCGGCGATGGCCTGCTCGCCCGCGGCGACCATGGGCAGCGCATTGATTTCCGTGATCGAAACGCCCGCGTCCCTGAGCGTGCTCAGAAAGAAGTCGAGGCGCGGCCCTTTGTGCGGCAACGCGTGCATCGCATGCTGCTTGACGACCACCTCGACGTTGCCGACCTGGCGCTGCGCATCGCCGGCGCGAAGCGGCATCGTGGATGCTTTCTGCAAGTGACACGCAAGACGCGTCAACTGCCGTTCAGCGCCGCCGGGACCGAGGCTGCCGGTCAGGAGTGCGATCGACTTCGGACGATGCGGCTTTGGCTGCGGCAGCACGCGATGACGAAACGAAAGAATGGCGTGCTTCATCGCGACGATGCGAAAATCCTGATCCGCGAGGCTCGACGGGCTCTCGAAGCGACGGAAGAACGCGTAATCGCCCGCGAGCGTGGCCACCAGTTGAGCGGCCTTGCTGTCCGGCGGGAACGATGTCGCCACCGGCGTCAGCATCGCGTTCGCCTGCGCCAGCAATCCCCGCTTCTTGAGACGCTTGGCGAAAGCGACTCGCGTATCGCGCCGGTCGTGCCGTTCGATCAGACGCCGGAACAGATCGTCCGATGCGTCATGGGACCGCAGGTCGGCGAGCAGTTCCGCTCGCGTCTGACCCTGGCGCGCCTCGTCGAGCGTTTCGGGTGCGTGCCGGTCCACGATGGCACGCGCTTCGTCGCACTTGCTCTCCTTGAGCAGACGCAACACGTAGCAGCGCAGTATGGCCGCGTGACCGGGCGCGTCGGCCAGCAATGCCGACCATCTGTCCAGTGCGGTCCCGCCGGGCGCCGTCATCTCTTCGAGTTTCAGCAGCAGGTAGCGCACTTCGACGTCATCGCCATGAGCGCGCGCGATCTGCCGTGCGCGTGTCAGGGCGCTTTGCGCGCTTTCTCCGCTCGACGCCTGCGCCACGCATTGCGCGAGTTCCGCGCGCACGCCCTGAAGTTCATCTTCGCTCGAAACGAGTCCGGCGTGATCGCGTTGCTTACGCGTGCTGTTCGCCTTGACGCTCTGCTTGTTTGCGCGGTGCAGGCGAGACCGCTTCTTCGCGCGGCCCATCAGACTGCCTCCGACGCGTTACGCTTCGCCCGATCGATCCAGAGCAGGCATTTCTGAATGTTCGCGTCGATCTGTTCGAGGTCCCCGGACTGCTCGCGAAGCGCGCACCAGTGAGGCAACGCATCAGCGAAGCGATGCAGACGCATGCTGGCAATCGCCGCTGCCTTCAATCCGACCGCGTCGTCCGGAACCATCCGGAGGATCGTTGCCGCGACGGCCATGCGTTCCTCGTTGCTGGAGGAATCGAGCGCACGCAGACGCGAGCGCAGCGCCGCGATGATCCGCTTCTTCTCCGGCGCGATCTCCGCATCGACGCTACGCGCTTTGCCGATGAGTTCCAGCAGCGCCCACGCCTGTTCGTACTCGCCTTGCGCGAGCATGTCGCGCGCGGCACGGATGGCGCGCCCTCTGAGCATCGTGATCTGATGGGCCGCGTCCTCGCGCGCGTCGCGATCGGCTTGCGGGTCGGCCGCGATTCGCGAGAGCGCTTCGATGGCCTCGAAATAGCACTGGGCCCGCACCGCGACTCGCGCGAGCAGCATGCGGATCGACACCGGCGCATCAGGCGCGTTCGCCGCCCGTCGCAGATGCTCCAGCGCTGCGTGCGTGTCGCCGAGTGCATCGGCTGTGCGGCCGCGCAGGCCATCGAGATACGGGGATGTCGTGCGCGTGACGAGCGCGAGATCGGATAACGCGATCACGGTCGCATGATCGCCCGCGATGAAGGCCGAGCGCGCGTCCTGACGAATGCGCCGCTCGAGCGCGCGCCGGGCGCGCACGGCTTCCTCGTTCGCGGGATCGATCAGCCAGCCCGCCTGAATCCTGGCCGCAGCCGCCGGCAGATCGTTCGCGACGAGCGCGGCGCTTCCTTCGAGCAGCCATTGTTCCGTCTGACGCACGAGCCAGTCGACCGTCTCCGGATCTTCGCTGCGCGGGAGATGCTGCGCGCGCGACAACATGGCCGCGGCCGTCGCAAGACCGCGCGACGCCGCGCTTCGCGCCAGTTCGAGCGCGCTGGCCGAAGCAAGACTGACTGGCGCTTCAGCCAGACGCATGAGACCGGCGTGATCGCCCGTCGCGATCGCGCGGTTCCATAACAACGCGAAGCTCGCATCGTGCGATGGCAACTTGACTAGCACTTCCCTCGCCCATTCTTCCGCAGCTTCCTGATCGGCGATTGCGTCGAGCAGATCGAGCACGGCGGTGGCCGCTTCCGCGCCTTGTTCCGTGATCCTGAACAGGCGCTTCCAGTTCGCCAGCGCCATGCGAATGTCACCGAGCTTCGCTGCCGAAAACGCGCTGACACGCAGCAATTCTTCGGTCTCGACTTCATCGGCGAGCATCGCGGTTGCGAGATTCATCGCCCGTTGGAAATCGCCGAGTTCGAAGTGACAGCGCATAAGCAGTCGATCGGATCGCTCGTTCGGGCCGACCTCCTGCCGTTCGGCGTCGAGCAGGCTGATCGCGCCTTCGTAGTCGCCCAGCGCCCACTGCATGTGCGCCAGCAACGCGCGATGTTCCGCACTTGCGTCGCTGACACGCAGCACCGCGCGCACGCGCTTCGACGCGGCGCACAGTTGACCGGCCTCCCATGCCGTCGCGATGTCTTGCGCCGCATCCACCGGTTCACTGCGCGCCGATGAACGTTCGGCATCCTCATGGATCCCAAGAGAAAACGCGCGAGGCGCGATGAAGCTTTGATACCAGTCCGTGACCAGGCTTTCGGCGAAGTCGTCCGTGAAATGCGTGAGATCGAGGCCACCGTCTTCCAGCGCGTTGACCTGGCCGATCTTCTGCATCAGCGCGGTCGGCTCGTAACACGGCACGCCCATGCGATGCGCGATGTCACGCACGGTTTCGATGAGACGATGCCGCGATTCGATCAGCGCGTTGTCCGGCGTCGTCGCATCGACGTGTGTCACGAACACGACGCGCTGCGCACCGACCAGCGCCGCGATCTCGCGCATGTCGCGCTCGATTTCATCATCTGCCTGATCGCGTCGCTGAATGCGCACGAGCAGATGCTGGTCCGCTGCCGAAAGATGCTGAAACGCGGACTCATCCGCGAGCCACGCGCGCCGCTCGGCCAACATGTCCTCGCTCGCCATCGCCCAGAATTTTCGCGAGCGGACGCGATCAGCGAAGAACTCGCTGAAATGGCGGCCCATGTAGTTGCTCTGGATCGGATAACCGTCGACCGTCAGCGACTTGCGAGACGACAACTCGACGATGTAGAGATCCGCCGCGAGGTGCGGCTTCTCGTACGCGTCCAGCGAAACGCCGGGTCGGCACGCGAGCGTCTGCACGTCCGCGGGAATCGACTGCTGAGCGAACATGAAGCGCAACTGCTGCAACGCTTCGGCGCTCGTGTGCACGAACCCGTAATTGCGCGCGCTCGACAGCGTCACCGGAAGACGCGCCGCGCCCTTGCGCAACGGCGTATGAATGCGACACGTCCCGATCGGACTGACCAACAACCTTGACCCTGCCATGCGATGCTCCACACCTTGATCGATAAGTTTCAAAGACGGATTACAGCGCCCAGTAATCGATGAGCGACGGAAGGCGCGATTTGTCGAGTGCGGAGCGCAGATCGCACACCATGCCGCCGTCGGTGATCATGTGCGGAAGGTCGTTCCAGAACGTCGTCAGGATGGCGCGATGCGGCACCGCGAGAATCACGACGTCGAGATTGAGCAGCTCGGATTTGTCGACCAGGTTGATGCCGTATTCGTGGTCCATCTGGCTCTTGTCCGCCATCGGATCGAACGCGAGCGGTTCGATGCCGTAGTCTTCGAGCGCGTGATACAAGTCGACCACTTTCGAATTGCGGATGTCCGGCACGTCTTCCTTGAAGGTCATGCCGAGGATGCCCACACGCGTGGCAGGTCCGAGACGGTGCTTGCGCGCGAGCATCTGAACCAGCTTCGCGGCGACGTGTCCCGCCATGCCGTCATTGATGCGACGGCCGGCGAGAATCACTTCCGGCTGATAGCCGAGTTCCTGTGCCTTCGAGGTCAGATAGTACGGATCGACGCCGATGCAGTGCCCGCCGACGAGACCCGGCGAGAAGCGCAGGAAATTCCACTTGGTGCCGGCCGCCTTGAGCACTTCCGAGGTCGAGATGCCGACCAGATCGCAGATCTTCGACATCTCGTTCATCAGCGCGATGTTGATGTCCCGTTGCGTGTTCTCCAGCACCTTCGCGGCTTCCGCCACCTTGATCGACGAAGCGCGATGCACGCCGGCGTCGATGATCTGCCCGTAGACATCGGCGATGACATCCGCGCTTTCTTCATCCTGTCCGGATACGATCTTCACGATCTTCTCCAGCGGATGCTCACGGTCGCCCGGATTGATGCGCTCGGGGCTATAGCCCAGCTTGAAGTCGATGCCCGCGCGTAGGCCCGACGCCTTCTCGAGCTCCGGTCCGCAAATTTCTTCCGTCGCGCCCGGATGGACGGTGGATTCGAATACCACGATGCTGCCCGGACGCAGCGCGGGACCGATCGTCTTGCACGCGCTCACCAGCAGCGAGAAATCCGGCGTGCATTTTTCATCGACGGGGGTAGGCACGGCAACGACGAAGAAATTGCAATCGGAGAGATCCGACGCATCGTCGGTATAGCGCAATGACGATGCATTCAGCACGTCGCGCTCGATTTCGCCGGTCCAGTCCTCGCCGCTGCGCAGCGTGTCGATACGGCGACGATCGACATCGAACCCGACCACATCGAAGCGGCGCGCAAACGCCACCGCCACGGGAAGCCCTACATAACCCAAACCACACACTGCGATCTTGCTGACTGCCACAATTACTCCCGAAAGCGGTAACGCTCCGCTGACGCGATGTGACCAGGGGAGTGGTCTTCGATTCATCCGTCAGCGTCGCCTGATTGACCCAACATCGTGCAACTCTGCGGACGTATTCTTGGCTTTACGGGATAAGACGGACACGAGACGATTCCTAATCGGTGACCACGAAAAGTGAAACTCTCCGTGTCGCGATTCGATGGCGACCGAATGTGCTATTGCGTGAACGTCGGCGGCCACCATGCACGTAAAATGGCCTCATGTCGAAATTACCTTCCAACGCTCCCGGGCAAGCGCCCGAGTTGCCGCTACACACGCCCAGCACCGCGTCGCTCGCGGTCGCGGCCGCCATCGCGATGATCGCGTGGCTCGCGTTCGCCGCGCAGACGGATATCACCATCGCGCGCCTCGTCAATCGCGGCTTCACCGTGCTCGACGGCGTTGCGCGCATGACCAGCTATCTGACCAATCTGACGGTACTGCTGACCGCGTTCTGCTTCACATGCGTCGCGACGCGCGCACGGTTTCCGCTCGCGCGGTTCTTTCGCAGGCCGACTGTCGTGACGGCGGTGGTCGTGTATATCGTGTTCGTCGGGATCGCGTATAACGCGTTGCTGCGTTATCTGTGGACGCCGTCGGGGTATCGCGCGCTCGTCAACGAATCGCTGCATACCGTGGTGCCCGCGCTCGCGGCCTTGTACTGGTTCTTCTTCGTGCCGCGCTTTCATCTGTCGTTGCGACGATGCGCGCTATGGCTCGTCTTTCCGCTGTCTTATTTGTGCGTGACGCTATGGCGCGGAAGACTGTCCGATTTCTATCCCTATCCGTTCATCAATGTCGCGGAACTGGGTTATGAGCGCGTGCTATTCAACGCGACGATGCTCGTCGTCGCGTTCGTCGTGCTGATGTGCGTGTTTCTCGTGATCAATCATCGGCGCGAGGATTTGAGTGTGGCCGATGTGGAAGTCGAATCCGGCGACTAGCCCGTCACCCGCTTGCGGTTCACGATCAGATCGGCGATGAACGCGATCGCAAGCGCACTGGCCCCACACGCGAAAATCAACGCGTAGTTGTCGTGCGTGTGTGAGAACAAAAACGAATAACCATAACCCGCCATCGCCTGACATAACGCAAACGCCGATGTCGCCCGGCTCCACGCCGCACGCTGCGCGGTGTGATCCTGCGGCAGGAGTTCATGCACACGCCCGAGCGCAAGCGGCACGATACCCGGCGTCGCGATGCCGAGCGCCACCGTCGCGACACCGATCGCATACGGATTCGCCGACAACGCCAGCAACGCCGCCGACAACGCCTGCAATAACAACGAAAAACGATAAGCCATCCCGAAGCCGATACGATCGCCCACGCTTCCACAGATGAGCGGGCCGAAAATCGCCGCGACGCCATACATCACCCAATAGCGCGCGCCCATATCCGCGCCACGGCCGTAACCTCGTGCGATGCAATCGACGAGAAGAATCATCACGGGCACGAGGCCCAGCGCGTTTGCAGCGTACTGCGCATACAGAAGACGCAAGCGCGCGCCATCGTGCGCACTGGAACGGTGAGTCGCGTCCTGCGCTGCGACAGCGGGCGGATTGGACGCCGGCCAGCCGAACCACGCGATCGCCGTGAGCACGAGCGAAAACACGCCGAGTCCCATCCACGTATTGTGCAGGCCGTGATGCAGCAGCTTCGGAATCAGCGTGCCCGATGCCGCAATGCCGAAGCCCAGGCCGATGAAGATCATCCCGCTCGCGAAGCCTCGTCGGGCCGGCGGAATGTGCGGCAGGATCGTCGTCGCGACGAGCACCATCGTCGCGCCTCCGGACAGACCCGACAGAAACCGCCACGCGAAAAACCACGCTGTCGACAGCGGAAACGCACAGGCGAAGAAGGCCGCAGTCGCGACCGCCATCAGGAGACGCAGCGCATGGCGGTTCGTGAGTGCGTGGGCGATCGCGCGACCGAAGAGCGCGCCCGCGAAATAACCCGCGAAGTTCGCCGCGCCGAGCGTTACCGCCTGCGATGACGTGAACCAGTGCGCCTCGATGAGCGGCGGAATGAGCGGCGTGTAAGCGAAGCGCGCTAGCCCGATCGCGACGAGGCTCGCGCAAAATCCTGCGAGCATCGCGAACAGCGCGCGTGCGTCGAGTGAGGCGTGCTGATCGGCGGGTGCGGCCGATACGGTTTGATCCGACATGATGAAGGCTCCCGCGGCCGCGTGCGCATGCATGCGGCCGGACGACGTGACACAAGAGGGATGGAGGTTCAGCGCTTGCCGGCACTCAGGCCGAGCGGCGGCAACTTCAGCATCGCCAGCGTCGGCGCGACGGCGCCGCTCAGCAACGCGGGCTTCGGGTCGACGCGCGCCAGCACGCGCAAGCCGAGCAGCAGCGCGAGCAGATTCGTCGCGGCGGCCTCGGCGGGCACCACGCGCTCGATATCGCCGCTCTTGATGCCGGCCTTCATGCAGCGCTCGAAGAACGCCCGCAGCAGCGCCATCTCCGCTGCGATGCGCTCCCGGAACGCCTCGTCTTCCGGCGATGCGCCGAGCGCCGCGTTCACCAGCATGCAGCCACGCCGATGCTCGTCCGACACCGAACGTTCGACGATCTCGCGAAAGAACGCGGCGATCGCACGGCCAGGCGTCATCGACGATTCGAGCCGTTGAATGCGCTCGCGCAAGGTGTGATCCAGATAGTGATCGAGCGCGCGCAGAAACAGCGCGCGCTTGTCGCCGAAAGCGTTATACAGGCTCGGCTGCGTGAGGCCCGTGTACTGCACGAGGTCGCGCGTGGAGGTGCCCTCGTAGCCGTGCGTCCAGAACGCGTCGGCGACGGCGTCCAGCACGCTGTCTTCGTCGAAATTGCGCGGTCGCGCCATGATCCTGCTCCATCGAATTGAGTGGCCGATGTTTTATATCGTCCGATACAGAACTGATTATATATCGATAGATACAAAACCATGCGGCATCTCCATTCGGCGATGCGGGTCTTGTCCTGCGGGGGAAATGAACTGAGGAAATGCGAGGCGCTTCGAGGATGCGCGCATCCCCGAAGGCGTAAGAGATGTCAGGCTTCTTTCGTGTCGAACATCAGCAACTCGACGCCGGCTTGCGCGAAGTTGGCGAGATCGGCGGCGGTTTTCTGGCCTTCGGGCGAGCCGAGCGCCGTCTGGATCGCTTCGAGCGAATCGAATTGCAGCACCGCGACGAGGTGATAAGGCGACTCGCCCGACGCTGCCGTGATCGGACCCGTGCTGATCTCATAGCGCCGCAGACCCGGCAGCGTCTTCGCGAGCGGCGCATGGGTCGAGGCGTAGTAATCGTCGAATGCCTTCGTGTCGGACGGATTTTTGTACAGCGCTACGAGCTGGGCCATCGTCTTGTCTCCGGGTTGCTTTTACGGCGTGGGAAGAAACATTGATCGAGCGTCACGGCTTTTCCAGTTGCAGATAGACGCGCTGCACGTTCTGCGGCTGCGCGATCGCATAGAGCTTGTAATTGGCGAATGCGGGCACCTGCACCGTATGCATCGCCTCGGTGAGGCCGACGCCGCTCTGATACGCGCGCTTGACGCTTTCATCGAGTTCGCGCAGATACGCGCCCGTTTGCATGATGTCGTCGCCGCCCAGGGGCGCACCGAAGCCGGGCACGACCGTCTTCAGATCGAGCGCACGCAGGTTTTCCAGCGCGGCGAGCCAGCCGGGAATCTGCTCGTTGCGCAGCTCGGGTATGCGTCCGTTGGAAACGAGGCCGCCTGCGAACAACACGCCGGATTGCGTGTCGAGCACGGCGAGATCGCCCGGCGTGCTCGCGGGTCCGAAGTGCAGCAGTTGCAGCTTGCGTCCGCCGCTTTCGATCTCCGTCGTGCCATCGACGGTTCTATCGGGCACGGTCACGCGCGAGCCGGCCATCTCGTCTTCACCGAGCGTCTTGCGCAGATTCGCGAGGCAGATCGCGCAGCGCTCGCGAATCAGTTGCGCGGCGCGCGCGTGCGCGAGAATCGGCACGTCGTCATCGCGGAAAGCGGCCGCGCCGAACACGAATTCGGGCGCCTGATGCGTGATGATGACGAGCTTCACCGGCAACGGCGTGACCTTGCGGATCGCCTCGATCATCGCGCGTCCGTAGCGATACGACGAGCCCGTGTCGATCACTGTCACGCCGTCCGGCCCGACGATGAAGCCATTGTTCGCGACGATGCCATGATTCTTCGGCGCGACGGCGTCGTTATCGCCGATGAACGCATACACGCCCGGTGCGATCGCGACGGGCGCGGGCATGCCGCTCATCGCCGCGTGGGCGAGCGTGCATGCCGCGATCAGCAGCGTGAAGACGAACGCGCGCAAGCCACGCGCCGTCATTTCATCGCCGAAGTTTGCGCGTTGCCCGGCTGCGCGTTCACTGCCACGGCGCCGTCCCACTGCTTGTTCTTCGTGTCCTCGATATGCGCTTTCAATTCACCGCTTGCCCCCGGTACGAAGTAGAAGCGGAAGTTCGGGTTTTCGCTGATCGAGAAATTGACGTTCGCGGTCATCACGGGCTTGTCCGCATACGTGACGGAGACCTTGCGGATGAAATACGCCGTCGCATAGTTGCGCGTGATCTGATTCATCGCCATGCCGGTGCGGTTCGGATGGCGCACCATCACTTGCGCGACGCCAGGCTTTCCTGCGACGACCGATCCTTCGGGCTGGAGCCTGACTTGTCCCGCCGCGCGCTCGGCGACGTCGTCGTCCTTGTCGGCGGGCGCGGAACAGCCGCCCGATGCTTTCACGAAACGCACCGAGCTGTAGAGCTTGCCGTCATTCGTCTCGGCGATCGCGCGCATGAACGTGTAGTCCTCCACGCGCACGCGCGTTTCGATCGTCGCCAGTCCCGATTCCGGCGTGAACTCGAACGAACCCGCATAAGGTTCCGGATTCTCGTCGATGAAGAGATAAATCTTCTTGATGTAATGCGCGGACGTCTGCGGAAATTGCGCATTGATCGCGATCGGCACGACGGAGGCATCCGCCGCGCGCGCGGGTGCGTCGAGCTTGATGACCGCATCGCCGTGCGAGTCGATCGTGCGGCCCTTGAATGCGCCGTCCTTGAAATCGAGCCAGCGCGCCACCTTGTCGGGATCGTCGTCAGGCTGGGCCGCCTGCACGGCGTAGGGCGCGAGCGCCGCGGCGGCGAGGCTCGCGATCGTCATCGCGCGAGTGCCGGACCATGCTGTCTTCATGATGTCCCTCCAATGCTGCGCTGCGCTACTGCTCCCACTCGAGTTCCGCATAGGCGGCCGTCACGTTGCGACGGTGGTACATGTCGAAGAGGAGCCATTCATCTTTCTCGTCGAGGCCGATGCTGTCGACGGCCTGCCGTATCGTTTCGCCGCGCTTGATAGCTGCACGCACATCGCGCGCCAGATCGGCGAGATAACGTTGCTCGGCATCGAGCGATTGCGGCCACGGCGGATCGAGCGGACCGTGTCCGGGCACGACGTGACGCGGATTCATCTGGCGAATGCGCGCGATATCGTCGAGCCAGCCGACCACGCTGCCATCGACGACGGGGATGCAGCGCACGAACAGAAGATCGCCCGTCCACAAAGTGCCGCTCTTCTCATCGTATACCGTCAAATCGTTGTTGGTATGCGCGGTTTTCCATGTGCGCAGCGTGAGCGTGCGTCCGCCGAGATCGAGCGTGCCTGCGCCATTGATTGTCATGGTCGGCGGGACGATTTCGCTGCCCGCTGCGGCGTTGCCCAATTCGCGGTTCAGTGCGCGCATATAGTTGTCCGCGCGCGACGCTTCCGCTTGCGCGAGCGTCACGCTGCCGACGAATTGAGGATGATCGTCCCTGAATGCGGCGTTGCCGAAGATGTGGTCCGGATGCATGTGCGTGTTGATCACATAGCAGACCGGCAACGCTGTGACCGCGCGTATCGCGGCGCGCAACGCGCGTCCTTCGGCGAGCGTGCCGCCCGTGTCGATCACCGCGACGCAGCGCGTGCCGACGACGAAGCCCACGTTCGCGATATCGCCGCCGTTCTCGGGCGTGGCGACGTCATCGTGGCCGCGATGCGCGTAGTTTCCCGGTGCGATCTGCGTGACCGAAAGCGCAGTCTCGCCACGCGCGATAGTTGCGCATCCAAACAGTATGAAGAGTGCAATGGCGCGCAAGCTCATCGAGTGTTGCCGGCGTCGGCGAGGCGCTTCGGTCTGCGCAATCCGAACTGCGCATATTCGCGTTCGAGAAACGGTTCGGCGTTTTCCAGCAGGAAGCGGCGAAATGCGAGACACGTCGGCGAGAGCTGTTTCGAGCGCGAATGAACGAGTTGCCAGGTTCGTTCGATGGGCGTTCCGTTTACGTCGAGCACGGCGATTTCGCCCGTGCGCAGTTCGAGCGAAAGCGTGTGCAGGGAGATGAGGCTTACGCCCATGCCGGCCATCACAGCCTGCTTGATGGTTTCGTTGCTGCCGAGCGTGACGCTGCGCGCAGGCACGAAGAGGTTCTGCCGGAAGACGTGTTCCGCGACGGCGCGTGTGCCCGATCCCGGCTCGCGCAGGAGGAACGTATCGTTCGCGAGTTCCTGCAGATCGAATGCCTTCGCCTCACGCAATGGATGCGACAGCGGCGCGACGATCACATGCGGATGATAGGCGAGCGGCTCGGCGGTGGTGCCGAGTTCGGGCGGCGGGCGGCCCATGATGGCGAGATCGGTGGCGTTGTCCTGCAGCAAACGCAGCAGCGTTTCGCGGTTGCCTACAGAGAAATGGATATCGACTTTTGGATATTGCTGGCGGTAGAGCGCGAGGAGCTTGGGGGCGAAGTAGGTCGCCGAGCTGACGATGCTGACCGCGATCGAACCGCTGTCGGCTTGCGTGAGCGACATCATCGCGTCTTCGGCATCCTTTATTTCGCCGAGGATGCGGCTTGCGTGGTGTGAGAGCCTTTCGCCGGCTTCCGTCAGCGAGAGACGGCGTGCTACGCGTTCGAATAGCGGGAGGCCGATTGCTTCTTCCAGCTGGCGGATTTGCATCGATACTGCGGGTTGGGTCAGGTGGAGTTCTTCCGCGGCGCGGGCGAAGCTTGGGCAGCGGGTTGCTATTACGAAGATTTGTAGCTGGCGGAGGGTTAGGGAACGGATGAAGTTCACGGGGGGGCCGGGGAATGGGGTTGTTTGCGTTGACTTCTATGGAATCCTGAATTCTCGTCGGTCGATTGGCATTGCCCCTCGCCGGGGGCAGCGCCAATAAACCAGCACGAACACGGGATCCGGCGAAAAAATCAATTACCGACTAGCCCTTGGCGCATTCGCCGGCTTAACCGGCGCCCCACCCGGCGAATTCATATTCTTCAACACCCCTTGATAAGCAATCGTCTCCTTCTGCAAGGGATGAGCAAAATCATTTCCATCCCCCGGCACTTCGGTGCGAATCATGAGCAGCCGCCCAGGCACATCATCTGCCATGACGAACGTATAACGCTTGCCCGTATACTTCGCGAACCGCTCCGAATTAGGATCGTTCAAATAAGGCTGAATAACGATCTGCTGAGCCTTGGCATGCTTGCCAAGCCCAAGCGACTCACTCGATACCGAAGTAATCTCAGGCCCGGCCGCCAGCGCCATCCTCACCCGCTGCTGAAAGTAGCGCCGCTGACCGCCCGTCAGCTGTTCCATCTCCGCAATGTCGTGCTCGAGAAAATAGATGATCGCCGGATTGCAAGGCAGCCCGCCCGGCACATTGACGCTCCCCGTGCGATCCGTCACACGCGCGTCGTTCTTGCTATTGCCCGGGCTCACCACGAGAACACGCAAGGTATCGTTGATCTTCGAAGGCGGCCCTGAGTAATCCACCGCATAATCGAGTTCCGTCTGCGGCTCGACGCCATTCATATGCGACTGCATGAAAAGCAACTGCTCGGCCGGCGCGATCTGCGCCCCCGGCGCGGACGCCGAAGAAGCCGGTGCATCCGCAGCCCGGACACCCACCGACGTCATCAACGCAGCGCACGCAACGGCCCACCCGCAAAGAGCGCCCCTCATTGCGCGGCAACCGGCTGCAACGGCAGCAAAGGAACCTGATAGCTCGAAAGAATCTGATCGATCTTCGGCTGATTCGACGCGATCCAGTTATCGACCTTGTCGCGCCACGCCTTTTCACCGTATCGCACGCCCATCGAAATTTCGTAGTCGAAACGGATCGGCTGACCGGCCGGGAACGCCACGAGGCGCACCTTGTTATCGGAGCGATTGGCGAAATAACCGGCGATCGGCCCCCACAGGAAAGCCGCATCGACGTCGCCCTTCGCCATATCACGTTCGATGATCTCGCCGGGGAAAGCCTCGGGATCGCCACTCTGCCCCTGATACGAAACCGCCTGCTGAATCAGGTCATGGCTGAGCAGCCAGTCCGTCGCGGGACTCTTCACGAAAATGCCGAGCTTCATTTTCTTCAATTGCTCGGGCGGCAGATTCATCAGATCCGAAGGCGTCTTGATGCTCGCGTATTCCGGCTTGTTCGGGAACACCATCGCGTAGGTGGAATGCAGGTACGGACGCGTCGTCGCGGTCAGCTCATAACCTTTCGGCACGCCGATGATCAGATCGCACTTGAAGCGCTCGCTTTGCGGCACCTTGTCGCGCAGCGTATTGCGCACGAAACCCATGCGCTGCGGCCAGAACGTGTATTCGAGCTTGTAGCCGAAATCGCTCGCCATCTGGCTCGCGATCTTGTTCTCGTAACCTTCGCCCTTCTGGTTCGAGAGCGGCATGTTGTTCGGATCGGCGCACACACGCAGCACGCCGTCCGCGCCATCGTTGTTGGGCAGGTTGGGCGGCGGGCCGCCGGCACCTTGTGCGAAAGCCTGCTGCGCCGAGAACGTCGCGAATGCCGCGCATAGCACGGCCATGAATCGGAACGAAGCGGCGCGGCTCGCATTACGATCAGACATCGATACCTCCGGGTATGAGAGCAATCATCGGACGTCGGCACATCATGCGCGCGACATCCTTATTTTGCATCGATTGCCTGCAGGTCGCCCGGGTTGATCTTGCCATCGGAGCGCCCCTTCAGATACGCGTAGAGGTTCTCCCAGTTCTTCTGCATCATCTGGCTCGCGCTGAAATCGGGCATGCCCTTGTCCACGCGCCCGCCGAATACCGTGCGATGAAACTCGTTCTTGTCCAGCGACTTGAAAGCATCGATCAGCGACGGGCCGACCATCCCTTCCTGCTTCGCCCCGTGACAGCGTTCGCACGCAAGTGCACGCCATGTTTTCCAGCCTTGCAGCGTGTCGCTGTCTACCTTGTTGCCATCGACGACCTTATACGCGACCGGCTTCATCTGTCCCGGGCCCGGAGGCGTCTGGGCGAACGAAGCGGACGACGCAACGAGCGTCAGCGACAGCAGCAAGAGTGATCCGCCTTTCATACGTCTGACTCCTTGAACATGTCTTGTATATGGGGTGTTTCAGCGCGGCGGCCGTTGCAGCCGCCGCGCGTTCCTGCGCTCTTATGCGTTCAACCAGAACACATCAAACAGAGACGATCAGCCGCCGGGAATCGCGAACACGAAGAGCGTGCCGCCCAGCGCCGTGTACTTCGCGAGGTCCTTATAGCCACCCACTGCGCCGAGACCTTCCGTCGACTTCTCGAGGCCCGCCGCCATGCCGATGCCGGCCCAGCCGCCAATGCCCGAGTACACGCCGACATACTGCTTGCCCTGATACTGGTACGTGAACACGTTGCCGATGATCCCGGACGGCGTCTTGAACTTCCACAGCTCCTTGCCGTCCTTGATGCGCACTGCCTTGATGTAGCCTTCGAGCGTGCCGTAGAACACCACGCCGCCGGCCGTTGCGAGCGCGCCGGACCACACCGAGAACTTCTCCGGCTTGGACCACACGATCTTGCCCTTCGAGGCATCCCACGCGATGAAGTTACCCATCGCGCCCTTCTCGTTCGGACCCGGATACATCGAGAGCGTCGCGCCGACGAACGGCTGACCCGACACGTAATCGACCTGGAACGGCTCGTAGTCCATGCAGACATGATTCGTCGGCACGAGGAACAGGCTCGAACCCGGATCGAAGGCGGCCGGCTGCTGGTCCTTCGAGCCGAGCGCCGCGGGGCAGATGTTCTTGACGTTGTGATCGGGACCGGCCTTCTGCGTCGAGTAGCTCGCATTGCGAATCGGCAGGCCGCTCTTCAGATCGACGCTATCGGCCCAGTTCACCGCCGGGTCGTACTTCTGCGCGACGAGCAGTTCGCCCGATTCGCGATTCAGCGTGTAGCCGAAGCCGTTGCGGTCGAAGTGAACGATCGCGGGTACCTTCTTGCCGCCGATGTTCAGATCCGAGAGGATCATCTCGTTGACGCCGTCATAGTCCCACTCGTCGTGAGGCGTCATCTGATAGACCCACTTCGCCTTGCCCGTGTTGAGATCGCGCGCGAAGATCGTCATCGACCACTTGTTGTCACCCGGACGTTGCGTCGGGTTCCACGTGCCCGGATTGCCCGAGCCGTAGTACACAAGGTTGAGCTTCGGATCCCATGCGTACCATCCCCACGTGGTGCCGCCGCCGTACTTCCACTGATCGCCCTGCCAGCTCTTGAGCGACGAGTCAGCACCGACCGGCGCCATCTTGCCGTCGGTCCAGGTCATCGTGCTTTGCGGGTCCATCAGCATTTCGTTGTCGGGACCGGTGCTATAGGCCTTCCAGACTTCCTTGCCGTCCTTGAGGTTGTACGCGATGATCCGTCCGCGCACGCCGAACTCGCCGCCGGAGATGCCGGTCAGCACCTTGTCGCCGAAAACGTGCGGCGCGTTGGTGTTGGTTTCGCCCTTCTTCGGATCGCCGTTCTGCGCGGTCCAGACGACGTCGCCGGTTTTTGCGTCGAGCGCGACGAGCTTCGTATCGGCTTGCTGGAGGAAGATCTTGCCGTCGCCATACGCGAGACCACGATTGACCGTGTCGCAGCACATCACCGAGATGACCTGATTGTCCTGCTTCGGCTGGTATTGCCAGATGAAGGTCTGATCCTTCAGGTTGATGGCGATAACCTTGTTGGGAAACGGCGAGTGGATATACATCGTGTCGCCGATGACGAGCGGCGAACCTTCATGGCCGCGCAGCACACCTGTCGACATGGTCCAGGCAACCTGTAGCTTGCCGACGTTGTTTTCATTGATTTGCTTGAGCGTGCTATAGCGGTGATTCGAGTAATCGCCCGCTTGCGCCGCCCAGTTCGAGGGATTCTTGATCAGGCTGTCGAGCTGCGAGTCGGCCTGAGCGACAAAAGAATTCAGGCTTGCCGTCGCTGCCACCGCCAGTCCAAGAACCAGGGTGCGTAAGTTCATGTCTCCTCCAGAATGGTGATGCCTCCGACCCAGGGATGACCACGCTACCGGATTGCATCGTGCGCGCCTTCAAATGCAGGTAACGAGCTGCGCTTCGTCCGGTACATAGCCGGACTTTTGCGTAGAGAGGCCAATTGCATATTCCATGCCGGTTTCAATCGGATAGCTTCAAATCGGGAATTTGACGGGGCATGGTGTCGTATGCGGGCAGGTTTCTGTCGGGTGGCGACACATACTGTGTCAAATACGCGAAAGAGTGAGCGGGATGGAACACCGGACCGGACCGCGTGACATGACGCGTTGCAGCATGTTTTGTTTGGCGCATACTTGGTTTTGTTCTTTTCTATTTGGAGGCTGCGCCATGGCTCAAGCCGAAAAGGTCTATTCCGACGAGGAAATCCAGCAACGTCTGACGGGCGCGCTCGAACATTGGTATCTCGAGGATGGGTGGCTCAGGCGCAAGTTCAAAACCGAAAGCTGGAAAGGCACGCTCATGGTCGTCAATACCGTGGGGCATCTGGCCGAAGCGGCCTGGCATCATCCTGATCTCACCGTTTCCTATGCGTTTGTTGTCGTCAAGCTCAAGACGCATTCGGCTAAGGGGATTACTGATAAGGACTTTGCTCTGGCTTCGAAGATCGAAGATGTTATCCAGTGGCAACCGGGGAAGGAGGATGGGCCGCTCGATGGCACGCCTTCCGATGATCAGCGGTTTCGGTATATCAAGTATGACTAGGTTTGTTGGGGTGTTGTCGCCGGATCCCGTATCCGCGTCGGTCTATTAGCGTTGCCCCTGTGCGGGGCGGCACCTACTTTCTTTGCTGCTGCAAAGAAAGTAGGCAAAGAAAGCAGCTTTCCCCATCCTGAACGCTTCAAGCCGGCCGCGGCACAGGCGAGCGGCGAGGGCACACCGGTAGCGAGTGCCCTCATAGGCCCCATCGGGCGTGGACCGCGCACGCTCTGACAAGCTATTCGTTTTAGGGCGCGGGTTCAGCACGAAAGCGTTCCGGCACAGCGCTGCGCGCTGCCGTGAGGAATGCAAGGGAAACCAACGAGAAGAGAGAAACGCCGAAGCACGCGCAGACCCGATGTATCCATCGGCCGCGAAGCAGGCCGGAGCCGTTTTGTGCTGAACCAGCCACGCGCGCGGTGCGATGTGACAGACCGTGCGCGATCCAAGCCCGATTAGGCCTATGAGGGCACTCGCTACTGCTGTGCCCAAAACGATCGCCTGTGCCGCGGCCGGCATGAAGCGCTTTGGATGGGGAAAGCTGCTTTCTTTGCCTACTTTCTTTGCAGCAGCAAAGAAAGTAGGTGCCGCCCCGCACAGGGGCAAC
>NZ_FCOE02000127.1 GCF_001544915.2 Caballeronia pedi | reverse complement strand
GCGGATTCAACCGGTCGATGCAATAGTTTGCTGGAACCGTTCGGCTGGCGTTTCGTATCCGAGCGTCTTTCTCGGACGCTCGTTCAGCCGTCGCGCCACGGCATTAAGCTTAGCCTGCGAATACACGGACAGATCTGTGCCTTTGGGGAAGTACTGCCATAGAAGTCCGTTTGTATTCTCGTTTGATCCTCGCTGCCACGGATGCTGGGGGTCGCAGAAGTAGACCTGGATATCAGTGGCCACGGTGAATCGTTTGTTCCCGGCCATCTCTGTTCCCCGATCCCAAGTTAGTGATTTATAGAGCTCCTGTGGCAACTTGGTGGCATGTTTGATGAGGGCATTGATTACCGTTTCGCTATCCTTGCTGGGAATCCCGACCAGCATCACGTAGCGTGTCTGGCGCTCAACGAGCGTTGCTATCTGGCTGTTCGCGCTGCCGCACAAGAGATCGCCCTCCCAGTGGCCCGGTACGGCGCGATCTTCAACTGTTGCCGGACGTTCGCTGATCGACACCGTCTCGCGGATCCGGCCGTGATCGTCAGTCTTTTGCGTATGGTGGCGCGATCGCCGCATCGCTCGTGTGCGACGCAGATGTTCCAGCAACTCCTTCTTAAGGGCACCACGGGCGTGGATGAAGAGGCTGCGATAGATCGTCTCGTGAGACACGTGGTAGTCCTCGTCTGAATACGAGCGCCTGAGCCATCCTGCAATCTGCTGCGGTGACCACTGCAACTGGAGCTTGCCTGCCACGATCTGCGCTAGCGCCCGGGACTCAACCAGCTTGCAGGCT
>NZ_FCOE02000059.1 GCF_001544915.2 Caballeronia pedi | reverse complement strand
CCAAGGTGAGTTTAAGGCCGCGCCCGGCGAACTCGCACACTACGTCTTGGCGCATGAGTTGCAGGAGGTTGTCCCTTTAGCGGTAACAGGCGAAAAGGACGCGTTGGGCGATTGGTACGTCATCTACCGCGATGGCCACGATCCGGCGGACGTGAAGCCGGAAGACGTCGTGTCGATTGAGCAGGAGATCGTGCCGCAGGCGGTCGATTATTCAAAGCTCGTGCCACTGCTTGGCGCTGCGCTGCAAGAAGCGCACGCACTCTTACAGGACGCACGCGACCGAATCGCGTCGCTCGAGTCGAAAGCGCGGTGAGCATTCAGCCGACCCGCCAATCTAGGGAGCGGCTTTTTCAGTTCAACAGGAGAAGCAAAAATGCAAACAGAAAACCTGCGCACCATCCGCCTCTATGGTGTGCTCGGAGCGAAGTTCGGACGCACGCACCGGATCGCCGTCTCGTCGACGCGGGAGGCGCTCAGCGCGCTGAGCGTGCTGCAACCGGGTTTCAAGAAGTTTCTGCTCAACGCACAAGACAACGGACTGACATTCGCTGTGTTCAATGGCAAGCAAAATCTGAATGAAGATCAGCTGTGGCATCCAGTCGGGAGGGAGGACATCCGCATCGCGCCCGTTCTGATCGGCAGCAAATCTAGCGGCCTCTTCCAGACTATCCTCGGTGCAGCGATCCTTGCTGTCGCCGTTTGGAACCCTGCGTTTCTCGCGCTTTCTCCCGCAGTCCATGCCGGGCTGCTCGGCCTCGGCGCGTCGATGGCGCTCGGCGGCGTGGTGCAGATGTTGAGCCCGCAGACGAGCGGGCTTGCAAGCAACAGCGGTGACAACGGCACGTCGTACTACTTCAACGGCCCGGTGAACAGCGTCGCGCAAGGCGATTGCGTGCCGATCGTCTATGGCCGCATGCGCGTCGGATCAAAGCGCGTGAGCGCTGGCATCTACGCAGAGGATCAAACGTGAAGCGGCGGCGCAAGCGGGAGCACGAGACGGCCGCACGGCGGGCTACGCAGGTGCTTGATCCTGTTACCTTTTGAGGGAGGGGTATGGTCAAACTTCGCCGCATTGGCCGGAGCTAGACCGCCCGGTTCCTCATCCGTAGAAAAAATCCCCCTCCAGCGATTTTGTTAAAGCGCTTTAACAACTGTTAAACCGTCTCTCGGCCTTACCGGACGTCGCATGCCTGGCATCTTGATGGTTAGCAGGTGCCTGGCAGATGTTAAAACCGACGCGGTGTCGGTTTATTTCATTGGCGGCTTCCCGGCCGCTTGCAGCTTTTCATTGAGCGCAGCTCGCTTCTGGCGAGCTTTCTCCGGCTGCACATAGAAAAAATCGAAAAGCTCTTCCAGCACGTCAAGGTTCCATTCAGCCTCTTGCGGTTCGACCGGAAGTATCTCGCCAGTATTGGTGTCTTTCATTGGATGCGCGGCGAAGTTCCCGATGTTTCGAATGGCGTCGACGTTATCTGCGATAGCCAGTGGTAGTTGCTTCGATTCAAGCAAGGCTTGGATGGCTGGCGCCAAATCTTTATGCGCGAAGCCGTTCTCGCGAAGAATCGACTGCAAGCAACGACGACTCAATGCCGCGGATGCTTTTGCGCTATCAACTAACACCGCGCAGGCTTCGTGATAGTCCTGAGCGATGCTAGATGGAACCTCAGGAGAAGCCGCCTGGCGTGGCGTCGCTTTCGGGAAAACCAGCCGGGGAGCATGCTCCGTGTAGCCGTTCTTATCGGTACCTCGAAGATAGATGATGGCTTGGTTGCAGGCCGGGCATTCCATGCTCTGTGTGTGCCAAAAGAACCTTCCGATTGGCGCGACACCTTTTCCTGGGGTCGTTATCGGGCCCTCAGCGAAGGACTCGTGGACTTCAACAGCACAATGCGGGCACTTCATGGCTTACTCTCATCTGATTTTTCGAGGCCGTAGGGTCCCGTAAACCCGTGTCGTTTTCAAGAGCCTCTGGCAATGGTGACTTTTGGTGGGCGGGATGGTGGATGGATCGCTCGAAACGCCCAAAACGCCATATCTGTAGGCGCTGTTGGGCGGACACCGCCTCCGCCAGAATCGAACAAAAAGCCACGTAGGTTCAGAGACTTACGTGGCTTTGTCGTTTCTGGCTCAATCAGCTCATCCAGGCTCGCGCAAGGATGCTCACGGATTCGCACAGCACACGCGGCTGATTCGCTTGAACGCAGCAAATTCGCGTATGCGCGAGCGTGTGCCCGACAAAGGCTGCCCACTGTCTCACTTCGATATCCTGACAAATACGGCAAGCTCTTACCTGCGATAACACTCCACTCCAAAATTCGGACAATACGCGTATGCAAGGCTTCGAGAGCCAGTTATCGTCCCCCCTGCCTCTTTCCCGAGTTTCCCCATTCTCGCGTGAAAGATGCCTTCAATGGGTAAGGTTGGACTTGGGCCTCGCAGCGAGCGAGGCCATTTTTTTGTCCATCGCCCGATTCCGTCGCGCCTCCAAGAAAATCGATGTGAACACAATGGCCATCACGCCATCTAACGGCCTCATCGATAACAAACGCGGAGAATCGCCCATGAAGTCAGGCCGCATCCTGCCCATCCTCGTCGGCTGCATCGCTGCCGCAAGCCTGTCGGCGCATGCCCAGTCGCAGCCCAACGCGCAATGGCGCTCGACCGAGGCGACCCTCTTCGACCTGATTCAGAACGGATATGGAATCGTCGCGGTGACGAGCGTCACCGCGCGCAGCACAGGCCTGCCCGAAGACACCTATGTGCTTCAGAAAACCAATAGCGTCTATCGGTGTGTGGAAACGCGTGCAGCCGATACCGGCACGGTCCGGGCGACCGCGCCGATACGCTGCGCCGAACTCGTCAAACCCTATATCGACTGAAATCGACTGACTTCAGTTGTCATCGGATCTCACGGGCGGGCGTACGTGCGGAACCGGCTCCGCTCGCGCCGCGTCCTGCTTCGGCGCGGCGCGTTTCGATTCGTTCTTCGAATGCGCGGCGGAAGCCGGTTGCTGTTGCCGCGCGGGCGCGCCCGACGGCGCTGCATGTGACTTGCGTGACATGGCGTTCTCCCGAAAATAGACGGGGACATCCCCTCATTACCTTAGCACTGCCGCGTCCGTGCCGCACGCGGGCGGAGCGACTCAGCCGACCGGCGTCTCGCCCTCGCCCGTCTCCTTGCCCGGTCTGTCGTTGGGCCCTTGCTTGCGGTTTTCGTCGTCGCGTTCGGGCAGTTTGCTTTTCTCGTTGTCGCTATGCTCGACGGGCTGTTCGCCTTCCGGTTGATTCGTCTCGTTGCTCATGGCTCCCTCCATCGGTGTTTTCGGATGAAAGGATCGTGAGCAAGTGCCGCGCCCGAGCGCACACTTTCAACGCTTCGAGGCCTTTGCAACGACTATCATTAAAGTAACGCCATCTTCGTCGATGCCTGCGATGTTCGCGTCACGTTTCTGCTCCATGCTCGTTGCGACCGTCGGCGCGCTCGCGATGAACGCCTGCACGATCACGCCGCCGCCGAGCGTCGTGGCCGCGCGCGCCGCCGCGCCCGCCGTCGCCGGTCCGACGCTCGACGAATACAAGACGCACATCGCCCAACGCATCTTCGAGCGCAATCCGTCGCTCGTGCTCAAAGGCACGCCGCAGGCCATGCTGCGCTCGTTCGTGCTCGTCTCGTTCACGGTGGACCGTGGCGGGCGGCTCGTCGAATCGTCGGTGTATCGCACCAATGGCGACGACGAAGCCGAAGCCACCGCGCTCGCCTCGCTGCGCCGCGCATCGCCGCTACCCGCGCCGCCCGCGAAGCTCCTGAACGGCAAGGGTCAACTGGAGCTTTTCGAAGGCTGGATGTTCAACGACAACGGCCAGTTCCAACTGCAAACATCGCACTCGCCGCAAGCCACGACCATCGATTGATTGGCGCGCGCCCGGCACGCTCGTTATAATTTTCAACACCCCTGCCGGACCCACTTCCGGCACGGCCTTCGCCCCGCGCCCATCCCGCGCGTCGCGCGAGAGGCCTCGTGCGCAGCCACTGCGCCGCGACATCGCGCACTACTCGCACGCGCCGTCGATTTCTGGCATGCCTGCCATCGCATCGCAATCCCTACAAAAAGCTGACGCGCGCCGAGCGGCCACATCGCTCATCGATTCGATCGCCCTTGCCCCGGCGATGCGCGCGACAATGCTTCGCACCAAAGCAACACGACAACGGAGACCCTATGTCCTCATCCTCGCTTTCCGCCGCCAAGCCCGGCGACGGATCTCAAAGCGCGTCTCGCGTGATTTTCGCGAGCTTCATCGGCACCGCGATCGAGTTCTACGACTTCTATGTCTACGCGACCGCCGCCGCGCTCGTCATCGGTCCGGTGTTCTTTCCGCACGACTCGCCCGCCGCGCAGGCGCTTTCCGCGTTCGTCACGTTCGGCATCGCGTTCTTCGCACGGCCGATCGGCTCGTTTCTGTTCGGCCACTTCGGCGACCGCATCGGCCGCAAGTCGACGCTCGTCGCCTCGCTGCTGGTGATGGGCGTCTCGACGACGCTCATCGGCTTCGTGCCGGGCTACGACTCGATCGGCAGCCTCGCGCCGATCCTGCTGTGCGTGCTGCGCTTCGGGCAAGGCATCGGGCTCGGCGGCGAATGGGGCGGCGCGGCGCTGCTCGCGACCGAATACGCGCCGCCGGGCAAGCGCGGTCTGTTCGGCATGTTTCCGCAGCTCGGGCCGTCGATCGGCTTCCTCGCGTCGAACGGTCTCTTCTTCGGTCTCGCGCTGTCGCTCTCGGACGAGCAGTTCCGTAGCTGGGGCTGGCGCGTGCCGTTCCTCGTGAGCGCGGTGCTCGTCGCGCTCGGCCTCTATGTGCGTCTGAAGATCGCGGAGACGCCGGCGTTCCGCGCGGCCGTCGAACGGCACGAACGCGTGAAGGTGCCGATCGCGACGCTGCTCGGCAGCCATCTCGTGCCGACGCTGCTCGGCGCGTTCGCGATGGTCGTCTGCTACACGCTCTTCTACATCTCGACGGTCTTCTCGCTGTCCTACGGCGTCGCCAAGCTGCATTTCGCGCGCGAGACGTTCCTAGGCCTTCTGTGCTTCGCGGTGCTGTTCATGGCGATCGCCACGCCGATCTCAGCGATCGCGAGCGACCGCTTCGGCCGCAAGCCGGTGCTGATGGTCGGCTGCCTGCTCGCAATCCTCTCCGGCTTCGCGATGGCCCCGCTCCTCGGCAGCGGCGACACGATCCAGGTCGCGCTGTTCCTCACCATCGAACTGTTTCTGATGGGCGTCACGTTCGCACCGATGGGCGCGCTGCTGCCCGAGCTTTTCCCGACCAACGTGCGCTACACGGGCGCGGGCGTCGCGTACAACCTCGGCGGGATTCTGGGCGCGTCGGTGGCGCCGTATATCGCGCAGCTGCTTGCGAATCGCGGCGGGCTGACGTGGGTGGGCGGCTATGTGTCGGCGGCGGCGGCGGTGAGCCTGATCGCCGTGCTGTGCATGCGCGAGACGCGCAACATCACGCTGGAGTAAGTCTCAGCGCTCGCGCCGGCTGCCGGCATGCACCGGCACCGGCCGTCCTTCGATGACGGGCAGCCGCGGCGGCGTCTGCCGCTCGACGCCCTTCGCGCGCGCTGCTTTGGTGGCCTTGCGGTTGGCCCAGAAGCGCGCGAGCCCCAGCAGGCTCACGATAGCGATGCCATCCGCGATGAGCCCCAGAATCCAGTGCGACGGATAGCGGCCGAGGCCGAGCACGCCCATCGCGCGCAGCGCCGAATCGAGCACCAGCGAGACGCACGTTCCCGCGATGAAGCAAACGAGCCCCTGCTGCCCGATCGTCACGATGCCCGGCAGCTTGCGCGCGAGCTGGCCGACCCATCCCGCATGAACGCCGCGCGCGACGACCCAGGCGATCGCCGCGAAGCTGACGATGCGCAATGTCGCGAGGTTCTGCTTCATGTATCCGGGCGGCGCCTGAGTTTCGAGGAAAAGCTTGTAGAACGCGAACGTGAGCGCCACGCCGATGGCGCCCGCAGTCAGCCAGCGCGCGATCCTGCCCGCGTGGAATTCGCCGCTGATCGGCTGGACGCGCGCCAGTATGCCGGTCATGAACATCAGCTGCCAGGCAAACGGATTGAACGACCACGCCTCGCCGTACGTCCCCGGCAGGAAGCGCAGGAGCGGCATGGCGGCGAGCCAAACGAGCAGGCTGCCGAACATCGCGACGACAGGCTTCTTCTGCGCGAGCGGCACGATCACCGGCACGGCGAGCGCGAACACGGAATACATCGGCAGTACGGCGGACAGATACGGCTGCTGACGCAGCAACGCGATATCGACGGTGAGTCCAAACGGCCGCTCGAGGAAGTTCGGCCATTCGGTGTACTGGACCATCGGCGTGTCGACCTTCAGGGCCATCAGCAGCGCGCCGCCGATCAGCATCAGAAATGCCGTGAACAGGTACGCGCGATAGATTTCCCAACTGCGTTTGAAAAAGCGTCGGCGGGCGGCTGAATCGCTACGGCGAGTCGCAAGCGCCGTAAAAGCCGCCGCCGACGCATAACCTCCGAGAAAGACGAATACCTCAGCGGAATCGCAGAATGCGTATTGATGCAGCGTAAAGCGCGAAAGCACACTTCCCGTTATATGGTCGACCGCGATAATGAGCAGCACGATTCCTCGAAAGAAATCGACTTCGAGAGAACGTGTCGTCGGGGAAGTCATTGGCGAATGCTCCGCGAGCCTGCGGTTCGGCGCGCTGCCGGGCTGGCTCGCGCACATACGGGGTTTGTACCTAGTCTAGAAAGAAAATTCCGTGAATCAACGAGTATTTAAATTAACACCCGATGGCAGTCGGCAAGCTGGCGGCAAAATGACTTTTTTGTCCGCTTTCCAGTAAATATGCCACTGCCTATACTCGAAACAAGTTCGACAAAAACACCACCGCGCGGAAAGTAATGCCGCGAATGGAAAGGAGGCGGCCATGCGCATTTATCTGGAGAGTTCGCATCTTGTCGCGATCGTGGCCATCGCGCTTGTGACGGCGTTGCTCCTCGCCGTGAAATTCCGTCCCGCGACGTGGCGCGGCGTGCTGTTCGAAGCGGTCATCGCGAATGTCGGCGCGATCCTGGCGGTGCTCGCGTTCGAAGTGCTGACCGCCTGAGACGGCCACCCGGCGTCACACAGCGAACCTACAAAGAAATTTCAAAGTGGTTGAACTTTTTCTGGAACGGACACTCTGAGCAGGTAATGCGGTTCGTGCGGCTGGTGGTCATTGCTGAGCGAATTGCTCTCTTCTCCTCTCCGTTCCTGCTTCTGGCGGGAGCGTTTCTTGGGCGCCCGGCGAAAGCCTCGCGCCTGTTCTTTTTTCTGGCCCCCACAACTGTCCTTGCCGACGCATCGATTTCGATGAAAGCGGCGCCCGCACGTCGCCCGAAACACGCGCGCAAACGATAGCGCGCAAAAGAAAAAAGCCAGAATCACCCGATTCTGGCTTTCGCATTTTCCTCGCGGCACGCGCCCGGCCTGACCGGACGCGACGCCGCCCGCTGACGCTTCTGTTACGCCTGCGGAATCTCGATCTTCACTTCAAGCACTTCGAGGTCGTCCTGACGTTCGAGGCTGACTCGAATATCGTCATCGGAAATCTTCACGTACTTCGAAATCACGGCAACGAGTTCCCGTTGCAACGCCGGCAGATAATCGGCGGCGGCTCTGCCACCCGCGCGCTCGTGCGCAATGATCAACTGCAAGCGTTCCTTCGCGACCGAAGCGGACTTTTTTTTCTCGCCCAGCAAAAACGAAAGAATCGACATTGCGTCCCCTTACTTGGTGCCGAAGATGCGTTGCAGCAGACCTGGCTTCTGATAATCGGTGAAGCGCAGCGCCTTTTCTTCTCCGAGGAAGCGCGACACTACGTCCTTGTACGATTCGGCGACATCCGTGCCGTCCAGATGCACCGCCGGCAAACCCTGATTCGATGCATGCAGCACCGCTTCCGATTCCGGAATCACGCCGATCAAATCGATGCGCAGGATTTCCTGGATGTCCGAGAGCGACAGCATCTCGCCCTCGCTCACCCGCTTCGGGTTGTAGCGCGTGATGAGCAGATGCTCCTTCACCGGCTCCTTGCCTTCGACCGCGCGCTTGGTCTTCGACGACAGAATGCCGAGAATGCGATCCGAGTCGCGCACGGACGACACTTCAGGATTGGTCACGATGAGCGCTTCGTCGGCGAAGTGCATCGCCATCAACGCGCCGGATTCGATACCCGCCGGCGAATCGCAGATGATGTACTCGAAGTCCATCTTGATCAGCTCGTTGATAACCGTCTCGACGCCTTCGAGCGTGAGCGCATCTTTATCGCGCGTCTGCGAGGCCGGCAGGATGAAGAGGTTCTCGCACTTCTTGTCCTTGATGAGCGCCTGATGCAGGTTCGCTTCGCCCTGAATGACGTTGATGAGGTCGTACACCACACGGCGTTCGCAACCCATGATGAGGTCGAGATTGCGCAGACCGACGTCGAAGTCGATCACGGCCGTCTTGTGGCCGCGCAATGCGAGCGCCGATGCGAAGCTCGCGCTGGTGGTCGTCTTGCCGACGCCGCCCTTCCCCGAAGTCACCACAATGATTTTTGCCATACAAGTACCTTGTGTTCGTCAATAGGTCCGCTCGCGTTGCTGTCGAGCACGCGCCGGGGGCATCGGGCGCGCGAGTCGATTCACCCGTCAGGTCAGCCGCAGCGGTTCGATCATGAGCTTTTCGTCGTTCAGCCAGATCTGCACCGGTTTGCTCAGCACGTCGGCTGGCAGCGGGTTCTCGGTTGTCCGATAGATACCCGCGATGGAGATGAGTTCCGGCTCGAGACAGGTGCAGAAGATCCGCGCGTCGAGATTGCCGTGCACGCCCGCGAGCGCGCGGCCACGCAACGGCGCATAGATATGGATATTGCCTTCCGCGATCACCTCGGCCCCATACGACACGAGACCGAGCACGATGAGATCGCCTTTCGCATAGACCTGCTGGCCCGAACGCAGCGGCCGGTCGATGATGGTCGCGGGCGCGGGCAGCGCCGCGGGCGCGGGCTCCTTCGCGACGGCCGCTTCGATCACGGCGGCGGCTTCCGTGTTCGGCTTCGCTTCGTCGACGGAAGGCTTCGGCGCGCCGCGCCGGTCGCGCGCTTCGAGAACCGGCAGGCCGCCTTCGTTCGCCCATTGGATCGCCCACGTCTGCGCGGGCAGCGCGACAATGCCGATCGGCCGCATGCGCACGCTCTTCAGCAAGGTCTCGAGTTCCGCGAGCGACACGCGCTCGCCTTCACCGCCCTTCGCGGAATCAGCGAGACGGCGCACGTCGATGGCGACGACATCGCCCGCGAAGAATTCGGGAGTCGCTTCGAAGCGCCGCGTGAGTTCGGTACGCAGGGCGTCGAGGTCGGGAGTCTTGACGACGAAGAGAAGCGTGTCGACGGAGCCGCTGCGCAGTTCAAAAAAGGGCGTTTTGTTGAGCGACATAGGAACGGCCAAAAATTTTGCGTATTTTACAGGCGTTGTCGCACACGGCCATAATTTTTAGGACCGATTTCGGCGATCGGAAACGAGCAACGTGTGCGCGCGGGAAGCGAGGACTGAGTTCGAAGTAACGCGCGTCAGGCGTGATGTTCGGCGTGCATGTGGCGCACGAAGAGCGACTCGGCTTCCTGCTCGTGCGAAGGCATCGCGCGGCGATCGCCGGTAGGGCCGAAATGAAGGCGCTCATAGAAGCGCATCGCGGTGCGGTTTTCCTCGGAGATCCACGCATGCACTTCGGCGGCGCCCTGCTCCGCGAGCCATTGCGACGCGACGTTCACGAGCAGCTCGCCGCCGCGCAAATGACGCACCGCCGGCGCGACCCACAGCGCGCTGACAAACGCGCGCGCGTTCGGCGCCTCTTCGATGTACGCGTGCACGAGACCGCAGGGATGACCTTCCGTGTAGAGCAGAAACGTCGCGAGCCGGGGAGAATTCGCGTGCAGCTCGGCGGTTGCGTCGAATGACGACGGCTCGACGAGCAGCGCATCTTCCAGCGTCTCGCCGAATGCATACGGCGCCTCGCGCAGCGATGCCGTGCGAAGCTCGCGCAGCACGGAACCTTGTTGCGCGGCGATGCGGCTGACGGTCAATGAGGGACTCATGCGGGCTATTTCTCTCTGGCTTTCAGGCTCATGCGCGTGCGGCTCTGTCGGCCGGTCCGGCGCGTGGACCACTCATATAGCTTCAACCGAACGGGCGAACCCGTCAATTCCTAAATCCGGGAAAGTGCTTTACAGCGCACACGCGGCAGCCCGAAGCGGCGCATGCGCGCTCATGGCACCGCATAGCTGCCCGTGCCGTCCGGCCACGGCGTCAGCAACTCGAAGCCTTCGTCGGTGACGGCGACCATGTGTTCCCATTGCGCGGAGAGCGAGCGGTCCTTGGTCGTCACGGTCCAGCCGTCGCGCGACTGCTGCGTGGACGCGCGGCCCGCGTTGATCATCGGCTCGATGGTGAAGACGAGGCCGGGCTTCAGACGCAGGCCCGCGCCGCGCTGGCCGTAGTGCAGCACTTGCGGGTCTTCGTGATACACGCGGCCGATGCCGTGGCCGCAGTACTCGCGCACCACCGAGAAGCCTTCGCGGTGCGCGACGCTCTGAATCGCTGCGCCGACATCGCCGAGCGTCGCGCCCGGGCGCACTTCGCGGATGCCCGCGATCATCGCTTCGTAGGTCGTTTCGGTGAGGCGGCGTGCTTCGGCGCTCGGCGTGCCGGCGTAATACATGCGGCTCGTGTCGCCGTAGTAGCCGTCCTTGATGATCGCGACATCGATGTTGATGATGTCGCCGTCCTTCAATTCCTTCGGCCCGGGAATGCCGTGGCACACGACATGATTCACCGAGGTGCAGATCGTCTTCGGAAAACCCATGTAGCCGACGTTGGCGGGAATGGCCTTCAGTTCGTCGACGATGAAGCGATTGCAGATGGCGTCGAGTTCATCCGTGGTGACGCCCGGACGGACGTGTTCGGCGATCATCGCGAGGACTTGGGCGGCCATGCGGCCGGAGATGCGCAACTTTTCGATGTCGGCGGGTGTCTTGAGCGTGATGGCCATTGAGCAATGCGAATGGGTTCGTGCCGGATGCGTGCTGTCCGTGCATGCGCTTTCGCCGGTGTTTCAGCTAGGCCGCGCGCGAGGACAATGGGGCCGATGATAGCACTCCCGAGCGGCGTCACCGCTTGGAGAGCCGCTTGGGCGCTGCATTTCGACGCTTCGTGTGCGCTCTGTCGAACGCGCAGCGAAGGTCGCTCGCCCTTGTGATGAAAGCGTGTTTGTGTTTTAGTGGCGCGAATTCGAACTTGCCGGAGCGCTATGACCTTGCATCGATTTGCCTTGATTTCCGCAGGACTTTCCGGCGTCGCCGCCCTCGCCGCCTGCAGTTCGACGAGCGAGCCCGAGTTGCGTGCGTCGAAGCCCGTGATTCATGTTTCGTCGGCGCGGCCCGCGTCGGATATATCGAGTTGTCTGCAACGCATGCTTCCGTCCGCGCAGACGAGGCGCGCTCAAGGGACGACCGAGTTGCTGGTCGGATCGAACGCGTGGCTCGTGACGCTCACGCCTTCGGCGTATGGATCGATCGTGAAGGTGCAGCAGTCGTCGAGCGACGATGGCGGCGTGCCGGAGCCGGAACTGCGCTTCGATATTGCGCGTTGTACGACTTGAAGACGTGGCTTCGCTTCATCGAAGCGGAGCCTCGAACGGCAGCCCAAAAGCAAAACCCCGCAGTCTTACGACATGCGGGGTTTCAGTATTTTGGCGGAGAGGGTGGGATTCGAACCCACGGTACGGGAAAACCGTACGCCTGATTTCGAGTCAGGTACATTCGACCACTCTGCCACCTCTCCGTCTACCCTTTCGGGTCTTCGTGAACTGGTCGTTGCTCAACGAAGAACGAAAGTATATCGAACCCTTTCGTGCTTTCCAAGCCCCTTTTTGAAAATAAACGTCACACTGCTGCGGAAACTTCGATTCTTTCCACTCCTCGCATATACGGACGCAGCACGGCCGGAATCGTCACCGAACCGTCCGCGTTCTGGAAGTTCTCCAGCACCGCGACGAGCGTGCGTCCGACCGCCAGACCCGAGCCGTTCAGCGTATGCACGAATTCCGGCTTGCCCTGCGCATTGCGGAACCGCGCCTGCATGCGACGCGCCTGGAACGCCTCGGTATTCGAGCAGCTCGAAATCTCGCGATACGTGTTCTGCGCCGGCAGCCACACTTCGAGATCGAACGTCTTCGCCGCCGAAAAGCCCATGTCGCCCGTGCACAGCGTGATCACGCGATACGGCAGTTCCAGCTTCTGCAGAATCGTCTCCGCTTGCCCGACCATCTCGTCGAGCGCGGCGTAGGAATGTTCCGGCGACACGACCTGCACCATCTCGACCTTGTCGAACTGATGCTGGCGGATCAGGCCACGCGTATCGCGCCCGTACGAGCCCGCTTCCGAGCGGAAGCACGGCGAATGCGCGGTGAGCTTCACCGGCAGCGCGCTGGCTTCGAGGATGCTGTCGCGCACCGTATTCGTGAGCGAAATCTCCGAGGTCGAAATGAGGTACTGCGTGACGGTGTTCTCGTCGCCGCCCTTCTCGACGCGGAACATGTCGTCGGCGAACTTGGGCAACTGGCCCGTGCCAAAGAGAATCTCCGGATTCACGATGTACGGCGTGTACGCCTCGGTATAGCCGTGCTGCTCCGTGTGCGTGTCGATCATGAACTGCGCGAGCGCGCGATGCAGCCGCGCGATCTGTCCGCGCAGCAGCGTGAAACGCGCGCCCGAGAGCTTCGCGCCGGTTTCGAAATCGAGACCGAGCGGCGCGCCGACATCGACGTGATCGCGGACTTCGAAGTCGAACGCGCGCGGCGTGCCCCAGCGCCGCACTTCGACGTTCTGCGTCTCGTCGTTGCCGACCGGCACGCTTTCGTGCGGCAGGTTCGGCACCGTCAGCATCAGATCGGAAAGACGCTTCTGCACGTCGTCCAGCTTCGCCGCCGATTCCTTCATCGTGTCGCCGATGCCGCCCACTTCCGCCATCACCGCCGAGGTGTCCTCGCCGCGCCCCTTCATCGCGCCAATCTGTTTCGACAGGCTGTTGCGGCGCGCCTGCAGTTCTTCAGTGCGGGTCTGGATCTCGCGGCGCTCGGCTTCGAGCGCGGCGAAGGCGGCGACATCGAGCGTGTAGCCTCGATCGGCGAGGCGCTTCGCGACGCCGTCCAGGTCTTTGCGGAGGGTTTGGATGTCGAGCATGGCGGGGGGCTGCTTTGTTAAGTAATCGGAAACGCCGATTTTAGCGCACGGTCATTGCGCGCCGTACGCATTCAGTGACGCGCCTGGCGAAACGCAGTTTGCCCGCGCGCGAAACGAACGGCGCGGAGTTCACCGCTTCTTCTCGTCGCGATGTTCGCGCCGCCACGCTTCGTCGAGTTCGGCGAGGCGCGCGAGCTTGTCGCCGATCTTGCCTTCGAGCCCGCGCGGCGTAGGCTGATACCAGTGCGGGTCGCGCATGCCGTCGGGCAGATAGGTTTCGCCGGCCGCGTAGGCGTCGGGCTCGTCGTGCGCGTAGCGGTATTCGTGACCGTAGCCGAGTTCTTTCATCAGTTTGGTCGGCGCGTTGCGCAGATGCACCGGCACGCCGCGCGACTGATCCTTGCCGACGAAGCGCCGCGCCTCGTTGTAGGCGTTGTACCCGGCGTTCGATTTCGGCGCGACGGCCAGATAAATGAGCGCCTGCGCGAGCGCCAGTTCGCCTTCCGGCGTGCCGAGCCGCTCGTAGGTTTCGGCCGCGTCGAGCGCGATGCGCCCGGCGCGCGGATCGGCGAGACCGATATCCTCCCACGCCATGCGCACGATGCGCCGCGCCATGTAGCGCGGGTCCGCGCCGCCGTCGAGCATGCGGCAGAACCAGTAGAGCGCGGCGTCCGGATTGCTGCCGCGCACCGATTTATGCAGCGCGCTGATCTGATCGTAGAACGCGTCGCCGCCCTTGTCGAAACGGCGCAGATTTTCCGCGAGGGCACTGCCGAGCAGCGCGCCGTCGATTTCCGTCTGCTTTTGCTGCGCCGCCGCGCGCGCGACGATCTCAAGGTTGTTCAGCAGCTTGCGGCCGTCGCCGTCGGCGGAGCCGATCAGCGCGTCGCGGGCTTCGTCGGTGAAGGTGAGGCCGCCGAGTTCCTTCGACGCGCGATCGAGCAGTTCCTTCAGCTCGTCGGCATCGAGACTCTTCAGCACGTACACCGCCGCGCGCGACAGCAACGCGCTGTTCACCTCGAACGACGGATTCTCCGTGGTCGCGCCGACGAACACGAACAGGCCCGATTCCACATGCGGCAAGAACGCGTCCTGCTGACTCTTGTTGAAGCGATGCACTTCGTCGACGAACACGAGCGTCTGATGCCCGTTCGCGCGATGGATCTGCGCGGTTTCCACCGCCTCGCGGATATCCTTGACGCCGGAAAGCACCGCCGACAGCGAGATGAACTGCGCGTGAAACGCATCGGCCATGAGACGCGCGAGCGTGGTCTTGCCGACGCCGGGCGGGCCCCAGAGAATCATCGAATGCGCTTCGCCCGATTCGAACGCGACGCGCAGCGGCTTGGCTTTGCCGAGCAGATGCTTCTGGCCGATCACGTCGTCGATGGTGCGGGGGCGCAGGCGCTCCGCGAGCGGAACGGTGCCACGATTTTCTTCGAACATGTGCTGTGCGATGCAGGTTGACGCAGTTGGGTGGATCGCGGCGATAATCTCGCGCTTCCCGAAAAGCGCGGCGCGGCCGCAGAATCGGGTCATTATGACAGCCTGAGCCCGGACAGCTTTTGCATCACGCGGGCCACGCTTCGGTTGAATCACGCTTCGAAAATATAAGGACGCAATCCGATGGGGCAAGAACACGCCACGAACGCCGCAGCGCACGGCGAAACGTCGACCTACGCGCCGCTCACGCCCGTGCCGCCCGAGCGGCGCGCCTTCGGCACGAGCGACGCCTTCGCACTGTGGTTCTCGCTCGGCATCGGCCTTCTGGTCGCGCAGGCGGGCGCGCTGCTCGTGCCGGGACTGTCGCTGCCGCACGCGCTCGCGGCCATCGTCATCGGCACGGTGATCGGCGTCGTGCTGCTCGCGCTCGCGGGCGTGATCGGCACGGATACGGGGCTAGCGGCGATGTCGTCGCTGCGGCCGACGCTCGGCGTGCGCGGCGCGTCGGTGCCGGCGGTGCTCAACGCGATCCAGCTCGTCGGCTGGGGCTCGTTCGAAATCATCGTGATGCGCGATTCCGCCGATGCGCTCTCGAAGCAGTCCTTCCACTTCTCGATGCCGCTCGTCTGGACGCTGATCTTCGGCGCGCTGGCGACGCTGCTCGCGATCAGCGGCCCGCTCTCGTTCGTGCGGCGCTTTCTGCGCACGTGGGGCGTGTGGCTCCTGCTCGGCGGCGCGGGCTGGCTCACCTGGAATCTGCTGGCCAAACAGGACATTGGCGCGCTGATGTCGCGCGCCGGCACGGGCGAGATGGCGTTCGGCGCGGGCATCGATCTGGTCGTCGCGATGCCGCTCTCGTGGCTGCCGCTGATCGCCGATTACACGCGCTTCGGCAAGAGCGCGGGCGGCACGTTTCGCGGCACGCTGCTCGGCTACGGCATCGCGAACGTGTGGTTCTATGCGCTCGGCGCGATCTACGGACTCGCGGCGGGCGGCGGCGATACGCTCCTCACGACCGCGCTCGCGCAGGCTGGCGGCGGCCTCGCGCTATTTCTGATTCTCATCGACGAAACCGACAACGCCTTCGCCGATATCCACTCGGCGGCCGTATCGACGGGCACGTTCTGGGCGCGCGCCAGCGTGCCGTTGCTCTCGTGCACGTTCGGCGCACTGTGCACGCTCGTCGCGCTCGCCGTCGAGATGGGCAAGTATCAGAACTTCCTGCTGCTGATCGGCTCGGTGTTCGCGCCGCTCTTCGGCGTCGTGCTGGCGGATCACTTCATCGTGCGCAAGCGCCGCATCGACGCCGCCGCGCTCGGCGCTGCCGACGGGCGCTACGGCTATTCGGGCGGCTGGCACGTGAGCGCGTTCATTGCGTGGGGCATCGGGATCGCGGCGTATCACGCGATCAATCAATGGCTGCCGAATCTCGGCGCGACGCTGCCCGCGCTCGCGCTCGGCGCGGTGTGCTATCTGCTGCTCGTGTCGGGCAGACGTCGCGCTTACGCGTGATCTACTTCGCCGCCCGGTACTCGACGCCCGGCAGCACGCACAACAGCTCGAACGCGAGGTTCGCGCCGAGCAGCGCCGTCGTGCCGAACGGATCGTAGGGCGGCGCGACTTCCACCAGATCCGCGCCAACGATGTTCAGCCCGCGCGCCCCGCGCACGATTTCCAGCGCCTGCGGCACCGTCAATCCGGCGATTTCCGGCGTGCCTGTGCCGGGCGCGAACGCCGGATCGATGCCGTCGATATCGAACGTGATGTAGACGGGGCCGTCGCCCATTTGCGCGCGCACTTCGTCCATCAGCGGCGCGAGCGACTTGTTCCAGCATTCCTCCGTCTGCACGACGCGAAAGCCCTGCTCGCGGCACCAGTCGAAATCGCCGGCTTCGTAGCCCGTGCCGCGCAGGCCGATCTGCACGACGCGCGAACAATCGAGCAAGCCCTCTTCCACCGCGCGACGGAACGGCGTGCCGTGCGCGATCTTCTCGCCGAACATGGTGTCGTTGACGTCCGCGTGGGCGTCGATGTGAATCAGCCCGACCTTGCCGTGCTTCGCGTGAATCGCCCGCAGGATCGGCAGCGCGATGGTGTGATCGCCGCCGAGCGTGAGCGGCTTGCAATCGTGCTTCAGTATTTCGCGATACGCGCGCTCGATGCGGTCGATCGAATCGAGCAGGTTGTACGGATTGATCGCGACATCGCCGATATCCGCGACGCGCAGCGAATCGAACGGCGCGGCGCGCGTCGCCATGTTGTAGGGGCGCAGCAGCACGGATTCGCTGCGTACCTGGCGCGGACCGAAACGCGCGCCGGTGCGGTTGGACGTGCCGAGATCGAACGGCACGCCGACGAAACACGCATCCAGCCCCGAAGCGGACTGCACGTGCGGCAGGCGCATCATCGTCGTGATGCCGCCGCAGCGCGGCATCTGGTTGCCCGACAGCGGCTGCGGGCGCTCGGCGCGCTGTTCGAGAAAATGCGAATCGAAGTGTTCGACGGGCGCGAAAAGTGAGGATGTATTCATGGCGTCGGATGTGTGCGGGTTGTCGTCCCGACATTAATAGCCGCTTTTACACGAGGATGAAATCGCGCTGAAAATAACTTAACATCGATATTTATCGATGTAATGGCGCCGCCCATGTTCACGCACCTTTCCGACCTCGATCTGCGCCTGATCCGCGTGTTTCTCGCCATCGTCGATGCGGGCGGTGTCTCGTCGGCGCAGGCGACGCTCAACGTCGGGCAATCGACCATCAGCACGCAGCTCGCGACGCTCGAAACGCGGCTCGGCTACCGGCTCTGCGAGCGCGGACGCGGCGGCTTCGCGCTGACCTCGCGCGGCGAACAGTTCGTCGACGCGTGCAGGACACTGCTCGGGGCTATCGACACCTTCGACTCGACTGCGCGCAATGTCGGCAAGAAGCTCGTCGGCACGCTCACGCTCGGGATGATCGGCAACACGCCCGTCAGCGCAAATGCGCGCGTCAGTCAGGCGATCGCGCGATTCCGGCAGCGCGATGAATCCGTGCGCTTCGCGGTGCTCGTGCGCTCGCCGGGCGAACTGGAGGAAATGCTGCTGGCCGAACGCATTCAGATGGCGATCGGGTATTTCTGGCATCGCGTGCCATCGCTCGATTACACGGAGATCTTCGCGGAGGATCAACTCGCGTATTGCGGGCGCGAGCATCCGTTGTTCGCGCGGGCCGGACACGTCGGCGTGACGCAGGCGTTCGAGCATGACTGGGCGTGGCGCAGCTATCCGCTGCCCGAGGCGGGCGAACTCACGCCGCGCAATATCGGCGCGCTCGCGGACAACATGGAGGCCGTCGCGATGCTCGTGTTGTCGGGACGGCATCTCGGCTATCTGCCCGAGCATTTCGCCGCGCCGTATGTGAAGGACGGTTTGCTCGCGCCATTGAATCCGCAGGCGATGCGCTATCGCGTCGCATTTCAGATGGTCACGCGCGCGGAGCGTGCAAGCGATGCGCGTGAAGCAAAACGCGAAATCGTCGAGGCATTTATTGATGACATGCGAGCCGCGCACGCGTAACGGATACGTCCATTTATTTGATATAAAGCAAACAATTGATAATTACAAATGCTTTACAGCAAACAGTACATATTTTTTGGTTCAACATCAAAGACGCATCACCAGGGCAATAAGATTTTTCCGAATATCATTAGGCGCGCATCTCAAAATAAGGTTTAACGCTTCCTTCGGAGGCGGGATGCGCGTGTTCCCGTCGTGCTGGAACGCCAACTCTGCGTAAAACAGCACACTTTCCTTTGATGAGGAAAAGATGAACATAGCAAATCTGAGAGGTGCGAGGCTCGCTGCACGAATCGCAATGGCGAGCGCGACGGTCTATTGCTCCGTCGAAGCCGCGGCGGCTGGCGGCGTCATTTATTTCAGCGGCGCGCTGGTGGCGCCGCCGTTCAATGTGTCCGTTGAACCCTCGGGCGGATCGCGCATATCAGCCACGGCGGGGACGCACATGACCGAGACGGGCGGCCGAACGACCTATGTGACTTTCCTTCCCGACCCGCACAATCCACCTAAGGCAGAGCTGACGCTGTCAACCGCGAGCGGCGCAGGCCGCGCGGGTACGGTCACCGCAACGTTCAAGGATGGCAAGGGACGGCTCGTCAAGCCCGATGCCGCCGGGAAGTATGAGGTAGGCCCGCTCGGCGGCACGCTGTCGATGCGCGCGCATGACTATGCTTCGCCGTCCGCCGAGGGCGTGACCCTCGTGACGATCTATGACTGAACGCGTGCTTACCCGTTGATCACGTCCGCGCCCTTCGGCACGGTGAACTTGAAGGTATCGCTCTTGATCGGCGGGTTCTTCTGGATGTTCGAGAACGTGAGCAGCGTGACATTGCCGAACACGTCATGCAGTTCCATCGCCTGCAGGTTGCCGTCCTTGAAGCCGATGCCGACCGTCTCGAACTGCGTGTCCTTCGCCTTCGGCGTGAGTTCGAGCCAGTCGATGCCGCCCTTCTCGCCCGCATCACGCAGGTTGAAGTTCTTTTCCAGATCGTTGCTGCCGAACAGAATCGCCGCCGGGCTCGCGCCGAGCGAACCGCCGAGCGTGCGCACCGTGACCTGATTCAGGTCCTTGTCGTAGACGTAGAGCTTGTCGCCATCGGCCTGCAGGATTTGCGAATACGGCTTCTGATAGGACCAGATGAACTTGCCTGGCCGCGCGAACATGAACGTGCCGCTGGAGGTCGCGCCCTTGGTCGGCACCGTGGTCGAAGTGGCGCCGTTGTTCGCTTTGCCGGGCGCCTTGATTTCCTGCTGCGTGAAGTCGCCGCGCGCCGCGCGCACCTGCGACACGAATGCCTTCAACTGTTCCGTGCCGCTCGCGAATGCGTGCGATGCAAACAGCATCGACGCCGAAAACAATGCAGCGCTCAAGACCTTGAGCGTGCGGTTCCCCGTATGGTGTTTCATCGTTGTGTTCTCCCTTTGATTCCCGGCGCGCGTCATTGCTCGTCGCGCGCCGGCGTCAGGATTTCGCGGTTGCCGTTCGACGACATCGCCGACACGAGCCCCGAGTTCTCCATCTGTTCGAGCAGACGCGCCGCGCGGTTGTAGCCGATGCGCAAATGCCGCTGCACGAGCGAAATCGATGCGCGCCGGTTCTTGATGACGACCTCGACCGCCTGATCGTACAAGGGGTCCGACTCGCCATCGGCGCCGGCGGTTCCGCCCGCGCCCGCCGAGCCTTCGTCGCCCTCGCCCGCGAGGCCGCCTTCGAGAATGCCCTCGATATAGTTCGGCTCGCCGTGTTCCTTCAGCTTGTCGACGACGCGATGCACTTCCTCGTCCGAGACGAACGCGCCGTGCACGCGCACCGGCAGGCCGGAGCCCGGCGGCAGATAGAGCATGTCGCCCATGCCGAGCAGCGACTCGGCGCCCTGCTGATCGAGAATCGTGCGCGAATCGATCTTCGACGACACCTGGAACGCCATGCGCGTCGGCACGTTCGCCTTGATGAGGCCGGTGATCACGTCCACGGACGGACGCTGCGTCGCCAGAATCAGGTGGATGCCCGCCGCGCGCGCCTTCTGCGCGATGCGCGCGATCAGCTCTTCGACCTTCTTGCCGACGACCATCATCAGGTCGGCGAGCTCGTCGATCACGACGACGATGTGCGGCAGGCGCGTGAGCGGTTCGGGCTCGTCCGGCGTGAGGCTGAACGGGTTCGGAATCTTTTCGTCGCGCTTTTTCGCTTCGTCGATCTTGGTGTTGAAGCTCGCGAGATTGCGCACGCCCATCTTGCTCATCAGCTTGTAGCGGCGCTCCATTTCCGCGACCGCCCAGTTGAGCGCGTGGCCGGCCTGCCGCATGTCGGTGACGACCGGACACAGCAAGTGTGGAATGCCTTCGTAGACGCTCATTTCGAGCATCTTCGGGTCGATGAGGATGAGGCGCACCTGATCCGCGCTCGCCTTGTAGAGCAGCGAGAGAATCATCGCGTTGATGCCGACCGACTTGCCCGAGCCCGTCGTGCCCGCGACCAGCAAGTGAGGCATCTTCGCGAGATCGGCGCAGACCGGATTGCCGCCGATGTCCTTGCCGAGGCCCATCGTCAGCGGCGAGGCGCCGTTCGCGTAGACTTCGGAGCCGAGAATCTCGGAGAGCTTCACGGTCTGACGGCGCTGGTTCGGCAATTCGAGCGCCATGAAGTTCTTGCCCGGAATGGTCTCGACGACGCGGATCGACACCAGCGACAGCGAACGCGCGAGGTCCTTCCCGAGCCCGACGATCTGACTGCCCTTCACGCCCGTCGCCGGTTCGATCTCGTAGCGCGTGACGACCGGCCCCGGATACGCCGCGACCACGCTCACCTCGACGCCGAAGTCCTTCAGCTTCTTCTCGATGAGACGCGACGTGTATTCGAGCGTATCGGCGGCGATGGTTTCCTGCGTCTTCGGCGGCGCATCGAGCAGCGCGAGCGGCGGCAGCGTGGAATCGCCCGGCAGGTCCTTGAAGAGCGGCACCTGCTTTTCCTTCTCGGCGCGCTCGGAACGCGCGGGCGCGGGCGCGGCGGGCACGATCATCACCGGCTCGTGGTCCTCGCTCTTTTCGCGCGAGCGCACCACCTTGCCTTCGCGCTTGACCGCGGCGGCTTCGCCGAGCTTGCGGTCGCGGCCCGCTTCGCGGCGCAGTTGCGCGCCGGTGATCGCGTTGAGGATGCCGTCTCCCACCTTCTCGCATACGGACAGCCACGAAAAGCGGAAATACAGCGACAGGCCGATCGCCAGCGCGATCAGCAGAAAGAGCGTGGCGCCCGTGAAGCCGAGCGCATGCGATACATGCCGCGCGACCACGTCGCCGACGACGCCGCCCGGCGCGCGCGGCAACTGCACCTTGAGCGACCACATGCGCAGCGCCTCGATGCCGTCGCTCGCGAGCAGCACCAGCACGAACGCGAACGCTTCGGCGAGCCAGGTGCGATCCTTCGGCGCGTCTTCATCGACGACGGGCGGCAGCGTGATACGCCGATAGTTCGCGACGATGCGCCGCGCGAGCAGCACGATCAGCCAGTACGAGGACAGCCCGAACACGAGCAGCAGAATGTCCGACGTGTACGCGCCGACGCGCCCCGCCCAGTTCGAGATGTGATCGATGCTCACCGCATGGGTCCAGCTCGGGTCCTTGCGGCTGTACGAGAGCAGCGCCATCACGAGGAAGAGTCCGAGCGCGACCTGGAGAATCCAGCGAATTTCGGTGAAGAGCCGCGACATGCGGTGCGGCAATGCCTGCGGGCTCGCGGAATAGGTAGCTTTGGCCATTGATTCGGTGTCGCTGTGTGTCGCTTGCTTGCGGCCTCGCGCCGATGCACCGGGGCCGCATGGAACGGTGGCCTATTGTAAACGCTGCATTGCAGTGAACGGCGCAAAAACGGCCGCGTTCTTGCAACCTGTAACACTCGTCACGCGCTCGTCACGCGGCCCGGCCCACCCGCCGGGCCTATCAAACCGATTGAAAGGTTCACTCGGAAGGCTTTTCCAGCGGCCTTTATAATCCCTCTTTTGCACCTAAATACGGTTCATCGGAAGCGCGCCGGCGCCGTCTCGCGGCCACGCGCCACGCCGCCGGCGTCTTCGCTGGTGTCGAAGTTTCCGAGCTGACCATCAAAAACGGACCATCATCATGTCTTCGCCCAAACACGCCAAAGTGCTGATTCTCGGTTCCGGCCCCGCCGGTTACTCCGCCGCGGTGTACGCCGCGCGCGCGAACCTGTCGCCGCTGCTCATCACCGGCCTGGCGCAAGGCGGCCAGCTGATGACCACCACGGACGTCGAGAACTGGCCGGCGGACCCGTCGGGGGTGCAGGGCCCGGAACTGATGCAGCGTTTCGAGGAACATGCGCGCCGCTTCAACACCGAGATCGTGTTCGATCACATCCACACCGCGAAGCTCAACGAGCGACCGTTCCGTCTGATCGGCGATTCGGGCGAGTACACCTGCGACTCGCTCGTCATCGCCACGGGCGCATCGGCGCAATATCTCGGCGTGCCGTCGGAAGAAGCGTTCATGGGCAAGGGCGTATCGGCCTGCGCAACCTGCGACGGCTTCTTCTATCGCAACGGCGAAGTCGCGGTGATCGGCGGCGGCAACACCGCGGTCGAAGAAGCGATCTATCTCGCGGGCATCGCGAAGAAGGTGACGGTCGTGCATCGCCGCGACAAGTTCCGCGCCGAGCCGATTCTCATCGATCGCCTGCTCGCGAAGGAAAAGGAAGGCATCGTCGATATCAAATGGAATCACGTCCTCGACGAAGTCACCGGCGATCAATCCGGCGTCACCGGACTGCGCATCAAGGATACGCAGTCGGGCAACACCACCGACATCGCGCTGCAAGGCGTGTTCGTCGCGATCGGGCACAAGCCGAACACCGATCTCTTCATCAACCAGCTCGAGATGAAGAACGGCTACATCATCACGAAGGGCGGCACCACGGGCGACGCCACCGCGACCAGCATCCCCGGCGTGTTCGCGGCGGGCGACGTGCAGGATCACGTATATCGCCAGGCGATCACGAGCGCGGGCACGGGCTGCATGGCCGCGCTCGACGCGCAGCGCTACCTCGAAACCATCGACGAAACGCCGACTCCGCATTCGATGAGCCACGAAGCGGACCGCTGATCGGGCGTCATCCGGGCGCGGCGACGCGCGGCGAGCCGGTAAAATGGAGATCGCCCGCTTTTGCAGCGCCCTGCCGGTTCATGGCGGCACGCAGATGAAAACGGGCCACGGTTCACGCCGTCGGCCCGTTTTCATTGGGGCGCGACGTTGCGCGCGGCACCCGATTCCTGTCGACTTCCGCTGGCCGAACGATGCCGAAGAATCTCCCACATCCGAACGAACCGAAAGTCCGGCGCAAGGAAGCGCCGCGTCCGGGCGCGTCCGTCGATACGAAGCCGGCCGAGCCGCGCGATGTCGCCGCCGCCGTGAAGCGCGACGGGCTCGCGGGTCTGTCGTCGCTGAAGCGCGCGCTGAAGGCCGACGCCGAGAAGCGCGAAGTGCAACGCGTCGCGGCGGCGCGCGCCGAGCGCGAGGCCGTCGTCGATGGCGACGAGTTCCGCCGTTCGATCGGCGCGGTCGAGCCGCTCAAGACGCCGCCGCGCACAACGGTCACGCGCGTGCCGCCCCCGCCGGTGCCGCTGCAAAGCCGCCGCGACGAGGAAGCCGTGCTGCAGGAAGCGCTCTCCGACGAATACGATCCCGAAAGCCTGCTCGATATCGACGAAACGCTGTCCTTCCACCGCCCCGGCATCAGCCAGGAAGTCGTGAGGAAGCTGCGGCGCGGCGCGTGGATCGTGCAGGCGCAGCTCGATCTGCACGGCATGCGGCGCGAGGAAGCGCGCGAGGCGCTCGCGGAATTCATCCGCGAATCGGTGAAGCGCGGCTTGCGGTGTCTGCGCGTGATCCACGGCAAGGGGCTCGGCTCCATCGGCCGCGAGCCGGTGCTCAAGGGCAAGGTGCGCGCGTGGCTCGTGCAGAAGTCGGAAGTGATCGCGTTCTGTCAGGCGCGGCCTCACGACGGCGGCGCGGGCGCGGTGCTCGTGCTGCTGCAGCCGGGCGGCGCGCCACGGCATCATAACCATCCGCAGGACAAGGGCCACGGCAAGCATCCTTATCCGGGGCCGGGCCGTGCATCCTAGACTGACCCTCGCCATCACGATCATGGAGGCGCTCGCGATCTTCGCGTACGCCTTCTCCGGGCTTCTCGAGGCGCGCAAGCGCCGGCTCGACGCGGTCGGCGCGTTTCTCGTCGCGCTCGTCACCGCGTTCGGCGGCGGCACGGTGCGCGACGTGCTGCTCTCGCGCCGCCCGTTCTACTGGGTCGAGCATCAGGATTACGTGCTGTTCATCTTCGCGATGGCGATTTTCGCGCCACTTTTCCTGCGCGTGACCTCGCGTCTGTTCGATCAGCGCGCGATGCTCGTCACCGATGCGGTCGGGCTCGGCCTCTTCAGCGTATCGGGCACCTCGATCGCGCTCGACGCGCAGATGCCCGCCTTCACCGCGACGATGATGGGCGTCGTCACGGGCGTGTTCGGCGGCGTCCTGCGCGACGTGCTCTGTAACGAGATTCCGCTGATCCTGCGCGACTCGCGTCCGTACGCGGTCTGCGCGTTCGCGGGCTGCTGGATGTATATCGGGCTGGAGCGGCTGGAGGTCGACACGATCTACAACGTCCTCATTTCGACGGCGTTCATCCTGATCGCGCGGCTCATCACGTTCAAGTTCGATATGCGGCTGCCGCACTAGCGCGAAACGGGCGGGAAAACCCCTCGTTTTGCTACAATCGCATAGTTTTCTGACCCCGCATCCGGCCGCGACGCAGTGCGCTCCGGTCGCCACCACGCACACAGAACATGAACATCGAGCAAGCGCGTTTCAACATGATCGAGCAACAGATTCGCCCCTGGGAAGTGCTGGACCAGGACGTGCTGAACCTGCTCGCGATCGTCAAGCGCGAGAACTTCGTTCCCGCCGCGTACCGCAACATCGCTTTCGCGGACCTCGAAATTCCGCTGCCCGGCGGCGAGCGCATGCTCGCGCCCAGGGTCGAAGCGCGCATCTTGCAGGAACTCGCGCTTCACAAGGGCGAAACCGTGCTGGAAATCGGCACGGGCTCGGGTTACATGGCGGCGCTGCTCGCGCATCGCGGGCGCAGCGTGACGAGCATCGAAATCTCGCCGGAACTCGCCGATTTCGCGAAGCAGAATCTCACCGCGAACGGCGTGACGAACGTGGACGTGATCACCGGCGACGGCGCGCTCGGCTGGGATCAGGGCGCGCCCTACGACGTGATCTGCGTGTCGGGCGGCCTGCCGGTCATGCCGCAGCAGTTTCTGGAGCAACTGAAGATCGGCGGGCGCATCGCGGCGTTCGTCGGCGCCGCGCCGGTCATGAAGGCGCAGATCATCACGCGCGTGGACGAAAAGCAGTTCCGCGTGTCGGATGTGTTCGAAACGCTCGTCGCGCCGCTGAAGAACGCGGTGCATCCTTCGCAGTTCAAGTTCTAAGCTGAAAGCGCGCTGCCGGTCGCATCCGGCAGCGTGCGTCCTGCCGGAATCTCCATGCAAAATCTCACCGCACCCGAACTCGCCGCGTGGCTCGCAGATGATTCGCGCCCCGCTCCCGTCCTGCTCGACGTGCGCGAGCCCTGGGAAATCCAGACGGCGAAGCTGGCCAACATCGTCGCGATCCCGATGCGCGAGATCCCCGCGCGCAGCGAGGAACTCGACGACGAAGCGCAGATTGTCTGCATCTGCCACCACGGCGCACGCAGCGCGCAAGTCGCGATGTTCCTGGAATCGCGCGGCTTCACGAAGACGTTCAACCTGTACGGCGGCATCGACGCATGGTCGCGTCAGGTCGATCCGTCGGTTCCCACGTACTGATTTCCTCAGTAACGAGCGCGCTTCATCCCGCGCTCGACCACAGCGCCGTGCCGTGCGGCGAATAGATGACGAGATGCCCGTCCTTCTGGATCGCCGCATACGCGCCCGGAACCGACGTGCGCGTCTGCCAGACCATCGCGCCATTGCTGTCGTACATCACGAGGTTGCCGTCTTCCTGCATGCGGATTTCGACGCCCGGCGTGCCGCTCACATGCGATGACCAGATCGTCTCGCCGTTCAGCACGGCGACGAGATAGCCGTCGTCCTGCAAGGTCAGCTCGACGCTTCCGCTGCACGCCGCGAGCGACTGTCCCATCGCGATACCCTCTCCCGTCGTCAGCCGGCCGCACGCGCTTGGCGCGTTGATCGGCGGCAGCGCGGCGAACCAGGTCAGATCGACGGCATTGGCGATCGCCTGCATGCCCGCGTCGTTCGGATGCAGATCGTCGCCGCTGTTGTAGCCGCGCGCGTAGGCGGCAGCGGCATCCGCACTCGACGGGTCGCCCAGCACTTGCGCCTGATCCAGCACGGCATCGCAGCCGCTGTTTCCGCTGCGCAGGAACGCGTTCACCGTCTGGCGCGTGTCTTCGATCGCGGGCGTCCATTCAGCCACGCCTTCGAACGGCGTCAGGGTCGAGCAGATCACGCCGACCTTCGCATCGCCCGCCTGTCGCGTGAGCCGCTGATACGCGTTCATGAGCTGCTGCGCGCTCGGCGGATTGCCGCTGATGAGGTTGTTCACCGCATCGTCGGAAATGATCACCCACTTCACGTTCGCCTGCCCGAGCACGTCGCGGGGAAAGCGCGTGAGGCCGGCCTGGCCGGAGGCGTCGGTGAAGAAGTCATTGCCGCTGATGCCCTGATTCAGCACGCCCACGGTCATGCCCGCGCGGTTCAGCCGCTCCGCCAGCCGGTTCGGCCAGCGCCGGTTCGTGTTGGGCGTGGACCCCGCGCCTTCCGTGATCGACGCGCCGAATGCGACCACCGCGCCCGTCGCGGCGGCGTTCATCACGTCGACATTGGTGAGGAAATAGTTGGACTGGCCGCCCGCCGCGTTCGCGACGCCGCTCGTGAAGTTCGAATCCGCGCTCACGTCGCCCGGCGCGATATAGACGTCCTGCATCGCGTCGATGTGGCCGGTCGAGTTCGGCGGCGTCTGCGATGGAATGTGCATGCTCACGGCGATATCGGCGAGCGCCGGCACCTGAAACGCGACGGCGTCGCTCTGCACCGAGCCGCCGGCGGGAATCGTCACGTAGGACTGGCCGTTGAAGGTCACGGGCCGGTCGGTGCCCGCGACCGTGCGCGCCCCGCGCAAACGGCGCGCGATGCGCACGTCGCCGATCGTGACCGGTTTCGAGCCGAAGAGATTGGAAAGCGTGAGCCGCGCCGCCGTGCCGCCGATGCTCGTATGCACGATCTGGCGAATCGTCTGATTGTTGAAGCCCGGATCGGATGTAACGGCGGGCGCGCTCGACCAGGTTCCGGTCCACGGCGCGTTCGTGATGACGCCCTGCGCGAAGTAGTGCGACGTATCGGGCCAGCACAGAAAGACGACGAGCGCGAGCCCGATCAGCTTTTGAAGCCCTCGTTTCACTCAGCCTCCGCGACATCATTTTTGGTAGAGGGAAACTAGACCATGATGTCCCGTTCATGGCCGTGCGCTGGCGTACAGACAACGCGAAAACGGTGGATTCGCCGCGCATCAAAAAAAACGGGCCGCATGAACAATTCGCCCATGCGGCCCGTTCCTGTGCGCCTGACGGCTTGCGGGTCAGACCACGTTCATCGCCAGCGCGCTCGCGCGATAATGCTCCGCCGCCTTGTCCGTGTCGCCCAGTTGCTCATGCAGACGGGCGAGCGCGCGATGCGTGCGGATCTTGAGCGGCTCGTTGTCGGCGAGCTTGAGCGCCGATTCGAGGAAGGCCTGCGCCTTGCCCCACAACTGCTGATGCAGGCACAGGCGGCCGAGCGTGAACAGCAGGTCGGCGTCTTCGGTACGCTCCTTCTGCCACGCTTCGGCGCGCTGGATCAGCGGGAACGCGTCGCCGCCGACGATGCAATCCGGATAGCGCCGCAAGAGCCGCGCGTCCCAGTTGTGCGCGAGCGCGTCCTCGACGATCTTCTTCGCCTCCGCGCGGCGATCCAGCGCGATCAGCAGTTCGGCGGCGAGATCGGCCAGACGCGGCGACTGGCGCTCGGTCGCCGACAGCGATTGCCACAGTTCGAGCAGCGCATCGGGATTGTGCCGGCGATCGCGCAGCAGGTTTTCCGCCGCCACCTGACGCAGCCGCACCGCGACCGCCGGATGCAGCGCCTCGCGTTTTTCCAGCATGCGCACGAGCTTCAGCACTTCGCTCCAGTTCTTCAACTGCTGTTGCGCGCGCAAGGCGATCTGCTGCGCGTGGATGCGTCGTCCGCCCTGCGCCTGCATCTCGGTCAGCGCGATGAGCGCGCCGTCGGCGTCGCGGCCATCGGCGCGCATGTCGGCGGTCGCCATCAGGCGCGCGTCCTGCCATTCGGCGCCGCCGACTTGCGTCAGCCATTCGTCGCGCCGCGCGTACTCGTGCAGACGATGCGCCGCGTTCGCACCGATGAGCCCGGCCGCGCCCTTGTTGGCATCGACGGAAAGCGCATCGCGCGCGGCCTTCTCGGCCTTCGAGAAGCGTCCGGCGTACAGATGCCCGACTGCATCACGCAGCGACGCGTTCGCCTTCGCGAGCTTGCTGCGCGCGCGGTAGGCGGCGACGCGCGACGGCATCTTCCACACGCCGCGCGCCGCGCGGATGATCGCGTACAGCACGATGAACAGCACGACGAGCGCCACCGCGAACAGGTTGAGCGACATGTCCACGCGATACGGCGGCATCACGAGCAGGATCTGTCCGCCGTTGAAGCCGCCGACCGTCGCGACGATCACCGCGACGGCGAACAGCAGCGCGAGCCAGATGAGTCCACGAATCGTCATCATCCGCCTCGCTTGAACTGATGGACGGCGGCGAGGCTCGCGTTCAGGTTCGGCACGGCGACGGCGAGCGACGCCTGATCGACCTGCTTCACGAGCTCGCGCACGGCCTGCACTTTGCGGGACGACGCATCGAAGTAGCGCGCGAGCGACGCGTCGGCGGCATGCAGATCGGACTTGAGCGTCGGCTCGCTGCGCGACAGCAGCGACAGACGCGCGGACAGCAGGCGCAGCTTCACGTTCTCGCGCACGAAATAACCCTGATCGGGCGACGTGAGCATGGCGTCGGCATTGTCGATGCGGCGCACCGACACGAGGCTCGACAACTGCTGGCCGATGCCGCTCGTGATCTGACGCCACAGCACCTTCCAGCGCGGCTCGCCGGTCGCCGCCGCGATCGACGCGCTGTTTGCCGGCTCGGCGGCCTGCGCCTGCGCGCGCGCGATCGGCGCTTCGCCCGCGAGCGGCAACTGATCGATCTGGTCGATGGCCGTGTCGAGCTTGATCGCGAGCCCCGTCAGATCGGTGGTGGGCGTGGCCTTCAGCTTGTCGATATCCTGCGCGATCGCCTTGCGGATCGCCACGACCTGAGGGCCGTTGGTCGCGGCCAGCCGCGTGTCGGCGCTTTGCAGCGCGAACAGCGCGAGTTGCACGTTGCCGGTGAGTTGCAACTGCTGGCTCGCGCTCGACAGAATCTGCTCGACCTCGGCGACGGTCCAGTCGTCGCGGTTGCTCGCGAGATCCTGATATTGCTGCTGGAGCGCCTGGCTGTGCGCTTCGGCATCGGCGAGCTTGCCTTGCAACTGGATGATCTGCGTGTTGAGCGCGGTGGTCGCGCTCGCGGCCTGATCGGCCTTCGCGCGCAGATCGGCGTTCTGGTCGTCGGCTTGCGCCACGCGCTGCGCCAGTTGTGCATCGGCGCGGTCGAACTTGCGGTTCAGGACGAAGGCGCCCGCGCCCGCCGCCACCGCCAGAATGACCACGACGAACCACAACAACACGATGGCCGCGCCGCCGCGCCGCTTCTGCTGCTCGAAAGGCGTGAAGGGCGTGTTCGGCGGCACGGGCGGTGTCACGTTCGGCTGAGGTGAGGCTTTCTTGGAATCGTTCGAATCAGTCATGCGTGATTGAGCCGTTTGGTGGGCCGGCGCGGTGGCCGGATGGGCGTCCGTCGGCGCGGATGAGGAATGGATCGAACTCGATGCGCTCGATGCGTTCGCTGTTGCGCTCGCCTGTGCGTGGGCCTCCGGATCGCGTGAGTTGCCTGGTGACTCCGCCTGCGCGATTGCCGCGGCGGTATCGGGCGGGAACAGCGCTTCCAGTGCGTGAGCGATGCGTTCGTCGCCCGCGCCGGACACCGTAATCCTATCAAAACCCGCTCCCCGCGCGGCTTCGGCGATGCGCGGGTGCGGGCAGACGAGCGGCGTGCGCCTGAGCAGCACGATTTCGTCGGCGGTGAGATGCTCGTGCGCGAGCTCGGCGAGATTGCGCACGCCTTCGGAACTCGTCAGCAGCCACGCGTGCGGTTGGCCCGCGAGCAGTTCGTGGATGCGCTCCCATTTCTGCATCGACGGCTCGGGCAGCACGCGGCGATATGCGGCAGCCTTGTCGACACGCGCGCCCGCTTCGACGAGACGCTCGGCGAGCCACTCGCGGCCACCATCGCCGCGCACGATCAGCACACGCTTGCCTGCCAGACCGTTCGCGCCGAAATACGCTTCGATCGCCGCATAGAGCGCTTCCGAATCGAAGCGCGGATCGGCATCTTCGGTCGATGGACTGATCACCCGATGCGAAGGCAAATTGACGCCCTGCCGCGCGAGCGCCGCGACCGAGCCCGGCCCGACCACGGCAACCGGCAGATCCGCGGGCCACGGCGCGCCGAACCGGCTGAACGCATGATCGATCGCATTCGGCGACACGAACACGACGAGCGCGTAGCGCCCCGCCGCATCGGGCGGCAGATAGAGCTCGTCGAGCGCGGCGCGCAGCGGCGCTTCGTCGGCGACGGGCGCGATATCGATGAGCGGAAATTCCAGCGTGTCGAAGCCCGCGCTCGCGAGCTGCGCGAGCAATGCGGACGATTGCCCGTCCGGACGCGTGACGACGATGGTGGCGCGGCGCTCGCTCGCCATCAGGACTTCGGCCCCGAAGGCGCGGTGTTCGGGCCGTCCGCGCGGCCCATGGTCGTGAGCGCGTTGACGATGTCCATCGCGCCCTGCGCTTCCAGGTCCGACGACACGCGTTTTCCGAGCGCGAGCGCGGCGGCGAGATCGGGCGCATTCACGGCTTCTTCCGCGCGCAGCACGCGCTTGCCATCGGGCATCGACACCGCGCCGCGCAGATGCAGCGCGCCATCGAGCCACACGGCATGCGCCGCGAGCGGCACTTCGCAACTGCCGCCGAGCGCGCGCGACACCGCGCGTTCCGCCTCGACCGCGAGCGCGGTGGGTTCGTCGTGCAAGGGTTTGAGCCACGCGAAGAGATCGGCGCGATCCGCGCGAATCTCGATGCCCAGCGCGCCCTGCCCCGCCGCCGGCAGGCTATCCGATGGATCGAGCAGCGCACGGATGCGCGCTTCGAGCCCGAGCCGCTTCAAACCGGCGGCCGCGAGAATGATCGCGGCGTACTCGCCGCGATCCAGCTTGCCGAGCCGCGTGTCCAGATTGCCGCGCAACGGACGCACTTCGAGATGAGGAAAGCGCGCGCGGATCATCGCTTCGCGGCGCAAACTCGACGTCCCGACGACGCTTCCCGCTGGCAACGCATCGAGCGATTCGTAATGCGGCGACACGAACGCATCGCGCGGATCTTCACGCTCCAGAATGGCACCGAGCGCAAAGCCTTCGGGCAGTTCCATCGGGACATCTTTCAGCGAATGCACGGCGAGATCGGCTCGGCCATCGGCGAGCGCGGCTTCGAGTTCCTTCACGAAGAGACCCTTGCCGCCGACCTTCGATAACGTACGATCGAGAATCTGATCGCCACGTGTCGTCATTCCGAGGATTTTCACGTCGCAAGATGGATATAATTTGTGCAGCGCACACCGCACATGCTCGGCCTGCCACATCGCAAGCCGGCTTTCCCGCGAAGCGATGGTGATGCTCGCGGGCGGTGTCGTTGAATGCGTCTCGGAATTCATTGATGCTCGATCGAATGACGGGATGGATGAATAGACATTAGCGAACAATGGTAGCACGCACGCCAAGGTCCACAGACACCCAGGCAGCGCGCGAGAGCCTTGTCCGATGCGCCTTTCCGGGCGTCCGCGGTGCGTTTCTTATCGAGTGAACGGCGGCGGCAGCCGCAGCGAGCGCGATGAACGCGTCAGGGCGCGAAGAACGCCGCGGCATGCTGTCGCCGGTTTGACGCACGGCCGTTCGTACGGCCTGCGGTTTCCTGCCCGATGCGGCGCCCGTTTGGGTTGCGGCATCACGTCGATGTGGCTTTGGCTTCGCAGCTTCTGAGAGGAACCCAACGTGACGTCTTCTGGATCGGCTCGCCCGGCGCGCCGCAACGCCGCATTGCCCAAGTCTTCCTCCTCCGACGCGCCCCGCGCGGCGTCGTCGCCCATCGTCACGAAGGCCGCGACGGCCGCGAAGGCATCGAAAGCGGCCATTGCGCCAAAGCCGAGGCCCGCCATCAAGCCGGCAGCGAAACGCGTGGCGACCAAAGCGAAAGCGCCGGCTGTGAACGGCGCGAAGCCCGCCAGCCGCACGCGCGACGACAAGGACCGCCCGCTCTTCGAGGACATCCGCTTCCTCGGCCGCCTGCTCGGCGAAGTGCTGCGCGAGCAGGAAGGCGACGCCGTGTTCGATGTCGTCGAAGCCATTCGTCAGACGGCCGTGAAGTTCCGCCGCGAAGACGACAGCGAAGCCGCTCAGGCGCTGGAGAAAAAGCTGCGCGCGCTGTCGCCGGAACAGACCGTCTCTGTCGTGCGCGCGTTCAGCTACTTCTCGCATCTCGCGAATATCGCGGAAGACCGCCATCACAATCGCCGCCGCCGCATTCACGCGCTCGCGGGCTCAGGCTCCCAGCCGGGCACCATCGCCTATGCGATCGAGCGCATGCGTGAGCACAAGAACGTCAGTTCCACGCGCAAGCTGCTCGACAAATTCTTCGGCGATGCGCTCATCGTGCCCGTCCTCACCGCGCATCCGACCGAAGTGTCGCGCAAGAGCATTCTCGATGCGCAGCACGACATCGCGCGCCTGCTCGCCGAGCGCGACCAGGAACTGACCGACCGCGAACGCGCACAGAACGCGGCAGTGTTGCGCGCGCGCGTGACATCGCTGTGGCAGACGCGCATGCTGCGCGACACGCGCCTCTCCGTCACCGATGAAATCGACAACGCGCTGTCGTACTATCGCGCGACTTTCCTCGCGGAGATTCCCGCGCTCTACGCCGATATCGAAGGCGCGCTCGCCGAACACGGCCTGCCCGTGCGCCTGCCGCCGTTCTTTCAGATGGGAAGCTGGATCGGCGGCGATCGCGACGGCAATCCGTTCGTCACCGGCGAGACGCTCGAAACCGCGATCACCCGCCAGGCGATCGTCATCTTCGAGCACTATCTGGAAGAGGTGCACAAGCTCGGCGCGGAACTGTCCGTGTCGAACCTGCTCGCCGGTTCGAGCGATGCGCTGAAAGCACTCGCCGATGCCTCGCCGGATCAATCGCCGCATCGCACCGACGAGCCGTATCGGCGGGCGCTCATCGGCATTTACACGCGGCTCGCGGCGAGCGCGCGCGTGCGGCTGGGCGAAGGCGTCGTCGCCGTGCGCAGCGCGGGGCCGGGCGCGCCGCAGATTCGCGCGAAGCCTTACGCCGACGCCGCCGAATTCTCGCGCGACCTGCATGTGCTGGTCGATTCGCTCGCGGAACATCATGGCGCGTCGATGTCGATCCTGCGTCTGTCGCCGCTCGCGCGCGCCGCCGAGGTGTTCGGCTTCCATCTCGCGAGCATCGACTTGCGGCAGAGTTCGGACATTCACGAGGCGGTCGTCACGGAGCTGCTCGCGCGCGCGGGCGTCGTCGCGGATTACGCGTCGCTTTCCGAAGAGCAGAAGCGCGAGGTGCTGCTGAAGGAACTCGCGCAGCCGCGTCCGCTGCGCATTCCCTACGCGCAATACTCCGATCTCGCGAAGAGCGAACTCGGCGTGCTCGAAGCCGCCCACGAAACGCGCGCGAAGTTCGGCACGCGCGCGGTGCGCAACTACATCATCTCGCACACGGAAACCGTCAGCGATCTGCTCGAAGTGATGCTGCTGCAGAAGGAAACGGGCGTGCTGCAAGGCTGTCTCGGCGCCAAGGACGATTCCCCGCACGACGGCCTGATGGTCATTCCGCTGTTCGAGACCATCGCCGACTTGCGCAATGCGCCTGTCATCATGGGCGAGTTCTTCGCGCTGCCGGGCATCGACAAGCTCATCGAGAATCAGGGCAACGAGCAGGAAGTGATGCTCGGTTACTCGGACAGCAACAAGGACGGCGGCTTTCTCACGTCGAACTGGGAGCTGTATCGCGCGGAACTGGCGCTCGTCGCGCTCTTCAAGGAACGCGGCACGACCTTGCGCCTTTTCCATGGCCGCGGCGGCACGGTCGGACGCGGCGGCGGCCCGACCTATCAGGCGATTCTGTCGCAGCCGCCCGGCACCGTCGACGGGCA
>NZ_FCOE02000041.1 GCF_001544915.2 Caballeronia pedi | reverse complement strand
TTCGGCAGTTCGTCGGACGCCGTGCAGGGATCGGCGACGGCACAGCAGTTCAGCCTGTGGGCGCGCTGGCGTGCGCCCACAGGCCTTTCCGCACTCGACCGGCCGGTGCGCTACGTGCTCGAAACCGCGTACTCGCATTACTTCGGCGACAGCGCCGGCGTGCTCGGCTTCAACGACCTGACCTCGTTCGGCGTGGGCCTCGAACTCGACAGCAGCCGATATCCGGTCGTCATCACGCGCACACGTGCGATGGTGCGCTACGTGTTCGGCCACAACGTGCACGGCGTGTCATTCGGCTTCGCCGAAAGCTTCTAGATCGCGCTTGCGTCATTGCTTTTCGATGCGCTATTCCGTCTCCCCTTTCTTGCACTCAGTCGGCGTCCAGCTCTGCGTCTGTCCCTTCGCGACCACGACGAGCGTGACTTTGCGGCACGGCCCGCCTTCGCGCTTCACGGTGTCGCGCGGCGTGACCGTACCTTCGATATGCACCGTGTCACCCGTGCCATCGTTGTTCCATTTGATCGTTTCGCCGTCCTTCTTCGTGTCGAGCGCTTCCTGAGCGGCGCAATGGAGCGCCTTGCGGTCGGCGGGCTTCATATAGCTGATCGGCGTGTCCTTGAGGGAATTCAGGTTCGCAGCATGGGCACATGTGAATGACAACAACAGTCCGGCAAGAACGCGACCTAGGAAACCACGTGGGTTCGCCCTCATGTCCGCCTTCGTTCATGGCACGTCAAGTCAACTGAAAACAACTATTCGCTTATTTCGTTATCGACACATACCTCTTGATGGCTCTGTCACGTTGCCAAAGTGACAACGTAAGATTGCGTGATGAAGACAACAAAATCGCTTTATCACGGTCATCGCTTTCCCGCCGCAATCATAAGCTGCGCCGTGCGATGGTATTTCCGGTTCAGTTGAGCCTTCGCGACATCGAAGAGTTGCTGTTCGAGCGCGGGGTGATCGTCAGTTACGAAACGATACGACAATGGTGCGACAGATTCGGCGTGGGCTTCGCGCAGCGCGTCAAGACAGCGCGTCGCAAACCCGGCACCACATGGCATCTCGACGAGGTGCTTGTGACGCTGCGCGGCGAGCCTTATCTGTTGTGGCGAGCAGTCGATCATCATGGTGCCGAACTCGACATCCTGCTGCAGAAGCGTCGCGACACGGCGGCAGCCAGGCGATTTTTCAGGCGCGTGCTTGCCTCTTGTCCCGAAGGACCGAGCAAGATCGTGACCGACCAGCTGCGTAGCTACCCGGCGGCAAAGGCCCAGATCCCCGAACTGGCCAACGTCAAACACGTCTTTGTCAGAGCCAGTGCCAGGGTGAACAGCCGGGCCGAAAACAGTCATCAACCTACGCGTGAACGCGAGCGCCGCATGCGAGGCTTTCGCGATCCTGAACGCACGCAGGCGTTCTTATCGACCTTCGGTCCGATCCGGCAGCACTTTGCACTAAAGCGACATTTGCTGCGCGCTTCGCTCCACCGCAAACAACTCGGCGAACGCTTTGCCGCGTGGCATCGTCTCACCGAGCTTACCCAAAATCCGTCCGGCTTTTAAAGAAAGCTGAGTCCATCGCACTACTGCGATGCGAACGCTTTAATGTGACAACGCCGGGCAAATCAGCGAGGCTGGTAAGAGAATTTTTGGCCGCCAACACTTGCCTCGTACATCAGCCCACCCTTGGCCACTGTAAATACAGCGATACCTTTTCGATAGGCACCTGTCGTTTTCGCATTTTTCTTGCCACCACTGACGTTAGTAGAGGTGCCCCCTGTCGTGCCTGCCTGCGCGCCGGCCGCCGCAGTGATCGCGATAGCATTAGCATCTGCGCCGAATTCAAAGTTGCCGTTGGTGAATTCTGTGAGGGCTCGTTGATCCTCAAACAAGATGAGTTCACTGTACATTTGACCGCCAAGCTGTAAACCAACAGTGACTTGAGTCATCGACGTATCGCCGATATGCTTCCCTTTCTGATAGACGCGCCCCTTGCCATGGGCACCGCCTATACCGACCCCGCCCTTGCCAATCTTCGGAAACACAGCGTAGCCATAGGCACTTCTGAGCAGACTGCCACTTTCTCCAGCATTTTTGAACAGGTTGAGCGTGTCCGAATACTCGTCGGCTCGAACAGTAGAAGCCGGCAACAGTAGCAGCATCGTCAGCGTCAACATCAGACGTTTGAGCATGATGTTCTCCATGGATCGATCGTATTCGAGATGCACTCCGCCCTCTTCGAGAGCCCCCGAGGGATCGTCTGATTAAATACGCGTTTAGCATGTACTTGTTATCGATTCATCCCGACCCGTAGCTGCTGCAGTGAATTGCGTGCTTGCCGAAGTTAGCGGCTACGTTGTGACGGGATATGAACCGTCCCGCGCTCGACGTTCGTGTTCTTGCCTTGGACCTACCGCGTCTTTGATAGAAGCCCTATAGGCAACAGCAGTATCGCCTCTACGACTTTTCGGATTTTGATTCTGATCAAGGATCTGCCTTCAAATAAGCTGTCAAAACGTTGCGAGTATCGATGTACAGACCGACGACAACGTCATCCGAATGCTAATGCCCGGTCATTCGGTGCATATGCAATGATGCTTGCATTATCCGACTCGTTGGTGGCGTGACCGCCTGCGGATTTATCGGCCTGTTCGTAGGACCGCCGGTTGCTGCGGGCGGCTCGATTGCGTCCCAACATCTACTAGACTGACTAGCCGCTTCACGCATTCCTGTGCGTGCACTGCACTCCCGGTTTGTCTTTGACGATCTGGGCCCGCGATTGACTGATTTTCGCGACTGAACGGCACGATTCCCGCCCGGACTTGACTTGATGAACCGCGTCGTGTTTCAGACGCTAGCGTGGCGTTGCCGACCCGTCCTCGTACGACGCTCGACGGTGCGACTTACTTTACCGACGGATTGCGTGCGGTGGTGTGCTTCGCGGCCCGGCCGCGCAGCTTCAAGGAACCAGTCACTCGACAATCCGGAGTGACTGGCGATGCGAGTCATGGACCCGAAACCGAGATATGTGCTCTTGCTCTTCGAGCGTCATGTTGTCGCGTTCCTCGATGCGCGCCGTCAGATCGGCGTTTAGTTGGCGGCAATGACGTCGTGTGTTGTCTTTGGCGCATGCGCTACGAAGCCGCTTATCCCGTATTCGGCCGATACGCCCCCGATGGTTCTCGTTCCCGTATCTCTGGCTGGCGTCATGGACAAGCAAGGACGCTCCCAAGAAATCCCTTGCGCGATTCTTAAAGCACTTGGTGCGGAGTTACCCGACTACCGGCCCTGCGAGCAGGCGCTGACGCGAGTAGGCGCAAAGCCCCTTCCCACCGGCAAAGCCGTTGAACTGGGCCCGTCCAAGCGGCACCTCCTTGCGGCGGTGCCGCATAGCGTCGGCTACGATTGCTTCGAGCCGTGGCTGGATACGCCGGATACCGTCGTGACGCATCTTCGTCGGTATGGCTTCGACGCAATGCTCATCAACGTCGAAGCGCTATCGAGTTCTACCAATAATTCACATCGGATTCGCGACGCGGTCATGGCTATGCCCGCACCTGAGGGCGAGCCACGCCTCGTGCTGACCGGCTATTCAAAGGGGGCGCCCGACATCTTTGAAGCACTGTTTGCCTATCCTAAAGCATGAAGCCGGGTGGCAGCGGTGGTGAGTGCCGCCGGCGCAATTGGCGGCTCACCGCCCGCCAACAATGTCGAGCAATACCAGGCCGACCTGCTGCGATATGTTCGGGGCGCAACCTGCACATCGAGCGATGGTGGTGCGGTCGAGAGTTTGAGACCGGCGACCCGCAAAGCGTGGCTCGCGCATCCGCTTCCGGCTGACCTTCTCTACTACTCGGTCGTGACATTCCCACAGCCGGATCCCATCTCCACGAATTTGAAGTCGAGCTACGACAAGCTCGCGCGCGTCGACTCGCGAAACGACAGTCAGGTCCTCTTTTATGATCAAGTCGTGCCCGGCAGTACGCTTCTAGCCTATGTCAATTCGGACCACTGGGCGCTGGCGATGCCGGTTGCTCGGACGCATCCGACGATCGGAGCGCTCTTCGTGACAAAGAATGCGTGCCCACGAAGGGCCCGGGCAGATGCAATCCTGCGCTTCGTGGAGGAGGCTCTCGGCGAGCCGGTTCGCTGATTTAACCTCGCACCGCTCTGTCCGTGCACGCGTTATGTACAGGCATCTTTCACACTTGTCCCGAACACGCTCCTACCGGCTTTCCGTCGGGACTCAGGACACCGCAATCTATTTCCCTTTGGAATCTCAACTTCCGTACATAAACTTTTCATCACGCTACCTCGTGCTATCTGACGTTTCGAGGCGGACATGAGAAAAGCAGTTTGCCCGATGGCCGGGATCCGCAACGAAGCACATTCGTTCGCGAAGGCAAGCTTGTCTTTCCCTCCGGGCTTGAGGCGGGTCTGATCGTTGGCGGCCAGCATGGCAGTGGCGCCTTACGCGTGGGCGGCATGACTCGGCTATACAACACTACGACGGCATCACGGGCACCATGGGCGACCTTTCGTTGCAAGGGAAAAGGTTTCGGGCCTGAAGAATTGATATGGCCAGGTGCTTCACTAACGAAGCAGGCTTGCAGACCTAGCTGCGTTGATCAACGTCGGTACAGCATCCTGCCATGACTTGCGTCGCATCGGCATCGAGGAAGAAAACACCATGAGATTTCTGTCGATTTATGTTGTGACCTGCGTCATTTCAGCTTGCGTGACGCAACAGTCGCCCGGCGTTCAACCGGTGGGCACCAGCCAGCAGCAACCCAAAGTTGTAGGCACGTGCATAGCCAAAACGTGGGCTGATCAGACACAGCAGCAAGTGATCTCGCAGAATGTCCTAGCTAACGATCTGGCGATGGACGTGTATGTGTCCGGCCAGCAACCACCGGCGGGCGCGGCTGTCATGGTGCGCCCGAACTATCAGGGTTCCGGGACATGGGTAGGGCTTCGTGGGACAGGTAGCGCCGGCAATAACGCGCCGGGCGATATAAGTTGCTGTCTTTAACGATTCCACGTTCTGTAAATCTAACTGTCGACAAGACTTATCTATAGACGGACGTTCTGCCGCTTGCAAGCCTGTCTTCCGTTGGCTTCCAGTCGCGAAAGCGGGCGCAGACTGCAAGGTCATAGCGTGCTTGACAGGCGCGGCGATTGTCGAGGCTGCAGCCGTATGCATTAGTGGACAACGAGCGCGTCCCCTTCATAGAGTCCCAATCGTAAGACTATGAAAAGCATCCAAAAAAATGGATTTAGAATGGAACCGAGCGAAGAGTCGATCGCGCGTGTCCAGAAGCTGATCGAGCAGGCCGAGCGCCTGCGCGTCCGAACAGTAGCCGTTCCGCTAAAGGACTTGCGAATCGTGCTCGAAGTTTGCCACGTGGCGATAACTCAGCAGATTTCCTCGACCGCCAAATCCTCGCAACGAGTTATCGTTCCACGCTGCAGAGAGGTATCGGCGATCCGTATCATCGCAAAGCTGTCGATACTGTTGAAATAATACACATAATACACAAGCGCAGTACCGGTCACCCGCTCGGTTCCGAAGAAGGAACGTCGTTCGTGCAGCGTAGGCGTCGTGCACGCGATGAGTCGTGTCAACCAATCAACCAATGTCAGCCCGTTTTCAAGGTCCCCGCAACACGGACGCGGACTAGGGAACCACTCCTTTAGCCGCGCCTGAAGGCGCGATCGCAGGACCGGCGACAGCGGAGTCACGACAACTCGTTCGGATTTCTCCGATGCCGACGTGTACCGCCATCGAATCGCCAACGAGAGCAAAGCGACATAAAGCCGAAAGGTGCTTGGCCGACGAGCTTCGGCTACGATCAATAAGCACTGCTTGAGCGCCGGGCGGTTTTCGAACTGAACCGGTCGTTCAAGTGCTCGCACTATGACTCAGGCGAGCAGCCGGAACTGGCCGTAGACACCCGTTCAGCGGTATTGCGTAGTAGAGCGCCGCGACTCCGTGGCCACATCTTATTGAAGCTTGGCCCCTCCTCCGTCCCGTCGAGCGGACCCCTCCGTGGAGAGACCAGGAGATTTTCCGCCTCACATCGATCGCCGCCCGTATCAGCGCCATCCGCTACCGATCTGTATGTAGAACGCGTTTTGGTTCTTACTGTGGGCAACGTCGATCCCGATCGAAAGGCCGAGCTTGCGCGCGATCAGGTATCGGAATCCCGCCCCGACACTCTGGACGTTCTGCGCCTCGGAAAAACTTTGTAATTGCCCGTACGCCTTTCCGATGCCGGTGAAACCGAGCACCGACCAACGCGGCGTAAGATCCCACCGCAACTCTGCCTCGGTGGCCACGGCATTGCGGTCCTGATATCGGCCCTTCTGCACGCCCCGCAGATCAACATAAGGTTGCGCATAAAACGGGATGTCGCCCGTCGAAAACTTTGTGTCCACGCGCAGGCCGAGAATCACGGTACGTGAAAGCGGAATCCATGTGTACCCGCGCGCGGCTTACAAGTCGTAGTTCTGAGTCCCGCCGAAGCCGGTACGCGCGAACTGGCTCTCGAGTTCGGCGAAGCTGCCGGAGCCCGGATAGAAGATGTTGTCGCGCGAATCGTAATCCAGGATCAGACTTCCGGCACCGATCCGCTGATCCTTCTGGAAGTTGCTCACGTCAGTGGGAACGGCCCCGCCCGTAAAATTCGATGAAGCGTCGAAGAACACGTAACGCACGCCAACATACCAGCGGCTATTCCCGATGCGCGCAAGAAACTGCTGGAGCAGACCGGCTCCTTGCAATGTGTAACCCCTCGCCTGACCGGACGCGTCGAAGTAGTCGAGATGCGCGTCAACCTTCGCAACTGCGCCGAGGTAGCGGAACCGATCATCGTCCCATGTGTGAAAGTGCCCCGCCGCCGCTGCCCAGGTGCCGTTCTGCGTGTAAAGGCCGCCTAACGCCGTGACATTTGGTGGAGCACGGTTCGGACGTTCGGTTGTCGAGTCCGTCGCGGCTTCGGCAATCGGCCCGGAAAAGAAAAGCAACCCAAGTCCGAGGCCGTAGCCTACGGCTGGTTCCGTAATCACAACCGGCACGGGTAGCGCGCCTTTGTGTTTAAGAAGGAAGTCGCTCATGTCGAGTTGCCCGTCTTCTGGATCCTTGAAACTGAGCGGCTGCCTTTCATAGGCGCGTGCGTGAAGGAACATGGCCGCCAACGCCGCAATGACAGCAGTGGTCAACCGGAAAAGCGCAGGATGACTATGCACATCTGTGCCCCTTTTCGATTCCTTCCGACACGTCGCGCCGGCAAATGGTTGGCGGCGGGATGTGCACCAGCTCAACGATTGCATCGTGGGTCAACGGCCCTTTCGCGGGACAAGCGATCCTTTCATGGAGGCGACGTGCTGAGGCACAGGAACCCGATCACTGGGTTGGCTCCGCCAGATCTTCCTCCACGAAGCGCAAGATTGCCTCCGCCAGGGCCTCACGCGGGTAGGCGTTCTGTGTCACGAAGAGCGCCCCGATCGTCGGATGTGTTCGGGCAACGGGTACCGCCAGTGCCCAGTGATCAGCATTCACATAACCGAGTAACGTGCTTCCGGGCAGAACCTGATCGTAGAAGACGACCTGACTGTCGTTTCGCGAGTCGACGTGCGAGAGCTTGTTGTAGCTCGATTTCAGGATAGACGAGATGCGGTCTGGCTGCGGGAATGTCACGATCGTGTAGTAATGTAGTTCGCCCGGAAGCGGGTGCTGCGCGAGCCATGCCCTGCGGACCGCCGGTCTCAGGCTTTGCACGCCGCCGCCATCGCCTGAGGTGCAGGTCGCGCCAGGGAAGTATCGCAGCAGATCGGCTTGGTACTGCTCGGCATCGTTGGCAAGCGGAGATCCTCCGATCGCGCCGGCGGCACTGACCACCGCCGCCACGCGGCTTCGGATTTCCGGATAGGTGACCAGCGCTTCGAGCATGTCGGGAGCGCCCTTCGAATAGCCAATCAGGACGATGCGTGGCGCGCCCTCCGGCGCTGGCATCGCCATGATCACGTCGCGGATCTGGCGCGCGTTGTAGGAAGGGCTTGAAAGCGCATCGACGTCGACCAGCGTTGCGTCGAAGCCGGACCGACGCAGGTGCGTCACGACAGTATCAGGCGGACTCAGCCAAGACTTGAAACAGTCGTAGCCGATGCCCGGCACGACGGCCGCGATGAGATGCCGTCTGGATTGACCCAGTTCAACGGGTTTGCCAGTGCCAGGCGGCTCGGTGCCTACCCGCGTCAGCGCGTCCTCACACGGCCGGTAATCGGACACCTCCGAACCGCGCGCCTCCAACACCGCGCAATAGATTTCACGAAAGCGCCCCCGCTCGTCTACGATCCCGGCCTGGGATGCGGGCATGAGAACCAGCGGCGGCGTACCGGTCGAGTACGGGATAAGTGGCTTCGTAGCGCATGCGCCGAACAGAACACACAAAGTCATCGTCGCCAACACGACGCCGATCCGACACCACGCATCGACGGCGCTAGCGAGTCGTTTCAATAACGCAAACGACGGTCTCCGTCTTAAGTCATTGGCGAGCATTACCGGTTGCTCCGGGTTGACGAGTGTGTCGCTCTTCCAGATAGGGCACCCAGTCGAGAAACTCCACATCCGACAAGCTGCGCGGCCGCGTCGCAAAGAACACGACCGCGCGCAATCCGTCCGTATAGTAGGTCGCGCCATCGAGCGTCTTAGTGGGCCGGGTCGGCGATGCCGCGCCAGCACCATTCACAAATCCGAGCTTGTCAACACCACTCGAGTACAGCAGGTCCTGGATCAAGATGTTGCGTGCCTCGTCGACGTTCTCGTGCAGGGTGTATCGTGTTTCGCGGTGTGGCGCAAATCGCCCGCCAACGGGGCGACCGACCTGCGCGACGTAGACGAGTTGCCCCTGAAAGCGGATAGGGGCAAGCCATCCCCTTATCCAGGTCGCAGGCGCGCCCGCCTGCGCCTGCTTGCGCATGACGAAATCCGGTCCCCGCCCGAAGACCCGCTGCGTGAAGTCAGATTCGCGCGGGTCACGCCGATAGTCGCGCCGCACCAGCGCGGCGCCGATGTCGGTGAGTTGGCCGATGCCAACGGCGTTCAGGGGATCCGCCTGCGCCGTCCCACTCGTGTCCGTGGCACAGCATGGCAACCGTTCGAGTGCAGCGCACAGCGACGCAAGGTCCTTGTAGTCGGTGACTGCGGTTTCGGGAAACGGGAAAGGAATCGACGCGAGACGCGGATCGATCGTGCCGCCGGGCACGCGCAGAAAGAGCGAGAAGGGAATCAGCATCTGGCTTCCCAATAGATCGATATTGACGAGCTTGATGCCCTGATCGGGGTTGGTAAACAGGATGCCCGACCGTGTCGCGCCCGGCGGGATCGGGTTGCTGAATCCGAGGTCGCGGAAATAGTCGTCCAGGCGCGTATTGGCTGCGCCCCCAAACCATGTATGCATGGACCACGCCACTTCGTGAGGCGAAAAGTAGTCCGGGTCGGTACCCGAGCGCAACAGCCACAGCACCTGCGACGTCCCGTTCTGCACTTCGAGCCATAGCGGCTGGACGCCCGTTCTGTTGACATCGGCGCCATACATGCGCTCACTGTCTTCGCTGCCGAGGACAGTTGCGCTCACGCGTACGCCCCGACTGACCGCACTGTTTTCACGCTGACGCAGCGGCCCATCGTCAACCTCAGGCGGGACGTGCCATGTCGCACAGCTGGCTAGTGCAAGCGCAATGCACAGCGCGCGCCCCACGTGAATCAGTCCGCGATGCAGGGTCGGCAAGTTGCTCACTGCTTCGCTCCGGGCGTCACGTGCATGACCTTATATGGCGTGACCCATGGAAAGATTTCGATTTCCGATAGCGGCCTCGGCTTGCGGTCGAATACCAGCACGACACGATAGCCATCGGTGTAATACGGATCCGTCGTGAGGTTTTTGCGCGGCGCACTGTCCGGCGCGGCGCCCACTCCCGCCACGAGGCCGATCTTCATCAGATTCTGCGAGTACGTCATGTCTTCGGCCAGCGCAGTGCGTGCTTCATCCACCTCCGGGTCGATCTTGTGCGTGGTGAACGTTGGCGAGTGCCAGGTCAGTCGGGTACCGATATCGCGGCTAATCTGCCCTATCCAGACGAGTTTGTCGTGGTAACGGATATTGCTGAGCCACAGGCGCAGATGGTTGCGCTGATGAATGTCACCCCGTGCCTTTTGCAGTGCGAGATCTTGCGCGCGCCCGAAGAGGTGAAGGTCGCTCACGGGTGCGTTGACATAGGGTTCTCCGGACAGTGCAGCGCTGATCATCCGCCCGATCGCGCCGGACCACTTCTGCTCGGTGAGGCTCCAGCCCCGTCGGACCAGTGCTGGAAGGGCGTCGTCGCGGCTGCCGACGATTATTAGGTTGAGCGGGTCGCCATTCGTCGAGCCGTCCTCATTTGTCGCGCAGCATGGCAAGGCCTCAAGCGCTGCACGGAAGTTCGCGTCATCTGTGTAGTTCACCGTGGGCGCTTCTGGATCAACAGTGCGTTCGAATAGCTGGCTTCGCTTGTAGTCGCCCTCGAATCCTGGCACGACCACGAAAATCGAAAACGTCCGGGCGCGTTCCTTGGCGACGAGGTCAATCTGTACGAGCTTTGCACCTTCGTTGAGATTAGTCAGCACGAACCCAGAGACTGTCTCCCCGGGGCGGACGGGGTTAGGAAAGGCAAGTGTGCGGAAGCGGCGGTCGAGGTCAGTCCGCTGCTCGGGTGAAGCATTGCCGGCAAACGCCTCGGCTGCCTCCGACGCGGGAAAGAAGTTCGGATCCAGGCCAGGCGACAGGAGAAAGTAATTGCGGTCCTCGCGGTTCTCGACCTCGATCCACACGGGTTGAATATTTCTGTCGGCAAGCGGGACGCCGTACACTGCTGCGCTTTCCTCTGACGACAGCGCGGCTGTCGAAACGTGCATGCCACCCTCGGTGCGTGTCACGGCGCGATTTCGATATTCAGGTACGGAAGCCGTTGACCCTACCGCGCTACAGCCCGCTAATATGCAGCCAACGATGATGGCAAACAGCATTTGCATCACGATGCGGTTCATAGACGTCTCTTCGCGGGCATTCCGGGGTGCAGTCGTGTTTGAGAGGCGCTTGCGTACCTCCTGTTGCGGGACGCAACAGGGGCGCGGCGCGCGCACAGAAGTGCGCGAAATGTACTGCAAAGTTTAGTTGATGGGGGCCGCACCAGTCATGATTCGCCTGACGTCAGGCGAGCATCATTTGGCATATGAACACCAGTAACCTGTGGATCGTGAAAGTCCGAAACTTGAACGCTGCTGCCGCTCGATGGTCCCCGTGACGTCGTTGACGAATGATGCTTCGTGGCCGAGAGCGCCAGTTCGATGAGAGTTCGAGAGAGCCGAGATAGCCGATTCGCGACATCAGCCTTCCGGCGAGTGGCTCGAACGCGAACTGACGACCCCTTGCGGACGGTCGAGCCGTCAGAGGTGCAAGGGTAGATATCAGATCTGAGCGGTCGCTCACTATGGCCGCTCCAGCCAAGTACGCAGGTCGCCACGGTTACTCATGGAACTTGGCAAGGAAGGCCAACGCCTAGAATACCAATCCGAACAGTCGCTTCAGCAGTTCTTCTAGGGACATCATCGTCAATGCGAGCGGCACGATCGGGATAAGTACCGCAGCCGCGAGACGTATGATTGCATCTTTGGTGATGGGAGCAATACGCATCGTCCGGACCACGTCGAAACTATTGGCAAGATCCGCAAGCGACTGGATGTCGGCACTGCCCACCAACGCCTCGCCCGTAGGCAAGCTTCCCCTCAACCACTTGCTGTCGAATTCGCGCACGTACCGTTCCGCCAATGCGCCGTACTCACTCAGGCCCGTCCGCTTCGCCCGGGCCAGCTGAGGCGCGAAGACCAGCAAAGGAGCGAAGACGAGGCACAGCAGGAAGAGGACCATCGCTCCCACCTCGATCTTGAATTCCGTGAGTGCCGCCCCGGCGAAGAAAATTCGATTGGCGAATTGTGCGGCGAGCATTGCGCCGTGCGCGACCAGGAGGGTCATGAACGCGTAGACCGTATTGGCAAGAAATCCCAGTCCGCCGACGCGGTCAGGGTGAGTAGGAACGAGGCTCAGTTCGATGCGCGATACGTGCCACAGAAACCGCGTCCAGATGAACAGCCGGAAGTACCAGCGGATCAAGAGGAACTGGAAGATAGGCACACTCACATAGCCATACCAAAATCCGGCGAGCGAAAGCGACAATCCGTCAGCGCCGGGTACGGCGTACCATGACGTCGTCGTTTGCATCGCGGTGTATTGGCGCCAGACAACGAAGATACCCACGCCGTACACAAAAGCGATCATCAGTAGCTCGGCGGCTACCGAATTGCGGAGCCGGAATGCCGACCTGATGGCCTCGTCGAACCGTGTGACGAACCCTTCCGGAATGATCTTCCGGTCGAGGAATGCCCGCGCGATCGGACGCAGGCGCCGGTGCACAACCAGTTCGGCGAGGATCAGCAGGGGCACGGCCACGAGAAAACGGATGTGAACTTCAAAATCAACCAAGAACGGTACTGCCACGGAATGACCGAGCAGATGTCCGTCGAGCGCAGAAAGCGCCAGCAGTGGCAGCCAGGCCACAAGCGAGATGACGAGAATCCGCTGGCGGACCAACTCCAATGCATCGTCGGCCATGTGCGCCCTGCGCAGCAATTGGAAGAGCGGGCCGCCAAGAACTAGTGAGAAATTCTGCGTATCGCGCAGGATCTCTTCTGCGGTCGGGGCGGTATGGTCTGTTCTTTCTGGTCTTAAGCCCAAATAGCGATTCATGGCCTCGGTGCCTCCATCCCCTTGATTCCGCCGGCAAGGTGACGCAGTGCTGCACCAGTCGATGGTTATGTAGCCTTGCCCACCGTCCCGAGAGAACTGCGGTACCACAAACGACTCGCGCGCGCGGGTCAGTGGCCGCACATCCCTCCTCGACTCAAATCTCATCGTATGCCGGGAGAATTCTCTAGAATTAATCTAGGTCATCTTCTCGCAATATAAGCACGGCTATGTCCAAAGAAAAAACGGGAAATCCTCCATTGCTGCCGGCCTCGGAGCCCAGACGTTAGCTGCGTGCGTCTTGCAAAGCATGGTTCGCCTGACAGCCTATGTTCGAAAGGCTTTTCTTAAGTTGCCGGATCTGACTGTGGTCGCATAAAGTGCGTGGAGCACATCGCGCCTTTTCGTATCGATGATTCGCACGGCTGCGTGCTGGCAGACATCAAGGTCTGTGTAGAAAGCGTTCCAGGAGAACCGTATCTCCCGGACTTGGCTGGAGCAGGCAAATGAACAAGATGCTTATAACCGGCGCTACGACGATCATCACACTGGCCGGCGCAGCGCATGCGCAAAGCAGTGTTGCGCTTTACGGGCTAATCGACGCGGGCCTGACCTACACGAACAACCAGATCACCGGGACGGGAGGCGGACACAGCAATTGGGAGATGACAAGCGGTGCGGTTCAGTACAGCCGCTGGGGCTTGCGCGGGGCTGAAGTCCTCGGCGCAGGGTTGAATGCCATCTTCACCCTGGAGAGCGGCTTCAACCTGAACAACGGGCAGTTCTCGTCGAGCAACCGCATTTTCAATCGCCAGGCTTATGTCGGCTTGTCGAGTCGCGACTACGGCGCGCTCACGCTGGGCCGCCAAACCGACGGCATGGTCGATTTTGTCGCGCCGCTTTCATTGACCGGCACGGAGTTCGGCGGCACGCATTTCGCGCACCCGTTAGACAATGACAACCTGAACGATTCGTTTCAGATAAACAACTCCGTGAAGTACCTGAGCCCGTATTTCGCCGGCTTCAAGTTCGGCGCGCTTTACGGCTTTTCCAATCAGGCAGGTGGATTCACGAACAATCGCGCCTATAGCTTCGGAATGTCGTATGTATCGGGAGCGTGGAGCGTCGGGGCCGGTTACCTCCAACTCAACAGTGCCGCGCGCACGCCAGCACAGCTGAACACGAATGGTGCAGTCACCGATACGACCGGCTCGTCCCTGCAGGGCGCCCTCACACCGACCGCTGTTCCTTTAGGCGTGCTGGCCAGCAGTCAGAAGACCTTTGGCGCTGGCGTGAACTACACCTTCGGCCCGGCTGTGGCGGGCTTCGTGTATTCGCACAGCAAGTTCGCCCAATTTTTTCAGAATTCGCTGAGTGGAACTTTCCAGAACTTCGAGGGCAACATCCGCTACGCGCTGACGCCGGCGGTCGAATTATCGGGCGGGTATACCTATACGCGCGCTGGCGGAAATGGAGGCGCCGGCGGAATTCCCCATTGGAACCAGGTAAGTGCGATGGCCGACTACCGCGTCTCGCGCCGCACCGATGTTTACATTCAGGGCGTGTGGCAACGGGTGAGTCCAAGCGGCAATTCGCCACTGGGTGTGGCATGGATTAACGGCGTCACCGCCCCGTCTTCCACGACCAATCAGCTTGAGGGGGCCGTCGGCTTGAGGCATCGCTTCTAATGCCTTAGGGACGTCCGAATTGCCTGCAAGTCCATAGTCACTATGGATTCGTTCGCCGGCTGAGAAAACGCATTTGTTGCGCGCGCGTCACCCTTGACGTCCGCCACCTTTCTCAGGGGCGGCTCCAGGATCGAGAGAAGACCTTCAAATGACCGAATTGCCGGATTGCTCGGCGACTGATCGTGGCCGACCACGGAAGCTGGTTGGACGCCAACGGTAGGCGTGATCCATCGATGCGCGTGCTTCCGTAGCCGACCCGTTGCAGCAAACAACCCGCGGAATTCAACGTCCTGCTCGGCATCGAGGCTCGGCGCGCGGAGCAGATAGGCGGTGCCGCCGGCCTCTCCGATCGCAACCGAGAGTTCGCGCAGCGTCGCCTCCCGCTCTACCGAATAGGGGAGCAGGTAGATACCGTCACGCAGCACGCCACAGCCCTTGGCTTTCAGTGCGCGCCAGAAGCGCGAGCGATATCTGTCCGTCGGGTGCCGCCTTGAACTGGACCTCGATCTCCTTGAGACGTTGCATCTGCTCCTTCAAGGCTGCAATCTTGTCCTGCAGTCGCTCCGTCCTGGCCTTCGCGATTGCAGGCTCCTGACGATCGGCTGTGTCCATCGCCTGAAGATATCGAGCAATACTTGACTCGATGTCGCGCATGCGCCGTTCGAGCTTGGCGTTCGTGAAGTTGCGGTCGCGATGGTTCACCGCCTTGAACTTGCTGCCGTCGATCGCGACGATTGCTTCAGCAAAAAGGTTCAGACGTTGGCATAGCATCACAAACTGACGGCAGACGTTGCGGATAGCTTTGCCGTTGTCTTTACGGAAACGAGCTATGGTTTTAAAGTCCGGAGCCAGTCGACCAGTAAGCCACATGAGCTCGATATTTCGCTGCGCTTCGCGTTCAAGACGACGACTGGACTGGATGCGATTGAGATACCCGTAGATATAGATCTTAAGCATCACCTCAGGATGATAAGCCGGTCTTCCAGTCAACGCAGGCTGGACTCCCTCGAACCCCAGATCACTAAGATCAAGTTCTTCTACAAAGACATCGATCACGCGGACCGGATTTGTGTCCGTCACGTAATCATCAAGTGCTTCGGGAAGGAGAAAGCTCTGGTTACGATCATCGCCTCGAACGAACCGCTTCATCTTGCTTGTCCTCCGCCGTCGGATAGCAAAATTTTAGCGCTCCAAAAATGCGTTTTGACACAATCTGGGCCGCGAAGGGACCAAGGGTGATAGCTTATTGCCGTTCCACGCTACGTTCCAGTAACGATCATCCGCGCTTCGCCAGATAGGCGTCGATCAGGGCGACCAGTCGGTCCCGTCCGAAGCTCGCGTCGTGTCCCGCGTGGACGACCTGCACGGGCAAATCGCGCAGACGCTTCATCGTACGCACATAGGTCGGGATATCGGCACCGCCGATCTCGTCCAGCAGCGGGCCATCGTAGATCGCATCTCCGGAAAACAACGTGCCGGTGCTCGGCTGCCAAAGACCGATGCTCCCCGGTGAATGGCCGGGCAGATGGAGGACTTCGAAATGCCGGTTACCGAGATCGACCATATTCCCTTCCTTGACGATTTCCGTGACGGACGCAGCTCGCACCCGGTAGTCAGACATCTGGTAATCGGCATTTGGAAGGGCGGTGATCAAGTCGCCATCGAACGGATAGCCCCATTCGTGGTATCTACGAATCGCGGCCTCGCCCAATACCGACGCCAAAAGCGTGCCGTGCTGGCGCGGCGAGCGCAGGTTGTCGGCCTCGAGTTCGTGGACAAGCGTGTGCTCGAACTCGTGATGCCCGCCAATATGATCCGAGTGCGTGTGTGTCGCGACTGCGATCACCTTCTTTTGCAGCAGATGCCGGGCCGCGTCACGCAGACTGGCGATGCCCATTCCGGTGTCGATCATCAGGTCCCGGTCGCGGCCCCGCACGTGCCAGATATTGCATCGCATCAGCGGTACGACATGAGGTTCCCACAGCAGGGTGATTTCGTCACTGATGCGCTTCAGTTCGAACCAGCGGTCGGCAATCGGTAGCATAGTCGTAAAAAGTCACCCCAAACTAACGGAAGCTATCGAAGGGCAGGAGATCTTGATGCATGTTCAGGACCTGCTCGAGTTGGAGTATAGCGACCTGACGTAAGCGGAGCACCTCTGCAAACCGCCGGCTGTCCGACGCGGAGCGACCCTCGGCGGCCGCTCGGGTTAAGACCACCACGACGTCGGAAAACAATTTAGCAACAGACATTGAATCGTCGCAATCTGCGTCGTACTAGCGTTCTGGTGTACTGCCGTCGTGTGCGGTTGCGTCGAGGGCTCACCCCGACTTCCGAACCTTCGGTGGCTTCCACGAGCCGTTCAGAATCGGCTGTTGCCCCCAATACGCCCGGATATACAGCGAGAACGTGCCGGCTGGCGCGGGTAACCAGTTGGATTCGCGCTCGGTGCCCGGCGACTTCGAGCCGGCGTAGAGCGTCAGCGAACCATCCGGATTGCGCTTCAGTGTCGTATTTTTCGTGCCTAGCGAATAGCGCTTGAGGTCATTGGGGTGGAAAAGATGCTTGTCGTTATAGAGCGTCAGCGACCAGAAGCCGTTGACGGGAGGCTCCTGCTCTTTTGCGAATTCGATCGCGTACGTGTTCGCGCCGTCGAGGGCCGCGCCCGTATCGTCGAAGTCCGTGTAGAAGTATTGCGTCTCGTTGGGCCGGTTGTCGAACATGTTGGACTTGGCGGTGCCCGTCCGATCGAAATAGTCGAAGCCGGTCTGCGCATTGTTCGTCGAGCGGTTCCAGTTGTTTCCCGCCTGCAGTCCGTTATGCCGCCATTCGAAGAAAGGCGCGATGACATTCCGTTCCGTATCGACGGCCGTTGAAACCAGGAGCTTCTGGATCTCGGGATCGCGCTTCGCCGCCTCCATCATCGACCTGAACTGAGCGTAGAGCGCTTCCTCTCCGGGCAACGGCGCAAGGGTATCGAGCACCTGATCTAACTCATCGAAAAACTTCTCCGGAATGACCCACTTCGTTTCCCCGCCGCCATCGCCTTGCGGTCCCGGGATGGTGGGTGCCTGGCTCCAGTCGATCGTCTTCTTGCGGCCATCGAATTGCTTCAGCGGATAGAAGACGATGTGGTTGAGCACCGCCTGAATCGCCTGCTTATCCTCTGGCGTGTCGTTCTGGAACACGCGCGGAATGGCGTTGGCAAGCGCAGTCGGGCATCTGATGACCGACGTGATGCCCGCAGGCTTCGAGCCTTTCCAGTTGGGTCCCACGAGCAGATAAAAGCCCGGCCGTGACTTGTAGGGCTTGCCGAGATGCCCGAACTGGTTGGTCCGCGCGTCGTACAGTGCGTAGACCCAGAAGCGGCTGCCGAAATCGGGCACCTGCGCGACCACCGGTTCCTCGTCGAGCGAGAAAAAGCCGAGCCCGTAGACCACATCTTGATTCGGGCAGGTCACGAAGGTTTCGGCGGGATCGATGTAATCGTGCAGCATGCCCACCTGTCCGCGCGGCGCCGCCGGCAAAACGCCGTTGATGAGCCCGGGGTGCGGCGCCTGCGTGATGCGTGCGTTGCGGTTCAGCATGTTCACCATCGGCCAGCCCCACACATAGGCCATGCGGGCGATCACCTGAACGTATCCGGGGTGCATGAGCAAACCGGGTGGCGGCATCGTTTCGGACTCAGCCGGAATCGCGGTCGAATCTGTTTTCGCCGCTGCACCGCCCTTCGTGTTCGCAGCGGCTGCACTCCGCGGCAGCGTCGACAGTGCTGCACAGGCGAGCGGCAGAGCCGCGCCCATCAGCGTGAGGTTGCGTCGGGAGGCGTTCACGTCGTCCTGATCGCTCATTTTCCTGTCTCTCCATGCATACCGTGTCGGAGGTCCGGCTACTTCACGCGTGCGATATCGTCGGGCTTCCAGGTCTGGTCGTAGAAAGCGTCTTCGGCGCCGTACAGCCGCAGCGCCACGAGGAAAGCCCGGCCGGGAACGGTTTGGATGAAAGCCGCATCCGCCACATCCTGCGGCTTTTGCGGACCGAACCAAATTTCGATGGAACCGTCTGTCTGCTTCGGAATGTCGTAGTAACCGTTCGTCGACGGCAGCAGTTGTGGCGTTTCCGGCATGGTGCCGTCGGTCACGTTGTAGGCCGTGACGGCCCAGAACAATGCCGCGGGCGCGTTGGGCGGCAAACGCAGCTTGTAGGTGTTCGAGCCGTTGAGAAGATTGCCGCTGCCGTCGCGCGCGGTGTAGGGATACTTCGAGCCCGCGCCCGTCGTCTTCATGACCATTGCCGGCGCGGACGAGTACGCGTACTGAAAAAAGCCGGCGCGCTGGTTTACGTCCAGATAACTTTCCTGCATCCAGTCAGCCGTGCCGCCGGCCCATGCGGTTTCCCATTGACGGTCCTTGTAATAGCGATTGCGACCGTCGTCACGACCGAGCTGACGCAGCGCGATGATCATCTTCGGCGCAGTCTGAATCGCTTTCTGGAGCGCCGTCTGTTGATGGCTGTCCGGCTTGAACGGCTCGCCCTTGACGATGCCGATCGACGCGAGCACGCCGCGCAACTCCGGATCGATCGCCGAAACCGGCTCGTAGTCGACGAACTCCTTGAGCTTGGTCCAGTACGCCTGATCGGTCGGATACATCATGTTCACGCGCTTACCGCTCGCGTCGGGGAACTCCATCGGTTTGATTTCCTTCTCCGTAGCCCACAGCGGATAGACGCGGGTAGATTCGGCCGCCTTCACGGCGGGCGTGGGGTCCGGCTTGCCGTCACCCTTAGCCATGATCGTGCGGAAGAACAGGAAGACGTTATAGGTCGATGACTTGAACGCGAAGTAACTGGCCGGAATCGGCCCGGTGTAGTCCGGCGGCAGCAACAGGTACAGCCCGCCGCGGGCGCGGTCCGGGCCAATCGCTCCTACGTCGGTGATCGTGCGCTGGAAGAAATCCGTGAACATGCCGATAACGTTCGGCGGCGCTTTCACGACAAGCGGACCGGTCTTCTTCAGGTCGAGATAGCTCATCGAGTAAATTACGTCCGCGTTCGGCGTGGGCACCATGGTGCGCGAGTCCATGCGCTGCTTCCAGATCGGCAGTACGTTGTACCCGCCGCCAAAAGCCTTCTCCGAGCCATCGCGCATGCCGATCACGTTGAGGGCCGGCAGCATCGTCATGTAGGCATAGACGGCGCGCTGATAGACGAGTTCATCGCGCAGGCTTTCGGCCTCTTTGGCATCGAGCCAGTTGCCGTTGTTGATCTGCTTCATGAGCGGCGAGGTCGTTGCGTCGCTCTGCGCCCAGGTCAGAGGTGCAACACACAGCGCCCGCCAGGAGGCAAGTCGCCATCTGCCATTTCATCGCTGCAAACATGTTGTTGCTCCAAGGAATGGTTTCTCCTGTTGAGAACTCCCGCATCAACTCTATGCAGCTATTAACCGCCCTACCGATCGTCGCGCTGAAACGCGAACGTGAAGCATCTCCAAACCTGAAGCGATAATCGAAAAATCGCGACATCTACAGATGTTTAAATCTATCGATATGCGGTTAAAATAGATAATATTAATTGGTGGGGAGTTTGGCGTGAGGCGTGAGATGAGGGCCAGCACCGCTTCGAAAGGCTTGGCGCAAGGGCAGAGGCATACCTCATCGGAACCACCTATCGTGCATGATGGGCTCCTAGGGTGCAGTTCGGACGCTGGTCAGTCACTGAAAGCGCGCGAGATGTGCATTCCCAGGAATCGGAAACGCTGACTTGCGTCGATGAAGCCATCTAGCCGATCGGGCGCGGCTTTATCCGCTATAAGGCGACGCCGTTGTATCGTGTTTGAGTGTCCGTTGGCGTTGAGGAGCCGCCTTCTGAATGTCCACGCGACACTGCAGATGAAGGTTCCTTCTTGGCCGAGAGCGTCAGATCGATGAATGTTCCACAAAGGTGACGTTCTTGGTCACCGTCGCCGTGCCGGCTGCCAGGGAATCGGTTGCTCGATGTAGCCTACTTCACCCATCCACGCTCGATCAGCGGCACGTCCCACGCGGGCTCGGGGCTCACCTGCTCAGCGAGGAACTCGACCAGCGCCTTCACCTTGAGCCCCTGACGTTGCGTCTCGGGATAAACGGCGGCGAAGTTCATCGGGGAGAGCACATAGTCCGCGAGAATGGGCACGAGCGAGCCTTCCAACAACGACGTGCTCGCCACAAGCGTCGGCAGGCAGACGATGCCGCCGCCGGTCAGCGCATAGTCGTGCAGCAGATGAACGGAATTGGAGCGTATGATGCCGGGCAGTTCGAGCGCGACGACTTCATCGCCGCGCGTCATCGTCCAGCGATTGCGCGACGGATAACCGGAATACAGCGCCGTCCTGTGCGCGAGGAGATCGCGCGGATGCTGCGGCGCACCGTGCTCGCTCACATACGAAGGCGCGGCGCAGAACAGCCGCCGCACGGTGAAGAGTCGCCGTTCGATCAGCGAATCGGAGATGGCCGGGAAGATTTGAAACGCGACGTCGAAGCCTTCTTCGATAGGATCGACGACGCGATCATTGACGATCACGTCGAGCTGGATGCCGGGATATCGCCGGTTGAATTCGGCCAGCGACGCGCCGAAGTGGCCGAGCGCGAAGCCCGGCAGCATCTGGACGCGCAGGCGCCCGGTGGGCGTCGCGCGCAGTTCGCGCATCTGGTCGGTCAGTTCGTTGACCCGCCCCACCACTTCGGCGCAGTCGCGATAGAACGCCTCGCCGACATCGGACAGCCGCACGTGGCGCGTGCTGCGGTGAAACAGCGGCGCATTGAGGAACCGTTCGAGTTGCTGGATGCGGTTGGTGACCACCGACCCGGTGACGCCGAGCTGCCGTGCCGCCTCCGCGAAGCTGCTGGTTTCCGCCACCCGCACGAAGGCCTCGATGCTGAGAAAACGATCCATGCTGGTTCCTTTCGAACGGGTCCAGCATGTCAGTGTATCCGCAGCAGCGGCGCGCACGGCGCCATGCTTACTCGGGCTGCTCGCTTCCGCTCAGCGCCATCGTCTGCGCATTGCGGCGCACCTTGGCGGGCGCGGTTTCTTCCAGCAGCAGGCTCACGCCGACACCGAGCAGCACCGCGAAAATCGGCAACCATATAATATTATGGATTCCGAACTTAGTGGCGACGAGCCCGGCGAGCGCGGGCGCCACCCCGCCGCCGAAGATTTCGCCCGCGCCCACCACGATGCCGATGGCCGTCGACACCATGCCGATGGGCGCCGCCTCCGTCGCGATCGGTCCCGAGAGCAGCGCGACGAGACCCAGCGTAAAGAACGCTGCGACGAACAGCACGATGAACAGAATGAGGGGCTGCGCACCGAGGCCGCGGAACACGTACAGCATGATCGCCGTGCCCGCAAAACCGGCGATGCTCGCGAAACGCCGGCCGATGAAATCAGAGAGTCCCGGCAGGCCGAACTGCCCGACGAAACCGCCGAAGCCGATCGCCGATAAGACGATGCCCATGCGCTGCGTATCCAGCGAAAGGTAATCGGTGAGATAGAGCGGCAGCATCGCGCCGAGCACGAAGACGCCCGTCATCGCGCAGAAGAGCGCGACCATCGCGACGGGAATGTTGCGGCTTTTCAGGACGTCGCGCCAGTTGTCCTGCGCGGGCCGCGCGGCGCTTTGCGCCGGCCGGTCGTCGAGGGACGCCTCACTGGTCGTGCGCGGTTCGCGAATCACGAAGTACATCGCGAGCCCGAGAATCAGTCCGGGAACGGACACGAGCGCGAACACCCAGCGCCACGTCACCACAGTGAGCAATTGCGTGGCGATGATCGGTGAAAGCGCGAGTCCGAACAGCGCGAAGCCGCTTTGCTGCAGACCGAGATTGAAGCCGCGCCGCTTCGGATGGGACGCGTCGGCGGTCGCTGCGAAGCTCGTCGGACAGAACGATCCTTCGGCCACGCCCATCAGCGCACGAATGGCGAGCAGGCTCGCGAGGCCACCGGCGACGCCCGAGAATCCCGACAGCAGCGAAAACGCGAGAATCGCGGGGATCAGCACCTTGCGCCGTCCGATCTTGTCGGAGATGCCGCCCATCAGCGCGGCAAACACGCCCCATGACAGACCCAGTATGCCGATGCAGTTGCCGACATCCTGCGCGGTCAGATGCAGATCCTTCATGATCGATGGGAAGAGCGGCGCGATCAGCCACCGGTCGAGACCCACCAGACCGAATCCAAGCCCGAGCAGTGTTACGGCTCTCCATTCGTAGGACGTATCCCACCGGTTCGATTTCATCCTTGTCTCCTGAGTCAGAATCCGCGGCGGCCGCGCAAGGTGGCGCCGACGGAAAGGAGATTGACTCAAGCGTGAATCGAACAGAACGGCAGATTCGGCAAATGCGACATTCGCGATCTGCAAATAATGGCGCAGCGGGCGTTGGCGTCGGCCTCAAATAACGTGTTGGGCGTGCTTGCGAGTCGCGCGGCGAGGCTTTCCGCGCGCACTAGGGATTACTTCGGATGGACACACACGAAGGCACGGCCATGGCGGCGTCGACAGCAGGACTGCAACTGCCTGCATTTTGGCGAACTAGCACTTCCGACCCTTACCGGTCATTGAACTTCAATGACGCTATCCGGCCGTTTACTACGTCACTTTGGACGTCCTTGGTTGCATGTGATCAACGGCTGGCGTTCTTTTGATATACCTGAACGTGCCCAGAGCTTTGGCGACCAAGCGCCCCTCTCCGTCAACAATCTCGCCTTCGCAATCCGCGATCCTTCGAAAACGATGTAGTACGCGCCCTTTCGAATAGAGGATTTCGCGGCCCGGTTGGAGGAAGCTTACCTTTAGCTCCATGGTGACGACGCCAGTATCGGAGGCGGCCCCACTACAGGCCGCAAGCGCGAGGGCGACGTCCGAAAGGGTCATACTAATTCCGCCATGTGCAATCTCCCATGTATTCAGATGCGCCTGTTTGAGGGGCAGTACGATCTCGCACTCATCCGCTGAGCGTTTCACGCGCTCGATACCGAGACCATCTACGAAAGGACTGTCGAATTGATTCAATAGATCCTTAGTATTCCTCGATACATTTCTTGTCTCGACGATCGCGTCTGTCTGGAAGGATGGCATCATGAGTCAGTAAACCTCAAAGAGACCTGCGGCGCCCATCCCACCGGCGATGCACATCGTGACGACAACATAGCGAACCCTCCGGCGACGGCCTTCCAACAGCGCGTGTCCTACCAAACGTGCGCCGGTCATGCCGAAGGGATGGCCGATTGCGATAGCTCCCCCGTTGACATTCAATCGTTGCGATGCAATTTCAAGTCGACGCTCGCAGTACAACGCCTGCGACGCAAACGCCTCGTTCAGTTCCCACAACCCGATGTCATCGACTTTTAATCCATGGCGAGCGAGCAGTCGCGGTACCGCGAACACTGGACCGATTCCCATCTCGTCCGGTTCACAGCCAGAGAGTGCGAGCCCGCGGAAAGCGCCCAGAGGTCGTAATCCCAATCGTTCGGCCTCGCGTGCTTCCATAAGCACACACGCTGACGCGCCATCCGACAGTTGAGATGCGTTTCTGGCTGTCACGAAGCAATCCGGACCGTTCACCGGAGCAAGCTTCGTCAGCGATTCTGCGGTGGTATCGGGCCGGTTGCACGTGTCCCTCGACACTGTCACTTCGCGTTTTTCGACAGCTCCAGTATTCTTGTCCGTGACAGCCATCGTGGTCGTCACCGATACGATTTCTGCGTTGAAGCGCCCTGCAAGTTGTGCTTCTTCAGTTCGTTTCTGACTCTGCGCCGAGAACGCATCCTGATCTTCACGGGAAATCCCGTAACGCTTCGCGACTACATCTGCCGTCTCGATCATCGACATGTAAAGCGCGGGCTTACGCTCTACGATCCACGGATCCAGACCCGTTATTCCGTCTTCGCGCGTGCGAATTGCCGAGATACTTTCGAGACCGCCAGCGATCACGGCGGATGCGCCGTCCACGACGATCCGCCCCGCCGCGACTGCTACCGCCTGGAGCCCAGAGGCACAGAAGCGGTTGATCGTGGTCCCCGCGATGGACAGCGGTAGTTCCGAGCGGATCACAGCTTGGCGCGCAATGTTTCGTCCGGTAGTGCCCTCAGGGTAGCCGCATCCAAGGATTGCGTCCTCAATGAGCGAAGGGTCAATGTTCGCCCGTTCGACCGCCGCGCGTACAGCGAACGACGCGAGAGTTGGCCCCGGCGTGATGTTGAATTCGCCGCGATGAGCTTTGGCGATCGGAGTGCGTGCAGTTGAGACAATGACGGCTTCGCGCATTCGAAGATTCCTTAAAGCGTCAGATTTGGCGGGGCGTTCCAGCAAAGATGCAACGCCCGCGCCTCGCGAGGATTTACTTGCTTGCGACGGCGACCGTGCTCAATGACTCGTTCGCGTGACTCCCCGGCTTTGCATAGCGGCCGAGGCTCAAGAGGAGAACTCCCGCGACGAGCAGAAGCACGGGGGCAATCTGCATCGGAAGCACATAGGACTTGGCGGCGTCAAAGTAATGCCCTGTGGCCATGGGACCGAAAACCGCACCAAGCGAATACCCCGAGAAGACAATCCCATAGAACAGTCCGAATTTTTCCATCCCCAGATAGGCACGGGTCAAATAGGAAAGAAGGTCACCTTCCGCACCAATGGCAAGCCCGACTAGAACCGACGCCAACAAAGCTCCCTGATAAGATTCGATCTGCCGAAGCAAGATGAAGCCAATTGCACCGGAAGCGAAATAAAGACAGGCAACGAACGGTGCGTGTATGCGATCGACGAGAAGGCCGGACGTGAGTCGACCAATCAAAATCCCAAGCCCGACCAGCGATGCACATCGTGCCGCGTCGGAAGCCGGAATTCCACGATCCATCAGAAGCGCAGGCAGATGAGGAACCAAGGACAAAACCGCAGTCGAGGCGCAAAGAGCGCCGGCCCAAATCAAGAACACCTTCAGCTTGCGATGCCGTACCGGACCGACGCCTGCCATCGAGGCACTGGTTGCTGCGTGTCTCTGCAGTTTGCGTTGAAGGCCGGGCTTCTCGCGCAGCAAAAGAAATGCGACCGCCGCGCCACCGAGAGAAATTACGGCGAGCACCTGATAGGCGTGGCGCCAACCGATGTGAGCGATCAACCACGCTGACAGCGCAGGCATGACAACCGTTCCGATGCCAAATCCAACCATCGCAATCCCGATCGCGAGCCCGAGCCGTCGGTCGAACCATTGCGGGAGTATCGCGAGATAACCAAGCACGGACGTAGCCGCCCCAGTCATACCGATCACGAGAGAGAGCGCGATCCAGCTGGCCGTATTTCCAGTCTGGAACGCCATGCACGACATCGCCATCGTGAAGACAATCGCAGATGAGAACACGACCTTCCTGACTCCAAAGCGGTCCATCAGTACGCCCACGAGCGGACTCACTAGAGCAAGGCCAAGCATCGACGCAGAATATGACTGGGCAGCTTGAGCACGTCCCCAATGAAAATCACGCACTATCGATGGGATGAACACGCCGTTGGTCGCAATGAAGACGGCGGCAAACCCGACCGCCATCCCCAGAGCACCACCGACAACGTTCCGGACGTACGTACCTTTTGAGCGGCGCGCGTCCTCTGTGGTTTCCATGCCTGTCTCCTTGAGTTCTGTATATGACTAGATGCGTTGCTGCCTTCAATCAACCCTATAGACCGCCTCGGTCACCGAGATAGGCGCCCGCGCCGGGCGCCGACGGATCGAGGCTAAGGAGCTTCAGCATTTGACGTACGGTACATACCGCGGTCGACGTAACGGGGATGCCGAGCATTTCCTGTGCTTTCTGAATGGCCGGCAGTGATGGCATCTGCACGCAGGCTGACAGGACCACCGTGTCGACACCCGTCACGTTCAGCTTTTTTACGTCATCGAGCAGAAGCATCGGATCGCGTGCGCCAACGTCGAGGTTGTCTTCGATGGAGAAATTAATCGCGTCGTGAACTTGGATACCCTCAGCTTCGATGTAATCGACCACACGCTTTGTCAGGGCATCAGAGTACGGCGCCATCAGCGAAATGCGCTTTGCGCCAAAGCTCTTTAGCTCGTCGACCAGCGCGCCAGCGGACGTCATCACGCCCGGCGATGCGGGATGCTCCTTTAGCGCGTCATTGAGTGACTGCGCCGCGGTCCGGTGATAGCCGGGCCCCATGCACATGATCGCGACGAGGCAGGCGGTGCTAAGTACATCCACGCGAGCGTCGGCTAGCTCAACCGCACAACGCCCTGTGTCACGATTCATTCGCTCTAATTCCTCCGCAACAACCCGGTGCATCCTCACCCGACTCGCATGAAAGGAAAACTGATGCTCCGGGTGAGCACGCATATATGACGCGAACAGAGCCGGAATCTCCTTCTCCATCGTGATGTTTGAACTAGGCACGATTTGCCCGATGCGAAAATTCATGTCAACTCCGTTTGCTGAAGCGGATTTTGCGAAAATTGTGCGAGCGCCCTTCTCATCGGATCGGGAATATCGGTCCCGACACGCGCGTCGGTGCGAACACAGATAGGCGAGAATTTAGCCGTGAAGATCGGCCGACTGTCCGGTGACTTAGCGTCGAGAAGAATGTCGAAGGAGCGCGTCCGAACCTCGCCAATGCTGCAACGAATATCGATGCTGTCGTTCGGCCACAGCGTTCCGTGAAAATCGAACGTCATGCCGCGACACGGCAATCCGACGTTGAAACGCTCACCCAGAGATTTTCCTTCGCCACCAGTTGACTCCGCAATGAACTCCTTGAACAGAGCTACCGCGCTCAGAACATAATCACCGAACCGCCCGGTGAATACCACGCCAGCCGGATCGCAATCGGCCCAGCGCACTGTACGACGCACGATGAACGGATCTTCCCGCAGAACGTACTCGTAGCTGTGAATCATGAAATGGCCTCGTTGGCAGGTATCGCACCGGCGCTTTCCAGTTCGCGAACGAGTTCTGGGTATTGTTCTCGCAAACGTGCTACATCGACCCGCCCAGTACGAGTCATAAACTGATAGACGAACTGATGCGGCGAGAAAGTCGTCATCCACTCGCGGATGTTCTCGTACCAAAGATATGAAGCCTCGGACGCGTGGATCAAACGATCCTTGGACTCGCGGCGCAGTTCCACGTACCCATCAAGCGCACGTTGAACGTCTTCGCCACTGGAGGCGATCGCTTGGGCGAGCGCGATCGAATCTTCCATGGCGATGCGGGTTCCCGATCCGATGGAAAAGTGCGCACTCGCAAGCGCATCACCGATCAAAACGCGGTTTCCATTGAACCAGTTTGCATTTCGGATAACAGGGAACTGCCGCCAAGCCGAATTGTTTGAGATCAGCTTGTGGCCATCCAGTTCTGCCGCGAATACCGTTTCGAAAAGACTCTGCCTTTCGTCCAGCGACAACTGTTCCAAACCCAGGTCGATCCAGGTCTGATGATCGCACTCAGCGACGAACGTGCTCATCGTCTCGGAATACGGATAGTAGTGCGCGACGAAATAGCCACCGTGGTATTCTCGAAAAACCAAAGCGGGACATTCAAATGCTTTTCCGACACCGAACCAAGCAAAGTGATTGCTCAATTCCCTCTTAGTAGTACCAAATCCGATCTCGTCGCTTGTGCGCACACGCGAATTGACACCATCTGCTCCCACGACGATGTCCCCAGTTAGCGACTCGATATCGGAGACACGCGACGAGTAGGTCACGGGAATGTTCAGGCGCGCGGCGTGGTCCTGCAGAATATTCAGGAGTTTGAGTCTGGGAATGGCGCCGCCGCCTTGTCCTGGACGCTTGACGGTGATCGGCGTGCTGCCGCTGACGATCGTTTGCTGCGTACTGAACTTCATGGCCGCCATGAGATCAGCGCAGACTTCGGGCGCAGCATCGTTCAGGCGCGACAAACCTGTGTCGGCAAGGACCACGCCGAAGCCGAAGGTCGCGTCGGCTGCGTTCTGCTCGATCACTTCCGTCTTGACGTGTGGCGCGAGACGGGCAAGAAGGATCGCGAGGAAGAGACCGGACGGGCCGCCTCCAACAATGTCGATTTTCATGATTGCACCGTCGGGGTGATTACCAGTTTGTCGGTGTCGAATTGTTCGATGGATCCGACGAGGCCTCCGGTCAAGGCGCCGTACCAAACCGCGGGCTTGAGGCCCAACGCTTTGCGCTCGAACGTGATTCCTGGCGCTCCGTCGATTCGGATATAGCCGCCTTCCACTCGTGTGGCCTTGTAGCCGTCGGCCGCGTCAACGGCAGCAACGAGAGCGCTGAATTCTGGGACGTCCAGAACGAAGACGGACGCGACGTCCGATCGCACAGCCTTGTTGAGATGGTCACCTTTGCGCTGCCATACCGGTTCGATGCTCTTAAACGACGTACCCTCGTGGCTTGCACGCTCCAGTTCGATTGCGGCCTCGATGGTACGAGTAGCATCGCCTGCGTCTTTTTCTTCGAACGGCCGGGTTTGATACGTGATTTCGATGGGATAGCCGTTGGGATCGACGAAGTAGATCGACTCGATTACTTCATGCCGTACCTGATAGCGTAGCGGAATACCTGTCTCTTCCACGCGTGCTCGCCAGTCGGCAAGCTCATTAGCATCCTTGACGAGCCATGCGGTGTGAGTGGCCCGCTCTTGATAGTGTTCGGTCGGGACGAGCTTTTCGGGACGCTCGGTGCCGATATAGTAGAAGAAAGCAATTGTGCTGCCATTTCCACTATCGAAGAAAAAGTGAAGGAAGTCGGCGTGGTCTGCCGGACCCCAGCCGCGAGCCGAGATGGCGTGAACCAGCGGCAGTCCCAGCAAGTCGCGATAGAAATGCACGGTCTCTTCGAGCTTCCATGTCGGACGCGCAGTGTGATGCACCCCGTGAAGCACAGGATTTGAGAGGAAGGTTGCTTTTTCTGAACAGTTCATGACTTATCCCTGTGTGACAGTTCGTTGAGTGCGCTCTTGATCAAGGCGCTCCATCACCTGCTTGCGCAGCAGGACTTTGCTCAGCTTGCCCGACGCGGTAACGGGGAACTCAGAGATGATTTCCACGCGCTCTGGCCATTTGAACTTCGCAAGCCCTTCGGCTTGCAGAAACTCCGTTAATTCGCGTAACGTGAGCGGCGCTTGTCCCGGCTTAGGAACAATAAATGCACACACTTTCTCGCCGTAGACGGGATCGGGCATGCCCACAATCGCCGATGCGTGGACGCGCGGGCACGTGTTGATCAAGTTCTCCAATTCCTCAGCGTTGATCTTTTCGCCACCGCGATCCACGACGTCCTTTGTGCGACCGCGGAAATAGAAATAGCGCTTCCCGTCAATGACCTTCGCCATCATCAGGTCGCCTGAGCGGTAGAACCCATCGGCAGTAAAGCGGTGCACGTCTTCTTTCTCGGACTTGAAGTAACCGCGGATGGTGTAAGGGCCGCGAAACAGCGCCTCACCGATTTCTCCGTCTGGCACTTCAGTATCAGTTCCAGGTTCTACAATCCGCACTTCGTCATAGGCTGAAACAGGGCGTCCAACAGACTCGTCGAGCACCGCCTGCGGGTCCGAAGGGTGCGCGAACATGATCACCCCTTCTGTCATTCCGAAGATGTGGTAGCAAGGTGAGCCCAGCATATCCCTCAAGCGAGGAGCGTTTTTCGGCCCGATAAGCTTGCGGCGTTGCTTCTCCTCGTCAGTTGCAAGACGCATCGTTTCCGTGATACGCGATAGGATCGGGCCAGCTAGACCAAACCAAGTCGGTTTGTATCGTTCGACTACACCGCAGAGCGTTTCCTGCCGAATGTCCGGGCACACCGTTACGCTCGCACCGACTAGCATCATCGGTCCGAAGAAGCAGGCCATGTTCATGTTGTGCATGAAGGGGGTAGGCATGAACAGGACATCGTCCTTGTTGTAGTCATTCCACTTCGCGACTTCGCGCATGTTCAGCAGATAGTCGTTTTGGAAGCGCGGAATGATCTTGGGTACTCCGGTCGTCCCCCCCGACAACTGGAAAACGGCAACCTGAAAGGGATCATCGGGGATCGCGTCCAGCATGCGACGTGCTTCAGCGCGATCCACGCTGTCGGCCAGCGACCACAACGTCTCTGCCTTGCCGCGTTTCTCTCCTCGTGCCTGCACGATAATGCGCAGCGAAGGGACGTTTTCCTGCATCTCTTCCGCAAATGCCACGTCGTCGAACTTGGCGTCGTCCCCTTGAACGATGTGCACCGCGGCTTCACACAGGTTGCCCAGATACGAAATCTCGTGCTTGCGAAATGCCTGCAGTGCACAAAGGGGAATCAGCGCTGCCTTCAGGCAACCGACAAAGGCAATCAGCAGCTCGTTGCAGTTGCCGCACTGGAGAATGACGGGGTCAAGCGGACGAGCTCCTTGACGCAGCAATGCCGCGCCGAACCTATCCGTGAGGTCGTCAAACTGCTCATAGGTGAACTCCCCCTCGGGACCGACAAGCGCATTGCGGTGAGCATTGTCTCGAAACGATTCCCGCAGCGCTGCGCGCAGCGACTGGCTCCCGAGAATGCCTTCCTCCATGTAGCGGGCCAACCGATCGGCATCGGGATAGCGAACTCCTTGCAGGAGCTCCTTAGGCCTGAATTTGATCTCGTTCAACTGTGTCTCCATCTTCATCTGTGAGATGCGGCGTCAGGACGCAAAAGTCCTGTCCAGCCAGGTACCGATATGTTGACCCGCCACTTCTCGACCTGATGGGTCATCACGCTTGAGGGCCATGCCATGATGGTTGCCGCGCACCTTGACTCGAGACTTGTCTTTGGCGGCGATATCGCTGTAGATGCGCTCGAAATCTTCCGGATATGCACACTGATCGCCGGTATATTCGAGGAGTAACGTGGGCGCTTCGATCGACGACGCACATTTCGCGAACGACGCGTTGCTTGAAAGCCCCGACCATGTCGACAGCCACGACTCCGGCGTGACGACGCGACCGAACGCGACGCTTCCCCAATTCGAAGTGAAGGGATCATTACCCCACAACGAGCCGACCTTGCGGTCCGAGGGGTCGATCGATGTGTCCCAAGCACGAAGATCGGCATCGGTTCGCCAGACTTGGAAGATGGGAGCGTACCCGGCCACACGACGCTCGCTCGCGCTCGCGATCCCATCTTTTACCCGTTTGCGCGCTTCCTGTTTGCGGGCGATCAGTTCGCGCGAGTGCGCGTCAAGTTTCTCTGCCCGAACGATTTGGGCCGCTTTGTAGCGCTGTACAAACTCCTGCGAGTAGTGACCTCTACGAGCTTCAAGGTCGTACCCGTTTTCCGCGCTGAACGGATCGAGCGCCGAGTCGACGGACATGGGGTCATTCTCGTCAACGACGCTGGGATCCAGGCTGTTCAGGAGAATCGCGCCTTGGCCAGGATGAGGCGACACCAGGATGAGGCCGTCAGCGGTCGGCATTTCCGCTTCCGACAGTCCCGTCGGACGGCCACCCGGTGTGCGCCGGATGCGAGCTTCTGGGGCCAGATTGGACTGTTGATTGTAAAAGGCATATAGCGCCCCGCCGCCCGAGTTGCCGAGAAGGACAATGTTCTTAAAGTCGAGTGCTCGCAAATGGCTCATGCCAGCGGCCACGTCAAGCAGCGCGATCTCGTGTTCCAGACGGAGGTCATTGCCGATGGAGCGCGGACCTTGCACCCAGCATGCGCAGCCAGCATCAAGCACCGAAGGGACAAGATAGTGCGTCACCGACATCTCGCGCGGATGCATGATCGATACGACGGTCTTCTCTGTTCCCGTCCTGCTGAAGAGAAATCCGAGCGTCTTCTGGCCGTCGGCCGTCTGAAGCGCATACGGCACTACCTTGTATGGGCGGCGCATCAGGGCCGGATCCCAATTTGCCCCGCGAAGTCCAGCGGTCACCACCGCCTTCTCGATTTCAGCCACGTTGCCTCCTTCAAATATTGAGAGCCATTGGAAGCATGGTAGAATTTAATTGCGATGGGTGTCAATTAAATTTTCTAGGTAGACTGTCAGTACTTTCCCGAGACCGCTTGCACACCATGACGGCTGCATCCAGAAAAACAGATGAGGTGATTGCTGAGACTGCCCCGCGGCGACGCGGCCGGCCGCCGAAAGCCGCTTCGGCCATTGGTGCCGAACCGATCTTGTCACGCAACGTGATCATCGATCGCGCGAGTGAAATGGCCCGCACGATGCCGCTCGATCAAGTGTCGATGGTTCAGCTCGCGAAAGAGATGGGGGTCGCGCCTGGGTTGATTCACTACTACTTGGGCAGTCGAGACGACCTCATCTCTGGCGTGCTTAACAGCTACTACCGTCGGCGGCTCGAAGCGCTTCCGGCGCTCACCGGAAATTGGCGTTCGGACGTAGAAAAAATCGCTCGAATTTCCTATTCCCTCGCGCGTGATATGCCCGGAGTGAGCCTATATATTGCGTCCCATAATCGGTTTCGACTGTTCCAGTCTGTCGGTCCCGGCGAAATTGACTATGGGCTTGCGCTTTTCAATCACACTACGTCCTGCTTCCTTCAGGGGGGATTTTCTGCAGATCAGACGGCGCTTGCCTATCACCTGCTCGCGCAATATCTGTTGTCGTCGAGCATCTCGGCGGCGGGACGCCAGTCGCCAGCAGAGCACTCGGCGTATATTCGCGGGAAGTTCGATGCCGCCTCGGACGACAGGTATCCGGCGGCAAAGCTGGTAGGTAAGGCGTTTTCTGAATTGAGCGCGGACCGCGCCTTCGATGAGGGGCTGCGAGTGCTGCTAGAGGGCTTCGAGCAGTGGCTTGCGCGACAGAGCAAAGAGTCCGCCAGGACGGCGCCGCGCGCTGCAAGACGCAAGCGCGCGACAGAGCCAAGTAACGATCAGAACTTGTGACGGATGCCCAGGCGGACGCCGACCTGCTTGTCAGTCGATGACGGGCTGAATCCAGCGATCGACGCGACAGCCGGTTGGCCCAGGGAGTCGCGACCCATCGCGCGCTGAAGGACCGTCAGCGCGTACAGGTCTGTTCGTTTGGACAGGTTGTAGTCGACCCCCAGATCCAATTGGAGATATTTCGCCCCGTCATCGCCCTTCACCGAGTTGCGATGCGTATAGTCGATTCCCGCGCCAAATTGCAGCGACGGGGTCAACCAATACCGAGCGTTAAGATCGATGCTCGTGAAAATCGCGTCTCCGGTATAACCCAGCGGGTTAGGGCCAGACGATGATCCCAGCGATTCGAAACGTACATTCGTCCCGACGAGCGAGACCGTCGTGCTACCGAAGTTATAGGACGCGCCACCGCCAATGATTTGCAAGGTCTTGGCGGACGCATAGCCTGCGTAGACCGGATTGGATTCCGGCGAAGTGGCGCTCCCTGCCGAACCGATATTGTTCGCTGTGGCTGTCCCCTTGTTGGGCGTGTTCCCGTAGAACGATACATTCGGGTCACGGGCGTTCATGTATCCGACTCCCGCTGCGAAGCTCGTTCCCGTGTACCCCGCACCGAGTCCCCATATTTGATTTTGAGTGACACTACCGGCAACACCGCCGAAACTGTAGAGCGCGCTGGCCTTAAATCCGCCATAGGTCGCCGACTCGTACTTGATGGAATTGTTGATGCGGTTCGTGTTCGTCAGGTTGTCTAAATCGTCCGGATGGGAACCCATGTAGCCCGCAAACGTGCCGGAGGCCGCGAACTGCTGCACGTAGTTCACCAGCGGATCATATTGTCGGCCAGCCGTAACTGTTCCCCAAGGGCTGGAAATGCCAACCCACGCTTGACGTCCAAACTCGGCACCGCCCTGAGCGAGGGCTCCAGTGTTGGCGAGGAAGCCATTTTCCAGGGCGAAGATTGCCTTCAGGCCGCCTCCAAGGTCCTCGGCGCCTCTCAAGCCCCAGCGACTTCCGCTCATGCCCGTACTGTGTGCGTCTGTCATTGCAAACTGCGATTTACCTTGCGGTACTCCTGCGACTCTCGAAGTCTGAGCGCTGTTTGCGTACTGCAGGCCCAGATCCACAATGCCGTATAGGGTGACGGTACTTTGCGCATGGGCTTGCGCCGCCATCGCGGCAGCAATCGAGAAAGCGGCGGCATATCTTCCCTTCATTTTTGCGTCTCCTTAGGTAGTTATACTAATTAATAGATCTGGTCTCGAGTTTTTGTTCAGGAGCTCTCTGGCTGAGAGCAGAGTCCATAGACCTCAAGTGACGCCAAAATCTACCATATTTGCTAGGGGTGTCAATAAATATGTGAGAAACAGTGGCTCACGTTTACCCGATATGTAGGGTCAGCTGGTTGTCGTGGGAGACCTCCCACTGAGGCGTTGCGTGGGCAGCGAAGTACCACGCCACAGGCTAGCGAGTGCCGGCCCGCGGGCGTTAAAAGTCGACCGAAAGTTTGAATCGCGTAATCCGAATGTGGTCGTGCGCCAAAGATCGGAATTCTGAGCGGGTGCTCGGCTGATGTCTTTGACGCTGTCGACTATGGCGCGCTCGTGAAAGAGCGTTGCTGCCCCAAGACGTCCTGCGTCGTCAGTGCGAACCGTTTCGGCGCTAGGACATCATCGTGACGACTCGACCTCCATTCCCCTTTCCCCTGTCTGGCAACCGTGCGTCAACGTCGGCTACCTGAACCGAATCGGCCGCTGGAGCGGCAAAGTTCCGCGATCGACGAAGGGCTGTTCATGGCCGATCCCGGCAGTTCGTCGCTCGCCGTTGATCGCGCATCGCAGAGCCGCATCGCGACTTCCGTAGCCGACCCTTCTCGGCCGTCCAAGTTTGCGGAACTTCAATGCCCGGTTTTGAAGTGAAGCGACCGTTCGACTACTTCGTCTGCGTGGGAAGGGGACCGAAAAACATCGACTTGAGCGTCTTGCGGCCAATCACGCGCGCCAGTTCCGCGATGTCGCAATACATCAGGATCAGCGTGAGGAGCAATATCTGGACCGCCCAGAAGCGCGGCCAGTTAATTCCCATCATCAATTCGTGATTCGCCGCGGCAAAACCGGGCGTCGCTTTCCAGTACTCGTAGAGCCGCTCCAGATAGTGCAACAACAGCGCAACGAGCGTGTACATCAGCGTCTTCCAGCCGACGTTCCAGATGAGTGGCTTATCTGGAAACCGATTAATGAACGGCAACATATCCGCGATCAGCACCGACTTTCCGAGTATCAGAGCCGCGATCAGTGCCGACGCCGAACCCGGAAACGAAATTCCCGTTCCCCTGACCATGAGCGCACGAATGAGCGCGACGATATGCAGAATGACGAAGAAGAATATTGTCGGCGGCAGCACTTTCATAAATTCATGCTTGAGCTTCTGCGTCAGAGTACTCATGATGCGCCCCTCTCGGCCCGCCGATCCAATCCAAACTCCCGATACGAGTCAGCAGTTGCCGGTTACGGTCGACTCCGCAACAACGAGCATTCGCGACAGCGAGTCGGTCGGGCCGGCAGACGCGTCAATCATGAACAGCGATTCGCGCAAAGCCTGTTCGATATTGAAGCGTTCATCCAGCCATGCTCGCAAGCCGCCCTCAGACATGATGACGATGTTGCTGCGCTTCTCTTCGTCCGTGGCCGTGACGTCAGGAATCTCGGGGACGATGTCCGGATCGAAGCCGTTCGTGGTCGCGTGAAAAAAGCCCCACGTGTCGTTCTCGATGAGCAGCACGTAAAAGTCCGGAAGCGCCAGCAGCGCGTCTTCGCTATGAGCGCCTTCGATGCGTGCTTGCAGCAGGTTCAACGCGTCGACGGAGGACATTCGCCTACGAGCGGCGGAGAACGCACCTTCGGCCGCATCGACCGGCTCGATCAGGCCCGCCTCGATCGCCTGCCGCGCTGCCACCGCGACCGTCAGCGCAAGCGGGTGACCGACGCCGAAATCGATCTTGAAGTTGCAGATTGCGCACATGGACTCACCTCAAGGCGTGACGATGTTGAACCAGAAGTCGAAGTTGTCGAGCCACGACACGAACTCGCCAAGCTTCTGGCTGTTGCCGTCGATCTTGGCGCTGCCGGCCATCACGAGTTTCTGCATGTTGGTTTGGCCCATCATGATGCTGTTGAGGTCGGCGCGCGTCATAGTGACCGTTGCATCCACCGGATTCGAGGTCTTTTCCGAGTAATGCAACGCGCTGTTCTCGACGCCCAGAAGGCGGCTCTCCTTCGTATCGGTCAGCACGAGATTGAACGACGCTGTTTTCCCGTTCGCGCGCTCAGCGTTCAGCCGGATGCCGACGTAGTCGAGGAACATGTCGAGCGGCATCGCCTGGATGGTGTCGGGGCTTTGCGGCGCTGGTGCTTGTCCCTTCCTCACCCCGTTGCGCAATTCCATCGCACCCGTTAGATAGAAGTTGCGCCAGGGCGCCGACTCCGACTGATACCCCAGTTGCTCGTAAGCGTCCGCCAGCAGTTGCTTCGCCGCGGTGTTTTGCGGGTCCGCGAACACCACATGGTTGACGACCTCCGCCACCCATCGATAGTCGCCCTGGTTATAGGAGTCGTGCGCCTTTCGTAGAACGGCCGCCGCTCCACCCATGAACTCGACGTACCGCTTGCCGCTTTCGGTCGGCTCCAGCCGGTGCAAGTTGGCGGGAACACCGTCGAAGAATCCGAGGCGCAGGTTGTACTGCGCGACGGCGTCGTGGTAGACCGTGCCGTAATAGCTTCGGCAATACCAATGTTTCGCCAGGCTATCCGGCAGACGGATCGCCTGACCAATCTCGAGCGGCGTCTGGCCCATATTGGCCATACGCATTACCTGATCGTGCAGGTAGCGATACATGTCGCGCTGCGCGCGCAGAAACGAGTTGATGCGATCGTTGCCCCAGGTCGGCCAGTAGTGCGAGGCGAAGAGGACCTGCATATCGCCTCCGAACATGTCGAGCGTTGCCTGGAGGTACTTGGACCACAGCAGGGCGTCGCGAACCTTGGCGCCGCGCAACGTGTAGAGATTGTGAAGCGTATGGGTCGCGTCTTCCGCCGCGCAGAAGGCCTTGAATTTCGGCAGATAGAACATGAACTCCGACGGCGCCTCTGATTCCGGCGCCATCAGCACCACGATTTCGACGCCGTCCAGCGTCAATTTCTGCCCAGTCTTCTCGGCGAACATCGTAGGCACGGCAAGCGTAATGGTGCCGACCGAGGTCGTCTTGCCGAGACCGCCATCGACGATGCCCACCGGACTGCGTGGTAAGAGCGACCCGTACATGTAGCTCGCGCGCCGTCCCATCGCGTTGCCCGCGATGATGTTTTCGCCGACGGCAGCCTCCGTGAAGCCGACCGGCGCGACGATCTGAACCTTTCCCGACTTCAGGTCATCGTCGCTGACGAGACCGCGCACACCGCCGTAATGATCGACGTGGCTGTGCGTATAGATGACATGGGTAATCGGCATGTCGCCGAGATTTGGGATGACGAGTTGCTTCCAAACCGTGGAGGCGACTTCGGTTGTAATGAAAGGATCGACGACGATATAACCGTGATCGCCCCGAATGATGCTCATTACAGAGAGGTCGTAGCCACGCACTTGCCAGATTCCGTCGACCACCGTGTAAAGGCCATGATTCATGTTGAGCTTGGCGTTGCGCCAAAGGCTCGGATTGACGGTCGACGGCGCGTTGTTCTCTGGACCGCCTTTCACGAACGCGAATTGCTGAAGATCCCATGCCGGGAATCCGCCTTGCCCCTTGATGACGACCGGCTCCGGAAGCGTGGCAATCAGGCCGCGTTTCGCGTCCTCGAAGTCCTGGGCGTCAGCGAAGGAAAGGTACTCGGCGTACTGCCTGTTGAGCGCGATCGTGGTCGGTGTAGCGGGCTTTGGCGCCGGGCCTGTCGCGGAGAGTGCTGCTCCAGTTTGCGCGAACGTCTCACCGACTACGCCCGACAAACCGGTCGCGGCGCCTGCAACTGCCACGTTCTTGAGAAAGGCCCGGCGTGCTCCGGTTTTTGCTCCATCTTCCGATTGAGACATCATCCCTCCGGTTACGTGTCAAACGGCGGGCACAAGACAGCCCGTCCGAAAAGCTCAAACAACTCCAGAGGAAGGCCGCGCCACGCCTTCCCCCTGCGCTGGATTGCCCCGCAGATTGCCGCCGCTCACGAGCAACTAATAAGCGAATGACGTGCACATTTCAAGGTTTTCCTAGGTGATCGAAAACACGAGCTTTAGGCTCACCTTTCATTCAAGTATCGCGACCCTGCCGACTACCTGACCGACTCCCGGTCGTGGTTTTAACCCGCGTGCGTTGGCCGTGCTATTCAAGTTCGGCGTCTCTCAAGCGGGCAAGGCGAGTTGTCTAGCGTTACAAAGCCAACCTGTGGACTGCACGCAGATGCAACCGATTGAGTAACAGAGCCAATTGACCGTTACCATTAATGAAAGGGCCGTCCGAACGTCGCCCCGGGGTTGTAGCCAATGGCCCTTAATGGCCGCTTTCTGTCTGTCGACCGGCCGAATTGCTCCCCCGCTTTATCTGTCACGGCGCGGCCGCACCCTGTCCCGTTGAACTAGCTTCAAACTGTCTCGTTAATGTCTTTTGGAAAGCGGCGATCCGCCAAGCCCCGGAGCTTCACGAATACTCGAAGACTTATTTCCTGGTGCACGGGGAGTGTCTGTCACTCGGAATTTCAATTCCATACGCGACAATTGGCTCGGCTCTAGATAGTTCATTGGCCATGCAAAATTCAACGATAGCGGAACGAGCCGAGCCCGCATCCGCCAGGATCGCCCGCGCATTTCCCGTCGCCTGCCTTCGACATCCCTCTAATCGTCCGTCGTATTCGATTTCTCCTCGACTTCATCGCCTTCCTCCTGCGGCAATTGCTCCCATGTGCTATGAACATGCCGCCTTAAAAACGTCCCCAGTTTCACGCCGTCTCGCGCCGACAGCAGTCTCACTATCTCCTCGTGCTCATCGATCGCGGTATGCCACGTCTCCGACGTCACGCTTCCCTGGAACCGATAGCGGTAAAGCTGGCGGTTCAGCCGTTCATGAACTTGCTGTAGCGTCGCATTCTTCGCTGCGGCGATGATGCTCGTGTGAATCGCCTGATTGAGGCGGAAGTAATTCATCCGGTCACGCCGTTCATATGCGGCGTGCATCTCGTGATGCAGCGCGCGTATTTCAGCGATTTCTGCGTCTGAGCCTATCCGACACGCCGTCTCGCCGCCAAACGCCTCAATCACGCCGAGAACATCCAGTTTCTCGGCAATCTGCGCCGGACTCAGTTTCGCTACGACCGCGCCGCGCTTGGGCAGCACGACGACGAGTCCGTCGCCCGCCAGTTCCTTCAGCGCTTCCCTTAGCGGTGTCCGGGACACATCTAGCCGTTCGGCAAGCGTGCGTTCGCGCAGACGTTCACCGGGCTTCAATTCGTCCGTGGCGATCAGCGTGCGCAAGCGTTGGGCGATCTGCATCGACAGCAGTTCGTCGGTCGGATCGTCGCCCCCGAGTATCTCTTGTTCGTCTTCGGAATCTGTCATCTGGTCATCCCGCTTCTCTCTGATTTCTCCAGCTACCGTAAATCGGTATGCCACTTTACCAAAGGGTCGCGAGGCGTCGACAGGCCCCACTGCGGCTGCTGTCATGGGTGTTATCCCGTACTTGACCCTGATCCGACATCCCGTTAAGTTTTGGTATACCAAATCGAATGAGAGCTAACAAGCGGGCCTTTTTGCCGGGCGATCGGAATAAGAGCTAGGCATGGAGACATCCGTAAGAATGCTCTATTCGCTCGGAGATGCCCGTGTTTAAAGGGACTCGTGACGCATCTGCGATCCCTCTGATCCGGTTTGCCGAACAGCCGATACCCGCTCGCACTCTTTCAAGTTGGTATGCCAAACAAGCACTGCCTTCAAAAGGCGGCCATAGCCAACCCTGACGAGTTTCCATGCAGCCATCGCTATACCCGTTGATCGCCCCGGCCATTGCCATCGTGCTGCTTGTGCTGCTCATCACGCGGCTCAAAATGCATCCGTTTCTCGCGCTGATCCTCACGGCCGGCTTCCTCGGCAGCGCAGCCGGACTCGCGCCCACCGCCGTCATCAAGAGCTTCGAGAAAGGCTTCGGCGGCATCCTGAGTTCGGTCGGGCTGGTCGTCGGTCTCGGCACCATGCTCGGTGGCCTGCTGCTCGAATCAGGCGGCGCTGACCGCATCGCCAACACCTTCATCGGGCTCGGCTCGAAGCGCTGGATTCCCGCTGCGATTTGCGCGGCCTCGCTGCTGATCGGCCTGCCCCATCTCTTCGATGTCAGCTTCGTGATGCTCGTGCCGCTCGTCTACGCGATCGCAAATCGCACAAAAAGTCCGCTGATGGCCGTTGGCATTCCGATGGCCGCCGGCCTTTACGTTTCTCACGGGCTCCTGCCGCCGCATCCGTCGCCGACGCTCGCGCTCGCCGCCTTACACGCTGACGCAGGCCGCACGATCTTCTACGGCCTGATCGTCGCCGTTCCCATGGCGATTCTGTCGGGCCCCGTCTTTACCGCGTTCGTGATGCGCTTCCTGCCGGTCACGCCGGGCGACGCGTTGTTCGGGCCCGCAGCCGCGGCCGAAACGAAGCAAGCGCGTCCGGTGCCGCCGCTAGGCCTTGTGCTGATCACCGTGCTGTTGCCGCCGGTGCTCATGATGATCCGCACGTTCGGGCGCAACTACGTGCCGAACGGCACCGCCGCGCGAGAGCTGTTAGAAACGGTCGGCGACCCGATCGTGTCTCTGCTTATCGCCGTGCTGTTCGCGATCTGGTCGCTCGGTCTGAAGAGCGGCCTGACGCCGCCGCAGATTCAAAAGCTGCTCGGCAAGAGCGTCGCGCCTGCCGCCGCCGTGATCCTGATTCTCGGTGCGGGGGGCGGTTTGAAGGAGATGCTGCTCGCCACGCATATCGGCGATTCGATCGCGCACTGGGCCGTGCACTGGGCGATTTCGCCACTGGTGCTCGGCTGGGCGGTGGCGGCATTAATTCGCATCGCCATCGGCTCCGCGACGGTCGCGACCGTTACGGCCGCCGGCATCGTTGCGCCGATCGCGGCCGCTACGCCCGGGGTAAATCTCGAATTGCTCGTGCTCGCGGTCAGTTCAGGCGGCCTGATGCTCTCGCACCTGAACGATTCCGGCTTCTGGCTCTTCAAGGAGTATTTCCGGCTGAGCGTCGGCGACACGCTCAAGACCTGGACGCTCCTCGTTTCCTTCCAGTCGCTCGTCGCGCTGGTGGTGATCCTGCTGCTCAACGCGCTCATCGGCTGAAACCAGCAGTTGAACTCCCTCTCGCTTCGCAAAGGACAGACACATGAACTATGAACATCTCTTCAAGGCGCTCGGCAACCGCACGATTCGAATGGCACTCGTCGGTCCGAAGGGCGGCTTCGGCCGCTCGCTGCTCGTGCAATGCCGCGCGCTGCCGAGCATCGACATCGCCGCCCTGTGCGACCTTGACATCGACGGCACGCTCGCGACACTGGCCTCGCTCGGCTTCGGCGCCGATGCGGCTAAAGTCTGCAACAACGCCGACGACATCAACGCGGCGCGCGCTGCGGGACGCATCGCCCTGGTCGGTGATCACGCGCTGCTGAACGCGGTGGAATTAGACATCGTCGTGGAAGCGACCGGGCAGCCCGAAGTGAGCGTGCAGATCGCGGAGAACGCGCTGAAGCGCGGCGTGCACGTCGCAATGGCAACGAAGGAAACCGACTCGGTCGCGGGCCCGTACCTGAACCGGCTCGCGATCGAGAACAACGTGGTCTACACGACGCCCGATGGCGATCAGCCGAGCAACCTGATCGGCCTCGTCACGTGGGCGCGCGTGCTCGGCTTCGAGGTGGTGGCTGCGGGTAAGTCGAGTGAATACGACTTCATTTACGACACGGCGGCGCAGACCGTCGACTACCTGGAAGAGCGGCACGCCGTCTCGCTCGACGGGTGCTGGACGCTTGGCGAAGATATTCCCGCGACGCTCACCAAGCGCAGCCAGGCGCTCTCGATGCTACCGCAAAGCGCGACGCCGGACTATTGCGAACTCAACGTGGTGTCAAATTCGACCGGCTTCCTGCCTGCCGCCGATGCACTCAACTACCCGCTCGCGCGCATCAGCGAACTGGCAGACATCTTCGTGCCCAAGGAAGACGGTGGCATCCTCGAGCGCACGGGGGTGGTCGACGTCTTCAATTGCTTACGCCGCCCCGACGACGTGAGCTTCGGCGGCGGCGTGTTCGTCGTCGTGCGCTGCAAGGACGACGAGACATGGCAATTGCTAAAGCAAAAAGGTCACGTGGTCGGCAGGACCGGGCGCTATGCGTGTATTTACCTGCCGTATCACCTGATGGGGCTCGAAACGCCGACGAGCCTTTTCTCGGCAGTGCTGCTCGGCCAGCCGACGGGCAGCGCGGACCAGATGCCCTACGCGCAGATGGTCGCGCGCGTCACGCGTGACTTCAAGGCGGGTGAGACGCTCGCGATGGGCGGCCATCACCACACGATCGACGGCGCGACGCCTCTACTGGTCGACCGCGTCAAAGCAGGCGATGCCGCGCCGTTCTATCTCGCCGCGAACAAGCGGCTCCTCGCCGATGTCGCGAAAGGTGAACTGGTGCCGCTCGCCGCGCTCGATCTCGACGGCTCGGCGCTTCATGCCGCGTGGCAGCGTAATCCGTCGGCTTGAGCGGCTTTCAAAAGCCCGCTTCCAATCATGGAGGATATTCTGATGACCGCGGCACCGAATAACGACCTTGGATTCACGCTTCCTATTCTCGACGCGCATCACCATTTCTGGGACCTGTCAGACGGCACGTTTCCCTGGCTCACCAACGAATACGACGACACGTTCTTTCTTGGTGACTATCGCCGCATGTGCAGCGACTTCTTGCCGGAGCAATACCGCCGCGCAACCGCTGGGTTCGACGTGATTGGCACGGTACACGTCGAGGCCGAGCGTTCGCGCAAGGAACAGGTGCGCGAAACCGAATGGCTCACGCAACTGAACGCGAAGACCGGTCTGCCGAGCGCGATCGTCGGGCATGTTTATTTTGTGCAGCCGGACTGCGCGGCGATTCTCGCCAGCCACGCGAAAAGCCCGCTCGTGCGAGGCGTGCGCTCGAAGCCGGAGATCTCGGCAGGGCCGGGCCATTCGGTGCGCGGCCAGCCCGGCACGATGCAGGACGACGCCTGGCTGCGCGGCCTCGCCCTGCTCGACGGCCACGGTTTCTCGTGGGACCTGCGCGTGCCCTACTGGCATCTTGAGGAAGCGGCGGACATCGCGCGCGCGTTCCCTCGTACGCCGATCGTGACCAACCACCTCGGCTTGCCGCTCGACCGTTCGGACGAAGGCATCGCGATCTGGCGACGCGGGATGGAAGCGCTCGCCGCCTGCCCGAACGTGTACTTGAAAGTGTCGGAACTGGGCCTGCCGGACGGCAAGTGGGACAGCGCGAGCAACCGGCGCGTGATCCGCGAAGCCTTGGAGATGTTCGGCTTCGACCGCTCGATGTTCGCGAGCAACCTCCCGGTTGGGAACTTGTCAGCGAGCCTAACCGCAATCATCGCCGACGTGCTCGCCGCCGTCCCGAAAGCCGCTGAATCCGATCTTTGCAAGCTCTTCGCCGGCACGGCGCAGCGTTTCTACCGCATCGACTGACACTGCGTCCACGCAAAAAAAATCATGGAGACAAGCATGCAGACCATCGACGAAAACTCCCTCTTCCGGAAAATATCCGTGCGCATTCTGCCGGTCCTGATGCTCGGCTTTTTCTTTTCCTACCTCAATCGCGTCAACGTGGGCTTTGCCAAGCTGCAAATGGCAAATGACCTGCAATTCAGCGATGCCGTCTACGGCTTCGGCGCGGGCATCTTCTTTCTCGGCTATTTCCTGCTCGAAGTGCCGAGCAACGTGATCCTGCACAAGGTGGGCGCGCGCCGCTGGATCTCGCGCATCATGGTGACGTGGGGTCTGCTCTCCTGCGCGACCATCTTCATCCGCACGCCCACGCAGTTCTACGTGATGCGCTTTCTGCTCGGCCTGGCCGAAGCGGGCTTCATTCCGGGCGCGATCTACTACATGAGCCAGTGGTATCCCGCCGCACGGCGCGGCCGCGCCTGGGGCGTGTTCTATATCGCGCTCGCGTCGTCAGGCGTGATCGGCGGGCTCGTCTCTGGGTCTATCCTGCGCTTTATGACGGGCCTCGGCGGCATGCGCGGCTGGCAATGGCTGATCCTCGTCGAAGGCATCCCGACGGTGTTGCTCGGCATCTACATCTTCTTTCGCATGAGCGAGGACATTCGTCGCGTGAAGTGGTTGTCGGAGCCCGAAAAGGCTCACCTCACGAGCGTGCTCGCCGCCGAAAACCGGGACAAACTCGGCCACGGCTTCGCCGGGCTGCTGTCAAACTCGCGAATCTGGGCGCTCGTCGTGATCTACTTCGTCTACAACATGGGGCTCTACGCGATCAGCTTCTGGATGCCCACGCTCGTGCAGAAGATGGGTGTGACCGATGCGTTCACCATCGGCATCCTGACCGCCGTCCCCGGTGGGTGCGCGATCGTCAGCATGCTCGCGTTCGGCTTCAGCGCGGACCGGCACAACGAACGCAAGTGGCATCTGATCGTGGCATTCTCGATGGCCGCCATCGGCTTTGCGCTATGTGTGCTGTGGCAGAACCAGCCGGTGCTCGGGGTAGTCGCGTTGTGTCTCGCGAACATGGGCGTGCTGTCGATCCCTGCGCTGTTTTGGAGCCTGCCGACGGCGTTCCTGACCGGCGTGACGGCAGCGGCTGGCATCGCGATGATCAACTCGATCGGCAATCTCGCGGGTTTCGTTTCGCCGTACATGATCGGCTATCTCAAGGACCTAACCGGCCGCACCGATACCGCGCTCTTCGTCGTGGCGGGCGGATTGGTGCTGGGCGCGCTGCTCGTCGCGGCTGTGCTGCGCGCGAACCGTCCTGGCAACGGGCGCGCCGCACAGGTCCGCGCGGACGTGCGCTAGTCGCGGCATTTACATCGGAGCGAAAGAGGCGCCTCATTTGCGTGCTTGCCGCTCCTTTGTCTAAATTCTCAGCCTCTTGAGCCTGTCGATTCCGGCCATCGCCTCGTCCTGATTGCGCGACGCACATCGATGAACCCCGTCGCCAGTCGCTCACGCCAAGCGGACTTCCTTTTGGTGCACGGCACTGGTTCAGTCGGAAGAGGAGCATAACCTTACCGTGCGCTTCAATAAGAAGGGTGTGGTAACCGCCGTGGGGCGGGGCCAGCACAACATGTGACCTCGGGAAATCGAGGGGAAGCATGGAGCCTGCAGCCGCGAATGGTCGGTTGCAGGCTTTTTTGTTGTCCCGGCGTGCTCGGCGTCGCCGCACGCCGCCGCCAATTTCTTCCAACTGACGGCGTAAGCCAACGCGCAGGGCTCTTGCGCTTACCGATGTTCAGCAATCTCGGAATCAACGTCGAGCGTCCGAAACTGGCCGAACCCCGTTCAATGGCGACGGACTAGCGCAAAGCCAATGGGAAATAAGTGCTCCCGTACGCGGCCACTAACTTGCGTGCACGCGAACGGCGGGCGACGCAATTCGGACGGGCGTCGAAGACAGTCGCGCCGTTGCATGAAAGAGAATAAATGCCCATCGGGCAGAACGTGAGCAGCCATTGCGGATTGAGCATGATGAGTTGTTGCTGCACCTGGCCATTCGTCGGTCAGGGCTTCGTGTAACGGCCGATCGCCTCAGCGGCGAGGGTCTCTGGTCGACCTTGGGCGGTCAACCACTGGCACCGACATCGAAGCAAAAGCGGTCGCACATGCGACGCGCAGCCGCTCCTGATACTGTCCCAATCGGTTCCGTCAACTGTGTGCGAGTCCCTCGACTGACACCGCGCGGTAGGTTGCACCCCTAAACCGATCACGGCGCCGCTGCAGTGCCAGCGACATGCTTGGCGGCCCGGGTCAGGCAATCCATCCGCCGTCGACTGTCAGGCTCTCCCCGGTCGTATAGCCTGCTTCAGGGCTGGCTAGATAAGCTACGGCCGCTGCGATTTCTTCCGGTTTTCCGAAACGGCCAACGCTTGCGAGCTTCGTCATCGTTGCGTGGTCTTCCGTGCCGGGTTGCGGAGCGAGTTCTGTATCGATCGGGCCGGGTTGGACGGCATTCACGGTCACGCCGAATTTCCCGAGTTCACGCGATAACCCGCGCGTAAAGCCTCTGAGGGCGAACTTCGAGGCGATGTAGAGCGTCACGCCAGGCAAGGGCGCAGCTTCGCCGAAAGCCGAGCCCACGTTGATGATGCGCCCCCAGCCTGCCGCGACCATGCGCGCTGTCGCGTCTTTTGCCAGTTCGATCGGCGCGCGGACATTCAGGTTGAAGTGCGTGTCGTACGACGTGTCCGACGAATCGAGGAACGGACCATATTCGACTGTGCCAGCGTTGTTGACGAGAATATCGAGCCGCCCTTCGAAGCGGCCGCCGAACGCACCGTTCAGCGACCCAATGAGGCTCTTGACGTCTTCTGGCTGCGACAGATTGGCGCCGACAGGCTCAGCCTCGCCGCCGGCATCGCGGATTTCCTTGACGACGGCTTCGGCCCGCGCCGCACTCGATGCGTAGTGAACGATGACGGACGCGCCGTCGCGCGCAAGACGCGCCGCAATAGCTGCGCCAATTCCACGCGAAGCGCCCGTCACGAGGGCGAGTTTGCCTTTCAGAGCTTGGGTCATGCTTTTCCTCAACAGTAGGTTTTGAAGCGGTCCTCCGGCTTGAACAGCCGGAAGGGACTGCTGCATCGGAGCCAATGTTTCGTGCATTGGTTGATGCGTATCCTCCGCTGAGGAGGAATCGCCCGGTAGCCGCGGGCAGGGAATAGCGCCTATTCCTGCTGCGAGGGGGCAAAGGTGCGCAGCATCTAGCCGGTGAGCCCCGCGCCAGAGTTGCGCTCATTGAGAAGGTGCTCGACAAACGCGATGAAGGCACGCGCCTTCGTGGTTGCCATGCGACCGGACGGGAAAACCGCCCACAGGTCGATCGGCGGCAACGTCCGGTCAGTCAGGACGGCCTGAACCGTCCCGTTTGCGAGTTCGGGGGCGAACATCCATTCCGAAGCGACGGCAAAGCCCATGTGCCCGAGTACCGCCGTGCGCATGCCTTCAGCCGCGTTCACGCTTATCCGGCCGGACAAGGTCACGGTCGAGTCGGAGCCGTCACCTCGGCTGAACAACCACGATTCACCGCCGCCTCGCAGAGAGTAAACGACTGCCTGATGCCGGTTAAGGTCAACAGGTGTTTGAGGAATGCCGGCTTCGGCGAAATATGACGGTGTGCCGACGACGAACCGCCGCGCGCTGGAGATGCGACGCGCGGTCATGGTCGAATCGTCCAGCGTGCCCATACGCAATGCGACATCGACGCCCTCTCCAAGCAAATCGACGGACCGATCGTCAAAGACGATGTCGATGCTCAGATTGGGGTGCTGATCCAGGAAAGACTTGAGGGCTGGCAAGACATGCAGCCGGGCGAACGTAACGGCTGCGCCGATGCGCAATCGTCCCGACAAGCCTTCCGACGACTCGCGCACAGCCTGCTCGGCCTGATCGGCCTCATCGATGGCCCTCAGTGCGTGATCGTAGAAACGCTGACCGGCATCCGTCGGCGCGAGGCCGCGTGTCGATCGCAACAGCAGACGGGCGCCTAGACGTTCCTCCAGCTGTGTGCGACCGCCTTTGAGACGGCTGGCTGGCCGAGCTTCAAGCGGCGTGCGGCGGCAGAAAACGAACCCGCATCGACAACTGTTACGAAGGTCTCCATCGCCACCATGCGGTCCATGCGCCTTCTCCTAGCAGATTGTCAGCGAAAAATGCGCAGTGTAGCGATACGACGACCTCCTTAGACAAACGCGGGTGGGCGTCGCTGATCGGCCGCTTGCCGAAGTTCGCAGTACCTACATTCCGCAGCAAATGCGACCGTCGCGCGAACTTCCATAGTCGACCCTGCCTCGTCAATGGCCAGTGCTGTGGTTTCAGCGGTGGAGGCCGGTAACCCATCAATCGCTCGGCTCGAGCTTGAAATGGAGCTCTGCATATCCCGCGTTGCACCGCCAGACCTCCTTCCCCTCTCGCAGAAAAATAGCCACGCCCTTCACCACCTTGCACGGAGCCTGAGGGTAAACAGGACCATGCCCATTGACCGCAGCGGCCAAGGCACTGCGCTCCTTACAGACCGCCATGTATCTTCCATCTCGCAGTGTCATTCAGTCCGCCAAAATCTGACACGCCTGCTCGCCGCCAACGCATCGCTGGCCGATGAGCAGTTCGTCGGGCCGATGTGTTTCACTGTTCGCCGTCCGTCAGTGTCTCGCCCAACCCGAACGAGTGGCAGCGTGTAGGGTGGCTGCACGGCACGTGGCAGACCGCGCTTTGTCGCGTCCGAGATGACACGCTCACCATCTTCAGTGATCCACGCCACGACTTCTTGCGCGGACCACTTTTTGAACGCGGCGCGCACGGCCAGTTCGAGCTTTTCGTCGCAGCCCAGTTCATCCCATTGGTTGTGCTCGTCGGCCTGCGCGTTCCATGTCGCCCTCGCAGCCTCGATCACTTCGTTCTCGCTCATCCCGATTCCTTCTTGTTCAAATTTCAGGCGTCGCGTCGCTTGATCTCGGGCGCCTGATGAGTTCATGTCCTTGATCGCCGCACCGTTGAAGATTTTCCATGCTTGATCGACAAGTCAAATTAATGCGCTCACGCATCTGCGGCGACTTCTTGCGTCCAGAAATTCAATTGCGGCCAGGCGGCCTGATCACCTCGCTTGCGAATTGCACAGAAGCCCGCGTAAGCGAGACCATGAATGCCAATGTATGCATTCATCTGCAAAGCGAGTCGAATATCTGCCCCTTCGCCGTCGTATTCATCGTCGCGAATAATCTCCCTGTCTGGGAGACCAAGGTTCACGCCGGCGGCCCACGCCCATGCTGTGGCCTTTGGGTCCGAGCATTGAATGACGGCCCGATACAGTGGCGCATCCGGGTGCAAGCCCTTTTCGTCAATGCATCTGAGAATCTCGCGCTGCCCTGCATACAGGTTGCCGTCCATCAAAGATCGGAAGCAGCGCGGGGTGATCGCCAGATGGCCCGCTTCGTGAAGCACGGTTGATATCCGACACTCGGGATCGATAACCAAGGTGCCTTGGTCGATGCGGCACCCGTCCGAAAAACCGGTAGCCCCGACCTCGTAACGTGCAAGAATGCCGAGTCCATTCAGGAACTGCAGCACCTGATCCCGGGTCGAGGAAGCATCGATTGAATAGTTGCTTAGCATGCGCCGCAATCGCTTCTCGATAGGGTTAAATTGATCACCTACCTGCCCGCGCGGCGCGCCGGATGCGTCTGACTGCTGCACCAGGCGTATCTGAAACTAAAGACCAATCGTGATGCCACCACGCGATCACCGCTGCGGCATCTCGCTCGGTCCTCGCACTGGCAACCTCCTCCACCTCCGCCGTAACCTCTTCCCACCAACTCGCTGATTCGCCGTCGCTCGCCATTGGGTCGATTGCTTCGCGATAGATGGTCTTGGCTTGCTCGATCGATATTTTCATCGGCTGTCCTCCCCTCACGGGCGCGTCAGTAGGCGAACGATGCGCGGATCATGCCGGACGTCGATCACCATCTCTATCTTGATATGGACGACGTCCGCATGTACGGGGTTGAGAATGTAGTTGTAGGCAAAAGGCATCACCGCGCTGGGGACTTTGAGCAACGCTGTTGATCCGCCCTCAAGCCATTCGCTGCCGGCGGACTGCGTGTAGGATGCGTCCTCTCTCCAATTCTCCGGCAAAACGCTCTCGCTTAATTCGGCAATCGTCACTTGGTCACCGATCGCCACGCGCAGGAGACGATATGTGTCGGGCAAATCGGCGGTGGATCGAACTTCTTGATGAACGAGCGTCTCGAGCAGAGCACCGGCCGGGTGCTCGGCCAGATAGACCACCGGCAGTCCTGCAAAGTGCCATCGACCGGGAGCGCGCAGGCCGCCGACGCCTTTCAAGTCGGCGTAGTTGCTGATCCTCCACAGAACCATCAGGCGAAATATCCCTCGTCAATCTGTACGAGCGCGTCTTCGACCAGACGCGCCCCATGCTCGGTTGTAGCCATTCCAAGGGCGCTGAGGCCATCGAAGCGCTTCTGCAGACCGCGCAACCAAACCAAGGCCTTTTCGTTGCTTCCAAATGCGGCGTTCGCCTGCGCGACGATGCGCGCCAAACGAATGGCTCGATCGGATTCCTCCGTCGACAGGCGTTCGTTTTGCTGCCGACGATGCGTGAGTGTTCGCCGCGGAATGATGAAAGCCAGTTCGTCGGCCTTCAGCCCCTGAGCGGCGAGTCGATCGATTACGTCGACGTTGACGCGATCCTGCGCCAGTCCAGCGAGATCGGCATCATCCCGGACGCGCGCGTCAAGCAGTTCACCGAGCAGCGCGAATTCCGCACGTCGTGCGTTTCCGGTACCAGTCGGTGTGAAGGCGATTGTTGTCATGACCGTCCCTTTGGCAAAATGCCCTCCAATTATAGGCGTTTTGCCGATCAGATTGCAACTCGCAGAGGGCCTTGCCCGGGCCCCTTCTGCTCCACCCTCGGGCAATCGACGTTGAAGACCTTCAACGACGTCTTCGGCCGCATCCTTCAAGCGCTTGAAGATGTCGGCGCCTGACCGCGCTCAAAGCTAACTCTGCTCATTTCCGGCTTATGGTGACGGCTACTACGCACCGGGACCCGCCATCGGCATAGGTGTCAGTGGCGGCAGTGTCGGCGGCGCAGTTGGGGTGGACACCGGTGTCGGGTTTTAACCGCGACGCAAGTCTCATGCTCCTCGTGCCCCCACCACTTCGAAGTTCGCCTCATCGAACAGCGAGAAGGAACCAGGTCGAGCGCTGTGCAGCTCTATCGCCGACGACACGCGCTCCCAGCTCAGCGGTCCTCGCCTTGCGTCCATTGACGCAAGGCGACGTGAAGAACATTCGCTGATGCCGAGCGTCGACGACCTGGTCCTGACTCGCTTTTCAACAGGGTTGTCCGCGGTTTCTGTCGGGAACGCGATGCGTGAGCGCGGATGAACCCTCTCCTGCCGTTCGCATAACGACCATCCGAATGGCGGCTCTCGAGAGGCGGATTCAACCGACCGTAAGCGGACTTCGGCGGTTTAGGTTGAACCAAACAGGTCAGGCGGCTCTCTTTTCAGTTCGGCAGCGATGAATTCGACGAATGCGCGGCCCGCGATACGGGTGGTCCGCCCCATCGGGAAATAGGCATGCACGGGCAGCTCGGCCATCTTCCATTCGGGTAGCAACTGGACGAGCGCCCCCGCCTCAAGCTCCGATTGACAGGCCCAGGAAGTGGTCGAGACGATCCCGAGGCCAGCTATCGCCGCTGCGAGCGCTCCTGCCGTGTCGTTAGTCGAAACATGCGATTGCAGATCGATCGATGTGGTCTGGCCATCTCGCTCGAATTGCCAGGAGTTCAAGTGCGCGCCCGCTGGTCCGCCGACGACGCGATGCGTCGTGAGTTCCTCCGGCAATGCCGGTGAGCCATGCCGGTCAAGATAGGCAGGCGAAGCCACGACCACACGATGCATCCTCCCAATCAACCTTGCCGTGCCCGCAGAGTCTGGCAGACTGCCGACGCGGATGCCGACGTCCACGGCTTCGCGGATCATGTCCTGCCACCGGTCGTCGAGCATGATGTCGAGCCTGAGCAACGGGTGACGCTCGATGAAGGCCGACAGGCGCGGCATGATCACGCGAATAGCCATCGTCGAAGGCATGGCGAGGCGCAACACGCCGCGTAGTTCTCCTGTCTCGCGGACGCTGTTCTCCGCGTCGTCGATCGCCGCCAGTATCGGCTCCATGCGGGCAAGAAACTCCAGTCCCGCTTCAGTTGGCACGACTGCGCGAGTCGTGCGCGTAAGCAGGCGCGCGCCGAGCCCCGCTTCGAGTTCGGCGATCATCCTCGAGACCTGTGATTGCGCCAGCCCGCTTTCCCGCGCAGCGGCCGAAAAGCTCCCGAGCCGTGCAACCCGGGTGTAAAGCCTGAACGTCAGAACGTCTTTCAAGCTCTCTCCTCCCTATCCGGCGGCAAAGTCAGTGACGCGTGACGAACCTGCGAAACCTTTCATGCTCGATCAGCATAAATGTTAGCCGAACTCATGGGCTACCGAGATATGCGGCGTCACGTCACATTACGCACGTGGTCCGGCAGCGATTGCCGGACCGTGATCAGACCCACGTGAGGGAACCGGTTCTGATGCCCTGACAGCCCTCATCGAAGCCGGGCGCAGCTTGCCAGTCGCGGCTTCATCCATCTGGAGAATTGAATATGGCCATCGTCCTCGTAAGCGGCGCCGCAGGTGATACCGGTCGTCCGACCGTCGAACGTCTGCTCGAAAAAGGCTTTCACGTCCGCGCACTAGTCCGCAAAGACGACCAGCGCGCGCAGCGGTTGCGCGATGCAGGCGCCGAAGTCGTATTCGGCGACATGTCCAGCCTGCGCGACATCCGCATTGCCATGACTGGCGTTCAGCGTGCCTATTTTTGCTTTCCACTCGCCGAGGGACTGGTGGAAGCAGCGGTGATCTTTGCGCAGGCCGCGAAAGAGCAGAATCTGGAACTCATCGTCAACATGTCCCATAAGCAGTCGCGCCCGAACGCACGCAGCAAGGCGACGCAAAACCACTGGCTCTCCGAGCAGATTTTCAACTGGTCCGGTGTGCCGTCGGTGCATCTGCGCGTCACGTTCTTTGCCGAGTGGCTGCTCTATATCGCACCGCAAATCCGCTACGGCCGTTACGTGATGCCGTACAACAAGGAGAGCCGCTTTGCACCCATTGCGGGCAGCGACATCGCACGCATTATCGCCGGCATTATCGACAATGCGGCTCCTTATGTCGGAAAGGCACTGGCGCTTCACGGGCCCGTCGAATACAGCCACGAGGAACTGGCGGCCGAAGTAAGCCGCGTCCTTGGTAAAAATCTGCCCTACGAGCATGTCACGGTATCGACGTTCCTCGATCTGTTCGGCCTGCAGGACGCGGACGCCATGCGGCGACATTTCGAGGCCGTCACGATCGACCAGCAAGAAGGCCTGCTGGCGGGCACCGACAGCACCGGCACGGAGATCATCGGCCAGCCATTGACGACGGTGGAGCAGTTTATCAAGGCGAATCTGTCGAAGTTCGTTGTTGAATACCCGCTGGAACCGTCAGCGCGTTGATCGTGACCAGCGTGGGCAGGTACCGACCACCCTCTGACAAATTTCCCTCGAATCTGTCCATGCTGTTCTGTGATAAGTCATAGAGCGAAACGAGGGCTACCGACCAGATCCGCAATCAACGATATTAGTCACAACGAAAGCGCAGCTGATTCCCAGATGCGCTTCGCCGAAGTGGCTTTTGTTATCCAGGTCACAACGGCATCATTTTCGAGCCATTCAAGAACATTTACTAAGGAGTATTTACCATGTCAAAGAAAGTGTTAATTACGGGCGCCACAGGCGATACGGGTCGCGCAGCGGTTCGCGAATCAATCGCGCTTGGCCTCGACGTACGTGCGATGGTGCGGCGCCGGGGTGCCCGGTCAGAAGCGCTCGAAGCGCTGGGCGCTGAAGTGGTCATCGGCGATCTGCTTGAGATCAACACCATCCGCGATGCCATGAAGGGTGTCGACGCCGCCTATCTGGTGTGGCCTGTTCAACCCGGTCTGATCAATGCAACGGTGAACTTCGCACAAGCGGCCAAAGAGACCGGCTTGAAGACGGTCATCAACCTCTCGCAGCGTTCGGCCAACCGTGAGTCCAGCAGCGATTCCAGCCGCGACACGTACATTGCTGAGGAAATACTTAACTGGTCGGGCCTGGCGGTCATTCATCTTCGTCCTACCTACTTCCTGGAGTGGCTGCTTTATCCGTGGCAGCTGCCGTATCTGCAACAAGGTGTTTTGCGCATGCCGGTTGGCAAGGGCCGTCACTCGCCGATCGCCGCCGACGATCAAGGCCGCGCCATCGCCGCATTGCTGAAAAACCCGGAAGCGCACATCGGCACCACGATCCCGCTCTCAGGTCCGATCGAAATGGACCACGAGCAAATGGCGGCCGAATTGTCCGAGGCGCTCGGCCGCAAGATCGTCTTCCAGGATTTGCCCATCGACGAATACTGCAACTCGATCGAGGCAATGGGTGTGCCGCCGTATATCGTTCAGCATCTCGGTGGTGCCATGGTCGACTACCAGAACGGTCATATGTCTGGCGCGGATAACAACGTCGAAAAGCTGACCGGCCGTCGCTCCATGACGGTCGGCGAATTTGCTCGCCTTCACGCCGACAAACTCAACGGCGCATGACATTCGCGGGTTTCGGCTGGCTTGCACAGCACCGGAACCGGCACCGACCTCATATCGAACTCGGAAGGACATCATCATGAAACTTGCTCATTCCGTCGCACTCGTCACGGGCGCAAATCGCGGCATTGGACGTGTATTCGTCGAAGAACTGCTCAAGCGCGGTGCTTCAAAAGTCTACATCGCGGCACGAGACACCACTTCGCTCAAAGAGATGCTCAAGGATCGCGACCATCGCCTGGTTCCTATGCCGCTCGACGTCACTGACGCCGATCAGGTCGCCGCAGCCGCAGCGATTGCATCGGACGTGACGCTGCTGATCAACAATGCGGGCTACGCCGCGTTCGAAGGCGCCATCTCTGCATCCGACATTGACAATGCACGGCGTGAAATGGACGTCAATTATTTCGGCACCCTGGCGCTGACCCGTGCGTTCGCACCGGTACTCGCCAAGTCGGGCGGTGGCGCGTTGATCAATATGCTGTCGATGCTCTCACTGATCAGTCTGCCCGTCGCGGCAACTTACTCGGCATCCAAGGCTGCGAGTCTGTCTCTCACTCGCAGCGTGCGCGCCGAACTGGGCGCACAGGGCACGCAGGTGGTCGGCGTACTCGCGGTTCAGACAGAGACCGAAATGGGCGCGAAACTCCCCGAGCCACGCATGACGCCGCAAGAGGTCGTTACTGAAGCATTGGACGCGATCGAGACCGCCGTCAACGACGAGATCGTCGCTGGCGATCAAACGCGCGCCATTTACGCCGCGTTCACAGCCGACCCGAAGGGCCTGCAGGCGAAGATGTCCACCCGCCTGCCGCAACGCGCCTGACCCATTTCCCATTCCTCACGTCAAATCGTAAAGGTAATCATGGACTTTCTCGAAACACTCGCCAGCCGCAATGTCGAATTCGCAAAAACTGGCTTCAACGCCGATCTGAAAATGTTGCCGTCACGCCGCACGATGATCATCGGTTGTGTCGATCCTCGCGTCGATCCTATGGATGTGTTGAAGCTCGAGCCCGGCGAAACGGCTGTCATTCGCAACGTCGGCGGACGCGTGAATCCCGCGCTGCTCGAAACGATGGCGATCCTCGGCACGGTATCGCGAGCGGCTGGAGAAGCAGTCGGTGCTGGCTGGAACCTGGTCGTGCTTCAGCACACCGATTGTGGAATCAACGGTTGCTACCGTCACGCGCCGAAGTTGCTGTCGAAGTACATGGGCGTTAGCGACGACAAGCTCGACGATCTCGCCATCACCGATCCGTACAAGGCGGTCGCGATCGATGTGGCGGCACTCAATGCCAACCCGAATCTGCCGGGCGGGTTCGCGGTGACAGGTCTCGTTTATGACGTCAAAACCGGCCTTTTAGAGACAGTGGTCCCACCCACAGTGCTGCGGCATGAACTGACTCAGGGGCGGTCGACTTGAGCCGATTTCTGCCACGCGTGTTCACATGCCACGGCCGCGCCGGGAGTGCGCGCCGTTTCAAAACCTGTCGCGTTCCCAAGAACACGCACCACCGGTCGCGCTTGGAAGGTTCTCTCGGATCCGAGGAAGACACTGACGATCATGCGCAGAATGTCTCCGGTTGACCCGTCGCGGAATCGCTGCTCGAGCGCCGTACATCCGAAGTGCGAACTTCGGCAGTCGACCCAGAGTTGCCTTTCAGGCATACACAAAGTCGGCGGCAGCCTACAGGGTGCAACTGTCATCGCCGCTTTGTGTTGCCGATTTCTAAGACCTCCGTTCGCGACATAGTAAGAGCGCACTATTCGCGCCGCTCGATTTTCGACACGCCTGTCATTTGGTCCGAATTCTACCTGGCACGTGGGACGATCGTGGATTACACTAATTCTGCCAAGCGACCTTAATGCATGGCCGACTCACGAAGTCACAAACGCGCGGACTTTCGTGCACCTCTTCTGCGCGGGTCTACCGACACCAAGCGAAAATAACTGCTCGGTGAAGCGTTTCGCCGTTTATTACTTCGCCCGCACCTCCGCTTTCTCGCCTCACACTCCGGAACACCCGGGCGCATTGACTCCCACTCAATCTCTGCTTTCTCCGCAAGCGACGGTAGTCAGGATTCGCTGCAGCCTTTTTTGAATTTCATTCTGAATTGGGTGCTCTATTCAGCCATAGGCCCATGCGCGCCGTGATGTTGAGTGCCCGATTCGCTGAAGGAGATGACCGTGAAGATCAAGCATTCAAGCATTGCGTCGGCGGCAGCCGTTGCACTTCTCTTGCTCAGCGGTGCCGCGCAGGCCGGCGACTCCGGCGACTCCGGCGACTCCGACGACTCCGACGACTCCGGCGGCCACGGCCGCCACGGTGGGTTGTGCTCGAACGCAACCTTAAAGGGACCGTTTGGATTTATCGGTCATGGAGAAATTCTTGGATTGATTGCCGATGGCACATTGCATCCGTACGCAGCCCCGGTGATCCTCGATGACGTCGCACTGGTGACGTTCGACGGCACAGGCGGTTTTACACGCACCGACTTCGGAGTTATCGGCGGGCTTCCGAAAGGGGGGCAGACGACTTTCAATCCAAATCAGAAAGGCACCTACAGGGTGAACTCCGATTGCACCGGCACCATGAAAATCGTCTATGAGGCCGGTAGAGCCGTGCCGGCTGGCGTCGAAACAGATCTGAACATCGTCGTCGCTGCCGACGGGACGCTCATCGAATCCGTTGTCTACAGGGCGGTCACCGCGTCAGGCGCGAGTGCGGACCTTATGGCAAAGTGTCCACCAACTTGCGAGCAAGGTGTGCAGGAAAGCTTTGAGGGGAAGAAGGTCCTGGTCTACGGCTTCCATTAGTCGGATCCTGGATGGGCTCGCGCGCGAAACGCGCTTCCCATGTGCGTTCCTGAGCCCAACCTTCCGCAGGGTTTTCGGTCCTTTAATCTCGGCGCTTTCTTCCTGAAGATTGCGCCACTTCCCCGACCTATCGCGATCCGGGGCGCCGATGTACGTGATGAACACCGGCGCCGCCAACGTGATCGGGCAACCGAGGATGCGGGTGTCGATCGACATGATCGCGAGCGTGGGTCGATCGTTGCTGCGGAAGCGGACGTTCGAACGTGCAATTGAACGTCAGGTCGAGCGTCTCCGACTGGCAGAAGCTAGCCGGTTGCCGAAGATACCCCTTCGGGCGATGTGATGGCTATCGATCTCGACTTCGCCAACTATCTGCTGGAGGCGGCGTATGTCGGCGTGGTGTACGGTAGCGCGTTCGGCATGGAGACCATGTGCGGATCGGGTATGCTGTTCCGATGACCACGACGTGCGACGCGTGCCGGCGCATCGAGACTGCGTGTGCGGCGGTGACACCCGCTGTCGCCGCGGTCTGAAGCGCCTAGGCACTAGACGCCACGCCCGCGACACGTGTGCTTTGTCGCGGGTTTTTCTTTTTATCGGATGGCCTTCCATGCTCTATCTCATCGAAGACGCTACCCCCGAGCCGGCGCAATTCGGCGCCCTTCCCGCGCTGTTCGCCAAGACGTTGAATGCCGAACTCCGCTGCGCAGGCGTGCATTTCGACGAACAGCGATTTCCCGATGCGCATCAGCACGTCACAGCGGAGGGACGGCTAATCGCGAGCGGTCTGATCTGGCGCACGCGCACCGGCCTGCCCGATGCTGGCGAACCATGCCATGAGATCTTTGCGCTGGCGCGCACGCGCGATATCGTGCTGCTCGTGCAATCGTTCGATGCGTTTCCTACGCAATGCGCCGAAGACGTGGAGATGTTGCGCGTCGTTCATGAAGCCGATAGCGCACAGCTCGTCGAAGATGGTTCGGGCGTGGTTTTGCAAGCGCATCGGGATCGCTATGGCAGATGGCGATCCACGCAAGAAGCCACATCGCGCGCGAGCGGGCCGTCCATGACGATTGCGCTGATAGGCCGTGAGTGCGACCAGCATCAGCAATACCCAGCGACGCTCGCCGCCCTCGGTGACGCCGCCGATGCGCTCGGCTTCGCTCTCGACGTACGCTTCATCGCGGCGCAGGACATCGACCGCGACAACGCACAAACTTTGCTCGCCGATGCACACGGCATTCTTTTGCCAGGCGGCGCGAACATGGCGCACGTGGCGGGACAGATCGAGGCCGCGCGTTTCGGCTGGCTGGCGTCGATTCCGGTCGTGGGTTTATGTCTCGGCATGCAGTCAATGGCGACGGCCATCGCGCGGCTCGCGATGAAGAGCGATGAGATCGGCATGAAGGAAGCGCAGCCCGATGCGCGCGTCGCCAGCTTCGAGCCGATTCATGTTGGCGAGGATGGCATGTCGTTGCATCGCGTAGACTTGCGGCCGATAAGCCTAGTGCCGGGATCGCGTATCGCGGCCATGCTCGGCGCGCAGGCGAGCATTCTCTGCAATCATCGCTACAGGCTCAATCCAGCGCTCGAAGCGCCGCTCGCGACGCTCGGCGTGACCGTCAGCGCGCACGACGAGACCGGTTCGATCGCCGATGCCATCGAGGCCGATAAGCATCCGTTCTTTGCGGGCATGCAGGGGAATCCCGAACTGTCGTCGCGTGATGGCGCGCCGCATCCGTTGCTGATTGCGTTTCTGGAAGCGGCAGCGCGCCGTTCATAAGCGTAAGCGCCCGCTTCGAAAGCGGGCGCTTACGCAAAAGCTCAAACTTAACTGATAGCCGATGCGAACAACGCGGCATCGACATGCCCGCCCGATGCCACGATCAACACACGCTTGCCGCGCAACGGCGCCGCGGCCTGGTCCGTCATCAGGTCCGCCAGCGCGACCGCGCCGCCCGACTCCACGACCACGCGTGCTGCGCGAGCGTGCTCGCAAGGTGTGCGCACAGTAAAACCAAAAAGTGCAATTTACAGTGTGCCGGTGACGGGGTATAGCGGACGGTCCGCACAGTCAGTCTTTGCCGGCCTTGAATGGCGGCAACTTGGGGAGCGACGGCTACTCGGTCGCGGTATTGAATCCGGCGACGGAAGAATCGATCGGACGCGTCGCGCATGCGTCGATCGCCGGTCTCGACCGATCGCTTGCCGCCGCCGATCGCGCGTTCCGCACCTGGCAGGGCACGCCCGTGCTCGGGCGTTACAAGCTGATGCGGCCGCGCTATTGCGCGAGCGCTGATCTGCAACGTTCTGCAGTCGCTGCACGTTCTCGCCGATTCCTCCAGCGTTCTTGCGACGCTGTGTTCGCAGTATCGATGTCTATCATGAGTGACTTGCGGCCAACCTTGACCGGTCGCTGCTCGTCGTCGCCGCCCTCAATCCGATACTCGGCTACCACCGCGTTACACAAATCACATCGAAAGCGTTGTGAGGCGGTCCCGCACCACGCGCCGCAGCGATCGGGCTGGGGTTTCTAGACGTGGGTGGATACGACCGGCTAGTCATACCTGCTGCGCTCGCCACGGGCAACGTCACGCTCAGATCTTGAAGCTCTCCAGCGTCGCAGGATGAAAGAGCTCCTCGGGCTGCAACAGTCGACTGGACAAGCCTTCCTTATGATGCCGTTCGAGGAAGCGCGACAACACGTGCCGGTTCGGCTCGAAGCCATAAGACCAGAAATCGTGTCCCATGAGACGCCGCGCATTGCGCAACTGTTCTTCGACGAACGGCAACGTCACCTTGGTCGCAGAGGTGTCGCTGAGCCTGGCGAGCGCCAGCGCCTTACTCTTCTCGAAGGCCTTCGCCACCGCGCCGGGCAGCCACGGATGCTGCTCGGCAAGCGTGCGGCGCACGCCCAGCAGATGCATGATCGGGAAGAGTTTGGTGCGCGTGTACCAGTCGGCAGCGGCCTTTTGCGGATCGTCGAATAGGTATTTGACGTTCGGATGGCCGTTCGTGAAGCACGACGGCGCGCGCGGGCCGATGAGCGCATCGATCTCGCCGGATGCGAGCATGCCCGAGATCGTCTGGTTTTCCGCTGCGTTCTCGAGTCGCACGTCGCCGGGCAGCTTCAGACTGATCTTTTCCAGCCGGCCAGCTTCCTCGTAGCCGCCGCGAACCCACGTGACATCGGACGGCTTCAGGCCGTGGTCTTCCTCGAGGAACAGACGCGCCCAAACGTTGGCCGTCAACTGATATTCCGGCACGCCGATGCGCTTGTCCTTCAGATCGGCAGGCGACTCGATGCCGCGATCGTTGCGGACATAGATCGACGTATGGCGAAACGCACGCGACGGAAAGATCGGCACGCCGATATACGGGCTCGTGCCCGCCGCCGTCTTGACGCTATAGCTCGACAGCGACAGTTCGCAGATATCGTAGTCGGCGTGGCGAAACGCGCGAAAGAATATCTCTTCCGGATCCTGCAGCATGAAGGTCGGATCGACACCATCGATCTGCACTTCTCCATCGACCAGCGGCCGCATGCGATCGTAATTCCCCACCGCGACCGACAGATTGAGCTTGCCCATATTCAACATTCCTTTGTGATTGACGTTTCGCCGCCGATGAGCACGTCACGCTGTTCAGCGCTTGAACGCAGCATCGCGAGGCAGATTTCCAGGGTGCCGCGCGCCCAGACACCGTCGTGCAGCGGAGCGGTGTCGCAGTGAACCGCGGCCATGAGCTCGTCGATGACTTCCGCCCGCGGCACTTCGGGCGCATCGAGTTCGATGCGCTCGCGCCGTTCGTCTCCATACACGACGATGCTGTCGGGCATCGGCCGAAGATCACCGCCCTCGCACGACACGATCAGCGGCCCGAAGTGCTGATGCCTGCGGGCATCCGGAACTTTCGCGGCGGGTGTATAGGCGTTGCCGCCGTAAGTGCCCGCAGCCTTGAGAAGCGCCTCTTCTTCGCGGGACGCCACTTTCAAAAGCTTGCGTCGCGCGACGCCATACTCGTCGGCGCTGCGTGTCTGACCCATTTCGCCGATCCAGCCGGTCCACTCGTCGGAATCGAAGTGTCCATAGCCGTTGTAGGCAAGCGTCGCGAATGCTCCGTTCTCGAACCAGAGCGTCGCGGTGTACGCGCCTTCCGTCGGACGCGCCGGGTCCCAGTTGCCGACAGCAGCCCGGATGCGCGTAGCACGACTTCCCGCGAGCATGCGCACGATATCCACCTGATGCGCCGCCTGGCTGAAGACCGCGCCGCCGCCCTCTTCCGTCTTCAGCTCCTCCGGACGGCGCGGCCGGTAGAGATAGTCGGTGTAGTTGAGCGCCTGGATCATCTTCACGTCGCCGAATGCGCCCGATGCGATCAACTCGCGCGTACGCAGATACGGTGTATCGAAGCTATGGCAGTGACCGACGATGAGATGCACGTTTGCCGCGCGGCACGCGGCGATCATGTCGTCGCACTCGGCGAGCGACAGCGCCATCGGCTTTTCGACGAGCACGTGCTTGCCGTGCAAAGCCGCGATTCGAGTATGTGCCGCATGGAACTGATGCGGACTGGCGATGTAGAGTGCATCGATGTCAGCGCGGCGCGCGAGCGCTTCGACATCACCGAAGGCCGGCGCGTCGAAGTCCGCTTCGAACTGCGCCCGCGCCGTCTCGCGCGGATCGCACGCCGCGGCGAGCTGCACGCGCGCATCGGCGAGAAAGGTCGGCAGCATCAGCGAGAAGGCGCGGCCGAGGCCAACGATTCCGAGTCTGATCTGCTTCATCAGACCTGAACCTGATAGTTCGACTCGAGTTCCGGCGCGGCCTGTCCAACCGGCTCTATCGAGACCGGATGCGCCGCGTATTGCTTCCAGTCTGTGTCCTTCGGCACCATCGCCTGAAAGGAACAGACGCTGCGTGGAATGGCCTTGTCGCCCGTACCGATGGCGGCCTCGCCGGACTTGAACGCCTCGAGCGCATCGAGCATGCGACGGCGGAACTCGACCACGGCGACATCGCTCGCGCCCAAGCGCTCCTCGGTGCGATCCGCGATCGCGCCCATCGTCACCCACATTGCGATGTCCTGATTTGGGAAGCCCTTGATACCGGTGAAGTTGCCGGCCTTCATGGCTTCACGATCCTGCCAGAAACGGTTGTCGTGATTGCGCAGCGGCCGATAGTACTCGTCGAGATCGATGCCGACCTGCTGCCCGAGGAACTTGCGCCACGTCTCGGTTTCCGGCGTCTTGTCTGGATGGCCCCACGCCATGAAGTAGAACGCGGTGCTGTGATCGTCGCAGGGCACGTTGATATTCGCCACGTTGTAGAGATTGTTCGGCGGAATCAGCGCGGTTGCGGGCGCGACGAACACGGTCGACCGCACATAGTCATGCGTAGCCGCGTTCTGTATCGGCCGACGCAGTGCGGCATAGCGAAAGCCGTACTCGGTGCGATGCACCTGGAGGCGAGGCGCCTTGTCCGTCGACGGGCGCAGCCAGTTTTTCGAGGTTGCTTCCGCGCCGCCAACACGCGCCGGCACGAAGTCCGACGAGTGCAGGCTGGAGCTGTGCGCCGAATCGATCGCGCCTTCGAGAATCTGCGCCCAGTTGCACGGCAGGATCGCCTTGGCGATGCTCACGCGCGTGTCCTCGGTCGGCGCCCATGCCGGCGGCACGAACTCGGGAATGGCGTCCTGCGGGCCCATGTACGCCCACACGAAGCCACCCCACTCTTTCGTTTCATAGGCTTTATGCTTGACCTTCTTCGTCATGTCGCTGCACGAAGGCTCCGAGACCATCTCGATCACATTGCCCTTCACATCCATCTTCCAGCCGTGATAGAGACAACGCAGACCGCAATCTTCGTTGCGCCCATAGACGAGCGACACCCGGCGATGCGGACAGTACTCGTCCATCACGCCGACGTTGCCGTCGGTGTCGCGAAAGACCACCAGATCCTCGCCGAACAGACGCGCCTTCACGGGCGCCCCGTCCGGTTCGCTGACTTCTTCGATGAGGCACACCGGCGTCCAGTGACGGCGCATCAACCGACCCATCGGCGCATCGCCTTCGACGCGGCACAGCAATTCATTTTCTTCATGCGTGAGCATTTACGCTTCTCCTGACCAACGTATGCAGTGGGGATTGTTCTTCAGAGATCCAGCACCAGTTCTTCGCTTTTCGCACGCGATACGCAGATCATGATCTGATCGTGCTTCTCGTCGTCGCCGAGCACCATGTCGCGATGGTCCGCTTCGCCTGCGCACAGCGTCGTGCGGCACGATCCGCAGGTGCCGCTCTCGCATGAACTCGGCGCGCGGATACCGTTGTCGCGCAGAATTTCGAGAATCGAGCGGTCCTTCGGAATCTGGAAGCAGTGGCCCGAGCGTTCCAGCTTCACGCTGAAAGGCGTGTTGTCGGCCACACGCGTCTGATCGACGCCGAAGCTTTCGAAGTGCACGCTGCCGGTGGGCCAGTGGCCGGTCATGTCACGCACGCCGTCCATCAACGCGCGCGGGCCGCAGCAATACACATGAGCGCCGCTCGCGGCCTTCTCGAACACGGGCCAGAAATCGAACGCTTGCGCAAGGTCGCCGTGGTCGTGATGGATGACGACATGCGGCTTCCATTCCGAGCTCGACAATTCGTCGATGAATGCCGTTGTCTCTGGGCCGCGGGAGACGTAAAAGAGCTTGAAACGCGGGCCGTCGATGGTTTTGAGATAGCGCATCATCGAGAGAATCGGCGTGATGCCGATGCCGCCCGCAACGAATACGAAGCTGCGCGCGCGCTCATTGAGCATGAATTCGTTGCGCGGCTCCGAGACGTCGATGCGGTCACCTTCCGCGACGTCGTCCGCCATGCTGATCGAGCCGCCGCGACCCGCCGCGTCACGCTTCACGGCGATCACATAGCGGTCCGTTTCGGCCGGGTCGTTGCACAGCGAATAATTGCGGTTCGCTCCGTTCGGCGCGCGCACCGTCAGATGTGCGCCGGCCGTGAAGGGCGGCAGCTCGCCGCCTGCGTCGTCACGCAACTCGAAACGGAAGATGCCTTCCGCCACCTGATCCTTCTTCGACACCACGAGCGTCCTGAATGACATTTCGTTGCTCGCCGACTCGTTCATCACCTGCTCTCCCCGCGTATCACCTGAATCGATCGCCCCCGCTGCGGCATCGATCACCATGACGTTTATATTAGATATCTAATCATTATAGGACAAGGGGGTTTTCCCTGAAGCGGGTCGTTCGCGTGCCGGCGCAGGCCTAAAACGAAAACGGCGCCTTCATGCCGAAGGCGCCGCTCAAGCGATGCGATCAACGATGCTTACGCGTGCTTTTCCGCGTGCTCGCGCAGCGTGTTGGCCGGCACACCGATCAGTACGGCGAGTCCCCCCAGCATGACGATCGCCGCGATTGCGGACAGTCCGATGGCGAGACTGCCCGTCATCGTTTTGATCCAGCCGAGCGCGATGGGTCCGCAGAACGCGCCGACTTGCCCCAGGCAACTGATCGCGCCGATGCCCGCAGCGGCGGCGTCATCGGAGAGATAGGCTGGCGGAATCGACCAAATGATCGCGGCCGCGCCGAAGTACGAGATGGAGATCATGCCCAGACAGATAATCGCCGCCGTCGTATTGCCGGACAGCACGGGCAGCAGAAAGCCGCCCAGCGCGCCGACCGCCGTACACAGGAAGAAATGCCAACGGCGCTCCAGCGTCACGTCGGAGCTGCGCGCGACGGCGAACATGCCGAGCGCGCCGATGATGTACGGTAGCGCGGACAGCAACCCGACATTGAGCATGTCCGACACGCCAGCCTGACGGATGATGGTCGGCGTCCAGTAGTTGAGGATCGTGCCGCACAAAGGCACCGTGCCCCAGCCCGCCGCGAGGATATACACCCGCGGATCCTTCAGAGCGGCCAGCAACTGATGGCGCGTGTGTGTGGCGGACTTCTTCTCGGCGCGGTCGGCAGCCAGCGCATCGAGGATGATCTTCTTTTGTTCGTCGTCGAGCCAGCGCGCTTCCTGCGGGCGATCGACGAGATAGAAGAACGCGACGACGCCCATCAGCAGCGCAGGCAGCCCTTCGAGAAAGAACAGCCATTGCCAGTTCTTGTACCCGAGCACATTGACGAAGTTATGCAGGATCCAGCCCGAGAGCGGCCCGCCGATGATGCCCGCGGCAGCAATCGCCAGCAGGAAGCGCGACGTGATCCGCGCACGCCGCGCACCCGGATACCAGTACGTCAGATACAGAATGATGCCGGGCCAGAAGCCGGCCTCCGCGGCGCCGAGCAGGATGCGCGCGATATAGAACTGCGCCGGCGTGGTCATGAACGCCATCGCGGTCGAGATGCCGCCCCACAGGATCATGATGCGGGAGATCGTGAGGCGCGCGCCGATCTTCTTCAGCCATAGCGTGCTCGGCACCTCGAGCAGGATATAGCCGATGAAGAACAGGCTCACGCCGAGACCGTAAGCAGCGTCGGACAAACCGAGATCCTGCTTGAGATGCAGTTGCGCGAAGCTGACGTTCACGCGATCCAGATAATTGAGCACCCAGCAGACGAAGATGAACGACATCAGTCGCCAGGTGACCTTGTGATACGTGGCCTCGACGCGCGCTGCCGCCGCGTCCGATTCTGAAATGAATTGCGTGACTGTGGATTTGGACACCAGGCGTCTCCGATTCCCATGTTCATGAGGACGATGTCCCGGCGCGGACAGGTGTCTCACGTGTTCCGGACATGCGTGATTTTTATTCGATATCTAATCATTATGGTAAGGAGGCCGGCGCGCGCGGACAAGTTCGGGTTTGCACCGAGAGCAGCGCGCCTTGCAACGGATGCAGGCGGGACGGCCGCGCGGCTATGATGTCGGCAAGACCAACTGCATTTGGGAAAGAACCGCCATGACACGAAAGAAGACTGTGGAGGGCGCGCCACGCGAGACCGCGGAGATGCTGCGCCATTGGCACGAATCGGTGCCCAACGATCGCCTCGCGCACCTCGTGAAGGACGCCACGCGCTCGATGGTGCGCGCATTGCAGATGCGGCTCACCGAGCATTCAGTGTCGTTCGGGCACTGGACCTTCCTGCGCATTCTGTGGGAGAACGATGGCCTGACGCAGCGCGAATTGAGCGAACAGGCCGGCGTGATGGCGCCGACGACCTTCGCCGCCGTTACGGCGATGGAAAAGCTGGGACTCGTCGAGCGTCAGCAGCGGCCGGACAACAAGAAAAACACGCACGTGTTTCTCACCGCCGAAGGTCGCGCGTTAAAAGACCGACTGGTTCCACTTGCCGAAGAGGTCAACGAGATCAGCGTAACGGGCTTGACCGACCGCGAAATCAAGACCGCGCGCAAGGTGTTGCTAACCATTATCGAGAATCTTGCGGATGACGAATCGGATTCGACAAACCCCATGCGACGCGTTTTATCGACTCGCGAGTTGGGCAAGTTGATCGCTGAGCGTGGCGAGAGTCTAGAAGACGCTTGACCTTTCCTGACGACGTCGAGTATCCGACCAGCCTGCAAAAAGCCGAAGCTCGATTGCAAGCTGAACAATCGTCATCGCGCCAGGTCGTGAATCAATCCGGCACCCGGCCACACTAATTTTCTGCCCGGCACGCGTCATGTCGGCGGGCTGAATGCTGCCAGCGTCAGAAACCGGATCCCCTGACGGCTTTCCGGAGGCCACTCGCCACTCGAACGTCGAAGCGCCGGCAGTGGCGACCGCCCCTTCCTGTCCGGTTTAATGCCCTTGGGCGGTCAGCCGGCGATCCAGCACGATGAATGGTTCCATAGTGCCGCCCCGTGATACAGGGATCGTGCGAAAGCGAATGGGAACGTCCACGGAAGTAGCAGCCGCGATCGCTTTCCGATCGCGCGTCGTTCGCATCAGCGCGGCATCGCGTTCACGCGCACCGGAATGGCCTTGGCCGCCGGCACTTTGCTGCGCTTCGCGTGATGGGCCAGGGGAATCAACGGATTGCATTCAGGGTAGTAGCCTATCGCGCAGCCGGCGGGAATATCGAAAGCATGTGCCCGCAGTCCTTCGATGCAGCGGGTAACCCCGTCGTTTGAGACTGCGGTGACCGTCAGCGCCTGATCTTCGGCGATGTTCAGCCGCATCATGTCATCGCGATTCATCAGCAGCACTTGGCGCGTATTGAAAACGCCGCGAAAGCGATCGCCGAGTCCGTAGACGGTGGTGTTGAACTGGTTATCGCCGCGTCGTCATCAGACGCAAGGTTCGCTCACCATCGAATGACATGTCCGGGTCCTCGCCCATATCTTCCGGCGCGATGAAGTTCGCCCGGCCGTTCTTCGTCTTCCACTCGCGCTTCGCCGCCGGAATCGGCCGATGAAACCCGCCCCGCTGTGCCATGCGCGCGTTGAAGTCCTTGAACTGATCGGGATACGTCTTTTCGATGGCGCCGCGCACCAGCGAGTAATCGGCAATCCACGCATCCCAGTCGACCTTGCCCCGACCCTGCAAGGTCTCCTTCGCGAGCCCCGCGACGATTGCGGGCTCCGACAGCAGTGTGTCGCTTGCGGGTTGAGCGAAGCCTTTCGATGCATGGATACACGCGGTGCTGTCCTCGACCGTGACGCTCTGCGGACCGCTCGCCTGCTGATCCACTTCGATCCGGCCGATACACGGCAACAGATAAGCCGCGCCCCCATGCAGCAGATGGCTGCGGTTCAGGTGCGTCGCGATCTGCACCGTGAGTGGTACCTTCTTCCACGCCGGTTCGAGCACATGATGATCGGGCGTTGCGCGCGCGAAATTGCCACCGAGACCGATGAACGCATCGAGCTCTCCATCGCGCAGCGCGGCGCACGCATCGACGGTGGCCATGCCTTCATCACGCGGCGGCTCGAACGCGTAAAGTTCGGCCAACTTGTCCAGTGAAAGCGAGTGGAATCTTGAGGCCGAGTTTCATTGCGGATTTGAAGGCAGAGACGCGCGGCGACACCCTGTTATCGACGGA
>NZ_FCOE02000044.1 GCF_001544915.2 Caballeronia pedi | reverse complement strand
TGAGTCCCGTGCAATACAGAACTCAGGCCTCGGCTACCCGCTAGAATTTAACCGTCCAACTTCGTGGGGTCAGTTCATTCGTGCGGGCGTTTTTCTGGCCTCAGACCCAGGTCGCGCGCGAACGATGAAGCGGGAGGTTCGCGCGGATATTGCAATCGGCGGGTAGCACTCGGGCCTTGGCTGCCTGCGCAGCGGGCGGCTCGCAGACGCGCCCATCCTCCGCACGCGCTGCAGGCGGATCGATTGTGTGCTGTCGGACTTGCAGCGTAATCGCGGATGCCGCGATCGCCACGAGTATCAGGGTCTCGCGATTAGCGAGCCGATTAAAGATTTTCACTACGCTCTCCTGTTGCCTTTGTCTTGCGCGCGTCTCGAACCGGATGCGCGCTGTAATGCCGTAGCGACAGCAAGTCATATGCCGCGCATGGACCGCTGCGGGCACGCCGCGTGCGCTATGAATCGGCGAGCCGCATCCCGCCGGGAGAGTGCGCCGTGACAATGTCGAAACCAATGGGAGGTGTTACATGAGCACGAACGTCGTATCGGTACTCAACGATCTCGTCGAAACCTCGAAGGACGGGGAAAAGGGTTTTCTCAAGGCCGCCGAGGATACGCGCGATCCGAGCCTCAAGCTGCTGTTTCAGAATCGCGCGCAGAAATGCACGGAAGGCGCGCGCGAGCTACAGGATATCGTTGCACGGCTCGGCGGCAAGCCGGAAACCGGCGGCTCCGTGGCGGGCGCACTGCATCGCGGCTGGGTCGATGTGAAGTCGGCCGTGACCGGCCACAGCGATCACGCGATCCTCACGGAGTGCGAGCGCGGCGAGGATGCCGCGAAGAAGAATTATCGCGAGGCGCTCGACAAGGATCTGCCTGCCGATATCCGTGCCGTCGTGGAGCGCCAGTATCAGGGCGTGCTGGAAAATCACGACCGCATCCGCGATCTGCGCGATCAGTACGCAGCCGCGAAGTCCTGATGCAATGATGCACGCGGCCCCGGCAAGCGACACGGGCCGCAAAAAAACAAACGGCCGCGCGATGCGGCCGTTTGTCCGTTCAGCGTACGAGCGCTGCGCTTACTGCGGCTGACCCTTGTCGTTGGTGCCGAGCGCCGAAGCCGCCGCCGCTGCCGACGCGCCCTTCAGCTTGTGCGCCTTGTCCTGCTGATGCAGATAGGTGCCCTTCTGTTTCTTCGCGTGTGCCGCGTCGGCGCCTGCCGTGGCTGCGTCGGATGCTGCCTGCGCGAAAGCCGCCGTCGAGAACGCCAGCGCGAGCGCGCCGATCAATGCCATCTTTTTCGTCTTCATGAAGAGCTCCTTTTTGCCGGGGCCTCTGAATGCCGGGCTGCTGCGCATTCGAGAGCCGCCTGTGTGAGTGACGCCCTGAACGGTCGTACTCGTTTTTAAGTTTCGAAGTGCTGCGAGGTGATGCGCACTGCGTGAAGCGTCTTTGCGACTGAGGCACCGGGCGATGCAAACCCGGGGGCCCCATGTGCGAACCCGCGCTTCGTCCGATTCCTCGCCTGTGCGGCGAATCGTCGAACCCCGCGCGGGTTCTGTGCTGCTGGCACTCAACCGCGGCCCGCCGTGGCGAAGCCGGGCATACGAACTATGCCATTACTTTGCAGCGATTTTAAGGTGGTTCTTCACGGAAGCAACACCCGAAACGTTCGAAACGACTTCTTCCGCAGCGGTCTTGTCCTCCGCCGACGGCACCGTACCCGTCAGCGAAACGATGCCCGACTTCGTCTTCACATGGATATGCGTGGACTTGACGTTCTTCGCGCCGAGCAGTTCGGCCTTGACCTTGGTGGTGATCGTGCTGTCATCGACCTTCTGGCCGATCGAGGTGTCCGAACCCTTCGTCGACGATGCCGAATTGGTCTGCGCACCCACGTTCAGCGCGAACACCACACATGCAATACCGCCTGCTGCCTTCAGGAATTGAGTCGTCTTCATGGCAATACTCCCATTTTGTCGATTATGGTCTGGCGCCCCGTTCGCCCGACTTCGTGCGACTTCGTGCGCGAGGCGGCTCTTCGATGACGTCCGCGCCGTAGCACGCGGATCGTGTACTCCCTTCCGCAACTTGCGTGCCGGACCTGTTCATCGCGCGATCCGAACACCGGACGGCTCTGTCAAAAGCCGCGCCCGTCAAGGCGTTCGTGCGATGTCGAACAAATCTTGGACGCTTGGCTGAGTTGTCGCCGACGGGCGCCGTGCGTCCGCTGAAAGCCGCGGCGCTTTTGTCTGGGCGCATGTAAAAACTGCGTGAAAGCAGCCTCCGGATGGCGTCAGAAGAACAGAGTGAAGCGCAAAAAACGTAGTGGCGTCGCGAGCTTAACGAACGATGGCACGGCTGTTGCTTAACTACCCGCAAACCAGCCCATTACGTCTAGAACAATCGAGGATTAGCAAGCAATGCCGCCTACACTCGAACTCCGCGCGAAGCAAACACTCGCCCTGACGCCGCGACTTCAGCAGTCGGTCCGACTTCTTCAACTCTCTTCACTGGAGTTCCAGCAGGAACTGAGAAACGCCCTCGACACCAATCCGTTTCTCGAATACGACGAGTCGCAGACCGAGGACAATGCGCTCGGCGCCGACAACGGCAGCTCGATGAGCGAATCCACCGCATCGGGCCCGAGCGATGGCGCTACGGAAGCGCCGCTCGCGCCCGAAACCGGCATGGACAGCGAGCAAAGCGCCGATAGCGGTTCGCGCGACGATTCGGTGAGCGAATTCTCATCCGATCCCTTCGGCCGCGGCTCCGCACGAAACAACGGCGACGGCGAAGGCTCCGATCCGGCCGACTGGGTGCGCATCGAGCCATCGTTGCACGACACGCTGCACGATGCGCTGCGCATGTATCAGTTGAACCAGCGCGATCGCGCGATTGCGCAGCTCATCATCGAAGCACTCGATGATGACGGTTATCTGCGCCAGGAACTGAGCGAGCTTGCGAACGTCGTCGAGATCGAACCCGCGTTGAATGAAGACGAGCTGACCATCGCGCTGAAGCTGGTGCAGTCGCTCGACAAGCCAGGCGTCGGCGCGCGCAATCTCTCCGAATGTCTGACGCTGCAGCTCGAAGCGCTCGAAGAAGACACGCCGGGACGCGCCGTCGCGATGGAGATCGTCGCGCATCATCTGGAGCGTCTTGCCCGCCGCGAACAGGCCGAGTTGCAGAAGAAGATCGGCTGCAGCGCCGATGAACTGCGTATCGCCTGTGCGCTCGTGCGCCGTCTCGATCCGAAGCCGGGCGAGAACTACGGCCAGAGCGAGGACAACTACGTGGTGCCCGATGTGATCGTGCGTCAAAACAAGCGGCAGTGGATCGTCACGATCAATCCGGCGGTGCTGCCGCGCGCGCGTATCCATCGCATGTACGCGGAGCTTTTCGCGCAGTCGGCGGGCGCGAGCCGTTCGCCGCTCGCGCAGCAGTTGCAGGAAGCGCGCTGGCTGATCCGCAACGCGCAACAGCGCTTCACGACGATCCAGCGCGTCGCCGAATGCATCGTGTCGCATCAGAAGGCCTTCTTCGATTACGGCGAGATCGCGCTGAAGCCGCTCGTGCTGCGCGATGTCGCCGACGAGCTCGGCCTGCACGAATCGACCATCTCGCGCGCGACGGGCAACAAGTACATGGCCACGCCGCGCGGCATCTTCGAGTTCAAGCACTTCTTCCCGCGCGAGCTTTCCACCGAAAGCGGCGGTACATGCTCGGCGGCGGCGGTGCGCGCGCTGCTCAAGGAAATGATCTCGCAGGAAAACACGCGCGATCCGCTGTCCGACGTGAGTCTCGCGAAGATGCTCGCGGACCAGGGCGTGATCGTCGCGCGCCGCACGGTGGCAAAGTATCGGCATCTGATGAAGGTGCCGCCCGCCGAGCTGCGCCGTCAGGCAAGCTGAAGCGCGCCCGGCTCTTTTCACGCTCCAGAGCGCTCGGCGACGACCCGGTCAAGCGAGGCGCCTGAGCGACATGAGCGTAGCCGAAGGCCGTCCGTTCGCGGACGGCCTTTTTTTTCGCGCCCGCCTCAGCGCCAGCCCGATGCCCGATGCGTGCGCTTTCGCGCCGCCGTCGCCGATAACTCCGCGCCCAGCAGAAACACCGCCGCCGAGTAGTACAGCCACATGAGGATGATCGCGAGCGATCCCGCCGCGCCGAACATGTTCGCCGTGCCCGCGTGCGCGAGATAGAACGCGAAGAGGCGCTTGCCGCCCTCGAAAAGCAGCGCGGCGGCGGTGGCGCCGAGCGCGGCGTCGCGCCAGAGCATGCGCGTCGTCGGCAGAAACTTGAGCAGCACGGTGAACGCGAGCATCAGCATGCAAAGCGATATCGCGCGCCGCGTCAGCCCCGACAGCACGATGAACGGACTGCCATCGCCGAGCACCCAGTGGCCGAGCAATTCGACGAGCGCATCGAGCACGAGCACCACCGCGACGAGCAGGCCCGAACCGACCACCAGCCCGAACGACATCAGCCGCACGCGCAGCAGCGTGACGATGCTCTCGCGTGTGCTCACCGCGGGTGTCGGCCAGATGACATTGAGCGCGCTATGCAGCGACGAGAACGTAGCCGATGCGCCGATCAGCACGCCCGCGAGCGACAGGATCGCCGTGCTGCGCGCGATGTCCGCGTGCCACGCGTTCGCGACGATCGCTTCCAGCGCGTGCGCCGCATCGACGCCCACGACGCCGCTGATTTCATCGAAGAGGCGGCCTTGCACGGCATCCGCGCCGAAGAACACGCTCGCCACCGCGATCACGATGACGAGCGTCGGCGCGAGCGAGAACGCGGCAAAGAACGCGATCGACGCCGAGAACATCGAGCAGTGGTCCTGCGACCATTGCGTGATGGGATCGACGATCCACGAGAGCCAGCCGAAACGCGTCGTGCGGCCCGAGGCGACGGGCGTCGATTGAGTGGGAACGTCCTGATCCATCGGCGAAAGCGTGAGCGTGGCGAAAGTGTCAACCGACGATGTTAGCCCCGCCCTGCGATGCGCGTGTAAAAAAGGCGCGCTCCCCGAAGGAGCGCGCCGTGTTCGAAGCGCGTGCGGCGATGCATGTCAGGGTCGATCGGCGCCTTCGTCCTCGATCCGGTCGGGCAGGATATCGGCGTCGGATTCCAGGTTGTTGTCGCCGTCCGCCGATGCCGCTTCGCCGGTGCCATAGCGATCCGTGTCGCTGTTGAGTTCGGCTTCGGACTGGCCGAGCGCGTGGGCGTCGAGTTCGTCCTCGATCTCGCCCGGATGGCGCTTCTCGCCCTGCACGTCCGAGCCGCTATCCGACGAGTCGCTCGGGCCGAGCGCGCCAGTGCCGTGTCCCTTGCCGTATTCCGCGCCGTCGTCTTCCGGCGGGTTCAATGTGCTTCCGCTCATCGTGACCTCCTTCGTTCGTGTCGACGATGATTCCGCAAGTCCCGTTCCGCGAACGCCTTCGGCTTCGAGCATGAAAAAGCCCCGCACGTGGCGGGGCCGTCATTGCAATCAAGCTGCGGCCAGCTCAGGCCTTCGCCGACGGACGCGTCGCACCGCTCGCGCCCGCCTTTACCGTCTTGACGGTCTTTTCGGTGACGGATGTCGCCGTCGCGACGCTGCGCAAGTCGGACAGGAACGAATCGCGCCAGACCGAAAGATTGTTCTCGCGCAGCGGCACCATCATGTCGGCGTGACGCGCCTGACGCTCGGCGAGCGGCATCGACAGCGCGCGCTCCAGCGCCTCGGACATCTGCGACAGATCGAACGGATTGACGACGAGCGCGCCCGGCAACTGATCCGCCGCGCCGGCGAATTGCGACAACACGAGCGCGCCCGGATCGGCCGGGTCCTGCGACGCGACGTATTCCTTCGCGACGAGATTCATGCCGTCGCGCAGCGGCGTCACATAGCCGACCTGCGAGAGGCGGAATAGCGCCATCAGCAGGTTGCGTTCGTATTTGCGGTTGAGATACTGGATCGGCGTCCAGTCGAGTTGCGCGAAGCGGCCGTTGATGCGCCCGGCTTCGCCTTCCAGGTTCTGACGAATGCGCTGATAAGTCTGCACGTCCGAGCGCGTCGGCGGCGCGATCTGCACGAGCGACACGCGGCCATGCCAGCCCGGCGCGTTCAGCAGCAACCGCTCGAACGCCTGGAAACGCTCGACGAGACCCTTCGAATAATCGAGCCGGTCGACGCTCATGATGAGCTTGCGGCCGCGCATGCTGTCGCGCAGGCTCTTCACCTGCTTGCGGTTCGCGAACTGATCGGCGGATTTCGCGATGGCGTCCGGATAGATGCCGATCGGATACGCGCCCACTTTCAGCATGCGGCCGAAGGCCTGCAGCATGCCGTCTTCTTCGTTGAAGTGGCCGCGGCTCGTGCGCTCCACGTAATCGATGAACGACTGCTTGTCGCTGTCGGTCTGGAAGCCGACCACGTCGTACTGGCACATCGCCGCGATCAGTTCCTCGTGCGGCGGGACGGTGCGCATGATCTCGGGCACCGGAAACGGGATGTGCAGGAAGAAACCGATCGGATTCGCAACGCCCAGCTTGCGCAGCTCCTGCGCGAACGGAAGCATGTGGTAGTCGTGCACCCAGATGATGTCGTCGGGCTTGAGCATCGACTTCAGCTTCGCCGCGAGGCTGGCGTTGACGCGCATGTAACCCGCGTATTCCTCGCGATCGAAGCGCGAGAGATCATTGCGATAGTGAAAAGCCGGCCACAGCGTGGCGTTCGAGAATCCTCGATAGTACTGGTCATAATCGCGGCGCGTGAGTCCGACCGTCGCGTAGGTCACCTTGCCGCCTTTTTCCACGACAGGCGCGCCCGCTTCGCCGACGATCTCGCCGCTCCATCCGAACCACACGCCCCCAGTCTCCTTGAGCGCGTCCAGAACGCCGATCGCGAGGCCGCCCGCGCTGGGCTTGCCTTCCTGGATCGGTGCGACGCGATTCGATACCACGATCAATCTGCTCATTACAGCATCACCTCATCAGTTGTCGTTGCATGCTCGAATTGGCGATCAAGGGTATGCAAAAGTTGTGCCCTTTTGTTGGTTTTTGTAAATGAAAGTTTGTATGAAGATGTTACGGACGAACGAAAACACGCGGCCAGGGCGGGCCGCGTAGAAATTTTTTATTCTTCTGCCGGGTGCTTCGCCGGCCTGGATCACGCGTCCTGCTCGGAGCCCAGGTCGCGTTGATAATCGATGCCCTCGCGACGCACGCCGCCCTGGTTGTGCTCGCCATCCGGCGGCGCGCCAGGCGCGGGGCGGTTCTGGCCAGCGGGATCGTGATCGGCGGGCGGCGCCGATGCCCCCTGCGCGCCGGCTGCCTTGGCCGCTTCGGCGCGTGCTTCGCGTTTGGACGAGTGACGCGCGGAGCGTCGAAGTGCGGGATGCCTCATGATGCCTCCAGAGAAGAAGGCCGTCGCGATAGTGACGTCGGCGGCGTCGGACCGTTGCGCTTGGGAGCGCGGCTTCAGAAAAAGCGACCGGCGACAGAGCGTGTCGCCGGTCATTGTTGCGCCATCCGTTGTAATCCCTACGTTCCGGATGGAAACTTATTCAAACCTTGCACGAATTCTGGGCATTGTCCAACGTCTGCAATCCAGCGTCCTGCGGCTTTGCTAATACACGTGCGGGGACTCGCCCGGCCCCGGCGGCGGATCGCCGATCGGCTGCGACGGCGGTACCGGCGGCTCACGCGTCGGGTCCGGATTGGTGTCGGGCGGGATCGGCGTGGGCGGCGGCTGGTCGGGCGGCGTGACCGGCGGGTCCGGCGGCTGCGGCGTCTGTGCTTCGATACGAGCGCCAACGGAATCGCGAACGGGCGTGCTAAGTGACATGGCGGGCTCCTTGCGGTCTTGTGATCGTACTTTCCCATCCAGCGCGCGGCGCGCGGATGCATTCGATCGGCAGCAAGGGGCATGCCCCTCGAAATCGCCCGTCCTCACTTTCCTGTCTCATTATCGGCGTAGAAAACGCGCCTGCCAATGAAAAACGCCTGCGGTTTTAAAAGCCGCAGGCGGTGATTTCGTCTAAAGATAAGCGAAGTTCAGGTATTTTCGCTGTCGGGATCGTTGATGTCGCCGCCCTCGCCCACGGCTGCCTTGTTGGCATCCTCGCCGTATTCGACAAGCCGGTTATAGAGCGTCTTCAGGCTGATGCCGAGGATTTCCGCGGCACGCGTCTTCACGCCGCCGCACTGATCGAGCGTCGCGAGGATCAGTTGCCGGTCGGCCTGCGCGAGCGACGTGCCGAACGGAATCGTCACCGCCGTGCCCGCCGACGGCTTCGACAAGGAGATTTGCAGCGGCACGGTCGCCGTGCTGTCCGAATCGTTCGCCGACATGATGTACGCGCGCTGCACGTAGTTCTTCAGCTCGCGCACGTTGCCGGGCCAGTTGTACGAGGCCAGCATCTCGCGCACGGCGGCCGGGAACGCCTTCTTCGTGTTGTAGCGGGAATTCAGTTCGTCGAGGAACGCCTGGCCGAGCAGTTCGACATCCTTGCCGCGTTCGCGCAGCGGCGGCAAGTTGATCGGAAACACATTCAGGCGGTGATACAAGTCGAGGCGCAGCTTGCCTTCGAGCACGGCCTGCTCGGGATCGCGGTTGGTCGCGGCGATCAGGCGCACGTCCGTCTCCAGCTCCTTGGTCGTGCCGACGCGCATGAACATGCCCGTCTCCAGCACGCGCAGCAGCTTCACCTGAAGCTCGATCGGCATTTCGGTGATTTCGTCGAGGAACAGCGTGCCGCCGTTCGCGCGCTCGAAGTAGCCCTTGTGCTGGCGATCCGCGCCCGTGAAGGAGCCGCGCTCGTGCCCGAACATCTCCGATTCGATCAGGTTCGGCGAGATCGCGCCGCAGTTCACCGCAATGAACGCATGCTTGCGGCGCAGCGACAGTTCGTGCAGCGTCTGCGCGGCGACTTCCTTGCCGGTGCCCGACTCGCCGATCAGCAGCACCGACGCGGCCGTCGGCGCGACCCGCCCGATCTGGTCGTACACCGTCTGCATGGTGGGCGAATTGCCGAGCATCAGACCGAAGCGGCCCATGCGGCGCAGTTCGCCGCGCAGCGTGCCGATTTCCGCCTTCAGGTCGCCGGCGCGCGGCAGGCGCGAGAGGATGGCCTTCACGCGCTGCATGTTGATCGGCTTGACGAGATAGTCGGCGGCGCCCATCTTGAGCGCGCTGACGGCGGATTCCACCGTCGCGTGACCGGTGATGACGATCACCTCGACGCCCGAGCGCGGATCGAGATCCTCGAAAAGATCGACGCCGGTGCCGTCGGGCAGTTTCAGATCGGTGAATACGACGTCCGGCGTCTGCCGCACGAGCTGAATGCGCGCCTCGCGCAAGTCGCCGGCGGTGGCCGTCGTCAAACCGTCTTCGCCGATGATCGCGGCTAGCGCCTCGCGGGTACTGGGATCGTCATCGACAATCAATACGTGTGGCATTGCGTCTCGAATTCTTCCATAGCGTTTCAGGGTCACACGCCAGCTGATGGCGTGGTCTTCTCCGTGCGGCAAGTCGCTGCGCGGGCCGGTGCGATTCACGCTTGCGCGCGATCGAAAGCGACCGGCGCAACGCGACATGCGCGAAAAATAAAATAATTTCCGATGTTCTGCACGCTTGGCGCAGTTCGACGTAAGTTTTGCCAATTAGGCCGCTTTATCGACGAACTTTCACAGATTATAAGCGTTCATCAAGGCAGAAACGCACGCTGGTTCAGCGTGCGTTTCATTGATCGCATCATTGAAGCGGCAACCGGTCGAAATCCCGGCCTCGCTCCTGAACGACCGGTCAACTGCGCGGGAAGCGCCACGCGTCGGGCGTGCCGCCGACCTCGCCGTGGCCGTTCACCACCTTGGCGCTCGCGCCCGTCGCGGGTGAGAGCACCTTGCCGCCCTCGTCTTCCCAGCGGTTCAGGTCACGCACCGTGCGCCGGCCCGCGGCATCCTGCGATTGCACCCATTTCCATGCGAGAACGCTGCCTACCGCGAACAGCGCGCCGAATATTCCGATCGAAGGCCGTGCCATTTGTGTTCACTCCCGTCGTCAAGATAAGTTGCTGGGCGGATCAGCGCGAAACCAGAAGCCCCACCAGAAAGCCGACGCCCGCGGCAATGCCGAGCGACTGCCACGGATTGTCCTTCACGTATTTCTCGGTGCAATCGACGCCCGCGCGATAGCGGCTTTGCGCGCTCGCCTGTGCGTCCTCTAGCGCGCCACGCGCCGAATCGACGTGATCGCGCAGACGCGAGCGCAGCGCTTCGACGCCCTCGCCCGGCAGCGTCGCCGACAATCGCAGCAATTCCTCCGAGTCGTTCAGCAACACCTTGATGTCTTCGATGATTTTTTGCTTGCCCAACGCAAGCTGGACAGTCGTCTGACTCATGAAATGTAGTCCTCGCCCAAGTGGGTTGTTGTCTGAAGCGGGTCGTAGCGTCGCTGCGTCAGTGCGTCTCGGCGACCGACACACGCTGCACGGCGAGGCGCTCGCCCGCCACGAAACGCGCCCGCAGGCTGCGCACGACGCCGCTTGCCATCAACGCGCCGCCCATCGCGGCGAACACGAGGCTCGTCACGTTCGCGGCGCGCGCGAGCGCTGGCGTGCCCGCCGCATAGCCTAGCACCGCGCACATCAGCGCGGTCACGAGCGCGACGGCGGCCCAGTGATAGATGTCGATCGGCTCGCCCGTCGCGAGTTCCGGTCGCGTGCCGCCCGAACCGTGGGCCCGGCGCGCACGGGGCTGACGCTCGGGTAGCTCGGGTATGGCGACGTCGAAATTAAAGTAGTTATCCATGATGCTTGCCTCTCTCGCCCATCCTCGTGTGTGCGCCTTCGAAGCAGATGCTTGTCGGCGACTTTCGAATAGAAATCACGATGACACCACGTATGCAGCTTTCGTGCCATGCCAGGCATCGGCATGCAGCGACATGTTTCAGCGCGGCGGTGACGGTGATCGGGTAACAATTACGCCATGGTCTTGTAAATTCTGAGAGCCGAAAGGAGAACCTTTCCGGAACGCGCCGCGCGGCTCAGACAAAATGCATCGCGCTCCGGTCGGCACATTGCCGCAAGGTCGTTGCGAATGGTTAAATAGCGTTTATGAGATAGGCTCGTTTGCAACGAACTCGCGATGCGAATGCATCCGGTGCAGACGATTCTGGACCGACGCACGACCAGGAAACGCGGCTCACCGAAATCGTGAGCACGACGGGCAACGCGCACGGGCGCGTCATATGCCGATGGGCGCGGTCATCCACGGTTGCGCCGCTCACGCGCGCCGACCCGCGCTCGCGGCCGGCTGCCACCGGGGCACACGCGCACGCCGCAGGGCGCCCGCCCGCACACCACATACGCAGAACTCAGGAACGATCAGGACACATGGCGTCAACCGATCTGGACCCGCCGCCCATCGCGGTCGGCGATACACCCGCGCAGAGAAGGCGCAACACGGGAGAAGTGCCGGGATTGAAGTCCTACGGACTGCTCTACGGCTCCTCGCCCGTGATGCAGGAGTTGTACGCGCAGATCGAGCGCGTCGCCGCCACCGATGCGACTGCGCTCATCATCGGCGAATCGGGTACGGGCAAGGAGCTCGTCGCCCGGACGATTCACGACCACAGCGCGCGCAAGGACGCGCCGTTCATCGCCGTGAACTGCGGCGCGATTCCCGACAATCTGATCGAAGCCGAGCTTTTCGGCCACGAGAAAGGCAGCTTCACGGGCGCGGTGCAGGGGCGCATCGGCTATTTCGAGCACGCGAACGGCGGCACGCTCTTTCTCGACGAGGTGACGGAAATGTCGCCCGTGCGGCAGGTGAAGCTGCTGCGCGCGCTGGAGACGGGCACGTTCTTTCGCGTCGGCGGCAACGATCTCATCAGTTCGGACGTGCGCGTGATCGCCGCGACCAACCGCGATCCCGTCACGGCCGTGAAGGAAAACGGCCTGCGCGAGGATCTGATGTATCGCCTCGCCGTCTTTCCGCTGCGCGCGCCGCCTTTGCGCGAGCGCGATTCGGACCGTGAGCTGCTCGCGCAGCATTTCCTCTCGGAAATGAATGCGCAGGAAGGCACGAGCAAGGCATTCAGCAAGCGCGCGCTCGATGTGCTGCGCACGTACTCGTGGCCCGGCAACGTGCGGGAACTCAAGAACACGGTGTATCGCGCGTTCATTCTCGCGGAGAAGACGGTGGAGATCGCGCATCCGCATCTCGCGTCGCGCGTGAAGAAACCGGTCACACAGGGCGACGCGATGAACGTCTGGGTCGGCACCCCGCTCGCGGATGCGCAAAAGCAGATCATCCTCGGCACGCTCAAGCACTGCGGCGGCGACAAGCGGCGCGCGGCGAAAGCGCTCGGTGTGAGCCTCAAGACCTTGTACAACCGGCTCGGCGCATACGAAAACGAGGACACCGAAGGCGGCGAAGCGGCTTCAGGCAACGATACCTAACTCTGGTTCGCACCATCCAGTAAAAGCGAGCGCGCACAACCGCGCTCGCTTTCTTTTTGCCTGCGCGCGATACACAAATCGAAACCTTCTCCCCGCGCTTGCAATTTCTTGCAATTTTCTCGACACGGTAATTAGAAGCATGCTTCAAAATGCGCGAAGCCCGCGCATCATGCCGTCTTTGTGTTTGCGGGCAGTGACTTGATGGCGATAGCTCAAGAGGATTCGAGCACGAGGCCAACATCGGAAAACGGTAGACGAAGGAAAAGCAACATGCAGATCAGGGTCCAACGGCGCGGCCCGCGCGCCGCCACGCTCGTCGCGATCATCTCGGGCGCCATTGCGTGCGTGAGCCTCAGCGGATGCAACTCGCTCTACAGCGAAGGCGCGACGGCCGGCGCCGGTATCGCCGGTGCGGCGATAGCGAACAGCGTCACCAGCAACGCGGCGGTAGCGACGGGCATCGGCCTCGGCGCGGTCGCGGCGGCGCGCGCGGGCGTGCAGTACACGCAGCGCGTCACCCACACCAACACGCAGGATCAGATCGCGTCGATCGCCGGGCCGCTCGCGGTGGGCGCGGTCGCGCCGTGGAAGGTCGTGCATTCGGTGCCGATCGAGGACGACGAAAAAGGCCGCGTGACGGTGAGCCGCACCATCAGCAGCGGTGTGCTCGATTGCAAGGAAATCGTGTTCTCCGTCGATCGCGACGCGACGAAGGACCGCCCTGCCGGCAGCGCGTTCTATGTGGCGTCGGTGTGCCGTGACGGTGACAAATGGAAGTGGGCATCGGCCGAGCCGGCGACGCCGCGTTGGGGCTCGCTGCAATGACGCTGGCTCTCGACGTACCTCTGGCGCTGCGTCTCGGACTCATCGCGGCAGGCGCCGCCGCGTGCGTGACGATGAGCGGTTGCGCGTCGATCGGCGCCGCAGCCGGTGCGACGGCCGGTATCGCGACGGGCGCGTTCACGACCAATCCGGCCATCGGACTCGGCGTGGGCATCGCGGTGCAGGCCGCCACCGACGAGGCCGTGAAGCGCGTGACCAAGTCGCTGCATCAGGATCAGCAGGTGATGATCGCCGTGACGGCGGGCATGTCGCAGATCGGCGAGACGCGGCCGTGGAAGGTCAAGCACACCTTGCCGGTGGAAAACGGGCACGGCGAAGTGCGCGTGCTGCGGGAATTCAGCAGCGCGCTCGCGACGTGCAAGGAGTTCGCCTTCTCGGTGGTCGACGGCGACGACGCGAAAGCGCCCGCCGAGTGGTTCATCGCGACGGCCTGCCAGCAGTCGGAGGGCTGGAAATGGGCGTCGGCGGAGCCTGCGGTCGAGCGGTGGGGGAATTTGCAGTAATTCCTTGCTGGGCTTTCAAAGAGCGCGGTTTCCTGTGAGGGTGCCGCGCTTTTTGTCGTTTAGCCGTTCGCAATCGCCTCCAGCGCCACGCGCGCGAGAAATCCGCTGCGCGTCTCGTGGCGCGCCTCGACGTAGCTGTCGATCTTGTGCAGAACGAAACGCGGAAGGCTGATGTTGATGCGCTCGGGGCGCGAGTCGAGCTTCGACAGATCGACTTCGACGTAGGCCCAGATTGCGCCGGCGAAGTCGGGGTTCGGGATCAGATCCTCGATCGGAGAAGGCACCAGGGAAACGTCCAGGCCATCCTCGATAAGGATCGAGACGTGGCTGTAAATCGCCTCCTTCGTATTCTTCATCGCCTCGTCGACCGTGTCTCCCGCGGAGAAAACGCCGGGGATATCGGGCACGGTCACCCCGTAGCAACTATCCGGGTCCTTATGAATGGCGACAGGGAATTCCACTTTCGAATCTCCGTTATGAAGAGTACAGCCGGTTGAGCATCCCGGCGATTTTGAGGACGCTCCGGACCGTTCCAATGGAAAGGTCCTTGCGTGGGTGAGGTACCGTGACCAGTTTGATACTTCCCCGACGTTTGAAATGGTGGTGACTGCCGACGATTCGGTCCAATTGCCAGCCGTCATCCAAAAGCATCCGTATCAAGCGCGATGAATCCATCTCGTCTCCGAATGCTGCGTGTGTAGTTTTACACACGCAGCGGTGATCCTTCAAGACGAAAACGTTACGATTCAACGCGGTGCACGAACATTCAGCCAAACGGCCAACACCAACGAAAAAGCGCGGCGCCGTCACCGGCCACCGCGCTTTTTTCATCGACTCGAATCGAGGCGCTTCAAGCCTCCACATCCTCCAGACTCAGCATCTCCGTCTGGTCGTTATACGAGAAGATCTCGCCATAACGCCCCCAGTCGATGACCGCGTCGAGCGTCTCCTGCGCGGCCTTGTCGGAGAGAAAATCCTCCAGTTCCTGCTCGAAGCGCACGCGCGGCGCGCGATGCCCCGGCCGCTCGTTCAGCACCTTCTTGATCCGCGCCGCCAGCGGCACGTGCCGCAGCAGATGCTCCGCGAACATCATCTTGCGTTCCTGCGTGCCGAATTCCGCGAACACGCGCGCCTGCGGCGTCAGATAGATATCGCCCTCGCGCACATCCGCGAAACCGAGATGCTGCAGCACTTCCGCGACCGGGAACAGATCGTCCACTTCGAGATGCAGCGTGCGCGCGATCTCCGGCATGTCCGCGCGACCGTGATACGGCTCGGCCGCGAGCGTTTCGATGAGACCCGCCATCAGGTTGGTCGACACCGACGGCAGCCAGGTGCTCAGCTCCAGCCCCTTCTTCTTCGCCTCGTCCATCTGGCGCGCGGTCATCTTCGCGTAGATATCGTCGACGAGACGGCGGAACGCCGGGTCCAGGCGGTTGCGCGGATGCTTGAACGGCACCTTGATCTCGGCCATCACGCGCCCCGGATTCGACGACAACACCAGAATGCGGTCGCACATGAACACCGCTTCCTCGATGTTGTGCGTGACGATCAGCACCGATTTGATCGGCATGCGCCCCTGCGTCCACAGATCGAGCAGATCGGTGCGCAGGTTTTCGGCGGTCAGCACGTCGAGCGCGGAGAACGGCTCGTCCATCAGCAGCAAAGTCGGGTCGACGACGAGCGCCCGCGCGAAGCCCACGCGCTGCCGCATGCCGCCCGACAGCTCGCGCGGATACGCGTTCTCGAAGCCGTCGAGACCGATCAGGTCGATCGCCGCGAGCGCGCGTTCACGCCGCTCGCGCGCGCCCACGCCCTGCGCTTCCAGACCCGCTTCCACGTTCTGCAGCACGGTCAGCCAGGGAAACAGCGCGAACGTCTGGAACACCATCGCGACGCCCTTGGCGGGTCCGCGCAACGGCTCGTTCAGATACGTCACTTCGCCGGCGGTCGGCTCGATCAGCCCGGCGATGATGCGCAACAGCGTCGACTTGCCCGAGCCCGAACGCCCGAGCAGGCCAACGATCTCGCCCTCGCGCAGCGAGAGATTGGCATCGTCGAGCACGAGCAGTTCGCCCTGCGTCTTGTTGAAGCCGCGGCTCACGTTCGCGACGCGCAGGATTTCCGCGCCGAGGCGCGGCGGCGTGCCTTGCGGGCGCTGGAAGCCGGGCGCCGCGGCCGTCTGCGTATTTTTCAGGTTCTGCATCGGAACTCGTCCTCAATCCAGCCGGAGTCTTGCTTCGGCATAGGCGTATAGCGGGCGCCACAACAGTCGGTTGAACAGCGTGACGAACAGCGACATCACGGCGATGCCGAGAATGATTTTCGGATAGTCGCCCGCGGCCGTGGTCTGGGCGATGTAGGCGCCGAGGCCGTGCGCGACGACCTCCGTCTTGCCCCACGACACCGCTTCCGCGACGATGCTGGCGTTCCACGCGCCGCCCGACGCGGTGATCGCGCCGGTGATGTAGTAAGGGAAGATGCCGGGCAGCATGCACTTCTTCCACCACTGCCAGCCGCGGATCTGGAAGTTGGTCGCGGCCTCGCGATAATCGTTCGGATAGGAGGACGCGCCCGCGATCACGTTGAAGAGGATATACCACTGCGTGCCGAGGACGATGAGCGGCGACAGCCAGATATCCGGGTTCAGATTCCAGCGCACGATCACCACGACGAACACCGGAAACAGCAGATTCGCCGGGAACGCGGCGAGAAACTGGGCGAGCGGCTGGATCTTTTCCGCGAGCGCGGGGCGCAGGCCGATCAGCACGCCGACGGGCACCCAGATCACCGACGCGATCGCGATCAGCACGACCACCCGCACCAGCGTGATGAAGCCCATCAGAAACACGTGGCCGACTTCGCCCCACGTCACGCCGGTCGCGACGAACGACGCGACCTTCCACACGACGAACACCGCAATCAGCAGCACGAGCGTGCCCCACGCGATATCGCCCGCGCGGGTGGACGGCACCTTCGCGCGCAGCGGCAGGCCCACGTTCTCGAACGCGCCCTGCAGCGACGGCAGTTTGATCGGCACGCGCGCGAGCTTCGCGAGAATCCAGCCGGCCGGCACCAGCAGACGGTGAATCAGGCGCGTGCGGCGGATCAGGTCGAGCAGCCAGGACGACGGCTCATTGCCCGAACTCGTGGTTTCCATGCGGAACTTGTCCGCCCATGCGACGAGCGGACGGAACATCAGTTGATCGTAAGCGAGGATGACGACGATCATCGCGAGGATCACCCAGCCGATCGCGCCGAGATTGCGCTCGCCGATCGCCGCGGCCAGATACGCGCCGATGCCCGGCAGCACGATCGTGCGGTTGCCGACCGTGATCGCCTCGGACGCGACCACGAAGAACCAGCCGCCCGACATCGACATCATCATGTTCCAGATGAGGCCGGGCATCGAGAACGGCACTTCGAGCTTCCAGAAGCGCTGCCAGTTAGTAAGGTGAAAGCCGCGCGAAACTTCGTCCAGATCGCGCGGCACGGTGCGCAGCGACTGGTAGAAGCTGAACGTCATGTTCCAGGCCTGACTCGTGAAGATCGCGAAGATCGCCGCGCATTCCGCGCCGATCACGCGCCCCGGGAACATCGCGAGGAAGAACGTGACGGTGAACGAGATATAGCCCAGCACCGGCACCGACTGGAGGATGTCGAGAATCGGCACGAGCACGATCGACGCGCGCCGGCTTTTCGCCGCGAGCGTGCCGTAGATCAGCGTGAAGATGAGCGACGCCACCATCGCGATCAGCATGCGCAGGGTCGTGCGCAGCGCGTATTCGGGAAGGTTCGACGGGTCGAGCGAGATCGCCTGGGTCTGCAGGGTCGAGATCGGCGCCAGGGTTTCATGGAAACCGACGGCGGCGAGCGCGATGATGCAGATGATCATCGGGAACGCGACGAAATCCCAGCGGTTGGGCAGGAGCCGCCACGCCGACGCATTCGCCATGCGATTCAGATTGAAACCAAATTCCATGCAAGGCCCTCCCCGTAAGGCTTTGTTCCGACCGCGCGAGCGCGGGATGTTGCTTGAGACGGCTTGCGAGCCGTCCGGCGGGCAAGACGCCTTTCCCCGAGACGGCCCATGTTCAACGCATGTGGCCGCCAAAACGACGACACGTTCTGCGCGACCGGCGCATATAGCCCGCGCTGAACCGAGCGACACTACACCAACCGTCGTGACAGGCACAACCTTCATGCGGTCTGGCGCGCCATTCGTGCGATGTTTCTGTTGCTCTTCGGCACGGCGCGGGCAAAATGAAGGTCAGGCCGCGTCCTATGCGCCCGGCGCGCGTCCGCTATATTGGCTGCACGCCGCCCGCCCTCACAAGGCGCTTGATGGACGGCAAAAAACATCGTCCAATCTTGGCTTATCACGAACAATAAATTGAGCGCCGATGCGATGCGAGACGCCAGATTCGAGCCGGAAGACCGCCTGAGCCATGCCCGCCGCCCCGTGGCGGGTGTGTGCCGAAGCGCGGCAGACCTCACGCGCGGCAATCCGCGCGCCCGAGATCGATGAACAAGCTCATCCTGCACCGTGTGATCGCGACGCTCGGCCTCGCGGCGCTGGCATTCGCGTGCTGGCTTGCCGCCGGCTTGTTGTCGGACCGAATGGTACAACAGGAGATGACGGCGACGGTGCGCACCGAGCGCAACATGGCGGCGTCTATCGTCGACAACATGGCGCAGATCATCGCGAGCGACCTGGCGATGTCGCGCGCCATTCCCGCCACGCTCGCGCAGATGGACCTCACCCAGCGGGCGCTGGCGGAGTCGCGGAATTATGCCTCGAACCCGGCCGGGACGGAACTCGAACGCCGCAGCGACTGGACCGCGCGCCCCGCCCTCGCGAAGGTCAATCACTTCCTGCACGACGCGCAGGGCTTCTCGGGCCTCGATTCCATCTGGCTCGTCAACGAGAAAGGGTTTTGCATCGCGTCGAGCAACGCCGCGGACGACGACAGCTTCATCGGCTACGACATGAGCGGGCGCGGGTACGTCGCGCGGGCGCTGCTCGGCGGCTTCGTCGAGATGTACGGCGTCGGCCGGCTGTCCGGCGAGCCGGGCATTTTTATCGCGGCGCCCGCCTACGAAGACGGCATTCTGGTCGGCGCGGTGATCGCCAAGGTGAGCATCGACCGGCTGCGGCACTGGGTGTCGCGCGCCGGCACCTTCGTGACCGACGAGAACGGCGTCGTCGTAATGGCCCACGACGGCCGGCTCGAATACCAGGCGATGCCCAATGCACCGGTCGCGCGCATGACCGAGCACGAACGCGTCGAGCATTATCGGCGCGAGTCGTTTCCGGAGCTGCGCGTGTCGCATATCGGCGAGCAGATGCGCGCCTCCGAGCACTGGCTCGCGCCCGCGCTCGCGCAGACCTTCTACGCCGCCAACGGCAGCAACGTGCCGTCGCTCTACGACGAGCGCACCGGGCTCAATTCAGGGCTCTCGGCGCACATCGTGCATCCGCTCACGAGCTGGCCGGAAATCAGCCGCAACCACAGCCGCGACCGCATTCTCGTGTTTCTGACGATGCTCGGCGTCGTGACGCTCGCCATCGTGATCGCGATTTCCTACTCGCGGGAGCGCCGCCTGCATCGCGCGACGCGCGATCTCGCCGAGCAGTTGCAATCGGCCAATACGCTGCTGTCGGCCGAGGCACGCCACGATGCGCTGACCGGCGCCCTCTCCCGGCGCTATTTCCTCGACACGCTGCGCCACGAAGTGGAGCTCGCACGTTCCGCGGGCGCGCCACTGTCGGTCGCGATTGCCGATCTCGATCACTTCAAGCAGGTCAACGACCGCTTCGGTCACGCATCGGGCGATCGCGCGCTGGAGCATTTCGTCGAGGTGTGCCGCGCGCAGCTCCGTCCGAGCGATGCGATCGGACGGCTCGGCGGCGAGGAATTCGGGATTCTCCTGCCGCAAACCTCGCTCGCCGACGCGCAGGCCGTGCTGGAGCGCCTGAGAAAGCGCTTCCACCACGAACACTGCGCGCATCTGCCCGACGACGCGGTGCTCTCGGTGTCCATCGGCATCACCGAGCTTGCGCCCGACGACGCGCTCGAATGGATCCTGTCGCGCGCCGACCTGGCGCTCTACGAGGCGAAATCGCGCGGCCGCGACCGCAGCGAGGTGCGCCCCGCCGATCCCGGCTCGTCCACGCGGTATCCCGAGAACACGCTCGCCGGCAAGTGAGCGCGGCGTCCGGTCATCGCACGATCATGCGAGTGTCGCAACGCGCAACGCATCGCGCAGGTATCATCGATATTCGAAATCGAATGCCGTGAATCGGGAGAATTGCATGAAGGGAAATCTGGTCATCGTGTGCCGGGATCAGGACGCTGAAACGTTCGACCACCTGCTCGCCGAGTACGGCTCGTTTCAGACGCGGCTTTCGTCGACGGCGTGGTTCCTGAAGATCGATCTCGCGCCCGAAGTGATTCAGGAAGAGATTCTCTCGCGGCTCGGCAAGTACACCACGCATTACATCTTCGAAGCGTCGACGGTCACCTACAACACGGTGGACAGCGAAGCGGCGTCGGCGCTCGATACGTTATTCGACTGACGCCGCGCCGTTACAGCGCGCGCTCTTCGTGCTGCGGGCCGGCACGGCGTTCGGCCACTGGCCGCGTGGCGATGTCGAACGGAAAGGTCATCGCGACCTCCAGGCCGCCGCCGGCGCGATTGCCGATCTCGCATTCGCCACCCGCGCGCCGCGCAAGCCGCTCCACGATGGCGAGCCCGAGCCCGCTGTGACCGCTGCCGCCGCGCGCCGGGTCGAGACGCACGAACGGCCGGCTTGCCTTGATGAGATCGTCCGGCGCAATGCCCTTGCCGTGATCGGACACGGACAATACCCAGCCCTTCGCGTCCCGCCGCGTCTCGATGACAACTGGCGGCGCGCCATACGCATGCGCGTTGTCGAGCAGATTCGACAGCAGCCGGTCGAGCGTGGCCGCAGGCAACGCGAACGCCGGCCCCGCCTCCAGATTCAGGCGCACAGGCTGCGCGCCCGGCGCCACCGCGCGATAGGCGCGCGCGATGCGCTCGCACTGCTCGTCGACCGGAACTGGCTCGCTGCCGTCCGGACGGTCGTGCGCGAACACGAGAAACTGATCGACGATATGGGCCATCGAATCGACATCGCGCACGACGCCGTCGCGCATCTTTGCGTCGTCCATCATTTCGGCGCGCAGGCGCAGGCGGGCGAGCGGCGTCTTCAGATCGTGCGCGACGCCCGCGAGCATGACCGCGCGGTCGTTCTCGGTCTGTGATACTTCACGCACCATCTGGTTAAAGCCGTGCGTGAGCTGCCGCAGTTCGCGCGGACCGCGCTCGGGCACGGGCGGCGTCGGCTGGCCGCGTCCGAAGCGCGCGACGGCCTGCGCGAGCGAACGCAACGGATATTGCAACTGCCACGCGCCGCACAGCGCGGCGAGCACCGCGGTCGAGAAAATCAGCGCGAGCCACACCAGCATGCGGTCGCGCGAGCGCGGCGGCCTGAGCGGCTGCACCGGCACGACGACCCATCCCGTGTCTTTCGCGCCGTGCACCCACACGCTCGGCGGACCGCCAGGCTCGCTCAGGCGCACATCGGTGCCATCGGGCAGACGGTCTTTCAGGTCCTCGACGAACCGCTGCAACGGCGGCGGCATGTTCTCGTCGGGTTGTCTCGGCACATCCGGGCTATCGGGCGCGACCAGGCGCACGCGCGGCGGCAAGGGCTGATCGGGCGTATTGGCGATGTGCTGGCGCACCGCCTCGACGAGAAACACGGCCTCCTCGACGGCGAAGCGCGTCTGCACGTTGTCGCGCTCGAAGCGGATGATCGCAAACCACGCGACATGCGACAACACCAGCATGCCGATGACGATGACGACCAGCCGGCCGAACAGCGTGTCAATTGCCCGGCGCATTTTGCTCGCCGTCCGGCACGAACACGTAACCGCGCCCCCGCACCGTCTGGATGAAGCGCGGCGCCGACGGATCGGTCTCCAGGATGCGGCGCAGACGCCACACCTGCACGTCGATGCCGCGGTCGGTGCCGTCGTATTCCGGGCCGTGCAGCAGTTCGAGCAGGCGTTCGCGCGTGAGCGTGCGCATCGGGTTGTTCACGAAAATCTTGAGCAGCGCGAATTCGCTGCCGGACAGCGTGAGCGGCTTGTCGTCCTGTTGCAGCGTGCGCGACTGGAAATCCAGCCGGAAGCGGCCGAACGAATACGGCTCGCGCTGCTCGGGCGCGGCCGACGGAATCGTGCGGCGGCGGCGCAGCACGGCCTGCACGCGCGCGAGCAGTTCGCGCGGGTTGAACGGCTTGCCGAGATAATCGTCCGCGCCCAGCTCCAGGCCGACGATGCGGTCCACGTCATCCGCACGCGCGGTCAGCATGATGACGGGGATGTCGTCGCCGGACGCGCGCAGTTGCTTGAGCGCGGTCAGGCCGTCGACGCCCGGCATCATGAGATCGAGGACGATCAGATCCGGCCGCTCGCGTTCGATGCGGCGTTCGAGTCCACCGGCGTCATGCAGCACCGATACCTCGATGCCCTGCCGGACCAGATAGTCGCGCAGAAGGTCGCGCAGTTCGGCGTCGTCGTCGACGACAAGTATTTGCGTAGTCATGGGATGGAGTTTAGCGCGTGAGCCAGACCTCGATTGATGACAGCCCTGCCATAAGGGTTACGGGGTGTTACGACGAAAGCGAGGCGTAAACCGGCGTAACAAGCCTGAACCTTGCCGTAACACGCGGCCGGTTGCGAACCCCTACGCTGTGTCTCACCGACAAGCGCAAGACCTCGACGCACTTTCCGATACGTCGAACACGGCCTCGCGGCTTCGGCTTCGAAAACAATCAAGGGAGTATCGAGATGGCCAAGCAATACCGCATTCTCACCGCCGCCGCTGCGGCAATCGCGCTCACGTTCGGCACGGCCTACGCCGCCACGAACGACGCACCGGCCGCGCCGCCCCCCGGCGGCCCGGCCATGATGGGCGGTCACGGCGGCCCCGGCGGTCACCGCATGGAAATGCGCATGCAGAAGCAACTGGACGAACTGCACGGCCAGTTGAAGCTGAACGCGGATCAGGAAAAGCTGTGGCAGACCGCGCTCACCACGATGAAGCAGAACCATCAGGCCATGCGCGAAAGCCACAAGCAGATGCGCGATCAGTTCAAGTCGATGGAAAACCAGCCGATCCTCGACCTGAACGCGATGCACGCGGCGCATCAGAAGATCGAGACGCAAAACGCGGAACTGCGTGAGCAGACCGCGACCGCCTGGCTCAACTTCTACAACTCGCTGAACGATCAGCAGAAAACCACCGTCAGCACGTCGCTCAAGAAGCATTTCGCGAAGATGCGCGAGCACGAGCACAAGATGCACGAGCGCTGGGGCAAGCACCGCGGCGGACCGGACGGCGCGCCGGGCGCGGCTGCGGGTGCATCGGCCACCGCCAAGCCGTAAGCGGCCGGAACGGCCAGAAGCAAAAAGCCGCGGAGCGTCAAGCTCCGCGGCTTTTCTTCACATCGAAAACGCGACGGTCAGGCGAGATCGAACAACAGCACTTCCGCGTTCTCGCCATTCTCCAGCGTGACCTTCGAGATGCCTTCGAGCTTCGCGGCATCGCCCGCGCCGAGCGCCTCGCCGTTCACCGTCACCGCGCCGCGCGCCACGTGCACATAGACGCGGCGGCCCGCCGGGACGTCGAAGTCCGCGCGCTCGTCGCCGTCGAAGAGACCCGCGAAGATGCGTGCGTCCGCACCGATGTTCACCGAGCCTTCCGCACCGCCAGGCGCTGCGATCACGCGCAGCCGGCCACGCTTTTCCTCATCCGCAAAGCGCTTTTCCTCGTAACCCGGCGCGCCGCCCGGCGCGTCCGGAATGATCCAGATCTGCAGGAAGTGGGCGGTTTCCGTCGGCGAGCCGTTGAACTCGCTGTGGCGCACGCCGGTGCCGGCGCTCATGCGCTGCACGTCGCCGGGACGGATCGTCGAGCCGTTGCCCATGCTGTCGCGGTGCGCGAGCGCGCCCTCGAGCACGTAGCTCACGATTTCCATGTCGCGGTGGCCGTGCGCGCCGAAACCCTGGCCGCCCGCGACGCGGTCTTCGTTGATCACGCGCAACGCGCCGAAGTGCATGTTCTGCGGATCGTAGTAATCGGCGAAGGAGAACGTGTGATACGAGTCGAGCCAGCCGTGGTTGGCGTGACCCCGTTCGTTGCTGCGGCGAATCTCGAACATGATGTTTGCTCCCGCCCAAGGCGTTGTTTTGCGATGGAGAGAATGTAAGGGCGCCGCCCCTCCGGAACAACGGGCGCAAAGGCACTACATTGTTCCGCCCATGCATGTAATCGGACGCTTCCGGCTTCGGACCCGTGCGCGGCGGCTTCGGGTAAAATACCGCGCTTTTCGGAGCGGCGGCGCGTCGATCGCGCGCTGGCAGGGTCGGCAGCAAGGGCAACCCAATTTTGGCCATCTAGAATACCGACCGCCAGCTGAGGAAAAACATGAAACCATACGCAGCACGCGAACGACCGTCGCGCGCCGCGCCGATTGCACGCCATGCAGCACTCCATGCACGTTAGGCACCTTACCAAGGAATCACCATGTTGCAAGGCTACGGTCCGCTGATCCTCGCGGGCACCTGGCAGACCGTCAAGCTGGCGGTGCTGTCGCTCGTGTTCGCCTTTGTGATCGGCCTGATCGGCGCGGCGGCGAAGCTGTCGAAAAACCGCCTGGCGTCGGGTGCCGGCACGGTCTACACGACGCTGATTCGCGGCGTGCCCGATCTCGTGCTGATGCTGCTGCTCTTCTACAGCATCCAGATCTGGCTGAACCTGTTCACCGACGCAATGGGCTGGGACCAGATCGACATCGATCCATTCCTGGCCGGCATTCTGGTGCTGGGCTTCATCTACGGCGCGTACTTCACCGAAACCTTCCGCGGCGCGTTTCTATCGGTACCGCGCGGCCAGCTCGAAGCGGGCGCGGCCTACGGCATGTCGCCGTGGCAGACCTTCTCGCGCATTATGTTTCCGCAGATGATGCGCTTCGCGCTGCCGGGCATCGGCAACAACTGGCAGGTGATGGTCAAGGCGACGGCGCTCGTGTCGATCATCGGGCTCGCGGATGTCGTCAAGGCCTCGCAGGACGCGGGCAAGGGCACGCTGCGTTTCTTCTTCTTCACGCTTCTCGCGGGCGCGATCTATCTCGCGATCACCACGATCTCGAACCTCGTGCTGATCTGGCTGGAGCGGCGCTATTCCATCGGCGTGCGCAAGGCCGACCTCTAATCGGTCCAATCAAGAGCGGCAGAGATCATGATCGAAATCATCCAGGAATACTGGAAGAACTACCTCTTCACCGACGGCTACCGCATCACCGGTCTCGCGATCACGATGTGGCTGCTGGTCATTTCCATCGGCCTCGGCTTCTGCCTTTCGGTGCCGCTCGCGGTCGCGCGCGTGTCGAAGAACAAGCTGCTGTCGCGTTCGGTGTGGCTCTATACATATGTGTTTCGCGGCACGCCGCTCTACGTGCAGTTGCTGCTGTGCTACACGGGTCTGTACAGCTTGCAGGTCGTGCGTGATCACATGCTGCTCGCCGAGTTCTTCCGCAGCGGCATGAACTGCACGCTGCTCGCCTTCACGCTGAACACCTGCGCGTACACCACGGAAATCTTCGCCGGCGCGATCAAGGCGACGCCCTACGGCGAGATCGAAGCGGCGCGCGCTTACGGCATGTCCTCGTTCACGCTGTATCGGCGGGTGATTCTGCCGTCGGCCTTGCGGCGCGCGCTGCCGTACTACAGCAACGAGGTCATCCTGATGCTGCACGCGACGACCGTCGCATTCACGGCGACCGTGCCGGACATCCTCAAGATCGCGCGCGACGTCAATTCGGCCACGTATCAGTCGTTCGAGGCGTTCGGCATCGCCGCCCTGCTCTATCTCTGCATTTCGTTCGCGCTCGTGTGGCTGTTCCGCCGCGCGGAGCATCGCTGGCTCGCTTATTTGCGGCCGCAAGGCAAATAAGACCATCGCGTCAGCCAAGGACACTTCATGAATTCCCAGATGCACAAGCTTTTCGTCGACGACATTCACAAGCAGTACGGCAGCAACGAAGTTCTCAAGGGCGTTTCGCTCAAGGCGAAGGCGGGCGATGTGATCAGCATCATCGGCTCGTCGGGCTCGGGCAAGAGCACGATGCTGCGCTGTATCAACTTTCTGGAGCAGCCGAACCAGGGGCGCATCTTCGTCGACGGCAGCGAAGTGCGCACGTTGAAGGACAAGACCGGCGCGCTCAAGGCCGCCGATCCGAAGCAACTTCGGCAAGTGCGCTCGAAGCTCTCGATGGTGTTTCAGCACTTCAATCTGTGGTCGCACATGAACGTGCTGGAGAACGTGACCGAGGCGCCGGTCAACGTGCTCGGGCTCTCGAAGAAGGAAGCCGAGGAGCGCGCCCGCACGTATCTAGAGAAGGTCGGGCTCGCGCCGCGCGTGGAGAAGCAGTATCCGTCGCATCTGTCGGGCGGACAGCAGCAGCGCGTGGCGATCGCGCGCGCGCTCGCGATGCATCCCGACGTCATGCTGTTCGACGAGCCGACCTCCGCGCTCGATCCGGAACTCGTCGGCGAGGTGCTGAAGGTCATGCAGACGCTCGCCGAGGAAGGCCGCACGATGATCGTCGTCACGCACGAAATGGCGTTCGCGCGCAACGTGTCGAACCATGTGGTGTTTCTGCATCAGGGGCGCATCGAGGAAGAAGGCCATCCGGATGCGGTCTTCGGCAACACAAGGAGCGAGCGGCTCAAGCAGTTCCTGTCGGGCAGCCTCAAGTAATCCGCATGATTGCTGCCGGAAGCAACCTTCCACTCCAGAAAAGGCGCCCGCGAGGCGCTTTTTTTGCGCCCGGGTGCGTGACGGTGCGCCTCTTTCCCGCCCCGCCTCGACCTAGCGCTGCGACACGCTCGCGTCAATAGGCGACAAACCTGACGCTGAAACTTACAACAAACCGTAGCCCTTATGGGATAAGGCTTTGCGGGGCATTTCCCATGCTGTGGGTAATGTCCCTAGCAGATGGGCATTGCGTTTTTGACACAAACGTTCACAGAACGCCAAATTTCTTTGGCGGCTATAACGTATTTTGTTAAATTGGTAATGAAAGTACCAAAACGAAGTTCTCAAAAAGTAGTTTTACTTCAAAAGTCCAAAAGAAACGGAGGACGGCACCGATCGACGGATCGGCGTCGGGTTCGCGCCCACGACGCGCGAATGGCCACATAGCACTGCAGCCCGCGCGTCCTTCCTCTGAAAACAATTTTCGGTTGGGTGCGCCCGCATCGAACCACACGGCAGCACTTGGGTTCTATTTCTTGACAGGGTTGGAGGAGATGATGAAAAAAGCTTTGCTCGCGTCGGCAGCACTGCTGACGTTCAGCGCAGTGGCACACGCTCAGAGCAGCGTGACGCTGTATGGCCGCCTGGACGCGGGGCTCGAATACATGAACGGTGTGCCGACAGGCGTGGGCGCCAACGGCGCGGCCACCGGCAGCTCGCACCGCTTCAAGGCGGAAAGTGGCGACTGGGGCACGAGCCTGTGGGGTATGAAGGGCGTCGAAGACCTGGGCGGCGGATACCGCGCCGTGTTCCAGTTGGAGGGCAGCTTCAACACCATGACGGGTCAGGGCCCGGGCGGCGGCGGTCTCTTCAATCGCTGGGCGACGGTCGGTGTCGCGAACAACCAGTTCGGTACCCTGTTGCTGGGTCGCGAACTCTTCATCTCCAACGGCGTGTGGGACTTCGATCCGTTCGGCCAGTCGAACTGGTCGTCGGCGTCGCTGGTGCGTGGCCGCAACTGGCCGCAATCGAGCAACAACATTTCGTACCAGTCGCCGAAGTTCGCGGGCCTCGACTTCTACGGTCAGTACTCGCTCTCCAACGCGACCAACTGGAACGGTAACGGCACGACCCCGCAAGGCCGTAATGCGGGCGCGTATATCACCTATACGACACCGCTCTTCCAGATCCGCGGTATGTACGATGAAATCCGCAATCCGGCCAACGGTACGCTCGGCGGCGTCTACGACCCGATCAATGCGGCCAACTCCGGCGCGGTCAACGGTGCGTATGGATTCTCGCGTGAGTACACGGCGATGTTCAACGTGTTCCTCGGCCAGTTCAAGATCCAGGGCGCCTATCAGGCGATTCGCACCGCGGGCATGACGGGCCAGCTGCCCGGTCAGCCGACGACGCTCGATCACGAGTGGGGCGGCGTGACGTGGCAAGCGACGCCGGCGGCCGCGCTGATCGCGGCGGTCTACCACGTGAACGGCAACAACGGCGCGGGTAACGCGACCATCTACACGGCCGGCGGTTCGTACAACCTGTCCAAGCGCACCCTGCTGGATCTGCAGGTCGCGACGGTGCAGAACAGCAAGGGCGCAAACTACGGCCTGAACGCCAACAACTACGGTACGTCCGCGGCGACCGACAACCCGATCATCGGCCACAGCCAGACGGGCGTGTACGCAGGTATCCAGCACTCGTTCTGATCGGCGAGTCTGACCAAAGAGTCTTTTTAGAAGGTTTTCACGCTGCTGCGAGAGGCGCGTATCGGTGCGGTGCCCGAAAGGGTATCGCACCGTTTTTTATTTGGACGCGCGATCCGCCTAGCACTCCGCATGAGTTTGTCAAGCCGAAGACCAAAAACTACAAATCAACGGCTCTGAAAAATATAGTTCTCCTCCAAAATTCGAAATCGAGCCGAAACCGCGCGACGTGACAGAACACGGATGTCCGGTCGACTCGAACACATCACAGCAATTTCGAGTTTCACCTTTTTTTGGGGTTTGGAGGAGATGATGAAGAAGGCTTTGCTCGCGGCAGCGGCGCTGTTGGCATTCAGCGCGGTCGCGCAAGCACAGAGCAGCGTGACGCTCTATGGTCGACTGGACGCGGGGCTCGAATACATGAACGGCGTGCCGGCCGGCTCGGGCACTTCGCATCGGTTCAGGGCGGAGAGCGGCGACTGGGGCACGAGCCTGTGGGGCCTGAAGGGCGCGGAAGATCTGGGCGGCGGCAATCGCGCCGTGTTCCAGTTGGAAGGCAGCTTCAACACCATGACGGGTCAGGGCCCTGCCAACAACGGCCTGTTCAATCGCTGGGCGACGGTCGGTATCTCGAACAACCAGTTCGGTACGATGCTGCTGGGCCGTGAGCTCTTCATTTCGAACGGCATCTGGGACTTCGATCCGTTCGGTCAGTCGAACTGGTCGTCGGCGTCGCTGGTGCGTGGCCGCAACTGGCCGCAATCGAGCAACAACATCTCGTATCAGTCACCGAAGGTCGCGGGCTTCGACTTCTACGGCCAGTACGCGCTCTCCAACGCGACCAACTGGAACGGCAACGGCACCACGGCGCAAGGCCGTGAGGCAGGCGCACAGCTCACCTACACGGCGCCGCTCTTCCAGGTTCGCGGCATCTACGACGAGATTCGCAATCCGTCGAACGGATCGCTCGGCGGCTCGTACAGCGACGGCGGCAACGGCGCCTACGCCTACTCGCGCGAATACACGGCGATGCTCAACGTGTTCCTCGGCCAGTTCAAGCTGCAAGGCGGCTATCAGGCGATCCGCTCCGCCGGCATGACGGGCCAGTTGCCCGGCCAGCCGACCACGCTCGATCACGAATGGGGCGGCGTGACATGGCAGGCGACGCCGGCGGCAGCGCTGATCGGCGCGGTCTATCACGTGAACGGCAACAACGGCGCGGGCAACGCGACCATCTACACGGTCGGTGGTTCGTACAACCTGTCCAGGCGCACGCTGTTGGACATCCAGGTCGCGACGGTGCAGAACAGCAAGACCGCGAACTACGGTCTGAACGCCAACAACTTCGGCTCGGCGGCATCGACGGACAACCCGCTTGTCGGCCACAGCCAGACGGGCGTGTACGCAGGTATCCAGCACTCGTTCTAAGACATACGAAGGAAGGTTTTCACGCCGCTGCGAGAGGCGCGTGCCGGTGCGATACCCAGCGTGGTATCGCACCGTTTTTTTTTGCCGCGAGCGTCGATTTGCGTCGACGTAGGAACGCGTCTAGTCCCGCGCCATGCCCGACGCGCCGTGGCTCAGCCAGTCGAGCACCGCGGCCGCGTCCTCGCCGCCCGATTGACGCGCCTTCGCGACCGTCTCGCTGATCTTCGTGCCCGGCTTCGGCGCGGCACGGCGGATCGCCACGCCGACGGCGAGAATATCGATGATCACGAGATGCAGGATGCGCGAGATCATCGAGAGCTGCGATTCGCGTATCTCGATGTGATCCGTCTCCAGCGCGACCGTCGCGCGCTTGGCGAGCGGCGTATTGCTCGACGTGATCGCGATGACCGTCGCGCCCTGCTGCATCGCCACTTCGAGCACGCGCAGCAGTTCCGGCGCGCGGCCCGACTTCGACACGGCCACGATCACGTCGCCCTTGCCGAGCAGCGCCGCCGATGCCGCCTGCATGTACAGATCGCCGTAAGCGATGGTCGGGATGCCGAAGCGGAAGAACTTGTAATGCGCGTCCTGCGCGACGATGTTCGAATTTCCGAGCCCGTAGAACTCGATGCGCCGCGCGCCGTTCAGGATATCGATCGCGCGCTCGACGTTCTCGAAGTTCAGATGCTCGCGCAACTGCAGGATCGCGGACACGGTGTTGTCGAGCACCTTCGCGCCGAAATCGGTGGCGGTATCGCCGAGATGCACCTGACTGTGGCTCACCGGAATCGTGCCCGTGAGGCCCGTCGCGAGCTTCAGCTTGAAGTCCGACAAACCCTGGCAGCCGAGCGATCGGCAGAAACGGATTACGGTCGGCTGGCTCACGTCGGCCTTGCGCGCGATGTCGATGATCGGATCGTTGATGATCGAGCGCGGATGATTGAGCGCGAGATCGGCGACGCGCCGCTCGGCGGGCGTCAGGGCGTCGCGCATCTGCCGGATGCGCTCGAACACCGCCGACGAGCCGCTGTTCGCGCGGTTCGACAACTGCTCCGAGAGAATCGCGGAGACGCCGAGAAACGCCGGATATTCCGCCGTGATGATGTACGTGGGAATGCCCGACAGATACTGCTGGAAGCGCCCTTTCGCCTCGAAACGCTCGCGAAACGGCGACTTGTGGAACAGTTCACCGAGCTTCAGCACGATGCCGCCGCCGATATAGATGCCGCCCAGCGCGCCGAGCGTCACCGCGATATTCCCGGAGAACGTGCCGAGAATCGCGCAGAAGCAGTTCACCACTTCGAGCGCGAGCGCTTCGCCCGCGAGCGCGCGGTTCGTGACGTCGGCGGCGTTGAAGGTATCGGCGACCGTGACGTCGTCGCGCTCCGCGAGCGCGCGGTAGATCAGTTCGAGCCCTTGCCCCGCGCATACGCGTTCGAACGACACGTGCGGAAACTTGCGGCGCGCATAGCGCATCACGATGTCTTCGCGTTCGTCGAACGGCGAGAACGTGGCGTGGCCACCTTCGCTGCCGAGCGCGATCCAGCGGTCATCGGCCGGAATCAGCCCCGACACGCCCAGACCCGTGCCCGGACCGAGCAGGCCGATCACGCTGTTCTGCCGGCGCGAGCCGCCGCCGACCTGCTCGCGCTGCGCGTCGGTGAGGCCGGGCAGCGCCATCGCGAGCGCGGTGAAGTCGTTCACGACGAGCAGCGTGTCGAAGCCGAGCGCGCGGCGCGTCGCCTCGATCGAAAAGCTCCAGTCGTGATTGGTCATCTTCACGTGATCGCCGTCGACGGGATTCGCGATCGCGATCGCCGCATGATTCACGCGGCCGACCTTCGTGTCCTTCAGATACTGCTGCATCACCTCCGCGATGCCGGGGTAATCGGCTCCCGGATACACGCGGATCTGCCCGATCTCGCCGGGCGCGGTCTCCAGCGCGAAGCGCGCGTTGGTGCCGCCGATGTCGGCCAGGAGCCGCGGTCCGTCGGCGTGCTGCGTCGCTGTCTTATGCACACCAGTAGACATCGAGCTTCACTCCTTCAGCGTGGGCCAGCGTCGAGATGGCGTTCTTTTGCGGCGCGGCGAGCGCCGCGTTCAGTACGTCGAGTTTCTTCTGCCCGGCGATGAAGAGATATACCTGCCCGATCTGCTTCAATGCCGACATCGACAGGCTCACGCGCGCGTGCGGCGCCGCGCCCGGATGCACGGAGATGAAACGCTGCGGCGTCGAGATCGCGAAATCCCACTCGGGCGCGTCGGCGAAGATCGAGGCCGTGTGGCCGTCCTCGCCCATGCCGAGCACGGCGACATCCGGCAGACGGCGGCGCGCGTCGGCATTCAGTTCGGCGATATGCGTCTCCAGCGGCTTGCCCGTGTCCACGAGCGGCAGGAAGTACGCCGCCGCGCCTGCGTTCTGCAGCAGCGTGTCGCGCACGAGCTGCGCGTTGCTCGCCGGATCGGTCTCGGGCACCCAGCGGTCGTCGACGAGCGTCACGTCGATGTGCGCCCAGTCGAGCGGCGCATGCGAGAGCGTCTGCAAGAAAGGCTTCGGGCTCGTGCCGCCCGATACTGCGAGCGTGGCGTGAGCGGCCTGTCCATTGGCGTCGGCAGATGCCGCGCCCCTTGCCGCGAGGGACGCCTTCAGCGCGTCGCCCACGGCTTGCGCCAGCGCGTCCGAATGGGCGCGCGGATCGTCGAAAGTGCGAAGCTCGATCACTGCTCCTCCTGCTTGTTCTGGTTTATCGATCCGCTTTCTGTACGCGCCATCGCAACGATGGACGAAGCGGTGTCCGGTATCGCCGTGCCCGCCGCGCGCCCGGTTCGGGCGGCGTCGGCGTCACGCCGTCAATTCTCTTCTTCGAGCCAGCACGTGCCCGCCTGCGCGAGCATCGCGCTCGACGCCGCCGGTCCCCACGTGCCCGCCGCGTAAGGCTTCGGCCGCGTTGTCGACGACGCCCACGCGTTCAGGATCGGCTCGACCCAGCGCCAGGCCGCTTCCTGCTCGTCGCGCCGCACGAAGAGCGCGAGGCGCCCGTGGATCACGTCGAGCAAAAGACGCTGATACGCCTCCATCTGTCCTTCCCTGAAGAACTGGTCGAACGCGAGATCCAGATGCACGCTCGCGAGATTCATGCCCTCTCCCGGCTGCTTCGCGAGGCAATACAGGCGAATCGTCTCGTTGGGCTGCAGCCGGATCACGAGCCGGTTCGCGCCCGCGCGCAAGGGCATCGAGCCGAGCGAGGAATGCGGCACCGCGCGGAAGTTCACGACGATCTCCGCGACGCGATCGGCCAGACGCTTGCCGGTGCGCAGGAAGAACGGCACGCCCGCCCAGCGCCAGTTCTCGATTTCCACCTTCAGCGCGACGAAGGTTTCCGTCGTGCTGTCGGGGCGCACGCCTTTCTCGGTCGCATACGCCGGCACCGCTGTGCCGCGCACCACACCCGCATGATATTGCCCGCGCACCGCGACCCGGCTGATGTCGCGCTCGTCGACCGGCTTGAGCGCGCGCAGCACGCGCAGCTTCTCGTCGCGCACGGAGTCGGAGTGCATCGAGTGCGGCGGCTCCATCGTCACGATGGAGAGCAGTTGCAGCAAATGGTTCTGCACCATGTCGCGCAGCGCGCCCGTATTGTCGTAGAAGTCGCCGCGCGCTTCCACGCCCAATTCCTCCGCGATCGTGATCTGGATGCTCTCGACCCATTCGCGGCGCCACAGCGGCTCGAACAGCGCGTTGCCGAAACGCAGTGCGAGCAGGTTCTGCACCGGCTCTTTGCCAAGATAGTGATCGATCCGGTAGATCTGCTCTTCCTGGAAGATTTCGCCGACCGCATCGTTGATCGCATTCGACGATTCGAGATCGTAGCCGAGCGGCTTCTCCAGCACGATGCGCGCGTTCTGATTCAGCCCGACATCGGCGAGCGCGCGGCAGATCGGCACGAACAGCGACGGCCCCGTCGCGAGATAGAAGACGCGCGTGCCGCCGAATTGCGTGAGCGTGTCGCGCAGCAACACGAAGTCCTCCGCGCGCGCGAGGTCTAGGCCGACGTACTGAAAGCGTTCGACGAAGCTGCGCCACGCGGCTTCGTCGACACCGTCCTTCGATACATGCGGCTTCACATGATCCTCGACCCACGCGCGGTATGCGCCCTGCTCCATGGTCTCGCGCGCGACCGAGACGATCCTGCCCGCCGGATTGAGCGAGCCCGCGCGATGCGCCTCGAAGAGCGCGGGAAGAATCTTGCGCATCGAGAGGTCGCCGGTGCCGCCGAAGAGTACGAAGGTGAAGTTCGAGTCGCTTTGCATGTGTCTGAACGTGGGTTCGAGAGCCGGATGTGAGTCGATTCGGGGCGCGTCGCCCATGAGTCCACGAGCGCGCCCGTAGTCCGATAAAATTTTTTTTGACACTGAATTGTAGTTTAACTACAATCCAAATCAAGAGGAAATGTCACCTACGAAAAATCATCACTGTCAATCAGATCAGTCTGGGCAGCGAATTTTTTTCGGGTAGACGTTCTGAGCGCATGTTAACGGAGCCTGCGGCGGATCGCTTTTCACGGAAGGCGCGCCTTGCAGCTCATGCGTTCGGGCCTCGCGCCTCGCCGTCGAGCGCGCCCTTCGTGGCGGCGCCTGAACGGCCGGGGAAAAATCAAAAGAGGAGACAACCGTTGCGATTCAATCCACTCATCGCTTGAGAGCCGTGCGGCCGTTCATCGGTTTGCCGGCCCGGCGCGCCGCGTTGCTCGTGACGCGCGCTGCCGCTTCCCCGCCGACACCGCCGATCTCCGGCCATCCAGTTTTGCCGTTTTTTTTGACCATCGCTTCTTACTCGTGCTTCTGGCCGCATCGGAAGCCAATCGTTTCTTGTTCAGGTGTCTGGAGGAGATAAACAATGAAAGTCCGTAAGCTCATGGGCGCGCTGTGCGCCGCAGGTCTTCTGTGTGGCGCGACGGCGTCGGCGGTTCAGGCTGCCGAGGCGGTTTCCGTGCTGCACTGGTGGACGTCCGGCGGCGAATCCAAGGCAGTCGGCGTGCTCAAGGACGACATGACGAAGCAGGGTTACACCTGGAAAGACTTCGCTGTCGCGGGCGGTGCGGGCGCGGCCGCGATGACCGCGCTGAAAACGCAGGTGATCTCGGGCAACGCGCCGTCGGCGGCGCAGATCAAGGGCCCGCTGATCCAGGAATGGGCCGAGCAAGGCGTGCTCGCGCCGATCGATTCCGTCGCGGGTGACTGGAAGAAGAACCTGCCGCCGGAAATCGACAAGATCATCCACGCCGACGGCCATTACGTCGCCGCGCCCTTCTCGGTGCACCGCGTGAACTGGCTGTACATCAACAAGGCCGCGCTCGACAAGGCCGGCGGCAAGGTGCCGGCCAACTGGACCGAATTCTTCCAGGTCGCCGACAAGATGAAGGCCGCGGGCATCATGCCGATCGCGATGGGCGGCCAGCCGTGGCAGGACCTGACGCTGTGGGAAGACGTCGTGCTGTCGCAGGGCGCGGACTTCTACAAGAAGGCGATCGTCGATCTCGACCAGAAGACCCTGACCTCCGACAAGATGGTTCAGGTGTTCGACACGGTCCGCAAGATCCAGGGCTATTTCGACAGCGGCCGCACGGGCCGTGACTGGAACCTCGCAACGGCCATGGTCATCAACGGCAAGGCCGGCATGCAGTTCATGGGCGACTGGGCGAAGGGCGAATTCGCCGGCGCGAACAAGAAGGCGGGCACGGACTATATCTGCGCGCCGGTGCCGGGCACGGAAAAGGCCTATACGTTCAACGTCGACTCGTTCGTGTTCTTCCAGCAGAAGGGCCAGAAGACCGCGACGCCGGGCCAGCTCGCGCTCGCCAAGACCATCATGACGCCGGAATTCCAGGAGCAGTTCAGCCTGAACAAGGGCTCGATCCCGGTCCGTCTCGGCGTGCCGATGGGTAAGTTCGACGACTGCGCGAAGAAGTCCTACGCTGATGAACAGACGGCGATCAAATCGGGCGGCTATGTTCCGTCGCTCGCGCACGGCATGGCTCAGGGCGACGCCGTCGCCGGCGCGATGACCGACGTCGTGACGAAGTTCATGAATTCGTCGCAGGATTCGAAGAGCGCGGTTGCCGCGCTCGCGAACGCCGCCAAGACGAAGTAAGGCTTCCGCCCGGCGCGTGTGCGAAAGCACGCGCCGGGCGGTTTGCAGGACCCAAGCAAGGTCGCACTATTCAAGCGCCGCAGCCATCCGACGCATGCGCGCCAGTCCGTGCCATCCAGCGCACGACAGCGCCGGCGCATCTTCCAGGAGTCGAGTCGTGACTGCCTCCATCAGTGCGGACAAGAAACCGCAAAATCCGCCCCGTCGCGTTTCACCGACGGCGGCGCTCGCCGATCGCCTGATTCCGAAGCTGGTGCTCGCTCCCAGCGTCGTGATCGCGCTCGTTTTCGTGTACGGCTTCATCGGCATTACGGGTTATCTGTCGCTCTCGGAATCGCGGCTGATGCCGCGTTACGATTTCGCGGGCTTCGACCGCTATCGACAACTTTTCGCCAACGACGTCTGGTGGACGTCCGCCGCCAATCTCGGCTGGTTCGGCATTCCGTTCATCGGCATCTGCGTGTTTCTCGGCCTGTTCCTTGCAATCCTTCTCGACCAGAAGATCCGCAACGAAGGCGCGTTGCGCGCGATCTTCCTCTATCCGATGGCGCTCTCGTTCATCGTGACGGGCACCGCGTGGCAGTGGATTCTGAATCCGGGCCTGGGTCTGGAGAAAGTGTTCCACGACTGGGGCTGGACGAGCTTTTCGTTCAACTGGCTGGGCGACCCCGACAAGGCGATTTTCTGCGTCGTGATCGCGGCCGTATGGCAGTCGACGGGCTTCGTGATGGCGCTCTTCCTCGCCGGCCTGCGCGGCGTCGACAGCGAAATCTTCAAGGCCGCGCAGATGGATGGCGCGGGCTTGCCGACCATCTACCGCAAGATCGTGATTCCGAGCATGCGCCCGGTGTTCTTCTCCGTGCTGCTGATTCTCTGCCACATCACGATCAAGACTTTCGATCTGGTCGTCGCGCTGACGGCGGGCGGTCCGGGCACTTCGTCCTCGCTGCCGGCGATCTTCATGTACACGTTCTCGTTCAACCGTGGCCAGCTCGGCGTGGGCGCCGCATCGTCGATGATGATGCTTGCCACCGTCGTCGCCGTGCTCGTGCCGCTCATGTATCTGGAATCGAGGAGCACCCGCAATGGAAACTAAGATGACCCTGAGCCGCGCCGTCATCTACGCGGTGCTGATCCTGTTCGCGCTCTACTTCCTGTTCCCGATCTACGTGATGCTGTCGACCTCCTTCAAGGATCTCGACCAGCTTCGCACGGGCAACCTGCTCACCCCGCCCACGCACTTCACGTTCGCGCCGTGGGTCAAGGCGTGGCAGGAAGCATGTACCGGCGTGCGCTGCGACGGCATGCAGCCGTTCTTCATGAACTCGGTACGCATGGTGATTCCGGCCGTGCTGATCTCGTCGTTCGTCGGCGCGTTCAATGGCTACGTGCTCACGCACTGGCGCTTTCGCGGCGCGGACGGCCTCTTCACGATGCTGCTCGTCGGCTGCTTCATCCCCTTCCAGGCGATCCTTCTGCCGATGGCGCGCCTGCAGGGCTTCCTCGGCCTCTCGAACACGACGACCGGCCTCGTGCTCGTCCACGTGATCTACGGCATCGCGTTCACGACGATGTTCTTCCGCAACTTCTACGTGAGCATTCCGGCCGAGCTGGTGAAGGCGGCGCGCATCGACGGCGCGGGCTTCTTCACGATCTTCACGAAGATTCTGCTGCCCGTCTCGCTGCCGATCTTCATGGTCTGCCTGATCTGGCAATTCACGCAGATCTGGAACGACTTCCTGTTCGGTATCGTGTTTTCGGGCGTGGATTCCATGCCGATCACGGTTGCGCTGAACAACCTCGTGAACACGTCGACGGGCGTGAAGGAATACAACGTCGACATGGCCGGCGCGATCATCGCCGCATTGCCGACGATTCTCGTCTACATGATCGCGGGACGTTATTTCGTGCGCGGGCTGACGGCCGGCGCGGTGAAGGGTTAATCGGGCGTTTCCCGACAGAGATATAGAGGATTCACATGGCAAGCCTTTCCATCCGTGACGTGTACAAGACCTACCCGAACGGGGTGCCGGTTCTCAAGGGCGTCAACATCGACATCGAGGACGGTCAGTTCCTGATCCTCGTCGGCGGCTCGGGCTGCGGCAAATCGACCTTGCTGAACATGATCGCGGGTCTCGAAACCGTGACGCGCGGCGACATCATGATCGACGGCAAGACGGTCAACGACCTCTCGCCGAAGGATCGCGACATCGCGATGGTGTTTCAGTCCTACGCGCTCTACCCTTCGATGAGCGTGCGCGAGAACATCTCGTTCGGCCTCAATATCCGCAAGGTGCCGAAGGACGAGCAGAAGAAGATCGTCGATCGCGTGTCGGAAACGCTGCAGATCGGTCACCTGCTCGATCGCAAGCCGGGGCAGCTGTCGGGCGGTCAGCGTCAGCGCGTCGCGATGGGCCGCGCGCTCGCGCGCGATCCGGTGATGTTCCTGTTCGACGAGCCGCTCTCCAACCTCGATGCGAAGCTGCGTATCGAGATGCGCTCGGAGATCAAGCTGCTGCATCAGCGTCTGGGCACGACGATCGTCTACGTGACGCACGATCAGATCGAAGCGATGACGCTCGGCGACCGCATCGCGGTGATGAAGGACGGCATCGTGCAGCAGTTCGGCGCGCCGCAGGAAATCTACGATTCGCCATCGAACCTGTTCGTCGCGGGCTTCATTGGCGCGCCGCCGATGAACTTCATCGCCGGCAAGCTGGTGGAGGCGGGCTCGGGCGTCGGTTTGCAGCTCGATACGGGCATCGCGCAGAAGGTGTTGAATCTGCCGTTCGATGCGGGCCGGTTGCGCGGCAAGGTCGGACAGGACGTGATTCTCGGATTGCGCCCCGAGCGCATCACCGACTCGCGCAGCGCGCATGATGTGTCGGATACGAGCCTGCAACCGGTCGATGTGCGCGTCGACGTGATCGAGCCGACGGGTCCGGACACGCTGGTGTTCGCGCAGGTGAACGGCAAGCGCATCGTGTCGCGCGTGCACCCGGCGTCGAATCCGCAGCCGATGTCGAACATGACGCTGTTGTTCGATGTGTCGAAGGCGGTGCTGTTCGATCCGCAGACGGAGGAGCGGCTGGCTTGAGCCTGCTGTTCGATTGACTTCAGACGCCACGGTCAGCCGTGGCGTTTTTCATTGTGCGACCATTTACAAGGCACAATCGGCGTTTTGCAATTCGATCCGCCCGCCCGCATGCCTCTCCTCTCTTCCCATCCCGAACTCGCCTGGCCCACCTCGGACGCGCTCGACCCCTTCATCGGCCTCGAAACCCTCGGTGACGCCAACGTGCAAACCTGGGTCGATGCCCAGAACCGCCGCACCGAAGCCGCGTTCGGCAACACGTCGGAAGCGCGCGCGCTCGCCCGACGGCTCGAAAAAGCGTACACATCGCAGGACCGCATCGTGTCGTGTTCGCGCTATGGCGACTGGGCCTACAACACCTGGCAGGACGACGCGCATCCGCTCGGCATCGTGCGCCGCACGCCGTGGAGTGCGTGGCTCGCGGGCGCGCCCGTCTGGGAAACGATCCTCGACGTCGACGCACTCGATCTCAACACCAAAGAGCACGACGACACCCGCTGGGCCCTCGCCGACTTCGACATGCGCTACCCCGACTACGACCGCGCGCTCGTGAGCCTGTCGCCGGGCGGCTCGGACGCGTGCATGGTGCGCGAGTTCGATATCGCATCGAAAAGCTTCGTCGCGGATGGCTTCGTGCTGCCCGATGTCGGCAAGCACGACATCTCGTGGATCGATCGCGACACGGTCTATGTCGGCTGGGACGACAGCAAGACCAACCCGCGCCCCGCGCTCACAACCTCGGGCTTTCCCCGCCAGGCGCGGCGCTGGAAACGCGGCACGCCGCTCGCGGATGCGCCCGTCGTGTTCGAGGGCAACCGGCGCGATGTGTCGGCGGGCGTAGACTACGATCCGCTCGAAAAGCTGCATCTGGCGTCGCGCGCGGTGACGTTCTTCGACACGCTCAACTACTGGCTCGACGAGACGTCGAACGAATGGCGTCAATACGATCTGCCGACGCACACGGAGATCGAGCACTGGAACGGCTGGCTCTTCGTGACGCCGCGCAAGTTCTGGAACGCGGGCGGGCGTCGCTACGCGCCCGGCACGCTGACCGTGATCCGCCGCGACGCGTTTCTCGCAGGCTCGCGCCACTTCACCGCGCTCTTCACGCCGTCCGAGCGGCTCGTGCTCGCGGGCATCGACTTCACGAAACACTGGCTGATCGTCTCGCAGATGGACGACGGCACGCCGCGCGTCACGCTGCTGCGCCCGCCCGCGACGCCCGACGGCGAGTGGGCATCGCGCGCCTTCGCGCTGCCGGATGCGAGCCAGTCATGGGTCGATTCGATCGACAGCGAGCGTGACGACACCGTGCTCATCCACGTCGAGCACTTTCTGACGCCGCCGTCGCTGTATCACGCCGATCTCGCCAACGACGCCCCGTGGCAACTGCTCGCGCGCCTGCCCGCCCAGTTCGATGCGGCCGGTCTCACCGCCGTGCGCCGCCACGCGCTCGCGCCGGACGGCGAGCGCATTCCCTACTGGCTGATCGGGCGCGAGGTCGAAACGCGCACCGACGCGCGCCCTTGCCTGCTCTACGGCTATGGCGGCTTCGAAGTCGCGCTCGATCCGGGCTACGACGCGACGACCGGCATCGCGTGGCTGGAGCGTGGCGGGCTTTACGCAGTCGCGAACATTCGCGGCGGCGGCGAATTCGGGCCGGCATGGCATCAGGCGGCGCTGCGCGAGAAACGCCAGATCGCCTTCGACGATTTCATCGCGGTAGCCGAGGCGCTCATCGATACGGGCGTCACCACGGCAAGGCAACTGGCGATTCGCGGCGGCAGCAACGGCGGCCTGCTCACCGGTGCCTGCATGATCCAGCGGCCCGAGCTGTTCGGCGGGGTGCTGTCGGAAGTGCCGCTGCTCGACATGGCGCGCTTTCACCTGCTGCTGCAGGGCGCATCGTGGATCGACGAATACGGCGACCCCGACGACGACGCCGATCTGCGTCATCTGCTCGCGTACTCGCCCTATCAGAACGTGAAGGCGGACGTCGCGTATCCGCCGGCGCTCTTCACTTCGTCGACGAGCGATGACCGCGTGCATCCGGCGCACGCGCGCAAGATGGCCGCGAAGATGCAGGCGCAAGGCCACGCGAACGTGTGGTATCAGGAAACCGGCGACGGCGGACACGGCGCGGGCGTCGAGCCGGGCGCGGTGGCGCAGGCGGAAGCGGCCGCGTTCGCGTTCCTCGCGGCGACGATCGGGCCGCTCGCCTGATTCAGACTTTCACGGGCGCCGCATGCGAGCGCAGCACCAGCGTGCGCCCGGCGAAGGTCAGCACGCCGCATACGCCGATCACGACGCCCATGCCGTGCGGCGATACATCGTGAAACGCGCCGACCGCGAGACTCGCGAGCGCGCCGAGCGCAAGCTGCATCGCGCCGAATACGGCGGCGGCCGCGCCCGCGTTGTGCGGATAGCGGTGCATCAGCTCCGTCGTGCAATTCGCCGACAACAATCCGACCACGCCGACGACGAAAAACAGCGTCACCACGATCGACCACAGACCGCCCCACCCCGTCAGCGACACGAGCGCGACCGCGAGGGCCGCCACGACGCTCACGAACGACGCCGCCGAGATCATCTTCATCGCGCCGACGCGGCCGACGAACTTCGTGTTGAGCACGTTCCCCGCGATGATCCCGACGATGTTCAGCCCGAACAGCAGCCCGTAATACTGCGGCTTGACGTGGAAATAATCGATGTAGACGAACGGCGTCGCGGTGATATACGCGAACATCGACGCGAACGCCATGCCGCCGCACATCATGTGGCCCCAGGTGACCGGATCGGTCAGCAGATGCCCGTACGCGGCGAACGACTTGCCGATCGCCGCGCTCGCGCGTTTCTCCTTCGGCCAGGTCTCGGGCACGCGCAGGTACGCGGTTACCGCGCAGGTCAGACCGAACAGCGTCAGCGCGACGAACACCACACGCCAGCCGCCGAGCAGCAGCAATTGCCCACCGATGAGCGGCGCGAGCAATGGTCCGATCGACGTAACGATGGAGAGCATCGACAGCACACGGGCGGCGTCGGTCGGTTCGTGAGCATCGCGGGCGATGGCGCGCGCGAGCACCGACGCCGCGCCCGCGCCGAGCGCCTGCAGAAAGCGCACGGAGACGAGGGTATCGATGGAAAACGCCACCGCGCAGCCGATGCTCGCGAGCGCATACAGCGCGATGCCGCCGAGCAGGACCGGGCGGCGGCCGTAGGCGTCGGACATCGGGCCGTAGAGCAGCATGCCGAACGAGAAGCCGAACATGAAGCTCGTGAGCGTGCTTTGCGCGGCGGCCGGACTCGTGCCGAACGAGGCGGCGAGCGCAGGCAGGCTCGGCAGATACATGTCGATCGACAGCGGGCCGCACGCGGCGAGCGCGCCGAGCAACAGGATCAGCCGGCCGTCGGGCCGGCGCCGGGTGGTGTCGGGCATGGATTTCGGGAGACGGGAAAAGGTGAAGGCGACGCGGCTTTGCGCCGCCCGAGCGAGCGACCATTGTACGCGACGCCCTGCCGTGATCCGGCCCTGAGCGCCGCGTTGCGCTAAGCTCATCGCTCGCTCACGTCCTGTTCCGTCGATCCGATGACCGCCTTTCTGCTGATCTGGAGCCCCAAAAAGTGGCCGTGGCCCGAGTTGCCCGATGTCGCGCGCCGCGTGGCGGCAGGCGATGCCGTCGCCGATGTGTGGGGCTGCGGCACCGCGCGCGGGCTCCTGCCGGGCGACCGCGTGTTCGTGCATCGCGTGGCGCAGGAGCCGAAGGGCGTGTTCGCGTCGGGCTGGGTGACGCGCGCGCCGTACGAAGTGCCCGATGCGGGAGCCAGGCGAGGCTATCGGCTGTGCATCGATTTCGTCTACGACTGGCTCGTCGATGCGCACACGCAAGTCGTCGTCACGCGCGAGGAACTGCGCTCGCATCCGTTCTCCGTGCAGACGTGGGATGCGCAAATGTCCGGCACGCTCATCAAGCCGATGGCCGAAGGCGCGCTGGAGAAGCTGTGGACCGCGCGCACCGGACGGCGCGCGCGGCCGCCCGCGCCGCCATCGGCCACATAGGCGCGACACGGCCTGTTCGCATCGACTCCGGTACAATTTCAACAAGATTTTTTCGCGTCGGACCGCGCGTTCTGCACGCCGCCGCTCAGGCACCCGGAACGCTTCACGCGACTCCCGCATCCACTTTCAGCGCAGGTCCTCATCCATGTCCAAGAATCAAGCTCTGTTCGAACGCGCCCAGCGAACCATTCCCGGCGGCGTGAACTCGCCGGTGCGGGCGTTCCGCTCGGTCGGCGGTACGCCGCGCTTCATCGAGCGCGCCGCGGGCCCGTACTTCTGGGACGCCGAAGACAAGCGCTATATCGACTACATCGGCTCGTGGGGCCCGATGATTCTCGGCCACGTTCATCCCGAAGTGCTCGACGCGGTTCAGCGCGTGCTCGCGAACGGCTTCTCGTTCGGCGCGCCGACGGAAGCCGAAATCGAGATCGCCGAGGAAATCTGCAAGCTCGTGCCGTCGATCGAACAGGTGCGCATGGTGTCCTCCGGCACGGAAGCGACCATGAGCGCGCTGCGCCTCGCGCGCGGCTTCACGAACCGCAGCCGCATCATCAAGTTCGAAGGCTGCTATCACGGCCACGCGGACAGCCTGCTCGTCAAGGCGGGCTCGGGCCTGCTGACGTTCGGCAATCCGACTTCCGCGGGCGTGCCCGCCGATATCGCGAAGCACACCACCGTGCTCGAGTACAACAACGTCGAGCAGTTGAACGAGGCGTTCGCGGCGTTCGGTTCGGAAATCGCGTCGGTGATCGTCGAGCCGGTCGCGGGCAACATGAACCTGGTGCGCGCGACGCCCGAATTCCTCAATGCGCTGCGCGAGCGCTGCGACGAGCACGGCGCGGTGCTGATCTTCGACGAAGTGATGTGCGGTTTTCGCGTCGCGCTCGGCGGCGCGCAGGAGGTCTACGGCATCAAGCCGGATCTCACCTGCCTTGGCAAGGTCATCGGCGGCGGCATGCCGGCGGCGGCCTTCGGCGGGCGCCGCGACATCATGGCGCATCTCGCGCCGCTCGGCGGCGTGTATCAGGCGGGCACGCTGTCGGGCAATCCGATCGCGGTAGCCGCGGGCCTCAAGACACTGCAACTGATCCAGCGCCCCGGCTTCTACGACAATCTCGCGAAACAGACGCGCAAGCTGGTCGACGGTCTCACCGCCGCCGCCCACGACGCGAAAGTGCCCTTCTCCGCCGATTCGATCGGCGGCATGTTCGGCCTGTATTTCATGGATCAGGTGCCGGGCAGCTTCGCGCAGATCCAGCAAGGCGACACGAAGCGCTTCAACGCATTCTTCCACGCGATGCTCGACGCGGGCGTGTACTTCGCGCCGTCGGCGTTCGAGGCGGGCTTCGTGTCCAGCGCGCACGACGACGCCGTGATCGACGCGACGCTCGAAGCGGCGCGCGGTGCGTTCGCGTCGCTCGCAGCCTGACGCGCCCGGGCCACGCCGATGTTCTCGCAAACCGACTTCACGCATATGGAGCGCGCGCTCGCGCTCGCCTCGAAGGGCATGTACACGACGACGCCGAATCCGCGCGTCGGCTGCGTGCTCGTCAAGAACGGCGAAGTGATCGGCATGGGCTACACGCAGCCGGCCGGCCAGGATCACGCCGAAGTGCAGGCGCTGAAAGACGCCCGCTCGCGCGGCAAGGACCCGCGCGGCTCGACCGCGTATGTTTCGCTGGAGCCGTGCAGCCATTTCGGGCGCACGCCGCCGTGCGCGCACGCGCTCATCGATGCGCGCGTCGAGAAGGTCATCGCCGCGATGGAAGATCCGAACCCGGCGGTATCTGGCCGCGGTCTCACGATGCTGCGCGATGCGGGCATCGATGTGCGCTGCGGGCTGCTCGCGACCGAGGCGTACGAAATGAATATCGGCTTCGTGTCGCGCATGACGCGCCGCCGTCCGTGGGTACGCGTGAAGGTCGCCGCGACGCTCGACGGCCGCACCGGCCTGCCGTCCGGCGAAAGCCAGTGGATCACCGGCGAGGACGCGCGCGCCGACGGCCACGCATGGCGCGCCCGCGCCTGCGCCATCCTCACGGGCATCGGCACGGTGCGCGAGGATGATCCGCAACTGACGGTGCGCGCGGTCGACACGCCACGCCAGCCGCAGCGCGTGCTGATCGACAGCCGTCTGGACGTGCCGATGCAGGCGCACATCCTCGATGGCGCGCCGCCGTGGATCTTCCATGCCGCCGACGCCGATCCCGCGCGCATCGACGCGTTGCGCGAGAAAGGTGCTGATCTGATCGAACTGGCGAACGAGCACGGCAAGGTCGATCTGCCCGCGATGCTCACCGCGCTCGCGGATCGCGGCATCAACGAACTGCACGTCGAGGCGGGCCACAAGCTGAACGGCTCGCTGCTGCGTGAAGGCTGCGTCGACGAACTGCTGATCTATCTCGCGCCGAGCCTGCTCGGCAGCGCGCCCGGCATGTTCGACTTCGCGCCGCCCGACACGCTCGATGCACGGCCGCATCTGAAATTTCATCGCATCGACCGGCTCGGCGACGACTTGCGCATTCTCGCGCGCAACGCCTGAGCGGATCACACACGAAAATCAAGGAACGAAGCCGATGTTTACAGGAATCGTCGCGGCGGTGGGCCGCATCGAAAAAGTCACGCCGCTCGGCGCGGAGCCGGAAGCGGGCGTGCGCCTGACGGTCGCCGCGGGCGCGCTCGATCTGGCGGATGTCGAGCTTGGCGACAGCATCGCGATTCAGGGCGCGTGCATGACGGTCATTCAGAAGTCCGCCAATGCATTCGACGTCGAGGTTTCGCGCGAAAGCCTGAACAAGACGGTCGGCCTCGGCGATGCCGGCGCGGGCGTGAATCTGGAGAAGGCGTTGCGGGCGCACGACCGGCTGGGCGGGCATCTCGTTTCCGGTCACGTCGACGGACTGGGCGTCGTGTCGAAGTTCGAGCCGGTGGGTGAGTCGCATGAATTGCGCATCGTCGCGCCGAAGGGCATCGGCAAATATCTGGCCTACAAGGGCTCGGTTACCGTGAACGGCGTGAGTCTCACGGTGAATTCCGTCAGCGACCGCGCGGATGGCTGCGAATTCTCCATCAACCTGATTCCGCACACGGTCGAAGTCACGACGCTCAACGCACTTGCGAAAGGCGCGAAGGTCAATCTGGAAATCGATCTGATCGCGCGCTATGTCGAGCGCATGATGAGCGCGCAGTGACTCGCCGCGTTTGTTCGACCCGGCGCGACTTAACGCTCCGCGCCCCAGAGGTCCCTGAATTCGAAGGAAATCTCTTTCGTGTGCCGCAGTGATAGGAACGTCACCGCGTCACCCGACAACAGATAAAGCAGCACGTAGTTGTCGAACACATATTCGTGGAGTTCGCCCTGGCGTACTCCACCGGCCTTCGTCATCTCGGCGATCTCCTCGATCGCGAGCAAAGCGTCGACCGTATCGGGCTTCGAATTGAGCAGGCGTCGCCCGAGAGCCGGAAAGCGCTGCAGCAACGGTATGACCTTTTTGTCGATCGCCTCGATCAGCCGCAGAAAGCTTTTCGGCTCGTTGACACGATTCCAGTAGCGCTCGATATCCGTGAGTCGGGCGTCGAAGTCGCTCGAGATTCGGATGGTCGCGCGCTTGCATTCATCATTCACGATCCGGCTCCCCGTCATCGCTTCGCTCGGCGCCCAGACGGGCTCTGAGACGAGCGAAATACTCGTCGGCGTCTTCCGTGCCGTTCCTGTCGAGATTCTTCAGCGCCGTCAACGCGTCGTTCAGCAACACCAGATGAATGCGCGCCTTTTCCATTCGGTAGAACGCTTCGAGCTTCTCCGTGCTGATCAGCGCTGCGCAACTTTCGCCATTCTTGGTGATGATTTTTTCAGTTCCGCCGCGCACTTCCTCGACCAGTTCGGAAAGATTGGCACGCGCCTGCGACAGCGGGATGATGTCCTTTGCGGTGTAAGCCACGGCAGGCTCCGTACGAATTAATGTACTTAACATTGTACGATATTTGCGCATTGAAGTTTTAGGTGCCCCTAGTTTCTCAAGCGCAACGCCGCCACACCATTCGTCCGAATGGCTTAGGCAAATCGCCATCCGTCGACGGCAAGTGATTTCAGCCTCGGTCCATCGGCCGTGGCGTAAAATACGCCCTTTCCCCAAACCGGACCCCGCACGGGACGTCATCATGTCGCTCGCCTCCACTCCTGAGATCATCGCTGAACTGAAAGCCGGCCGGATGGTGATCCTCGTCGACGAAGAAGACCGCGAAAATGAAGGCGATCTCGTCATCGCCGCCGAATTCGTCACGCCCGAAGCCATCAATTTCATGGCGAAGCACGGCCGCGGCCTCATTTGCCTCACCCTCACGCAGGACCGCTGCAAGCAGTTGAATCTGCCGCTCATGACGCATCGCAACGGCACGCAATACGGCACGGCCTTCACGGTCAGCATCGAAGCGGCGGAAGGCGTGACGACCGGCATTTCCGCCGCCGACCGCGCAAAGACCATCGCCGCGGCCGTCGCGCACGATGCGCGCGCCGAGCACATCGTCCAGCCGGGCCACGTGTTCCCGATCATGGCGCAACCGGGCGGCGTGCTCGTGCGCGCGGGCCACACGGAAGCCGGCTGCGACTTCACCGCGCTCGCCGGCCTCACGCCCGCCGCGGTGATCTGCGAGATCATCAAGGACGACGGCGAGATGGCGCGTCTGCCCGATCTCATCGAGTTCAGCCAGCAGCACGGCATCAAGATCGGCACGATCGCCGATCTGATCCATTACCGCAGCCGCACCGAGTCGATCATCGAGAAAGTCTGCGAGCGCACCATGCAGACCGCGCACGGCCCGTTCCGCGCGGTGCTGTACCGCGACGAGCCGACGGGCTCGCCGCACATCGCGCTCGTGCGCGGCACGCCGCGTCCCGACCGCGACACGCCGGTGCGCGTGCACGAGCCGCTTTCAGTGCTCGATCTGCTCGAAATCGATTCCTCGACGCATTCGTGGACCATCGACGCCGCGATGAAGGAAATCGCCGCGCGCGACCTCGGCGCAATCGTCATGCTCAACTGCGGCGACACGAAGGACCATCTCGTCGACGTGTTCCAGGCGTTCGACCAGAAGGAAAAGGCGGCCGTGCTCAAACGCCGTCCGATCGACTTCAAGACTTACGGCATCGGCGCGCAGATCCTGCGCGATATCGGTGTCGGCAGGATGGAAGTGCTCGCGAATCCGCGCAAGCTGGGCAGCATGTCGGGCTACGGCCTGGAAGTGACCGGCTTCGTGCCGATGCCCGGCTGCCCCGCCACGGCCGCGCCCGTGGACACGCCCCTCACCCAGTTGCGCTCGGTCTGAGACCGCCGGCCGCACAACCTCATTCCACACAATTCCAAGGGAAGGACCTCATTCATGGAAATCGGACAATACCAGCCGAACCTCGACGGTGACGGCTTGCGCATCGGCATCGTGCAGTCGCGCTTCAACGAACCGGTGTGCAACGGCCTCGCCGACGCGTGCATCGAAGAGCTGGAGCGCCTCGGCGTGATCGGCCAGGACGTGCTGCTCGTCACTGTGCCCGGCGCGCTCGAAATTCCGCTGGCGCTGCAAAAGCTCGCGGAGTCCGGCCAGTTCGACGCGCTGATCGCGCTCGGCGCGGTCGTGCGCGGCGAGACGTATCACTTCGAACTGGTGTCGAACGAAAGCGGCGCGGGCATCTCGCGCATCGCGCTCGATTTCGGCATTCCGGTTGCGAACGCCGTGCTGACGACCGAAAACGACGAACAAGCCGTCGCCCGCATGACCGAGAAGGGCCGCGACGCTGCACGCGTGGCGGTCGAAATGGCGAATCTGTCCGTCGCGCTCGAGCAGCTCGGCGGCGATGACGAAGACGAAGACGAAGAAGACGAGGACCGCGCATGAAGAGCGCACGCCGCCGTTCGCGTGAACTCGCGACGCAAGGGCTTTATCAATGGCTGCTGTCGGGCGCGCCCGCCGGCGAAATCGACGCGCAATTGCGCAACGCACAGGGCTTCGACAAGGCCGATCAGGCGCATCTCGATGCGATCCTGCACGGCGTGATCAAGGAATCCGACGCGCTGTCCGCACAGTTGCAGCCGTGCCTCGACCGCCCGATCGAGCAGTTGTCGCCGGTCGAGCGCGCGGTGCTGCTGGTCGCCGCGTTCGAATTCAAGCATCACATCGACGTGCCGTATCGCGTCGTCATCAACGAGGCGGTCGAGCTGACCAAGACCTTCGGCGGCTCGGACGGCTACAAGTACGTGAACGGCGTGCTCGACAAGCTCGCCGTCGTGATGCGCCCCACCGAGGCGCAGGCGCGCGGGCGCGGAGCGTAAATGACCGCCGTTTCGGAACCGCTCGTCCGGCTCGCGTCGCGCGTCGATGCGATCGAGCCGTTCTACGTGATGGAGCTGATGAAAGAGGCCCAGGCGCTGGAACGCGCGGGCCGCGACGTCATCCACATGAGCATCGGCGAACCGGACTTCACCGCGCCGGAGCCGGTAATCCACGCCGCCGCCGATGCACTGAAGCGCGGCGTCACGCAGTACACCAACGCGCTCGGCATTCACGCCCTGCGCGAGGCGATCGCGCAGCATTATCGCGATACCTTCGGCCTCGCGGTCGAACCGGAGCGCATCGTCGTGACGGCGGGCGCGTCGGCGGCGCTGCTGCTCGCGTGCATGGCGCTCGTCGATAACGGCGACGAAGTGCTGATGCCCGATCCGTGCTATCCCTGCAACCGGCACTTCGTGTCGGCGGCGGATGGCAAGCCGGTGCTCATCGCGAGCGGTCCGGCCGAGCGCTTTCAGCTCACGGCCGCGCATGTCGAGGAAAACTGGACCGATAAAACGCGCGGCGTGCTGCTCGCGTCGCCATCGAATCCGACCGGTACGTCGATCGAACCGGACGAGTTGCGGCGCATCGTCGAAAAGGTGCGCGCGCGCGGCGGCTTCACGATCGTCGACGAGATCTATCAGGGTTTGAGCTACGACGCGAAGCCCGTGTCCGCGCTCTCCTTCGGCGAAGACGTGGTGACCGTGAACAGCTTTTCGAAGTATTTCAACATGACCGGCTGGCGGCTCGGCTGGCTGGTCGTGCCGCACGCGATGGTCGGCGCGGTCGAGAAGCTCTCGCAAAATCTGTTCATTTGCGCGTCGGCGCTTGCGCAGCATGCCGCGCTCGCGTGCTTTCAGCCCGAGACGCTCGCGATTTACGAAGCGCGCCGGCTGGAGTTCAAGCGGCGGCGCGATTACATCGTGCCGGCGCTGCGCTCGCTGGGTTTCGGCGTGCCGGTCGTGCCCGACGGCGCGTTCTACGTCTACGCCGATACGACCTCGGTTCACCACCCCGCCGCCGGCAACAGCGATGCGCTCACGCACTCGATGCTCCACGACGCGGGCGTCGTGCTCGTGCCGGGCGCGGATTTCGGCTTTCATGCGCCGGAGCGCTACATTCGTCTTTCCTACGCCACGGCGTATTCGAAGCTCGAAGAAGCGGTTCAGAGGCTGGGAACGCTGTTCAGCCGATGACCTGAACGCAACAGGCAAGAAAAAAGGGCACCGCGAGGTGCCCTTTTCTTTTACGTCCGACGAATATCTCAAGCGCCGAATTCCGCCGACGCAACGTGTTTCGTTTCGCCGTCGCCATCATCCTGCGATGCCGACTTCTTCGCCGAGTCGATCGTCACGTGGACGCGCTTTTCAGCGGTCGTCGACGCCAAAACCTGCTTCGGCGCGGCCTGAACCGGCGCTTGCGGCGCATTGATCGGCACATTGCGGCCGCGCGCGATATCGCGCAGGCGCGAACGCTCGGCCAGCACCTTGGCGCCGTAGCCGCCGTCGTCCTGCGTCGTCGAGCCGACGTAGTAGCGCAGACCACCCGCCACCGAACCACCGCGCGCGATGCAGTCCTTCAGCACCAGCGCGCCGACCTTGATGTTCGCAAGCGGATCGAGCGCCGCGTGCGAGCCGCCGAAGTACTGGAATTTGTCGGAATGAACCTTCGACATCACCTGCATCAGGCCCTGTGCGCCCACGCCGCTTTCGGCGTACGGATTGAAGCCCGATTCGATCGCCATGACGGAAAGCAGCAGCAGCGGATCGAGGCCGACTTCGCGGCCGGTGTCGAACGCGGCGCGCACGAGTTCGCTGACCGGATCTTCCGCCACGCGATAACGGCGCGCGATGAAGTTCGCGACGAGCTTCTGCTCGCGCGTGGAGACGAGCACGCGGTCGTCACGCGCATCGGCAACGACGCGTTGCGCCGGAATCATGCTCGCGAGCATGCCGACGGACGGCATCGTGCGCGGGTCCAGCCCGTTGGGCGAGACTGCGAGGCTGATGCCGCCGGTGAGCCGGTGCGTGCTGGCGTCGTCGCTGGCGGCCGCGCCGAGCGACGGCACGACAGCGCCGGGCGCCTTGGACTCGACCGCTGCGGCGTTGGCCGCGAGGTTCTCGGGCAGCATCGGATCGCTCGGCGGGCGATGTACCGCCGCGAACGGCGGCAGCGGCTGGCCCGCGAGCAGACGCGCCGGTCCGGCCTGCACGGCCGCCGACACGAACGGCATGATCTTTGCGGCAAACGTGGTGCGCCAGGATGGCAGCAACCACAGTGCGAGCGCGCTGACGACCGCCGCGCAGCCCACGATGGCGAAGAGATGGTGACTCAAACGGCGTCCACGACGCAGCGCCACACGCACGATCTGCGCGGCGCGGGTGTCGGAACCCCACCAGAATGAAGCGTTCATCGATACTCCCAATGTTGCATGATTTGCGCAGATGAATACGAATTGAACACGCATTCGAAACACAAATCAGACACCGCTCGCACCTGGCAAGCGTAAGCGGCATCGGGGATACGGCATGCGCCGTCTGGAAAGCCGATCCGGTCAAAGACCACCGGTTGCGCGGCACGAACTGCATGCCCTGGATGCGCACATGGCTTTCCACGCGAAAAACCGGCGTGTCAAACGCCGGCAAGGACAACCAACAGCCATGAATCGCCGGGCAGGAGCGGCGCAGGCGACGCACGTGCGTCTGAAAAAACCTGAGGCGAAGGTAAAAACTTTCAAAACCTGCAATGGGTGTGAGGCGATTCTATCAGGGTTTAATGATCCGTCAATGCTATAGACTTCTGTTTCAATTACTTACAGTTATATTGAACAGCGTTCAGCGCCCGAAAAGCACGTCTCACGGGCCTTTCGAACCGGAATTTGCTGAATGTCCCCCAACGCACGGACGCCGGCGCAGGTAAAATCGACAATCGCCTAGCGCGCAGCCGTCCCGGCCCTTCACCGCGTGCGTCGGGCGCCTTCGAGTCCTTCGAGCCCTATTCCGACTATTGATGAAATATAAAGATCTGCGCGACTTCACCGCCCGCCTCGAAGCGCTCGGCGAACTGCGCCGCATTCGGCAGCCCGTCTCTCCCGTTCTCGAAATCACCGAAATCTCGGACCGCGTATTGCGCGCGAGCGGCCCAGCGTTGCTCTTCGAAGCGCCCACCGGCCACACGATGCCCGTGCTCGCCAACTTGTTCGGCACGACCCGGCGCGTCGCGCTCGGCATGGGTATCGAAACGGAAGCGCAGAGCGGCGCCGATGTCAGCCTCGGCAGCGACGTCGCCGCGCTCAGCTCGCTGCGCGATGTCGGCAGGCTGCTCTCCGCGCTCAAGGAACCGGAGCCGCCGAAAGGCCTCAAGGACGCGGGCAAGCTGCTCTCGCTCGCGAAGGCCGTCTGGGACATGGCACCGAAAACGGTCAGCGCGCCGCCCTGTCAGGAAGTGGTGTGGGAAGGCAACGACGTCGATCTCCATCGGCTGCCGATACAGACCTGCTGGCCCGGCGACGCCGGACCGCTGCTCACCTGGGGCCTCACCGTCACGCGCGGGCCGAACAAGCCGCGCCAGAATCTCGGCATCTACCGGCAGCAGTTGATCGGGCGCAACAAGCTCATCATGCGCTGGCTCGCGCATCGCGGCGGCGCGCTCGACTTCCGCGAATTCGCGCTGGCGAATCCCGGCAAGCCATACCCGGTCGCGGTCGTGCTCGGCGCCGATCCCGCGACGATCCTCGGCGCCGTGACGCCGGTGCCCGATTCGTTGTCCGAATATCAGTTCGCCGGCCTGCTGCGCGGCTCGCGCACCGAACTCGCGAAGTGTCTGACGCCGGGCGTCGATACGCTGCAGGTGCCGGCGCGCGCCGAGATCGTGCTCGAAGGCTTCATCTATCCGCAGGACGGCGCGCCGCCGCCCGCGCCCGCAGGCGCGCCGCTACGTCCGTCGGCTGGCGCCGCCGCGAAGTACGAGCACGCGCTCGAAGGGCCGTACGGCGATCACACCGGTTACTACAACGAACAGGAATGGTTTCCGGTCTTCACCGTCGAGAAAATCACGATGCGCCGCGACGCCGTGTTCCATTCCACCTACACCGGCAAACCGCCCGACGAGCCCGCCGTGCTCGGCGTCGCGCTGAACGAAGTATTCGTGCCGCTGCTGCAGAAGCAGTTCAGCGAGATCACCGATTTCTATCTGCCGCCCGAGGGCTGCAGCTATCGCATGGCGATCGTGCAGATGAAGAAGAGCTACCCCGGCCACGCGAAGCGCGTGATGTTCGGCGTGTGGAGCTTTCTGCGGCAGTTCATGTATACGAAGTTCATCATCGTGGTGGATGAAGACGTGAACGTGCGCGACTGGAACGAAGTCATCTGGGCGATCACGACGCGTGTCGATCCGACGCGCGACACCGTGATGGTCGACAACACGCCGATCGACTATCTCGACTTCGCCTCGCCGGTCGCGGGACTCGGCTCGAAGATGGGGCTCGACGCGACCAACAAGTGGCCCGGTGAAACGACGCGCGAATGGGGCCGCCCGATCGTGATGGACGAAGCCGTGAAGCGTCGCGTCGATGCGCTGTGGAACGAACTCGGACTGGATAAATCATGATCGCGGCCACGCTCTATCGCGGCGACGTCGTCGAGAACACGCATGCGGCGCACGTCGCGGTCGTCGATGCGGATGGACGTCTCGTGCATTCCTTCGGCGATCCTTATCGCGTGACGCTGCCGCGCTCGGCGGCGAAGCCCGCGCAGGCGCTCGCGGTCATCGAAACGGGCGCGCTCGCGCGCTTCGGTTTCAGCGACGAAGACCTCGCGCTGATGTGCGGCTCGCACAGCAGCGAGCCGCGTCATATCGAGCGCGCGCGGGCGATGCTCGCCCGGTCGAACGCGAGCGAGAGCGATCTGCGCTGCGGCGGCCATCCGCCGATCTCCGAAGCGGTCTACAAAGACTGGATCAGACGCGACTTCACGCCGACGGCTGTTTGCAGCAACTGCTCCGGCAAGCACGCCGGCATGCTGGCGGGCGCGCGGGCGATGAACGCATCGCTTGCCGATTACCACTTGCCAGAGCATCCGCTGCAAGCGCATGTGAAGCGCACGATGGCGCGCGCCGTCGATCTCGCCGACGACGAAGTGCAATGGGCCATCGACGGCTGCAATCTGCCGACGCCCGCCTTCCCGCTCGAACGTCTCGCGCGGCTCTATCTGAAGATCGCCGCTGCGTCCGAGGGCTCGCCGCTTGCCCGCATCCATCGCGCGATGACGTCGTATCCCGAACTCGTCGCGGGCGAGGGGCGCTTCTGCACGCTGCTGATGCAGGCGTTCGGCGGCGAACTCGTCGGCAAGACGGGTGCGGACGCGAGCTATGCGATCGGCGTGCGGCGCGAGCACGGTGCGCTCGGCATCGCGGTGAAGGTCGAGGACGGCAACACGTCGGTGCTCAACGCGGTCGTCGTGCATGTGCTCGATCTGCTCGGCATCGGCACAGAGCGGCAACGCGATGCGCTCGCCGCCTTCCGTAATCCAATGACGCGCAACACGATGAGCGTGCCGACCGGCCGCCTCGATGTCAGCTTCACGCTTCACAATCATTAATAACAACATGCATTCGTGGTCGCTGCTGTCGGACGGTTTTTTTCTGTCGCTGTCTTTGTGTCTGGATATCGGGATCGCCAATGTCGCGATCATTTCGCTCGCGCTTTCGCATGGCTTCAGGCCGGGGCTCGTGCTCGGCCTGGGAACGTGTTTCGGCGATCTGTTCTATGCGGCGCTCGCGCTGGCCGGCATGTCGGCGTTGCTGCAGTTTTCCGCCGTGCGCTGGGTCGTGTGGATCGGCGGGGCGATCGTGCTGCTCTTTCTGACCTGGAAGATGGCGCGCGAGGCGCTCAATCCCGCGACCGCGCCGCCCGTCGAAGGCGAAGCGGATTTCTGCGCGCCGCTGCCCGCGCACTGGAAAAGCTTCGTGCGCGGATGCCTGCTGGCGGTTTCATCGCCGAGTGCGATTCTGTGGTTCGCGGCGGTGGGCGGCGCGCTGATCGCGAAGAGCGGCGCGACGAGTCCCGTGAGCGCTTCGGTGTTTCTGATCGGCTTCTTCGCCGGCGGGCTCGGCTGGACGATCTTCATCTGCACGCTCGCGAGCCACGGCAGAAAGCGCGCCGGAACCCGGCTTCTGCGCGCCTGCCACGTCATGTCCGCAGTGCTCTTCGCTTACTTCTCGTATAGCGTGATCGTCAATGGCTACCGCGATCTGATCGTCCACGCGGCATCGTGAAAATGCGGCGTCACGCGACGAACTGAGCCAGCTTCGCCAGATCGACGTTGCCGCCCGAGACGATCACGCCGACCCGCTTGCCCTCGACCGGCACTACCTTCTGCAGCACGGCCGCCGCCGCGAGACAACCGGTCGGCTCGACGACCATCTTCATGCGTTGCGCGAAAAAGCGCAGCGTCTCGATGAGTTGCGCGTCGCTCACGGTGACGATGCTGTCCACGTGACGTTGAATGATCGGGAAGTTGTATTCGCCGACATGCGTCGAAGCCGCGCCATCGGCGATCGTGCGCGGCACTTCGATATGCACGATCTCGCCGCGCGCGAGCGACTGCTGCGCGTCGTTGCCCGCTTCCGGCTCGACGCCGATGACCTTGCAGTCCGGCGCAAGCGCCGCCGCCGCGAGCGCGCATCCGCCAATCAGCCCGCCGCCGCCGAGACACACGAACAGGTAATCGAGCGGTCCGGTTTCCTCGATCAGTTCCTTCGCCGACGTGCCCTGCCCCGCGATCACATGCGGATGGTCGTAAGGCGGGATCAGCGTCATGCCGCGCTCCTCGGCGAGCTTGCGGCCGATTTCCTCGCGGTTCTGCGTATAGCGGTCGTAGGTGATCACTTCGCCGCCGTAGCCGCGCGTCGCGGCCATCTTCGCGGCGGGCGCGTCCTCGGGCATCACGATCGTCGCGCGGATGCCGGCGAGCTTCGCGGACAGCGCGATCGCCTGCGCGTGATTGCCCGATGAGAACGTGATGACACCGGCCGCGCGCTGACGCTCGTCGAAATGCGAGATCGCGTTGTACGCGCCGCGGAACTTGAATGCGCCCATGCGCTGGAAGTTCTCGCACTTGAAGAAGAGCGACGCGCCCGCGATGGCGTCGGCGGTGCGGGAGGTCAGGACGGGCGTGCGATGCGCGGCGCCTTCGATGCGCCTGGCGGCATCGGCGACGTCATCGAAAGTCGGGGCGGGAAGTGAGGACATCGGAGTCGGCCTGCGAGGCGAAGAGGGACACCATTTTCCCACGCCCAAACAAAAAGGCGATGCATGCTCGCATCGCCTTTCTGTTTTATCCGGCGGACCGCTTAATGGCGCCAGTAGCCCGGCCCGTGCCGGTAATAGCCGTGATGCCCGTAGTAAGGGCGGCCATAGTACGGACGGCCGTAATAACCGTATCCGCCATAACCGCCGACGACCACCGCGGGCGGCGGCGCGTACACGACAGGCGGAGGCGGCGCCACATACACCGGCTGCGGCGGAGCCATATAGACGGGCGCGGGCGGCGCGGCATACACCGGATAGGCCGGCACCCCGATACCCACGCCGACCGAAACATGCGCTTGCGCAACAGTGGCGAAACCCACGCCGAGCGCGCCAGCAACCAAAAGACCACCGAGCTTTTTCACTTTCGTTCTCCTCGCCGCTTCGCGTGTTGGCCGGTCTGCACGGCTCACGAGCGACGGTATGAAAACAATTTATCGAAAAAGCGCGCCAGTCGCAGAAGCCATTTGTTGCAAATTGCAAGTTCCTTAACGCGCATGCGAATGTGTAAGCCGGAGCGCGCGTGCAACCGCGCTCCGATCGACCGTTCGGCGGACTTCAGCGCGACGCGGCGCGCGAACCCGTCGGCAAGCGATAAAAAGCGCGTAACGTCTAATTACAAAACAATGGAAAAGCCCCGCCGGACAATCCGTCCGGCGGGGCTTTTAATGTATTACGCGAATTACCCGAAGCTAGTGTTTGATTCAGCCCACTTTGACGTAGGCAAACTCACGCGTGACGTTCGGCGGCACATAAGCCGCGCCGATCACGACCCGCGGCGTCAGACGCTTCTTCTGGTCCCACCAGCGGCGACGCTGGGCCTGGCTCAAGAATCGCAGATGCTTTCGATAAGAGAAAATGCTCATGGCGACCTCCGAACGTAGCGAATGAAACCCCAAGGGAAGCCCGGCGGCCTCGGACCGCACGTTCTATCCCGCTGAATCCGTCTTCTCTTTGATATTGAGCGCCCTGTCCGTACATCGATGTTCGCAAAGAAACCAAGTCTTCACATCGATGTGCGTTAAACCACATTCAGCAGAAAGCATGCCGTTTCGATACACACCTCCGCGTTAAAAAAAGCCCTTGTTCTTATCCGTTCGCGTGTCCGGCGGGAAACACATTTGCATCCGTCCTGCCGTTTCGCCTTTTCGCTTTCTGTCTTTATATCCTGCCAGTTTTGCATGAAATACGCTTTTCCGAGATCGTCTCAAATTGGCAACACTAGGGTTTTCCGATGCTGGCGCGCACCGTGCAAACCGGCTTGCACATAGCTTTCGTCAGCCTTTCATGCATTCGCGCGAAGAATCGCGCGCGGCACGTGCGACAACGTCCCCAAGCTGCTTTAAAGCCATGATAAGGTGACGTCCGGCGCATCCCACCAGACGATTTGGCGGGCGGGGAATCCAGGCGCCGCGCCGCGATGCCTCCGGCACGATACTCAAGTCCAGAGAACGAACAATGATCAAGGTCAGCATCCACCATTCGCGCCGCGCGGACGGCCTCGTCGATATCGACACCCCCGGCGGGCGACGCTTGACTCGCTAGCCTTCGCCTTCTTCAACCTTTCGCTTTAACGACCCCACGCATCCTAGAGGACCCGAGATGTTCGGCGAGATCGCCCGTTTTCTGCTCAATACCCTGTTCACCCTGTTCGGCGCGGCGCTTCTGCTGCGCGCGTGGATGCAGGTCGTACGCATGCCGCCCTACAACCCCGTCTCGAATGCCGTGATGCAGGCGACCAACTGGCTCGTGCTGCCGCTGCGCAAGATCCTGCCTGGCGGCAAGATCGACTGGGCCAGCATTCTCGCGGCCTTCATTGCGTCGGCTGTCTATGTGACGCTGATGGTCGTGCTCGCGGGCATCGACCCGACGCTCATGGTGCCGATGCTTCTGCTCGTCGCATTGCTGACCGTCGTCAAATGGGCGCTGAACCTGATCATCTGGGTGACGATCCTGATGGCGCTGCTGTCGTGGCTCAACCCGCAGTCGCCGGCGATGCCGCTGCTCTACCAGATCACCGCGCCGTTCCTCGATCCGCTGCGCCGCATTCTGCCGCGCCTGGGCGGCATCGATCTCTCGCCGATCCTGCTGTTCGTGATCGTGCAGGTGCTGTTGATGGTGGTGACGCGCATGGCGGTCTCGATGACGCTCTTCGGCATCTGAGCGCCAGCGGGCGCGATTGCGCCTCGGGACGCGTTGCGCTTACAATAGCCGCCTCATGCGGGCGTCGTATAATGGCTATTACCGTAGCTTCCCAAGCTACAGACGTGGGTTCGATTCCCATCGCCCGCTCCAGAATCCCAGCGAAAGCCGCCCCAAGTCACGTTTGGGCGGCTTTTTAGTTTCCAGCATCGCTCGCCATGAACCACGATCCTCAGGACGACGCCGACGACGGCATCGAAAACGACGTCCCCCCCGAAACAGACGCGAACGCCACGCTGCGCCATCGCCGCATCCGCAGCTTCGTCACCCGCGCGGGCCGCGTGTCGCCGGGGCAGCAACGCGCGATCGACGAACTCGGCCCGCGCTTCGTCGTGCCCTACACGCCGCAACCCGGCGACTGGGACGCGCTGTTCGACCGCAAGGCGCCGCGCGTGCTGGAAATCGGCTTCGGCATGGGCGCGACCACGGCGGAGATCGCGGCCACGCGTCCGGGCGATGACTTCATCGGCGTGGAAGTGCATGAGCCGGGCGTCGGCGCGCTGCTGAAGCTGATCGGCGAGCAAGGGCTCGCTAATATCCGCATCCTTCAGCACGACGCAGTCGAAGTGCTCGAACACATGATCGCGCCGGACAGCCTCGACGGCGTGCATATCTACTTCCCCGATCCGTGGCACAAGGCGCGTCATCACAAGCGCCGTCTGATTCAGCCGAAGTTCGTCGCGTTGCTCGTGTCGCGCATGAAGCCGGGCGCCTACATTCATCTCGCGACCGACTGGCAGAACTATGCCGAGCAGATGCTGGAAGTCCTTTCGGCGGAAAGCGCGCTGGAAAACACCGCGGACGGCTATGCGCCACGCCCGGATTTTCGCCCCGTCACGAAGTTCGAGCGACGGGGACTCAAGCTCGGACACGGCGTGTGGGATCTGATGTTCCGCCGCCGCTGAACCGCTCGGCACAAACGCAAACGCCACGGCAAGTGAACTGACCCCACGAAGTTGGACGGTTAAATTCTAGCGGGTAGCCGAGGCCTGAGTTCTGTATTGCACGGGACTC
>NZ_FCOE02000074.1 GCF_001544915.2 Caballeronia pedi | reverse complement strand
GGCACATTGGGCGAAGCGGCGTCGCGCCTGAACCAGGACGCCTCCGGCATGCGCGCGTTGATGCTGCGCACGCGCCGCCATCTCGACGATCTCGCGATGCAAGGCATGCCGCTCGCCACGCCCGCCGATGCAAAGCGCGAACTGCTCGCCGCCGACCCGCGCTGGGCTGACGCGAACACATGGAACGTGCTGGCCCGCGCGATCCGGCCGCTGACGGCGGCGTATCTGTTGCGTGCGGTGGATCATCGGGGCACGGCGGATGGCAGCATCGTCGCGATGAGCGCGGATGAAGGCGCCTATGTGCCGATACTCGCGCGAACCTTCTGGATCAGCCTGATCGTAACGGCGATCGTCGTCGCGCTCGGTTATCCGCTGACGTACTGGCTCGCGCAATTGCCCGAACGGCGTCAGCGTCGTGTGCTGATGGCGGTGCTGATTCCATTCTGGACGTCGATTCTCGTGCGCATCGCCGCATGGATGGTCGTGCTGCCGCGCGAGGGCCTCGTCAACAGGATAGGCATGTCGATGCATCTGTTCGACAGCCCGCTCACGCTGCTCTATAACCGCACCGGCGTGATCATCTCGATGGTGCATATCCTGATTCCGTTCATGGTGCTGCCGCTCTTCGCGGTGATGCGCGGCATTCCTTCCACGTATCAGCGCGCGGCGATCTCGCTCGGCAGTCACCCGTTCGGCGCGTTCTGGCGCGTGTATGTGCCGCAGACCGTGCCGGGTGTGGCGGCCGGGGCAATGCTCGTCTTCATCAGCGCGCTCGGTTATTACATCGCACCGGCGCTCCTCGGCGGCGCGGGCGATCAGATGTTGAGCTATTACATCGCGTACTTCACCAACACGTCGATCAACTGGGGACTCGCGGCCGCGCTGAGCGTGCTGCTGCTGGTCGCGACCGCGCTGCTGTTCGCGATCTATCGTCTGCTCGCGGCGTGGCGGCCGGGCGCGAGGAGGCAAGCCTGAGATGCGCATCGTGCCCGCTTTCGAACCTTATGCACGCTGGCCCGAGAAGGTCTGGTACGTCGCGCTGCGCGTGCTCTGCTACGGCGTGCTTGCCTATCTCGTGCTGCCGATCGCGGCGCTGGTGCCGCTGTCGTTCTCGGCGGATTCGTTTCTTGTCTATCCGATTCACCGATGGTCGCTGCACTGGTATCAGACGCTCTTCGCGTCCGATGCGTGGTGGCGCGCGATCCGCAACAGCTTTATCGTGGCGCCCGGCGCGACCGTTCTCGCAACCGTGCTCGGGACACTGTGCGCGCTCGGCCTCGATCGCGCGGAGTTTCCCGGCAAGCGCGTGCTGACCGCGATCATTCTGTCGCCGCTGGTCGCGCCGCTCGTCGTGGTCGCGGTAGGCATGTATCTGTTCTACATGAAACTGCATCTGGCCGGCACGTTCACCGGCCTCGTGATCGCTCATGCGCTGCTCGGCGCGCCGTTCGTCGTGACGACGGTCGGCGCGGTGCTCAAGGGCTTCAACGGCACGCTCGTGAACGCGAGCCTGAGCCTCGGCGCGGGGCGCTTCGAAACGTTCTGGCGCATTACGCTGCCGCTGATTCTGCCGGGCGTGCTGTCGGGCGCGCTGTTCGCGTTCGCGACATCGTTCGATGAGGTCGTCGTGACACTGTTCCTCGCCGGCCCGGATCAGGCCACGATTCCGCGACAGATGTTCAGCGGCATCCGCGACAGCATCACGCCGACGATCGTCGCGCTGGCTACGATACTCGTGCTCTTTTCGACGACCTTGCTGATCGTGGTGGAGCGTCTGCGGGCGCGCGGCGCGCCGCGCGGCTGACGCTCGCGCAGCGGCGCTGAATGCACTGCGTGCGCTGGCTGCGAAACGCCTATTGGCGCGGCGGGACCATCGTGGGCGGGACGACCCAGGCTGCGGTCGGGGCCATGAAGTAGGGCGGTGCGCTGCGTCGCATCAGCATGCCGGTGACCGAGAGCGTCACGCCCGTCGGAAGCGGTGGTCCGACGATCAGTACACGGGGGACCAGGACGCGGCCCTGCGCGTCCTGAGAAAAGCGCTTGTCGATCACGCACAGCGGCGGGTCCATCGCCAGCATCCAGACCGGTTGTCGGGCGCCGCCGTCCGTTTCGATGACGTCCTGCACGGGCGTGCCGCGAAGCGTCATGTTCGTGCCGACCGGGAAGCAGACAGGGGCGGCGGCCCAAACCGCGCTGGCCCACATGAAGGACAGCATGAACAGAAGGCGGTTCTTCACGGGACAACTCTCCTTTCGGCATTCGATGTTCGAATCGTGCAAGCCACGCAACGAAATCGCTTCCACGGCTTTATCGCACGCTATCTGGCAGCCGGACCCGCATCCCGGTTGCGCGTGATCCATTCACTGAAGAGCTTGACCTTCGGCTGATTCGCGACGCAATCCGGATAGACGAAGTAGTAGCGTGACCCCGTCTCGAGCACGGTGTCGAACGGCATGACGAGCCGCCGCGCCGCCACGTCTTCGCTGACCAGCGTGCGGTCGCTGATCGCGACGCCGAAGCCCTGCATGGCGGCGTTGGTCGCCATATCGAGCGTTTCGAAGGTCGGGCCGAGCGTCGCGTCGATCTCGTTCGCACCCGCGCGGTCGAGCCAGAGCTTCCAGTCGCGATGATCCCGCGTCGGATGCAGCAGGGCGTGATGCGCAAGATCCGCCGTGGCGGCCAGCGGCCTTTCAGTAAGCAGATCGGGCGAGCACACGGGCGTAAGCTGCTCGTCGAAGAGCGGCACGGCGTGCACGTCCGCACCCGGCGACGAACCATAGATGATCGCCGCATCGAACGATTCCACCTGAAAGTCGACGTCGTGCTGCCAGGTTGTAGTGATCTGCAGTTGCAGTTCGGGATGCTCGCCCTGAAAGCGCATGATCCTCGGCAGCATCCAGCGCATCACGCAGGTCGGAACCTTCAGCGCGAGATCGGTGCGCTGGCGCGTGAGCCGCAACGATACTTCCTCGATACGCGCGAACCCCTCTCTGACGACGGGCAGCAGCACGTCGCCTTCAGCGGTCAATGTCAGTCCCCGTGCGCCCCGTATGAAAAGAGGAAAGCCGAAGTACTCCTCGAGCGCAAGAATCTGCCGGCTGATCGCCCCTTGCGTGAGGCACAGATGTTCAGCCGCGCGCGTGAAACTGCGGTGACGCGCGACCGTCTCGAAGATCTGCAATGCATTGAGCGGAGGAAGTCGTCGCATGGGGCGTGTCTCCGGTCAGGGGAATCGTGCGATGCGCCAATTAGTTTAGCAAGCCGGACGCGACGGCGACACGCTATCAATGAAGTATCTTGCTCAGAAATTCCCTCGCGCGTTCGGAGCGTGGATGGGCGAAGAACGCGTCCTTGTCGTCGTCTTCGACGATGTGTCCATGATCCATGAAGATCACCCGGTGCGCGACCTTTCTGGCGAAGCCCATTTCGTGCGTGACGCACATCATCGTCATGCCCTCCTGCGCCAGCTCGACCATCACGTCCAGCACTTCGTTGATCATCTCCGGATCGAGCGCGGAAGTCGGTTCGTCGAACAGCATCGCAACCGGGTCCATCGATAACGCGCGCGCGATCGCCACGCGCTGCTGCTGGCCGCCGGAAAGCTGCGCGGGGTATTTGTCCGCGTGCGCGCGCAGGCCGACTCGCTGAAGCAGGCGCAGCGCCTTGTCGGACGCTTCGTCTTTCGAACGGCCCAGCACTTTTGTCTGCGCGAGCGTGAGGTTTTCCGTGATCGACATATGCGGAAACAGCTCGAAATGCTGAAACACCATCCCGACTTTCGAGCGCAGCTTCGACAGATTGGTGCGCTTGTCGTGGACCGACTCGCCGTTGATCGTGATGCTCCCGCTCTGGAACGGCTCGAGTCCGTTGACCGTCTTGATGAGAGTCGACTTGCCGGACCCGGAAGGCCCGCAGACCACGACCACTTCGCCTTTGCTGACTGTGGTGGTGCAATCGGTCAGAACCTGAAACTGCCCGTACCACTTCGACACGTTACCGATGGAAATCATGCGCAAACCCGTTTTGAAAGGACGTTGGACACAGCGCCGAACTTCAGCGATGGCGGCCGACCCGATACCGGCGTTCGAGCGCGCGCGCATACCAGGTCAGCGGAAAGCACATCGCGAAGTACAGCAACGCGACGAGGGCGTAGATCGGGAAAGGGCGAAACACTGCGTTCGTGATCATGGTGCCGGTCTTGGTCAGTTCCGTGAGCCCGATGATCGACGTGAGCGCGGTGCTCTTCACGACCTGCACGAGAAAGCCGACGGTGGGCGGCACCGCGATCTTCCATGCCTGCGGCCAGACGACGTAACGCAATTGCTGCGTCCATGTCATGCCGAGGCTCGCCGCCGCGCTCCATTGACCGCGCGGCACCGCCTCGACACAGCCGCGCCAGATGTCGGAGAGATAGGCGCCCGTATAGAGTGTGAGCGTGACCGTTGCCGCCGCCCACGGCGACACCTCGACGCCCAGCATCGGCAAGCCGAAAAAGCCGAGGAAGAGCTGCATCAGCAGCGGTGTGCCCTGGAACACTTCGACATACAGCACCACGAACCTGCGCAGCCACGGCAACGGCGACACGCGCATGGCGAGCAGCACCAGCCCCGTCAGGCCGCCGCCGACGAACGCAATCAACGAAAGCAACAAGGTCCAGCGCGCGGCGAGCATCAGATTGCGCGCGATATCCCATAGCGTGAACTCGATCATCGTGAACGCTCCTTCGGAAGGCCGCGGCCGGCCACGGCTGCACGCATGGAAAAGAGACCGCGCAAGCCGCGTCGAGGCGCAATCGTGACGCCGCGGGCTGCCCGCCCCGCGAACAGCCGTTTGCCGAGCCGGTTGATCAAGAGGCGCAGCACGATCGACAGCAGCAGATAGATCGCGGTGACGATCAAATAGCATTCGAACGAACGGAAGTTGCGCGACTGAATGAAACTGGCGGCATGGGTCAGATCCGCCACCGAGATCTGCGATACGACCGCGGAGCCGAGCATCACGATCAGCACCTGGCCGAGCAACGCCGGAAATACGTTGGCGAGCGCCTGCGGCAACACGACGTGGCGAAACACGTGTGGTCCGCGCAAGCCGAGCGCCATCGCGGCCTGGACCTGTCCGCGCGGAATCGAGTCGATGCCCGCCCGGACGATTTCTATCGCATACGCACCGAGGTTCACCGTCATCGCGAGCACGGCGGCTTCCATTTCGCCGATATGCACGCCGAGGCTCGGCAGCCCGAAGAACACGAAGAACAGCTGCACGAGAAACGGCGTATTGCGAATCAGCTCGACGTACGCAGCTACCCCGGCACGAACCGGCTTCGACCCCGTCACGGCGATGCACGCTCCGCCGATACCGACCAGACCGCCCAGAAGCGTCGATACGGCGGTGAGGCCGAGCGTGACCGCGACACCATGCGCGAGCACGTCGGCGTAGAGGCCGAAGTCGCTGAAATCGAACGTGTAGGTCATCGAAGTATCCCCGGCGCGCGATTGAACGAAAAAGCGCGGCGCATCACAGATCGGCCGGCAGCGGTGCGCGCAGCCACTTCTGGGAGATGGCGTTCATCGTTCCGTCCTTCTTCGCGGCGGCGATGGCCTCGTCCACCTTCTGCTTGAGGCGCGGTTCGTTCTTGTTCAGGCCGACATGATCCGGAGAACTGAAGAGCGAGAACTTCTGCTCGGGATCGTTCGAGGGATGACGGGCGATGATGGTCGCGCCCACGTCGTTGCCGACCACGAGCAATTGCGTCTGCCCGGCCAGAAACGCGGAGATTGCGCCATTCGGGTCATCGAAGCGCTTGATGGTCGCGGACGGCGGCGCGACCTTGCTCACGCTCAGATCTTCGAGCGTGCCGCGCGCAACCGCGATGCTCTTGCCGGCCAGATCGCCCGCGTTCTTCACGGCTAGCGTCTTCGGACCGAATACGGCGAGGTTGTAGGGCGCATACGCCTGCGAGAAGTCGATGACCTTTTCGCGCTCCGGCGTCTTGCCGACCGAGAGCAGCATGTCGGCCTTATGGTCGACGAGGTACGCCATGCGATTGTCGCCCGTGACCTGGATCAGTTCGACCTTCGCGTTGAGCGTTTTGCCGATGAGGCTGGAAACGTCGATGTCGTAGCCTTGCGGCTTCATGTCCGGCCCGATCGAGCCGAACGGCGGATAGTCCTCGAACACGCCGATCCGCACGACGCCGGATTTGCTGATCGAGTCGAGCGCATCGGCCTGCGCGAGCGGCGCGAATGCGCAAAAGCCCACGACGCCGGAAAGGGCGAGGCTGGCGGACGCGCGCTTGAAGAAGCGCTGCACGGAAGTCGTCGTGTTCATGGGGTGTCTCCTGTGACTGTGTTTTGGTCGACGTGAATCAATGCGCGGTACGTGCCGCGATGAGCTTGCAGGCGTGCGGAGGCAGTTCCGCGAAGATGGGCATGCCAACCCGAAGATCCGGCGTTTCGCGCGGAGTCGTGGCGGCGGTGAGCGTGAAGCCGGCGCAATCGATGGTGGCTTCGAGCGACGAGCCGACATCCCGGATGAACGCCACTTTTCCGGCCAGCACGTTGGGGCCCGGATTGACCATGACCGCCCGCATCGATACGTCCTCGGGGCGAATCAGCAGGCGGACATCACCTGTTGCGTCGACTGCGCGCAGCGCGCCGTCGACGATAATCTGCTGGCCGCCGGGAAGCGCGATGCGATCCGTGCCGTCGAGCGTGACGGGCAGGATGTTGCCGAGGCCGATGAAATCGGCGACGAATTCGCTGACGGGATTGCGATAGATGTCGAGCGGCTTGCCGACCTGCGCGATGCGTCCTTTTTCCATCACGACGATTTCGTCGGCCATCGTCATGGCTTCGCGCTGGTCATGCGTCACCATGATCGTCGTGATGCCGAGGCGTTGCTGCAACAGGCGGATTTCGACCTGCATCGCTTCGCGCAGCTTCGCATCGAGCGCGGAGAGCGGTTCGTCGAGCAGCAACAGCTTCGGCGACGACGCGATCGCGCGCGCGATGGCCACGCGCTGGCGCTGCCCGCCCGAAAGCCGCGAGATCGGCCGGTCCGCCATGTGCGGCAACTGGATCAGTTCGAGCAGCTCCGCGACCCGCGCCGCCTGCGCGTCCTTCGCGACGCGGCGCAGCCGCAGCGGATAGGCGATGTTCTGCGCCACCGTCATGTGAGGAAAGAGCGCCAGCGACTGGAACACCATGCCGAAATCGCGCTGGTTCGCCGGTACGTGCGTCAGATCGCGCCCAGCGAATGCGACGGTTCCGGACGTCGCCGTTTCGAGTCCCGCGATGATCCGCAAGAGGGTCGTCTTGCCGCAGCCGGAGGGTCCGAGAAAGCACACGAGCTTGCCGTCGGGCACGGCGAGATCGACGTGGTCGACTGCATATGCGGTGTGAAAGCGCTTCGTCACCGCCTGAAGTGTCAGATGAGTCATGAGGGTTCCCTCTTCACAGCGCGACGCCAGCGTCGCCGACCAGTTTTTCGAGCAGCCAGATCAACGCGAAATCGATGAGCACGATCACGACCGCGAACGAGAACACGGTCGGATCGAGCGATGACACGGTGCGGCTGTACAGCCAGATCGGCAGCGTCATCGTGTCGATGCCGTACAGAAAGAACGTCACCGTGAATTCGTTGAACGAGATGATGAAGGCGAACAGCATGCCCGCGAGAATGCCCGGCCGCATGAGCGGCAGGACCACATCGACGATCGCGCGGCGCGGGCTCGCGCCCATCAGGCACGCGGCCTCCTCGAACTCGGGGCCGATCGATGCGACCGACGCGGCGCAGTTCTTCACCGTGAACGGCAAGGCGAGAATCACGTGCGCGATGATGAGCCGGAAGATGCCAAGCTCGACGGGCAGCACGTTGAACACGAGCAGCAGCGAGAGCCCGAGCATCACGAGCGGATAGACGAGCGGCAGCGCGACGAGCTGTTCGATCACGGCCTTGCCGCGAAAGCGGTAGCGTGAAAGCGCATAGGCGGCGGGCACCGAAACCGCGGTGGCGAGGATCATCGTCGAGATCGCGACGATGAAGCTCGTCGTCAGGGCGGTACCCATCGAGAGCACATCACTGGCGTCGGGCGAGAGGAACGTGTGCCACGCGGCGTGATACCAGCGCAGTCCGAAGCTCTGCGGCGGGAATTCGAGCGTATCCGAATTGCCGAACGACATCGTGATCATCGTCAGGATCGGCAGCGCCGCGAGAAACAGCACGATGGTCGCGAGCAGGCTGGTCGCGCGGCTCAGCCGTCCCGGCATGATCGCGGAGAGGCGCAGGGTACTCATGAGCAGGGTTCCTCCGTGCGTTGCATGCCGCGCACGAGCCGTTGCGAGACCGACATGACGACGAGCGTCGCCACCATCAGCACCACGCCGGATGCCGAAGCCGCCGGCCAGTTCAGGAGCGGCGCCACCTGATCGTGCACCAGCACGGCGAGCATGGGCACGCGACGCCCGCCGAGCAGCAGCGGCACGGCGAACGCGCTCGCGTTGTAAGCGAAGACGAGCAGGGCGCCGGACACGAGGCCGGGCATCGCGAGCGGCAGGACGATATGGCGCAGCGTCTGCCCGCGGGTCGCGCCGAGCGTCGCAGCCGCTTCTTCGTAGGAGCGCGAGATGGCGCGCATCGCGCTCGCAAGCGGCAGCACGGCGAGCGGAAACGCAGTCTGGATCAGGCCGAGCAGCACGCCGTTCTCGCGGTAGAGCCACTGCAGCGGGCGCTGCACGATGCCGGCGGCGAGCAACGCATGATTCAGCATGCCCGCCGGCCCCAGCATCACGAGCCAGCCGTAGCCTTGCAGCAGCAGGTTGACGAGCAGCGGCAGGAGCACGCCTGCGAGAAGCAGGCGGCGCGCGAGCCGCGACTCGGTGCGCGCCATGGCAAGCGCCACGGGAATCGCGAGCAGCACAGCGCAGATCATGCTTTGAAACGCGAGCTTCAGCGTGAGCCAGAGCGAACGCAGAAAGTACGAATCGGCGAGGTCCGCGTAATTGCGCAGCGTGAGCGCGTGCCACTCGTTCCCCGACACGCCGACGCTCATGCGCAGCACCGCGAGCGAAGCCGCGATGAGCACGGCGAGAAACGCCAGGATCGGCGCGAGCAGCACCCAGGGCGGCACCCTGGGCAACGCGGGAGCCGCCGGTTGCCCGATGGCTACGTCCGCCATTGCGGCCGTCCTGCGACGGAAAAGAAGTGCGGACATGGATGTCAGGCCGAGAAGATTTCCGTATAGCGCTTGATCCAGGCCGGCTGTACCGCCGCCAGCGCCTTGTCGTCGTGCAACACGGCGCTCTCCGCGATCTGTTGGGGAGACGGCACGAACGCGCGGCTTTCGGCGGGAATCACCGCTTTCGAGTTCACCGGACCGTTCAGCACGTCGGCGGCCATGCGGCCTTGCACACCGGCGTCGAGAGAATGGTTGATGAACGCGTGGATCAGGTCGATATCGCCCGGATGCGCCTTCGGGATGACCGTGAACATCAGTTGTGTCGCGAAGCCTTCCTTCATGCCATACGTGACGGCCATCTTGTACTCGGGCTTGCGCAACTGATTGGGGAAGAATGCCGGCGAATAGATGCCGCCGATATCCAGTGATCCGGTGCGAAACAGATCGGCGACCTGATTCGGATTCTCTCCGAGCGTGAGCACGCGGTCCTTCAGTTGCGCGAGCTTCTTGAAGCCCGGTTCGATGTTCTGCTGCGAGCCTCCGGCCATCTTGGCGGCGATGATCGCGAGATCGACCGCTTCGGCCCATTCCGGCGGCGGCAGGAAGATGCGGCCCGCATACTTCGGATCCCAGAGCGCCTCGTAGCTCGACGGCGCCGTCTTCACCGAGGCCGTGCTGTAGAAGAGGCCGTCCGACCACAGCAGATAGCCGATGCCGAAACCATTGGCGCCGGTACGATACTGCGCGCCGACATCCTTCAGGTTCGGCAGCTTGTTCAGATCGGGCTTCATCAGAAGGCCGGCGTCCGCGAGGCCCGAAGCGCCCACGCCCGCGAGCGTGATCACGTCGTAGGTCGGCCTGTCTCCGGCCGCCTTTACTTTCGCCACCATGCCGGAGGTGCCGTCGGCGCGGTCCGCGATGACCTGCGCGCCGGTCTTCTGACTGAAGGTCGCGGCGATGTTGCGCAACGCCGCGGCGCCGGTGTCGTCGGACCACGTCAAGAGGCGCAGCGTCTTGCCGGCAAAGCTCTTTTCCTGCGCCTTCGCCGTGCTGATGAACGGCATCGGCAGGCTCGATGCGGCGAGCGCCGCGCCGATGGTCTTGATGGCCTGCCTTCTGCCTCGTTTGATGTCTTGCATGGCTCACTCCTCGCGAAAACGGTGCAGCGGTCGGTCAATGCGGTGGGTCGATCAACAACGGCTTCGGTGAGAACACTCTAGGGATGCCAAATTTCGGCAACAATCGAATTCTCGGCATGGTTGCCATGAGCCGAACGCATGGCTCAAGCTTCGAAAAGCCTTTCAAACGGGATCGGCCGCGCTCAGGATCTGTTTGACTTCCTGGAATGCCGCGAGCCCGAACGGCCCCAGTTCGCGGCCGATGCTGCTTTTCTTGTAGCCGCCCCAGGACGTCTGAGGGAAGATCAGTTGCGGTGAATTGATCCAGACGACGCCGGCCTGCAGCGCGCCGGCAACGCGCTGGCCGCGTGGCCCGTCGCGCGTGACGACGGTTGCGACCAGGCCGAACTCGGTATCGTTGGCCGTGGCGATCGCATCGTCTTCCGTATCGAAGCTGCGCACGCATAACACGGGTCCGAATATTTCTTCGCGCCATATTGCGCTGTCGGTGGGAAGATCGACGAACATGGTTGGCTGAACGAAATAGCCTGCTCCTTCCGGCGCTTCGCCCTGCACCACGAGACTCGCGCCGTCCGCCTTGCCCCGCGCGATGAAACGTTGCACGCGTTCGTACTGGGCGCGATTCGTGAGCGGCCCCATCTGCACGCCGGAGGCGAACGGATCGCCGACGACGGTTCGCGCCACGCGGTCGGCGAGGCGCGCGATCAGCGCCTCCGCGAGCGGCCGTTCGACGAGCACCCGCGACGTGGCCGAGCACATCTGTCCGGCATTGAAGAACGCGCCGCCCGTGACGAGATCGACGGCGAGATCGAGGTCGGCATCCGCGAAAACGACGATCGACGACTTGCCGCCCAGTTCGAGGCTCACGCCCTTGATGGATTGCGCCGCCGCTTTCATGACCTGCTCGCCGACCGCCGTGCTGCCGGTGAACGACACCTTCGACACGAGCGGATGCGTCGTGAGCGCGGCACCGACTTCCGCGCCGGTGCCCGTCACCACGTTGAATACGCCCGGCGGCAGACCCGCTTGCTCGATGATCGCGGCCAGTTCCAGCTCCGGCAAGGGTGTGAATTCGGAAGGCTTCAGCACGACGGTGCATCCCGCGGCGAGCGCGGGGGCGAGCTTCCACGCTGTCGTGACCATCGGGAAGTTCCACGGCACGATCAACGCGACCACGCCCGTGGGTTCGCGACGGATCACCGCGCGATGATCGCCGCTCGGAATCGCGATCTCTGCTTCGGGTGCGTCCAGCGTGTCGGCGAGGTCCGCGTAATAGTCGAAGGTCGCGATCACATCGCCGACATCGATGCGCGATTCGGTAATCGGCTTGCCGTTGTTGAGCGACTGAAGCGCGGCGAGGTGCTCGCCCTGCGCCTCCACACCGCGCGCAATCGCACGCAGAAAGCCGGCGCGCTGTGCGCCCGATGTCTGCTTCCAGGCGCGAAATGCACGCGATGCCGCGCGTACGGCGCAATCGACATCGGCGGGGCCGCCGACTTCCACTTCGACGATCGTATCTTCCGTCGATGGATTGACGACGGGCAAACGCCGCCGCGTCTCGGGCATACACCAGCGGCCATCGATGAAGAGTTGCGTGCGCAGCGGGACATCGAAAAGAGGACGCGTCTGCGCGTTCATGACGGCACCCGCGCAAACCAGTCGGCTTCGCGAACCTCGATCACGGTCGGGATCTCGCGCGATACCGCGCGCCGCAATTGCGCGTCGAGCGCCTGTGGATCGTCGACGCTCGCGGCCTCGCATCCGAAGGCGCTTGCCAGCGCCATGAAGTCGGGCGTGTAGATATCGACACCAACGCGCGTGATATCGCGCTGATCCATGTATTTGCGGATCTCGCCGTAGCCGAAGTTGTTCCAGAGCAGCACGATCACGGGTACGCGCGCTTCCACCGCGCTCGCCAGTTCCGGCAGCGTGAACTGCAGGCCGCCGTCGCCGATCAGACATACGACCGGTCGTTCACGCGCGGCAAGCTTCGCACCGATGGCGGCAGGCAGCCCGTATCCGAGCGTGCCGTAGCCGGTCGACGAGTTGAACCATGAACGCGGGGCCGGCGCATCGTGAAGAAAATTGCCCGCGTAGACCGGGCTCGTCGAATCGCCTGCAATGATGACGCCGGGCAGGGCATCGACGATCGTGTCGATCAGGCGCTTCTGCGATCGCATCGCGGCGTCGCAGCCGGCGAAGACGGCCTCGCGCACCGCCGTCACGCGTGCGGCGCCCCAGTCCGGCGATGCGGGACGCACCGGTCGCTCGTGCAGTCTCGTCGACAGCGCGCTCAACGTCTCGCGCGAGTCGCCGACGATAGCCACGTCCGGCGCTGCATTGCGCATGACCTGCTGCGCATCGATATCGATGCGGATGAGTTGTCCGTCGATCGCGAACCCGCCATCGAAAACCACGTCATAGTCGGTCTCGCCCAGTTCGGTGCCGACCGCGAGCACGACGTCGGCTTCGCGAATCATCGCGCGGGTCGGCGGCAGCGACTGCGTCGAACCGATGAGCAGCGGCTCCGCGCACGGCAGAAGTCCTTTCGCGTTGGTGGTGAGCGCGACGGGCGCCTGCAGCCGCTCGGCGATCTCGCGCAATTCGATTGCGGCGTGCGCCGCGCCGCCGCCGGCGAGAATCAGCGGGCGGCGCGCGTCGGCGAGCAGTTCCACGGCAGAGGCGAGCGCGGCGGGATGAGCCGTCGGCTTCATTGCGCGCACGGCGGGAGCGGCCATCATCGCGTTCAGCGGGGACACGATGACATCGAGCGGAATCTCGATATGCACGGGCCGTGGCCGCGCGCTCTCGAACACGGCGAACGCGCGAGCCAGCACCTGAGGCAACTCGGCGGCATCCAGCAGCGTGTGGGAGAACGCGGCGAGTCCGTCGAATACTTCGCGCTGCGAAGGAAGTTCATGCAGGCGACCATCGCCGTTGCCGAGGTGGCTGCGTGCATTGACGCTCGATATCACGAGCATCGGGATGGAGTCGGCATAGGCTTGCGCCATCGCGGTCGCGATGTTGGTCATGCCCGGCCCGGTGATGATGAAGCACACGCCGGGTTTGCCCGTGACACGCGCGTAGCCGTCGGCCATGAAGCCCGCGCCCTGTTCGTGACGAGGCGTCACGTGCCGGATCGACGATTGCGCAAGCCCGCGATAGAGCTCCACGGTGTGCACGCCCGGGATGCCGAAGACGTACTCGACGCCGTAGTTTTCGAGTAACGTGACGAGTGCTTCGCCACAGGTTCGAAGGCATGAGTCGAAGTGCTTGCTGGATTCGCGAAGGTTCATCGGTCGTCGCATTCCTGGTTGGTTTGAGCACGGACGCGGCTGCACGGGTCGAGAGTGCGCGCTGGCGGCGGCTGGGGTGGAATCATTCTCGACGCCGCCTGGTCGCGACGACAATCGAAAAGATCTCATGGGGCGCATGAGTTCCCTGCATGAGGCAGGGAAAGCCCGCATGCGCGGAGCCAGTGCGGGAAAGAGACGAGCGATGTCTGAAGCAGAATGGCGTGATGCTGCATACTTTGGCATCGCACCGCCGGGAACATCGACATGGCTAACGACCTTGCACGATCGTGGCTGACCTTGAGCGCGCCCGTGGCCGCCGCGCGGGGCGCGGGTCGCCCCATCGTGGCGCTGGAATCGACCATCATCGCCCACGGCATGCCTTACCCCGAGAACATCCGGACCGCGCGCGAAGTAGAGGCGCTGATTCGGGATGCCGGGGCCGAGCCCGCGACGATCGCCGTGATCGGCGGGCGAATCCGCGTCGGCGTGACGGACGGCGAACTGGAACTGCTCGGTCGTTCGGACCGCGTGCACAAGGTCAGCCGCCGCGACCTGCCGGCCGTGCTGGCCAGCGGCGAGCCTGGGGCCACGACGGTGGCCGGCACGATGATATGTGCCGCGCTGGCCGGCATCGAGGTATTCGTCACCGGCGGCATTGGCGGCGTGCACCGGGGCGCGCAGGAAACGTTCGATATCTCGGCCGATCTGCAGGAGCTGGCGAAGACCTCGGTGGCGGTGGTCTGCGCCGGCGCGAAGTCCATTCTGGACATCGGGCTCACGCTGGAATACCTGGAGACGCACGGCGTGCCGGTGCTCAGTTGCGAGCAGGACAATTTCGCGGCGTTCTACACGCGCGACAGTGGCTTTCGCGCGGACTTCAGGCTGGACGACGCGGCGCAGCAGGCACGCTTCATCCGCGCCAAGTGGGACCTGGGCCTCGCCGGGGGTGTCGTAATGAGCACGCCGGTGCCGGAAGCGTCGGAGATGGCGGTCGAAGAGATCGACGCTCTGACGCGGCAGGCGCTCGTCGAGGCGACGGAGCGAGGCATCACCGGCAAGGCGCTGACCCCCTTCTTACTGGCTCGCATCCACGCGCTGACGGGTGGACGCAGTCTGGCGACGAACATCGCGATCGTGAAACACAACGCCGAGGTGGGGGCGAGATTGGCGTTGGCGCTGGCGCATGCGGAGCGCGGGGCAGGCCAGGCGTAACGGCCGTGACGTGTAGAACCGGCGAAGAACGCGCGAACCCGGTGAGCTTCGCCGTGTTCGACGCAAAGGAGATGGGATATGGAAACAGGGCAGCGCTCGAGCCCGCACATTCCGGCAATCGCGCCGGCGCGAACCGCGCTCATCGTCATGCATTACCAGACCGATATTCTCGGGCTGTTTCCATCGGTCGCGCCGGCGCTGATCGCCAACACGCGCGAACTATGCGACGCGGCGCGGGCGAGCGGCGTCGGCGTTTATTTCGCCAATCTCCGGTTCAGTCCGGGCTATCCGGAAGTCAGCCCATCGAACAAGAACGGGCAGGGAATCAAACGGCTGGGTCTTTTCACCGACGACGGTATTGCGCCGGAGTTGGGCCAGCGCGACGATGAACCGCTCGTCATCGCGCACCGGGCCAGCGTGTTCTTCGGCACCGGTCTCGCGGAACGGCTTGCCGCACGAGGCGTCGATTCGCTGATCATGGTTGGCATTGCGTCGACCGGGGTCGTGTTGTCGTCGGTCGCGTATGCGAGTGATGCGGACTTCCGCCTGTACACGGTCAAGGATTGTTGTTACGACCCGGATCAGGTGGTGCATGACCATCTGTTTTCCACCGCGTTCGATTCGCGTACGACTGTGCTGTCGCTCGCGGATGCTTTGGTGCTGCTCGCGTAGTGCTTGTTGGGGACTTGTGGCGGCTACAGACAGGCTTTCGTTTGTCGCCGGATCCCGTATTCGTGTCGGTTTATTGGCGTTGCCCCTGTGCGGGGCGGCAGTCAGTTTCTTTGCAGCAGTGTATGGACCGGGGACATAGGTAACAGGTGTATCGGGACATGGGTAACACTCTGGAGGCATTT
>NZ_FCOE02000097.1 GCF_001544915.2 Caballeronia pedi | reverse complement strand
GATCTCGATGACGATTACGACGCATGGTTCAACAAGAAGGACGACGCGAAGCCGGCGGCCACGCCAGGAGATCACGTCGCGTTCGAGCACGGCGAGCACAAGGGGCACGGCGAGGTGATCGCGTCCGGTGCCGATGGCGCGCAGGTGAAGGACGGGAAAGACGCTGTGCATCGCGTCCCGCACGACAGCATGACGCACAAGTGGGACGGCGATGATGCGCCAAGGCAGGGGCCGAGCGAGGCCGAAACGAAGTCGGATCCGAACGCGCAACCGACGGGCGCGAGCAGCGACGCGCTGAAGCCTGAGAAGGTCAAGCAGAAGAAAAACGGTAACTGGCAGATCGATTCGGCGATCAATGGCGCGGGAGGGCAGAAGGTCGGTTTCGCTGAGACCGAAGAATCGCCGGACGCCGTCACGATGCGCACGGTCATGATCGAGGACGAGAACGCGCGCGGCAAGGGCTACGCGCTGAATGCGTATCGCGACACGATCAATTACGCGCTCGAGAGCGGCAAGGCATTCCATAGCGACAAGGAAGTCAGCGCGCCCGCGCGCAAGGTCTACGATCGCCTGAAGAAAATGGGGTACCAGGTGGAGCAGTCGAAAAACGTGTCTGAGGACGACTACGGCCGTCTGCACTCGAAGGACAAGGGTCCGGTCTTCACGATCACTGGCAAGCCGATGCGCAAGGCGATCGGCGCGCGGCGCACGCTGCTAATTCTGAAGTCGATGATTGCCGGCTACACCCGGCGCGATGGCGTTTTCGTGCAGCCGCACTCGGACAAGCGCGCGCGGCGCGCGCCGGCGGCGGACTCGCGCCAGATGGTGCTGTTCGAGGCACCGAAAAAGAAGCCGCTCCCGCCGAACAAGTTCAAGGGTCTCGATCCGGTCAAGTCGACGGGCGATCTGTTCGAGGACGAAAAGTATGACTGGGAGCATGGGCACGGGCATGTGCGGCCGCGTGCCGATGGCGCTCGAGCGCGCTGCGGTGCCGAGCGTTCGTGCTCCGTCTGTCAGCACGAGCGCAAGCTCGACGATGCAGAGAAGGCGCGCGCATGAGGCTGCTCGTGTGCGGAGGGCGCGACTTCACCGATACACTCGCGGTGTTCGGCGCGCTCGATCGCGCGCACGCAAAGCGCGAGATCACACTCGTGATTCATGGCGCGTGCCCGACAGGTGCCGATAATCTCGCCGAAAAGTGGGCGAAGTCGCGAGAGATCCCCTATCTCGGACATCCTGCCCCGTGGAAGCTCTACGACAAGGCGGCCGGGCCGATGCGCAATCGAGCGATGCTCGAGGAGTGGAAGCCCGAAGGTGTCGTTGCATTTCCTGGCGGATCCGGCACTGCGGACATGGTGCGCCGCGCGCGCGACGCGGGCGTCACGGTGTGGGAGCCGTGCAAATGACGCTTCGAAAGTACTGGCAACGCCATCCGATCCAGTTGCGCGCTACGGCGCTATTTCTCCTCGTGTTCCTGCCGATCCTGCTGCCGCTGCTCGCGGCAATCATGGCTGATTGGCGTGGGATTGCGCGCGATGTCGCCGAGCATTACCGCGACGCGTGGCGCGCGCTCACAAAGGGCCATTGATTATCGCGCGCCCGTCCTGCGCCCTGGATTCTCAATTTCACGCCCGCGAGTTCCGCAAAGCCAATGCTGGCTTGGCGCTCCGCGATCATGCTTGCATTCTCCAACACATTTAGCATCTGATCGCGCCGCGCGCCGTGCGTCGGTAATACAACGTATTACGGTCGGAATCCAACTGCTTTGGGGAAGTCTTTTGACATTATTTCTATAATGTCGAGCACGGCACGCCGGAGCGCGCGGCCGCCGATCGTGACGCCAGACTGAAGTCTCATCATCACAAAATGAGGTCTGCGCGATGCGCTTCCATCGATATTCCCTCGAGGGTCCGGTCAATCACTTCGTGCATCTCCGCACCAATGGCGAGCTGGTGCTCGGCGAGGAGGAGGCGGAATTGTTCAACGAACTCGACGCCGCGACGCGCGAGAACATCGCCGATCTCGTGAGCAATGGTCCGCGCGAGACGGAGCGACGCATCCGCGAGGCGATCGCGTGATAGCGTTCCTAACGGTGCTTTTCTGGCTCGTGGTCGGTCACTCGCTGGCCGACTATCCGCTGCAGGGCGATTTCCTGGCACAGGGAAAGAATCGCCATACGAAGATCGGCGCGATGTTCTGGCCGCATTGCCTGTTCGCGCACTCGATGGTGCATGCCGGGTTCGTGGCGCTGGTCACGGGCTCGATCGCGCTTGGCGTGTGCGAGGCGATCGTGCACGCCGTGACGGACTTCCTGAAGTGCGAGGAAAAGATCGGGATGCGCGCCGATCAGACGATCCACTTTGCATGCAAGGCGCTGTGGGCGGCGATCGCCGTCGGCGCGTTCGCATAAAAGAAAAAGGCGCCCACGTGGGGCGCCTGAAAAACACGAGCGGGGCTTGCTCACGCCGAGAGAAATTGGAGCGGGCTATCGGGTTCGAACCGATGACATGCAGTTTGGAAAACTGCTGCTCTACCAACTGAGCTAAGCCCGCGAGTTGCCGCCTTTCAGCGGCTCGTCCCGTCGCTATTGCCAGTCCACGGGCTTACTGGTGCCGGGTTTCCACCGGACTCCACGGCTCCGAGATCTGCCGCTTACCCCTCAATTCGCGCCTTTCGGCGGCTTCGGGTGCATGCTATGAGGGAGCGGCCGGTTCGATGAATCCCCGAAGACTCCTGTCTGCTTCCGTGGGTCACACTACCGCACGTCCGGCCGGCGCGAACCTGGCTACCTTCGGTTGATCTCTCCCGCTACCTGAGAGCGGACTCCGGAAAATCCGCGCCCATGAGGGGCTGATTCGAAAGATAGCTGAGCACGGATCGCGCTTTACCCTCACGGCTGGCGGCTGTTTTGTCCATCGTTGGCCCGCAACTGCTAGGGCAACCGCCATGCGTGAGAGTGCGGGCTCTGCCTCCGCTTGCCGGCTTGCGTACCGGGGCTTTCCACGTTGAGGGTGCGGGAATCGAACCCGACGCGCTCGCCCTTTCGGGCCGCTCTACCAATTCGCGTTTATGAGCTACACCCTCACGACTGGCGACTCCCTAGAACGGATTTCAGATCCGTCCGGCGCCCGCCTCTTTTGTCAGAAGACGCCATGCGTGAAGGTGCGGAGTTTGGCTATCACCCTTCCCAGTTCTCCAGCTCCGCAAAGCTCCCTGGTGTAGTCGGTCATCGGGTTCCCGTCCGCGCTGGCCGACAAGCACGGCGGATCATCCCCTCGCTCACGAGGTATCCTCAACGGAACGGGCTGGCATGCGAGTGCGCGCCACTCACCAGCCCAGTACTGCGCGCTCCGTTGAGGATGCCCGTTCTTTCCGGGCTGTCAGGAGCGCATCTCTGCGTATCCACTGGTGGCTACGATGCAACGTAGTTGGTTGAGGGTGAATCCCAGTCCTTACCACGCAGCGAGTGGCTGGGCGCTGCTGCTCGCCGATTGCTCGACTTTTCACCTTACGGCGTTCCCGGTTCACGCGACTTTCACCCTCAAGCCATGGCGACTGGTACCGGACAGTTGTTCGCGCTGTTCGGTCGGGGGTCCGGGTGGCCGGAAGTCGCCATGCTTCAGGGTGCTGGTTACGGGTTCCAGCGTCGGCCCTATCTTGCCGCCGGTTTTGCGCTTTCGCGCGAATTAATGGCCGTACTTTCCGGCCTGTCAGCGGGTGCGCGACTTCCCGCTACGCTAGGGTTTGCTGTGAGACTTACCCTCAGATTGACGCCGTCCGGATGTGCTCTGCGGCGCCGACCGCCGCGTTACGACGTCAATCTGAGAGGACTGCTCAATGCAGTCGATGGTTGCGGTCGCCGGAATCGCACACGGTCTTTCGGCTTATG
>NZ_FCOE02000123.1 GCF_001544915.2 Caballeronia pedi | reverse complement strand
TCGCCGAGCCAGTCGGAGCCCTTGATGGTGTCGTAGAAGTGATAGTGCCAGTTGTCTTCGCTCATGTTGCCGAGCGAAGCGCCGATGCCGCCTTGCGCAGCCACCGTATGCGAGCGCGTCGGAAACACTTTGGACAGCACCGCGACGGAAAGCCCCGCGCGCGCGAGCTGCAGCGATGCGCGCATGCCCGATCCGCCCGCGCCGACGATGACCACGTCAAAGCGACGACGCGGCAGGGAAGTCTTGATTGCAGCCATGTTCTTTAAACTCTCCAGAGAATCTGTGCGGCGTAGCCGGCGCATCCGATCAGCCACAGGATGGTCAGCACCTGCAGCAGCAGGCGCACGCCCATGGGCTTCACGTAGTCCATCCAGATGTCGCGAATGCCGACCCACGCGTGATAGAAGAGGCAAAGCAGGGCCACGAAAGTCGCAAGCTTCATCCACTGGGTCGCGAAGATGCCGGCCCAGCCTTCATAGGAGAAGTTATGCGCGCCGAAGAACCAGAACAGCAGAATGACGGTATAGATGGCCATCACGACCGCAGTGACGCGTTGCGCGAGCCAGTCGCGCAGACCGTAATGGGCGCCGACGACCAGGCGCTTCGGACCGACTCGATTTTGCGTTGCCATGTTTAGAACACTCCGAAGATCTTGAGAGCCATCGCGAGCGTGAGCAACAGCGAAACGATCAGCACGATGAGCGCGGTCTGCCTGCCGCCTTCCTTGTTCACCGCGACGTGGGTGTCGAGCAGCAAGAAGCGAATGCCCGCGCAGAAGTGATGCAGATACGCCCACGACAGCACGAGCGTGATGATCTTGACGATGGGGTTGGCGAGGAAGCCCTTGAACGCGTCGAACGAGATTTCCGACGTCAGGCTCTGATCGAGCAGATACAGGATGAACGGCAGACACACGAAGAGCAGCAGGCCGCTCACGCGATGCAGGATGGATACTTTCCCTGCCAGCGGCAAGCGATACTTCGCGAGTTGGCCGATTCCGATGTTCCGGTA
>NZ_FCOE02000099.1 GCF_001544915.2 Caballeronia pedi | reverse complement strand
GTTGATTCGGTTGATTCGGTTCAGTACGGCTTGAAGTAATCGAACGGCTCGCGGCAATCGATGCAGCGATACAGCGCCTTGCACGCCGTCGAGCCGAACTGCGCCAGCTTCTCCGTGTGCGTCGAGCCGCAGCGCGGACAGGCGATCACTTCGGGCTTGCGGGGCACGAAACGGATCGGCTTCACGTTCGATACGGGCGTGCTGCCGCATTGACCCGTCGGTGGTGCGATGCCGTAGCGGCGCAGCTTCTCGCGCGCTTCATCGGTGATCCAGTCGGTCGTCCACGCCGGCGCCAGCACCGTCTCGACGCGATGCGCGCCGAGCTCGGCCTGATCGATCGCCTGCGCGATGTCCTCGGCAATCTGCGACATCGCCGGACAGCCCGAGTACGTCGGCGTGATCACCACTTCGAGCACGCCATCGTCGCCGTGGCGCACATCGCGAAGAATGCCCAGCTCGCGAATCGATACCACCGGAATCTCCGGATCGGGCACCGCTTCGAGCACGTGCCACGCGCGTTCGATGGTTGCGTCGGCCGTATTCATTTACCAGCTCGCGCCCGGATGTTGACGCGCGAGACTCTGCATTTCCGCCAGCAGATAACCCATGTGCTCGGAGTGCTCGCCGTGCTTGCCTGTCGTGATGTGCTTCACTTCGGCGGGCGCCGTCAGCGTGGCTTCTTCGAGCGCCGATGCGACCTGCTCACGCCACGCCGCTTCGAACGCGCTCGCCAGCTGCGCGATGCCCGCATCGGCGACGGCCTGTTCGATTGCATCGGTGGCGAAGAACTCGCGCGTGTACGGCATCAGATAATCGAGCGCGGCCTGCGCACGGCGATGCGACTCGTCCGTGCCATCGCCGAAGCGCACCAGCCAGTCGCGCGCATGATGCAGGTGATAGCTCGTCTCCTTGATCGACTTCGCCGCGATCGCCGCGAGTTGCGCATCGCTCGATGTCTGCAACGCGCTCCACACTTCGATCATCAGCGCGGAGTACAGGAAGTTGCGCACGATCGTCACTGCGTAATCGCGCTCGGCGCGTGTCGTGCCCGCCAGCGGCCCGACGTGCGGCAACTCCGCGATCGTGTAGTTGGCGAACTCGCGTTCGGTGCGGAAATACGCGTAGTCGTCTTCGGTTTTTTTCGTGCCGTTCAGCGATGCTTCGAGCGTCGCCGCGTGCGTATAAAGAAGCCGCGACTGACCGATCAGATCCAGACTGATGTTCGCCAGCGCGATGTCTTCTTCCAGCGCCGGGCCGTGACTGCACCATTCGGCGTTGCGCTGGCCGAGGATCAGCGCGTTGTCCGCGAGGCGCAGCACGTAAGCGAGATGTTCCTGATTCATGGCTCTCTCGCCCTTACATGTGATTGATTTCGTCGGGCAGCACGAAGAACGTCGGATGCCGATAGATCTTGTCGGCCGCCGGCTCGAACAATTCACCCTTGTCCGCCGGGTCCGATGCCGTGATCGCCGCCGACGGCACCACCCAGATGCTCACGCCTTCCTGACGGCGCGTGTACACGTCGCGCGCCATGCGCAATGCCGCGCCCGCGTCCGGTGCGTGCAGGCTGCCGCAATGCTTGTGATCCAGTCCCTGCTTGCTGCGCACGAACACTTCCCAGATCGGCCATTCCTTGTTCATCTTCATCGTCTCCATGCTCATGCAGCTTGTTGGTGGGCGCGGACTTTCTGTTTCTCCGCGTAGGCAAGGGCCGCTTCGCGCACCCATGCGCCTTCGTCGTGCGCCTTCACGCGCGTGGCGAGGCGCTCCTTGTTGCACGGGCCGTCGCCGTTGACCACGCGCCAGAATTCTTCCCAGTCGATCTCGCCGTAGTCGTGCGCGTTGCGTTGCGCATTCCACTTCAGATCAGGGTCAGGCAGCGTGACGCCCAGAATCTTCGCCTGCTCGACGGTCGCGTCGACGAATTTCTGACGCAGGTCATCGTTCGAGATGCGCTTGATGCCCCACGCGAAGGACTGGCCGCTGTGGATCGAATCCTTGTCGCTCGGGCCGAACATCATCAGCACCGGCCACCACCAGCGGTTCACCGCCTGCTGCACGAGGTCCTTCTGCGCCTGCGTGCCTTTCATCATCGAGAGCAGCGCGTCGAAGCCCTGGCGTTGATGGAACGACTCTTCCTTGCAGATGCGGATCATCGCGCGGGCATACGGCCCATAGGTGCAGCGGCACAGCGGAATCTGGTTCATGATCGCCGCGCCATCGACCAGCCAGCCGATCACGCCGACATCGGCCCAGGTGGGCGTCGAGTAATTGAAGATGCTCGAATATTTGGCCTTGCCCGCGTGCAGCGCGCCGACCAGTTGATCGCGCGAGACGCCGAGCGTTTCGGCGGCGCTATAGAGATAGAGGCCGTGGCCGCCTTCGTCCTGCACCTTGGCCAGCAGAATCGCCTTGCGCTTGAGGCTCGGCGCGCGGCTGATCCAGTTGCCCTCGGGCTGCATGCCGATGATCTCCGAATGCGCGTGCTGCGAAATCTGACGCACCAGCGTCTTGCGATACGCCTCGGGCATCCAGTCCTGCGGCTCGATCTTGCCGTCGGCTTGCATGATCGCGTCGAAACGGGTCTGGTCCGGCGAAGCGGCTGAGG
>NZ_FCOE02000102.1 GCF_001544915.2 Caballeronia pedi | reverse complement strand
GCCTGAGCATCATCGCTCGATGCCTGATTGTGGCGATAGTTGAGCAAGGCGCTGAAGAGCGGCGCGGGCGCGGCCACACCGCTGCATCGCTGAGCGAGCGCGAGCGGCGCATGCTGATGCTGCAACAAGGCCGCGAGACGTTCGTGCGTGTCGCGTACGCTGTCAGAGACGGATGTCCCGTTCACATCAAGGCGAATCGGCAGCGTATTGATCAACAGCCCCAGCGCCTGATCGACGCCTGCCTGCATGCGCCCGAGCAGCACGGTGCCGAACACGATGCGTCCGTCGGAATCGATTGCACTGCTCGCACTGAGCACGCGCGCCCAGGCGAGATGACAGAGGCTCGCGAGACTCACACCGAGGCTTCGGGCCTGCGTGCGCAGACGCGTATTGAGCGACGCGGGCAGCGTCACGCGCGCTTCGGCGACGGCCGAGCCGTCATGGTGGACGTTGGTCAGGCCGAAGGGCAGCGTCGGTTCGTTCAAATCGGCGAGCATATCGCGGAAGAACGCTTCATGTGCTTGCTGACTTGCGCCGAGCCGCGCCTGAGCGACCAGATCGCGGAACGGCTGAGCTGCGCCGAGCGCATGTCCGCGACCATCGAGCAGGGCGCTGATTTCCTTCTGGATCACTTCCAGCGTGACGTGATCGCCGATCAGGTGATGCCAGACGAGCAGCGCCAGCCAGCGGCCCGAAGCGGGTTCGCGAGCGATGGTGAGTCGAAGCAGTGGAGCCCGAGTCAATGGCAGGCGTTGGGAGCGGGCATCGAACAGGCCTGCGAGTTGTTCAGCGACTGGACCGTGCGTCGGATCGAGTTCGATCTCATCGAGGCTAACCGGTGCTTCACGCAAAACCACTTGCGCGGGCGTGCTCAGCGCATCGTAGATGAAGGCGGTGCGCAGGATGTCGTGCCGTCTGACGACCTGTTGCAAGGCATCGAGCCATGCATCGAGCCGTGCGCGGCTGTCGAAGGCGAGACGCGCGGTCTGCAGATACGGATCGCCCTCGGTGGTCAGCATGTGATGGAACAGAATGCCTTCCTGCAGCGGCGCGAGTGCATAAATGTCCTGCACATTGGTGAACCCGCCGGGCACTTGCGCGACGATGCGATCGATGTCCGTTTGCGTAAGCGCGATGAGCGGCAGCATCGCGGGCGTAATCGCAGTGCAATCGGGCGTGATCGCGTTGGGCGGCACGACGATATCGACCGTGGATGTACCGCGTTCGAGCGAAGCGGCCAGGGCGCTGAGCACGGGCGTGGCGAACAGATCGCGCACGCTGGCATGCAGATCGACGAGGCGCATGCATTCGATGAGCGTCACGGCAAGCAGAGAGTGGCCGCCGAGCGAGAAGAAGTTGTCTTGTCTGCCGACGCGCTCGAGACCGAGCAGTTCGGCCCACAGATCGGCCAGAGCGATTTCGGTTCGACCTTGCGGCGCTTCGAAGGGGCGCAGGGCGAAGGCATCGGCTTGGGGATCGGGCAGTGCACGACGATCGAGCTTGCCGTTGGGCGTGAGGGGCAACGCATCGAGCACGACGAAGGCAGACGGCACCATGTAGTCGGGAAGACGCTCGCTCAAATGTTGGCGCAGGATACTGACATCGATGTCGGCAAGCAGCGTGACATAGGCGATGAGTTGTTGATCATCCTGCTGTCGAGCACGCGCGATGACCACTGCTTCACGCACCGCAGGATGATCAGTGAGTTGAGCCTCGATCTCGCCGAGTTCGATACGGAAGCCACGGATCTTGACCTGATGATCGTTGCGGCCCAGAAACTCGATATTGCCATCGGCGCGATAACGGGCGAG
>NZ_FCOE02000104.1 GCF_001544915.2 Caballeronia pedi | reverse complement strand
GCCGTGTGATACGCCAGCAACTGCAGCGGCACGACGTGCAGAATCGGCGACAGCGCCCCGTAGTGCTCCGGCATACGGATCACGTGAATGCCGTCCTCGCTGACGATGCGCGTATCCGCATCCGCGAACACATACAACTCGCCCCCACGCGCGCGCACTTCCTGCATGTTCGACTTGAGCTTCTCGAGCAGCGTGTCGTTCGGCGCGACGGTCACCACCGGCATCGCTTCGGTAACAAGCGCGAGCGGCCCGTGCTTCAGCTCACCCGCCGGATACGCTTCCGCGTGGATGTACGAAATTTCCTTCAGCTTCAGCGCGCCTTCGAGCGCGATCGGATAGTGCAGGCCGCGTCCGAGGAACAGCGCATTCTCCTTGCGCGCGAATTCCTCCGACCACGCGATGATCTGCGGCTCCAGCGCAAGCACGCTGTTCAACGCCGCCGGCAAGTGCCGCAGTTGCGTGAAGTACGCGGCTTCCTGCTTCGCGTTCACGTGACCGCGCATCTTCGCGAGCGTCACGGCCAGCACGAACAAACCGACGAGCTGCGTCGTGAACGCCTTCGTCGATGCCACGCCGATCTCCGTGCCCGCATGCGTCAGGAATGCGAACTCGGTCTGACGCACCATCGCGCTGGTCGCGACGTTGCACACCGCGAGCGTGTGCTTGTGGCCGAGCGACTGCGCGTGCTTCAACGCGGCGAGCGTGTCGGCGGTTTCGCCCGATTGCGAGATCGTGACGACCAGCGCCTTCGGATTCGGCACCGACTCGCGATAGCGATACTCGCTCGCGATCTCGACCTGCGTCGGAATCTTCGCGATCGATTCGAGCCAGTACTTCGCCGTGAGACCCGAGTAGTAGCTCGTGCCGCACGCAAGAATCAGCAGGCTGTCGACGCCCGCGAACGCGTCGCGCGCGCCTTCGCCAAACAGGCTCGGGCTGAACTCGTCGGCTTGCGGGATCGTGTCGGTGATCGCGCGCGGCTGCTCGAAGATTTCCTTCTGCATGAAGTGGCGATACGGGCCGAGTTCCACCGCGCCGCCATACGCCGTCACCACGCGCACTTCGCGCTCGGCAGGCAGACCTTCGCGATCGACGATCTTCACGCCGTCGAGCCGGATCTCCACCACGTCGCCTTCTTCGAGGAAGGCGAAGCGGTCGGTGCTGCCGGCGAGCGCGAGCGCGTCCGAGGCGAGGAAGTTCTCGCCCTCGCCCACGCCGACGACGAGCGGCGAACCCTGGCGCGCGCCGACGACCGTATGCGGCTGATCCTTGTGCATCACGGCGATCGCATACGCGCCATGCAGTTGCTTGACGGCATCGCGTACGGTCTGGAACAGGTCGCCGCGATACATGCTGTGAATCAGATGCGCGATGACTTCGGTATCCGTCTGCGAGACGAACTCGTAGCCCTTGCCCCTGAGCATCTCGCGCAGCGACTCGTAATTCTCGATGATGCCGTTGTGCACGAGCGCCACGGTATCGCGCGAGAAGATCGGGTGCGCGTTGTCGGTGACGGGCGCGCCGTGCGTCGCCCAGCGCGTGTGGGCGATGCCGGTCATGCCGCCGAGATTCGTATCGCGCACTTGCGCGTCGAGATCGGACACACGCGCGACACTGCGCGCGCGGCGCGGCTCGCCGTGGCTCAGCACGGCCACGCCGCACGAGTC
>NZ_FCOE02000105.1 GCF_001544915.2 Caballeronia pedi | reverse complement strand
CAGGTGCAGCGCACACCCAATGCCATCGCGCTGGTCTTCGAAGACGCATCGCTCACGTATGCGCAACTCAATGCGCGCGCCAATCAGCTTGCGCATCATTTGATCGCGCTGGGCGTGCGTCCTGAAGATCGTGTGGCGCTGTGCATGGAGCGTGGCATCGGCATGGTTGTCGCGTTGATGGCGATACTCAAGGCTGGCGGCGCTTACGTGCCGCTCGATCCGGCGTATCCGGGCGAGCGTCTGAGCCACATCCTCACCGATGCCACGCCCCGCCTGCTGCTCGCAGATGTCGCGGGTCGTGAAGCATTAGGTGACACCGGTTCACTGACCGTGCTCGATCCCAACGAATCGCTCGACGAAGCGCTCCCGCAAGACGATCCGCAAACGGCCGTCGCCCCGCATCACCTTGCTTACGTGATCTACACCTCGGGTTCCACCGGCATACCCAAGGGCGTCATGGTCGAGCATCACCATGTCGTGAACCTTCATCACGCGTTGCAATCGACGGTGTTCGCGCATTGCGCTGTGAACTCGGGTGTCAGTCTGAATGCCAGCATCGCATTCGATTCCTCGCTGAAGAGCCTTACGTCCTTGCTGGCAGGACATCGTTTGATCGTGATTCCCGCCGACGTACGGGCCGATGCCGCGGCGTTGATCGAATTTCTGAATGCCGGCGGCATCGATGTACTCGATTGCACGCCCACGCAGCTAGATGTACTGCTCGCGACCGGCCTGCTGGAACAGCGACGGCCTGACCTTACGCTGCTCGTTGGCGGCGAAGCACTCACGCAACAGATGTGGAATCGCCTGGCAGAGGCCGATCAAATCCGCGCTTTCAACGTCTACGGTCCAACGGAGTGCACCGTGGATGCCACTGCCACGGAGATCACGACCGAACAGATGCAGCCCGTTATCGGCAAGCCGATTGGCAATGCACGAATCTATTTGCTCGATGCGCAACGTCAGTTAATGCCCCCGGGTGCGGTGGGTGAGCTTTACATCGGTGGTGCGGGGGTGTCGCGTGGCTACCTCAATCGGCCTGAGTTGACCGCTGAACGGTTCCTCGATGATCCGTTCGTTCCCGGTGCGCGGATGTATCGCACGGGCGATCTCGCGCGCTATCGTGCGGATGGCAATATCGAGTTCCTTGGGCGTAACGATCATCAGGTCAAGATTCGTGGCTTTCGGATCGAGCTGGGTGAAATCGAGGCGCAGATCGCCAGTCATCCGGCGGTAAGAGAAGCGGTGGTCATCGCGCGGGCGCGGCATGAGAAGACGCTGGATCAACAGCTTGTCGCCTATGTCACGCTGGTTGCACAGATCGATGCGAGCGCGTTGCGCGAGCACTTGAGTTCGCGTTTGCCTGATTACATGGTGCCGTCAGCCTTCGTCGTGCTCGACGCGCTGCCGCTCACACCGAACGGCAAGCTCGATCGTCGTGCATTGCCCGATCCGCAATGGCAAAGCCTTGACGAATACATCGCGCCGCGTACTTCGCTCGAAGCGACCCTCGCGCAGTGCTTCGCCAGCGTGCTCGGCCTCGAACGCGTGAGCGTGTTCGATAACTTCTTC
>NZ_FCOE02000134.1 GCF_001544915.2 Caballeronia pedi | reverse complement strand
CGCAAGACGAAGCCCGACGCCCCTTCGATCTTCAACACGGCCCCTTGCTGCGCGCCCGATTGCTGCGCCTCGCAGAAAGCGAACACGTTCTGCTGTTCACGATGCATCACATCGTCTCCGATGGCTGGTCAACCGGCGTACTGGTGCGTGAACTCGCCGCCTGCTATACGGCTGCATTGCGTAACGAACCTGTCGCCCTGCCGCCGCTGGCCGTGCAGTACGCCGACTACACCCTGTGGCAGCGTGACTGGCTCGCTGGTGCCGAACTCGAACGTCAGACTCAGTACTGGCGCAATCAGCTCGCCGAGCTTGCACCGCTGGATCTGCCCACCGATCGCCCTCGCCCTGCGCAGATCAGCGGGCGCGGCGCGACGCTGCCTTTCGCCGTGAGTCCAGAATTGTACGAACGCCTGAACGCGCTGGCGCAGCGTGAAGGCGTCACGCCCTTCATGCTGCTGCTTGCGGTGTTCCAGACGCTGCTCGCACGTTTGTCAGGGCAATCAGAGGTGGCCGTGGGTTCACCCATCGCCAATCGCACGCATGCGCAGATCGAACCGCTCATCGGCCTGTTCGTCAATACGCTGGTGCTGCGTGC
>NZ_FCOE02000107.1 GCF_001544915.2 Caballeronia pedi | reverse complement strand
GCGGCGAACATGCATGAAAGACAAATCCGCGCGCACCGCGCATTCCAGGTTTTCCGGAGACATTTCGATGCACCAATCCTCCCCTGCCCATTCGCCCGGGCAATCAAAGGCTGCCGCGGTATTTCGCGTGACGGCCGGCAATTTCCTCGAGCAGTTCGACTTCTTTCTGTTCGGCTTTTACGCCACCCAGATCGCCAACGTATTCTTCCCCGCCGCCAGCGAATTCGCCTCGCTGATGATGACCTTCGCGGTGTTCGGCGCGGGCTTTCTGATGCGACCGCTCGGCGCGATCATCCTCGGCGCCTATATCGATGACGTGGGCCGTCGCAAGGGCCTCATCGTGACGCTGTCGATCATGGCGAGCGGCACCATTCTCATCGCGTTCGTGCCGGGCTACGCCAGCATCGGTCTGCTCGCGCCGGCGCTCGTGCTGATCGGACGTCTGCTGCAAGGTTTCTCGGCGGGCGCGGAACTGGGCGGCGTGTCGGTCTATCTCGCCGAAATGGCCACGCCCGGCCGCAAGGGCTTCTTCACGAGCTGGCAGTCCGCGAGCCAGCAGGTCGCGATCGTCGTGGCGGCGGCGCTCGGCTTCGCCCTGAATCAATGGCTGGACACGTCGGCCATCGCCGCATGGGGATGGCGCGTGCCGTTTTTCGTCGGCTGCATGATCGTGCCGTTCATCTTCATGCTGCGCCGCAATCTGGAAGAAACGCAGGAATTCAAGGCGCGCCAGCATCGTCCGTCGATGAAGGAAGTCTTCGCCACGTTGATGCACAACTGGGGAATCGTCGTCGCGGGCATGATGCTGGTCGCCATGACCACGACGAGCTTCTACCTCATCACGGTCTATGCGCCGACCTTCGGCAAGACGGTTCTGCATCTGAGCACGGCGGACAGTCTGCTCGTGACCTTGTGCGTCGGCGTGTCGAACTTCGTCTGGCTGCCCATCGGCGGCGTGATCTCCGACCGCTTCGGCCGGCGTCCGCTGCTGCTCGGCATGACCGTGCTCGCCATCGCGACGGCATATCCCGCACTGTCGTTCCTCGCGCATGCGCCGAGCTTCATCCACATGCTGCTCGTGCTGCTGTGGCTCTCGTTCATGTACGGCATGTACAACGGCGCGATGGTCGTCGCGTTGACGGAAGTGATGCCGGCCGACGTGCGCGTCGCGGGCTTCTCGCTCGCCTACAGCCTGGCGACGGCGATCTTCGGCGGCTTCACGCCCGCCATCTCAACGGGCCTGATTCACTTCACCGGCGACAAGGCCGCGCCCGGCATCTGGATGAGCTTCGCCGCCGCATGCGCGCTGTGTGCGACGTTCGTGCTCTACCGTCGCCGCCCGGTGACACTGTCTCCGGCTCACTGACCACGCAACGTCACATGTCCTCATCGATGACGAATCTGTTTCTCAAGGTATGCGCGGCGGGGCTCGTCGCGGCTTCGGT
>NZ_FCOE02000108.1 GCF_001544915.2 Caballeronia pedi | reverse complement strand
GCGCCTCAGACGCCGGTCAATCAACTCGATGTACTGCCGACCGAAACCCGCACACTGCTTGTCGAAACATGGAACGACACCGTTGCTGCGTATCCCGAGCATCTGTGCATCCATCAGTTGTTTGAACAACAGGTGCAACGCACGCCTGAGGCTATCGCGCTGATCTTCGAAGACACGTCGCTCACCTATGCGCAACTCAATGCGCGTGCCAATCAGCTTGCGCATCATCTGATCGCGCTCGGCGTGCGTCCTGAAGATCGCGTGGCGTTGTGCGTTGAACGTGGCATCGGCATGGTCGTCGCATTGCTCGCGATACTCAAGGCAGGCGGCGCTTATGTGCCGCTCGATCCGGCGTATCCTGGCGAGCGTCTGAGCCACATCCTCACCGACTCCACGCCCCGCCTGCTGCTTGCCGATGCCGCCGGTCGTGAAGCGCTGGGCGACACCGGTTCGCTGACCGTGCTCGATCCCAACGCGTCGCTCGATGACACTCTCCCACAAGACGATCCGCAAACGACCGTCACTCCGCAACACCTCGCCTACGTGCTCTTCACTTCGGGTTCCACCGGCAAGCCCAAGGGCGTGATGGTCGAGCATCGCGAGATGCTGAACTTCCTCTGCTCGATGCGCGATGTCACCGCCATGCACGCAGACGATGCGCTTCTGGCCGTCACGACCATCGCCTTCGATATCGCCGGGCTGGAGTTGTATCTGCCCTTGAGCACGGGCGCCTGCGTCGTGCTCGCACGCAGAAACGATGCGGCCGATCCAATCGCCCTGCAAGCGCTGCTCGCAAAGCACGATGTGAGCTTCATGCAGGCCACGCCCGCCACCTGGCGCATGCTGCTCGATGCGCAGTGGACCGGCCGCGCGCAACTGACCGCGCTGTGCGGTGGCGAAGCGTTGCCTGCTGAACTCGCCGCGCGTCTTGGCGACAAGGTGAAGTCGTTGTGGAATCTCTACGGTCCGACGGAAACGACCGTCTGGTCTTCGTGCTATCACACGGGAGTCGAAGCGAACGGGTCATCGACGGTGCCGGTCGGTCGACCGATCGCCAACACGCGCATGTATCTGCTCGATGCGCAGTATCAACTGGTGCCGCCGGGTGCGGTGGGTGAACTGTATATCGGCGGTGCGGGCGTGGCGCGGGGCTATCTGAATCGCGCTGATCTGACTGCCGAGCGTTTCCTCGATGATTCGTTCGTTCCCGGTGCGCGGATGTATCGCACGGGCGATCTCGCGCGTTATCGTGCCGATGGCAATATCGAGTTTCTTGGGCGTAACGATCATCAGGTCAAGATTCGTGGCTTTCGGATCGAGCTGGGTGAGATCGAAGCGCAGATCGCCAGTCATCCGGCGGTGCGCGAAGC
>NZ_FCOE02000109.1 GCF_001544915.2 Caballeronia pedi | reverse complement strand
ATCGCCGAAGACCAATGCGATGTCATCGGGATAAGCCGCTGCGTGACGTTCGAAGCCACGAAACACCGGTTCCGCGTGCGCATAACGCTGCGTGTTGCGGCTCCAGCCATCGATTTCATTGCGCTCCGCTTGGCTCAGCAGCGGAACTGCGCTGACAAGCTCCGTGCCCTCTGCAATCGCACGAACCATCGACTGATAATGCTCGGCCATGCGTACGATCGTGTCCGCTTCGAACAACTCTCTTGCATAACTCAGTTCGAGCGACAACGCGCCGTCGCTTTCCTCGCGCGTATCGAGCAGCAGTTCGAACTGCGCCATCTCCGCCGGCAGCACATACGGTTCGATTGCCAGTGACGGCAGGCCCTGCAACACGCGCCAGTCGCGTCGCTGATGGTTGAACATCACCTGGAATAGCGGCGTATGCGCGAGGCTGCGCTCGGGGCGCAGCGCATCGATCAGTGCGTCGAAGGGCAAATCCTGATGCGCTTGCGCGCCCAGTGCCGCTTCACGCACTTGCGCGAGCAACGCCTCCGTGTGCGTGGAAGCATCGATACGGCTTTGCAGCACCTGCGTGTTCACGAAAAACCCGATCAGCCCTTCCGTCTCCACCCGATGCCGGTTCGCCACCGGCACGCCCGTGCGCACCGTTTGTTGTCCGGCATAGCGATACAGCAGCGCATGGAACGCCGCGAGCAGCACCATAAAGGGCGTCATCGCGCTTTGTTGCGCCTTCGAGCGTACCGCTTCGGCAAGCGCGGCGGGCAGGCTCACGCGATAGCGCCCCGCGTGATACGACGCCTGCGCCGGACGCGGCGCATCGGTCGGTAGCGCGAGCACCGGATGTTCATCGCCGAGCGTGGCGCGCCAGTAGTTCAGTTGCCGATCGCGCTCGCCTGCGTCGAGCCAGTCGCGTTGCCATGCGGCATAGTCGGCGTATTGCACGGGCAATGCCGCGAGCTTCGATGCCTCGCCCAGCGTCTGCGCACGATAGTGCGATACCAGTTCATCGAGCAGCACATGCACCGACCAGCCATCCGAGACGATGTGATGCATCGACAGTGCGAGCAGATGTTCGTCTTCACCGGTGCTGTAAAGCGCGATGCGCAATAGCGGACCGTCGCGCAGATCGAAAGGCTCGGCGGCGAACGCGCGTGCGATGGCGTCGGCATCGGCTTGCGCAACCGTCGTTTCACGCCAATTCAGCGCGCCCTGAGGATCGATCCATTGTTCGACGCGCCCGCTCTCATCGGCAGCGAAGCGCGTGCGCAGCGTCTCGTGCCGCGCGACGATCGCTTCGAAGCTCGCGCGCAATGCGGCGCGATCCACCGGCCCGCGCAAGCGCAAGCCACCCGCGACGTGATACGCGCT
>NZ_FCOE02000110.1 GCF_001544915.2 Caballeronia pedi | reverse complement strand
GATCAACCCGATGCATCGCTGCACGCGCATGAACTCGTGCTGCCCGAGGAGCACGCGCTGCTCGAAAGCTGGAACGACACGGCGGCAGCGTATCCCGAGCATCTGTGTATTCATCAGTTGTTTGAACAACAGGTGCACCGTACGCCCGATGCCGTCGCGCTGGTCTTCGAAGACGCATCACTCACGTATGCGCAACTCAATGCACGCGCCAATCAGCTTGCGCATCATTTAATCGCGCTGGGCGTACGTCCTGAAGATCGTGTGGCGCTGTGCATGGAGCGTGGTATCGGCATGGTTGTCGCGTTGATGGCGATACTCAAGGCTGGCGGCGCTTACGTGCCGCTCGATCCGGCGTATCCTGGAGAGCGCCTGAGCCACATCCTCACCGATGCCACACCCCGCCTGCTGCTCGCAGATGTCGCGGGTCGTGAAGCATTAGGTGACACCGGTTCACTGACCGTGCTCGATCCCAACGCATCGCTCGACGACGCGCTTCCGCAAGACGATCCGCAAACGGCTGTCGCCCCGCATCACCTTGCTTACGTGATCTACACCTCGGGTTCCACCGGTAAGCCCAAAGGCGTTGCGATCGAACACAAGACGCTGGTCGCCTCCACTTGCGCCCGGCACCAGTTCTATGAGCGCGCTTCGAATGAGCGCTTCCTGTTGCTTTCGTCACTCGCCTTTGATAGCTCTGTCGCCGGCCTCTTCGGGACGCTCACGAACGGGGGCTGTCTCGCCCTCGTCGATATCGACACGGCAAGGGACCCCGACGCAATCATCAGGCTCGTTCGGGATCGTGACATCACACGCGTCCTGTGTGTTCCTTCTCTTGGGCAGGCCATTCTCGACAGTATGTCGTCGAGCGGCGAGCATCAGCTTCGGGAGATCATCGTCGCCGGTGAGGCGTGCCCTCCGAATCTCGCGCGGCAAAGCTCGACGCTGCCGCGGCCGGTATCGCTTTATAACGAATACGGTCCTACGGAAGCAACCGTCTGGGCAACGGCGTATCGATGCCTTCCTGAGGAAACGAATCTGGTGCCGATTGGCCGACCTATCGCCAACACGCGCATCTACTTGCTCGATGCGCAACGTCAGTTGATGCCCCCGGGTGCGGTGGGTGAGCTTTACATCGGTGGTGCGGGGGTGTCGCGTGGCTACCTCAATCGGCCTGAGTTGACCGCTGAACGGTTCATCGACGATCCGTTCGTTCCCGGCGCGCGGATGTATCGCACGGGCGATCTCGCGCGCTATCGTGCCGATGGCAATATCGAGTTTCTTGGGCGTAACGATCATCAGGTCAAGATTCGTGGCTTTCGTATCGAACTGGGTGAGATCGAGGCGCAGATCGCCAGTCATCCGGA
>NZ_FCOE02000112.1 GCF_001544915.2 Caballeronia pedi | reverse complement strand
CGGAAGCCACGGATCTTGACCTGATGATCGTTGCGGCCCAGAAACTCGATATTGCCATCGGCGCGATAACGGGCGAGGTCGCCCGTGCGGTACATGCGGGCGCCCGGAACGAAGGGATCGTCGAGGAAGCGCTCGGCGGTGAGTTCGGGTCGATTCAGATAGCCACGCGCCACGCCTGCACCACCGATATAAAGCTCGCCGACCGTACCGAGAGGCACGGACTGGCGTTGCGCATCGAGCAGATAGATGCGCGTGTTAGCGATCGGTCTGCCGATGGTTTCCGTCAAACGCTCGCCCTTCTTCATCTCGATCCAGGTCGAGTATGTCGTCGTTTCAGATGGGCCGTACAGATTGCACAGTCGCTCGATCCCGGTTTCAGCGAAGATCCGTTTCATCAGCGCGAGCTTCAACGGCTCGCCGGCGAGGTTGATCGTGCGGATCGATGTCAGTGATGCTTCCGCATCCAGCAGTGCCGTGATCGCCGATGGCACCGTATTGATGAGGCCGACCTCGTGCGGACTTCTGACGAGCGCGAGGACGTTATCGACCAGATGAACCGTTCCGCCTCGCGTCAAAGGAGCGAAACATTCGTAGATCGAGAGATCGAAATTGAGCGAGGTCGCGAACAGTGTTTGCGAGAGTTCTTCCGAGGTGAAGGCTTCATGGCTCCAGGTCAGGAAGTTGACAGCATTTCTGTGTTCGATCGCAACGCCTTTGGGCTTACCTGTGGAACCCGAGGTGTAGATCACGTAAGCAAGGTGATGCGGGGCGACGGCCGTTTGCGGATCGTCTTGCGGGAGCGCTTCGTCGAGCGATTCGTTGGGATCGAGCACGGTCAGTGAACCGGTGTCACCTAATGCTTCACGACCCGCGACATCTGCGAGCAGCAGGCGGGGCGTGGCATCGGTGAGGATGTGGCTCAGACGCTCGCCCGGATACGCCGGATCGAGCGGCACGTAAGCGCCGCCAGCCTTGAGTATCGCCATCAACGCGACAACCATGCCGATACCACGCTCCATGCACAGCGCCACACGATCTTCAGGACGTACGCCCAGCGCGATTAAATGATGCGCAAGCTGATTGGCGCGTGCATTGAGTTGCGCATACGTGAGTGATGCGTCTTCGAAGACCAGCGCGACGGCATCGGGCGTACGGTGCACCTGTTGTTCAAACAACTGATGAATACACAGATGCTCGGGATACGCTGCCGCCGTGTCGTTCCAGCTTTCGAGCAGCGCGTGCTCCTCGGGCAGCACGAGTTCATGCGCGTGCAGCGATGCATCGGGTTGATC
>NZ_FCOE02000113.1 GCF_001544915.2 Caballeronia pedi | reverse complement strand
TTTCTTTGCAGCAGTGTATGGACCGGGGACATAGGTAACAGGTGTATCGGGACATGGGTAACACTCTGGAGGCATTTTTTCCGGAGCCGGCCATGTCGTGGAACCCGAGAGATACCGTGAACCTACGTCTGGAATTTGTTCGGCTCGCCCTGCAGGAGGGCGCTAACCGCCGCGAGTTGTGCCAGCGATACGGCATCAGTGCGAAGACCGGCTACAAGTGGCTCAACCGGTATGCGCAGGCTGGCGAAGCCGGTCTGGAAGATCGCTCGCGCCGGCCGCTATCGAGCCCGAATCGCACGGCTGCCGAGATTGAGCAGCGCGTGGTGGCGTTACGTAGCGAACATCGCTGGGGCGGACGCAAGCTCGAACGGCGTCTGCGTGATCTCGGCCATCCTGTGGTGCCCACGGCGGGCACCATGACCCGGATTCTGCATCGGCATGGCCTGATCATCGCCGAAGCCTCGGCGGCGGCAACACCCTGGAAGCGCTTCGAGCACGAGCAGCCCAATGATCTGTGGCAGATGGATTTCAAGGGCTGGATTGAGCTCGTCGATAGCCGGCGCTGCTCGCCGCTGACCGTGCTCGATGACCATTCGCGCTTCAATATCGCGCTTGACGCCTGCGGGCCGACTGACACGCCAGCCGTGCGCCGGCGACTGCGCGACGCGTTCCGCCGCTACGGGTTGCCGTTGCGCATCAACGCCGACAACGGCTCGCCGTGGGGAAGCCCGGCACAGCCCGGACAACTCACCACGTTGGGCATCTGGTTGATCCGTCTGGGCGTGAAGATTTCGTACAGCCGCCCGGCCCATCCACAGACCAACGGGCAAAGATGAACGGTTTCACCGTACGCTGAAGGCTGAACTGCTTGGTGGCCGGCACTTCGCCAGTTTCCGTGGCGCGCAGCAGGCATTCGACAGCTGGCGTATCGTCTACAACACACAGCGGCCGCATCAGGCGCTGGACATGGACACGCCCATCACGCGTTTCCGGCCCAGTCCGCGCGCCTATCCCGAGCAGCTGCCGCCGTTGCAATACGGCGACGCAGACGTTGTTGTGCGGGTGCGCGTCAATGGCGAGCTGCGCTTCATGTCCCGACGTTTCAAGGTCTCAAGTGCGCTTGAGAACCTGCCCGTTGCCATCCGGCCAAGCACGACGCAACCGGACTGCTACGACCTTTACATCGCTCATCATCACTTCGATACCATCAACATAAACCTGACGGCATGACCGGATGAATGTGTTACCCATGTCCCG
>NZ_FCOE02000119.1 GCF_001544915.2 Caballeronia pedi | reverse complement strand
AAATGACTGACGTAGTGATCGTATCGGCCGCGCGTACGGCGGTAGGCAAGTTCGGCGGTTCGCTCGCGAAGATCGCGGCGCCGGAATTGGGTGCAACGGTAATCAAGGCCGTGCTGGAGCGCGCGGGTGTGAAGCCGGATCAGGTGAGCGAAGTGATTCTGGGTCAGGTGCTCGCGGCCGGTTCGGGCCAGAACCCGGCGCGCCAGTCGCTGATCAAGGCCGGCTTGCCCGACATGGTTCCGGGCATGACGATCAACAAGGTCTGCGGCTCGGGCCTGAAAGCGGTGATGCTGGCGGCGAACGCGATCATCGCGGGCGATGCGGAAATCGTGATCGCCGGTGGTCAGGAAAACATGAGCGCCGCGCCGCACGTGCTGCCGGGCTCGCGCGACGGCTTCCGCATGGGCGATGCGAAGCTGATCGACACGATGATCGTCGATGGCCTGTGGGACGTCTATAACAACTACCACATGGGCACGACGGCGGAAAACGTCGCGAAGGAATTCGGCATCACGCGCGAGCAGCAGGACGCGTTCGCGGCGCTGTCGCAGAACAAGGCCGAGGCCGCGCAGAAGGCGGGCCGCTTCAACGATGAAATCGTGCCGGTCTCGATTCCGCAACGCAAGGGCGAGCCGCTGCAGTTCAACACCGACGAGTTCGTGCGTCACGGCGTGACGGCCGACGCGCTCGCGGGCCTGAAGCCGGCGTTCTCGAAGGAAGGCACGGTGACGGCGGCGAACGCATCGGGCCTCAACGACGGCGCGGCGGCGGTCGTGGTGATGTCGGCGAAGAAGGCTGAAGCGCTGGGTCTCACGCCGCTCGCGCGTATCAAGGCGTACGCGAACGCGGGCGTCGATCCGAAGATCATGGGCATGGGCCCGGTGCCGGCCTCGAAGCGCTGTCTGGAGCGCGCGGGCTGGTCGGTGAACGATCTCGACCTGATGGAAATCAACGAGGCGTTCGCGGCGCAGGCGCTTGCGGTGCACAAGCAGATGGGCTGGGATCAGTCGAAGATCAACGTGAACGGCGGCGCGATTGCGATCGGTCACCCGATCGGCGCATCGGGTTGCCGGATTCTCGTCACGCTGCTGCACGAAATGCA
>NZ_FCOE02000114.1 GCF_001544915.2 Caballeronia pedi | reverse complement strand
GGCGGATTCAACCGGTCGATGCAACGATTTGGTTAAATCGCTCAGCTGGCGTATCGAAGTTGAGCGTTTTTCGGGGACGTTCGTTGAGCCGCCTGGCTACGGCATCCAGCTTGGCCTGGGAGTAGGCAGATAGATCAGTACCCTTCGGGAAGTATTGCCTCAGAAGCCCATTCGTGTTTTCGTTCGAACCGCGTTGCCAAGGATGCTGTGGGTCGCAGAAATAGACCTCAATGTCGGTAGCGACAGTAAAGCGGTTGTGGTCGGTCATTTCCGAGCCCCTGTCCCACGTCAGCGATTTATATAGTTCTCGAGGTAACTTGCTGGCGTGTCGTATCAGCGCGTCAACTACAGCCTCAGAATCTTTGCTGACGACTTTTACCAACATGACGAATCGACTTTGACGTTCGACGAGAGTTGCAATCTGGCTCGTAGCATTGCCATACAGCAAGTCACCTTCCCAGTGCCCGGGTATGGCGCGATCCTCTGCTGTAGCAGGGCGTTCACTGATCGACACGGCGTCGCGAATGTTCGTGCGGCCCTCAGTTTTCAGTGTGTGGTGACGGGACCGGCGCATGATTCGAGAGCGTCGCAAGTGGTCAAGCAATTCCTTTTTCAGGGCCCCGCGAGCTTGAATATAGAGGCTCCGATAGATTGTCTCGTGCGACACCAGATAGTCCTTGTTGACCGCATAAGCATGTCTGAGCCAACCGGCAATCTGCTCAGGGGACCACTGCAGCTTCAGCTTTGCAGCGACAACTCGCGCCAGCGTCTGGTTTCGCACCAATTTGCAAACCTTAGGCCGACGTGCCCGCTCCCAGGCGATCGCATCCGCCTGGCTTGCTCGATAGCCTTGGCTGCCTCCGTTGCGCTGCAACTCGCGACTTATAGTGGAAGGGGCGCGTCCCAGCCGGGCTGCTATCGACCGAATCGATAGTCCGGACACCAGGGAGCGGGAAATCTCCTCTCGCTCGCCGAGCGTCAATGCCCGTGGCGCGCGGTGCCTTTGCAGCGGCTGAATGCCGCCGGCCTCCGATAGTATCCGCTGAATCGAAGAATGGCCTCGATCGAACAGTTTAGCAATCTGATGAATCGTATCGCCCTTGCGCCATCGGTCCCACATCAGCGCCTTCTGGGTCTCGGAGTAGTAAATTCTCGGCCGCTGCTTCATTTGCAACACCTCCGCTCTCACGCAGATTCTAGGCGTTGCATCGACCGGTTGAATCCGCG
>NZ_FCOE02000115.1 GCF_001544915.2 Caballeronia pedi | reverse complement strand
CCGGCATTCGCGCAAAGCAGCGTCACGCTGTACGGTATCGTCGACGATTCGATCGTCTATCAAAGCAGCCAGACGAATCTGGCCAAGACGAATCCGGGCCGCTCGAACGTCAAGATGGCCTCGGGCATCTGGGCGGGCAGCCGTTTCGGCCTGAAGGGCGCTGAAGATCTCGGCGGCGGCAGCAAGGCGATCTTCCAATTGGAATCGGGCTTCGACATCAACAGCGGCAGCCAGCAGTTCACCAACGCGATGTTCGGCCGCCAGGCATGGGTCGGTCTGACGAACCCCGGCTACGGTACGCTCACGTTGGGTCGCCAGTACACCTCGTACTACACGCTGCTCTCGCCGTATAGCCCGACGAACTGGCTGACCGGTTACTTCGGCGCGCACCCGGGCGATCTGGACGGTTTGGACACGATCTACCGCGCGAACAACTCGATCGTCTACACGTCGCCGAAGCTCTACGGCTTCACGGTGAGCGGTTCGTACTCGCTCGCGGGCGTGCCCGACAGCGTGTACCAAGGCTCGACCTGGTCGGCGGCGATCCAGTATCAGCAAGGCCCGATCGGCGGCGCGGTGGCGTTCTCGCGCATCAACAACGCGGCCAACGGCGGCGGCATCTACAGCGGTCAGTCGACGACCATCAACGATACGACCAGCACGACCGGCGCCGGTCAGCCGGGCGTGTCGGCGGTCACGGCAGGCTATCAGCGTGCGCAGGCTCAGCAGCGCTTCGCGGTCGCGGGCGGCTACCAGTTCAACAGCGCGTGGGACATCTCGGTCACGTACACGAACGTTCAGTACATCCCGGGCACGAACTCGCTGTTCACCGACGAAGCCGTATTCAATACGGCCGGCACGGTGCTGCACTGGAAGGCGACGTCGGCATGGGACTTCGCGGCGGGCTACAGCTACACGTGGGCCAGCAAGGCGAACGGCATCAACGATGCGGCTTCGTACCACCAGTTCAACCTCTCGCAGTATTACTCGCTCTCGAAGCGCACGGGCCTGTACGCGCTCGAAGCGTTCCAGCGCGCGAACGGCAACACGCTGGCAGTTCCGTCGGGCACGACCTCGAATCGTCAGACGGCGGCCAACGCGACCATCGGCGACGGCTTCCAGAGCGCGCCGTCGGCATCGCGCAGCATGTTCGCGGCGGGCGTGGGTATCATCCA
>NZ_FCOE02000117.1 GCF_001544915.2 Caballeronia pedi | reverse complement strand
CGCCCCAAAGGCGTCGGCAATCGTCACGATGCGCTCTTCAATCGACTGACGTGGATGCAGCAGGCGTATCCGTTGCAGCGCGGAGAAACCGTGTTGCAGAAGACGCCGTTCAGCTTCGATGTCTCGGTGTGGGAATTCTTCTGGCCATTGATGGTAGGCGCACGTCTAGCGATCGCCGCACCGGGTGCGCATCGCGATCCGTTGCAACTGGCCGAGACCATCGTTCGGCATGCGGTCGGCACGCTGCATTTCGTGCCCTCGATGTTGCAGGCGTTCATCGAAAGCGAGCACGCGCAGCGATGCACGCTGCGCCAGATCGTGTGCAGCGGCGAGGCCTTGCCCGCGGAGTTGCAGCGCAAGGTATTCGAGCGCCTGCCCGGCGTGGCGCTGCACAACCTGTACGGTCCGACCGAAGCGGCGATCGACGTCACCGCATGGCGCTGCCGTGAAGAGGACAAAGCGGTGCCGATCGGCGCACCGATCGCCGACACGCAAACCTGGGTGCTCGATGAGCGCATGGAGCCGGTGCCGCGCGGCGTGGCGGGCGAACTGTATCTGGGTGGCGCCGGTCTCGCGCGCGGCTATCTCGGCCGTGCGGGCTTGACGGCGGAGCGCTTCGTCGCCGATCCGTTCTCCGATGAGCCGGGCGCGCGTCTGTATCGTACGGGCGATCTGGTGCGCTGGCGCGCGGACGGCGTGCTCGACTATCTCGGGCGTCTCGATCATCAGGTGAAGCTTCGCGGCTTTCGTATCGAACTGGGTGAAATCGAAGCGCGGCTCGCGCAACTCGACGACGTTCGGGAAGCTGTGGTCATCGCCCGCGAAGGCAGGTTGATCGCATATGTGAGCGGCGACGCATCGTTCGATGCGCAACGCGCCAAGGCGCAACTCGCTCAGACGCTGCCGGACTACATGGTGCCGTGGCGCATCGTGACGCTGGACACGTTGCCGCTGAATGCGAACGGCAAGGTGGATCGCAAGGCGCTGCCCGCGCCATCGGTGCAGGCGGATGAAGCGCAATGGGAAGCGCCGCAGGGCGCGCTCGAAACGCAACTCGCGACGATCTGGTCGGAGTTGCTCGGCGTCGAGCGCATCGGGCGCAACGATAACTTCTTCGAGCTGGGTGGC
>NZ_FCOE02000120.1 GCF_001544915.2 Caballeronia pedi | reverse complement strand
GGCGCATTCAAGCCGAAGAAATCCGTCGCGCTGTCCGGCGTGACCGCGGGCAATACCGCGTTGTGCACGGTCGGCAAGACCGGCAATGACCTGCACTATCGCGGCTACGACATTCTCGATGTCGCGACCACTTCCGAATTCGAAGAAATCGCGCATCTGCTCGTGCATGGCAAGCTGCCCAACGCTGCCGAACTGAAAGCGTACAAGACGAAACTGAAGGCCTTGCGCGGCCTGCCCGCGAACCTCAAGGCCGCGCTGGAATGGATTCCGGCTTCCGCGCATCCGATGGACGTGATGCGCACCGGCGTCTCGGTGCTCGGCACGCTGCTGCCCGAGAAGGACGATCACAATGTGCCGGGCGCGAAAGACATCGCCGATCGTCTGATGGCCTCGCTCGGCTCGATGCTGCTGTACTGGTATCACTATTCGCACAACGGCAAACGCATCGAAGTCGAAACCGATGACGATTCCATCGGCGGACACTTTCTGCATCTGCTGCATGGCGTGGCGCCCTCGAAGTCATGGGTCGATGCGATGCATGTGTCGCTCAACCTGTACGCCGAGCATGAATTCAACGCATCGACGTTCACGGCGCGCGTGATCGCGGGCACGGGTTCGGACATGTATTCGGCGATCACCGGCGCGATCGGCGCGCTGCGCGGTCCGAAGCATGGCGGCGCGAACGAAGTCGCGTTCGAAATTCAATCGCGCTATCAGACGCCCGACGAAGCGGAAAGCGACATCAAGCGCCGCGTCGAGAACAAGGAGGTGGTGATCGGCTTCGGCCACCCGGTGTACACGATCTCCGATCCGCGCAACAAGGTCATCAAGGAAATCGCGAAGAAGCTGTCGAAGGAAGCCAGCGACACGAAGCTATTCGACATCGCCGAGCGGCTCGAATCGGTCATGTGGGACGCGAAGAAAATGTTCCCGAACCTCGACTGGTTCAGCGCGGTTTCGTATCACATGATGGGCGTGCCCACGGCCATGTTCACACCGCTGTTCGTGATCTCGCGCACCTCGGGATGGGCGGCGCACATCATCGAACAACGCATCGACAACAAGATCATCCGGCCGAGCGCGAATTACACCGGACCGGA
>NZ_FCOE02000122.1 GCF_001544915.2 Caballeronia pedi | reverse complement strand
GGCAAGCCGAAGGGCGTGCAGCACAGCACGGCGGGCGTGTTGCTGTGGGGCGCGCAGACGATGAAGTGGACCTTCGACATGAAGCCGGGCGACATCTTCTGGTGTACGGCGGACATCGGCTGGATCACGGGGCATAGCTATATCGCGTACGGACCGCTCGCGATCGGCGCGACGCAGGTGATGTTCGAAGGCGTGCCGACGTATCCGCACGCCGGCCGCTTCTGGGAAATGATCGATCGCCACAAGGTCACGATCTTCTACACGGCGCCCACGGCCATCCGCTCGCTCATCAAGGTATCGGAAGCGGACGCGAAGGTGCATCCGAAGAGCTACGACCTGTCGACGCTGCGCATTCTCGGCACGGTCGGCGAACCGATCAATCCGGAAGCGTGGATGTGGTATCACGAGAACGTCGGACGCGGCCAGTGCCCGATCGTCGATACGTGGTGGCAGACCGAAACCGGCGGCCACATGATCACGCCGCTGCCGGGCGCGACGCCGCTCGTGCCGGGTTCGTGCACATTGCCGCTGCCGGGCATCATGGCTGCGGTCGTCGACGAAACCGGTCAGGACGTGCCGAACGGGCAGGGCGGCATTCTGGTGGTGAAGCGCCCGTGGCCGTCGATGTTGCGCAACGTCTGGGGTGATCCGAAGCGATATCAGACGAGCTACTTCCCGGAAGAACTCGGCGGCAAGCTGTATCTCGCGGGCGACGGCGCGGTGCGCGACAAGGAAACCGGCTACTTCACGATCATGGGCCGCATCGATGACGTGCTGAACGTCTCGGGCCACCGCCTCGGCACGATGGAAATCGAGTCGGCGCTGGTCGCCAATCCGATGGTCGCGGAAGCGGCGGTCGTCGGCCGGCCGGACGATACGACGGGTGAAGCCGTGGTTGCGTTCGTCGTGCTGAAGCGTTCGCGTCCGGAAGGCGACGAAGCCAAGCAGATCGCCACTGAACTGCGCAACTGGGTCGGCAAGGAGATCGGCCCGATCGCGAAGCCGAAGGACATCCGCTTCGGCGAGAACCTGCCGAAGACGCGCTC
>NZ_FCOE02000124.1 GCF_001544915.2 Caballeronia pedi | reverse complement strand
TTGAGTTTGGCCTGAGAGTAGACCGACAGATCGATCCCTTTCGGGAAGTACTGCCTCAGAAGACCATTGGTATTTTCATTCGAACCGCGTTGCCAAGGGTGTTTCGGATCACAGAAGTACACGGCAATGTCAGTGGCGATGGTGAATCGTTTGTGGCCCGCCATCTCCGTGCCGCGGTCCCAGGTGAGCGATTTATAGAGTTCGTGCGGCAGCTTGCTGGCATGTTTGATCAGCGCTTTGACGAGCGTCTCACTGTCTTTGCTGGTGATCCTCACTAAGCATCACATAACGCGTCTGCCGCTCTACAAGCTTTGCAATCTAGCTGCCGCTGCTGCCACACAACAGATCCCCCTCCCAGTGACCAGGCACCGCACGGTCTTCCACTGCGGCAGGCCGTTCGCTGATTGATATCGCATCGCGGATCCTGCCGTGGTCCTCCGTTTTCTGGGTGTGATGTCGCGATCGACGCATAGCTCGGGTGCGCCGTAAGTGTTCCAGCAGTTCTTTCTTCAGGGCACCCCGTGCCTGAATAAACAGACTACGGTAGATGGTCTCGTGTGACACGTGATAATCCTCGTCGCGCGGCCAGGCGCGTTTAAGCCATCCAGCAATCTGCTGAGGTGACCACTGCAACTGGAGCTTGTGGGCAACGATCTGTGCCAGAACCCGATGCCTGACCAGTTTGCAGACCTTGGGTCGGTGCGCCCCGTTCCCACGTAAGCTCGTCCGCGTGGCTGGCCCGATAGCCTTTCTCTCCACTGTTGCGCTTGAGCTCCCGACAGATCGTTGACGGCGATCGCGATAGTCGCCGTGCGATTGACTGGATCGAGTCTCCCGCGGCCAGGCCTCTCGAGATCTCCTCGCGCTCAGCGAGAGTGAGCGCGAGCCTCGATCGTCGCCGCGGCGCAGACTGGATTCCTCCAGTTTGCGCCAGAATTCCTTCTACCGACGAATGATTGCGATT
>NZ_FCOE02000125.1 GCF_001544915.2 Caballeronia pedi | reverse complement strand
GCCTGCCAACGAACGCCGAGTACGAATATCGTTATCTGGCCAAGGATGCATCGGGCAACGTGGTGATGGAGCGCCAGAGCTACTTCCTGACCGGCACGCGCAACAATCCGGTGACCAATGTCGACATCGTCGGAGTGATCGACGAGTTGGCCAAGGACATGACGATCGACCGTCTGCAGCATCACAATGCCTTTGGAGACGTGTCAGGCGAGCGTGATGGTCGCGGCAACTGGACCTACTCGTCGTATAACACGATGGGCATGCTGGTGCTCAAGCAGCAACCGCAGGTGAGCGTGACCTTGGCCAACGGGTACAAGACCGTTACGACGCCGCTGACGAATTTCTACTATGACCTGACGGGCAATCTCGTCGGTTTGTGTGATGCGAACGGCAATCTCACGACGCAATCGTGGAACTTCGGCACGGCCACGCCGAGTGTGGCGAAGTCGTGGGACGCTCTGGGCTACAGCAAGGTGTCTCAGTACGACGGCTTCGGCAACCTGCGCGTCGCGACGGACGAACTGGGCCGTCGCACGGAGTACAAATATGACAACAAGAACCGGCTGATCGAAATCGATCGTCCGGTGCTGGCGAATGGCCAGCGCAGCATCGACCGCTACGAGTACGACGACCTGGACCAGCGCATCGCGCATACGGATGCGCTGGGCAATCGTGAGAAGACGTACTACGACGTGGATGGCCGCATCGTGAAGACGGTGAGCGCGGCGGGCCGCACGGTGAAGTACGACTACAAGTGGGCGAGCGGTATCGCCTCGGTAGGCACGTCGGTGACTGGCGGCTGGATCAAGACGATGACCGACGCCACGGCCGCACGATGGTCGATGAACAGGATGTGTTCGGACGCACGACCAAGCACACGGATCTGGGCGGTCACGTGTTCCGCTATCAGTACAACTGGGCGGGGCTGGTGACGAAGCA
>NZ_FCOE02000126.1 GCF_001544915.2 Caballeronia pedi | reverse complement strand
TTGTACTTGTTGCGTAGCCACCGGCGCAACCGCGTCGCGGTGTAGCTGTCGATTGCTCGATATGCCCGGCTGACGCTTCCTACCTGGAAGTAATTCGCCCAACCGCGCAACGTGCGGGTTCAACTTGCCCACCAACTCCGTGGTCTCTTGCCATACCGTCCTGAGGGCGGTCATTGCATAAATCTTTTCGATCATGCGCCGGATACTCTCCTTCGACGGCTTCATGCCCATACGGGCCTGACCAGTCGTTGCTGAATACATCCGCCCAAACGTAAAACCCAGGTAGTCGAACTCACCTTCTGGCACCTTGCAGATTCGCGTCTTCTCCTCGTTGACCGTCAGCTTCAGCTTGCTCATGATCTCGCGTAGTTTCAGCAATGCCTCTTCAGCCTTGCCTCGCTTGCACAGGATGACGAGATCGTCCGCGTAGGTCACTATTCGACTTCCAAGACTGCGTTGAAGCCCGAGCTTCTTCCATGCCAGCACGAACCGGCGCATGTAAACATTCGCCAGCAGTGGTGAAATGGGGGAGCCCTGGAATCCTGCGCCGACTGTCGCGAGCCTCCGTCGTCCGTTTCTCCCGGCTTCTGTCATCGGTTTCTTCAACGGGGCATTCCAGCCACATCTTGATCAGATGCAGCACACGCCGATCAACGATGCGTCGCGCGAGCGACAACATCAAGTCGGCGTGCGGAATACTTCCAAAGTAGTCCGCCAGGTCCGCGTCTACGTCCGTTTGCCCTCGGTGTAGACGCTCCTCCACCTCGATCACCGCCTGCTGGGCATTGCGGCCCGCACGATAAGCGTACGGCTCCGGTGGAAGG
>NZ_FCOE02000130.1 GCF_001544915.2 Caballeronia pedi | reverse complement strand
CCTCCACGGGCATCAGCTCGCTGTCGAGCGGCGTGAGCTCGCTCTCCGCAGGTGTGAGTTCGCTCTCCGCCGGCGTGAGCTCGCTGTCTTCGGGTCTGAACTCGCTGTCGACCTCGACCTCGACGGGCATCAGCTCGCTGTCCACGGGTATTGACTCGCTGTCCACCAACGTGAGCTCGCTGTCCACGGGCGTGAGTTCGCTGTCGGCCGGCGTGAGCTCGCTCTCCGCAGGCGTGAGTTCGCTGTCGGCTGGCGTAAGCTCGCTGTCGACGGGTCTGAACTCGCTGTCGACGTCCACCTCCACGGGCATCAGCTCGCTGTCGGCTGGCGTGAGCTCGCTGTCGGCTGGTGTGAGCTCGCTGTCGACGGGTCTGAACTCGCTGTCGACGTCGACCTCGACGGGCATCAGCTCGCTGTCGAGCGGCGTGAGTTCGCTGTCGGCCGGCGTGAGCTCGCTGTCGGCTGGTGTGAGCTCGCTGTCGACGGGTCTGAATTCGCTGTCGACGTCGACCTCCACGGGCATCAGCTCGCTGTCGAGCGGCGTGAGCTCGCTGTCCGCCGGCGTGAGCTCGTTGTCGGCTGGCGTGAGCTCGCTGTCGACGGGTCTGAACTCGCTGTCGACGTCCACCTCGACGG
>NZ_FCOE02000132.1 GCF_001544915.2 Caballeronia pedi | reverse complement strand
GCACGCAGCACCAGCGTATTGACGAACAGGCCGATGAGCGGTTCGATCTGCGCATGCGTTCTATTGGCGATGGGCGATCCCACGGCCACCTCTGATTGCCCCGACAAACGTGCGAGCAGCGCCTGGAACACCGCAAGCAGCAGCATGAAGGGCGTGACGCCTTCACGCTTCGCCAGCGCGTTCAGGCGTTCGTATAACTCGGGACTCACGGCAAAGGGCAACGTCGCGCCGCGCCCGCTGATCTGCGCAGGGCGAGGGCGATCGGTGGGGAGATCAAGCGGTGCAAGCTCGGCGAGCTGATTGCGCCAGTACTGAGTCTGACGTTCGAGTTCGGCGCCAGCGAGCCAGTCGCGTTGCCACAGGGTGTAGTCGGCGTACTGCACGGCCAGCGGCGGCAGGGCGACAGGTTCGTTACGCAATGCGGCCGTATAGCAGGCGGCGAGTTCACGCACCAATACGCCGGTGGACCAGCCATCGGAGACGATGTGATGCATCGTGAACAGCAGAACGTGTTCGTCTTCTGCGAGGCGCAGCAATCGGGCGCGCAGCAAGGGGCCGTGTTGAAGATCGAAGGGGCGTCGGGCTTCGTCTTGCG
>NZ_FCOE02000142.1 GCF_001544915.2 Caballeronia pedi | reverse complement strand
AGCAAAGTGCTGCTCGCCGATGCGCCCCAACTCGCCGAAGGCCTCGCGGAAAACATCGATGCGACGGTGCTGAACATCGCGAAGGACTATTCGCATATCCTCGCGCCCGCGACGGCTTACGGTAAGAACATCGCGCCGCGTATCGCGGCGCATCTCGATGTCGCGCAAATCAGCGACATCACCGCCGTCGATAGCGCCGACACCTTCGAGCGCCCGATCTACGCAGGCAACGCGATCGCGACGGTTCAATCGAGCGATCCGATCAAGGTGATCACCGTTCGTTCGACAGGTTTCGATCCGGTCGCGGCGGAAGGCGGCAGCGCGCAAGTCGAAAAGATCGAAGCCGCCGCCGATGCGGGCCTCTCGCAGTTCGTGAGCCGCGAAGTGACGAAGCTCGATCGCCCGGAACTGACGAGCGCGCACATCATCGTGTCGGGTGGTCGCGGTCTGGGCAGCGGCGAGAACTACACGAAGACGCTGGAGCCGCTCGCGGACAAGCTCAA
>NZ_FCOE02000136.1 GCF_001544915.2 Caballeronia pedi | reverse complement strand
AACTCGCGACGATCTGGTCGGAGTTGCTCGGCGTCGAGCGCATCGGGCGCAACGATAACTTCTTCGAGCTGGGTGGCAATTCGCTGATGGCAGTGCGGCTGAATGCACGCATCGGACTGGAACTGAACGCGAGTCTTGCGCTCGCCTCGCTGTTCGAGGCGGCAACGCTGGCGGCGCTCGCGCAGGCAATAGAGACAGCGCGGGACCGGGCTCCCGGCGATCAGGCGCTGGACGAACTCGACACCTTCCTCGACACCCTTTGAGCACGATTCATGGATAAGGACAAGGCTACGCGCATCGCGCGCCGCTTCATCGAACTTTCGCAGGACAAGCGTCGGCTCTTCTGGCAAAAGATGGTCGAGGAAGGCGTGACGCCGGCGCAACTGCCCATTCTCGCGCGCGAGCGGGCGGTCGAAAGCGCGCTGCCGGTTTCGTACGCGCAGCAGCGGTTGTGGTTTTTGTGGCAGTTGTCGCCCGAGAGCAGCGCGTATCACGTCGCGGGTGGCTTGCGCTTGCGCGGGCCGGTGGATCGCGCCGCATTGCGCGCGAGCTTCGAAGC
>NZ_FCOE02000139.1 GCF_001544915.2 Caballeronia pedi | reverse complement strand
ACGCGGAACCGGTGTTTCGTGGCTTCGAACGTCACGCAGCGGCTTATCCCGATGACATCGCATTGGTCTTCGGCGATTCGTGCGTGAGTTACGGAGAATTGAACGCCCGCGCGAACGGACTGGCGCATTGGCTGATCAATCAAGGTATCGGCATCGAATCGAAAGTCGGCATCGCAGCGGAACGCTCGATCGAACTCGTGGTGGCGCTGTTCGCGATCATGAAGGCGGGCGCAGCTTACGTGCCGCTCGATCCTTCGTATCCGGCCGACCGGCTCGCAGCGATGCAGCAGGATGGCGGCATCGTGCTCGCACTGTGTCAGTCCGGCGTTGCGTTGCCTGAAGTTGAAAACGTCAAGCACGTCACGCTCGATGCAAGCAGGCACGATGAACGCAATCCCGAGATCGAACTCCACGGCGCGAACCTCGCGTATGTGATCTTCACGTCGGGCTCGACGGGTCGCCCCAAAGGCGTCGGCAATCGTCACGATGCGCTCTTCAATCGACTGACGTGGATGCAGCAGGCGTATCCGTTGCA
>NZ_FCOE02000140.1 GCF_001544915.2 Caballeronia pedi | reverse complement strand
ACGCGGAACCGGTGTTTCGTGGCTTCGAACGTCACGCAGCGGCTTATCCCGATGACATCGCATTGGTCTTCGGCGATGAACGTTTGACATACGCCAAACTCAACGCCCGCGCGAACGGACTCGCCCACTGGCTCATTGCGCAGAACGTAGGCATCGAATCGAAAGTCGGCATCGCAGCGGAACGATCGATCGAACTCGTGGTGGCGTTGTTTGCGATCATGAAGGCAGGTGCCGCGTACGTACCGCTCGATCCCTCGTATCCGGCCGACCGGCTCGCAGCGATGCAGCAGGATGGCGGTATTCAACTCGCGCTGTGTCAGTCAGGAATCATACTGCCCGAAGTCGAAGGCGTGAGACACATCACACTCGATGCAAGCAGGCAGGACGAACGCAATCCCGGGATCGAACTCCACGGCGCGAACCTCGCCTACGTTATCTTCACCTCAGGCTCGACGGGCCGCCCCAAAGGCGTCGGCAATCGTCACGATGCGCTCTTCAATCGACTGACGTGGATGCAGCAGGCGTATCCGTTGCA